>NZ_BLPG01000001.1:8245000-9615304 GCF_011764445.1 Phytohabitans rumicis
CGGAGGTGGCGGGGAAGCGGGAGCTGTCGTTGAGCACCGCGAACTGCGCCAGCCCGCCGTTGCAGCTGCGCAGCCCCTTGGGCCCTTCGACGCTCTGCGGCTCGTACTGGATGGGCCCGCAGTTGGCCACGCGCCCGGTGGCGCACATGTCCTGCCGGCTCGGTGGCGACGTGATCCAGCCGTGCCCGGCGGCTGGGCTCGACGGCAACGCGACCAGCACCAACGGCACGGCCGCGATGCCGCCGGCGATGGCCGCCACCCTTCTGCGTAGGTTCATATACCGCTCCTTCCGGACGGTTCGGACGTTGGTGGCAGGAGGCTACATCGGCCCGTTCCTATTTGTAAATATTGTTAAGAGAAGATGCGCACACTACTCTTAATCTTCTTTACGATTAGGAGTCTCGATGTCGCGGTGGCTTCTCCTGTCACTCCTGCTGCTCGTTGGCTGCTCCGCGGCCCCCGCCGCCCGCCCGTCCACTTCGGACCCGCCAGCGGCGGCGACCGACGTGATGTTCCTGCAGATGCTGTTGCCACACCACCGGCAGGGCGTGGAACTGGCCGGGCTCGGCCGCACCCGTGGCACCCGCACCGACCTGACCCTCCTGGCCGCCGCGATCGAGTCCACCCAGCGCGACGAGGTCGAGACGATGTCCGGCTGGCTGCGCGAGGCCGGCGCCCCGGAAACCGCCCCGCCGGCCACGGACGGCGCCGACCCGCACGCGGCGCACGGCGGGCTGCCCGGCACCAGCGCCGTCGAGATCGCCGCGCTGCACGCCTCCACCGGAACGGAGTTCGAGCGCCGCTTCCTGACCACGATGATGTCCCACCAGGGCGACGCCATCCGCCTGGCCAAAATGGAGCTCGCGAGCGGCAAAGACCCCCGCATCCGCGCCTTCGCCACCCGCATAGAACTCTCCCGCGTGGCCCAGCTGGAGCAAATGCAACACCTGCTCGACACCGCCACCTAGGTGCGTCGTGGCATGGTGGGTGTGTGGGGCAGCCTGTCTTCGTATGTGGGTGCCCGCGGTCCGGGACCACGTTGGTGCAGCTCATGCTGCACGCGCACGCCAGGATCGCGATTCCGCCGGAGACCCGGTTCGTGCTGGAGGCGTACCGGGCCCGGCGCGCGTTCGGAGACCTGCGCGAGAGCGGCGCCCGCCGGGCACTGGCCCGGTGGATCGTCGACCGGCCGGAGACGCGGTTCGCGGACCTCGGCCTATCGGCCGAGGAGACTATCGAGGAGATCACCGCCGGGCCGCCCACGCTGGGCTCCGCGCTGGCCATCCCACTTCAGGGGTACGCCCAGCGGTTCGGCAAGTCGCGGTGGGGTGACAAGCGACCCGCGTACGTCACCAACCTCCCGGCGCTGGCACGGCTCTTCCCGGACGCCCTGTTCGTACACGTGATCCGGGACGGGCGGGACTGCGTCGCCTCCCTCAAACAGATGCCGTGGCACCGGACCGGCATCTACCAGGCGATCTCGGCGTGGGCGCAGGCGGTGGACCACGGCCGGTGGGCGGCCCGGGTCCTGGGTCCCGGCGCCTACCACGAGATCCGGTACGAGCGGCTGGTCACCAACGTCGGGCCGGAACTGGCCGCGCTGTGCCGCTTCCTGCACGAGGAGTACGACCCGGCGATGACCGACCCGGCCGCGCTCGCCACGCTTGCCGTGCCGGACCGGAAGTCCTGGCACGCCCGTACCCGCTCGGCGATCGGCCCCGACCGGATCGGCCGCTGGCGGTCCATCCTCGAACCCTGGGAAGCCGGCCTGTGCGAGGCGGTGCTCGGCGGGCGGCTACGGTCGCTGGGCTACCCGCTCACCGGCGCGCCCCCGCCCCCGGCGGTGCACCGGCTGCGCTACGAACGGGTGGCCGCCCGCCACCGGCTCGCCCCGCTCCGCCGACTCGCGATCCGCGGCCACGACCGCCTCCCGCTGACAACCCCGCTCGCCTACCGCCCGTGCGACTAACCCCGTACCCACGCCCAGCTCACCCCGTACCCCCTCCCGCCCCGACCCTCGCACGGCGGCCCTCGCACGGCGGCCCTCGCACGGCGGCCCTTGCGGCCCGGCTCCGCGCGGCGGCCGCTCGCGGCGCGGCCCCCGCGCCGCGTCGATCAAGGACTTTGCCGTCGATCAAGGGCAAACGGTCGTGCTTCGATCTCCAAACCACGGCCGTATGCCCTTGATCGACGGCGAAGTCCTTGATCGCGGCGTGCGGGCCGAGGGCGGGGCGCGGTGGGCGAGTGGCGCGGGTCCGCGCGGCGGCGGCTCGCGGCGTGGATCACGTGCCGTGGCCCGTGCGGCCCGGGCCCTTGCGGCGTGCGTCGATCAAGGATTTCCGCGTCGATCAAGGGCGGATGGTCGTGGTTTGGAGATCGAAGCACGGCCGTATGCCCTTGATCGGCGGCGTGGTCCTTGATCGACGCGGCGTGCGGGCCGAGGGCCGGCGCGCGGTGGGCGACTGGCGTGGGTCCGCGCGGCGGCGGCCCGCGTGCCGTGGCCCGCGTGCCGTGGCCCGCGCGGCGCGGGCCTTCGCGGCGTGCGTCGATCAAGGATTTCCGCGTCGATCAAGGGCATACGGCCGTGGTTTGGAGATCGAAGCACGACCATTCGCCCTTGATCGACGGCGAAGTCCTTGATCGACGCACGCCAGCGGGAGGCGCGAAGCGCGCGGCGGAGGCGGGAGGCGCGGGGCGGGAGGCGGGAGGCGGGAGGGTGGGCGTGAGGATTGTGTGGGGTGGTGGTGGGGTTACGGGCGGTAGCGGGACGGAGGGGAGGAGGGGCGGGGCCTAGGGTGGGGGCTAGCCAGCGGGTGTACAGGGCGGTCCAGGTGCCGTTGGCGCGCAGGTCGTCGAGGACGCCGTTGACGAAGCGGACGAAGTCGGGCGCCGTGCGGGAGAACGCCAACCCGTGCGGCTCGTCGGTGAAGCGCGGCCCGACGATCCTGGTGGTCGGGTCCTGGGCGGCCAGGCCGGCGAGCACGTTGTCGGTGGTGGAGATGGCGTCCACCTGGCCCTGCTGGAGCAGCACCAGGCAGTCGGTCCAGTCGACGGCGGAGATGGCGACCGGCTTCGACGGCGCGTCGATGACGGCCTGGATCGAGGTGGTGTTCGCGGCCGAGCAGACGCGCTTGCCGCCCAGGTCGTCGATGCCCTTGACGGTGGAGCCTTCCGGCACCAGTACGCGCTGGCCGGAGTCCAGGTAGTTGGTGGAGAACTCGACCAGCTCGCGGCGCGCGCAGGTGATCGTCATCGAGTTGGCGACCAGGTCGACCTGGCCGTTGACCGCGGTGAGCCGTTCCGCCTGGGTGACCACCCGGTACTGCACCTTCTCGGCGTCGCCGAAGATGGCCTTGGCGATCTCGCGTACCAGGTCGATGTCGAAGCCGGCCAGCTTGCCGGTGAACGGGTCGCGGAAGCCGAACAGGTAGTTGTTCTGGTCGACGCCGGCGATCAGCCGGCCGCGCGCCCGGATCTTCTCCACAGTGGAGCCATCGGTGCCGTCCGGGCGCAGGCTGGCCCGCGGATCGCAGGCCGGCTCGGGCGGCACGGCGCTCGGCGCGACCGCCGGGTCGCGGACGCCCAGCGGCACCGGCGGCTGTGCTGAGGAATCCACAGGGGACACCGGGCGGCCGGGGGAGCAGGCGCCGAGGAGAAGCGCGACGGCCGCGACCCACAGCACTCGGAACATCGCCCCAGGCTAGATCGACGGCGCAAATCGGGGGAGGGTGACCCGCACCGCCAGGCCGCCGCCGTCCCGGGGTTCGGCGGTCACCTCGCCGCCGTGCGCCCGGGCGACCGCGCGGACGATGGACAGGCCCAGGCCGGCGCCGCGGTCGTGGCTGACCCGCTCGGTGCCGTACCGGCGGAAGGGCTCGAAGAGGCCGGGTACCTCGTACCGGGGGACGACCGGGCCGGTGTTGGTGACGGTGAGCTCGACGAGGCCGTTCGGCAGCGCGCGGCAGGCCACCCGGACCCAGCCGTCGGGCTTGGTGTTGTGCCGGATGCCGTTCTCCACCAGGTTCTGCACGAGCCGTTCCAGCAGCACCGCGTCGCCGAGCGTGACCGCCTCCGCGGTCTCGGCACCGACGGTGATGCCGTCCGGCTCGGCCTGGGAGACCGTGTGCTCGACGATGTCGGCCAGGTCGACCGGTGCCTGGTCGACCAGCTCGTTTTCCGAGCGGGCCAGCAGGAGCAGCCCGTTGATGAGCCGCTCGTGCCGGGCGTTGATGTCCAGCAGCATGTCGGTGAGCTGCCGGACCTCGGGCGTGGTGGCGGTGCGGTGGGCGGCGTATTCGAGCACCGCCCGGCCCAGGGTCAGCGGGGTGCGCAGTTCGTGCGAGGCGTTCGCGACGAAGCGCCGCTGGCCGTCGAAGGAGCGGTCGAGGCGTTCGATCATCGCGTCGAACATGTCGGCCAGCTCCTTGACCTCGTCGCGCGGGCCGGGGAGCGCGATCCGCTCGTGCAGGCCGCGGTCGGCGGCGGGCGCGGCGGCGATCCGCCGGGCGGTGTCGGTGATGCGGTGCAGCGGGTGCAGCGCCCGCCCGGCGAGCAGCCAGCTGAAGGCGACGCCGACGGCGGTGACCACGATGAGTGCGATGCCGCCCTGGGTGAGCAGGTCGTGCAGCGCGGTCTCGCGTAGCTTGTCCGGCAGGTCGGCGGCGGAGTAGTACGCGTCGAGCGGGTCGGTGCCGTCGATCGGGCCGGTCTTGGTGGCCAGGATCTTCACCCCGCTGCGCCGCCCGACCAGGACGTACGTCAGAGCCAGCAGCACGGTGCCGGCGGCGAGCAGGAGCGCGCCGTACAGGACGGTGAGGCGGGTGCGTAGCGTCAAACGGCTCATTGGATCCGATATCCTTCACCCGGGATCGTTTCGACAACCGCGGGGTCGCCGAGCTTGCGGCGCAGCTTGAGGATCGTCACCCGGACCGCGGCGGTGAACGGGTCGGCGTGCTCGTCCCACACCTTCTCCAGCAGCTGCTCGGCGCTCACCACCGCCCCCTCGGCACGCATCAGCTCCGCCAGCATCGCGAACTCCTTGCGGGACAGCGGGACGTACCGGCCGTGCCGGTACACCTCCCGGCGGGGCAGGTCGAGCGTGATACCGGCCCGGGTCAGCACCGGCGGCGCCGCCGGGCGCGAGCGCCGGCCCAGCGCCAGCACGCGGGCCGCCAGTTCCGGAAACGCGAACGGCTTGGGCAGGTAGTCGTCGGCGCCGAGGGACAGGCCGGCGACCCGGTCGCCCACCTCGGCGGCCGCGGTCAGCATCAGCACCCGGGTGTCCGCCCGGGAGTCGACCACCGCCCGGCACACGTCGTCGCCGTGCACGATGGGCAGGTCCCGGTCGAGCACGACCACGTCGTAGTCGTTCACGGCCAGCCGTTCCAGCGCGGCGTCGCCGTCGTACACGATGTCCACGGCGTGGGCCTCGCCCCGCAGCCACCGCGCGATCACGTCGGCGAGCAGCCGCTCGTCCTCCACCACCAGTACGCGCATGAGATCAATAATTACCCACCGTGATGTTCTCTCCGCGTTAAGGCCGGCGGAAACCGCCCGGTAACGCCCCGCCGCGTGTACTGCCTCCCGACACCGACATCGGTTGTGGAGGAGAAACGACGTGTTGAGACGACGCATTGCTTGGACGATCGCCGCGCTGGCGCTCGCCCTGGGACCCGCGGCCTGCGGGGGCGAGGACGGCGGCGACGGCATCGCCACCGCCGGCGGTGCCAGCGGCGGCCCGAGCGCCAGCGCCAGCGCCGCGGCCGGGAACGCGGACGAGCAGAACCTGAAGTTCGTGGAGTGCATGCGGGGCGAGGGCATCGAGATGGAGGACCCGGAGCCCGGCGGCGGCACCCAGATCCGGATCCGCGGCGGCGACCCGGCGAAGGCGGACGCCGCGATGCAGAAGTGCCGCCAGTATCTGCCCAACGGCGGCGAGCAGACCCGGATGAGCCCCGAGGACATCGAAAAGGCCCGCCAGTACTCCAAGTGCATGCGCGACAACGGCGTGCCGGCGTTCCCCGACCCCGACCCGGAGACCGGCGGCATCATGCTGCGGGCCGGGCCGGACAGCGGCCTCGACCCGAACTCGGCGGAGTTCGCCGCGGCCCAGAAGAAGTGCGAGCAGCTGCGCCCGCGCCGGCCCGGGAGTGGCGGATGAGCCGGCGACGGCGGCGGGCCCCGGTGGCGCTGGCGGCCGGCGTCGCGGTGGTCGCGGTCGGCGGCGCGGCGGCGGCCACCGGATTCGGCGGCGGCGACGCGGGTACGGCGGGGAGCAGCGCGCTGCCACCCGCCACCTCCACGGTGCAGAAGTCCACATTGGTGGATGCCGATACCGTGGACGGCACCCTCGGCTACGGCACCGAGACGGCGGTGACCGGCCGGCTCGGCGGCACGGTGACCTGGCTGCCCGAGGAGGGTGCCACCGTACGGCCGGGCCAGAAGCTGTACACGGTGGACGACAAGCCGGTCCTGCTGATGCGCGGCACCCTGCCCATGTACCGCAACCTGGCGCCGGGCGTCGAGGGCACGGACGTCAAGCAGTTCGAGCAGAACCTGTCCGCCCTCGGGTACGACGGGTTCACCGTGGACGACGAGTACACCGACTCGACCGCCGCGGCGGTCGAGGAGTGGCAGGAGGATCTAGGCCTGCCGGAGACCGGCGTGGTGGAGCCCGGCCGGATCGTGTACGCGCCAGGGACCGTGCGGGTGTACGACGTCCAAGCGCAGGTCGGCGCCGGCGCGGGCCCCGGCCAGCAGGTGCTCGCGCTGACCGGCACCACCCGGGTGGTCACCGTCGAGCTGGACATCGACCAGCAACGCCTCGCGGCCAAGGGCAGCGCGGTGTCGGTGGAGCTGCCGGACGGCAAGACGGTGCCGGGCAAGGTGTCCGATGTGGACACCATCATCGACCTCGGGTCGGGTGGCGCGGGCAACGACGAGCCGGAGACCAAGCTGGAGGTCACCGTCGCGCTGACCGACCAGAAGAGCCTCGGCACGCTCGACCGGGCCACAGTGGACGTCACGTTCACCGCCGAGAAGCGCGAGGGAGTGCTCAGCGTGCCGGTGTCGGCCCTGCTCGCGCTGGCCGAGGGCGGGTACGGCGTCCAGGTGGTCGAGGGCACGGGCACCCGCATCGTGCCGGTCGAGGTGGGCATGTTCTCGGGCGGCCGGGTGGAGGTGCGCGGCGAGGGCCTGGCCGAGGGCATGACCGTGGGCACCGCCTCATGACCGCCCACGTCTTGGAGCTCGACGACGTGACGAAGACGTACCCGGGCGGGGTCGCGGCCGTGCGCGGTGTCTGCCTGGCGGTCGGCCGCGGCGAGCTCGTGGCGATCGTCGGCCCGTCCGGGTCCGGGAAGTCCACGATGCTGCACCTGATCGGCACGCTGGACCGGCCGTCGTCCGGGACGGTACGCGTCGACGGGTACGACGTGGCCCGGCTGACCGACCGGCAGCTGTCCGCGCTGCGGGCGTCCCGGATCGGGTTCGTGTTCCAGCAGTTCCACCTCGGCGCGGGGGTTCCCGCCGTGGACAACGTCGCCGACGGCCTGCTCTACACCGGCGTGCCCCGGCGGGAACGGCGGCGGCGGGCGGCCGCCGCGCTGGAGCGGGTGGGCCTGGCGCACCGGCTGGAGCACCGTCCACATGAGATGTCCGGCGGGGAGCGGCAGCGGGTCGCGATCGCTCGGGCGGTCGTGGGGGAGCCGGCGCTGCTGCTGGCCGACGAGCCCACCGGCAACCTCGACTCCGCCTCCGGGGCGGCGGTGATGGGCCTGCTGCGTGAGCTCAACGCCGCCGGCACCACGGTCGTCGTGATCACCCATGACCGGGAGATCGCGGCGAGCCTGCCGCGCCAGGTGGGCATGCGTGACGGGCAGGTGGAGTCGTGAGTGAGATGAAGCCGGCACGGTTGGCGTTCGCGGACGTGGTCCGGGTGGGCGGCGCCGGCCTGCGCACCCGCCCGTTGCGCGCGGTCCTTTCGGCGCTGGGCATCGCGATCGGCATCGCCGCGATGATCGCGGTGGTCGGGGTGTCCACGTCCAGCCGTGCGGACCTGGCGCGGACGCTGGAGCAGCTGGGCACCAACCTGCTCACCGCCGGGCCGGGCAACGACCTGTTCGGCGAGCCGGCCACCTTGCCCACCGAGTCGATCGAGATGATCGGGCGGATCGGCCCGGTGACGGCGGTGTCCGCGACCGGCCGGGTGCCGGACGCGAAGGTGTACCGCTCGGACCGGATCCCGGAGATCGAGACGAACGGCCTGCTGTGCGTGGCCGCCCGCCTCGACCTGCTGTCCACAGTGGGCGCCACGGTCGCCAACGGCACGTGGTTCAACGCGGCGACGGCGAAGTACCCGGCCGTCGTGCTCGGCAGCACGGCCGCGGCCCGGTTGGGCGTCGGCGCCGCGGGCGAGGACGTCCAGGTGTACGTCGGCGGGAAGTGGTTCACGGTGCTGGGCGTGCTCGCCCCGGTGGCGCTGGCGCCGGAGCTGGACACGGCCGCGCTGCTGGGCTGGCCGGCAGCGGAGTCCTATCTGGACTTCGACGGGCACCCGACGACCGTCTACACGCGCGCCAACGAGCCGGCCGTCGAGGCCGTACGCGAGGTGCTGGCGGCCACCGCGAACCCGGAGGCGCCCAGCGAGGTCAAGGTGTCCCGGCCGTCCGACGCGCTCGCCGCGAAGCAGGCCGCCGACCGGGCGTTCACCGGCCTGCTGCTCGGTTTGGGCGCGGTGGCCCTGCTGGTGGGCGGCGTCGGCGTGGCGAACACGATGGTGATCTCGGTGCTCGAACGGCGGGCCGAGATCGGGCTGCGCCGCTCGCTGGGGGCGACCCGGGGCCAGATCCGGGTGCAGTTCCTGGCCGAGTCGCTGCTGCTGTCGGCGCTCGGCGGGGCCGGCGGGGTGGCACTGGGCATCGCGGTCACCACCGCGTACGCCACCACGCAGGACTGGCCGACCGTGGTGCCGCCGTGGGCGATGGCAGGCGGGGTCGGCGCCACGCTGTTCATCGGCGCGCTCGCCGGGCTGTACCCGGCGATCCGGGCCGCGCGGCTGGCCCCCACGGAGGCGCTGGCGACGCCGTAGAAAGCCGTCACGAACCGGGCCGGCGGGGGAGCCAGAACTCCACTTCGGTGCCCTCGCCGGGCCGGCTCGTGACCGTGGTGGCGCCGCCGAGGTCGGCGATCCGGCCGCGCATCGACTGGGCCACGCCCAGCCGGCCGGCCTCGGCGGCCTCCGCCAACCGCCCCTCCGGGATGCCGAGCCCGTCGTCGCGCACGGTCACGCGTACCCCGTCCGGCTCGTCCTCGACGAGCACCCACGCCTGCGCCGTCGGCCCGGCGTGCCGGGCCACGTTGTCCAGCGCGGCCGCGACCGCCGCGCGGACCTCCTGGGCGGCGTGCGCCGGCAGGTCGACGGCGTTGGCGGGGACGGCGAAGTGGACGGTGGGCGAGGCCAGGTCGGCCAGTGCCGTGCGCAGGTCCGCGCGGTCCCGGCCGCCGCCCGGTGCCGCCTCGCTGCTGATCAACGTGCGCAGCGCCGCCTCCTGGTCGCCCGCGAGCTCGGCCAGCTCGGTGCCGCGCTCGCCCAGTTCGGGACCGTGCCGCTGCATGAGCGCGAGCACCTGCAGCACGCCGTCGTGGATCGGCCGGGCGAGCCTGTTCCGCTCGGCCTCGGCCGCCTCCCGGCGTACCAGTTCGGTCATCCGGCGCTCGGCCCGGCGGGCCGCGAAAAGCTCGGCCAGGGCGAGCCCGCCGAGGCCGGCCGCGGCGACCAGCATCAGGGTCGCGGACGAGGTGATGTGGCGCACCGGTTCGAGGACGTCCGACGCGTACCCGCCGGCGGCGTCCAGGTAGGTGACCTGCAGGAGCTGCTGGCCGCCGAGCGTCATCGCGGCGACGACGAAGCCGAGCACGGCCGGTGCGGCGCCGCGCTTGGCCAGCACCGGCGTGACGGCGCCGATGAGCGCGGTCGCGGTCGCGGCGATCAGGATGAGCAGGAGCGCGCCGACCAGTTCCGTGCGGCGGGTGACCAGCTTCTCCGGATCGCCGGACGTGCCGGCGTAGAGGATGAAGCACACCGCCGCGGCCAGCACGGCGAGCGCCGCGGCGATCGGTATCCGCCAGCGCAGGGCCGCGGCGACCGCGCCCAGGGCCACGCCCGCCAGCGCCGCGAACCACCGCGTCGGGTGCGCCATGGCCAGCGCGAACGCGGCGAGGAGCAGCGGCGCGACGAGGGCGACCTGGGCGACGGCGGCGGTGAGCCCGCCGGCCAGCGACCAGGCGCCGGCGGCGGCCGCGAGGATGACGGCGGCCACCAGGATGGCCAGGCCGATGGCGGCCAGCAGGGCGCGCGGGTGCCGGTAGAGGCTGCCCGGCATGAGGTCCAGGATCCGTTCGGTACGCCCCGAGGTGAGCAGCCACGCGAACACGCCGACGCCGGCCGCGAGCCCGCCGGCCAGCACGTACCGGGACCGCTGCCAGCCCCAACCGCTCAGCCCCGCGTCCGGATCCCCATCGCGGTACGCGACAAGGGCCGGGATCGCGCCGGCCAGGCCCACCACGGTCAGCACCGCGTGGGACGCCTTCAGCCCGGGTGGCATGGTCAGCCACACGGCGCCGACCTGGAACGCGCCGAAGAGCTGCGCGCCGGCGGCGGTACCCCCGACGGCCGCGCCCCACCCGACGTCACCGCCGCGTACCAGTGACTGGGCGGCGGCCAGCACACCGATCAGCGCCAGCGGTACGGCGGCGCGCTGCAGGTAGCTGACCGACACGCCGCCGGGCCAGGAGGACAGCTCGGCGGCCAGCCGGGGCAGGCTCAGCAGCCCGGCGGCGAGCAGCAGGTACGGCCAGAAGCGCAGCAGGCACAGCCCGGCCAGGGCGGCCACCGTCGACACGAGCAGCGGCTTCCACCAGCCGGGGTCCCCGTTGCTGGCCAGTGTCGGCCCCAGGAACGGGGTGTACATCTGGTAGCCCGGCGAGGCGGCCACGGCGAGGAGGGCGCAGCCGGACAGACCCGCGACGGCGGTGGGTAAACGCATGCCGGAGATCTTCTTCGATCCGGCGCTCCGGCGACAGTGCCCAAATACTCAGACGCGGCCTAAGTACTTTTCATCAGGCCCGGGACAGAGTAACGTCCGCACCGGCCAATCTTTCCTCTGATTGACCTAAAGTTCAGAGCTTCGCAACCGAAGTTACTCCCGCACCGGCATCCGAGGCCCGATGGCAAGGGCCTCGCGCACCCGGATCCGGCGCGGGTGGGCCTGCGGACGCGGCGCTCTCTCCCCGTCGGCCGTTGGCACCAGCCGGCGAAACGCCTGGTCACCGTGACCGGGCGCTCGCCCGTACGCCCGACCGAGGAGGCGTCCCCACCATGTGCTTCACCCACTCCGCTTCATCGCACCCATCTGTGAGCCGCCGCGGCGTGCTGCGCGCCGCCACCGTCGGCGCCGCTGCCGTCGGCGCGGCCGGCCTGCTCGCGACCCCCGCCCAGGCCGGCGGATCGGGGCACGGCGGCGGCTCCCGTCGCATCTCGAACGACCGGATCAGCGTCCAGCTCTACACCCTGCGGGACCAGCTCGCGATCGACCTCGACGGCACGCTCGCGGCGCTGCGCCAGATCGGGTACCGGAAGGTCGAGGCCGCGGGATTCGTCGGGCGCACCGCCACGCAGTTCCGGGCCGCGCTCGACAAGGCCGGCCTGCGCGCCACCTCCGGGCACTTCGGCATCCCGCAGCCGTTCGACGCGGCCGCGTGGCAGGCCACGCTCGCCGACGCCCGCACGCTCGGCAGCCGGTACATCGTGCACCCGTTCTTCGGGCTCGACTTCTCCAACGGGCAGCCGGTCCGCTCCTCGGCCACCTACCGGGCGTTCGCCCGCGACCTCAACCGCGCCGGGGCGCTGGCGAAGAAGTCCGGCCTCCAGTTCGGGTACCACAACCACCACTTCGAGTTCTTCCGGCTGGACGGCGGCTCGCGCACCGGCTTCGACGTCCTGGTCGAGGAGACCGACCCGGACCTCGTGCACCTGGAGGTGGACCTCTTCTGGGCCACCCGCGGCGCGCACGACCCGGTCGACATCATCAAGGCCAACAAGGGCCGGGTCCGGCAGTTCCACGTCAAGGACCTCAACGCGAACGGCAGCTTCGAGGACGCCGGGCAGGGCCTCATCGACTTCCCGCGGATCTTCGCGCACGAGAAGGAGGCGGGCCTGGCCGAGTTCATCGTGGAGCGCGACGACGCCGGCACGGCACCCCGTACACCGGCCGACGCGCTGAAGACCGCCAAGGTCGCCTTCGACTACCTCGCGGCCGTCCGGTACTAAGGGCGCGGGCATGAGAAGACTAGCCATCCCGGTCGCGCTGGCGCTGGTCGCCGGCGCCCTGACCGCGACCCCGCCACGGCCGGCGGCGCCACGGGCGCCACCACGCCGCCGCCGGACAGCAGCTTCCAGAAGGTCACCCTGAACGACTTCCCGGGCGAGCCGATGAGCCTCGCCATCCTGCCGGACAACCGGGTCCTGCACACCGCGCGCACCGGCGAGGTCCGCATCCACGACCCGCGCACCGGCCTGAACGTGCTCGCCGCCGACGTCCCGGTGTACCAGCACGACGAGGAGGGCCTGCAGGGCATCGCGATCGACCCGGACTTCGCCCGGAACAAGTGGGTCTACCTGTACTACTCGCCGCCGCTCAACACGCCGACCGACGACCCGGCCACGCCGGACGTGAACGAGGGCGACGCGCCCACCGACGGAACGGCGGCCGACTGGGCGCCGTACCGGGGCGTACTGCGGCTGTCCCGGTTCAAGCTCGACGGCAACACGCTGCGGCTGGGCACCGAGCAGCGCATCATCGACGTACCCGTGGACCGGGGCATCTGCTGCCACGTCGGCGGCCAGGTCGACTTCGACGGCAAGGGCAACCTCTATCTGTCCACAGGGGACGACTCGAACCCGTTCTCCTCGGGCGGCTACGCGCCGCTCGACGAGCGCGCGACCCGGCACCCCGCGTTCGACGCGCAGCGCACCTCGGCCAACACCAACGACCTGCGGGGCAAGCTGCTGCGCATCCGGGTCAAGCCGGGCGGCGGCTACACCATCCCGGCGGGCAACCTCTTCAAGCCGGGTACGCCCAAGACCCGACCGGAGGTCTACGCGATGGGCCTGCGCAACCCGTTCCGCTTCGCGGTGGACCGGGCCAGCGGCGACGTGTACCTCGGCGACTACTCACCCGACGCGGGCCAGGCCGATCCGGCCCGCGGCCCGGCGGGGCAGGGCCGCTGGCTGCTCGTCGACCGGCCGGCGAACTACGGCTGGCCGTACTGCGCGGCGCCCGACAAGCCGTACGTCGACTACGACTTCGCCACCGGGCAGTCCGGGGCACCGTTCGACTGCCGGCGCCCGGTGAACGACTCGCCGCGCAACACCGGCCTGCGCGCGCTACCGCCGGTGGCGCAGGCGGACGTGGCGTACTCCTATGGGGCGTCGGCGCAGTTCCCGCAGCTCGGCGTCGGCGGCATCGGCCCGATGGGCGGGCCGGCGTACGACTACGACGCGCGCAGCCGGTCCCGGATCAAGTGGCCGGCCTATTACGACGGCGCCCCGCTCTTCTACGAGTGGACCCGCGACTACGTCAAGGAGTTCCGGCTCGACCGGCACGGCCAGGTACGGGACATCCGGCCGGTGCTGCCGTCGGTCGTGTTCGACAACCCGATGGACCTGGAGTTCGGCCCGGACGGCGCGCTCTACGTCCTGGAGTACGGCGACGGGTTCTTCTCCGAGAACCCGGACGCGCAGCTGGCCCGGATCGACTTCGTCCGGGGCAACCGCACCCCGGAGCCGAAGATCAGCGCCAACCCGCTGGCCGGCCTCGCCCCGCTGACGGTCACGTTCTCCAGCGCGGGCACCGTCGACGCCGACGGGGACGCGCTGAGGTACGCCTGGGACTTCGACGCGAACGGCACCGTCGACTCCACCGCGCCGAACCCGACGTACACCTACACCGCGAACGGCGAGTACCGGCCGACGCTGAAGGTCACCGACAGCACCGGACGGTCGGCCTCGGCCGAGCTGCCGTTCATGGTCGGCCCGCGGGCCCCGGTCGTCACGCTGGTCAAGCCGGTGGCCACCCAGCCGTTCCAGTTCGGCCAGCAGATCGAGTACGAGGTCAGCGTCCTCGACGACACCCCGACCGACTGCGCGAACGTCACCGTGACCTTCATCCTGGGCCATGACCAGCACGGGCACCCGATCTCCACCGCGACCGGGTGCACCGGCACCATCGACACGACCATCGACGACCACGGGGGAGCGGAGAACCTCTTCGCCGTGTTCGTCGCCTCGTACACGGACAACGGCACCCCGCCGCAGACCGGCACCGCCCAGGTGATCCTGGACCCAACCCCCTAGCTTCTTTGGAGTGATCAAGGCGTCCTTCAAGTCGTTGGGACAACTTGAAGGACGCCTTGATCACGGGACGGGGACGCGGGCGACGGCGCCGTAGCCCAATGGGCGCGCGACGTCGCCCGCCTCGTCCGCCGAGTCCGGCCGCCAGTCCGGCAGGAACGCCACGCCCGGCTCGACCAGCTCCAGGCCCTGGAACCAGGCGCCGATCTCGTCCCGGGTACGGACGTAGACGTGCTCGTTGGCCTGGGCGTACGCGGCGACCAGGCGGGCGACCTGGGCGCGCAGCTCGGGGTCGGCGTGCTCGTCGGCGATGTGCGAGATGGTCAGGTAGCTGCCCGGTGCGAGCTGGCTCCGGTACGCGGCGACCAGCTCCTCGGGCCGGTCCTGCGGGCCGATGAAGAGCAGCAGCCCCACGATCAGCAGCCCGATCGGCTGGCTGAAGTCGAGCAGCGCGCGGGTCTCCGGGTGCTCCAGCACGGCCGCCACGTCGCGCACGTCCGCCTGGATGATCGTCGCGTGTGGATTGCCCTCCAGCAGGGTCTTGGCGTACTTGTACGCGACCGGCTCGTAGTCCACATAGACCACTCGCGCGTCCGGCACCCGCTGCTGGGCGATCTCGTGCACGTTGCCCACGGTGGGGATGCCCGAGCCGAGGTCGAGGAACTGGCGGATGCCCTGGTCGAGCTGGAAGCGCACGGCCCGTTGCAGGAACGATCGGTTGAGGCGGGTCACCTGCGGCACCGAGGGTGCGATGGTCAGCACCTGGTCGGCGAACGCCCGGTCGACCGCGAAGTTGTGCGCCCCGCCCAGAAAGTAGTCGTACGCCCGGGCGGCGCTGGGGATGTCGACGTCGAACTCCTTGGGACCGTAACTCATCGCGGCAGTCTAACCCTTGAAAATTGGCGTCATATACCGGAGCATCAATGAAGGAAACCTTCTACCTGGAGGTCCTCAATGCTGCGTCGTGCCGCCCTGGTCCTCGGCCTACTCCTCGCCGTCCTGCTGGTGCCATCGCCGGCCGTCGCGGCCACCGCCCTGACCGCCGCCAACTTCCGCCTGCAAGCCACCGCCTACTCAGGACTGATCGACGACCTGGACGCCGCGCTGCCGAACGTGAGCGTGCCGGGCGTCGTGGCCGACGGCAACCGCGTCGCCACCTCGTGCTCGCCCGGCGCGTCCAACCGGCTCGCCTCGTTCTGCTGGAACAGCGGCGACAACGGCGTGACGTACTGGATCCCGCAGGGCATCACGACGACCGCGGACGCGTACGACGCCGGCACGTACGAGGGTGCCACCGCGATCCTGGTGAGCTGGTACGACGACGGCACCGACGGGGTCGACCGCGGCGTGCGGGTCTCCTTTGTGGACTACTCCACGCCGTCCGCGCCCACGTACCGGCACGTGCTGCTGGTCGAGCCGTACACCCGCACCGACGGGCGGGCCTCGTTCCGGGCCGTCAACGTCCACGCCGGCGGCATGTTCTGGTACGGCCACTACCTGTACGTCGCGTCCACCAGCCTCGGGTTCCGGGTCTTCGACATGCGGCACATCTGGCAGGCCGGCACCACGAACGATGCGCTCATCGGCTGGCAGTCGGACGGCACCTACCAGGCGTACGGCTACAAGTACGTGCTGCCGCAGGTCTTCACGTACGCCCGCTCCACCGCCGGCGGGTACGCCAACCTCACGTTCTCGTTCGCCTCGCTCGACCGCACCAGCACGCCGGACAGCGTCATCGTCGGCGAGTACGCCTACCCCGGCACCGGTACCCGGCTGGTGCGATTCCCCATCGACTACACGACCCGGATGCTGACCGAGTCCACCGACGGCTACGCGCACGCCACCCAGGCGTACGACGTGTCGGTCACCAGCATGCAGGGCGCCACCGCCATCAACGGCACGTACTATCTGTCCACAAGCGATGGTGACGCCAACAAGGGCGACCTGGCCACGTTCACGCCCGGCGGGTCCGTGGTCATGCACACCGACAACCTGCCGATCGGGCCGGAGGACGTGTCGTACTGGCGGGACAAGGACCAGCTGTGGTCGCTGACTGAGTACGCAGGCAGCCGTTCGGTCTTCGCGGTGCGCGCGTCCGCGTACTAGGGGCGTGTCTGATGGATCTTGTGGGTGCGAGGCGAGGTCCAGGCGGCGTCCGGTGGTGCCGGGCGGAAGGTCGCATACCGGTGTTGTATGCGGCCTTTCGACCGGTGCCGCTGGTCGTCGTCTGGGCCCGCCGCAGCCCCACAGAGATCCATCAGACACGCCCTAACGCTTGGGGGCCCAGCGGCCGACGACGGCCGCGACCACCGACACCAGATAGAGCTGTCCGACGACGGCCTCGGTGACCACGACCGCGCGGGCCACCCCGGAGACCGGCACGATGTCGCCGAACCCGGTCGTCGTCAGGGTGATGACGCTGAAGTAGAGGAACGCGGAGGCGTCGGCCGGGTCGGTCACCCCGTCCAGATACGGGTTGCCCAGCGTGGCGGCCAGGAACTGGTGCAGGCTGGAGTAGAGCAGCGCCAGCAGCAGGTACGTCGCGAGCGCACCGTTCACGGTGTACACGTCGACCCGCCGGCGCTGCCAGAGCGCCTGGAGGATCGCCGCGATCGTCGCGGCCACCAGCGCGGTCAGCGCCGCGTTGGTCAGCGCGATGCTCACCCGCTCGTTGCCCAGCAGGATGGCGACCACGCTGACCGCGAAGGCGGCGACCGCGCCGGCGATCGAGGCCCGCACCCAGCGGTGCCGGGGGCCGGCGAGTCCGGTCGCCGCCACCAGCAAGCCGCCGAGGAGCAGCGCGCGGACCGGACCCACCACGCTGCGCTCGCCGGCCGCGATGATCAAGACATATAGGACGACGATCGCCACCAGCATGGCCCCAAAACGCGGCGTCCGGACCTCTTCCACCCAAGTCAGGGTACGTCCAGCAGAATGGGGTTCATGGAGCTTCCGATCATGCCGCCGGTCCAACCGATGCTGGCCAAGTCGGTCAAGGACCTGCCGGCCGGAGCGATGAGCTTCGAGCCGAAGTGGGACGGCTTCCGGTCGATCATCTTCCGTGACGGCGGCGAGGTGGAGATCGGCAGCCGCAACGAAAAGCCGATGACCCGGTACTTCCCGGAGGTCGTCGAGGCGGCCCTGGCCAACCTGCCGCCCCGGTGTGTCGTGGACGGCGAGATCATCTTGATCGCGCCCTCGGGTGACCGGCTCGACTTCGAGCTGCTCCAGCAGCGGATCCACCCCGCGGCGAGCCGGGTGAAGATGCTGTCCGAGCAGACGCCCGCCCGGTTTGTCGCGTTCGACCTGCTCGCGCTCGGCGACGTCGACTGGACCGGCCGGCCGTTCGCCGAGCGCCGGGCCGCGCTGGAGGAGGCCCTCGCCGGCGCCTCCGCGCCCGTACACGTGACACCCGCGACCATCGACCGGGAGATCGCCCAGCGTTGGTTCCACCAGTTCGAGGGCGCCGGGCTGGACGGCGTGGTCGCCAAGCCGCTCGACGGTGCGTACGAACCGGACAAAAGGGTCATGTTCAAGGTCAAGCACGAGCGCACCGCCGACTGCGTGGTCGCCGGATACCGGGTGCACAAGAGCGGCCCGGACCGGATCGGGTCGCTCCTGCTCGGCCTCTACAACACCGCGGGCGAGCTGGCCAGCGTCGGCGTGATCGGGGCGTTCCCGCTGGCCCGGCGCGCCGAGCTCTTCGAGGAGATGCAGCCGCTGGTGACCACGTTCGACGACCACCCGTGGGCGTGGGCCAAGCAGGAAGAGGGCACCCGCACCCCGCGCAACGCCGAGGGCAGCCGCTGGGCCGCAGGCAAGGACCTGTCGTTCACGCCGCTGCGCCCCGAGCGGGTGGTGGAGGTCCGGTACGACCACATGGAGGGCATCCGGTTCCGCCACACCGCCCAGTTCGTCCGCTGGCGCCCCGACCGCGAGCCGAAGTCGTGCACCTACGAGCAGCTCGAGGAGCCAGTCAACTTCGACCTCGCCGACGTGCTGGGGGCCCGCTAGAGACGTCTCGCGGTGGGGGGTCAGGAAACTCAAAGATGGTGAGCTGCCGCGACGTCCGTCGTGGCAGCCCAAAACTCGATCCCTAGATCGACGCCGACCTGCGGTGATCATGGTCTTAGCGGCGTGGGAAAGGGCTCTCCCTGGCGCTAGGCCCATGGTCACCGCCGTAGGCGGTGGCCCGCGCGCCGCTCCGTCGATCAAGGACTTCTGCGTCGATCAAGGGCATATGGCCGTGGATTGGAGATCAAAGCACGACCGTTCGCCCTTGATCGACGGCAAAGGGGGTCGCGCCCCCGGGGCGCGGCCAGCGCGCTCCGCGCGGGCAGTCGGCGCCGCGCGAAGGGGCGGGTCAGACGGGGGAGGAGTAGCGCGGGCCGGCTGGGAGGCGGATCTTGGTGGGGCCGGGGACGTGGCGGGTGCGGGACACGAGCACCGGGCACTCGGCGTGCCGGAGTACCGCCTGGGTCACCGGGCCGAGCAGGGTCTGCCGCAAGCCTTGAGCCCCCACGACCACCAACTGCGCGTCGGCCGACGCCTCGATCAGGGCCTGGTCGGCGGGGCCGTCCACCTCGCGGTGCTCCACGGGCAGACTGCCCAGGTCGCCGAGCCGCTCGGTGCACGGTGCGCCCTGGGCGTGCAGGACGACGAGGCCGGTCTGCCGGCGGCGCGCCTCTTCGACCGCGGTCTCCAAGCCGACCGCGGCGTCCGCCGAGCCGTCGACGCCGACGACCACCGGGCCGGTACGGTCGTCGCCGCGTACGCACAGGACGGGACCGGCCGCGCGCGCCGCGACCTGGAACGACACCGCGTCCGTCTGGTCGCCGGACCGGGCGGGGTCGTGCGCGCGCAGGACCAGGAGCGCGGACTTGGACGCCGTCCGCAGCAAGATCTGGGTCGGGTCGCCGTCGACCACCTCGGCGGAGATGTCGAGGTCAGGGTGCTCGGCCTCGGCCCACGCCGCCGCCTCTTCCACGGTCCGTTCGGCGTGCTCGCGCTCCTCGCCGGTGCTGCCCGGGGGCAGTTCCAGCGGCCACACGAATGCGTGGACGATGCGCAGCGGTCTTCCGGTCAGCGCCGCCGTGCGAGCCGCCAGGCGCACCGCGCCCGCGTCCTCGGCCAGATCCTTGACACCTACCGCAACGGGCGCCTCACCCATGTCCATGACCGCTTACCTCCACGCTGAGGTCTGGCGAAGTACCCCCCGCCCACCCCAGCTAACCCCATGTGACGCCGTCACAACAGCCCGGATGCGAGATCGCGAGCTATCCCACACCAGACCTCAAGACCCGATCAAGGACTTTCGCCGCGATCAAGGGCAAACGGTCGTGGATTGGAGATCAAAGCACGACCGTTCGCCCTTGATCGACGGAAAGAGGGGGGCGAGGCCGGTGGCATATCGGTTCGGCCATAGCACGGGGGAAAGGGTGGCGCGGAGCGACGACGAAGAGTATTTAAAGATGCAAAGACTTGCATCAACGGAGGGGGACCGTCGTGCGTACGCTAGCCCGAGCGCTCGTCATCGCCGTCGTCGCAGGGGGCCTGCCGGCCCTCGCGGGCACGGCCAGCGCGGCAGCCCCGGCGCCGCGCGACCTCGGCCTCGCGGGTGAGACCCACGTTTCGCGCGACGTCGACAACCGCGAAGGACGGGCCGCGCCGAGCGCGTTGCAGCGCGGCCTCGCCGGCAACGCCGTCCGCTTCAACGCATTGGGTACGCCCAGCGCGCTAGGCCCCGCGAGCGATCCGTTGGCCACCGGGCTGCCGACCGAGCCGGAGGCCGCGGCCCGGGCCTACCTGGTGCGCAATCAAAGCCTGTTCGGGCTGGACGAGGCAGCCGTAGCGGGCCTGGAAGCGATCCTGGTGCAGCCGGTCGGCAAGGGTGCGGTGGTCACCCTGCGGCAGCGCTTCGGCGACCTGCCGGCCGGGCCCGACGGACTGGTGACGGTGCTGGTCAGCGGCGGCGACGCCATCCGGGTCACCTCGTCGCTGTCGCGCGACACCGGTGCGCCGGAGGCGGCGACGCTGACCGAGGCCGACGCCGTACGCATCGCGCGCGAGGACATCGGCTCCGGCACGGCATCGGCCAGCGTCAAGCGGGTGGCCGTGCCCACGCCGCTGGACGGGGCGCGCGCCGCGTACGCGGTGACGCTGACCAACACCGAGGCGGCCGAGCCGATCGCGGTGACCACCTATGTGGACGGTCGTACGGGCAAGGTGCTGGTCCGCGAGGACCTCGTCGACTTCGACTCGGACAATCCAAAGTGGGCGGTCTTCCCGGCGACGCCCACCCAGCAGGGGCGCGACACCCGGGTGTTGTGGTGCCTGGAGCAGGTGGGGCGCTGCGTGAAGTCGGTCCGCGACCCGGCTACCGGCCAGGCGTGGGACGTCGACGTCGCGACCGGCACGCCGACGTTCACCTCGCGCGGCAACTCCGCCGACAACGTGCTCAACCTCGGCGCCGGCAACCCGGCCGTGCCCGCGACGCCGAGCCTGACCCGGGACTACGTCTACCCGTTCACGGACCAGTGGCGGGCGGCCCGCTGCAACCCGGCGGTCTTCACATCGGCGCAGCGCAACGACGCCGACGCCGCGATCGCCAACCTCTTCGCGATGCACAACCGGATGCACGACTGGTCGTACAACCTGGGCTTCACCGAGTCGGCGTGGAACATGCAGCTGGTCAACCTCTCCGGCGAGGGCCTGGGCGGCGACCCCGAGCAGGGCCGGGCGCAGGCCAACGCGCTGGGCGGCAGCCGCAACAACGCCAACCAGGGCACCGGGCGCGACGGCCTGCCGCCGACCACGAACATGTTCCTGTGGCAGCCGGTCGCCGGCGGCGTGTACCCGCCGTGCGTGGACGGCGACTACGACATGACCGTGATCGGGCACGAGTACAGCCACGCGATCACCAACCGGATGATCGCCGGGCCGGACAGCGGCATCGGGTCGGCGCAGGGCCAGGCGATGGGCGAGTCGTGGAGCGACATGCTGGCCGCCGAGTACCTGTACGAGTACGGCTTCCGGGCACCCGGCGACAGCCCGTTCGTCACCGGTGCGTACGTCACCGGCAACACCACCACCGGCATCCGCAACTACGACTCGTCCAAGAGCCCGCTGAACTACTCCGACGTCGGCTACGACCTCGTCGGGCAGCAGGTGCACGCGGACGGTGAGATCTGGAGCGCGACCAACATCCGGCTGCGCGCCGCGTTCGTCAAGAAGTACGGGAACGGCACGCCCTCGTTGCAGGCCCGCTGCGCCGACGGCCTGGTCGAGGTCACCGCCTGCCCGGGCAACCGGCGCTGGGTGCAGTTGCTCTTCGACTCGTTCCTGCTCCAGGCGAGCAGCCAGGTCAGCATGGTGGACATGCGCGACAACATGCTGGCCGCCGACCTGGTCCGCTTCGGCGGGGAAAACCAGGAACTGATGTGGAACGCCTTCGCCGAGGCGGGCATGGGGCAGGACGCGGTGAGCGGCCCGGGCGACGCGGACCCGACGCCGAGCTTCGCCTCGCCGTACGCGGAGAACGCCACCGTCACGCTCCGCCCGGTGGGTGACGCCGAGGGCGCGCCGATCCGGCTCTACGTCGGCGCGTACGAGGCGCGGGCCATGCCGGTCGCCGACACCGACCCGGAGACCGACCTGCCGGACACCTTCCAGATCATCCCGGGTACGCGGTTCCAGATGGTCGCGGCCGGCCCCGGCTATGGACACCGGAAGTTCGAGATGTTGTTCCTGCCGGGGCGTACCCAGGAATTGCGCTTGAACCTGCCGCGCAACCTGGCGTCCGCCACCGGCGGCGCCGCGGTCTCCGGTCCGGGGGTGAACGCCGACAAGCTCATCGACGACACCGAGGCGACGAACTGGGTCTCGACCGACGGCGTCGCCGGCCGCACGCTGACCGTCGACCTCGCGGGCGAGGGCCGGCAGCTGGTCAGCGTCGTGAACGTCAGCGCCCTGCTCCGCCCGCAGATCACCAGCGACGCCGATCCCATCGTGCAGAACAGGTTCAGCGCGCTGCGGTCGTTCGCGGTATGGGCCTGCGACGCGACGAGGGCCGACTGCACCACGGACGCCGGCTACCGGCGGGTCTACCGCAGCGAGTCGAACGCGTTCCCGGCGGGTGCGTTCCGCCCGACGGCGCCGTCGCTCAACCTGCGGACGTTCCGCTTCAACCCGGTGCACGCCACGCACCTGCGCCTGGAGGTGCTGGCCAGCCAGTGCACCGGCGGCCCGCTGTACGCCGGTGAGCAGGACGCCGACCCGGCCGCGGCGACGGACTGCACGACGGCGAGCCCGTTCGCGACGTACGTCCGGGTGGCCGAGTTCCAGGCGTTCACGCGGTAGTCATTGGCCCATTGCAGGTGGCGGTGGATTGGCCTAGTTGCTGGGCCAATCCACCGCCTAGCGTGAACCGCATGACGCATGTATCCCGGATGGATTTCGACGCGCTGGCCCCCGCGTTCAGCAGGGCGATGAACCGGCTCGACGCCGCTGCCGCCGACGGCGACCTGGAACGGTCGCTGCGCGAGCTGGTCCGCATCCACGCCTCGCAGCTCAACGGCTGCGCGTACTGCATCGACATGCACGCCAAGGACGCGCGGGCCGCCGGCGAGACCGAGCAGCGGATCTACGCGCTGCCGGCCTGGCGGGAGACGCCTTACTTCACCGAGCGGGAGCGGGCCGCCCTCGCCCTGACCGAGGCCGTCACCGTGCCGACCCGCGCTGGCGTCCCCGACGACGTGTACGCCGACGCGGCCAAGCACTTCGCGGAGGGCGAGCTGGCTCAGCTCATCTCCGTTATCGTCACCATCAACGCGTGGAACCGGATCGGCGTGGCCGCTCGACCCTGGGAGCCGGGGTCGTACCAGCCCTGACCGCCGGCTGGCCGAGGGGGAGGCCCGTGGACCGCGACATCCTGAACGAGGCGTACGAGCGGCTGCGGCACGCCGGGCCGGAGTGGGGCGAGGACACGCTCACCAACCACGGGCCGATGGCGGTGGAGGTCCTCGTCCGGCGCGGCCACGCGGACGAGGTGCACGGCTGGCTCGACGCGTACATCCGCCGGCTGGACGACCTGCCTGCCCCCGGCGACCGGGTCACCGGCCAGAACTGGCCGGAGGCGCTCGGCGACATCCGGCGGATCGGCGACTGGACCGCGTACCTGACCAGTGCGGCCGGCGACCAGCCGTGGCGGGACCTGCTCGTCACCTGGTGGCCGCGCCTGCTGCCGGGCATCGCGGCCGGCGCCACCCACGGCGTGATCCGGGTCAGCCACGCCGTGCGCGCGCTGCTGGCCGGCGACGAGAGCCCGGAAGCGGTCACCGAGCTGGCGCACGGGCTGGCGTTCTGGGCGGCCCGGTCCACGGCCGTCCCCGGCGCCGCCGTGCCCGCCGGGTCGCTGGACGCCGCCGAGGCGCTCGCCGGGGTGCCACGCGTCGCCGCCCAACGGGGCCCGGTCGCCGCCCGCTTCGGCCAGCTCACCGCCACCGCGGGCTGGTCCGGGTCGCTCGCGGCGCTGCGCGCGCCCGCCGGCCCGGAGGACACCCGCGCCATCCTCGCCGACCTGGTGACCGCGGCGACGCTGGCCTACGGCACGCACGGGCACGCCAGCCCCGTACTGCTGGTGCACACCGCGACCGCGCCGAACGCCGTACTCCATTGCCTGCCGGCGCTGCCGACGCAGCTATGGTCGCCGAGCCTGGCCGCGGTGTGGGCGGCGAGCGCCGCGATCACCTCGGGCTGGGCTCCAGGGGAGGCTGCGCCGGAGCCCGCCGCGGACGCCGCCGACATCGTGGACCGGGCCGCCGCGCACGGCGACGAGCACGTCATCAAGTTCGCGGACACGGCCGCCGAGGTGTACGACCGCACCGGCGACACCCGTGCGCTCGGCGCCGCCCTGCGCGCCGGCGAACTGCTGCCGCGAGTGGCGCGTCAGTAGGAGCTTGCCGAGAGGTAGCGGCCCTTGCCGGCGTGCTTGACGGTGTACATCGCCGCGTCGGCGTCGCGCAGCAGGGTGTCCACGTGCGCGCCGGTGCCGACCGCGATCCCGATGCTCGCCCGGATGGCCAGCTCGTGCCCGTCGACGTACACGGGCTCGGTGAACGCGTTCAGGATCTGTCCGGCGACCGAGCAGGCCACCCCGTGCGACGTCGCCGGGAGCAGCACCGCGAACTCGTCGCCGCCCAGCCGCGCGACCGTGTCGGTGGGCAGCACGCACCGGCGCAGCCGCTCGGCGACCGCCACCAGGAGCCCGTCGCCGACGTGGTGGCCGAGCAGGTCGTTCACCGGCTTGAAGTCATCGAGGTCGATGGCGAGGATCGCCATCGTGGTGTCCGCGTGCGGCGCCTGGGCGGCGACCAGGTGCACCTGCTCGTCGAAGAGCGCCCGGTTGGCCAGCCTGGTCAGGGTGTCGTGCGTCGCGTCGTAGCGCAGCCGCTCCTGTAGGTGCCGCTCCTCGGTCACGTCCCGGGCGTTCACGATGACCCCGGCGACGCTGGCGTCGTCGAGCAGGTTGGTGGCGACGAGCTGGAGCCAGCGCCAGGAGCCGTCGGTGCGCCGGGCGCGGAGCTGGGCGGTCGCGCTGGCCCGGGGGTGGGCCGACAGCTGCCCGCCCAGCCGGTCGGCGACGGACCGGTCGTCGGGGTGGAGCAGGTCGCGCAGGTCGATACCCTCGGTCGCCGACGCCGTGATGCCGAGGACGCGCTCCACCGCCGGGCTGGCGTACGTAACCCGCCCGGACTGGTCGACCACCAGCGCGATGTCCGAGGCGTACTGGACGATGGAGCGGAAGCGCTTCTCCTGCTGGGCATTGTCGGTGAAGGCCACGCTCTGCCGGATCACCACGAGCGCGGTGATCCCGATGACGCCGAGCACGACGCCCCAGGCGCGTACGCCCGGGCCGGTGCCGGCGAGCGAGGCGATGAGGAGCAGTTGGCTGGCGCCCACCGCGATGTACGGCAGCCGGCTGTACTGGCGTTTGCGCAGCGTGAGGCCGCTCGGGTTGGTGCGCATCTGGAGCTGCTGGATGCGCGGGGTGGCGGCCAGCAGGAAGCACGGCAGCAGCCGGGCCACCATGATCAGCTCTGGGTGCGACGAATCGGCCACGATCGAGTTCAACGACATGCCGATGCCCATCGAGCCCGCGCTCACCACCCCGGCCACGCCGGCCTGGATCGTGAACGGCGCGCTGCCGCTCAGCAGCAGCTTGCACATCGCGAACACGGACACCAGCATCAGCCCGGAGCCGACCAGCGCCACGATGATCTGCGTGGTGGTCTGCGGCCCGTCACCGCTCATCGACAGGTACCAGGCGAACACCGCCGCCGCGCACATGACCGTGGCGGCGTCGAGCCACAGCCGGAGCCGTTCCCGGCCGGTGGCGTGGATCGGGTGGGTGAGCATCACCCAGACGATGCAGGCCACGCCGGTGGCGACCAGGACCGTCTGCGCCGTCCCGCTGGCGGCTGTGTCTTCGTCGCCACCGAACGTCAGCACCGTCTGAACCAGATCACCGAGGGTGAAGAAGATGCCGCCGATGGCGGTGCCGCGCCAGAAGCGGCGGACCGACCGGTCGATCCCGGGCGCCCCGGCGATCTGCCACGACAACCAGAAAAAGACCACGTCAAGCGCGGTCTGTACCAGCCAGGAGACGGTGTCCGGGGCGGGCCCCAGCAGGACCCAGGCGGTGGCGAGCAGGGCCGTGCCAGCGAGCGCGACCAGCACCGGGTCGCGTGCCATCGACGGTCTGGACGCTTCGGCCACCCTCTCCCCTCGCGGCGGACCCGGAAAAACGGGATTCCCGGATCATGACACTACCAACCGTGACCGCCGTCAAGGAGCCGCGCGGCCATCCCTGCGCTCCGTCCGTCGGGTGATCATGAAGTTGTCGTCGAGTCCGAGCCGGAAACGGGGGACACGTTCATGATCATTTGGCCGGATTCTTCGCGGACCGGGTAGGTGCGCAGCGCTAGGTGGGGGGTGGTTTGGCAGTGGCCGGTCTCTAGGGCGAAGACGTGTTGGTGTAAGGGGCAGATCACCACCTTGGCGTCGATGAGGCCGTCGGCGAGCGGGCCGCCGGCGTGCGGGCAGACCGCGGACACCGCCCGCAGCTCGCCGGTACGCAGCCGGAAGACGGCGACCATCTCGTCGCCGACCGCGTACGCCCGGCCCTCGCCGACGGGCAGCTCGTCGACCGGGCCGAGCCGGTAGGTGGTCACGATCCCTCCCGGACCGGCACGAGCGGCAGCACGCGCAGCGGCAGCGCGGTGCGGAACTGCCCGGGCGTCGCCGGCTCGGCGCCCTCCTTCCACGGATCCCGGTACGCCGCGACGGCCGCCGCCATCCGTGCGTCGAGCCCGTCGGCGTCCTCCTCCAGGGCCGCGCGCAGCCGGTCGAGCCCGATCCGCGGCACGAACGCGTACGTGCGCTCCAGCCAGTTCGCGTTCTCCCGGTAGTACTGCAGGAAGCGGCCGGTCAGCGCCATCACGTCGGCCGGACTGTCCACCGTGGCCAGCAGGTCACCCTTGCGCACGTGCGCCCCGGCGGCCCCACCGACGTAGACCTCCCACTTGCCGCCGTCGATCGCCACCACCCCGAGGTCCTTCACGTACGCCTCGGCGCAGTTGCGGGGGCACCCCGTGACCGCGAGCTTCAGCTTCGCCGGCGCCTCCAGCCCTTGGAAGCGCGACTCGATGGCGATGCCCAGCGCGGTCGAGTCGCCGACGCCGTACCGGCAGAAGTCGCTGCCGACGCAGGTCTTCACGGTCCGGAAGCTCTTGCCGTAGGCGTACCCGGACGGCATGTCGAGGTCGGCCCAGACCTTCGGCAGGTCCTCCTTGCGGATGCCGAGCAGGTCGATGCGCTGCCCGCCGGTGAGCTTGACCAGCGGCACCTGGTACTTGTCGGCCACGTCGGCGATCCGGCGCAACTGGTCCGGCGTGGTGCAGCCGCCCTTCATCTGCGGTACGACGGAGAACGTGCCGTCCTTCTGGATGTTGGCGTGCACGCGGTCGTTGATGAACCGGGCGCCGCGCTCGTCGACGTACTCGTCGCCCCACATCATGCGCAGCAGCGACACCAGGCCCATCTTGCTCTTCGCGTCCTCCGCGCCGCCGGCCAGCGCGTCGAACACCGCCGAGACGCTGCGCAGCCCGCCGGCCCGGATCGCCGCCATCAGCTCCGGCTTCTTCAGGGGTACGCCCGGCACGTACCAGCTCGCCGACTCGTCCTCCTCGACGGCGCCGTCCGCGGCCCACTCGACGATCTGCGCGATCAGCGACTTGCAGGAGCCGCAGCCCTTGCCGGCGCGGGTCGCGTCCATCACCCCGCTGACCGTCTTCAGTCCACCATGGACGGTGGCGACCAGGTCGCCCTTGGACACGCCGTTGCAGTTGCACACCTGGGCCGCGTCGTCGAGTTCGGCGGCGGACTCCTGCGCCGGTGGCGCGCCGAGGTCGAAGAGCAGCCGGACCCGCTCCTCCGGCAGCGGCCAACCGCGGTCGAACGCCTGCAGGAGGAACGCCACCTTGCTGACGTCGCCGAGCAGCGTCGCGCCGACCAGCCGGCCGTCCCGGATGACCACACTCTTGTAGACGCCGCGCCGCGGCTCGGCGAACACGACGAACTCGTCGTCGTCGCGCTCCGGCGCGGTGACCCCCATGGCGGCCACGTCGACCCCGGCCACCTTGAGCTTCGTGGCCGTCCGCGAGCCGTGGTACGCCGCCTTCGGGTTCGCGCCGCTCACGTGGTCGGCGAGCACCCGGGCCTGCTCCCACAGCGGCGCCACCAGGCCGTACGTCTGACCGCGGTGCTGCACGCACTCACCCACGGCGTAGATGTCCGGCTCGTCCAGCACCCGCATCTGGTCGTCGACGACGAGGCCCCGCTCCACCGGCAGCCCGCTCACCTCGGCCAGGTCCACGTTGGGTCGGATGCCGGCCGCGACCACCACCATGTCGCACGGCAGGGTCCGGCCGTCGGCGAGGCGTACCCCGGTGACGGCGTCCCTGCCCAGGATGGCCGCCGTCCTCGCGTTGACCTCGACCGCGATGCCGAGCTTCTGCACGCACCGGCGTAGGATCGCCCCGCCCTGCTCGTCGAGTTGCGCGTTCATCAGGTGAGTGGGGGAGTGCACGAGGGTCACCTCGACGCCGTACTGCTGCAGGCCGCGGGCCGCCTCCAGGCCGAGCAGCCCGCCGCCGATCACCACCGCCCGGTCGTGGTCGTGCGCGTACCGGATCATCGCGCGGGTGTCGTCGAGCGTGCGGAACGCGAAGACGCCCTGGTGGAAACCGCGCCGCGGGTGGTGCATCCCGTCGATCGGCGGCACGTACGGCCGGCTGCCGGTGGCGATGACCAGCTTGTCGTACGGCGTGACCGAGCCGTCGTCCGCCCGCACCGTCCGGGCGAACCGGTCGATCCGCGTCACCTGTACGCCGGCGCGCAGGTCGATGCCGTTTTCCGCGTACCAGGGCAGGCTGTTGAGGAAGATGTCCGCCTCGTCCTCGGCCCCGGAGAGCACATTGGACAGCAGGATCCGGTTGTAGTTGCCGTACGGCTCGGCCCCGAACATGGTGATGGCGAACCGGTCGCTGCGGGCCAGGATCTCCTCGACCGTGCGGGCGCCGGCCATCCCGTTGCCGACGACGACGAGTCTGTCCATATCAGACCTCCACCAGCCCGAGGTCGACCACGATCCAGCCGGCGGACCCGGTCGGCGCGGCGAGGTACAACTCGACGACCGTGCCGCCGTCGAGGTCCTCGACCACCCGCAGCGGCACGTGCACATCGCCCTTGGCCCCGATCGGGAAGTACCGCATCGGCCTGCCGTCCCGCATCAGCACGATGTAGACCAGGTCGTCGATGCCGTTGCCGCCGCGGAAGTACACCGGCTGGGTGACGGCACCGGGCGGCACCGTGTACGTGAGCGCGGCGTCGAGCGGGAAGGGCGACTCGAGCCCCTTCCCCTCGAACGGGAATACGCCCTGGAGAAAACGCGGAGTCGACTGCATCCACCGAGCGTGGGACGCCCCAGTTTCGCCTGCGTGACGCGCTGGTTACCGTCGTCGGGCTCGACTTCGCAGCGCCGCGCGCACCTCCTCGACGAACCCCGCGAAGTCGTCGCGCAGGCGCTGGGCGGTCACGTGCAGGACGACCCAGTCCGCGCCCAGCACCCGGTTGAGCCGCCGGCGATCGCGGTGCAGCTGGTCACTTGCCGCGTGCCACGTGCCGTCGTCCTCGACCGCGATCTTGTACGCCGGCCACGCGAGGTCGACCCGGGCCACGAACGCGCCGTCCCGCTCGATCACGTACTGGGTGACCGGTCGGGGCAGGCCGGCCTGGACCAGCCGGACCCGCAGGCGGCTCTCCGGCGGCGACTCGGCCCCGGGATCCACGAGGGTGGCCGCCGTGATCAGGCGGCGCCAGCCTCGCGTGCCCCGCTTGCCGCGGGCGTAGGTCTCCAGGTCCGCGACGGTGACCAGGCGGCGCCGGACCAGGATATCGAGCAGCACGACCGTCTCCACCACGTCGAGCCACTGGGCCAGATCCCAGCAGGTCCGCACCGGCGTCGTGACCCGTACGCCGTTCAGGTCACGCACGTCCGCCTCGGCCAGATCGGCCGAGTGGATGGCGAGGCCGCGCACCGGGCCGAACCGGGACCGCCGGGGTACGACGACCTCGATCGCGTTGGCGGCGTCGCCCGCGCCGTAGAGGGCGGCCGCGGACCGCCCGGCGACGGCGCCGTCGGCCGGCAGCAGGTACCGGCACACGGCCAGGCAGCGGTCCCGGTGGGTGATCGCCAGCGACGCGTCGGCGTAGATCCCGCGAAACAGCGACCGCCACGCGCCGCTGCGCAGCTCCGTCGGTGAGCAGGTTGCGCCGCAGCGCATTGCGTCCGAGAAAGATCTTCCCAACGAGCGCGGCCGGTCGCCGTGGTGCCTTGTGCATGGCGGCAGACTCCCGCACTCGGGACCGCGCCGCTGCCCCGGCACGCAATGTCGGGATCTTGGGCCTACACCCCCACGGGGGTGCTCGCCCACGCGCGTAGCTGGTCCTCGGTGGGGGCGACGACGTTGCGTGGCATCGCCCGCGACTGGAGCCGCTGTGCGAGGTGGCGGCCGTCGTTGGTCAGGTGGATGTTCAGTTGGGCCAGGGTGGAGACGTTTTCGGCCGCGAGCAGGTCGGTCCACTCCAGCGCCCGGTCGGCCTCGGGACACGCCGTGGCGAGCCGGGCCAGGCCGCGCAGCGAAGCCACCTTGGCCACGGACTCCTCCAACGTTTTGGCCAACTCGTCGTCGGGCGGCGTTCCGTTGGCCAGTTGCGCTGGAAGATGGATGCCGATGGCGGCCAGCCGGCTCGCGAATGGCCGGAAGACCGACGAGTTCTCCAGCATCCGGCGGCCGTCGGTGAGCCTGATGAACTCCGGGTGGCCCCGCAGCGAGACGAACGACGGGTCGCCCGGCGCCGCCTTACGCAGCCTGTCGAGTCCCAACGCCAACCGCAGGTCCTGAAGGGCAAGGAGGGTGAAGCCGGACTCCGCTGCGTTGCAGGCGCGGTCGTAGTAGGTCTTCGGCGTCATGCCCGACTCGTCGATCCAACCGTCAACGGCTGTCAGCTCGCTCTCTTCGATCCTGCGCCGACGGACCAGATACCACACCAGGAGCGCGGCAACCGGTCTCATCTCGGCGAAGAATTCGGCCGTCCGCCGGGACAGCTCGGGGGATACGCGAGGCTGTCGACCAGCCGTACTGCCGGTCCCGTGGCGCGGTCCCAGGCGGCCTCGCGCCGCATGCCATTGGCGAGCGACGCGCAGTTGAGGTATGCCGCCGTGCGTGCGTACAGCACGCGCAGGTGTAGTGCCGGATACGGTTTGGCTGCGCTCTCCATCGTTCCGAGTTGGATGCCCAGCTCCGAGTAGATGGAGGGCTTGTCGCCGGCAAGGAGATCGAATCGCGCGATGAGGTAGCCGAGGCGGGCGGCCTGGTTGCCGGGATCTTCCCGCACAGCGCGCGCGTAGAGCTCGACCGCCCGCGGCCCGCGGCCCTTGACGGCAGCCTCGCTCGCGAGCACCTGCTGAGCCAGTGACCGCCAGCGGCTCGCGCCGTTCAGCCCCACCTCCAGAGAGGTGTACGCCTTGGCGAGGTGCAGCAGGACGAAGGCCGCCGCCGCGGTGAGCAGGTCCCGGTCCTTGGCCGGCGCGGTGGTCAGCGTGGCTCGGTCGATGGTGATGGCCTCCACGAGATGCCCGTTGCGGCGCAGCTCGACCGCGGCCGTGTCTTTGTCGACAATGGACACCTTGGCGTGCCAGGGGGTGGATGGCGCGAGCAGTTCGAGCGCCTTGACCGCCATGGACACCCACTTGCCGCCGGGCAGCGTCGTGAGGTCCTTGATCGGCAGGTCGGTCATGTCGGTGCCCAGCGGGATCTCCAACCCGCGCGGCGGGTCGCTGCCGAGGGCGGAGAGCCTGCCGACGAAGTACGCGGTGCCGGGCCCGTCCGCGGCGCCCTCGGCGTCGAACACCTCCACCCGCATGCGCATCCGCAGCGCGAACCAGTCTGCTAGCCAGTAGCCACCGAACGCGGCTAAGGGGGCGGCCAGCGCCAGCATGACCAGCGCGAAGCCCAAATGGAGCACCGAGGCGGCGGCGCACAGGGCGGCCGCCGCCACGACGAACACGACGTCCTGCAGCCCGACCTCGGGTGGCTTGGGCCGGGGACCTGTCGGCACCCACCGCGTGATGGTCCGGGCCAGCACCACGAGTACGAGGAAGACGACGGCGAACACCAGCGCCGGCGGGACGAGCGATGGAAGCCAGGCGTTCCGGCGGGCGTCCCAGATCTCGGCGCGCGCGGACCATGGCACGACCCGCTGGTACGGTGCCTTGCCGGGTCCGGGACTGAGCGCGACGGCGTGGCGCAACCCCGCGACCGCGTCGGTGTTCCCGGCGTCCTTGCTCAGGGCGAGCGCGTACCACTCGTGGGCGTGTTGGTAGTCGCCGGCGGCCAGCGCGTTGTCGCCGCGGTCGACCGCCCAGGCGGCCTCGGCCCGCTGTTGCGCGACCTGGCGCTGCCCGGCCGCGACGCACTCGACCGGCTCGTTGGGCCGATCGGTCGGGGGCTTCGTGGCCAGCACTGCCTTGTACCCGGCTTCGGCCTGCGAAAGCAGGCCCTGCGTGGCGAGGCTGTCGGGGCCCGTGCATGAGCCGGCGAGAGCGTTAAGGGTCACCTTGTTGTCGGGGCCTGAGCAGCCACTGAGTGCGGCGGCGACCAGGGCGGCGGCGACAAGGACACGGTTCGTCCTCATCTAGTCATGATCGCGACCTGGCCATGCGCGGGAGGGGAAAGCCGGAGATCGAATCATCTGTCTTTTCTGCGTTCTGACGCTCGGCCTTGACAGTGCCTCGAAACATTCATAGTCTCCCATGGATTGGAACGTTTCACTCATTGGAGACGACCATGAAACGCTGGCTGGCCGCGCTCACCGCGAGCACGCTCCTCCTGTTCGGACCGGCACCCGCCGCCGCCCACGGGGACGGTGGCCCGCGCCTCGAGCGCCTCGACCGGGGCCTCGTCGCCGCGACCACCAGCGAGGGAGTGTTTCTGAGCTGGCGGCTGCTCGGCCACGAGGCCACCGGACACTCCGCCACCGGCCTGACCGGCGCCGACTTCCGGGTCTACCGCGACGGCAAGCGGATCGCCACGGTCACCGACAGCACCAACTACCTCGACCGCGAGGCGGCGCCCGGCGCCACGTACCAGGTCGCGGCCGTCGTCCGTGGCGCCGAGGTCAACCGCAGCGCGGCCGTTTCGCCCTGGTCCGGCACCCACTACGACCTGCCGCTGCGCAAGCCGGCCGACGGCGTCACCCCGACCGGCGAGGCGTACACCTATGCGGCCAACGACATGAGCGTCGGCGACGTGGACGGCGACGGGCAGTACGAGTACGTGGTCAAGTGGGACCCGTCGAACTCCAAGGACGTCTCCCAGGTCGGCTACACCGGCCCGGTCTACATCGACGCGTACGAGGCGGACGGCCGGCTCCTCTACCGCATCGACCTCGGCGTCAACGTCCGCGCCGGCGCGCACTACACGCAGTTCCTGGTGTACGACTTCGACGGCGACGGCCGGGCCGAGATGATGCTCAAGACCGCACCCGGCACCAAGGTCATCCGGTACGCCGCGGACGGCACCGTCGCGTCCGAGCGCTACGTCACGATGCCGAAGAAGGACGTGCTGGCCGGCTACTCGCACGCCGACGACTACCGGCTCAGCGCGGCCGGCTACTACGAGCACGTGGTCCAGATGTTCCTGGGCTGGCACGAGCACCCCGAGGTGCTGGCCGGGCGGTGGCCGGCAACCCTGGAAGCGGCCTTCGGCATGGCGCCCACGTACGCGTACCCGCTGTCCCGGGCCGACGCCGAGGCGCTCGCCACCCACTTCATCGACGTGTACGCCCCGAGCCGCAGCGCCCGCAACGTCCTGCGCAACTTCCAGGGGTTCATTGTGGACGGTCCGGAGTACCTGACCGTCTTCGAGGGCGCCACCGGCCGGGAGTTGCAGACCATCCCGTACAAGCCGGGGCGGCACGACGACGGCCTCATGTGGGGCGACTACGCGATGGCCCGGATCGAGCCGGGCAACCGCGTGGACCGGTTCCTGTCCGGCGTGGCGTACCTGGACGGCAAGCACCCGTCGGCCGTCTTCGCCCGCGGCTACTACACCCGTACGACGCTCGTCGCGTACCGCTGGAACGGCAAGCGGCTCGTCGAGGACTGGTTCGTCGACAGCGGCTGGGTGCCGATGACGAACCCGTTCAACGACGGGCCGCACGGGCGGGACGGGTTGGATCCGGCGTTTGCGACGATCACCACGCAGGGGGCGCACTCGCTGAGCGTGGCCGACGTCGACGCGGACGGGAAACAGGAGATCATCTACGGCGCGGCCACCATCGACCACGACGGCACCCTGCTGAACAGCTCGTTCGCCGTGATGCCGCCGGGTAGCGCCACACCGGGCGTGTCCGCCCGCCTCGGCCACGGCGACGCGATGCACGTCACCGACATCGACCCCCAGCGCCCCGGGCTGGAGGTCTACATGGTGCACGAGGGCGGCACGTTCGCGCCGTACGGCCACGCGCTGCGCGACGCCGCCACCGGAGAGGTCATCTTCGGCGACTACACCGGCCGGGACACCGGGCGCGGCATGGTCGGCGACATCGACCCCGCCGTACCCGGGCTGGAGGTCTGGCCCGCGCTGCCGCCGAACGCGGCGGCCCTCGGCATCGGCACCTTCTCCGCCGGCGGCGCACTGCTCGCCACCACCACGCCGGGCACCAACCAGAGCATCCGGTGGGCGGCCGACATGACCACCCAGATCGTGACCGGCGCGGCCGGGACACCGGTGGAGCTGCCGAAGATCGAGGACTGGCGCCGCGGCGTACTGCTGACCGCCGACGGCACCCTGACCAACAACTTCACCAAGGGCAACCCGAGCCTGGTCGCCGACGTCTTCGGCGACTGGCGTGAGGAGCTGCTCCTGCGTACGGCCGACAGCACCGCGATCCGCTTCTACCTGAGCACCGAGGTGACGAACCACAAGCTCTACACGCTCATGCACGATCCGCAGTACCGGGTCGAGGTGGCGCGGCAGCAGACCACGTACAACCAGCCGTCGTACCCGAGCTTCTACTTCGGCTCGGACATCGACTGGGCGTTGGTCCCCCTGCACCGCGTACGGTGATGGGATGGTCTCCGCGTTGGTTTCGGTCAACCTCGCTGTGCCGCGCGACAACCCCGCCAAGGACATCGGCATCACCGGCATCGACAAGCGCCCGGCGGACGGGCCGGTGCAGGTGCGCGGGCCCGGCCCGAAGGGCACCGGGCTCGGCAGCGGCCTGGTCGGCGACCAGATCTTCGACACCGCCCACCACGGCGGCGACGACCAGGCCCTCTACGCGTACGCCCGGGAGGACCTGGACGATTGGGCGGCCGAACTGGGGCGGTCGCTGCCCGGCGGCGTCTTCGGGGAGAACCTGACCACCGTCGGCGTCGACGTCACCGGGGCGCTCATCGGGGAGCGCTGGCGGGTCGGCGACGAGGTGGTGCTCCAGGTCGTCCTGCCGCGCATCCCGTGCGGGACGTTCGCGAACTGGATGGCCGAGCAGCAGTGGGTCAAGCGGTTCACCATCCGGGCCCGGCCCGGCGCGTACCTGCGGGTGATCGAGCCGGGGGAGATCCGCGCCGGCGACGCCGTCACCGTCGAACGCCGCCCCGACCACGACGTGACGGTCGGCGTGACGTTCCGGGCGCTGACCCGGGAGCCCGAGCTGCTGCCCCGGCTCCTCACCGCCGACGACCTCCCCGAGTCGGTCCGCGACCTGGCCCGCCGCCGCATCGCCGCGCCCTAGACCGTTCCCGTCGCGCCGCTGGCGTCGGCGCCCCGCTGGCGTCCGCGCGCCGCTGGTGTCCGCGGGCCGCTGGTGTCCGCGGGCCGCTGGTGTCCGCGGGCCGCTGGCGGCGGCCGTCGATCAAGGACTTCCCCGTCGATCAAGGGCGAACGGCCGTGGTTTGATCTCCGATCCACGACCATTTGCCCTTGATCGACGGGGAAGTCCTTGATCGACGCGGCGCGGGGAGCGCGCGCGGCGCGGGGAGCGCGCGCGGGGGTGCCCCGCGAAAGGGGGCGCTATGTGCGGGTCCAGGAGACGGTCAGCTCGTCGCGGGTGGCGAAGCGGACCAGGTGGCCGCCGACCACCTGCTCGACCCGGCCCAGGCCCTCGTCGTTCGCGCTCTCGGCGCGCAGCACCAGCGCCTCCGGCTCGACCACGAGCGTGCAGGTGCCGAGGTCGGCGAACGTCACCGAGCCGCGTTCGTCGGTCCACTCGGCCTCGGTCTTGTGGCTGAAGTGCTTGAGGAGCTGTGACATGTACCGCGTGCCGCGAGTGGTCGCGACGCGGGCTTCGGAGGTTGCCATGCCGCAAGCTTACGAAGTGACCTTGGCGTACGCCTCCAGCAGCGAGGTCCAGCCGCCGGGACCGCCGACCTGGTCGTGCAGGGACTGGGCGGCGGCGAGCCGGTCCAGGTTGCGGTGCTCCAGCTCGACCAGGGTCTGCTCGGGGCCGTCCGCGGTGAACCGCACCTCGACCTCGCTCGCGTGGTCGGGATCCGGGTCGTACTGCCACTCGCCGTTGATCTGCCAGGTCAGGACCAGCCGGTGCGGGGGCTCCCAGGTCAGCACCCGGCCCCAGTCGCACTCGCTGCCGTCGGTGCCGCGTTCGTACCACCGGCCGCCGACGCGCGGCTCCAGCAGGATCTGCGCCGGATCCGTCTTGCCGATGTGGTACGCGGGCGGCCACCAGCTGTAGAACGAGTCGGTGAAGACGCGGAACGCCCGTTCGACGGGCACGCCGACGCGTACCGTGCCGCGGATCGGCGGCATCGAAGCCGTACTGCTCATGTCTGCTCCTCTGTCTCATCGATGGGAGCCGCCTCGGCGGCCTTCTGAAAAGCGGTGAGGGCGTCGTCCCAGACGCGGTCGAGGTACGCCCGCAGGGCGGCCACCCCGTCCGGATTGACCCGGTACACCCGGCGGGTGCCCTCGGCCCGGTCGACGACCAGGCCGCCCTCCTTGAGGACGCGCAGGTGCTGGGACACGGCCGGGCGGCTGACCGGCAGCTCCCGGGCCAGCTCGCCCACGGACCGCGGCCCCCGCGCCAGCAGCTCGAAGATCGCGCGGCGGGTCGGGTCGCCGAGCAGGCCCAAGCCGGCATCTCCGTAAGTCCCCACGAACCGTAAGTCTAGACTTACGGATATGTCCGCACAAGGGTGGCCGTGTTGATCAGGGATCAGCTCCCACGACACGCCGCAACACCCGCGAGCCATTCCCTGATCAACGCGCACAGGCGGCGGAGCCGCCGGGCTGGGCAGCCGGGGAGGGCTAGCGTTCGAGGATGCCTTCGGCGGCTAGGCGGTCGGCGATGTTGCTGAGGGCCAGGCGCAGGCGGGACTTGGCGGTGCCCTCGGGGATGTTCAGCTCGCGGGCGACCTGGCGGTACGTGTGGCCGTGGTAGTAGGCGAGCTGCACGGCCTCCCGTTGCAGGTCGGGCAGCGCCTGGACGGCCTCGCGCACGACCTTGGTCTCGGTGCGCCAGATGACCGCGTCGTCGACGTCCGGCTGGTCCGGGACGACGGCCCCGGTCGCGGTGGCGACGGCGTGGTAGCGGGCCCGCGCCTCGCGCCGGCGGGTCCAGTCCAGCGCGCGGCTGCGGGCGAGCATGCACAGCCAGGTGCGCAGCGCGCCGCGCTCCGGGTCGTACGCCTCGGGAGCCTGCCAGAGGCGGACGAACACGTCCTGGGTGATGTCTTCGGCGGCCGCGGCGTCGTCGGTGATGCGCGCGGCGAGCACGTGGATGAGGTTGGCCCAGCGGTCGTACGCCTCGGCGAGCGCGTCGTCGTCACCGGCGACGAGCCGTTCGCGCAGCCGCACGTCGGTCTCGTCCGGCGGCACCCTCAGTCACATCCCAGCATCGCGGCCACGCGCAGCACCCCGGCGGAGACGGCCTGGTTGCCGGTCGCGCTGTGCCGGATGGTGTCGGGACTGCGCCTGTTCGCGACCAGCCGGGTGAACTCCACCGCGTCCGCCTGGATCGTCACCTCCGCGCCGCCGGGCTGCTCCGCCCCCATCGGGAACGTCCACTCGCCGCCCCCTGCACCGTCGAGCACCAGGCGCACGGTGTGGCCGGGGCGGGCGGCGCCGTGCGCGTCGAGCGCGCCGGGGAGCAACTCGATGGCCAGCTCGACGATGCGGCGCACCTGCTCGGGCGGCGGGGTGGTCTGCCCCTTGCCGATCACCGCGCGGATGTCGTCGAGGTGGATCCAGGTCTCGAAGGCGCGCTGGACCAGGGCGTCGCGCAGCGGGCGCAGCGGCGGGCGTTGCGAGCTGGCCATCCGTACCGGCTGGTCGAGCACCGCCTCGTCGGCCAGGCCCTCCATGAGCACCTGGGTCTGCTCCCACCAGGCGTCCCGCACGCCGGGGCCGGCGGCGGCCGGGATGTCGACCACCCGCAGGCCGAGGTCGGCGGCGAGCATCGCGTCGTTGCCGGCGAGGTGCGCGACGACGCCGGTGACCGTCTCGTGTCGAGGGTCCGCGCGCTGCCAGTCGTCGGGACGGACACCGTCGAGCAGTCCATCCAGGAGGGACGCCTGTCCCGCGTACGCCCCGAGGAGCGTGCGGATCAGCGCCGGCGGCCGCTTGGCCCGCGCGGCCGTCAGCGTGCGGTGGCGCAGCCCTTCCGGCACCGGCAGGACGCCGTCGAGGCCGAGCCAGCCCGCCGCCGAACGCAGCCGGCGCGCCTCCGCGGCACAGGTCGGGCACGTGTTGAGATGTGCCTCGACCGCGGCCGCCTCGTCGATCTCACAGGCGTCCAGGGCCCAAGCACCAATCAGGTCGAGCATCTCCGTATGCACATCCATTGCGCTCACCGCAGTCGACGGTACCGTGCCTCAGCCAACCGGTCGAGCGGCTCGTCGTCGGCGGCGCCGTAACGGCGCCTAGGCGCCGATCGGCTCGGTGAAGTTGTACGGGGGCATCGGGCCGAACGCGCGTACTCGACATCGACCGTCGAGCGTGCCGTCGACCTCGATCACCCGGTCCAGGAAACTCTCCATCCGGTCCTCGTCGACCAGGAAACTGGCGTTCAACACGCAGCCTTCGACCGGCGGGCCCTCCGCGCCGCGTACCGCGAAGGGCCGCAACTCGTCCATGACCCGGCGGGCGTCGGCCGCCGCGTGCTGCCGCGCCATCCGGTCCTCGGCGCGGACCTTCACGTTGACCTCGGCCCGCCCGGTGACCTGCGCCAGGGCGTCGAGGTGCCGGCCAGCCGCGCGCCGCAGCTCGGCGCGCAACTGCTCCTCGTCCGGCGCGACCACCCCGAAGCGCATCGGCAGCACCGGCCCGAGCTGCCACAGGCAGTCCAGCACGAGCTGGTGCGCGAGCAGGTCGCGGCGCCTGGCGCGCAGCTGCGTGGGGGCCGGGGCGACGACCGCGGCCGTGGCGCCGGCCGGCACCCGCCGGACCAGCGCGTCCGGCCCGCCGACGCCGACCAGGTCGGTCAGGCGACGGTACGGGTGCTCCGCCGCCACGACCCCGAAGACGTAGACCGCCATGTGCCTCTCCTCGTCGCCGGTCATCGGGTCCGCTCCTCGGTGAAGTGGAACGCCGGGCGCGGACCGTCCACATCGAGCCAGAGTTCACTGTCCAGTTCGGACTCACGCAGCTCCCGGGCCGACTCCCGGAAGCTGGTCTCGTCCGCCCGCGCCACCAGGTAGCGCACGCCGGCCTCGGCCACGCAGGTCTCCCGGGCGTGCCGGGCCAGCGTCCCGTACACGGCCGTCGCCGCCTTGGCCCACCGTTCCCGCGCCACCTCCCGGGCGCGCACGCTCGCACGCCGGCGCAGCATCCACGCCGTACCCGATGGGGCTGATGGGTCGGCGGCGGCCGGATCGCCGCGGGGCTCGGCCCCGACGAGCCTGACCGTCCATTCGCCGGCGCCGGCGACCCTGGTCAGGCCCGCGCGCAGGCGCGGCCGCAGCGACTCCAGGACGAGCAGCACGTCGGCGCGGGTGGCACACAGCGCGCCGAAGCGCAGCGGCAGCACCGACGCCTGCGCGAACACCTCCTCCACCACCTGGTGGTGCCCGCGCACGGCCCGCGCCAGCCAGCCGTCCGCGCTCATGTCCGCCTCCGCCTGGGCACCCCGGAAGGCCGCCAGGTCCACGGGGGCGGCGACCGCCGCCAGGTCCGCGGACACCAGCAGTTGCGCGGGTACGCCGTCGATGCCGGACGGCGCGGCCACCGCTGGTACGTCGTCGCCGGCGATGACGGCATAGACGTACCAGCCTGAGTCCCCACTCACTTCCGTAGTACGCACGCCCCCGGGTGGTGGATGACGGCCTTGACATGGGGCGGTGTCTGGGCGTACAAAACCAATAGGTTATAAAACTAAGAGGTTATCGAAGATGACGACAGACCTGCTCGACGCCACCTTCGCCGCGCTCGCCGACCCGACGCGGCGGGCGATCCTGGCCCGGCTGGCATCCGGAGCGGCTACGGTGACGGAATTGGCCGCGCCGTTCGAGATGAGCCAGCCGGCGATCTCCAAGCACCTCAAGGTGCTGGAACGGGCCGGCCTCGTCTCCCGCGGCCGGGACGCGCAGCGCCGCCCCTGCCGGCTGGAGGCGCGCCCGCTCAAGGCGGCCGTCGACTGGCTGGAGGACTACCGCGGCTACTGGGAGGAGTCCTACCAGCGCCTCGACGCGCTGCTCAGCGAACTGAAGGACCACTCATGACCGGCTCGCTCACCGTGACCACCCCGTCCGACCGGGAGATCGTGCTGCGGCGGGACTTCGACGCACCCCGGCCCTTGGTGTACGCCGCGTTCACGACGCCCGACCTGCTCACCCGGTGGTACGGCGCGCGCGGCTGGCACCTCGTCGACTGCGAGATCGACCTGCGCGTCGGCGGCGCGTGGCGGTTCGTCTCCCAGGGGCCCGGCGGCGCGCGGATGGGCCAAAGCGGCGTCTACCGCGTGGTCGACCCGCCCGAGCGGCTCGTCTACACCGAGATGTTCGACGACCAGTCGTACCCGGGGAGTCGCTGATCAGCCACGAGTTCACCGAACGGGACGGCCGGACGCTTTTGACCAGCACGATCCTGTACGCGACCCGGGAGGGCCGCGACAAAGTCCTCACCTATCCGATGGCGCGCGGCGCCGGCGAGAGCTTCGACCGCCTCGCCGAGGTGCTCGCGCTCACCCATGTAGAAGGAGAAGCGCCATGAACTGGACCCTGGAAGTCGTCATCGTGCCCGTGTCCGATGTGGACCGCGCCAAGGCGTTCTACGCCGACCAACTCGGCTTCACCGTCGACCACGACACCGTGATCAGCGACGACGCCCGCATCGTCCAGCTCACCCCGCCGGGCTCGGGCTGCTCGGTCGTGATCGGCAAGGGCGTCGTGCCGGACATGCCGCCCGGGTCGCTGCGCGGCCTGCAGCTGGTGGTCTCGGACCTGCACAAGGCGCGCGCCCAGCTCGTCGAGCGCGGCGTCGAGGTCAGCGAGATCCAGAAGCTCGGTGAGAGCCCGACACCGACTCCGGATCCGCTCGACAACGTCGGTTTCCTCTTCTTCGCCGACCCAGACGGCAACGCCTGGGCCGTCCAACAAATCAGCACCCGCCCCTGACCTGCTCGCCTCGGCGCTTTTGCGCGGGGCTTTGCGTCGATCAAGGGCAAATGGTCGTGCTTTGATCTCCAATCCGCGGCCGTTTGCCCTTGATCGGCAGGGAATCCCTTGATCGACGTGCCTCGGCGGCGGGGTGGCCCCGGTCGGGCCTTGCCGCGTGAGGGGGCGCCCGCAAGGCCGGGTAGTCAAGAGGTCGCCGAAGGTGTCAAGGGTCGCTCCCTTGGGTTTGACCGCTCGTCATGGCCGGCCGATCTCGGGTCCGCGTGAACGTGAAGGATGTGGGTCGTTGGGGCGACTCGGATCCTTCACGTTGATGCCGATCCCTTGCCGGCGTTGGGGCCGCCGAATCGATCTAGGAACTATCGTGGGTATAAATCGGACTCGATACCCACGATTCTTCCTAGATCGACGCCGACCTGCGGTGATCATGGGCTTAGCGGCGGGGAACGGGGCTCTTCGTGCCGCTAGGCCCATGGTCACCGCCTTGGGTAGCCGTCCGCGTGATCGGGGCGAGGCGCGGCTACTGGCGCTGTCTGCGCCTGACGGGGGCCGGTTCTCTTAACTACCCGGCCTTGAGGGGCGCCCCTGTGGGGCGATCCTGGGTGAGTAGGGCTCCCCTATGCAGCACAGGGCGGGTATAGGGGAGCCCTACTCACGTCGGATCGCCCCACAGGGGACCCCTTTTGGGGCGCGGGAGCGCGGGGCACCGTCCGCGCGGGGTCGCGTCCGCGGCTCCCGTGGAGCGCGGCTCGCGCCCACCCCGCACCGCGCGCCGATCAAGGAAATCCGCGTCGATCAAGGGCAAACGGCCGTGGATTGGAGATCAAAGCACGACCATTTGCCCTTGATCGACGCAGAAGAGGGGCAGAAGCGACGCAGAAGAGGGGCAGAAGCGACGCAGAAGCGACGCAGAAGCGGGGCAGAGGGGTAGCGGCAGCGGCGCGAGGGAGCGGGCTAGGGGTGGGGTGGTGGTTGGCGGCTCGGGCGGCTCGGCCGGCGCGGTATTCGGCGACCATCAGGTCGGTCAGCTCCTGTTGGGAGGTTTCCGAGGTGGGCTTGTCGAACGTGATGGCGCCGTGTTGCAGGACGTTGACGCGGTCGCAGACCTGGAGGACCTGGGCGTAGTTGTGGGCGATGATGATGATCGACACCTCGCCGCGTGCTTTGAGGTCGGTGATCAGGTCGAGGATGAGCGAGCCCTCTTTGGCGCCCATGGCGGCGAGCGGCTCGTCCAGTAGCAGGATGCGGGCGTCGGAGTAGACGGAGCGGGCCACCGCGATCGCCTGGCGCTGGCCGCCGGAGAGCTTGGCCACCTCGACCGAGACGTCCGGGATGTCGACGCCCATGTCGTCCAGTTGCTGCTTGGCGAGCCGCCGCATGAGCCGGTTGTTGAGCAGGGGCCACCGTACGCGTTCCCGGTTGAGGAACATGTTGTGGTAGACGGACAGCTCGTTGACCAGGGCGAGGTCCTGGTAGACGGTGTCGATGCCGACCGACCGGGCGTGCTCGACGCTGCGGAGCACGAGCTCTTCGCCGTTCACGAATATCTGGCCGCTGTCGGGGCGGTGGAAGCCGCAGAGGATCTTGATGAGGGTGGACTTTCCGGCGCCGTTGTCGCCGATGAGGCCGAGCACCTCGCCCTTGTCGAGGCGGAGGTTGACGTCCCGGAGGGCGGTGAGGGCGCCGAACCTCTTGGCGATGCCCTCGACTCGCAAGGCTTCCACTGTGCCTCCTGGCTCGCTCGGTCGCGCGGCGCTGAACGCGCCGCCTTCGCTCCTCGGTCCAGGCGCCGCCGCGCCAGCTTCCTCGCTCACTAGGTCCTCCCGGCGCGGCGCAGGCGGGACAGGTACTGGTTGGCGATCATCGAGACGAGGATCGCGATGCCCTGGATGAGGAAGAACGAGTTGGCGCTGATCCCGAGCAGGTTGAACCCATTTTGCAACTCCGCCAGCACCAGCATGCCGAGCAGCGCGCCGATCACGGTGCCGGAGCCGCCGGCCAGGGCAGTGCCGCCGATGACGGCGGCGGCGATCGCGGTGAACGTGATGCGGGTGCCCCCGCCGATGTTCGGGTCGATCGAGTTGATCCGGAAGGCTTCCATGATTCCGGCGAACGCCCCGAGCACGCTGGCGATCATGAAGTTGCCGGTCTTGATGCGGGTGGCGCGGATGCCGGCCTCGGTGGCGCCGAGCAGGTTGCCGCCGACGGAGACGGTGTGCAGGCCCCATCGGGTCTGGGTGAGCACGATGTGGAACATCCCGACGATGAGCAGACACCAGGCCAGGCTGGCCCAGTCGCCGGCGCCGAGCCACGTCTGGATGTTGCCCTTGGTCGGCTCGGGGATCGCCACCGGGTACGCGTGCGACGTGGTGAGGAGCACGCCGTACAGCAGGTAGAACATGCCGAGGGTGGTGACGAACGACGGTACTCGCAGCTTGATGGTGATGAAGCCGTTGACGAACCCGATCCCGGCGGCGACCGCGAGGGCGAGCAGGATGGCCGGGATCGCGGGGATGGAGTAGAAGTCGATCGCGTAGTGCATCAGGTACGGGGCCAGCGCGGCGACCATCCCGACCGATACGTCGATCTCGCCGGAGACGAGCAGCAGCACGATGCCCACCGCCACGATCGCCGTCGGCGCGGTGGCCTGGGCGATGTTTCGCAGGTTGTCCGTGGACAGGAAGATCGGGGTGGACGCTTGGAAGTAGACCACCAGGCCGATCGCCACGAGCAGCACGCTGGCTTCGCGGCGGCGCAGGAAGGCGTCTGCGGCGGACCGGAGCAGCCGCGCCCGCCCGGTCGGTGTGGCGACGACGGTATCGCTCATCGAGCCCCTTAAAGTCTGGGCGCCGGGCGCCGCCAGCGGGAGCGGCGCCCGGCGGTGGGAAACGGCTCAGCCGTGGGCGATTGGACCGGAGCGTTCGACCAGCTTCGGCGCGGTGTCCGAACCCTCGTACCTGGTCTTGGAGTTCTGGTACGGGTCGACGTTGTCCTTGGTGACGAAGAGCAGACCGGTGTTGGTCTGCGTGGGCGAGATCAGCCCACCGGAGAGCTTGTAGAGGTAGAGGGCGAAGACCGGCAGGAAGCCTTGCAGGTACGGCTGCTGGTCGATGGTGTAGTCGAGGTCGCCCGCCTTGACCGCGGCCAGGGTTTCCGGCACGAGGTCGAAGCCGCCGGCCACCTTGAGGCCCTTGTCGCGCAGCTTGTACTTGCCGACGGTCTGCCCGACGCTCTGGGTCGAGCCGGCGTCGACGGCGAGCAGGCCGGCGACGTTCTGGTGGCCCTGCACGTACGCGTCGATGATGGACAGACCCTGGGTGACGTCGGCGTTGGTGGCCACGGCGGTGAAGTTGACGGGCTTGCCGGAGTCCTTGAACGCCTGCTGCGCGCCGTCGATCCGCGGTTGGATGTTGAGCTGTCCGGGCGTCGCGATGAAGCCGGCGACGTCGCCCGAGTCGATCTGGGTCAGCGCCCGCTGCCCAAGCGCGTACCCGGATTCGTAAAGCCCTTGCCCGATGTAGGCGAGCCGGTTGGTGCCCACGTCGTCGCGGGCGCCGTCGGCGTTGTAGGACACGACCGGGATGCCGGCATCGAGGGCCTTGTCGACCGGCCCTCGGAACGCGGCCTTGTCGACCACGGCCAGGGCGATGCCGTCGGCGTTCGAGCTGATCGCCGTGTTGGTGGCGTCGACCATCTCGGCGACGACCGAGTTGACCGAGCCGGTCCACTGGTACTCGGCTCCGAGGAGTTTGCACGCGTCCTCGGCGCCGTACTGGGTGGGGGTGAAGAACGGGTTCGTCGTCACGTGGCAGACGAACACGAACTTCCACTTTGGAGTCTTCGGGAAGTTTCCGAACGCGTCCGAACTGGTTGGTTCGTCTTCGGCGCAGGCAGTGAGCAGCGCCGAGGCGGCCAGCGAGGCGCTGGCGAGGCCCGTGCCGGCGAGGAGCCGGCGGCGGGTGACGGGGCTCAGATCAAGCCGCTCCACGGCCTCTTCGACCTTGGGATGGATCTTTCTCATGGTCACCGTCCGGTGCTGAACTGATAGATCGTGGTGGTCTGGTAGGTCTGCCCAGGCCGCAACACGGTGGTGGGGAAGTTCGGGTGGTTCGGCGAGTCGGGGTAGTGCTGGGTCTCCAGCGCGAACCCGTCGCCCTGCCGGTACATCCGGCCGCTCGTGCCGATCAGCGTGCCGTCCAGGAAGTTGCCGGCGTAGAACTGGATGCCCGGCTCGGTGGTGTAGATGGTCAGCACCCGGCCGCTGCTCTTCTCGACCACGCGCGCCGCGAGTTCGAGCTTGGTGAACGTGTTGTCGCGGCGGTCCAGCACCCAGTTGTGGTCGTACCCGCGGCCGATCACCAACTGCTCGAAGCCGCCGTCCCGGTTGCGGGCCCCGATCGCCGTGGGCTTGGTGAAGTCCATGGGCGTACCGGCCACCGGGTCGAGCGTGCCGGTCGGGATGAGTGTCGGGTCGACGGGGGTGTAGCGCTTGGCCTTCAGGTACAGCAGGTGGTTGTCGATCGTGCCCGCGCCCTCACCGGCGAGGTTGAAGTAGGCGTGGTTGGTCAGGTTCACCACGGTCGGCTTGTCGGTGGTGGCCTTGTAGTCCATCCGGATGCCGTTGGTCTTGGTCAGCGTGTAGGTGACCCGGCTGCGCAGCGTGCCCGGGTACCCCTGGTCGCCGTCCGGGCTGGTGAACGTCATGACCAGCCCCACTTCGCCGTTGCGCTTGAACGGCGTGGTCGCCCAAATGTGCTTGTCGAAGCCGACCGTGCCGCCGTGCAGGCTGTTCGGCGCGTTGTTGATCGGCAGCTGGTACGCCTGTCCGTCCAGCGTGAACTGCCCGTTGGCGATGCGGTTGGCGTAGCGGCCGGTGATGCAGCCGAAGTACGGGCTCTTGGCCACGTAGTCGGGCAGGTTGTCGAAGCCGAGGGTGACGTTGGCCTTGCGGCCCTTGCGATCCGGTACCTCGATGCTCTGCAGGATGCCGCCGTAGGTGAGGATGCGCACCCGCATCCGCCCGTTCGAGAGTGTGTAGCGGTGCACCTGGCCTTCGGGGGTGCTGCCCCAGGCTTCCTTGGTGATGCTGGGGCTCGCGTAGGCGCTGCTGCTGTTAGCGTTAACTAGGCCGGCCGCGAGAACACAGATCGCTACTGCCCCGACCCGTCCGATCAATCGCACGGCGTTCATGAATCCCCTCCGCGTGCGTATTTCGTGCGCTATTGAGCTGGAAGATGACGCATTTGCTGAGAGCTGCCGGCGGCTCGTGGTGCGGGTGCCGAGGACACTAAGGCCCCCACGTCACAGTCGCGAAACGCGAGCGCCACGTCCGAGTAACGAAATTTCCAAGGGGCATACGTATTCATCGGACTTTTGCGGGGTGGTGGAGGGGTCGTGTGACCACCGACACGAGCCCGGTGGCGGCCTTCGCGGGGATGATGGCGCCATGACGATCTATGACATCCCGGTCCGCACCCTCGGCGGGCAGGAGGCATCCCTCGACGCGTACCGCGGAAAGGCGTTGCTCATCGTGAACGTGGCCTCGAAGTGCGGGCTCACCCCGCAGTACGCCGCGCTGGAAGAGCTGCACGAGAAGTACGCGGATCGCGGGTTCAGCGTGCTCGGCGTGCCGTGCAACCAGTTCGCCGGGCAGGAGCCGGGCACCGCCGAGGAGATCGCCGAGTTCTGCTCGACGACGTACGGCGTGACGTTCCCGCTGCTGGAGAAGGCGGACGTGAACGGCGCCGGCCGGCACCCGCTCTACACCCTGCTGACCGAGGCGCAGGACGCCGACGGGGACGCCGGCGACGTGCGGTGGAACTTCGAGAAGTTCCTCGTGTCGCCGCAGGGCGAGATCGTCGGCCGGTTCCGGCCGGCCACCGCGCCCGACGAGCCGGTGCTCGTCGAGGCGGTGGAGCGGGCCCTGCCGTAGCGGACTCAGTACGAGTACTTCTCCGCCTTGCCGCCGCCGGGGGTGATCGCGAACCAGACGTCGCCCACCCCGTGACCGGCCGTCTGGCCCAGCTTCAGGTCCTTGTGGAAGTAGTACAGCGGCCAGCCCTTCAGGGTGAGCTGCTTGGTGCCGTCGGGCCGGGTGACCGTGCCGACCAGGTCCTTGTCGATCCCGGCCTCGACCCGCACGCCGTTCGGGGCGAGGACGGGCTCCCACTTGTTGAGGCAGGCGCCGACGCAGGTGGTCTTCGACGGGGCGTTGTCGTCATTCTCGAAGCGGTAGATCGTGCGGCCCTTGCCGTTCACGACGACGGCGGGGGAGAACCCGTCGAGCTGCACGACCCGCAGCACCTGCGCCTTCCCGGCGGACGGCGGCTGGGCGGCGCTTTTCGCCGCCTTGCCACCCCTCGGTGAGATCGCGAACCAGGCGTCGCCCACGCCGTGCCCGGCGGTCTGGCCCAGCGACAGGTCCTTGTGGAAGTAGTACAGCGGCCAGCCGTTGAGGGTCAGCTGCTCGGCGCCGTCGGGGCGGGTCACGGTGCCGACCGAGTCCTCCTCGACGCCGGTCCGGATCTCCACGCCGTTCGGGGCGAGCACCGGCTCCCAGGTCTTGAGGCAGGCGTCCACGCACGTCGTCGCCGGCGGCTTGTTGTCGTCCTTGTCGAAGCGGTAGATCGTGCGGCCCTTGCCGTTAACGACGACCGGGGAGAAGCCCCTGAGCTGGGCGACTTGCAGGATCTGCGGCTTGCCGGCCGCTGGCGGCGCGGCGCCGATCGCGCCCTCGCCGGCGGCCTGCGCCGGTGCCTCGGCCGGGGCGGCGGCGGGCTCCGCCGGCCCCAGGGTCGCGCACGCCGAGAGGCCGGCGGCGGCGATCACGCCGCCCAGGGCAGCAAAAAATCGCGTGGTGCTCATTGGACTGACTCCTCAGCATCAGCGGGTACGGCATTGCGGAGGCCCGTTCGCTGCTGGCATAGTCGTCAGGAGCGCCGGGGTGGTGGTGAAGCTTGGATGGCCCCAATACGACCAGCGGCGCCGACCGGTTCACGCGAATTTCCCTCGTTTTCGTGCTCGCCATCGAGTTGCTGCTCGTGGCCGTGATCGTCGTGATCTTCGTTCCACAGTGGAGCGCCGCCGACCCGGATCCGCGCTACGTCGACGTCGCCGACATGCCGCGTGCCGCCGCCGAGCCGGGGGTCGGCGCGTACACCTGGTCGTGCGGGCGCAACGAGGAAGGCCACCGCAACACCGCGAACGTCGTGGTCGCCCCCGGCATCACCGGCCCGCCGCACCACGTCCACGACTACATCGGCAACGTCTCCACCGGCGTCGACTCCACCGACGAGAGCCTCGCCGCGGCCGGCACCACCTGCGCCAACGGCGACCGGTCGACGTACTACTGGCCGGTACTGCGCACCGGCGCCCGCGCCGGGCAGGCCACGCACGGCACCATCCAGGTCGCGACCGCCATCACCTTGACCGTGTACGGCAACCCGGCCGGCCCGGTGGTGGCGATGCCCCCGCTGTTGCGGGGCACCATGGGCGACGCCAACGCGGCCACCCAGGACAGTGGACTGGCCCGTCCGACGTGGACCTGCACGGGTGCGCCGGACCGGCGGGGTGAGCGCTACCCGCGCTGCGACCGCGGCGACCGGGTCGTGCGCGTCTTCGACTTCCCGAGCTGCTGGGACGGCCGGCGTACGGACAGCCCGAACCACCGCGCCCACCTCGTCTTCCCGGTGGTCGGCGGCGCCTGCCCGGCCGGCACGTTCGCGGTGCCCCGGCTGCGGGTAACCCTGGAGTACGCCCGGCCGGACGGTGATCGGTTCGCCATCGACGCGTTTCCCAACCAGGGCAACAGCCCGCGGACCGACCACGCCTTCTTCGTGAACCTGATGCCCGTACCGCTGATGGCCAAGATCGTCCGGTGCCTCAACACCGGAGTCGCGTGCGGGTGAACCGATCACGGCGGTTGGCCGTAGTTCGGGTGACTCTCTGGATGAAAGGGTGGGCGGATGGCGAGGCTACGGCCGCAACCACGTCGGACATCCAGCGACGAGGCGCTGGTCCGGTCGCTGTACGAGGAGCACGGCAAGGCGCTCCTCGCGTACGTCACCCGGATCACCGGTGATCGGGCGCTGGCGGAGGACGTGCTGCAGGAGACCCTCATCCGGGCCTGGCGGCACGCCGAGACGCTCACCGAGTCGGCCGGCTCGATCCGGGGCTGGCTCTTCACGGTGGCCCGCAACGTGATGACGGACAAGATGCGCGCGAAGGCGGTACGGCCGGCCGAGGTCGCGGAGTCGCCGGCCACCGTACCGGTGGAGCGGGACCACGCGGACCGGGTGGTCGACTCGATGGTCGCGCTGGAAGCCCTGGAGCACCTGTCGGAGGAGCACCGCAGCGTCCTGGTGGAGATCTACTTCCAGGGGCGCAGCGTGGCGGAGACGGCGGAGCACCTCGGCATCCCGGCGGGGACGGTCAAGTCGCGGTCCCACAACGCTCTGAAGAACCTGCGAGAACTGCTGGTCGGGCGGTCCACCGTCCTGAAAGGGGTGGCCTGATGAGTGCCGAGTCGCACGACACGCAGCTCGGCGCGTACGTGCTGGGCACCCTGGACCCCGGCGAGCGGCGCGATATCGACGCCCACCTGGCCGGCTGCGCGACCTGCCGCGCCGACCTGGCGGCGCTGGAGGCGGTGAAAGACGTGCTCGATGACATCCCGCCCGAGGCGCTGCTGCACGGGCCGCCGGACGCCGACCTGGTGCTCCAGCGGACGCTGCGCCAGGTACGGGTGGAAGCCGCCGCCGGCGCTGGCCGGCGCTGGGTGCCCGCGGTCGCCGCCGCGGCGGTCCTGCTGGCCGGGGCACTCGGCGCCGGGGTGGCGGTCGGCCGCGGCACCGCACCGGGGACGGAGGCCCTGCCCACGCCGGCGCCCACCGTGACCGCGTCGGCCCCGTGCCCGGCACCCGGGTGGGCACCACGCTCGACGCCAGCACCAACGTGCGGATGACCGCCAAGGTGGTGCCGGCGGCCGGCTGGGTCCGGGTGAACGCCGCGGTCAACGGCATCCCCGCCGGGGAGAACTGCCGGCTCCTCGTGGTCAGCCGGGACGGCACCCGCGAGATCGCCGCCGGCTGGATCGTCTCCGAGAAGGGCGAGACGGACGGCACCACCCTGGACGGCAGCGCCGCGGTGGACCCCGCCGACGTGGTAGCCGTAGAGGTCCAAAACACGGAGGGTCGCACCTTCGTCACCCTCCCCTGTAACCCCGCACTCACGAATGTGGATGTCTGTGGCAAGTTGTCGCAGCGTGCGCGGGGTCGATCACGGAACGTGAGAGATTCTTATTGAATACTTTTCTCTCTGTAACGTTCCGCCGAACGTACGTGGCATCTAGCCGTTTGGCTAAGCAGGATGGGGAACTGTGTCTGGCCGTCATCGCATGCGTGAACGCTTCCCTGCGACGGGTGCCCTCGCTGCGGCGGTGGCACTCATCGTCGTCGTGGGCGGAGCGTGGTTCGGGTATCGGGAGCTAGCCGGGGACAAGTGCTCCGGACAGGTCAAGCTGTCTGTCGCCGCGGCTCCCGAGGTCGCCGCCGACGTCCGAGCCACCGCTGACCAGTGGGTCGCGGACGGCGCGGCCGTGGGTGGCGTCTGCGTGCAGGTCGACGTCGGCGAGACCAATCCGGTCGACCTCGCCGCCGCCCTCGCCGCGAAGCACGGCGTGGCCCTCGTCGGCGTGGGCGGCGCGAGCGGCAGCACCGCGATCCCGGACGTGTGGATCTCGGACTCCTCGATCTGGCTGCAACGGCTGGGTGCGGCGGCGCCCGGGTTCACGCCCACCGACGGCGGGTCGATCGCGCTCAGCCCGGTCGTGGTGGCCATGCCGGAGCCGATCGCGAAGAACTTCGGCTGGCCGGAGAAGAAGCCCGGCTGGGCCGACATGCTGCAGCAGATCACCACGGGCACCGACCTGCGCGCCGGCATCGTCGAGCCGACCCGCGACGCGGCCGGCATGTCCGGGCTGCTGTCGCTCGGCGCCGCCGCCAGCGCGGCCGGGGCCAACGCCCAGCAGGCGCAGACCGCCGCGCTCCGCGCGCTGGCCGTCGGCCGCTCGGCGGTACGCGACGACCTGACCGCCAAGTTCCCGCAGGCGGCCGACGCGGCGTCGATCGCCTCCGGGCTGAGCGTCGCCGCGCTGTCCGAGGAAGACGTCATCCGCTACAACGCCAAGAAGCCGCCGGTACCGCTGGCCGCGATCTACATCGACCCGGCGCCGGTGCCGCTGGACTACCCGTACGCGGTGATGCCCGGCACCGACCCGGACCGGACCGCGGCGGCCGAGGCGCTGCACCAGGCGCTGAACGGGGCCGGCTTCCGGGACCGCCTCGGCGCCCTGGGCCTGCGTGCCCCCGACGGCACCGGCGGGACGGGCTTCGCCGCACCCACGGGTGGGCCGGCGACGGCCGCGTCGTCCGGCGCGAAGGGCGCGGGGCGGCGGCCCCCGACCCGGCCGCGGTGGACAAGGCCCTGACGACCTGGGCCACGGTGACCGCACCGGCGCGGATGCTCGCCGTGTTCGACATCTCCGGCACGATGCGCGGGGAGGTGCCCACCGCGGGCGGGGCCAGCCGCATGGAGGTCACCAAGGAGGCGGCTCGGCGCGGGCTGGCGCTCTTCGGCGACGACTGGGCGGTGGGTGTGTGGGTCTTCTCCACCAACCTCGGCGGCGGCAAGGACTGGCGTGAGCTCGCGGCGATCGGGCCGCTGTCCAGCAACCGCCAGGATCTGATCGCCAAGATCGGGCAAATCCAGCCGAAGGAGAACGGCGACACCGGCCTGTACGACACGCTCGCCGCGGCGTACGAGACGGTGCAGGACGGCTGGCAGCCCGGCCGGGTCAACTCGGTCCTGATCCTCACCGACGGCATCGGCAACGACGACCCCGAAGGTGGCCTGTCACTGCCGGCGCTGCTCAACAAGCTGGAAGACCTGAAGGACGAGAAGCGGCCCATCCAGGTGATCATCTTGGGGCTGGGCGACGCGGTCAACCGGAGCGCGCTCGACCAGATCACCAAGACCACGGGTGGCGGCGTCCTGGTCGCCGAGGACCCAGCCAAGATCGGCGAGGCGTTCCTGAAGGGCATCTCCCTCCGCCCCACCAAGTAACCCTCGGCGCCCGCCCCGCTTCGTTGGGCGGGCGCCGCCCCGCTCGCGGCGCTTGCGCGCTCCCGCCGCCCTTCGTCGATCAAGGCCCTCGCCGTCGATCAAGGGCATACGGCCGTGCTTTGATCTCCAAACCGCGACCCTTTGCCCTTGATCGACGCGAAAGTCCTTGATCGGTGAGGTGCTGGGGGCGGACGGTCGGGCTGGACCCCGACTGCGGGACTTACGTGAAGGATTCGAGTCGCTCCAGCGACCCAGACCTTTCGCGTTGATGCGGGGGCAGGTCGCGCCGACAAGCGGCCCGTCCGAAGGGGGCCTCGCTTGGGTGTTGTGGCGTGAGTGGGGCGCCCCTGTACCCGCTCCGGCGTGAACAGGGGTGCCCTACTCACGCGTAGGCCCCCAACAGGGCAGCCCTACTGGGGCGTAGCGCGCGTCCACCTGACGCCCGACGAGCCCGAACCATCGTGAGCCCGAGCCCGACGCGCCCGGCGCCTCGCCGATCAAGGGAAACCCCGTCGATCAAGGGCAAACGGCCGCGGATTGGAGATCAAACCGCAGCCGTTTGCCCTTGATCGACGCGAAAGTCCTTGGACGGGCCCGTGGCGGGCGAGGGCTATCGCGAGGTGCAGGAGACGTTGGTCGCCGGCTGGTTCGGGCCGTTCACGATCATGCCGAACGACGTGGTGCCGCCGGCCGATATTGTCCCGTTCCAGGTCTGGTTGGTGGCGGTGACCTGCTGGCCGGTCTGGGTCGCGACCGCGCTCCATGCCTGGGCCATCCGGGCGGTGCCGGGCAGCGTCAGCGTCACCGTCCAGCCTGTCGTCGGCGCGGTGCCGTTGTTGCGCACCGTGACGTCGGCCTGGTAGCCGCCGTTCCACGCGCTGGTGATCGTGTACGTCGCCGCGCAACCACCGGCAGGCGGCGGCGAGGAGGAGGGCGGGGGCGTCGACGGCGGCGGGGACGAAGGCGGGGGCGAGGACGGCGGCGGGGACGTGGGCGTCGAGCCGCTGGTGGTGTAGCTGACCCGCGTGTACGCCGCGCTGCACTGGGATGAGCACGAGTCCGGCAGCGTGAAGTTGTACACGCGTCCACCGTTGATCAGCGTGTCGGTGATGTCCCGCACCCGGATCTGGAACTGCGTGCCGCCCGAGGCGGTGCCGCCGATGACGTACGACTGGCCCATGTCGCCGTTCATCTGGGCCCGCTGCCAGGCGCCGTTGGCGAAGTACTCGACGCCGTGGATGCCGTTCGCGAGGCGGGACACGGAGATGGCCGGCCACCACCGCTGGGCGCCCTGCAGGAAGCCGATCTGGATGTCGCCGGTGTAGTTCGGCGCGGGCACGAACGACCAGCTGACGTGGCGGTTGTTGTAGTGGTTGGGCAGCAGGTCGCCGACCGGGGCGCCGTTCTTCACGAAGCGGTTCAGCGACGCCTTGGACAGGTCCAGGTGGTACGGGTCGTCGCGGCACCACGCGTTCGCGTCGCCGCAGCTGTCCGCGACCAGCATGTTCAGGACCGCGTCGTTGTACGCGTCGGCGACCCAGGACCCGTTGCGGCAGAACGCCTGGTTGGGTGCGCCGTCGTTGACGCCGGTGCAGAAGTCGCTGATCTTGACCTGGACCCACCGTCCACAGTTGAGCCCGTTGTTCCAGATGCCGATCTTGGTGGTGTCGGTCACCGGGCGCGGATAGAAGTTGTAGTCGCGCGGTGTGTCGTACACGTTGAGGGCGACGAAGTCCTGCGTCTCCAACTCGGCCTGGGGCAGCCCGCACCCGCCGTACGGCGAGCCGAGCCCGTCGAAGTAGGTGGAGTTGCCAATCGCCGGGGAGGTGGTGGGCTCCGGGACGGTGAGCGCACCGGCGGGGCGGTTGACGAGGACGAGGGACAGCGCCAGCAGGGCAGCGGCGCTCAGCGCGGCAAGCACGCGTCTTTTCATGTCGGTCCTTAGGGAGAACAAGCGCAGGAAGAACTAGCGCAGCGTGAAGCGAGAAGGGGACCGACTCCCATCAATATCGTTCCGCTCCGCTGTCGATGTGTCAACCCGCCGCCGCGCGAGCGCGGCGAGGCCGATCGCCAGCCACACCAGGTTGAGGCTGGACGAGGGCCAGGCACTGTGGACGATCGCGTTGACCGCCAGCCCGACCGAGCCGGCGAGGTTGAGTAGCTGGTACGCGGGCCCGGTGGTCAGCCGCCCCGCGGACAGCAAGGCATACGCCAGCAGCAGGCAGCCGGCCCCGGCCCAGCCGACGGCCTCCACGAAGAGGGTCACGGAAGCACCAAGAGGGTCAAGGAAGCACCGCGTACGCCCGGACCGGGAAGGTGCCGAAGTCGCGCACCCGCGGGGGAGCGGCGTGCAGGCGGGCACCGGTCACCGGCACCTGGTCCAGGCCGGTGAGGTGCTCCAGGACGGGTACGCCGGCGGCGAGCAGGATGGAGTGGGCGGGCCGTTCGCCACCGTCGGTGCTGTCGATGTTGACGGCGTCGATCCCGACCAGCCGCGCACCCGCGTCGACCAGTGCGTTCGCCCCTTCCTCGGTCAGGAACGGGGCGTCCACCCCGTACTCGGGCGTGCCCCAGTGCCGGTCCCAGCCGGTGTGCAGGAGGACGGCGGCGCCGGCCACATCGTACGGCGCCAGCGCCTTCGGGCCGATCCCGCGCTCGGTGCCGCCGGCCAGCCGGACCACCACCGCGGGCAGGTCGGCGATCGCGTCCAGCGGGAGGCCGGCGAGGTCGGTGCCGCCGGCGTACCGGTGATAGGGGCTGTCGAGGTAGGTGCCGGTGTTGCCGACCATGCTGATGCGGCCGATCGTGAATTCGGTGCCCGGCGCGTAGCGGGCGCGCGAGTCGGCGAAGGTCAGGTGCGGCGTGATCTCCGGGCCGGGCAGGCCGGGGTACGTGGTCATGCCGGCCGTGATCACGTGGCTGAGCTCGACCAGCCGCCGCGGCCCGGGCGCCGGCGCGGGCCCGCCGCGCGAGCCCTTGTGCGGCTCGGCGAACACCCGCACGCCGCGCAGCCGCACCTCGTCCACCATCAACAGGCCCAGGTGGCGCACCAGCAGGTCGGCCAGCGCGGCCTCGGTGACATCCGCATCGGGTACGTCCAGCCGGAACCCCTGTGCCTGTAGCCCGCCGCCGTTGCTGAAGGTGATGTCGGCGTCGAAGGACGCCCGGTATTCGGTGCTCACGAGTCGATCGTCGCGCACGCTCGGCGTTCAGTGGTAGCGCATATCTCTTCATAGTGCATGTAGTGTTTCTGCATGCCGATCGACCCGCGGCGGCTGGCCGTCCTGCGCGCGGTGGCCGACGCCGGCGGCGTGCTCGCGGCCGCGTCGGTGCTGCACCTGACCCCGTCGGCGGTCTCGCAACACATCGCCCGGCTGGAGGCGGAGACCGGCGTGACGCTGCTGGACCGGTCCCGGCTGGGCGGCCGGCGGGCCGCCGGGCTCACCGCCGCCGGGCGGCTGCTGGCCGGCCACGCCGGCCGCCTCGCCGAGGTGCTGGCCGCCGCCGAGCGTGACCTGGCCGCGCTCACCGGCCAGGTCACCGGTCCGGTCAACGTGGGCGGCTTCCCCACGGCGGTGCGGCACATCCTGGCGCCGGCGGCCGCCGCCGTGGCCGAGGCCGCTCCGGGGGTACGCGTCCACATCCGGCTTGTCGAGCCGAAACCGGGCCGGTCGGCGCTGCGTTCCGGCGAACTGGACCTGCTGGTCACCGAGGCCGACGCGGCCGATCCCGAGCCCGAACTGCCGGGACTGCGGGCGACCCGGCTGCTGGACGACCCGTACCGGATCGTCGTCCCGGCGCGGTGGGGGCCGGTGGCGGGGGTGGCCGCGCTGCTCGCCCGCCCGTGGGTGGACGGGCCGCCCGGCTCGGCCACCCACCGCGTGCTGGACCGGCTGGCCGCGCAGCACGACGCGGTCCTGGACCGGCCGCACGAGTGCCTGGAGTTTCCGGCGGCGTTGGCGGTGGTGTCCGCGGGCCTGGCGGCGGCGGTGGTGCCGGCGCTGGCGCTGCCCACGGACCTGCCCGGGGTACGGGTGGTCGCGGGGGCGGCGGTGGGTGCCCGGCGGCTCGACCTGGTCCACCGCCGGGGGCGGCACGAGCCGAGCCCGGCGGCGCAGTTGGTCGCCGACGCGATAATGGCCGCCGGTTGACGCAACCGGACGGGTGGGTCGGCGCGTATGTACTGCGTTCCCTCTCGCGGAGGCGCCGGTGAGTGACGTCGACGGGTTCGACGAGTTCTATCGCGGCAGCCGGCAACGGCTGCTCGGTTTCGTGTACGTCCTGACCGGTGACCTCGCCGAGGCGCAGGACGCGGTGCAGGAGGCGTTCGTGCGGGCCTGGCAGCGCTGGTCGACGGTGGGTCGCTACGACGACCCGGAGTCCTGGGTACGGGTGGTCGCCTCGCGCATCGCGGTCAGCCGCTGGCGGAGCCTGCGCAGCCGGGCCCGGGCGTACGTGCGGCACGGCGCCGCCGGAGCGGTGCCCGAGCCGAGCACCGACACCGTGGAGATCGTCGCGGCGATGCGCCGCCTGCCCGAGGAGCAGCGCGTCGCGCTCGCCCTGTACTACCTGGTCGGCCTGCCCGTGGCGGACGTCGCCCGGGAGACCGGGGTGCCGGTGGGCACGGTCAAGGCCCGCCTGTCCCGCGGCCGGGGCGCGCTCGCCGGCCTGCTCACCGTCGACCTGGAGGAGGCCGCCGATGCGTGACCCGGGAAACCTCCCCCAGCTGCTGGCCCAGGACCTCGCCGAGGTGGACTGGCCGGCGCCGGACCAGATCCGCGCCCGCGCCCGGCGGCGCACCATCCGCAAGGCCGTGGCGGCGCCGGCCGCCGTACTGCTGGTCGTGGCGTCGGTCTGGCTGCTGGTCGGGCCCGGCCGGGACGGCGGCCTAGCCGACGACCCGGTCGGCGGGAGCGGCCCGTCGGCGAGTCCGTCCGCGTCCCCGTCCGTCGCCGCGTCGTACACCATGCCGGCGGGCTGGTTCGGCCCGGAAGACCTGGTGCAGCCCGCGGACGTCGGCGCCGGCTACACACTGGAGAACGAGAACGCGTTCGCGCCGGGGGAGTACCCGACCTGGTCGTTCAACGCGGACGAGTGCGACGCGTACGCCGGTCTGCGGATCACGGCCTTCCGCTCGTACACCTGGATGCGGATCAACATCGTGGCTCCCGGCGGGGATGACGCCGCAGTGCCCGCCGTGCACGCCGAGCTCAACAGCTATCCGACGGCGACCGTCGCGAAACAGGTGATGTCCGACGTGCGCGCGATGGTGGGCGCGTGTGCCGAGTTCAGCTACGCGGGTGGGGAGGCGTCCACCGAGGCGCGACCGGCCCGGGTGGTGCACACCTACAGCGTCGAGGGTGAGCGCTTCGCCGGCGACGAGTCGGTGCTGATCCGGCACGTGACCAGGAGCGTGGACGCCAGCACCGGCGAGGTCCTCCCCGGCGACCAGGCGGTTATCCCCGAGATCCTCGCGGTGGTGCGGGTCGGGGACCGGGTCGAGGTGCTCTCGACGTACCAGGATGATCGGGACCGGATGCGGGAGATCGCGACGAAGGCCGCCCGGCGGTTGTAGTGGGCGGGGGCCTCGCCCCCGCCCAACGGCTCAGGCCGCGACCGGCTCGCGCACGCCGTGCAGCGCCCGGCTCCACGCCACGACCTGGTCGAGCATCGTGCTGAGCTGGCCGACCTGGTACGGCGACGGGGCGAGCGTGGTGAAGTTCTCGAAGTCGGTGAACAGGCTCAGCGCCACCTGGGCCCGGACGTCGGCGACCTGCAACTCGCCCATGACCAGCCGGAGGTGCTCGACGGCCCGCGCGCCACCCGCGCCGCCGTAGGAGACGAAGCCGGCGGCCTTGTTGGTCCACTCCTTGTAGACGAAGTCGATGGCGTTCTTGAGGGCGCCGGAGGTGGAGTGGTTGTACTCGGGTGTGACGAAGACGTACCCGTCGTAGGAGTCCACCGCGCGGGACCAGGCGATGGTGTGCTCGTGCGCGTACTCCCCGCGGGAGGCCGGGTTCTCCTCGTCGAGGTGCGGCAGGTTGAAGTCGCGGAGGTCCACCAGCTCGAATTCGGCGTCGGTGCGCTGGCTCGCGATGTCGTACACCCAGCGGGCGACGGTCTCGGCGCGGCGGCCCGGCCGGGTGCTGCCGATGATTATGCCGATCTTGGTCATGGTTGTCTCCCGGGCGCTGAGTTGATGTGTCATCTCGAACGGTAGATCGCATCGGGTTGATGCGTCAACCGCTCGTAGGATGGTGTGATGACCGGCACCGCGGAGTGGCTCGACGAGCGAGAACAGCGCACCTGGCAGGCGTTCTACGACATGACGGTGCTCTTCTACCGGCGCATCGGGCACCAGCTCCAGCGCGACACCGGCCTGTCCGAGCCCGACTACACCGTGCTGACCGCCCTGGTGAACGCCCCGGGCGGGCGGATGCGGCCGTTCGAGCTGAGCACGGTCACCGACTTCGAGAAGAGCCGGCTACACCACCATCTGACCCGCATGATCGACCGTGGCCTGCTGGCCAAGGAGGCGTGCGTGGGCGCGCCGCGGGGCTCGGTGATCGCGATCACCGAGGCGGGCCGGGCGGCCATCGCCGCCGCCGCGCCCATCCGGGCGGAACATGTCCGGCAATGGCTGCTCGACAAGCTCACGCGCGAGCAACTCGACGCGCTCGCCGACATGTCAGCGGTGGTGCTCGACCACCTGCGGGCGGCCGGCCGTCCCGGGTCAGGTAGCGACGATTCCTGTGTTTGCTAGAGGCGACGGGTCGTCGCGCAGCCGGCTGTAGAGGTAGCCGTCCCGCCACCGGCCGGCCCGGAACTCGCACGCGCGTACCACGCCTTCGAGCTGGAAACCGGCCTTGACCAGGGACTTCTGCTCGGCGACGTTTTCCGCGTGGGTGCCCGCCTGGATCCGCTGGGCCGGCGTGTGCGCGAAGAGGTAGTCGCAGATCATCGCCTGGGCCCGCCAGCCGACGCCCCGCCCGCGCCACTCCGGCAACAGCGCGATCCCGATCTCCCAGAACCCGGCCAGGCCGCCGTACTTGCCCGCCAGGTAGCTCACGAACCCGGCCGCCGCCTGCTCCTCCTCGACATGCACCATCAGCCGGCCGCTGTCCGCGCCGAGATAGCCGTCCTCCGCGAACCGGCGGGCCGGAGCCGCCGCGTCCCGGTAGCCGGCCCAGTCCAACCCGATCAGGCCCGGCTCGGTGTTGAACCGCCGGAACATCTCGATGTCGTGCTCGACGACGGGACGCAAACGCACAGTCAAATCGGTCACGGCGCCGACGGTATCGTGGCGGAGGTCATGACACTGGACACCCTGCGCGCCGACTGCGCACGCTGTTTCGGGCTGTGCTGCGTGGTGCCGGCCTTCTCGGCGTCCGCGGACTTCGCCATCGACAAACCCGCCGGGCACGCCTGCCCCAACCTCCAGCAGGACTTCCGCTGCGGCATCCACGACCGGCTGCGGGACCGCGGATTTCCAGGCTGCACCGTGTACGACTGCTTCGGCGCCGGCCAGAAGGTCGCCCAGGTCACCTTCGGTGGGCGGCCCGAGCTGGGCGAATCCATGTTCGCCGCGTACCGGGTGATGCGGCAGCTGCACGAACTGCTCTGGTACCTGACCCAGGGGCTGGCCCTGCCCGCCGCCCGCCCGCTGCACGCCGACCTCGGCCGGTTGCGCGACGAGACCGAGCGCCGCACCCACGGCGGTCCCGACGAACTCGCCACAGTGGACACCGACCCGCTCTGGCGAGACGTCAACGCCTTGCTGGTACGGGCGAGCGAGCTGGCCCGGGCCGGTTTGCGCGGGCCGGAACGGCGGGGCGCCGACCTGATCGGCAAGGACCTGCGGCGGGTGAGGCTACGCGGCGCGAACCTGCGCGGGGCTTACCTGATCGGGGCCGACCTGCGAGGCGTCGACCTGACGGCGGCCGACCTGATCGGCGCCGACCTACGCGGGGCGAACCTGGCCGGCGCCGACCTGTCCGCCAGCCTCTTCCTGACCCAGCCCCAGGTCACCGCCGCCCGCGGCACCCAAGCAACCCACCTCCCCCCACCCCTGTCCCACCCCCCACACTGGCCCTGACTTGCCCGCTCTTGCGCCGGCTCTTTTGCCGCTCTTTTTGGCGCCTCTTGCCGTCGATCAAGGGCGAACGGTCGTGGTTTGATCTCCGATCCGCGACCTTTTGCCCTTGATCGGCGTGGAAATCCTTGATCGAGGATCCCGGCGGGGTCGGCGAGGGCTGGGCGGTTGGGGGTTAGGCCGGGTGGGTGGTGGGCTCGTGGCGTACCGGGAAGTTGACCGAGCTGGCGATGAAGCAGTTGCGGTGTGCGTCGGTGTGCAGGCGCTCGGCCGCGTCCACCATGTCCGGCGAGGCCACGGTCACCTCCGGGCGGAGCACCACCTCGGTGAAGTGGCCGCCGTCGCCGGCTTGCTCCATCGCGCCGTGCGCGCGGTCGACGTACCCGGTCACCACGACGCCCGCCACGGCGCACATGTGCAGGTACGACAGCATGTGGCACTGGGACAGCGCGGCGACCAGGAGCTGCTCCGGGTTCCAGCGCGTCTTGTCGCCCCGGAACGCCGGGTCCGAGCTGCCCGCGATCGGCTCCAGGCCGTCGGACTCGACATCGTGGTCCCGGGTGTAGTCGCGGTATCCGCTGGTGCCCGTGCCGCGGTTGCCGGTCCAGGTGACCACGATGTCGTACGTGTGCGTCCGTCCCATGCCGGCAAGCGTAATGTCGTCGCGTGCGCGGGTTGGAGGAGCTCGATCGGGTCGACTGGCCGCGGCTCGAACACGCCTACGGGGACGCCGGCGACGTACCGGATCTGCTGCGGTCGCTCGATGACGACGCGGTCGGCGAGCTCGTCGCGGCGCTGTGTCATCAGGGCACCCGCTTCTCCGCGAGCGCGGCGGCCGTGCCCTACCTGGCGGGGATAGCGGTACGCGCGGGCACGGTCGAGCCGCTCATGCTGCTCGGCTTCCTGGCGGTCGGCGACGACGACGCGTACTGCTTCCCGCGTCCACCGGAGGCCGACGGCGCCATGTATCCCGAGGCGGTCGCGGCCTACCGGGCGGTGGAGGCGGAGGTGCCGGCGTTGCTCCCGCTGCTCGCTCACCCTGATCCGCGTACGGCCGCGACGGCGGCGTGGCTGGTGTCGTGGTTCCCGGCGCTGGCCGAGCAGACCCTGCCGGCGGTACGCGCGAGCCGGCCCGCGACCACGGTCACGATCGCGCGCGGGCTGCTCGGCGACGGCACGCTCGAGCCGGGCGGCTGGGCCGAGGCGGTCGCCGCGCTCTGCGCCGGAGACAGGGCGTGGGCGGTCGACGCGGTGCTGGCGGCCGCCCGGCGGGTACGCGGGCCGGACCTGGTCGACCCGGACCTGCCGTACCTGGGTGGGGATGTCGCGGGCGTCCTCGCCGCGGCGCTCCGCCTGCTGCCGACGGAGCGCCGGCCGGAGGCGGTCGCCGCGGTGCGGATCCTCGCCGATCGCGCCCGGCCGCCGTTCGCGGGCCGGTTGCGGGCCATGCGCGACGCGCTGCTCGCGGCGGACTGACGGCCTTCGCCGATCAAGGATTTCCGCGTCGATCAAGGGCAAACGGCCGTGGATTGGAGATCAAACCACGACCATATGCCCTTGATCGACGCACAGAGCCGCGCACGGAGGGCGCGGCGCGTGGTCAGGGGCGGACCTCTGTTGCCAGGTCGTCTAGGCGGGCCGCGGTCAGCTCCAGCCAGCGTAGGTCGGCCTCCAGGTGGAAGAGCGCGTGGTCGCAGATCAGCTGTTCGGAGAAGTCGCCGCCGGTCTTGCGGCGGGTCAGCTCGCGCATGAGGCGCAGGTGCTCGGCGCGCTGGGTGTCGAGCAGGTCGGCGGCCCGCCGGCCGGTCAGCAGGGCCAGCACCACCTTGGTGTAGAGCGTGCTCTGCAGGTACAGGTCGGGCTTTTCCGGCTGGGACAGCCAGCGGCCGACGTCGGTGACGCCGGCGGACGTGATCGCGTACCGCTTGCGCTCCGGCCCCTCGCCCGGCTCCACGCCGTCGACCTCGACGAGGCCGTTCTTCAGCAGGCGGGACAGGGTCGCGTAGACCTGGCCGAACGCCAGCGGACGGGCCCGGCCGAAGCGTTCGTCGTACGCCCGCTTGAGGTCGTATCCGTGGCGTGGGCTCGACTCCAGGAGCCCGAGAAAGGTCTGTGCGATCGACATGTGAGTACTCTACACTACGCGTATACGCTAGGTGTATACGCGATGTGTAGAGATCGCGACCAATCCAATCCGGCCGGCGGCGCGAACTATCAGTGCTCTGTCTGGGGAGGTGCCATCGATGGACGCGTGGCCGTTTGTAGGGCGGGACGAAGAGCTGGCGGCGATCGAGACGGCGTTCGACGGGTCCGATGTGGACGCTGTCGTGATCGCCGGCCCGGCGGGCGTCGGTAAGACGGCGCTGGCCCGCCGGGTGCTCGGCCGGTTGCGCGCCGCCGGCAGCCGGGCGGAGTGCGTGGTCGGCACGCGGGCCGCCGCGTCGATCCCGTTCGGGGCGGTGGCGCCGCTCGTACCGGCGGACTGGCGGCCGGTGGGCGGGCCGCTCGGCGTGCTGCGCGCGGTGGCCACCCAGGTGGGCAGGTGGGGCGGCCGGCGCCGGGTGGCGATCGGCGTCGACGACGCCCACCTGCTCGACGACTCGTCCGTGGCGGTGGTGACGCACCTGGTCACCGAGCGGCTCGCGTTCGGGGTGCTGACCCTGCGTACGGGCGAGCCGGTCGCCGACGCGATCACGGCGCTGTGGAAGGAGGAGCGGGCCGAGCGGCTGGAGCTCGGCGGGCTCCCCGCCGCCGCGGTCGACCACCTGCTGGGCCACTACCTGAAGGGCCCGATCGACGGGCTGAGCCGGCGCCGGCTCACCGAGGCGGCGGCGGGCAACCCCCTCGCCCTGCGCGAGATGGTCCACGGTGGACTGTCCGGCGGCAAGCTCCGCGAGCGGTACGGGGTGTGGCGGCTGGACCCGGCGTACCAGCCCGGCGGGCGGGTTACCGAGCTGGTGGCGCGCCACCTGGTGGGCCTGGACGCCAGCACCCGGCACGTGGTCGAGCTGGTGGCCGAGGGCGAGCCGGTCGCCCTGCCCGCCCTGGAGACGCTCGCCGACGCCGCCTCGATCCGCGCCGCCGAGGAGAGCGGCCTGGTGACGGTCGGGCGCTCCGGCGCCCGCGTCGAGGCCCGGCTCGCCCACCCGCTGTACGGCGAGGTGCTGCGCGCCGGCATGCCGCTGACCCGGGCCCGGATCGTGCGCCGGCGGCTGGCCAAGGCGCTCCTGGACACCCCGATGCGCCGCCGCGACGACGCGCTGCGGGCCGCACAGTGGCAGGTGGACGGCGGCGTGATCACCCACCCCGACGTGGTACGCGTCGGCGCCCGCCAGGCCATCGGCTGGTCCGACCTGCGGCTGGCCGAGCGGCTGGCCCGGGCCGCCCGGAACGCCGAGCCGGGCGCCGAGGCCGACGTGCTGCTCGCGGAGATCCTGGAGTACCGGGGCAAGAGCGCGGAGGCGGTGGCGCTGCTGTCCGACGAGCCGCCCCCGGAGACCACCGACCCGATGCTGTGGGCGGTGACCCGGGCCGAGACCCTCTACTGGGGACTCGGCGCGGCCGGCGCGGCGGAGCGGGTGCTCATGGCCGTGGCCGGCGGTCCGCGCGGCGAGCTGGCCGACGGGACCCGCTCCTGGATCCTGGTGTTCGACGGGCGGTGCGGCGCGGCGCTCGACGTGGCCCGCCAGGTGCTGGCCCGGCCCGGCGCCGACCCGCAGGGGGTCATCTGGGCCGCGGCGGGCGGTACGGCGGCGGCCGGCTTCCTCGGCCGCCTTGACGAGTCCGACGCGATCCACGACCGCGGGCTGCCGGTCGCCGCCGCGCACCGGGACGTCATGCCGTGGGGCGTGTACGAGATCGAGATCGCCGCCTGCCTGGCCCACCTGGCGTCCGGCGACCTGATCGGCGCGCGCGCGTTCGCGGACGAGGGCTACCGGCTCGCTGTCGAGGCCGGCGTGCCGATGATGGTCAGCGGCTGGGCGCTCTTCAGTGGGCTGGTCACGGCCGCCCAGGGGCACCTCGACGTGGCGGGCGCGATGCTGCGCGAGGCGTTCGCCGGCTTCGAGGAAAACGACACCTTCCGCTTCCGGCGGTGCTGCGGCGCGGCCCTCGCGGGGGTGTCCGCGCTGCGCGGCGAGGCCGCCGAGGCGCTGCGCTGGATGGGCGAGGTGGAGCCGTTCGGCGCGGGCGCGAACCGGATCTTCGAGCCGTGGATCGAGCTGTGGCGGTCCTGGACCGTGCTGTCCGAGGGGCCACCAGCGAGGCCATCGGGTACGCCCAGGGCGCCGCCGAGCTGGCCCGCTCCGCCGACATGCCGGCGGTGGAGGCGGCCGCGCTCTACGAGGTCGGCCGGCTGGGCGGCACGGTCGACCGGGACCGGCTCGCCGCGCTGGCCGTACGGCTGGCCACCCCGTTCGCGGAGGCGCTGGCCGGCGCCGCCCGCGGGCTCGCCACTTCGGACGGGCGGGCACTCGCCGACGCGGCCGCGACGTTCGAGCTGCTGGGGCACGACCTGCTGGCGGCCGAGGCGGCGACGGTGGCGGCCCGGGCGTTCCGGCGGGCCGGCCGGCGCGGCCAGTCGCAGCTGCTCTCGGCGCGGGCCGCGCAGTGGCGGGCCCGGTGCTCCGGCGCGCGCACGCCGCTGCTGCTGGACGGCGAGGTCGCCGACCTGCTCACCGCCCGGGAACGGGAGGTCGTGCTGCTCGCCGCGCAGCACAGCAGCAAGCAGATCGCCGAGCGCCTGGGGCTCGGCGTGAAGACGGTCAACAACCACCTCGCCCGCGCGTACGCGAAGCTGGGCGTCACCAGCCGCGCGGAGATCCGCACCCTGCTCGGCCAGCCACCGTCCGCACGACCACGGTAGCCTTGCGGCGTGTTGGGCTATTCCCGACGGCGTGCCGCCGTCACCGCGCTGGCCATGGTGGGGCTGCTCGTGTCGGGCTGCGACAGCGACAGTCCGGGCGGCTCGGCGGCGCCGTCGGCGTCCGCCTCGCCCACCCCCTCGCCAACGCCGTCACCGACCCCGTCCGAGCTGTACTTCTATCCGCCCGTCAAGGGCGCCGCGCTCACGTACACCAACGGCGGCGCGGTCAGCGGCACGATGTCCATCACGGTCACCAAGGTGGCCTCCGGCGCGGACGGGCAGACCGTCACGGTCAAGGAGGTCAACGACGGGTCCGGCACCGCGGTCACCGTCCAGCGGGCGTTCCTGACCGGCCCTGAGGGTGGGCTCAGCATCGACGCGGCGGCGTTCGCGGCCTCGGCACCGGGCTTCACGGTCAAGGCCGCCGGTGACGACGTCCGGATCCCGCCGGTCGCCGAGTTGGAGGCGGGCAAGTCCGCGACCGGCAAGACCTCCGTGACGTTCAGCGGCGCCGGGATCAACGCGCGCACCGAGGTGACCTACACGGCGACCGGCGAGGGGTTCGAGCCGGTGACGGTGGCGGCCGGGTCCACCGAGGCGTACCTGGTCAAGCTGGACGTGAAGTTCGGCACCGCCATCGCCGGGATCACGCAGGGCACCGCGCGGTTCTGGTTCCGGCCCGGGTTCGGGCTGGTCAAGCAGGAGACCGGGGTCGGCGGCCTCACCATGACCACCGAGCTGACCTCGACGACCGTCCCGCTGGCCTAGCCATGATTATGGTAGGGACATGTCGAAGCCGACGGTCCTGGAGGTCGCCGGCCGCGAGGTGACGATCACCAACCCCGAGCGGGTGGTGTTCGCGGCCGCTGGGCACACGAAGCTGGATCTGGTGCGGTACTACCTGGCGGTCGCCGACGGGGCGCTGCGCGGGGTGTACGGCCGGCCGATGATCCTCAAGCGCTTCGTGAAGGGCATCGAGGAGGAGGCGGTCTGGCAGAAGCGCGTGCCCGCCAACCGGCCGGACTGGACCGAGGTGGCGGAGCTGCACTACGCGTCCGGCCGCTCGGCGCAGGAGGTCGTCGTGCGGGACGCGGCCGCGCTGGCCTGGGTGGTCAACCTGGGCTGCGTCGACCTCAACCCGCACCCGGTACGCGCCGAGGACCTCGACCGCCCGGACGAGTTGCGGATCGACCTGGACCCGGTGCCGGGCGTGCCCTGGCGACAGATCCTCGACGTGGCCATGGTGGCCCAGGAGGTGCTGGCCGACCACGGGCTGACCGGGTGGCCCAAGACGTCCGGGTCGCGCGGCTTCCACATCTACGCGCGCGTCGACCCGCACTGGTCGTACCGGGACGTGCGGCTGGCCGCCGAGACGGTCGCCCGCGAGGTGGAGAACCGGGCTCCGGACCTGGCCACCAGCAAGTGGTGGAAGGAGGAGCGGGAGGGCGTGTTCGTCGACTTCAACCAGAACGCCAAGGACCGCACGGTCGCCTCGGCGTACTCGGTGCGGCCGACCCCGGACGCCCGCGTGTCGACGCCGCTGACCTGGGCGGAGGTGCCGGAGTGCCGCCCGGAGGACTTCACCGTGCCGGCGGTCGTCGACCGGTACGCGGCGATCGGCGACCCCTGGCAGGGCATGGACGAGTCGTCCGGGTCGCTGCTCGGGCTGCTCGACCTTGCCAAGCGGCTCGGCCCGGCGGAGAAGCCGCCGAAGGGCACCGGCCGCCGGCAGTCCACGATGCCGCTCATCGAGATCGCGCGCGCGAAGACCAAGGACGAGGCGCTCGCCGGCCTGGACCGCTGGAAGGCCCGCCATCCGTCTACTGTGGAACGTCTGGAGCCGGCCGACGTGCTGGTGGACGGCATGCGGGGCCGCAGCTCGATCTGGTACCGGATCCGGGTCAACCTCCAGCACGTGCCCGAGGACGAACGCCCGGAGCAGGAGCCCCTCGAAGTGGACTACAACCCGTGGACCCACTGAGCTTTCCGGCCGCGGGCGACCCGGCGTGGGCCGCGGTCCACGACCAGTCCATCGTGGACGCCGCGAGCAAGGCGCTGGGGCAGTCGTGGCCGGAGCTCACCGCGACCGGCTACCTGCGCTACCGGCGCGACGGTGACCGGGTGGGCTACGAGACGCCGTACTTCGCCCGCCGGGACCGGCTCGCCACCGCGGTGCTCGCCGCGGCGATGACCGGCCGCGACGACCTGCTCGACGACGTCGTGGACGGGATCTGGCTGCTGTGCGAGGAGAGCACCTGGTGCCTCCCGGCGCACGAGCGCGCACCCCTGCCCGACCCGGACAAGCCGGTGCTCGACCTGTTCGCCGCGGAGACGGGCGGGCTGCTCGCGTACACGGATCTGGTGCTGGGCGCGCGGATCGAGGCGGTGGCGCCCGGTACGCGGGAGCGGCTGCGCCGCGCGGCGCGGTCCCGGATCCTGGCTCCCTACCACGAGCGCGAGGAGTGGTGGTACGCCGGCGTCGGTAGCCCGCTCAACAACTGGAACCCGTGGATCCACAGCAACGTGCTCGCCGTCGCGTTGCTGTTGGGTCCGTCCGATGTGGACCAGACCCTCGCGCGGGTCCGAACCGGACTGGACAATTACCTCGCCGTGTGCCCACCGGACGGCGGCTGCGACGAGGGCGTGGCGTACTGGTGGCGGGCGGCCGCGTCGCTCTTCGAATGTGCGGAATTGCTGGGCCGCGGCTACGATCCGGTGCTGCGCAGGATGGCGCGTTACCCGCTGGTGGCCCACGTCGCGGGGAGTGGCAGGTCAACTTCGCGGACGGCCCGGCCCGGCCCAAGCCCGGCAGCGAGGCACCCGCGCTGCTGTACCGCTTCGGGCGGGCGGTCGGCGACCCGGAGGTGATGGCGCACGCGGCGGCGCTCGCCGGTGCGCCCCGGTCGGCGGTGCCGCGCCACCCCGCCACGTCGCTGGCGCGCGAACTGGCCGCCCTCTTCGACCCGCCACCGTCCACAGGGGACTTTCCGTACGTGGGGCGGGAGTGGCTGCCCGACACCGAGGTCCTCGTGGTCCGGGAGCGGCCGGGCCGGGCCGACGGGCTCTTCCTGGCGGCCAAGGGCGGGCACAACGCGGAAAACCACAACCACAACGACGTCGGCACGTTCATCGTGGCCCTGGACGGCCGGCCGGTGCTCGTCGACGCCGGGGTCGGGCGGTACACCCGGCAGACGTTCTCCGACCGGCGGTACGAGATCTGGACGATGCGCAGCACCCACCACAACGTCCCCGAGATGAACGGCCGCGAGCAGGCCCCGGCCCCGCCCACCGGGCCACGGACGTGGTCTGCGAGGGCACCGGGCTGGCCATGGAGCTGCGCGACGCGTACCCGATGGGGGCTGGCATCCGGTCGTGGCGGCGGACGCTGCGGCTGGACCGCGGCGATCCGGCGGCGGTGGTCGTGACCGACGCGTGGGAGCTGGCCGATCCGGGCCGGGTCGACCTGCGGCTGCTGGCCGCCGCGCCGGTCGAGGTCGTCGCGCCCGGCCTGCTGCACGCCGGCGGCCTGGCGATCCGGTACGACCCGGCGCTGCTCACGCCCGCGGTGGAGGCGGTGCCGCTGGACGACGACGAGCTGGCCCGGGTGTGGGGCCCGGCGCTGTACCGGGTGACGCTGTCCGGTCAGGCGCTGGTGGCGTCGCACACGCTGACCGCCGGTAGACTACTATCCCGATAGGAGATAGGGTCTAAGCATGACCGATCTCGTTGTGCTGGTGGGCAATCCGCGCCCCGGTTCGCGGACCCGGGCGCTGGCCGAGGCGCTGGCGGCCCGGCTGGCGCCGATCGAGGACACCCGCGTGCTGGAGCTGGCCGACGTCGTCGGTGTCTCGTTCGGGCCCGAGCCGGCGTACGGCTCGACCTCCGGCGAGGACCTGTTCGCGCTGGTGCGGTCGGCGCGGCTGCTGGTCGTCGCGACCCCCACCTACAAAGGCACCTACACCGGGCTGCTGAAGGTGTTCCTGGATCAGTTCGGCCCGGGGGCGCTGGCCGGCGTCGTCGCCGTACCCGTGACCATCGCGGCGTCCGAGCCGCACGTGGCCTCGGTGAGCGCGGCGCTGCGCGACCTGCTGGTCGAGCTGGGCGCCAGCGTGCCGGCGCCGGCGCTCGCGGTGCCCGAGTCGGCGTTCGGCGCGCAGGCGCTCGGGGCGCACGCCACCCCCACGGCCTACGTGGCGGGGTGGGCGGACCGGCACGGTGACGAGGTCACGCAGGCGCTGGCGGTGCGTCCGGCCGCCCGGTGAGCACGCCGTACAGCCGGGCGTACTCCGCCGGCGTGCCGATCGCGGCGCGGTGCTCGGCGTGGAAGAGGTAGTGGTTCACCGCGGCGGCCAGAAACATCGGGTCGGTCGCCACCAGCGGCGGCAGCATCACCTTCCGCTGCCCCAGCCAGCGTTCCAGGCCGCTGCGGTGCACCAGCTCGGGCCGGCCGATGGCCATCTCGTTGACGTCCTGCCGGCGCTGCCGCGGGTACGGGCCGACCGCGATCGCCTCCCACGGCATGGCCCGGGTCCCCAGCACGTTGAACAGCTTCAGCCCCTCCGGCCGCAGCTCGACCCGCGGCTGGTCCCCGAACACCGCCCGCACCGACGGCACGTAGAGCAGGATCTGGAGGGACGCGAGCGCGAGTAGCGGCACGCTGATCGCCGGGACGTCCGCGAGGTCCCGCAATGCCTGGCCGGCCACCATCGCGCCGATGGCGAGGAACACGGAGGCGTGCACCGCGACCCGCAGGTAGGCGGGCGGTGCGACGAACGCTCCGGCCCGGACTTCGAGGGTGGCCGGACGCCGCGATCGCGTCAGCTGCACCACGTACACCGTCGTCAGGCCGCCGAGCACCACCAGCGGGAGCAGGAGGCCCAGCACCAGGCTGGTCCCCGTCGGCGAGGTCTGCCACGCGCTGCCGGCGAGCCAGGCCACCGCGAGTAGCACCGTCGCCGCCACGAGCAACTGAGCGCGCACCTTCACGCGTGAAGTATGAGGCCCGGATAGCCTGGCCTTCGAGAGGGAGGTTCACGATGGACGCGATCCGCGTACACGAGCACGGCGGCCCCGAGGTGCTGACCCTGGTCGAGACGCCGACCCCCGAGCCCGGGCCGGGCCAGGTGCTGGTGCGGCTGTCCGCCACCGGCGTCAACTTCGTCGACACGTACCACCGCACCGGCCTGTATCCGTCCGTGCCGCCCTTCACGCCCGGCTCGGAGGGCGCCGGCACCGTGGTCGCGGTGGGCCCGGACGTCACCGGGCCCGCGGTCGGCGACCGGGTGGCGTCGACCAACCTGGCCGGCGCGTACGCCCAGTTCGCCGTCGCCCCGGCCAACCGGGTCGTGCCGGTGCCCGCCGAGGTCAGCGACGAGCAGGCCGCCGCAGCGCTGCTGCAGGGCATGACCGCCCACTACCTGCTGCACGACAGCTATCCGGTACGCCCCGGCGACACGGTGCTCGTGCACGCCGCCGCCGGCGGGATGGGCCTGCTGCTCACCCAGCTCGCCACCAAGCTCGGGGCGCGGGTCATCGGCACCGTCTCCTCGCCGGAGAAGGAAAAGCTCGCCCGGCAGGCCGGGCGGCCGAGGTCATCGGGTACGACGACGTCGCCGCCCACGTGCGGCAGGTCACCGCGGACGAGGGCGTGGCCGCGGTCTACGACGGCGTCGGGCACGCCACCTTCGACGCCAGCCTCGCCAGCCTGCGGGTCCGCGGCACGCTGGCCCTTTACGGGTACGCCAGCGGTCCGGTGCCGCCGTTCGACCTGAACCGCCTGGCGACCGGCGGCTCGCTGTCGCTGACCCGGCCGACGCTCGCGCACTTCATCGCCCGCGACGACGAACTGGCTCGCCGCGCCGCCGACGTGCTCGGCTGGGTCGCCGACGGCACGCTGACCATCACGGTCGGCGGCCGCTACCCGCTGGCCGCCGCGCCCCGGGCGCACGACGACCTTCAGTCCCGACGGACGACGGGGAAGCTTTTGCTCATTCCGTAGCATGACCCCTGTGGAGGGGTACGCGCCGGAGGACTGTGCCGTCCGCCAGATCCTGGACCGGGTCGCGGACAAGTGGTCGCTGCTCGTCATCGCGCTGCTCGAACGGCGTACGCTGCGCTTCACCGAGCTGCGCCAGAGGATCGACGGCATCAGCCAGCGGATGCTGACCGTGACGCTGCGCCAGCTGGAGCGCGACGGGCTGGTCCGCCGTACCGTGCACCCGGTCGTGCCGCCGCGGGTCGACTACGAGCTGACCCCGCTCGGCGCGACCCTGCACGCCACCATCCAGTCGCTGGTCACCTGGACCGAGGATCACCAGGACGAGATCGCCGCCGCCCGTGCCGCGTACGACGAGCGCGTCGCCGGGTAGGGTCGGCCGGTGCTCGCCTCCCTGGCCGTGGCGGATCCCGCCCGCCCGCTGCTGACGTACTACGACGACGCGACAGGCGAGCGCACCGAGGTCTCCGGCGTGACGCTCACCAACTGGGTCGCCAAGACGGCCAACCTGCTCGCCGCCTGCGGGCTGGTGGCGGGGGACCGGGCCGCGGTGCTCCTGCCGCCGCACTGGCAGACCGCCGCCGTACTGCTCGGCTGCTGGTCGGCCGGCGTGGAGGTGGCCTTCCACAGCGCGGCCACGGCCGGGCTGCCGCGGATCGGACCGGGCGCGGACGAGCCGGTCGGCGCCGTCTTCGCCGCCCTCGACCGGGTCCGCGACATCATCGAGGACGTGCCGGAGGCCGACCACCGGTTCGTGCTCGGCCTCGGCCCGATGGCCACGCCGCTGCGCGAGGTGCCGGACGGCTACCTGGACTACGTCGCGCAGGTGCGCGGGCACGCCGACACGTTCCGCCCGGACGCCCAGGTCCGGTACACGGACGCGGCCACGGTGGACGGCACGACGTACGAGGAGTGGGGGCGGGGCGCCCGGGGCGTCGCGGAGGCGTACGACATCCGCGCCGGCGACCGGGTGCTCATCGACGCGGCGAGGTTCGAGCACCCCATCCAGTGGCTGCTGGCGCCGCTCGCCGCCGGCGCCACGCTGGTCCTGTGCGCCAACCTCGACGCCGGGGCGCTCGACGCCCGTACCCGGGCCGAGAAGGTGACCCGCGTGCTGCGCGGCTAGGCCGGCGCTTTTCCGCAGACGAAGTTCGGCTCGGCCTTGTACGTCCAGCTGAACTTCTCCCGCTTGACGACCTTGCCGCCCTTCTTGAAGATCCGGTACGCGTCCTGCGTGAACCCGGGCAGGCCGGCGGTCTCGATGCACTTGGGGCCCGGCTCGAGGTACGTGGTCTTCGGCTGGGTGATGTTGCGCCGCGCGCTCCACTCGGTGGTGACGCTGTCGTAGACCTTGGTGCTCCAGACCGACACGGTGAGCGTGCTGGACGTGTACGAGGTGTCGATCAGCACGCCGTAATCGGTGTTGTTCTTGAACTTGAAGTCCAGGTACGGCGGGAAGATCGTCGACTCGATCACCGGCGGGTACCGGGAGAAGTAGTACGAGTGCGGCTTGTGCTCGACGTCCTGCATGCCGGCGTAGTAGACGGCGTTGAACAGCGTGGTCGTGAACTGCGAGACGCCGCCGCCGGGCCCGGGACCAGCTTGCCGTCGACGATGGTCGGCGCGTCCTTGTAGCCCTGGTCGTAGCTCCGCTCGCCGGTGTGCGTGTTGAGCGAGAACGTCTGGCCGGGCAGCACCAGCGCGCCGTCCGCCTCCTTCGACACCAGCACGATGTTCTGGCTGCGGGGAGACGACAGCCCGCCCGGGAACTTCGTGGTGAACGTGGAGACGCGCTCCTTGATGCCCAGCTTGGCCACGGTCTCCGTGGTGGTCTTCGGCGCCACCTTCGTCAGCGTGCCGGTCACCGTCCGGCCGTCCGCCTTCGGCAGTACGCCCAGCAGGTCCGTGCTCAGCGCGGCGGTGTCCACCTGCTGGCCGTCGGCGCCGGCGACGACCGTGGGCTTGCCGCCCTTGAGCGCGACGGTGGCGTCCTTGGCCGGCACCTCCACCTTGGCCAGCGGGGTCGCGAGGGCGGCGCGCAGCTTCTTCTCGTCCACCCGCGGGTTGATCTTGCCGGTCTTGTCCGCGGTGAGGACCAGGCTCTTCGCGATCGCGGCCGGCGGGACGGTGACCGTGCCCCGGTCGGTGGTGACGGTGACCGGGCTCGCGACCGCGGGCGTGGCCAGGTCGGCGACGAGCTTGTCGACCTCTTCCTTGGTGGTGGCCGGGTGCACCTCGACCAGCGGCACCGCCACCGGGTGGATGCCCAGCCAGCCCTCGCGCAGCGCCTGCGCCGCCTTGTCCGCGTCCAGGCCCTTGCCCGGCTGCGGGTACGTCGCCTTCGGCGTGGTGCCGGTGAACGTGATCGACGGCAGCTTCATCGCCTGCGCGTCCTTGCCCAGGCTCTTGCGCAGCACCTCGTCGACCTTCGCCGGGTCGACGGTCACCACCGGCTCGACCGTGCGCGAGCCGAAGAGCAGGCTCAACGGGTTGCCCCGCCCTTCGCGGCCGACGCCACGGTGGCTTCCACGTCCACGCCCAGCCCGACCTCGGCCGGCTGGACCTCGGTGGTCTGCTCGTTGTCGCCCAGCCGCACCGGGATCGCCGCCTCGAGCCGGCCGGCCAGCCCGCCCAGCCCCGCCTGGAGCGCCTGCGCCGCCTCGGCCTTGCTCTTGCCGCCGATCTTGATGCCGAGCACCGTCGTACCCGGGGCACCTCCCCGGCGTACGCGTAAGCCGAAGCACCACCCACGGACAGCAGGACGGCCGCGGCGATCCCGCCCGCGAGCAGCACCCGCCGCCGCCCTTGCCCGCCCGCGGCGCCGGCGCGGGCGCCTCCGCCGGGACCGCCGCGAGCTGCACGGTGGGCGCCTCGTCGGCGAACGGTCGCTGGCCTTGTGAAGTCACGCTGGCCGATGGTACGCGACAGCCCGCTGTTAGGGTCCCCTGGTGGTTCTACGTGTGCCCTACACCGGCGATGAGAAGCTCAGCCTGCACGCCAGCCTCAACCGTCACCGCGAGGTCGTGTTGTGGAAGGTCGGCGGCCTGGACGACGAGCGGCTCCGGCAGCCGGTCACTCCGTCGGGGACCAACCTGCTCGGCCTGGTCAAGCACCTGGCGGCCAACGAGTACGCCTGGTTCTGCCAGACATTCGGGCGGGAGACCGAGCCCTCCCGTTCGACGACGAGGACGAGAACGCGGACCTGCGCGTGGAGCCGCACGAGAGCACCGACGACGTGCTCGCGTTCTACGCCCGCGCCCGGGCGGCGGCCGACCAGGTGATCGCCGAGGTCGAGATCGAGGACCTGGGTACGGCCTGGTTCGGCGAGCAGGTGTCGATGCGGTGGGCGCTCATCCACATGATCGAGGAGACCGCCCGCCACACCGGGCACCTGGACATCCTCCGCGAACTCCTAGACGGCCGCACCGGCGACCACGAGGAGTGACCTCTCTCCCGCCTTGCTTTTGCGCCTTGCTCTTGCGCGTTGCTTTGCGCCTTGCTTTTGCGTCGATCAAGGGCGAACGGTCGTGGTTTGATCTCCAATCCACGACCGTTCGTCCTTGATCGACGGCGAAATCCTTGATCGACGCGGTGGGCGAGGTGGGTGGGGGCTCGCCTGGGTCGGGGGCAGGGCCCGATTGTTGCGGTGATCATGAAGTTAGCGTCAGGGCAAGCGCTCTCCCCACCGTTAACCCCATGATCACCGCAGGCTGGCGTCGGTCGGATACATCCGGACGCAAGATCCCGCCCTGCCCCACCAGGTCCACTTGCCGGCAAGCGACCAGCCGGCGCCGCTTGACAGCACCGGGGAACTACCCGGCCTTGGGGGGCGCCCTCCTCCCGCGCAGCCCCGGTGGGGGCGCCCTACTCACACGTAACAGCTGCTGCCGAACCCCAGCCCAGCCCCGCCCGTCCCCTCGGCCTGGCCACCTCGCCGATCAAGGGCAACGCCGTCGATCAAGGGCAAACGGTCGTGGTTTGGAGATCAAAGCACGGCCGTTTGCCCTTGATCGACGGGCGAGGCCCGGAGAAGAGGGCGCAAGAGGGGAGGGAGATGGGGGCGCGGTAGCGTGCGTGCAATGGACGGCGAGGTGGACGTCAGCGGGCACCATCACGGGCACGCGCACGGTGCTGGGGATGGGCCGGCGCACCAGCGGGCGGGGCGGTTCGCGCTCACCGTGCTGGCGTGCGCGGCCGCTGTGACGCTCATCGCGATGGTCCTGCTGTGGCCGCGCGGCGACGCCGGAAATCCGAACGCGGGCGGGGACGCGGTCCAGGTCACCGGGGATGTGGTCGCGGTCACGCAGGCCGAGTGCCCGGCCGACCAGCCGGAGTTGCCCGGCGGCGGTCAGCGGATCTGCGGCACCGTCGCGATCACGCTGACCGAGGGCGCGGACAAGGGCAAGCAGGTCGAGACGGACATCCCGGCCGGACCGGGTGCTCCGCGGGTCGAGCCGGGCGACCACCTCGTGTTGATCGTCACGGAGGGTTCGGCCTCCGGCGCCGACTACCAGATCATGGATCACCAGCGTGGTACGGGCCTGTGGGTGCTCGGCATCGCGTTCGCGCTCGCTGTGGTCGCGTTCGGGCGGTGGCGCGGGCTGGCGGCGCTGGGCGGGCTGGCGATCACGTTCGGCGTGTTGCTCTTCTTCATCGTGCCGGCGATCCTGGACGGGCGCTCGCCGCTGCTGGTGGCGGTGGTCGGCTCGGCCGCGATCATGTTGTCGGTGCTGTACCTCACGCACGGGTTCACGGTGCCGACCTCGGTGGCGGTCCTGGGCACGCTCACCAGCCTGACGTTGACCGGGCTGCTCGCCGCGCTCGCGACGGCCGCGCTGCACCTCACCGGCGTCGGCACCGAGGAGACCAACTTCCTCAGCCTCACCTTCAGCGACGTCAACATGCAGGGCCTGCTGCTGGCGGGCATCCTGATCGGGTCGCTGGGCGTACTGGACGATGTGGCGGTGACCCAGGCGGTGACGGTGAGTGAGCTTTCCCACGCCAACCCGTCGCTGTCCGCGGTCGGGCTCTACCGGGCGGCGTCCCGGGTGGGCCGCGCGCACATCACCAGCGTGATCAACACACTCGTGCTGGCGTACGCGGGCGCGTCGTTGCCACTGCTCATCCTGCTGGCGGCCGGCCACACGCCGCTGGGTCAGGTGCTCACCACGCAGATGCTGGCCCAGGAGATCGTCCGCAGTGTGGTGGGCACGATGGGCCTGATCGCCGCGGTCCCGATCACGACGGCGCTGGCCGCACTCATGGCCCGACAGAGGCCACAAAAGCCGGCAAAGGTGCCGAAAAGGCGCAGGGCAGAGATCGATTGGAGCTCAGCCGCGCCGGACGAGGTCGCCCACCTCCGTCCGGGACGACACGCCCAGCTTGCGCAGGATGTTGGAGACGTGCACGGCGGCGGTCTTCGGTGAGATGTAGAGGCGCCGGGCCAGCTCGCTGTTGGTGAGCCCGTCGCTGATCAGCACCGCTACCTCGCGTTCCCGCGGGGTGAGCGCGGCGGGGCCGGTGACAGCCGGCGGCGCGTCGGCGGGCGCCATGCCGAGCCGGGCGCGCACCTGCTCCAGCTGCGCCACCCGCCATCCGCCCCACCCGGCCAGCAGCGTGGTGGCCGCCTCCACCTGCGCCGACGCCCCCGCCGACGAAGCCGACGAGCCCGACGAGCCGGACGAAGCCGACGAGGCCGAAGGAGAAGCGAGCAGGCAGCGGGCCGCGCCGACGTGGATGGTGCCGCGGATCGCCGGCCCGATGACCGGCGCCTCGGCGATCGACAGGTAACCGGCCAGCGCCTCCGCGTGCCGCCCGCGCGCTTCGGCGAGCTGCGCGTCGACGAGCGTGCGGTACGCGTCCCAGGTGTTGTCGTCGAGCAACGTGCCCGCCAGCGAGTCCAGGCGCGGCTGCGGCAGCCCCAGCTCCAGGGCGGCCGAGATCAGGTCGTGGGCCTGGTCGCCGCTGCGCCAGGTCTGCGCGGCCAACGCCGTCAGCAACTGGTCCAGGGTCGCCTCGGCGCGGGCCAGGTCGCCGCGGCGGCAGGCCAGGTGGAACGCCAGCCCGGGGATCGTCGTCGGCGGGTTGTCCGGCACGGCCACCAGGTCGGCGATGACCCGCTCGGCCTTGTCCAGCTCGGTGGCCTCCAGATAGAGCCCGGCGAGGAAGACGCCGTGGTAGTCGGCCCACCGGCCCCGGCGCCGGTAGCCGCGGTCCTGCTCGCGCCCCTCTTCCAGGGCGGCGATGGCGGCGGCGAGGTCGCCGGCCCACATGGCGAGCCGGGCGCGCCCCTGGAAGTACGACGACACCGCCAGCGACTCGAACCCGGCCCGTTCCGCGTCGACCCGCATCCGTTCCAGCCGCTCGGCCTGCTCGACCGGGGACGCGGGCGGCTCCTGCACCAGGTGGTTGAGCGCCCGCGCGGCCAGCACCCACTCGTCGGCCTTCTCCGCCTCGTCGACCAGGCCGGCCAGGATCTCCCGGCCCTCGGCAGCCCGGTCCGGCCGCTCGGTCAGCGTCGAACCCTTCTCGACCAGCGCCGCCAGGCGTACCAAAGGAAGGTCGAACTCGTCGGCGAGCGCCAGCGCCCGGTCCGACCACAGCAGCGCGGCGTCGAGATCGTCGAGCAGGTAGGCCGACTGGGCGATCGCGGTCATCGCCCGCGCCTGGTCGGCGCCCGGCGGGAGCTGCGCGATCAGCGTCTCGATGTGGCGGGTCATGGCCCGCATCTCGTCGAACTCGCGGGACTCCCACGCGATCCGCACCAGCACGTAGAGCGACTCGGCCCGGTAGGTCGTCGTGTCGGCGCCGTCCCGCCAGCGCCGCCCGTACCGCAGCGCCTCGTCCAGCAGCCCGGCCAGCCACGCCGCCCGCGCGGCGCCGGCGAGCAGGTCGCTGTCGTCCGGCGACTCCTCCAGGCCAAGCTCGGCCAGCTGCAGCGCCTGATAGGCCGAGCCGATCGACAGATACAGCGCGGTGCCGCGCCGGGCCGCGGCCACCATGTCGTCATACCGGCCCGCGCCGTGCGCGTGGTGCGCGACCAGCGCCGGGTCCGACGCGCCACCTTTCAGGAGTACGTCGAGAGCGGCCTCGTGCAGTCGCCTGCGTTGCCGGCCCAGCATCTGCTCGGCGATCGCCTCCCGGACCAGCGCGTGCCGGAAGGCGAACTCGTCCTCGCCCGACTCGACCAGCACGCCCCGGGTGACCAGGTCGCGCAGCACGCCGATCAGCTCGTCCTCGGTCGCCCCGGCCACGCCCGCCAGCAGGTCGAACGGGATCCGCTGGCCGAGCACGGCGGCCGCCTCGACGATGCGGTGGCTGACCGGGTCGAGGTCGTCGACCTGGCGGCGCAGCACGTCGGCGAGGCTCCACGGCAGCGGCTGGTCGACCAGCGCCTCCGAGTCGAGCCCGGGAAAGCCGCGCAGCAGCTCCTCCAGGAAGAACGGGTTACCGCCGGTGCGGTGGTGCAGCGCGGCCGCGGCCCGGGGGAGGCCGGCGCGCCGGTCGCCGCCGCGAGCATCGCCGCGGTCTGCGACGGGCTCAGCCGGTCCAGGCGTACGTGGGTGACGGCGTGCCGGCGTTCCATCCGGGCGAGCAGGCCGGCCACCGGCTGCCGGCGGGTCACCTCGTCCGGCCGGTACGTGCCGATCAGCAGCCGCGGCCCGCGCTGGTCGGCGATCCGCTCGAAGAGGGCCGCGCTCTCCGAGTCGGCCCAGTGCAGGTCTTCGAACACGAGCACCGCAGGGGCGTCGCCGACCAGGTCGGACACGATGGCGAGGCCGGTGTGCAGCCGCTCGACCGGGCTGCGGCGCGGGTCGCCGAGCGCGGCGAGCTGCTCGGCATCAACCTCCGGGCGGGCGTCGATGGCGTCCAGCAGCACCTCGTACGGCCGGGACAGCGAGCCGGGCTCGGCCTGGCCGACCAGGACGACGGTGTCGGGCGAGAGGCGCTCCAGCAGTTCCTGCACGAGGCGGGTCTTGCCGATGCCGGGCTCGCCCGCGATGATCGCGACGGCCGGCTCACGCGCCGAAGCGAGCTGCCCCAACCGGCGCAGCTCGCTCCCTCGCCCGATCATCACCGGGCTGGCACCGCCGCGGATGGTTCGCACGAGGCCAGGGTACCGGCGGGCCGGCCCCGGGCCGCGGGGTCTTGCTTCGCTTGGCGGGCGCGGCGGGCGCGGCGGGCCAGCCGGGCGATGTTCAGAAGGCGCTCCTGGTCGGCCTCGGCGATCAGCTCGCGACGGCGGTCGTTCGCCTGGGCCAGCAAGAGATCCGGGTGCATCATCATGGCTTTTCTCCTTGTCAACCGCTGATGTATCAATCCTCGGTTGGCAAGGGGCCACACACATCGGGAGCGTTTACCTATCTTGGCCGCCCCGCCGGCTTAGCGAGGCGGTGCCGGCCGCCTAAGCACCCCACTAGGTATGCCTAGACGGCCGGCCCACTACTTAGTTAGCTGGTGACTCCGAAGACCACCCGGCTCAGGGTGTCCTCCGTACCCGTGAAGCCCTCATTGGGGTTGAACTCGTCCTCGCCGAAGTCGACGTCGGGATCGTCGGCGGTGCCGCCGACGCCGTCCGGGCCGACGCCGTACAGGAACGGGAAGTTGCCGCCCTGGTCCATCAGGTTGGCGATGTCGTTGAACTGGTCGACGTGCCAGTTGCCGAAGAAGTGCCCGGCCTCGTGCGAGACCACGTTGCCGACCGCCTGCCCGATGAACGCGATGCGGTTGCTCGCGCTGGTCAGGTACGTGTTCAGCGACGCGTCGTCACCGGCCGGGTCGCTCAGCACGTCGAGCAGCACGAGCGCCGACTCTTCGGTCTCGAAGTTGCCCGGGTCGATGGACTGGGCGATGCCGATCGTCGGGATGCCGGACTCGTCGATGGTGCCGCCGACGATGACCCGGCTGACGTTCGCCTGGCCGAAGGTGTCGGCGTGGTCGCGGCTGTTGCGGATCCGGATCTGGAACCGGTTGTTCAGGCCGCTGGCGATGAGGTCCTGGCGCACGTTCTCCGTCACCTCGGCGATGATCGCGTTGATCAGCGCGTTCTCGTCCGCGCGGGTGAGGCCCCAGCGGCCGAGGAAGGCGCTGAACGGGCTCAGCGTGCGCACACCCGGCCCGCCGAACGGGGCGGTGTTGAGGCGGGCGCCGTCGAAGTCCAGGAACAGCGTCTGCACCGGCGGTGCGCCCTCCAGCGCGGGCCGGAACGCCTCGACGGTGATGTCGTAGTTGCCGCTGCCGGAGCTGACCGCGACGTAGTGCAGGCCGGCCTTCTCCGCGACGTAGTCCACGACCGCGTTGCCGCCGCCGGGCAGCGGGGTGTTGGCCGGGTAGATGAACGACGCGTCCTGGGACGAGCCATGCACCAGTCGCGGCACCGTGTCGTACACGCTGAGCACGGCCGGCGAGCCGGTCACCGTGGCGCCCAGCACGTCGCCCTTGCGCAGCCGTACGGCGAAGAAGTCCACATCGGCCTCGCCGACCAGGATGGTCACGTCGTACGGGCCCTCGCTGTCGGCGCCCGTGCCGCTGCCGGAGTCGAACGGGTCGTTCGGCAGCGCCAGGAACCCGGTCACGAACACGTAGTACGTGCCGGCGGCCGTGAACTGGAACTGCAGCAGGCTGTCGAAGCCCTCCGGGGTGTCGTCAGCGGCGGCGATGATCTCGCCCGTGGCGTCGATCAGCAGCACCACCGAGTCCAGCGAACCGGTCGGGGTGTCGATGTCGACGGTGATGCTCTCGCCCGCGGTGGCGTCCAACTGGTACACGTCGAAGTCACCGGAGCCGGAGCCGGCGCTGCCGTGCGGACCGTCGCCGATGGTCGCGGACGTCTTGATGCCGTTGCGGGACGAGCCGATGCCGGTGTCGCCGGCCAGCGGGATGGACCCGTCGTCCTCCGCGTTCGCCGGCACGGTGACGGCCGTGACCACCTCGGGCGAGAGCGTGCCGAGCACGCGAGCCCGCGGGTTCTGCCGGTTGGCGGTGCCGAAGCCGGGCACCGGCTGGGCGGTGGCGGGGCTGTCGTTGGAGCCGCGGATGCCGTCCGGCTCGTCCTCGTCGACCAGGATCGGCGAGGCCGCCGCGAGCGCGCGAAGCTGCGCGGCCTTCTGCTTGGCGCGCTCCTTGCCCTTGGCCGCGAGGTACTTGTCCCAGGCCGCGAGGTCGGCCTTGGCCGGGTTGGGCAGCAGCGACAGGTACGGGTTCGCGCCGGGCGGCGCCTTGGCCGTGACCGGCGCCTTGTCGGCGACCTGCAGACCGGCGGCGAGCGCCTTCCGGTCGTCGGGACTGGGCTTGGCCGCCTGTGCGGACGCTTCGCCCGGTGCGAGAGTTGCGGCCGCCAGCACGCAGGCAGCCAGCATCGCGATGGTTCGACGCATGGTGTCTCCCCTTCAGCCAGTCCGAGGCCCCCGCCTCGGACGGCACCGGCGAGACTAGTCACAATGGTCAAGAATAGATAGATATTTCAATAGTTCGTCATCACTTCAGTCCGGTAGCCGACGTATCAGCCCCCGTCCACGCTGGGCGGGTGCAAGGTACACGCATGCGCAAGACCCTCGCCGTGGTGCTGGTCCTTGTCCTCGTGGGCCTGGGTGCGCCCGCTCGGGCGGATGCCGGGCGGGCCGGATTCGACCTGGTCGCGGCGTGGAACCGGCTGGCGCTGGACGCCGTCCGGGCGCTGCGCGCGACCGACGCCGACGCCGCCCGGCTCTACGCGATGGTGAATGTGGCGATCTACGACGCGGTCAACGGCCTGGCGGGGGACCGGGCGCCCGCGCTCGTGCCGGAGCCGGGGCCGCGCGGCGCCGACACCCGCGCCGCGGCCGTAGCCGCCGCGCACGCCGTGCTGATCCGGCTCGACCCGGACCGCGCGGCGGCGTACGACACCCGGCTCGACGCGGACCTCGCCGGCCTGCGTCCCGGACCCCGGCGCGTCGAGGGGGCGCGCTGGGGCGGGCAGGTCGGCGCCCGGGTGGTGGCTGCCCGCACCGGCGACGGGTCCACGCCGGTGCGGGCCCAGCCGGCCGGCACCGGGCCCGGCGTGTTCCGGGCCGCCTGGTCGGGTGTGCAGTATCGGGACGTGCGGCCGTTCGCGGTCGCCGACCCGGTCGCGCACGTGCCCGGCCCGCCGCCGGCACTGGACACACTGGACTATGCGGCGGCCTTCGCCGAGGTGGCCCTGCTCGGCGACGCCGCGATCCCGGCGGACGACAAGCTCGCCACCTACCAGTTCTGGTCGCTGCCCGCCGGTTCGGCCCAGCCGGCCGGCGCGTGGATCGGCATCGCGCTCACCGTCTCACCTGGACTGTCCATTGCCGACGGTGCGCGGCTGCTGGCCCTGCTGAGCATGGCGCTGGCCGACACGACCGTGGCCACGGTGCGTACCAAGTTCGACAACCGCCACTGGCGGCCGACCACCGCGATCCGCGAGGCCGACACCGACGGCAACCCGCTGACCGCGCCCAACCCGGCCTGGTCGGCCCGCGCCGGCAGCGCCGGCGGCACGCCGGAATACGTCTCCGGCCACAGCTCGTACAGCGGCGCGGCCGCCGCGGTCCTGTCCGGGTTCTTCCGCGAGGACCACATCGGATTCGAGTACGCCACGGACAGCGCGCCGGGTGGTGTGGCGCGTCGCTATCCGAGCTTCTCGGTCGCGGCCGCCGAGGCTGGGCGGTCCCGGGTCTTCGGCGGCCAGCACTTCGAGTTCAGCAACCAGGCCGGGCTGGCGCTCGGCCGGAGTGTGGCCCGCGAGGTGTTAACCACCCGCCTGCTCCCGCGCTGAGTGCAAGGAAGGGCACCCTGTTATCGCTTTTTGCATAGCAGGGGGCCCTTCCTAACGCCTGGTCCCTACTGGAAGTCGGGGGTCCAGATGCGCGCTTTGTAGAACTCGGCACCGCCGCGCGTGCGGTCGGCGGAGGCGGAGAAGCGGACCGTCGGGCTGCCCCAGGTACGGGCGCCGGTGTTGTCGGCGCGTACCGAGATGGCCTCGCCCGACGAGTGCCGCACGTACGCCTTGACCCGCGTCTCGCTGGAGATCTTCCGCTTGCTGAACGACCCACCGGCGGTGCTGATCTCGTACACGCCGTCCGTGGCGGTGCACAGCATCCGCTGCGTGTTGCTGTAGTCCGGCTGCAGGTCGTGCCCGAGGTTGCTGCTGCCCAGGCTCACCGCGGCGCCGTAGTGCCGGATCCGGGTGCCCCGGCCCGAGCCCTCCACGGCGTACCCGCGCACCGTGCCCTTGCCGATCGCCCACAGCAGCTTGTACGTCGGGTCCCACAGCACGCCGTGCGCGCCGGCGAGGTTGACCGTCTGCACCTTGGCCAGGCTGGCGAGGTTGCTGACGCTGCTCGGGGCGTACACGGTCAGATGGCCCGCGGAACTGGCGACGACGACGGAGCCGTTTCCGGGAATGCGCTCGATGGCATGGGGATTGCCGCCCGGCGTGGCCTGCCACTTGAGGTCGTTGAGCTCGGTGTGCTTCTCGCTGCCGATGTTGATGATGCCGGCCTTGCCGCCGGACGCCACGACCAGCGCGATCCAGCCCTGCGCCGCCGTGCTGCGGATCTTGATGTCGGACAGGTTGGCCCAGGAGCCGCCACCGGGGCTGAAGCTCCAGTGGATGTTCGCGTCGCTGAAGGCGCCGTTCTTGTGAAAGACCAGCACCCTGTTCTTGACCTGCTCGGTCGTGGCGACGTAGTAGCTGGTCGCGGCCTGGGCCGGGGTGTTGCCGAGGAGCGCGGCGGACGGGCCGGCGATGGCGCCGGCGGCCAGGCCGCGCAGGATGGAGCGTCGCTGCATCAAGAGCCTCCCATGATCATGATGATGCGGCGAACAGTGTGCCACGAACCTGCTATCCCATGTTTGACTTATATAAGTGGGCGGTGGCATAGTCGCCAGTGTGCACGCGTTCGACGTCCTCGGTGACCCGGTGCGGCGGCGGATCCTGGAGCTGCTCGCCGCGGGGGAGCAGACCTCCGGGGCGCTCACCACGGTCATCCAGGCGGAGTTCGGGATCTCCCAACCGGCCGTGTCGCAGCACCTGAAGGTGTTGCGGGACAACGGATTCGCGACCGTCCGGGCCGAGGGCACCCGCCGTCTGTACACGATGGACGCCGCGCCCCTGCGGGAGGTCGACGCGTGGCTGGACCGGTTCCGTGCCTTCTGGAACCAGCGGTTGGACGCGCTGGCGACCGAGCTGGCGCGCGGAAAGCGAGAGCGGAGAAGACAGCGATGAGGGACATACTCGATGAGCTGACCGCCGTACACCGGGAGACCGGTCACGGGCGGATCCCGGCCGGCGAGGGCCGCACCGTGGTGCTGCGCCGCCGGTACGACGCGGAGATCGACGACGTCTGGGACGCGATCACCGATCCCGAGCGGATCAACCGCTGGTTCATGCCGGTCACCGGCGAGCTCAAGGTCGGCGGCAGCTACCAGCTCAAGGGGAACGCCGGCGGCGAGATCCTGCGCTGCGAACCGCCCCGGCTGTTGAAGGTCACGTGGGTGTTCGGGGAGAACCCCACCGAGAAGGACGTGACCGAGGTCGAGGTGCGCCTGGCGCCCGGCGGCGACGGTGCGACCGAGTTCGAGTTGGTGCACACCGCCGTCGTACCCGAGGAGATGTGGTCGCAGTACGGGCCGGGCGCCACCGGCGTGGGCTGGGACCTCTCGCTGCTCGGCCTGAGCATGCACCTGCGGGGCGAGTCGATCCCGGACCACGAGGAGTTCGAGTCCTCGCCGGAGGCGCGGGAGTTCAGCACGCGCAGCAGCCAGGCGTGGGGCGAGTCGCTGCGGGCGTCGGGCGCCAGCGACGAGCAGGTCGCGGCCGCGGTCCAGGCCACCACGCAGTTCTACGCACCTTCGGCGTAGCCGCCCACCAGGATCTGGCCCGCGTCGTTGATGTGACGCCCAGCGCAGCGGTGACCGCCGCCCCCTTCACGTGTGCTCCGGCGCGTGTTGGCCTACTCCCCAGTAGGGCGCCCCTGTTGGGGCTGGGGCGTGAGGAGGGGCGCCTGTTCCTTACCAGGCGGTGATGGGGGCGCCCTCAAGGCCGGGTAGTCAAGGATTCCTGGGCGCTGTCAAGCCGCGCGGCTGATCGCTTCCCGAGCGTTGGAGCCGACGCCAGCCTGCGGTGATCATGGAGTTAGCCGCAGGGAAAGGGCTCTCCCCGGCGCCAACTTCATGATCACCGCAGGAGCCAAGGCGGGGTAGATCTAGACGAGTTATGGCTGACATTGAGCCCTAACTTGTCTAGATCTACTGCCAGCTTCGACTTGGCTGGGGGTGGGCCGGGCCTGTACCCGGATGTATCCGATATAACCGGCTGCTGGATCTGGGTCCGCCGACTGGGCCGGTGGTGTGTTCGGCGGCGGGGTCGACGTATGCCGTGACTGTGGTGAGCAGTTGCCCCTGGGAGGGCAATTTCTCGACACAGTCGCCAAAGTCGAGGGCGATGGCCGCGTCACATCAGCGCTTGACATGGACCTGATTCCCTTAACTACCCGGCCTTGAGGGCGCCCCACTCACGCGCCAACCCCCAACAGAGGCGCCCTACTGGGCGGTAACGGGGGGTTTGGTGGCGGCCGACCGTTTCGCGTCGCGTGCACCATGTGTCGGCGCGGTTGGGCTGCCCGCTTGGGCGTGCTCGCCACACACCCGTGCCGGTCTGGGCGCCGCCCACGCCCGTCGATCAAGGAATTCTGCGTCGATCAAGGGCAAACGGCCGTGGTTTGGAGATCAAAGCACGGCCGTTTGCCCTTGATCGGCGGGGCGAGCGGGGCGGGCGGGGCGGGCGGGGCGGGCGGGGCGGGCGCGGCGTGCGGGCCAGGGCGGGCGCGGGGGCGCGGGCCTGGGTGGGCGCGGGGCGAGGCCGGGCGGGCGCGGCGTGGGCGCGGGGGCGAGGCCGAGCGGGTGCGGGTGCGGGTGGGGAAGGGGCCGCGAGGAGGGCCGGGGCGGGCGCGGCGAGGGCCGGGATGGGCGCGGCCAGTAGGGGTGTTACGCGGTGGGGACGAGGCAGGCGCGTTGGGTGGGGATGGGCGCCTCGGCGTACGCCAGCGCGACGGCCTCGCGGGCCCAGCGCATGCGGGCCGCGGCGGTGTCCGGGTGGTCGCCGAACTCCTGCGCCATCCGGGCCAGGCAGGCGGCTTCGCCGAGGCGGTCGAGGGTGCGTATGACCGCGGCGCGTACGTCCTGCGGAGCGGGGTGCTGCGAGTACTGAAGGTCAGAGGCGAACAGCGCCTCGCATCGGTGTGCCAGATCCACTCTGTACGTAACTGCGTACATGACTACCCACCAGGTCCGTCCACTTCTTCGGTTGTCTTCGATTCTCCCGAGCGGGTACGACACTTTGCTCCCCGAAACGCGCCACCCGCCGGCCCTGCTATGATCCTCCGCGATCTGATCAAATATCAGAACCTGGGGAGCAAGGATGCCGAACGAAGAGGGTCGCGGTATCGGCGAGACGCTGCTGGTGGGCGGACTGCTGGTGGCGTTCGCGGTGCTGGTGGTCGTCCTCCTCTACCTAGCACTCGCGAACTAAGACACCGTCTTCAGCTCCACGATCCGGGCCACGTAACGGGTCTCGCCTACGTTCGTCAGGGTGTGGGTGTCGCCCGGTGGACGGAAGACGACGCCGCCGGTCGGCTCGGGCGCGTCCCGCAGCTGGCCGTCGGCCGTCTCGACCAGGTTGATGGCGCCCTCGATCGCGATGACCAGGTACGGGTGCTCGTGATAGTGCAGCGGCTGCGTTTCCCCGGGACCGAGCGCCACCTGCCACACCCGGACGTGCTCGTTCTCCAGGATGATCCGGTAGCCGACCGGGCCAAGCTCCGTCACTAGGCGTCCTTCTCGTCGAGCCGGGTCATCTTCTGGATGACGCGGGAACGGGAGTTGTGGATGTGTACGCGCAGCGCCTCGGCGGCCGCCACCGCGTCGCGCGCCATGCAGGCCGCCAGGATGGCCTGGTGCTCCTTGAGCCGGTCGGCCTGGGCCTCGGCGCTGCGGGTGCCGGCGAAGCGGTAGCGCTCGCTGTTCTGCCACACCGGTTCGAGCGCGTGCAGCAGCCAGCGGGAGCCGGCCGCGGCGTAGATCGCGAAGTGGAAGTCCGTGTGCGCCTGCCGCGCGGTCACCTGGTCGCCGATCTGCGCGGCGTTGACGTGCCGGTCCAGCGCGGCCTTCGCCTTCTCGGTGTCGCGGTCGGTGAACCGCGGTGCCGCGCGCTCGACCGCGGTGACCTCCAACAGGAGCCGCATCTCGTGCGTGTCGTGGGCGTCGTCGAGGGTAAGCTCGCGTACCCAGGCTCCTTTGTGGGGGATCACCTCGACGAGCCCCAGCGACTCCAGCCGGCGGATCGCCTCGCGGACGGGCATCATGCTCATCCCGAGGCTGTCGGCCAGGTCGGTGAGGCGCAGCGGGGATCCGGCGCCGAGGTCGCCAGCGAGGATCGCCTCGTGCAGCTGCGCGGTGGCGGCGTCGGCGAGCGTGCGGTGAGTGGGGGGTGCCGGCCTGCCCGGGGGCATCAAGCCCTCCTAGATCAAATATCAAGCGGAATTGTCATGCCTCTGCCAAGCGGGCCCGATGCTACCTCATGGCGCGCTGGGAAGATCTCTGGCGGTGGTCATGGCCGGCCTCCGCGCCTGGCCGGCAAGTGTTAGGAGGGGGCCCTTCCTATGCAGAAAGCGTTAACAAGGTGCCCTTCCTTGCATCAGTGCCTGCGTAAGCTGGGTGGGTATGCGATATGTCGACGGCTGGCGGGAAAAGTTCCACCGCTACAGCACCCGGCTATACGGCCCGAGCCGCGGTACGACGCCGCTGAGCTGGATCGGTGACCAGCGCATCGCGGTCGGCCACCTGCCCACCGCCGCGACCCTGCTCCGGTTGGTCGACGACGGCGTCACCCACGTCGTGAACTGCCGCTCGACCCCGCAGACGTGGATTTCCCAGGATCTCGCCGCGGAGCGGGCGGTGTTCGGGCCGGCGCGGGTGGTGCACGCGCCGATGTGGGACTTCGGCCGGCCGCAGCCGCCGCGCCTGTGGTCGGGGGCGGCGCTCTTCGCCGCGCGGGTGCTCACCGACGACCCGGACGCCGGGGTGTTCGTCCACTGCCAGCAGGGTCGCCGACGGTCCATCATGCTCGCGTACGCCGTGCTGCGGCTGCGCGGGCTCGGTGCCGACGACGCGGTCGACCTGCTGTCGCGGCACCGCGTCGAGGCCCGCATCGTCGCCGCGTACACCGCCAGCGTCGAGCGCTGGCTGAAGGCGGGCGCGCTCCCGATCGGCAGGCTGCGCCTCTTGAATTAACAGGAAACCTTACTTACTGTTCTGCCCATGCGCAGACTGTTCGGCGCGGGCGTCGCCATCGCCACGCTCCTCGTCGCCGCCGCCGGGACACCGGCCGCGGCGTCGTCATCCCACCGCGACGGGTACGTCAAGGTCGGGTACTTCACGCAATGGGGCATCTACGGCCGGGCGTTCCCGGTCAAGAAGCTCGACACGTCCGGCGCCGCAAGCCGCCTCACCCACGTCAACTACGCGTTCGGCAACGTCAGCCCGGACGGCCGCTGCTACGTCGACGGCGGTCCCGGCGAGGGCGACTCCTGGGCCGACTACCAGCGTCCGGTGCCCGCCGAGGAGAGCGTCGACGGCGTCGCCGACACCTGGGGCGAGCCGCTCAACGGCAACTTCGGGCAGCTGCAGAAGCTCAAGGCCAAGCACCCCGACCTGAAGGTGCTCATCTCGCTCGGCGGCTGGAGCTGGTCGACGTACTTCTCCAACGCGGCCCTTACCGACGCCTCCCGCAAGGCGTTCGTGTCCTCCTGCATCGACCTCTACCTCAAGGGCAACCTGCCCAACCCGGACGGCGGCTCGGGCGGCCCCGGGGCCCTCGCCGGCGTCTTCGACGGCATCGACCTGGACTGGGAGTGGCCGGGCTCGGACGGGGAGCCGGGCAACGTCGTCCGCCCCGAGGACAAGCAGAACTTCACCCTGCTGGTCGCCGAGTTCCGCCGCCAGCTCGACGCGTTCGGCCGCTCGTCCCGCAAGCACTACCAGCTCACCGCGTTCCTGCCGGCCGCGCCGGCGACGATCGACGCCGGCTTCGAGGTCCGGAAGATCTTCAAGTACCTGGACTTCGGGACCCTTCAGGGGTACGACTTCCACGGCACCTGGGAGGCGCGGGCCAACCAGCAGTCGGCGCTGCGCGTACCGGCCGGGGCGCCTGACAACCCGGACTTCTCCGTGGAGAACACGGTGAACGCCTGGCTCCTGCGCGGCGCACCGCGCGGCAAGCTCGTGGTCGGCATCCCGTACTACGGCCGCGGCTGGACCGGCGTCACCGGCGGCACCAACGGCCTGTTCGGTACGTCGACCGGGCCCGCGCCGGCCACCTTCGAGGCGGGGTACGAGGACTACAAGAAGCTCAAGACCTTGCCGGCCAACGGTTTCACCGTCCACCGTGACCTCCGCGCCGGGCACGCCTGGCTCTTCGACGGCACCACCTTCTGGACGTACGACGACCCGATCGTGGTGGCGCAGAAGTCCCTGTACATCCGCGCCAAGGGCCTGGGCGGCGCCATGGTCTGGTCCCTGGACGGCGACGACGACCAGGCCACTCTCACGAAGACCATCTCCCACACGCTAGGCCGCTAGTTCTTATTGCGTCGATCAAGGGCGAACGGTCGTGGTTGGATCTCCAATCCACGGCCGTTCGCCCTTGATCGACGTCGAAATCCGTAGGCGAGGCTAGCCAGCCAGCGTCGTAACGGGGGACACCCCGTACTCCCGGCGGTATTCGGCGGCGAAGCGGCCGAGGTGGGCGAAGCCCCAGCGGTGCGCGACCGCCGCGACAGTCACCTCGCCCGGCGCGGCCCGGCACAGGTCCGCGTGCGCGCCGGCGAGGCGCAGCCGCCGCAGGTACGTCATGGGCGGCACACCGACGTGCCGGTGGAAGCCCTCCTGGAGGGCGCGCACGCTCACGCCGGCGATCCGGGCGAGGTCGTGGGCGGTGAACGGCCGGGCGGGGTCCGCCTCCATCGCGTCGAGCGCCCGCTTGACGTGGCGGGGCCGGCTCGGTGCGGCCGCCGTCCCACGGTACGGGTGGTCCGCGGCGAGCAGCAGTCCGGTGAGGACGCCCTGCCATATCCGGCTGGCCATGACCGGCTCATGGATCAGGCTGTCCTGGTCGCGCAGCTCGGCGCAGACCAGGCACAGCAGGCGGGCCACGCTGCGACCGGCACCGGTGGTGACGTCAATGCTCGCTGGCATCCCGGGAGTATGCCGGGCGAGCCCGTGGGTGGTGTAGGACAAGGGGTCCTTAGGACAATAAGTTCTTCGCGTCGCCTTTTGGCGCTACCCGAGTCCGCGTCCGCCCGGTTAGGGTGGTCGCAATCGCGATCATGAAGGGAGCGCCGTGTTCGTCGATATGCCGCTGGACGAGCTGCGCCAGTACCTGCCCACCCGGGACGAGCCCGCCGACTTCGACGCGTTCTGGACGGCCACGCTCGACGAGGCCCGGGCCGCCGCCACGCCGGCGACGTTCCGGCCGTACGACAGCGGACTGTCCACTGTGGAAGTGCATGACGTGACGTTCAGCGGCTTCGCCGGCCAGCCCATCAAGGCATGGTTCATCGCGCCGCGCGGCGCCACCGGCCCGTTGCCGTGCGTCGTGGAGTTCATCGGGTACGGCGGTGGCCGCGGCCTGCCGCACGAATGGCTGCACTGGAGCGCGGCCGGGTACGCCCACTTCGTCATGGACACCCGGGGCCAGGGCAGTGGCGGCTACCTGAGCGGCGACACCCCCGACCCGGACGCGTCCGGCGCACCGCAGACGCCCGGTTTCATGACCCGCGGCGTTCTCGACCCGGCGCACTACTACTACCGGCGGGTCTTCGCCGACGGGGTGCGGGCGGTCGAGACGGCCCGCGAGCACCCGCTGGTCGACGCGCGGCGGGTGGTCATCGGCGGCGGCAGCCAGGGCGGCGGCATCACCCTCGCGGTGGCAGGGCTCGTCGACGGGCTGGTCGCGGCGATGCCGGACGTGCCGTTCCTGTGCCAGTACCGGCGCGCCACGGAGATCACCGACGAGTACCCGTACCAGGAGCTGAGGACGTACTGCAAGGTGCACCGGGACCAGGTCGAGCAGGTCTTCGACACGCTGCGCTACTTCGACGGGGTGAACTTCGCGGCGCGGGCCACCGCCCCGGCGCTCTTCTCCGTCGCGCTCATGGACGCGGTGTGCCCACCATCCACTGTGTACGCCGCGTACAACCACTACGCCGCCGACAAGGACATCAAGGTGTGGGCGTACAACGGGCACGAGGGCGGGCAGGCGTTCCAGCGGCAGGCCCAGATCCGGTACCTGGCCAATCTGATGTCAGTGTGACTCCCGGCTGACCCTGTCCCCACTGGAGCCCACCAGGAAGTCCAGATCGGCGCCCTTGTCGGCCTGTAGCACGTGGTCGATGTAGAGCCGCTCCCAGCCGCGCGCGGGGGCGGCGGCGCGCACGTCGGCCGGTTGGCGCTGTCCCAATTCCACCGTGGACAGTTCGACGTCGAGGCGGCGGGCGGGCACGTCCAGCACGACGATGTCGCCGGTGCGTACGAGCGACAGCGGGCCGCCGATCGCCGCCTCGGGTGCGGCGTGCAGCACCACCGTGCCGTACGCCGTACCGCTCATCCGGGCGTCGCTGACGCGTACCATGTCGCGGATGCCCTTCGCGAGCAGCTTGGCCGGCAGCGGCAGGTTGCCCACCTCGGGCATGCCCGGATAGCCCTTGGGCCCGCAGCCGCGCAGGATGAGCACGGACGTCTCGTCGACGTCCAGATCCGGGGAGTCCAGCCGGGCGTGCAGGTCCTCGACGCTGTCGAAGACGACCGCGCGGCCCCGGTGCCGCAGCAGTTCCGGCGACGCGGCGGCCGGCTTGATGACGGCGCCGTCGGGGGCGAGGTTGCCGCGCAGGACGGCGATGCCGGCGTCCGGCAGCAGCGGATCGGCGCGGCGGCGGATGACGGACTCGTCCCAGATTTCGGCGTCGGTGAGCTGCTCGACGAGCGGGCGGCCGGTGACGGTCAGCGCCTCCGGGTCGAGCAGATCGCGCACCTCGTTGAGGACGGCGAGGAGTCCACCGGCCCGGTACATGTCGTCCATGAGGTGGCGGCCGGCCGGCTGGAGATCGACCAGCAGGGGCACGCCGGAGCCCGTACGGTCGAAGTCGTCCAGCGTCAGGTCGATGCCGAGCCGGCCGGCGATGGCCAGCAGGTGGACCACGGCGTTCGTGGAGCCGCCGATCGCGGCCAGCGTGACGATCGCGTTCCGAAACGAGCCGCTGGTGAGAATGGTGCTCGGCCGGCGGTCCTCGGCGACCAGCTCGACGGCGAGCCGGCCGGTCTCCTGCGCGAGCGCCAGCAGCCGGCTGTCCGGCGCGGGCGTGCCGGCGATCCCGGGGACGGTGGTGCCGAGCGCCTCGGCCATGCAGGCCATCGTGGACGCCGTACCCATGGTGTTGCAGTGGCCCTTGCTGCGGATCATGGCGGATTCGGACCGCAGGAACGCCTCCTGCGACAGCGTGCCGGCGCGGACCTCTTCGGACAGTCGCCACACGTCGGTGCCGCAGCCGAGCGGGGTGCCGCGGAAGTGCCCGGTGAGCATCGGCCCGCCGGGTACGACCACGGCGGGCAGGTCGACGGACGCGGCGGCCATGAGCAGGGCCGGGATGGTCTTGTCGCAGCCGCCGAGCAGGACGACGCCGTCGATGGGGTTGGCCCGCAGCATCTCTTCGATGGCCATCGCGGCGAGGTTGCGCCAGAGCATGGCGGTGGGGCGGACCTGGGTCTCGCCGAGCGAGACGACCGGGAGGTTCAGCGGGACGCCGCCGGCCTCGTGGACGCCGTTGGCGACGCTGCGGGCGACCTCGTCGAGGTGGGCGTTGCAGGGGGTGAGGTCGGAGGCGGTGTTGGCGATGGCGATGTGGGGCGGCCGGTGAAGGCGGAGTCCGGGAGGCCGCGGCGCATCCAGGCGCGGTGGATGTACGCGTTGCGGTCGGTGCCGGCGTACCACTGCGCGCTGCGGAGATCCATGACGCGAGCGTACCCACGCCGGCCCTGAGGCCCTCAAGATCGCGGTGATCAGGGAGCAGCTCCGTCGACACGCCGCGACCCGCCCGAGCTACTCCCTGATCACCGGGGAGGGAGGGGTGGTCACGCGGAGGCGGCTTCGTCTACGGCGGTCAGGAGGGCGGCTAGGGAGTTGGGGGCGTCGTGGCGGATGCCGTTGACGAAGAACGTCGGGGTGCCGGCCACGCCGCTGCGTACGCCGCTGCCGAAGTCGCGCCGGATGCGGTCCAGGTAGAGGTGGCCGTTCAGGGCGCGGCCGATCCGCTCGACGTCCAGCCCGATCCGGTCCACGGCCAGCGCGAGGTGCAGCGGCTTGAGCTGGTCCTGGTGGGTGAACAGCCAGTCGTGCATCTGCCAGAAGTGCCCGCGGGCGGCGGCGGCCTCGGCGGTCTCGGCGGCGATCTCGGAGTACGGGTGGACGTCGGTCAGCGGGAAGTGCCGGAAGACGAACGCGACCGTGGTCGGGCGCTGGCGCAGCACCTCCTGCACGATGACGTGCACCGCGGCGGACTCGGGGCACTGGTAGTCGCCGTACTCCACGAGCGTGACCGGGGCGTACGAGCTGCCGAGGACGTGGTCCTCCTCGGTGATCGGCCCGCGGAGCCGGCTCATTGTCAATCGGAACGGATCGCTCATGTCGGAAATGGTCGGACCGGCGCGGGTGAGGGCGCCTCATTCCGGACGGGTGAGCGCGGGCAGCAGGTGCCGCACGTCGGCGGGGCCCTCGGCGAGGGCGACGGCCCGCCGCTCGGTCTCCTGGTCCGCGCCGGTCATCCGTTCGCCGTGCTGGCGTTGGTGCTCGTCCCACGACGCGAGCTGGTAGACCTCGACGAACCGCTGCGGCTCCTCACCCACCCGGAACAGGCCCCACCGCATGGCGCCGGTCTGCTGGCGCGACCCGCGTACCTTCCGCATCGCCTTGACGAACGCCTCCTCCTGTTCCGGGCGCACCGTGTAGACGGCGGTGACCAGCACCGGTCCGGCGTGCGGGTCCGGGTCGAACGCCATCCGCAGCTCCGGCCAGACGGTGGCGCGTTCGCGGTCCACGCCGCGCAGGTCGGGCAGCGGCCGGACCGCCATCCACATCGCGTCCAGGAGCATCAGGGCCGCCGCGGCGATGAACGCGTTGACCAGGCCGGCGGCCTCGGCGAGCAGGCCCCAGGCGAGCGCGCCGAGCGCCTGCCCGCCGGCGAAGACGACCTGGTAGACGGCGAGCCCGCGGGCGCGTACCCAGCCGGGCAGGAAGAGCTGCATCTCGGCGTTCAGGTTGGCCAGGACGATCACCCAGGCGGCGCCCGCGGGCACCAGCGCCGCCGCGACGATCGCGAGGTCGCGGACGGCGGCGACGACGAGCAGCACGCCGGCGAAGAGCGACCCGGCGGTGGCCAGGAACTGGCTGGCCGAGACCTTGCCGCGCACCCACGTCAGGGCGAGCCCGCCGCCGATCGCGCCGATGCCGAGCGCGCCGAGCAGCACGCCGTACCCGTGTGAGCCGGTCCCCAGCAGATGGCGGGCGACCAGCGGGAGCAGCGCCCACAGGGCGCTGCCGGGCAGGATGAAGAGCACCACCCGGCGCAGTAGGCGGCGGACGGCCCGGGAGTGGCGCACGTAGCGGCCGCCGGCCCGCAGCGCGGCGGTGAAGCGTTCCGGCTCCGCGACCGACCGGGTGTCGCCGGGGCGCCACCGCACCAGGGCCGCGGCGAACGCCAGGAACGAGACCGTGTTCAGGGCGAACACCACGGTCACGCCCGTCTCGGCGATGAGCAGGCCGGCCACCGCCGGGCCGATCGCGCGGGCGACGTTCACGCTGATGGAGCCCAGGGCGGACGCGGACCGCAACAGGCCGCGCGGCACCAGTTCGGGGATCGAGGCCGCCCAGGCGGGCAGCGTGAGCGCCTGGCCGGTGCCCAGCGCGAACGTCAGCGTCAGCAGCAGCGGCGCGCCCATGTGCCCGGTGGCGGTCAGCACGGTCATGATCAGGCCGACGCAGGCGAGCGCGAGCTGCACGGCGATCAGCAGGTGGCGCTTGTCGAACGCGTCGGCCAGCACCCCGGCGGGCAGCGCGAGCAGCAGGATCGGCAGCATGCTCGCGGTCTGCACGAGGGCGACGGGGGTGGCCGCGTCCGACTCGCTGACCAGCAGCCACTGGGCGCCGACGGTCTGCATCCAGGTGCCGATGTTGGCCGCCAGCAGGGCCAGCCAGAGGTTGCGGTAGGCGGCGATGCGCAGCGGCGCCCACGCCGTTCCTTCCCGCGTTGCGGTCACCACCGTCCGTCGGCCCGCAGCACCCTCAGGTCGGAGACGTACGGGTCGTCCGCGTCCAGCATCAGCAGCCGGACGACCTCCCGGGCCACCTGGGCCGGTGGGGTGTAGACGGTGTCGAGAAACTCGGCGCCCACCCGTTCCTGCAACCGGGTCGGCATCGGGCCGGGGTGCAGCTGCATCACCTTGATCCCGTTCGTGCCGGTGGCCTGGGCGAGCGACTCCACCAGGCTGGCGCCGAAGCACTTGGTGGCCCGGTAGACCGGGATGCCGGGCCGCGGCACGTCCACCGCGACGGCGCCGACGTACACGATGTTGCCGTGGCCGTGCCGGTGCATGCGGCGCAGCGCCTCCCGCAGGACGTACGCGGTGCCCAGCACGTTGACCTCGACGGCCCGCTGGATCGCCTCCGGCGCCAGGTCCTCCAGCCGGCCGCCGATCCACCTGGCGGCGCAGTGGACCAGGCCGTCCAGCTCACCGCCGATCTCGTCGAAGGCGCTCCGCACCTGGTCGTACCGGGCCACGTCGCACGCCATGCCGTCGCAGCCGAGATCGGCCGCGACCTGCTTGACCTCCTCGGGCTGGTCGCCGAGCACGACGACCCGGTGGTCGGGGACGAGGATCCGGGCCACTTCGAGCCCGAGACCGCTGGTGCCGCCGACAACGACAAAAGTCCTCACACGGGCCAGGATCACCGCCGGAAAGGTGACGCGAGCTCACCCAAGCTGGGTGAGATTAGATGAGGCGCAGCTCGCGCCCGCGGCGTACGGCATCGCGCCGGCGGGTGGCCGCCAGCTTGCGGTAGATGTTGCGCACGTGGGTCTTGACCGTGTTGACCGACACCGACAGCTCCCGCGCGATCTCCACATTGGACAGCATGCTCTGCAGGTAGCGCAGCACGGTCAGCTCCCGGTCGGTCAGCGCGTCGCCGGCCGGAGCGGCGGCCTCCGGCGGGCCGGGCTCGACCGCGGCGACCAGCGCGGACACCAGCGGCCAGTGGGCGGTACCGGCGTCGAGATGGTCGGCCAGCATCTCGCGTACCTCCGGACCCGCCCGGGTGAACACGTACCGCAACCCTTCCGGCTCGGCCAGCCGCAGCGCGGCCTCCAGCGTGCGCGCGGCCCGGCGGTGGTCGCCGGCCCGGCGGGCGGCGACCGCGTCGAGCACGCCGGCGTCGACCCGGACCAGGAGTGGGAGGTCCGGCGCCGCCGGCAGCGCCCGCGCGGCGGCGACCGGGTCGCCCGCGCACAGGTGGGCGCGGGCCAGCGCGAGCCGCGCCGCATGCCCCTCCGCGCCGCCGAGCAGATCGCGCGCCGCCACGGGGTCGCCCTGCGCGGTGCGCAGCTCGGCCTCCGCGGTGGCCAGCCACCGCGCCACCCCCGGCGGAGGCTCGGCCAGCTCGTCCCGGGCCGCGGCGAGCGCCCGGTAGCCCGCGGCCGGATCGCCGCGGGACCGCAGCAGCTCCGCGCGGAGCATCGCGGCGAGCGCGACCAGCGCCGGCCCCGGCCCGTGCGGCACGAGCGCGACGTTGGCCTCCGCGTCGGCCAGCCGGTCGCGGTGCAGGGCCACGACCGCCAGCGCCAGGTGCGCGAAACCACGGTCCATCTCCGAGTACGCCGGCGCGGCCAGCGCCGTGCGAGCGATCTCTTCGGCGGCCCGCAGCTCGCCGCGTACCGCCCGGACCAGGGCGAGCCGGCTGGCGCAGGCGAGCCGGGCCCGGGACAGTCCGGCGTCCCGCGCGTCGGTGAGCCCGCTGGTCAGGGCCGACTCGGCGGCGACCAGGTCACCGGCGTCCAGCTCGGCCACCGCGATCGCGGTCAGCGCGACGGCCCGCGTGCCGGCCTCCGCCGGGTCGGTCAAGCGCACCAGGTCCAGGAGCCGGCGGGCGGCTCCGAGCACCGCGTCCCGGTCGCCGCCGAGCTGCGCCTCCGCGAACCGGAGCGCGGCGGCGATCAGCGTGAACCGGGGCTTGCGATCGTCCGCGAGCCGGTCCCGGTGCCGGTGCGCCAGGCGCAGGTAGTCGTCGGCCGTCGCCAGGTCGCGGCCGTCGAGCAGCTCCGCCGCGTACGCCAGGGCCAGCTCGGGGTCGGCGCGCACGGCGTCCGGCGGCGGGGGTGGCGTGGGCGCGGAGGGCACGGCCCGCCGGTCGTACGGCACCAGCTCCGGCCAGTGCCGCAGCAGCACGCTGGTGGCGCGGTCCCAGTCCTGGGCGGCGAGCGCGTGCCGGAGCGCGTCCGGTGACATGTCCCGCGCGGCGTGCCAGGCGGCGGCCCGGCGGTGCAGGTCGGTCAGCTGCTCCGGGGCGTGCCGGCCCAGCTCGGCGCGCAACAGTTCGCCGAACATCCGGTGATAGCGGTACGCCGCCGGCCGAGTCCCCAGCGGCACCACGAACCCGTTGGTGCGCTCCAGTTCGGCCAGCACCCGAGTGGCGTCGTGCCGCCCGGTGAGCGCGTCGGCGAGGTCGCTCCAGACGCGTTCCGCGATCGAGGTGCGCAGCAGCACGTCCCGCACCTCGGCGGGCTGCCCGCGCAGCACCTCGTTGACCAGGTAGCCGGCCACGCTCGGGTCGTCGCCGCCGAACCCGGCGATGTACCGGTCCGGGTCCGGGTGGGCGCGCAGCGCGCGCGCCGCGAACCGCAGGCCCGCGGGCCAGCCCTCCGTGCGTACCTGCAGGTCGTCGACCTGCCGCCGGGACGCGGGTACGCCGTGGCGGGCCAGCAGGGCGGCCGTCTCCTCCCGGGTGAAGGCGAGGTCGTGGGCGGCCAGCTCGGTGAGCCCGCCGTCGAGGCGCCAGCGGTGCAGCCCGAGCGTGGGTTCGGCGCGCGCCCCGACGACCAGCCGCAGCCGCCCCTCGGCGTGCCGCAGCAGGAAGTCCAGGCCGTCCAGCACGCCCGGGTCGGTCACCAGGTGCAGGTCGTCGAGGATGACGACGGCGGGCCGGGTCAGCCGGGTCAGCGCGTCGGCCATCCGTCGTACCGAGTCGCCGCCGCTGTCCACGTCCAGGGTGGCGAGCGCGGCGCGGAGGTACGCCCAGAAGTCCTCCGCGCCGTCGTTCGGCTCCACCGAGACCCAGCCGACCGCGCGTTCCGCCGCCTGCGCGCGGGCCCAGGAGGCCAGCAGCACCGTCTTGCCCCAGCCGGCCGGCGCGGCGATCAGCGACACCGGGCCGCACACCCCGGCGTCGAGCAGCCGCGTCAGCCGCGGCCGCGGGACCAGCACCTCGGGTGGGGGCGGCGCCGTGAGCTTCGACGCCAGCAGGGGGAGGGCATCGTCCATTCGTTCCACCCCCTAGGGAACGAACTCGGGCAAAGCCGAATAAAACTAACACTTCTGGCTCGGCCGCACGGTGGATTCCGGGCAGCTCGTCTATGGTGACCGCGATGACCAGTTCAGTTTCGGTGGACGACCTGAGCCCGGGCGACCACGCCTGCCTGACGTACTCCGACGCGGAGGAGCGGCTGGACATCGTGGCGGCGTTCGTGCGGGACGGGCTCGGCGCGGGGCAGAAGGTCGTCTGCTTCACCGACCAGGCCGGCATGACCGACCTGGCCAGCGAGCTCGCGCAGCGGGAGGTGCGGGCGCCACGCCGCGGCCAGCTCACCGTGCGCGACAACGAGCGATCCTGGATCGGCTCCGGCCGGGCGTCCGCGGCCGGGATGATCGACGTGCTGGCCGGCGAGCTGGCGATGGCCGACCAGCAGGGGTACGCGGGGCTGCGGGTCACCGCGGACATGTGCTGGGCGACCCAGCCGGTGGCGGCGGTCGACGAGCTGCTCGTCTTCGAGTCCAAGGTCGCCGGGCTCTTCACCGGTGGCCGGCTGACCGCGATCTGCCAGTACGACCGGCAGAGCTTCGACCAGGTCACGCTCGCCTTCGCGGCCAAGGCGCACCCGCGTGCGGTCGCCGCCGCCGTCTACTACGAAGACCCGCTGCTGCGCATCTGCCGCCAACACGTGCCGCCCGGCATCCGGCTGGCCGGCGAGATCGACTACCAGCGCCTGCCGGAGCTCAACCACGCGCTCGCCGAGGCGCTGCGCCTCGGCGGCGACATCCACGTCAACCTCGTACACCTGCGCTTCCTCGACGCGGCCGCCGCGGCGGCGATCGGCAGGGCCGCGGCGGGGCTCCCGCCCGGCCGCTCGATGGTCGTCACCGGCCCGCGCCTGGTGGCCAAGATGTTCGCCCTGGTCGGCGCGAGTGAGTTGCCGGCCGTTCGGGTAAGGGTGGTCCATGGTCGGCCGTGACCACGCAGCGCGCTTCCACGACGGGTCGAGCCCGCCGGTGGCTCCGGACGCCGTGACCGCCCTCGACCAGCGGTTCGACGCCGACGGCCTGTACGCCCTGCGCGCCGCCGTCGCGGCCCACGCCGCCCAGCTCGGCGCCGGCGAGGAGACCGTCGAGGAGCTCGTGGTGATCGCCAACGAGCTGGCCACCAACGCGATCCGCCACGGCGGCGGCGCCGGCCGGCTGCGACTGTGGCGGGACGGGCCGGTGATCCGCTGCGAGGTCAGCGACGGCGGGCCGGGCGTCGACCCCGCCGCCGGCCACGAACGCGCGCCCCTGACCGCGTACGGCGGGCGCGGCCTGTGGGTGGTCCGGCAGATGTCCCGGGACGTCGACGTCACCACCGGCCCGCGCGGCGCCACCGTCACCGCCGCGATCCCGATCGACCGCTGAGCGTCGCCGGTCCACAATGGGCGGATGACCAGCGACGAGGAACTGCGGCTCCGGCATCTGGACCACATCCAGGGCATCATCACCCGCCTGGCGCAGAACTCGTTCACCGTGCGCGGCTGGTCGGTCAGCCTCGTCTCGGTGGTGCTCGCCGTGCTGAGCACCCAGGACAGCTCCGCCGGGCTGGCGCCGATCGCCCTCGTACCGGCCCTGGTCTTCTGGGGCCTCGACGCGTACTACCTGCGCGGGGAGCGCCTGTACCGGCAGCTGTACCGGGCGGTCGCGAACCGCATCGTCGCCGGCCCCGGCGCCCCGACGTGTCCCCGTTCGACATGGACCTCGGGCGCTACACCGCCACGGTGCCCACCTTCGCCCGTACCCTGCTCACCCTCAACGTCCTCACCATCCCCGCCCTCCTGGTGGTCGGCGTAGCGACGTACCGCCTCGCCACCTGGTAGGGGCCAGATCGCTGCGGTGATCATGAAGTTAGCGTCCGGGCAAGCGCTCTCTCCACCGCCAACCCCATGATCACCGGTGGGCCCAGCCCAATCCGCCCTGCCCCGCTCCGGCCTTGCCCGCCTTGCCGATCAAGGGATTTCGCGTCGATCAAGGGCAAACGGTCGTGGTTTGGAGATCGAAGCACGGCCGTTTGCCCTTGATCGACGCGGAGGAGGAGGCGGGGCGCGCGGACGGCGCGCGGAGGGGAGGGGGCGCGGGGAGGGGGCGCGGGGAGGGGAGGGGCGCGCGGGCGGGGTTAGGCGGCTTGGGGGAGGCGGGGGGTCAGGGTCGTGAGGACCCGGGTGCGGTCGGTGGGGTCGGCGACGGTCACCAGGATGCAGCCGGGGCGGGACATGACCGTCGCGGTCGCGCCGAGCACCCGCGCCGCACGCACAAGGATCGCCGCCATCTCCTGACCGCCAAGGCGTACCCCCAAAAAGTCGGGACGGAGCCGGCGGCCGCCGGCGAGCAGGGCGGCGCGCCAGGCCGCGCGTGCCAGGGTGACGCGCTGGGCGTTGCGCGGCGAGGACGCGCCGAGCGGGTCGGTGCTCAGCAGCATGCGGCGGCCCTGGTGCCAGGCGGCGGCCAGCAGCCGGTCGGCGTCCTCGCGGCGGCGGGGTGGCACCAGCACCCGCTGGACGGTGTAGCGCCGCCGGCCGCCCCCGATGCGCGCCTCGTGGGTGGCGTCGAGGCCGAGCTCGTCGAGCAGCCCGGCCAAGCGGCCGGCGGCGTCTTCGTGATCGAATTCCGCGAAGGGGCGCGGGGCGTGGACGACTCCACTCATGGGGCGCCGGCGCGCGGGTGGGCGGCCGGCGTCCGTGCACTGGATCAGCGACGCCGACTCGAACGCGGCGGGCAGCAGGTCGGCGGGCACCGTCTGGTGGTTCATGGTTGTCCCCTTCCGGCGGTCACGGGTCCACCGTCGCCGATCGAACCGTTCGGCCGGTACACCGGCGGCGAGGACTTGAGGGAAACTTGCGCGGACCGCTACCCGAGGGACATTGGGTGACCCCCACACCAGACCCCACCGGCGTCGCGCTGCCGCGCGCCGCGCCTCGCTGTCGGGTTTAGGGCCTGTATCAAAGTGGATGACCGGGCTGCGGCGGACCCAGACGACGACCGGCGGCGCCGGATCGCCGCCTGGGCCTCGCCTCGCTCCGGCCCCCACTTTGATACAGGCCCTGATCGTCCTGGCGCTCACCGCGGCCTGCGTCGGGGGTACGCCGGAGCACCGCCAGATCCGCATCGCCACGGGCAGCCCGACGGCGGTCTATCACGCGGTCGGCACCGCGCTGGCGTCCGTCATCGAGCAGGAGCTGCCGGAGGTCGACGCGACCGTGCTGGTGACCGCGGCGTCGGCGGAGAACGTGCAGCTGGTGTCGAGCAACGCCGCGGAGATCGGGTTCACGCAGGCGGACATCCTGGTCTCGGGCGTCTCACCGGCGCCCAACATGGCCGCCCTGGCCCGGGTGTACGACGACCTGCTGCACCTGGTGGTGCGCGCGGACAGCCCGATCACGCGGCTGCAGGACCTGCGCGGCCGGCGGGTCTCGGTCGGCGCGCCCGGCTCGGGCACCGGCGTGACCGTCGGGCGGCTGCTGTCGGTCGCCGGCATGGCCGAGCCCGGGGTGATCCGGCAGGAGCGGCTCAGCCTCGACGACTCGGTCCGCGCGCTGTCCAACCGGGAGATCGACGCGTTCTTCTTCTCCGGCGGGTTGCCGGTCGCCGGGATCAAGAAGCTCAGCGGCGCGTCCGCTACCCGGATCATCGACCTGTCCGACTGGGCCGCCCCGCTGCGCGCCGCCTACAGCGACGTGTACGTGGTGCGCGACGTGCCCACGTCGGCGTACCAGCTGCCGCCGGTGGCCACGGTCGCCGTGCCGAACCTGCTGGTCGTGCCGGCGTCGATGCCGGACGATCTGGCGTTCGACCTGGCCCGGCTGCTGATGGAGCGGCGGGACGTGCTGGCGGCCGCGCACCCGGCGGCGGAGCGCCTCGACATCCGTTCGGCGATCGCCACGCTGCCGGTGCCGTTGCATCCGGGCGCGGCCCGCTACTTCAAGTCGGTCAAGCCTTAGTAGCAGCCGGCAACCAGACCCGCGCCTCCAGGCCGCCGGATTCTGCGGGCGCCAGCGTGAAGCGGCCGGCGGACGCCTCCACCAGCACCGTCACGATCGGCAGGCCGAGGCCGGCGCCGTCGACGTTCTGGGCGTCGGGGGCGCGCCAGAAGCGTTCGGTCGCCAGCCGGCACTGCTCCTGCGTCATCCCCGGCCCGGTGTCCCGGACGGCCACCTCCACGCCGCCGTCCCGGGACGCCACCTCCACCTCGACCCGCCCGCCGGCCGGCGTGAACTTGAGCGCGTTGTCGATCAGGGCGTCCAGGGACTGGTCGAGCGCGGTGGCGACGAGCCGGGCGTACCGGGGCTCGTCCGGGACGAGGGTGACCAGCTCGATGCCGCGCCGTTCGACGAGCGGCCCCCACGCCTCGCCGCGCTGCCGCGCGACGGCGACCGCGTCCACGACCTCGACGCGCTGCTGTCCGCGTTCGGCCCGGGCCAGAGCGAGCAACCCATCGAGTACGTCGGCCAGCCGGTCCGTCTCGGCGAGGGCGATCTCGTGGTCGGCGCGGTCGTCCGCGTCGACGAGCTTGGTGCCCAGGTCCTCGACGCGCAGGCGCAGCACGGTGAGCGGGTTGCGCAGCTGGTGGCTGGCGTGGGCGACGAAGGCGCGCTGGCGTTCGAGCGCCTCGGCCACCGCGTCGGCCATCTCGTTGAAGCTGGCCGAGAGCCGGCGCAGCTCCGGCGGCCCGAGTCCGGGCTGGACGCGCGCGGCGCTGTCGCCCGCCCCGATCTCGTGGGCGGCCGCGTCGAGCCGGGTCACCGGCCGCAGCACCCAACCGGCCAGGCGCAGCGCCATGATGACGCACGCGGCGAGCGCGAGCAGGCTGACCAGGCCCAGCTCCAGCCACGACGAGATGACCTCGCGGCGGTTGCGCCAGGTGGGCGAGACGGTGAGCACGGTGCCGAGTACGGCGCCGCCGTCGCTGACCGGCACGGCCACGACCAGCGGGTGCTCCTGCCACGGCCAGAGCGTCGGCGGGGTGCCGACCTGCCGGCCGGCGAGCGCGCCGCGGATCGCGACCTGGGTGCGTTCGGGGTCGGGCGCCGGCGCGCCGAACACGCTCAACACCTGCTGATCCTGGTCGACCAGCATGGTGCCGATGCCGTACAGCTCGTGGTAGCGGCGCAGCTCGTCCGTGAGCGAATCCAGCTCGCCGCTGCGCATCGCGGGGGCGGCGAGGGCGGCGAACCGGGTGGCGTCGGCCAGCCGGTCCGCGAGCACGCGCTGCGTCTCCCGGTTGGTCAGCGACACCGCCAGTGGCACCTCGAAGGCCAGCAGGACCAAGCACAAGAGCAGCACGTACGTGCTCACGAGCCGCCTGCGCAAGGGTGCCTCCTGTTACCCGGTGCGCAGACGGTAGCCCACTCCACGGACGGTCTGCACCAGGTCGGGGTGGCTGAGCTTGGCGCGCAGCGACGCCACGTGGACCTCCAGCGTGTGCCGGCCGGACCAGGTGGTCTGCCAGACGTCCAGCAGGATGCGCTCGCGGGTCACCGCGACGCCGGGCTGCCGGGCCAGCGACGCCAGGATGTCGAACTCCTTGCGGGTCAGCGAGACCGCGCGGCCGTTCACCTCCACGGTCCGGCAGGCGTGGTCGATGCGCAGCGGCCCGCACTCGACGGCCTCCTGCGGCGGGGCCTGCCGGGCGGCCCGGCGCAGCAGCGCCTCGATGCGGGCCTGCAACTCGGCCATCGAGAACGGCTTGACCACGTAGTCGTCGGCGCCCATGCGCAGCCCGGTGACGCGGTCGCGCTCCTCGGCGCGCGCGGTCACGGCGATGATCCCCAGGTGCGCGCTGCGCGCCCGGAGCGTGCGGCACACGTCGACGCCGTCGCCGTCCGGCAGGTTGAGGTCCAGCAGCACCAGGTCGCACGGGGCCGCCGCGAGAGCCGCACTGGCCGTCGCGGCGTGCTCCACGTCGTACCCGCGCCGTTGCAGCATCGACGTCATGACCGCCGTCACCCGCAGGTCGTCCTCTACGAGCAGTATCCGCATCGGCTTCCGCCCATCGCCCGTCATGCTTGCCTTTCCAGCTTGCGGCCGAGAATGTAGCTCACGGATGTTTCCCTCAACGTATCGGCGTCCATAGGGCCTGCTCGGTAACGGGAAGGTAACGGTGGACGTCTATCGTGGACGCCGCTTGGTGGGGTACAGTGCTGCCGACTAGCCGGGCAGCGATCGTCCACGTACGGGATGTGATGCCCAGTGCCCCGCTTGTCCTCCCTCTCTTTTACGTTGCCAATCGTCTTGGTCGCTGCGCTCGCGCCGGCCGTCCTGACCGCCACGCCGGCCCTCGCCGAGGTCACGTTCACCAGTACCGCCGTCAACTCGGGCTCCGGGCTGTGCGCCGAGGTGCCGGGCGGCGCCTCCACCAGTGCGCTGCAGCTCGCCCAGGCCACCTGCGCGTCCGGCGCGGCCCGGCAGTCGTTCACGTTCGTGCCGGTCGCCGGCGTCGCCAACACGTACAACATCCGGACGCTGACGAGCGGCAGCTGCGTCGACATCTTCGGCGCCTCGACCGCGGACAACGCCACCGTCATCCAGTACGCCTGCCACAGCAACAACAACCAGCGGTTCCGGCTGCAGGCGGTGACCGTGGCCGGCCAGACGAACACGTTCAACGTGGTAGCCGTCCACTCCAGCAAGTGCATCGCGCCGGCGGCGGACAACCGCTTGGTGCAGCTGCCGTGCACCACCGCGACCGCCCGGGTATGGCGGCTGCCGTCGTACACGCCGGGACCTCTACGGGGACCTTCAACAACCCGTTGAAGGTGCAGGGTCCGGATCCGTGGTTGACGTACTACAACGGCTTCTACTACCTGGCCACGACGACGTGGAACAACACGATCACGATGCGCAAGTCGGCCACGCTGGGTGGGCTGCGCACCGCCCCCGACACGTTGCTGTTCACGCTGACCCGGCCGAACGGTGCCGGCACGATGTGGGCGCCGGAGTTCCATCTGCTCAACGGGCCGAGCGGGCAACGCTGGTACTTCTACTACACCGCCGGCCAAGAGCCCTACAACCTGGGCACCCAACGCATCCACGTGCTGGAAAGCGCCGGCCTGGACCCGATGGGCCCCTACACGTTCAAGGCCGACATGCTCGACCCGACCGCGGACAACACCTGGGAACTCGACCCCGGCATCCTGCAACTCAACGGCCAACTCTATTTGCTCGGCACGTTCTACAACGGATCCCAACCCATGTTCATCCGCCCGCTGTCCAACCCCTGGACCGCGTCCGGCACCCGCCGGACCCTGTCCACCCCCACCTACTCGTGGGAAACCGTGGGTGGCGCGGTCAACGAAGGCGGCGAAGTCCTGCAACGCAACGGCAGAACCTTCATCATCTACTCCGCCTCACACTGCTCCACCCCCGACTACAAACTCGGCATGCTCACCTACAACGGCGGCGACCCCCTGCTGTCCTCCTCCTGGACCAAATCAGCCAACCCCGTCTTCCAACGCTCCAACGCCAACGGCGTCTACGGACCCGGCCACAACGGCTTCTTCAAATCCCCCGACGGCACCGAAGACTGGATCGTCTACCACGCCAACAGCTCCACCAGCGGCGGCTGCGACATGAACCGCTCCACCCGCGCCCAAAAATTCACCTGGAACGCCGACGGCACCCCAACTTCGGCACCCCCGCATCCCTGAACACCGCACTCGCCGTACCAAGCGGCGAACCCGCCTGACCGCGTCGCCTGCCACCGCCGCCTCTGCTTCGGGGGCGGCGGTGGCCCTGTGCGTGACGTCCGAAACCCGCCAGCATCTCGTCCGCGGGCCGCGAAGACTTGAGTCATGGCAACCGTTTACGCGACATTCGACAGCCCGCTCGGGGACCTGCTGCTGGTCGGGTCGGCCGGTCCCGGCGGCCCGGCGCTGACCCGCCTGGCCGTGGACGCGCGACCACAGCCGGAGTGGCGGCGCGACCAGGACGCCTTCGCCGACGCGGGGCACCAGCTGCGGGCGTACTTCGCGGGGGAGCGCCGCGCGTTCGACCTGCCGTACGCGGCCAGCGGCACGGCGTTCCAGCGGCGGGTGTGGCTCGCGGTCGACGCGATCCCGTACGGCCGGACGGCCACGTACGGCGCGCTGGCCGAGCGCGTCGGGGCGCCGCGCGACCGGATCCGCGCGGTCGCGGCCGCGGTCGGCGCGAACCCGCTGCTGATCCTGCGCCCCTGCCACCGGGTGGTCGGCGCGGACGGCAAGCTGACCGGGTACGCCGCCGGCCTGGAGCGCAAGCGCTACCTGCTGAACCTGGAGGGTGGCACGATGCTGGGATCAATGGGCGTCGAGCTATTTCTAACCTCAAACCCATGACCGACTTCACGTTCGACACCGGCGTTGTCGAATACCACGAGAACTACCAGTACACGGAGCTGCCGGCGGAGATCCGCAGCGACGCGAACTCCGACGGGCTCACCGACTACGTGGTCCACGACTACGACCGCGACGGACACTACGAGCGGTACGAGCAGGACACCAACTACGACGGGCAGTTCGACGTCGTCCAAGACGACCGCAACGAGGACGGTGTCATCGACGCCTCGTGGGAGGACATCAACAAGGACGGGCGCTGGGACGTGCGGGCGCTCGACACCAACCTCGACGGGCGGTTCGACCACCTGACGTACGACCTGGACGGGCAGCCCGGCTGGGACCTGCACAAGCGGGACACCAACTTCGACGGCGTGATGGACCTCGAGGCGCGCGACCGCAACCACGACGGCGCGTACGACGTGATGACCGAGGACCGCAACTACGACGGGCAACTCGACCGCCTGTCGTACGACCTGAACGGCGATGGGCGTTTCGACCTCGTCAAGGAAGACAACAACTACGACGGCGACTACGAAAACTCGTACCGCTACTGACCCCGCCCCGGCCTCGCGCGTCGCGACCGGCCGGCCGGCGTTCGCGCCGATCAAGGACTTTGGCGTCGATCAAGGGCGAACGGCCGTGCTTTGATCTCCGATCCACGACCGTTTGCCCTTGATCGACGCCAAAGTCCTTGATCGGCGCGTGCCGGGCGGGGCGGCGGAGGGCGGGGCGGCGGAGGGCGGGGCGGCGGAGGGCGGGGCGGCGTACGGGGGTGGGGAGGATGGGGGGATGCGGGTGTGGGTGGGGGTGCTTGGCGGGACGGAGGTGCGGGGGCCGATGGGGGGCGGTTGGCGCTCGGTGGGCCGCGGGTACGGGCGTTGCTCGCGCTGCTGGCGCTCGACGCGGGCCGGCTCGTCCCCGCGGAGCGGCTGATCGACGGCCTGTACGGCGACCACCCGCCCGCCGGCGCCGCGAACGCGCTCCAGTCGCAGGTTTCCCGGCTGCGCCAGACGCTGGGCGAGTACGCCCGGGTGGAGTTCGACCCGGCGGCGGGCTACCGGTTGGCGGTGGAGCGGGACGACGTCGACGCGCACCGGTTCGCGCGGCTCGCCGGCGAGGGGCGGCGCGCGCTGCAGGCGGGTGACCTCGCCGGGGCGGCCGCCGCGCTGGGCGAGGCGCTGGAGCTGTGGCGGGGTCCCGCGCTGGCGGACGCGCCGTACGCGACCGCGCCGGCCGCCCGGCTGGAGGAGCTGCGCCTCGGTGCGGTCGAGGACAAGGTCGCGGCCGAGCTGGGGCTGGGCGGGCACGCCGGGCTGGTCGCCGAGCTGCGCGACCTGGTCGCCGCGCACCCGCTGCGGGAGCGGCTGCGGGTCCACCTCATGGGCGCGCTGCACGGCAGCGGGCGGCAGGCCGAGGCGCTGGCCGCGTACGAGGAGGGCCGGCGGATCCTGGCCGAGGAGCTGGGCGTCGACCCCTCGCCGGAGATGTCCGCGCTGCACGTCGCCATCCTGCGGGACGAGGCGATCCGAGCGCCGCGCCTGCCGGGCCAGCTCACCAGCTTCGTCGGGCGCGAGGAGGAGCTGCGCCGGGTCGGCAAGCTGCTGGGCGAGGCGCGGCTGGTCACGCTGCACGGGCCCGGCGGCGCGGGCAAGACCCGGCTGGCCATCGAGGCCGCCGGCCGCCAGGACGGCGATGTGTGCCTGGTCGAGCTGGCACCGGTGGCGCCCGGCGAGGACGTGCCGCAGGCGGTGTTGGCGGCGCTCGGGCTGCGGGAGGCCGGCCTGCGCGGCACGGCGGACCGGCGGGACGCCACCGAACGGCTGGTCGCGGCGCTCGCCGACCGCCGGCTGCTGATCGTGCTGGACAACTGCGAGCACGTCGTCGCGGACGCCGCCCGGCTGGCCGCTCGGCTGCTCGGTGCCTGTCCCGGGCTGCGGATCCTGGCCACCAGCCGGGAGCCGCTCGGCCTGACCGGCGAGGCGCTCTGCCCGGTCGTCGGGCTCGCCGTGCCGCCGCCGGACGCCGTGGACGCGCTGGTGGTGTACCCGGCGGTGCGGCTCTTCGCCGATCGGGCCGCCGACGTGGCACCCGGTTTCGCGGTCGACGACAACCACGATGCGGTGCTGCGGATCTGCCGTACCCTCGACGGTCTGCCGCTGGCCATCGAGCTGGCCGCGGCGCGGCTGCGGGCGCTGCCGGTCGCGGAGGTCGCGGCCCGCCTGGACGACCGGTTTCGCCTGCTGAACCGGGGGAGCCGCACCGCCGAGCCGCGGCACCAGACGCTCCGGGCGGTGGTGGGGTGGAGCTGGGATCTGCTGGACGCGGCCGAGCAGCGGCTGGCCCGCCGGCTGACGGTCTTCGCGGGCGGGGCCACGCTCGCCGCGGCCGAGGCGGTGTGCGGCGCGGACGTCGACGTGCTCACCGGCCTGGTCGACAAGTCGCTCGTGGTGGCGACCGGTGACCGGTACTGGATGCTGGAGACCGTGCGGGCGTTCTGCGCCGAGCGGCTGGCCGAGGCCGGCGAGATCGCGGAGCTGCGGGCCGCGCACGCGGCGTATTTCCTGGATCTGGCCCGGACCGCGGACCCGCACCTGCGCCGCGCCGAGCAGTTGGAGTGGCTGCGCCGCCTGGACGCGGACCGCGACAACCTGCACGCGGCGCTGCGCCGGGCGACCGCCGACGACCCGCCGGCGGCGCTGCGGCTGGTCGCGGCGCTGGCGTTCTACTGGTGGCTGCGCGGCCTGCGTACGGAGAGCGCGGCGCTGGCCACACGGTTGTTGGCGCAGGTCGGGACCGAGCCACCGCCCGGCCTGGCGGAGGAGTACGCGCTGTGCGCGCTGACCGCCTCGTTGGGCGGGGCCGGGTGCCCGCAGCTGCCGGTCAGCGTCTGGGCGGCCGGCGAGGTCCTGCCCAAGCTCGATCGCCCGCCGGCGCAGCCGTTCCTGCTGTACCTGTCGGCGCTGGCCACCGGGCCGCCGGAGGGCGGGCCCATGTCCGGCAACGAGATGCTCGAGCTGTGGGGCGACATGCTCGGCGTGGATCCGTGGATCCTGGCGCTGGGGTCGATCGGCGTCGGGCTGACGCTGCTGTACTACCGGCGCGTCGAGTCCGCCGAGCGGGAGATCGCCACCGCGCTCGCCGGGTTCCGGGCGCTGGGGGAGCGCTGGGGCATGATGGTCGCCCTGTCCGCGCTGGCCGAGTTCGCCGACTGGCGGGGCGACCACGCCGCGGCGGCCGCCCCGATGGGCGAGGCGCTGCGCCTGGCCGAGGCCCTGGACTCCACGGTGGACATCGCCGACCTGCTGCGCATCCGCGCGGACGGGCGGGTGTACGCCGGCGACCTGGATGGCGGGCGGGACGACTACCTCCAGGCGGTGGCCCACGCCCGGCGGTCGGGCGCGCTGGAGCTGCTGGCGGCGGCCCACCTGGGGCTCGGCGAGGTAGCCCGGCGCCGCGGCGACCTGGCCGGGGCCCGGACGCTCTGCGAGACGGCGCTCGCCGAGTGCCCGACCGGGTGGTTCAGCGCGGAGGCGACGCGGTTCGCCGTACACGTGGCGCTTGGTCGGATCGCGGAGGCGGAGGGTGACCCGGCCGCGGCGCGTGCCTGGTATCGGCGCGGGTTGGCCGGCACCGCCGGCACGCGCAGCATGTTCGCGCTGACCGACGCGGTCGAGGGACTGGTCGGCCTCGCGGAGGGCGAGCGGGCCGCGCTGCTGCTCGGCGCGGGCGCCGCCCTGGGCGCGGTGGACGCGGACGCCGGGCGGGAGCGGGCGGGCGACGCCGCGGCCTTCGCCCGCGGCGTCGCGATGACCCGCGAGGAGGCGATCAGGGCGCTGTCAGCGGACGGTGCGTGACCGGTCAGCGCCGCCCGCGACCGTAAGCCGCATGACGACAGAGACACCCGCGGTGGTCGCCGAGGGGCTGCGCAAGCGGTACGGCGCGACCACCGCCCTCGACGGTTTCGACCTGAGCGTGCCGGCCGGCACGGTGTACGGGCTGCTGGGGCCGAACGGCGCCGGCAAGACCACGGCGGTGCGGATCCTGTCCACGCTGCTGCGCTTCGACGGCGGCCGGGCCCTCGTCGCCGGGTACGACGTGGCGCGCCAGCCGGAGCGGATCCGCGACCTGATCGCCATGACCGGGCAGTACGCCGCGGTCGACGAGATCCTCAGCGGCCGGCAGAACCTGGTCCTCTTCGGACGCCTCTACCACCTGCGCCCGCGGGCCGCCCGGCAGCGGGCCGACGAGCTGCTGGACCGGTTCGGGCTGGCGGACGCGGCGGACAAGTCGGCCAGGGAGTACTCCGGCGGGATGCGCCGCCGGCTCGACCTGGCCGCCAGCCTCATCCGGACCCCGCAGGTCCTCTTTCTCGACGAGCCCACCGCCGGCCTCGACCCGCGCAGCCGCAACCAGCTCTGGGACGCGGTCCGCGAGCTGGTCGCCGGCGGCACGACGGTGCTGCTCACCACGCAGTACCTGGAGGAGGCCGACCAGTTGGCCGGCCGGATCTCGGTGGTCGACGCCGGCCACGTGGTCGCCGAGGGCACGCCGGACGAGCTGAAGTCGAGGATCGGCGCGGACCGGCTGGAGGTGGTCGTGCACGACGCGGCCGACCTGGGCGCCGCCGCCGGGATCATCCGGGAGATCTGCTTGGCCACGCCAGCGGTCGACATCGACGTACGCCGGCTCGGCGCGCCGGTCACCGACCGGGTGGCCGCGCTGGCGGGCGTGATGCGGGCGTTGCAGGACGCCGGCATCGGGGTCGAGGACATCGGCCTGCGCCGGCCGACCCTCGACGAGGCGTTCCTGCACCTGACCGGCGACCGCGTGCGCGAGGAGGTGGCGGCATGACCGCCCTGGTGGATGGCTGGACGATGACCCGGCGCAACATGGCCCACGTGGTGCGGGCGCCGGAGGAGATCGTCATCTACTTCTCCCTGCCCATCATGTTCGTGCTGGTCTTCGGGTACGTCTTCGGCAGCGGCATGGCGGTGCCCGGTGGCGGCAACTATCGCGAGTACCTGCTGCCCGGCATCTTCGTGATGACCATGCTGTACGGCCTCGGCGCCACCGCGAACGCCGTGGCGCTGGACGTCAACAGGGGCGTGGTGGACCGGTTCCGGTCGATGCCGGTGGCCCGATCCGCGCTGCTGACCGGGCGCAGCGGCGCCGACCTGATGCGCGCCCTGCTTGAAATGTCCACTTTGGTGGTATGTGGCCTGCTGGTTGGCTGGCGCTGGCGCGACGGCGTGGTCGACGCGCTGGTCGCGGTCGGGCTCATCCTGCTGCTGCGGGTCGCGCTGACCTGGATGGGCATCTACATGGGACTGGTCGTGCCCAACCCGGACGTCGTACCGATCATCGTGTTTCCGCTGGCCTTCCCGCTGACCGCGATCTCCAACGTCTTCGTGGCACCCGACCTCATGCCGGGCTGGCTCGGCGCGATCTCGGCGTGGAACCCGCTCTCGGCCACCGTGGCGGCGAGCCGCGAGCTCTTCGGCAACCCGAGCGCCGGAGGCGACTCGTGGGTGGCGCAGCACCCGCTGCTGCTTGCCGTGACCTGGCCGGTGGTGCTCATCGCGGTCTTCGCGCCGCTCGCGGTACGCCGGTACCGGCGGCTCAGCCGCTGACAGTGTCTGTATCAGGCTCGGGCGTCGCTGCTCTTGTTTGCGTGATGTCAGGATCCGTTTCGCGTGGACTTGCTGGTCCCCCCTTCGCCAGAATGGTTCCGGCGAACCTGGGGGATGGAATGGATCCGTTGAGCGAGGCTGGCGCGCGCGAACTCGTCGAGCGGGTGCGCGCCGGTGACGAGGCCGCGTGGGTCGCCCTGACCGACCGGTACGTCAACCTCCTCTGGTCGGTGGCCCGCGGCATGCGGCTGTCCGAGGCGGACGCCGCGGACGCCGTGCAGACCACCTGGCTGCACCTCGTGGAAGGGCTGGACACGCTGCGCGACCCGGATCGGGTCGGCGCGTGGCTGGCCACCACGATCCGCCGGGAGTGCCTGGCCATCCTGCGGCGGCGCAACCGTACGGTCGCCGCCGAGGGGTGGGACCTGATCCCCGACGACGCCGCCCCGCTCGACGACGCGCTCCTGCGGCAAGAGCGGGACGCGGCGCTGTGGCGGGCGTTCCGCGCGCTGGGCCCCCGGTGCCAGGCCCTGCTGCGGGTGCTGATGGCCGACCCGGCGCCGTCGTACGCGGAGGTGTCGGAAGCACTCGACATGCCCATCGGCGGCATCGGCCCCACGCGGCGCCGGTGCCTCGACGCGCTCCGCAAGATCATGTTTCGCGGTGCGCACCCGTTCGAAGCCCCTTCCCCCGGAAACGCATGAGGAGGCACCCCCATGACCTCCGACGATGACGACGTTCTGATCGCCGAGTTGCGCCGGGTCGCCGGCGAGGCGGACCCCGTACCCGCCGTGGTGGTCGCCGCGGCGCGGGCCGCGATCACGACCCGAAACCTCGACCACGAGCTGGCTCGGCTCGTCGCCGACTCCGCGGACGCCGACCTGGGCCGGTCCTTCGAGGCCGTCCGCGGTCCCGCCCGCGAGACGGAGAGCCGCCTGGTGTCGTACGAGGGGGGTGGCGTCCAGGTCGACCTCGACCTCAGCCCGTCCGGCGGCGGGCTGAGGTTGATCGGCCAGTTCAGCGGCGCCCCGTCGCCGAGTGCACCCTTGAGCAGGGCGACGGCACGAGCCGCCCGGTCGCCGTTGACGACCTGGGCCGCTTCGCCGTCGAGGACCTACCCGCCGGTCCGGTCCGCCTGCGCTACCGGTCCGCGACCGGAGACCTGGTGCGGACCGCGTGGATCACGCCGTGAGCCCGACGAGGTCATGACGTCAGCGGCCGAGGGCGAGGAAGGAGAGGGCCGTCGCGGTGGCGACCGGATCGTCGGCGGCCTCGCCGCGAGCCGCGAGGAGCGCCGCGCCGAACGAGTCGCCGGCCCGCAGCCGCTCGTGAAAGCCCACCATCAGCGGGGTCGTGGCGGTGTCGTTGACCGGCACGACGCTGGCCAGCAGGCTCGTGGTGCCCAGCGGCACCAGCGCGCTGACCATGCCCAGGAGCTCGTCGGCCGCGACCGGGCCGGCGACGCCGGACTCGCAACTGGACAGCACCAGCCGCACCGGCGCCCGCCGGAGCCGGCCCAGGTCGTACACCATGAGCGGGCCGTCGTCGAGGGCGAGCGCGGAGAAGAGCGGGTTCTCCCGGTGGAACGTGCCGTGCGCGGCGATGTGCGCGGTCCACGCCCCGTCGAGGGCGGCCAGCGTGGCGGCCGCGGTGGCGGCGCCGTCGCTCAGCACGACCGGGTCCGGGTAGCCGGCCGCGACCTGCTTCACCTCGACCGAGGTCGCCGCAAGGCCGGGGCCGCCGACCAGGGCGACCCGGCGGCGTCGCGGCGCCGGCACCGCGCCCGCGCGCAGCCAGGTGGCGGCCGACGGGGCGACCGTCAGCGGCGCCCGGCGCAGCGCCGGCAACAGCGCCCACGGTACGGCGTGCAGCTGCGCCGGTGGCACCACGACCACCGGCCCATCGCCGACCGTGACCGGGCCGAGCAGGGCCCGCTGCAGGGCCACGCCGGTGCGGTCGAGCATGTCCAGCGCCCCGAGCGGCGGCCGGCCGTGGGCGAGCCGGCGCAGCGTGAACCGGGCGAAGTCCACCTCCCGGACCGCGTCGGCGACCGCCCCGATCCGGTGCATGCGGACCCGCTTGCCGACCACGGTCGTCGCGTACAGGACGCCGTCCACCGCGGTGATCTCCACGAGCTGGTGGTCGCCGAGGCCGTCCAGCAGCGCCGCCAGGTCGAAGCGGGAGAGCTGACCGGCCGACGCGCCGGCCGCGCGCCGGGTCCGCGACCGGATCGCGGCCTCCAGCCGGCCCCGGTCCTGCTCCAGGCGCGCGGTGGGCGCACCCTCCGCGTGCGCACCATCCAGCCGGCGTACGACGTCGCGCAGCGCCCCGAGCTCCGCGGTCAGCTCCGGGTCGTCGGGCGGCAGAGCCGGGGGTACGGCGAGCGCGCTGGCCCGCCAGCGTTCGGTCCAGCCGAGCAGCATCCGGGCGTCGCCCCGGCGGACGGCGTGCCGCAGCGCGATGGCGACCAGTTCGGTGCCGTACGCGGCGGCGTGCGCGCGCAGCTCCGGCGCCCCGAGCGTGCGCTGGTGCTCGGCGGCGGCGTCCAGCCCGCGCCGGCAGGCGACCAGGGTGGCCGCGGTGGCGCCGTGGCTCTGCGCCCGGATCGCGTGCGCGAGCCAGCCGGCGGCGTGCCCGAACGTGGGGCCCCGGTGCCGGAACCGCGCCGCCCGGGCCAGGTGCGCGTCGGCGTCGGCGGCGCGGCCCAGCTCGGCGGCGACCCGGCCGGCGAGCAGGTGCGCCGCCGGCGCCTCCTCGGCCCGTACCGCGTCCAGCTCGTGGGCGAGCCGGGTGGCCTGGCTAAGGAGCCGCCCGCCGCGCTCGCCCGCGGCGTACCGGGACTGCACGACGACGAACGCGGCCCTGGCCTGCCACCAGCGGCGGCCTTGCCGGCGGAAGAGGTCGCGGGCGGACGCGGCCCGCTCGGCGGCGTCGCGGGGCTGCCCGGCCGCCACCGCCGCGCGCGCGGCGGACAGCAGCAGCTCCGCCAGCTTGGTCGCCTCGCCGGTGGACCGGGCCCGGCGGACCGCCGCGTCGGCCACCGCGACCGCCTCGGCGGGCAGGCCAGCCGCGAGCAGCACCGCGCACCGGTCGATCGCGAGGTTCGGGCGGACGACGCCGATGGCCGCGTACCGCTCGGCCGCCTCGTCCAGGAAGCCGAGCGCCCGCGGCACGTCGCCGCCCTGCAGGGCCAGGTCGGCGCGGTTGTGCACGACCATCGCCGACTCCATCTCCTGCCCGGCCGAGGTGAGCAGGCGTTCGGCGGTCGCCAGGTCGCGGTCGCCGCGGGCGGCCTGGCCGAGGGCGGCGTACACGAGGAACCGGTGGGTGCGGGAGCGCGCCTCCCAGATCCGGTCGCCGCCGCGGCGCAGCAGGCCGATCGCCCGCCGCAGGTCGGTCAGCGCCTCGTCGTACTTGCCGAGCAGGCGCAGCAGGCTGGCCCGGCGCATCAGCACCCGGCCGGCGAGGACGCCGGTGCTGCCCGCGACGGCGGTGTCCAATGTGGCCAGACCCAGCGACGTGCGCCCGGCGAGCCCGAGGGTCAGGCCCAGCGTGGCCTGTACGTCGACCGCGCGGCCGGGCGAACCGGACCGCTTGGCCGCGCGCAGGGCCGCCCGCAGCTCGGCGATCGCCTCGTCGACCCGCCCGGAGTCGCGCAGGACGATCGCGCGGGCCTGATGGGCGATAGACCGGGTGCCCGCGTCGGGCTTTTGGGACAGCAAAGCGACGGCCTTGGCGATAGCGTCGGCCGGCCGGGACACCGCCAGCGCGAGCAGGGGCTCGTCCACGGGAATCATCGTAGAGGGGGAGGACGCAATGGCCGACAACGCGCGGTCGAAGCAGCAGATTCAGGCCGACCACATCATCCGGCAGCTTGGGGGCGGGACGTGGTGGGCGTCGGCCGCAACGACGGTGACCCGCCGGAGATGCAGTACCTGTACCGGAAGAAGCACATCCTGGTCCGCGAGCAGTACCTGGAGCCGGCGCGCCAGATCCTGCTGCGGTACAGCGAGAGCATCGGCGTGCCGCGGACGCGGCCCACCGATGTCCCGGACGTCGAGCGGGTGGTCGCCGGGGTCCGGCTGCTCCGCCTCGACGGGCTCGAAACCCTGGACGCGCTGCGGGTGATCCGCGACGGGGAGGAAAACCTCAACATCGCCGGCCTCGGCTCCGGGTGTGCGGCGCCGGACTACGTCGTACACATCTCCGGGGACGCCGCCAACTGCCCGGCCAACGAACCGGAGCCGGTGTCGGCGGGTGGCTCGCCGGTCCCGCCGCCGGCGGCCGACCCGGGCGCGGGCGCCGGGGTGAAGGTGCTGGTCATCGACACCGGGCTGGACAACACGATGCAGCCGAAGGCGCACTGGCTGCACGGTGTGACCGGCGAGCAGGATCGGCTGGTCAAGGCCGGCCCGCCCCGGACGCTGGAGCCGTACGCGGGACACGGCACGTTCATCGCCGGCGTGGTGCGGTCGGTCGCCCCGCGCGCGGAGGTGCGGGTGCTGAACTACTTCCCGCGGGCCGGCGCCACCTGGGAGTCGACCCTCGTGCAAAACCTGGACCGGGCGTTGCACGAGGAGTTCCCCGACATCATCAGCATGTCGGCCGGTACCCGCGCGCAGAACGGCGGGCTGCTGGCGTTCAACGTCTTCTGGGAGAACAGGCTCAGCCACTACAAGGGCGTGGCGCTGGTGGTGGCGGCCGGCAACGACGGCGAGCGGTCGTTCTTCTGGCCGGCGGCCTCGCCGTACACGGTGTCGGTCGGCGCGCTGGCCCCGGACGGGCGCAGCCGGGCCGACTTCAGCAACTTCGGCGGCTGGGTCGACGTGTACGCGCCGGGCCAGGACCTGGTCAACGCGTTCCCGAACGGGAAGTTCACCTACCAGGAGCCGCCGCACGTCGGGCGGGTGGAGCAGTTCTCCGGCATGGCGATGTGGAGCGGCACGTCGTTCTCCACGCCGCTCGTCGCCGGCCTGATCGCCGCGCGCATGTCGCGCACCGGCGAGAACGGCCGGGCCGCGGCGGCCGCCCTGCTCGCGCAGGCGCGGGAGCAGGCGGTGCCGGGCGTCGGAGCGGTGCTATTGCCGTAGCTGCGTGCACAGTTGGTCCAGCTCGTCCTCGGTGTTGTAGTAGTGCACCGAGGCGCGGACCAGGTCGGGCAGGCCGCGGGCGGCCAGGTCGTAGCGGGCGTACGTGATGGGGGACACGCTCGTGTTGATCCTGGCCGCCGCGAGCCGGTCCCGCACGCGCTCGGCCGGCTCACCGTCCACGGTGAACGTGACGATGCCGCAGCGCCGCACGCCCTCGTCGCGTACGGTGACGCCGGGCAGTGCGGCCAGCCGTTCCCGGAGCAGCGCGGCCAGCGCGGTGACCCGGGATTCGATCGCGGGAAGGCCCCAGCCGAGCGCGTAGTCCACCGCCACCCCGAGGCCGATCTTGCCGGCGTAGTTGGTCTCCCAGGTCTCGAAGCGCCGGGCGTCCGGGCGGATGACGTACTCGTCGGGGCCGTCCAGGTGGCCGCGTGCAGGTCCAGGAACGGCGGTTCGAGGCGCTCGACGAGCCGCTCCGAGACGTACAGGAAGCCGGTGCCGCGCGGCCCGCGCAGGAACTTGCGACCGGTCGCGGCCAGCATGTCGCAGCCGATCTCGCCGACGTCGAGCGGCAACTGGCCGGCGGACTGGCACGCGTCGAGCAGGTACGGCACGCCGGCCGCCCGGGTCAGCGCGCCGATCTCGGCGACCGGGTTGACCACCCCGCTGTGCGTGGGCACGTGCGTGATGGCGACCAGCGCGGCGCCCTCGACCCGCCGGGAAAGGTCCACAAGGGACGGCTGGCCGTGCTCGTCGGTGTCCAGCACCTCGATCCGGGCGCCGGTCCTCGCGGCCACCTGCAGGAGCGCGATGACGTTGCTGGCGTACTCGTTGCGGGCGGTCAGGATGCGGTCGCCGGGCCGGAAGCGCAGCGCGTAGAACGCCATGTCCCACGCGCGGGTGGCGTTTTCGATGACCGCGACCTCGTGCGGCCCGCACCCGAGGAGGCGGGCGATCGCGGTGTACGCGTTCTCCACGGCGGGCGAGGCGGCGGCGGCCGCCTCGTACCCGCCGATCCGCGCCTCCAGGCGCAGGTGGTCGACGACGGCGTCGGTCACCGCGGCGGGCGGGAGCGCCGCGCCGGCGTTGTTGAGGTGTACGACGTGCGCGCACCCGGGCGTCTCCCGCCGCGCCCGCTCAACGTCCAAGGTCACAGTGGCTCACTGGGCTTGGGCCAGGGTCACCGCGAACCTGCCCTCCGGGTCGGTCCACCAGTGCAGCGGCGCGAAGCCAGCGGCACTCAACTCGGCGAATACCCCTTCCCGCCGGAACTTGGCGGACACCTCGGTGTACAGCTCCTCGCCGGCCGCGAACGACACGTCCAGGTCCAGCTCTCCGATGTGGACGGTCATGTCCCGGTCGGCGCGCAGTCGCATCTCGATCCACTCCCGCTCGGCGTCCCAGAGCGCCACGTGGGTGAACGCCTCCGGGTCGAAGTCGGCGCCCAGTTGCCGGTTGAGCACGTACAACACGTTGCGGTTGAACTCGGCCGTGACGCCCTCCGCGTCGTCGTACGCGGCGACCAGGGCGGCCGGGTCCTTGACCAGGTCGGTGCCCAGCAGAAACCACTCGCCCGGTGCCAGCACGGCGTGCAGCCCGGACAGGAACTCGGCGCGCTCGGCCGGCACCAGGTTGCCGATCGTCCCGCCCAGGAACGCCACGAGCCGCGCCTCGCCGGCCGGAATCTCGTCCAGGTGCCGGGTGAAGTCGCCGACGATCGCGTGCACATCCAGGTCGGGGTAGTCCGCGTCGATCGCGGTGGCGGCCGCCCGCAGCGCCGGCTCGGACACGTCCAGCGGCGCGAACGCCCCGAGCGTGCCGTACCGGCGCAGCGCGTCGAGCAGCAGCCGGGTCTTGTCGGACGAGCCGGACCCCAGCTCGACCAGCGTCTTCGCGCCGGTCGCCGCGGCGATGTCGGCCGCGTGGGCGGTGAGCGCGGCCCGCTCGGCCCGGGTCGGGTAGTACTCCGGCAGCTCGGTGATGCGCTCGAAGAGCTCACTGCCGCACTTGTCGTAGAACCACTTCGGCGGCAGCCACTTGGGCGAGGCGGTCAGGCCGGTGCGGGCGTCCGCGCGCAGCGCCCGGCTCTGGTCGGCCTCGGTCAGATGGATGTCGAGCCTCACAGATCCTCCACTGTGTACGTCAAGGGGTCGGCCACGAGGAGCCGGCGATCGGGAACGGTCTGCCAGGCGGGGTCGTCGTCGGACGGCTCCGACGCGATGGTCACCGCGCCCGTTCTGGCCTGGATGGACAGTGAGTGCCCGGCCGTCGTGGCGTACGCCCGGCGGCCGCCGGTCAGGAGCAGGTTGAGCCGGGAGCCGGGCGCGGCGGCGGTCACCTCGGCCACGGTGGTGGCCAGGGCGGCCGCCGGGTCGGCGCCGCCGCGCAGCCGGTGCCGCACCAGCGCCCACAGCAGCGCCGCGTCGGTGGGCGCCTCCAGGGTGAGCAGATCGGTGACCGGCAGCCGCTCGGCGAGCTTGGCGACGCTGTGCGGCCAGCCCTTGACGACACCGTTGTGGCTGAAGAGCCAATCGCCTTCCCCGAACGGTGCGCAGGCGCCCTCGGCGACGGGCATGCCCACGGTGGCGGAGCGCACCGCGGCCAGGGTGGCTTTTGTTTTCACGACCCGGGCCAGCTCCGCGAAGCCCGGGTCGCTCCACATCGGACTCGCGCGCCGGTAGCGCACCGGGCCGTGGGGGGTGAACCACCCCACGCCGAAGCCGTCGGCGTTGATGGTGCCGCCGCCGCGCATGTCCCGGGGCGCCCAGGACTGGCGCAGCAGCCCGTGCGGCGGGTCGAGCAGCAGCGCCGCCAGGCTGACAGGTGGCCCGAGATAGGCCAGGTGCCGGCACATCAAGCCGCCTCGCCGGGCAGCGGGTCGCGGGCGCACCGGAAGCCGCTGAAGATCTGTCGCCGGATCGGGTAGTCCCAGTTGCGGAACGTGCCCCGGCACGCCGACCGGTCGGTGCCGAACGACCCGCCGCGCAGCACCTTGTAGTCCGGCCCGAAGAAGACCTCCGAGTACTCCCGGTACGGGAACGCGGCGAACCCGGCGTACCCCCGGAAGTCGGACGCCGTCCACTCCCAGACGTCGCCGATGAGCTGGTGCACCCCGTACGGCGACGCACCCTCGGGGTAGGCGCCGACCGGGGCCGGGGCGAGGTGCCGCTGGCCGAGGTTGGCGTGCCGCTCGGCCGGATCCTCGTCGCCCCACGGGTAGCGCCGGGACCGGCCGGTCGCCGGGTCGAAGCGGGCCGCCTTCTCCCACTCCGCCTCGGTCGGCAGCCGCTTGCCGGCCCACGCCGCGTACGCCTCCGCCTCGTACCAGCAGACGTGCACCACCGGCTCGTCCGGCACGATCGGCTCCCGCCGGCCGAACCGCGTGTACGTCCCGTCGCCGTGCCAGTGCATCGGTCCGGTCAGGCCGGCGCGCTTGCGATGCGCCCAGCCGTCCGGACTCCACCAGCGCGGGTTGTCGTAGCCGCCCGCGTCGACGAACTCCTGATAGAGCGCGTTCGTCACCGGCGCCCGGTCGATCAGGAACGCCCCGACCCGGGCGGTGTGCGCCGGGCGCTCGTTGTCCAGCGCCCAGGGCTCGGTCGACGTACCCATGCTGAAGGACCCGCCCGGGATCAGCGCCTCGCCGACGACGGGCGCGACCGGCCGCGGCGGCGGCGCGGCCGGCAGCACCGGCGGGCCCGCGCGCAGCTGGTGGGTGGCCAGCATGGTCTCGTCGTGCTGCTGCTCGTGCTGCACGATCATCCCGAACGCGAACCCCCGCTCCACCAGCGGCCGCCCCTCCAGCGTCACCGAGTCGAGCAGGTCCAGCACCTTGTCCCGCACCGTCCGGGTGTAGACCCGCGCCTCCGCCGGCCCCAGCAGCGGCAGCGCCGGCCGGTCCGCCCGCGGATGCTGGAACGCGTCGTAGAGGTGGTCGATGTCCGCCCGCACCGGCTCGCGCCCGCCCACGTCGCGCACCAGCCACAACTCCTCCTGGTTGCCGACGTGGGCAAAGTCCCACACCAGCGGCGACATCAGCGGGGAGTGCTGGCGGGTCAGATCGTCGTCGTCCACCGCGTCGGTGAGCGCCAGGCTGCGGACCCGGGCGCGGTCCAGTTCCGCGGCGACCAGCGTGCGGACGTCGGTGTCGGTCATGACAAGCCTCCTTGGGTCAGGCGTTCTCTGATGGCCTCGGCGGTCTCGGTCGTCAGGTCGGTGTCGGCGAGGGCCTCGCACGCCAGCGCCCGCAGTCGCGGCGCCACCGCCGCGATCACGGGATCGGCCAGGCCGTCGCGGGCGGCCTCCACCCACCGGTCCGCGGCGGGCGCGGCGATCGCGGACGCCGCGTCCACCGTCTCTTCCCGCGCAAAAAGCGCCGCGAGTACGCCGACGGGGGTGAACCAGTCGCCGGTGGGCTGGGCGTCGAGGTAGCGGACTTCCAGGTAACCCCGGGCCCGTACCGGCGTGAAGAGCGTGCTGAGGTGGTAGTCCAGGTCGTCGTAGGTGGGCGGCCGGTCCGGGGCGCCGGGCACCCCCGCGACCCAGTCCGCGAACGTGACCCGCCCGGGCACGTCGCGAACCCCGTCCCCTTCGCGCACACAGAGCACCGGCGTATCCAGCACCCGCCGCGCCCACGCCCCCACGGCCTCCGCCCCCGCGCCCCCGCCCTCGCCGCCCTCGCTGCGTCCGCCGCGCTTCCCTCCGCGCTCGCTGTGCTCGCCGCGCTCCCCGCGCTCGCTGCGTCCCCCGCGCTCGCGGCGCCTGCGGCGCCCGCGGCGCCCGCCGCGCCTTCCCCGTCGATCAAGGGCGAATGGTCGTGGTTTGATCTCCGATCCGCGACCGTTTGCCCTTGATCGGCGTGGAAGTCCTTGATCGGCGGTGGCGGGTGGGTGCGGCTCGGGTCGGCCCCGAACCACGTCCGCACCCGGTGTGACGCCCACCCGGTGTCGCGGCCGGCGTGCCGGGGCGAGTTGGCGAACAGCGCGACGAGGACCGGCCCCACCGCGTGCAGCGCCGTCCAGCGCGCGCCCACCCGTTCCGGCGTGCCCGCGTCCAGGCACACCTGCAGGCCGGCGCTCCCGCACATCCACGCCCGGCCATGCGGGCCCAACCGATCGAAGGCACGTTCCATCGCCGTGTAACGCGGTGTGTGCAGGACGCGCCGGGCCGGTCGGTGCGGATCGCAACCGTGGTCGCCGAGGCGCAGGCCGGCGCTGGCGAGCCGCTCCGCGACGAACGCGATGTCGGCCGCCGTTCCGGCGTACAGGCTGCTCAGGGAGGCTGCCGGTGGGGTGGAGATCTCCACCTGACCACCGGGCTCGACGGTGACAGCGCCGCCGTACGGCAACGGGTCGTGTGGACTGTCCGGCCGCAGGGTAGGGGGCGCGTGGTCACCGAGCGCCGCGGCGAGCGCGGCGGGGTCGAGAGGGCGGGTGGGGTCGTCGGTGTGGTGCACAGTCCACTCGAGCTCGATGCCCACGTGGCGAGGTGGCCCGGTCTTGAAGCAGACCTTCCCGACATATCCCTCCGCGCCGGCCCGGTCCGTGACGACCGTGCCAGCTACTGGCTCGTCCGTTACCGATTCGAGATATGACACGGAGCCGACGCTACCTCGCGGGTACGACAACCACCCGCCCTCACCCCCCTCTTCACCCCTTCTTCACCCCCTTGCGCCTCTGCGCCCTCTCCCCCTCTCTGCCCCTTCTCTGCCCCGCCCGCCCCGCCCGCCCCGCCCCCGCCTCGTCGATCAAGGGCATATGGTCGTGCTTTGATCTCCAAACCACGACCATTTGCCCTTGATCGACGCGGAATCCCTTGATCGGCGAGCCGGGCAGGGCCGGAGTGGGCGGGCGGAGCGGGGCAGTGCCCCAAAGGGGGCCCTATGGGGCGTCCCGACGTGAGTAGGGCGCCCCTATACCCGCGCTGACCCGTACAGGGGTGCCCTGCTCACGTCCGATCACCCAGGAGGGGTCCCCTACTCGCGGGTCACCCGCGGCCCGCGGCGCGGGGTACTCGCGGTCGGACGCGGTCACGTCGAGGCCCTCCGCACGGCCGCCGCCCGCCGCCTTCCGCGTCCCGCCGATCAAGGGATTCCTCGTCGATCAAGGGCAAACGGTCGTGGATTGGAGATCAAAGCACGGCCATATGCCCTTGATCGACGAGGCGAGGCGGGGCGAGGCGAGGCGGGGCGGGGCGAGGCGAGGCGGGGCGGGGCGGGGCGGGGCGAGGCGGGGCGAGGCGAGGCGGGAGCGGAGCGGGGCGGGGGCGGGGCGGGGGCGGGGCGGGGGCGGGGGAGAACACTGGGGCCGCGCTGGGTGGGTGGCTACGGGCGTGGCTGTGGGGGTGGGGGGTCGGTGCGGCGGGAGAGCTCGGCTAGACCTACCAGGTCGTCGGGTTCGGCGTCGGGGACGTCGCGGTCGAAGTGGGCCAGGACCGGCCGCCGCAGCGACAGCACGACCAGCGCGCCCATCGCCAGCCCGCACAGGAGGTAGAGCAGGCCGGTGCCGCGGCCCGCGCCGACGCCAATCACCGCGCCGACCGTGCCGGCCAGCGGGCCGTCCGGGTTGACCAGTGGTTGCAGGGCGGCGCTGGCCAGCGGCGCCAGCGCGTACCCGAGGGAGAGCACCGACAGCGCGACCATCTGGTTCAGTGCGATCACGCGGGCGTGGAAGCGCTGCGGCACCTTCGTGTGGATGATCGTGATCCAGGCGCCGTTGACCAGCACCAGCGCGAACGACAGGCAGAACGTCCCGGCGGCGATCAGCGCCGCCGAGGGGCGCAGCCCGGAGACCGCGGCGCTGGCCGCCACACCGGCCGCCGCCCACAGCAGGCCGCGCATCCGGTGCCGCTTCGGCCCGCCCCACAGGGCCATGACGAGGCCGCCGGCCACCGCCCCGGCGGCGGACACCATCGCCACTCGCCCGGCGTCGGCCAGTGAGCCCACGGCCAGCACGAGCGGCGAAACCAGCACGAGTACGGCGGCCAGCGGCGCGTTGAGACCGACGAAGAACAGGAGCATGGCGCGCAGTCCGGGGCGGCGGAAGAAGTAGTGGTAGCCGCCCCGGATCTCGGCGAGCACCGTTTCCCGTCGCCGCCAGGCCAAGGTGCGCGGGAAGCGTACGGCCAGCAGCACGGTCACGCACACCATGTAGCTGGCCACGTCGAGGAGCAGGATGCCGAGCATGCCCAGCGAGTGCAGCAGCGCCACCGCCACCAGCGGTACGAGGAACTGCGCCGCCCCGGTCGCCAGCTGCACGACGCCGTTGGCGTGCCCGAGGTAGTGCTTCGGCACCAGCTGTGGCACCGCGGAGGTGTATGCGAGTCGCTGGAGCGTCAGCGCGACGGACAGCGTGGCCAGCAGTCCATAGAGGACACCCGACGCGAGTACCCCGGAGGCCAGCAGCAGGGCCAGGGCCGCCTGGATCAGTCCAGCCAGGACGCTCGCCCCGATGAGTACCCGCCGCCGGTCGCCGCGGTCCACGATGGCCCCCGCGAGGGGTGCCACGAGGATGCCCGGCAGCAGGCCGGCCACGGCGAAGAGGGCGAAGCGCAGCAGCGAGCCGGTCTCCAGGTAGGCCCAGATCGGCAGCGCGAACTCGGTCAGCGCCGTACCCGTCATGGACACCAGTTGCCCGGCCGCGACGGCGAGGAAGCGGGCCATGCTGGGGCGCGGGCCGGCCACCGCGGCCGTCGACGGGGAGGAGGGCACCGGCCCGGTCACGATCCGCGCCAGCTCAGACGCACGGTACTTGAGGAAGTAGTGCCCGGCCTCGTCCAGCACCACCAGGCCGGTACGCGGGGTCAGGAACCCCCACTCCCGGAAGCGCTCCTGGTAGTAGTCGGTGCCCGGGTCCTTCTCGCCGACGACGGACACGATCGGCGCCCGCAACGGCGCCGCCCGGGAGGCCAGCAGCGCGGTGAAGTAGTCCTCGGCCTCCTCGGCGTCGCGCCGCATCGCCCGGATCAGGTGCCGCCGCTGGGCCGGGTCGAGCGCGCCCACGTCGGCGCCCATGGACTGCAGCCAGTTGGCGTACACGGTGTCGGACCGCAGCCGGGACAGCCGCGCCAGCAAGGAGATCCGGGGGCGCGCGAACGGGAAGACGCCGCCCAGATACACCGCTTCGAGGGTACGGCCGGACGCCTCCAGCCGGCGGGCGACCTCCACGGTCAGCGCCGCACCCGGACCGCAGTGTCCATAGAGGACCAGCGGGCCGGAGACCCGGCGCAGCACCTCGTCCGTCACGCGGGCTGCCACCTCGGCGAGCGGCAGCGGCTCCTCCTGCACGCCGACGTCGTGTCCCGGCACGGCGACGGAGTACAGCGACACCCCGTCGGGCAGGGCGTCGGCGAGCGGCTGGTAAACGATCGCGCTGGCCCCGCCGTACGGCACGCAGACCAGCGACAGCGTGCGGGTGGCCGCCGGGCGGGTCAGCTCGTGCAGCAGCGGGCGCGGGCCGGACCGGTCGCCGAGGCCGGCCAGCCCGCGCGGGGTCGGGTGCTTGAAGAGGTCCATCGCGCTGACCGGAAAGGGCAGCCGCCCGCGCAGCCGGCTCACCACCTGGATCGCGAGCAGCGAGTGCCCGCCGAGGGCGAAGAAGTCGTCCTCCGCGCCGACCCGCGAAACGCCCAGCAGCTCCCGCCATACGGAAGCGATGGCCTCCTCGACGGGCCCGTCGGGCGCCACAAAGGCGTCACCGCGCGCGGCGACAGCGGGAGCGGGCAGCGCGCCGCGGTCCAATTTGCCGTGCGCCATCCGCGGCAGCGCGTCCAGCCACACCGCCGCGGCCGGCAGCATGTACTCCGGCAGCGTCCGCGCGAGCCGTTCCCGCAGCGCGGCGAGCGGGAGGTCCGGAGTGGACGCCCGCTCCAGGTACGCCACCAGCCGCTCGCCGTGCACGACGACGGCCGCCTGGGTCACCTCGGGCAGCGCGGCGAGGGTGGCCTCGATCTCGCCCAGCTCGATCCGGTAGCCGCGCAGCTTCACCTGGTGGTCGCGCCGGCCCAGGAACTCCAGGTCACCGCTCGGCAGCCAGCGCGCCAGGTCGCCGGTGCGGTAGAGCCGCTGGCCGCTTCGCGTGTGCACGAACCGCTCGGCCGTCAGCGACGGCTTGCCCAGGTAGCCGCGGGCGAGCCGGTCACCGCCCAGGAAGAGCTCGCCGACCGCGCCCACCGGCACCGGCCGGAGTAGCCGGTCGAGCACGTGCGCCTCGGCGTACGGCAGGGGGCGGCCGATCGGCGTGGTGACCGAGCCGGGATCCACGTCGGGGCGCACCGGGTACGTGGTGACGCCGACCGTGGCCTCGGTCGGTCCATAGTGGTTGACGACCTCGGCGGAACCGAGCGATGCGAGCTCCCGGGTCCAGTCCGCCCGGGACGCCTCGCCGCCGAGCACGAGCGCGCGCCGGGGGAGCAGGTCGCGGGCGGGCACCTCGGCGGCGAGCGTGGCCAGGTGGGACGGGGTGAGCTTCAGGTAGTCGATCCGGTCCGCCGCGATGCGGGCGGCCACCTCCTGGGCGGTGGACCGCCGGTCGATCAGGTGGACGCAGCCGCCGGTCGCGAGCGCCGGGTAGAACATGGTGACCGCGAAGTCGAACGACAGCGACTGCATCAGGCCGAAGCGGGCACCGTCCACGATGGCCAGCCGGTGGCGTATCCCGTCGAGGTAGCGCACCAGCTGCTGGTGCTGGACGGCGACGCCCTTGGGCTGCCCGGTGGAGCCGGAGGTGTAGATGACGTACGCGAGGTTGTCGGGCGTCGCTACCCCAGCCAAAGGCGCCCCGGCCAACGGCGCCCCAGCGGGACCCACCACGTCGGTGACCACCCGGCCGGTATAGCCGGCGAAGAGCCCGGCCAGTTCCGGCGTGGTGAGCAGCACGCCGGCGCCCGCGTCGTCGAGCAGGTACGCCAGCCGGGCCGGCGGCTGCTCCGGGTCCAGCGGCAGGTACGCGCCGCCCGCCTTGAGCACGCCGAGCACCGCCACCGCCGAGCCGGTGGACTGCGGCAGGCAGATGCCCACCCGCGCGTCCGGCTCGACGCCGAGCGCGCGCAGCCGCGCCGCGAGCCCGTTCGCCAGGCTGTCCAGCTCCGCGTACGTCAGCGCGGCCGCGCCGTGCACCACGGCCGGCGCGTCGGGCGTGCGGGCCACCCAGCCGTCGAACGCGTCGGTCAGCAGCGCCGGTGCCGAGTCCACCGGCTCCCCGAGGCTGAACCGCCGCAGCACCACGTGTTCGTCGGGCGACAGCAGGTCCAGTGTGGACAGTGGTAGGGACGGATCAGCGCACGCCTGGCGCAGCAACGTCGCGTAGCGCCCGAACAGCCGCGCCACGGTGCCGGCGTCGAACAGGTCGGTGTTGTAGGTGACCGTGCCGACCAGCTCGTCCCCGTCGTGGTGCAGGTACAGGGCCAGCTCGTGCCGGGTGGTCGCCGGCGCCACGTCGAACGGGCCGAACGCGAGCGAGCCGCGCCGGGTCGAGGGCGGCTTGGCGTAGTTCTGCATCGCGAAGCTGACCTGGAAGACCGGCGGCCGGCGCACGTCCCGGGTCACCTTCAGCTCGCTGACCAGCCGCTCAAACGGCAGCTCCTGGTGGGCGAACGCGTCGATGGCGGCCTCGCGTACCCGGCCGAGCAGCCCGTCGAACGTCGGGTCGCCGGCCAGGTCGGCCCGGAAGACGACCGTGTTGACGAACAGCCCGACCAGGCCCTCGGTCTCCGGCTGTCCCCGCCCGGACACCGGTACGCCGACGCCGAAGTCGTCCTGGCCGGCGTACCAGCCCAGCAGCGCCTGGAACCCGGCCAGCAGCACCATGAACGGCGTCGCGCCGCGGGCCCGGCCGACCGCCGCGAGGGCCGCGGTCAGCCCCGCGTCGAGCCGGAACGTGTGCACCGCGCCGTTGGCGGTCTGCTCGGGCGGGTAGGGGCGGTCGGTCGGCAGCTCCAACGCGGGCACCCCGGCCAGCCGTTCCCGCCAGAACGACAGGTCGCGCCCGGTCGAGGTCAGCGCCCGCTGCCAGCGTGCCCAGTCGCCGTACCCGATCGGCAGTTCCGGCAGCCCGGCCGGGCGGCCGGTGCGCGCGGCGTCGTAGAGCGCGCCCAGTTCGTCCAGGATCAGCTCGGTGGACCAGCCGTCGCTGACGATGTGGTGCATGGTCAGGCACAGCACCCGGTCGTCCGGCCCGATCGTGACCAGCGCCGCCCGGAAGAGCGGCCCGGCGGCCAGGTCGAACGGGACGGCCACCTCCCGGGCCAGCGCGTCGGGGAGTCCAACCGGGTGAGCGGCACGGGTCCCGGCGTGGCCACCTCCACGGTGGGCTTGCCGTCCACAGTGGCCGGAAAGCGCATCCGCAGGCTCTCGTGCCGCGCCACGAGCGCGGCCAGCGCCGCCTCCAGCGCGTCCTCGTCGAGCGGTCCGGCGATCCGCAGCGGCAGCCACATGTGGTAGGTCGCGGTGCCCGGCGCGTACTGCTCCAGGAACCACATCCGCTCCTGGGCGTACGACAGCGGCGGCGGGCTGCCGTCGGCGCACCGGGCGATGGCCGGCGACGCCGCACCCGCGGCGCGCCACCGCTGGGCGAGCGCCGACGTCACAGGGCCAGCTCCTCGAGCGCCTCGGTCAGGTCGGCCACCGTCGGGTGGGTGAAGAGCAATCGCACGGGTACGTCGAGACCGGTCGCCGCGTTGATCCGCCCGATGACCCGCATGGCGTGCAGGGAGTGGCCGCCGAGCGCGAAGAAGTCGTGGTGCACGCCGACCTTGTCGAGCCCGAGCACGTCGCCGACGACGTCGGCCACCAGTTCCTCGCCCTCGGTCCGGGGCGGCACGTACGCGACCGGCGGTGGCGGTGCGGCGGCGACGGCCATCGGCGCGGGCTCGGGCACGCTGGCCAGCACGGCCTCGGCGACCGGGCGCTCGGGCCCGGTCGCGAGCATCCGGAGCAGGTCCTGGAACTGGGTGGCGAGGGCGGCCACCGCGTCCGCGGCGAACCGGCCGGCGGCGTACTCGAAGACGAGCTTGACCTCGCCGGTGCCGGTGGGCAGCACGATCAGCGTGAGGTCCACATGGGAGTTGCCGGCCGGCACGGGCAGCACGGTCGCGGACAGGCCGGCCCACTCGATGTCGTGCAGCCGGTAGTCCTGCATGTTGAAGCCGAACTGCACCAGCGGCGGCCGGCCCGGTACGCGCGGCGGAGCGAGCGCGGCGACCACCGCCTCGAACGGCGCGTCCTGGTGTGCCAGCGCTCCCGCGACCGCCTCGCTGACCCGCCGCACAGCGTCCGGGAACCGCGGCTCGCCGTCCAGGGCGGCGCGCACCGCGACGATGTTCGTGAAGTCGCCGACCACCCGCTCGGTGCCCGGCTCGGTGCGCCCGCCGACGAACACGCCGACCGGCACCTCGGCCCGCCCGGTGTACCGCCCGAGCAGGAGCTGGTACGCGGTGAGCAGCACCGGTCCGAGGCTGAGGCGGCCCGCACCGCCGCCGGCCGCGACGAGCCGGTCGACGAAGTCGGGGCCAGCATCCTGACCTCCTCGGCGAGGCCCGGCGCGGGCGACGCGGGCGGTGGCAGCGGCAGGTCGAGCGGCGCTCCGATGCCGTCCAGTGTGGACCGCCAGTACGCCAGCGCCCGCCCGAGCCCGCCCGCGTCGAGCCGGCGGCGCTGGTGCGTGGCGACGTCCGGGTACTGCACCGGGTGGGTGTCGAACGCCGGCCCGCCGCCGGTCTGCCGGGCCTGGTACGCGGCGGCGATCTCGCTGGTCACGATGCCGAGCGACGCGGCGTCCAGCACGAAGTGGTGGCCGGCGAGCAGGAGCACGTGCTCCTCCGGGCCGACCCGCAGCACGGCGGCCCGCACGAGCGGCCCGCGCGCGAGGTCGAACGGCTCGGCCCGCAGCCGCGCCACCCATTCCTCCGCGCCTGCCGAGCCGGCGAAGTCCACCAGCAGCGGGGCGCGCAGGCCGCCGACGATGCGCTGCCGGGGCTCCTCGCCGCCCGGCACGGGCACCGCCCGCAGGCCGTCGTGCCGGGCCACCACCTCGTCGACGGCCGCCGCCAGGGCCGGCACGTCGAGCGGGCCGCGCAGCCGGATCGCGGTGGCCACGTGCGCGCTGTCCGGGTCCACCTGAGCCGCCAGCCAGGCCCGCCGCTGATTGACCGAGCAGTCAACGACCTGCTCGCCGGTCGTGCGGGGCGGGCGCGGCACCGGCCGCAGCCGCTTGAGGAGCAGGGCCCGCTGCTCCGGCGTGAGCTGGCCGATCCGGTCCCGCACGGTGTTAGATGGTTCGCTCGCTCGCGCGGCGCTCAAGGCGCCGTCTTCCCTCGTCGCTGCGCTCCTCAGTCCAGACGCCGCCGCGCCAGCTCGCTCGCTCACGCCGTCCTCCTTCGTCCGCGGTCGTGGGATCGTGGGCGGCCGCGTGGACGCGCCCAGCAGCCCTTCGAGCCGGTCGCAGGCGGCCTCCACGGCGGCCGCGGAGTCGACGAGCGGCGCGCGCTGCCGGTTGCGGGCCGCGTACCCGGGGTCGTCCAGCACCCGGGTCAGCAGCGCGGTGGTCGCGTCGGCCGTCCAGCGCGCGGCCGGCAGCCACTCGGCCAGGCCCAGCCGCCGCAGCCGCGCGGCGTTGTCCGGCCGGTCGGTGCCGTGCGCCAGCACCACCTGGGGTACGCCGGACGCGATCGCCCGCGCGCAGGTGAGCACCCCGCCGTGGTGCACGACCGCCGCCACCCGTGGCATCAGCGTCCGGAACGGCAGCGCCGGCTGCCAGTGCACGCCGTCCGGCAGCGCCTCGGGACCAGGTCGCGGTGCCGGCAGACCAGGATGCCCGGCCGGCCGGCGCGGGCGCACGCCTGCGCCGCGACCCGGTACCACTCCTGGTGCAGCAGCTGCCCGGACCCGCCGGTGACCAGGACCGGCCGGCGCTCCGCCGGGACGCCGTCGGCCACCAGCGCCGCCACGTCGGGCGGCAGCTCGCCGGTCTCGGCGTCGTCGTGCAGCACGAAGCCGGGCAGCGCGGCCCCGGCGGGCGCCGGGTCGCCGGCCTCGTCGAACCAGTCCGGCCACAACCCCAGCTGCAGGTCGGCGGAGTTCAGCCACGGCGCCCAGTCGTCCACAGCGGACAGTCCGGCGGCGGCCCGGACCCGGTTCGCCGGCCCGGCCAGCGTGCGCGGGAAGAGCCGCTCGGTCAGCGGCACCGCCATGAACAGCGTCGGCGACAGCGCCAGCCAGGCCGCGGGTACGCCGTACGCCTCGCGCAGCATCAGCACGGACAGGCCGGAGGTGTGCCGGCTGACCGCCACCACCTGGCCCGGGTCGCGCTCGCGCACCAGGGCGGCCATCGACTCGTACTCCTTGCGGATCTGCTCCCACAGGCCGTTGCGCTCGTAGTAGTCGGCCAGGTGGTTGACGTCGGCGAGCACGTTGAGCAGCAGGTGCTGGGCGTCGTGCAGGGTCCGCGCGTACGCCTCCTCGGTGTCGACCGGCACGAACGCCAGCCCGGCGGCGCGGGCCGTCGCGCCGTAGTACTCGTGGGTGTGCAGCACCACCTCGTGACCGCGGGAGCGCAGGGCCTTGCCGATCCGGATGAACGGCAGCACGTCGCCGTTGGTGCCGTAGGTGCTGATCAGGAAGGTACCCATGGCCGATGTCAGCGGTCCGCGTCGAGCAGCGCGCGGACCTCGTCGTCGGTGAGCTGTTCCAGCTCGGCGAGCAGGTCGTCCAGGTCCGCGGACTGGTGTTCGCGGATCGTGCGGGCGATGTCGGCCACCGTGAACGCGTCGGTGAAGAGCGCGTCCACGGGCAGCTCCACGCCGAAGTCGTCGCGGACCCGTACGGCGAACCGGACCAGGGCCAGCGAATGGCCGCCCAGCTCATGGAAGTTGTCATGCACCGACGAGGGTGCGAAGTCGAGCAGTTCGGCCCAGATCCGCGCCACGTGGGCCTCGGTCGGGTCGTCGGTCTGGATGGCGGCGGCCGGCGCGGCCGCCCGGCGCGCGTCGACCGCCGCCAGCACCTGGGCGGCGGTGGTGCGGCCGCTGGCGATCCGGTGCGTGGTGTCAGCTGGCGCTCGCTCCGCCAAAGGCGCGGCCGCCGTCGAGAGCTCCGCCGTTGGCGCCACCACGGGCGGCTCGTACCGGGCCGCCAGGGCATCCGATGTGGACACCAGGAACGCGTCGCCGTCCCGCCGTACGCCCGGCAGGCCGGTGAGGAAGTCGTACGCGGGGCGGTTGCGGTCGGTGGGCGCGTAGGCGAGCGCCACGTCGGCGAGGCCGCGCTCCCGGGCCAGCGCGCCGAGCACGGCCAGCACCCGGTGCTCCACGCCGCGCCCCAGCACCCGGCAGCTGAGCAGGAACGTCTCCACGGCGAGCCGGTCGCCCCGGGCACCGTGGACGACGACGCCCACCTGGCCGTACGAGCCGAACCGGTCGGCCACCTCGACCACCAGTACGTCCACTGTGGTCAGCTCGGCGGCGGTACGGCGTACCGTGGTGAGGTTGAACTGGTTGGTGCGCTGGGTGAGCTGCGCGGTGCGGCCGGCGTCCGCGGGCGCCATCGGCCGTACGTCGACGACCAGGCCGAGCCCGTCCAGGAAGCTCGCGAGCGACGGCGCTTCGGTCCGCGCGGCCCGGCGCTGGGCCTCGACCCGGTAGCGGTCGGCGCGCCGCTCGTCGTCGGCGGTCACCCGGACGTGGTCGAGCGGCCAGCAGTGCCGCAGGTACGGCACGACCGCGTCCGCCGCGGCCGGCAGCGCGAGGGCGAGCACCTCGGGGTGGGCGGCGCGGACCTCGGCGACCTCGACCGGGTTGTCGTCGAGGAAGACGAACGAGTCCAGCCCGAGGTCGAGCTCGGCGGCCAGCGCCGCGAGGTTGGCCGACTTGGGCCGCCAGTCGATCCGGTGCGCGGTCACGTGCTCCGGGCGCAGCACCATGTCGGGGTGGTCGGCCAGCACGGCGAGCACGTCCGCCTCGGTGTTCTTGCTGCACAGGGCGATGAGGCGGCCGGCGGCGCGCTGGGCGAGGAGGAACTCCTGCAGCGCGCGGCGCCCCGCCGGGACCCGCACCCCGAGCACGCCGTCCTCGCCGACCACGCCGTCCCACAGCGTGTTGTCGGCGTCGACCGCGATCACCTTCGGGCGCGGGGTGAGCCAGGCGTGCACGGCGCGGGCCACGACGGTGCCGAGCGCCGCGAACATCGCCCGCGTGTAGGGCACGTCCGCGGACCGCTCGCCGTACGCGTCGAAGTAGTCCGCCACCGGGTACTGGTCGGTAATGTCGGCGCTCGTGATTACCCGCACCCGGGCGTCGCCGGCCAGCGCCGCCGCGAGGTGCGCCTCCGCCGCCGCGCCGTCCGCCCCGGGCGCGGGCGGGCAACATACCACCAGGTGGGGAACCGCCGCCGTGCCGGCGCTCTGCCGCACCGCCTCGGCCAGCTCGTCGGCCCCGGCGAGGCCGTCCCGCCACTGGTCCACCCGCACGAGTACGACGTTGGCGCCGCGGCGGTTGCGGGCGAGCGGGCCGTCGCCGTCGAGCAGCGCCTGAAACACCTGGTTGTACGGCGCGAACTCGGTCCGCGCGGGCACGCCCCACTCGTCCCACCAGTGGCTGAGCACGTCGTCGATCGGGTCCGCGGTGAAGCTCGCGGCGATGGCAAGGCGCAGTGAGTCCACTGTAGAAGGTCCCCTCGTGAGACGACGCCGAGCGTGTGGGAGCGCTCCCAAGGTCAATACCAAGAAATCTACTGATCTCTTTGTAAGGGTGTCAACCGGCCACTGTGGACCGGTGAATTGTCCTGACCCAACGGACCATCCGCGATGATCCGTTCGGTTGGTCGCCTCTAGGGCGTGCTCGCGACACGCCGGCGGCGGACCGGCGGCAAGGACTAGCGTGGGCGGGTGGACATCGCCCTGGCCGGCGACACCATGCTCGGGCGGCTGGTCGCCGAGCGGCTGCACGAGGTCGGGCCGCGCCGCCTGGTCGCGCCGGAGGTGCGCGACATCGTGGCCGAGGCCGACCTCTTCGTGGTCAACCTGGAGTGCTGCGTGTCCGAGCGCGGCCAGCCGTGGCCGCAGCCGGGCAAGCCGTTCTTCTTCCGGGCCCCGCCGCGGGCCGCCCAGACGCTGGCCTGGCTCGGCGTGGACTGCGTGACGTTGGCCAACAACCACGCGCTGGACTTCGGGTACCAGGCGCTGCGGGACACCCGCTGGCACTTGGCCGACGCGGGCGTGCGTACCGTCGGCGCGGGCCCGGACCGGGACGCCGCGCGGGCGGCGGTCGTGCTGACCGGCGGCGGGCTGCGGCTGGCCGTCCTGGGCGTCACCGATCATCCCAACGACTACGCGGCGGGCCGGACCCGCCCCGGCGTCGCGTACGCCGACCTGCGCGCCGGCGTACCCGGATGGCTGGCCGACGAGATCGCGGCGCTGCGCCAGCACGCGGACGCCGTGCTGGTCACGCCGCACTGGGGGCCGAACCTGATCACCGAGCCCCTGCCGTACGTGCGGCGGGCCGCCAAAGCGCTGGTCGACGCCGGGGCGACGCTGGTCGCCGGGCACTCGGCGCACGTGTTCCACGGCGTGGCCGGCCCGGTGCTGTACGACCTCGGCGACTTCATCGACGACTACGCCGTCGACCCGGTGCTGCACAACGACCTGGGCCTGCTGTGGCTGGTCACGCTGGACGCGGGCGGCCCGCGCCGGCTGCGGGCGGTGCCGCTCGCCCTGGACACCGCGTACACCCGGCTGGCCACCGGGCCCGAGTACGACTGGGTCGCCTACCGCCTCACCGCCGCGTGTGCCGAACTCGGCACCGAGGTGGTGAACGAGGGCGACCACCTGTCTGTGACCTGGCGCACGTGAGTACCCTCGGGCACGTCGCCAACTGGTGGCGCCCGACCCGAGGAGACGCGATGCCGCTCACCCCGGCCGACGTACACAACGTCGCCTTCAAGAAGCCTCCGATCGGCAAGCGGGGGTTCGACGAGGAAGAGGTCGACGCCTTCCTGGACGAGGTCGAGCGCGAGTTGGCCCGCCTCATCGAGGAGAACAACGAGCTCCGTGCGCAGGTCGAGCGCGGGGGCGTGGGTCGCGGCGGCGCGTCGGGCGACCCGCGGCTGGCCGCCGAGATCAGCAACCTCGGGGTCCAGCTCGAAAACGCCCAGCGGGACCGGGTGGCCGCCGACCAGGCGGCCCGGAGCCTGATGGCGGAGCTGGAGCAGGCGCGCGCGCAGGGCGGACCGGGCCCGGGCGGCGACGGCGAGCAGGCCGTGCGGGTGCTGATGATGGCCCAGCGCACGGCCGACGACCATGTCGGTGACGCCCGCCGCGAGGCCGACCGGCTGCTGTCCGAGGCGCGGTCCAGGGCGGACGAGCTGACCCGGGAGGCGCAGGCCACGGCCGACACCGTGGAGCGGGACGCCCGCCAGCGCCACCAGGAGGCGATGGGCGGCCTGGACGCCAAACGCACCGCGACGCTGCAGCACATCGCCGAGCTGACCCAGTTCGAGCGGGAGTACCGCACCCGGCTGATGGCCTACCTGGAGAGCCAGCTGCGCGACCACGGTGGCCGCGCCGACGCGGAGGTCACGTCGGCGCCGCAGTGAGGCCGCCGCGGTGAGACTGCCGCGGTGCGGCTCAGGCCAGGCTGAAACGCTCGGCGTGGATCTGGTCGGTGGGCACGTTCAGGGCGCGCAGGCTGCCGATCACCGCGTCCGTCATCGGCGTCGGCCCGCAGACGTACACCTCGCGCTGGGCGATGTCCGGGACCAGGGCGAGCAGGTTGCCCGGCGCGAACGGGGTGTTCGGCGGCGACCCGGCGCCGGTGCGCCCGGTCAGCACGTGCACGCGGGCGCCGCGCGGCTGGGCCAGGGCGTGCAGTTCGGGGAGCAGGACGGCGTCGTCCATGGTGTGCACCCGGTAGAGCACGACGACGTCGCCGGCCGCCTCCTCCAGTAGCGCGCGGATCGGCGTGATGCCGACGCCGCCGGCGATGAGCAGCGACGCGTCGAGGGTGCGGTGCAGTTCGGTGAACGCGCCGTACGGGCCCTCGGCGAAGACCCGGGTGCCGACCGGGATGTTCCGCAGGCCGGCGCTGGTCTTGCCGACCGCCTTCGCGGTGAGCCGCAGCGAACGGCCGTTCGGGGCCGCCGACAGCGAGAACGGGTTGGCCTGCCACCAGTTGTTGTGCCCGAGGAACCGCCAGATCATGAACTGGCCCGCGCGGGCCGGCAGTTTGTCCAGGTGGCGGCCGGTGACGTGCACGGACACCACGTTGTCGGACTCCGGCACCACCGCGGCCACCCGGAACCGGTGGTACGCGTTGCGCCACAGCGGCACCACGAACCGGCTGACGACCAGGTTGGTCAGGATCAGCACCCACAGCGTCCACCAGTAGATCGTGGCCCCGGTGGCGTCGAACGTGGTGCCCTCCAGCGCCTGGTGCACCAGCCCGATGCCGAGGGCCACGTAGAGCAGCATGTGCAGGGCGTGCCAGACCTCGTACCCGAGGCGGCGGCGGGCCCACCGGACGGACAGGCCGATCACGACGAGGAAGATCGCGGCCGCGCACATCCCGAGCAGGGAGGCGGTGACGCCGGCCAGGTCAAGGAAGGTCTGCCACGGCGACGCGCCGCCGAGCCGGGTGTAGCCGGCGATGACGAACGAGAAGTGCAGCAGGATCAGCCAGAAGAGGGTCAGACCGATCAGCCGGTGCCAGCGGGTCAGCCGGTCCATGCCCAGCCGGCGGTCCAGCCACGGTATACGGGAGACCAGCAGGATCTGGAACATCATGGTCATCGCGAGGTGCAGGCCGAAGAACTTGGCGACGGTCAGCACGCCGTTCTTGCCCTCGCCGTACGCGACGAACATCGCCTCCACGACCAGCAGGTTCGCCACTACGAACGCCACCACGACCCACTGGGCGACTCTTCTCTTCACCGCCGCATCTTATTCATCATCCGCCACTACGAGGGCCGATGTTTTGGTTGATCCGGAACACGTTGTCCGGGTCGTACCGCGTCTTGAGGTCGACCAGCCGCTGGTAGGTCGCCTCGTCGTACGCCGCCCGGACCCGGTCGGGCCCCTCGTCGCCGAGGAAGTTGACGTACGTGCCGCCGGCCGAGAACGGCCGCATCGCCTCCCACAGGCGCCTGGTCCAGGTGACATGCGGCTCGGCGTCGCCCGGCAGGGCCCAGCGGGAGTTGATGTTCAACACGTACGGCGCGTCCCGGTGGGCGACGGCGGTGGCGCCCGGCGCGACCCGGGCCGCCGCGCCGCCGAGCACGACCAGCTTGAAGTCGGACAGCGGGGACGTGATGTCCCGCAGGTACTCGGCGAGGACGTCGAGCATGGTGTCCGGGATCCCGGTCAGGTACTCGGCCTTCCAGTAGTTGCCGAACCCCGCCGTCCATGACCCGTCCAGCATGGACTGGAAGTCCCGGTACGCCCGGGCGCCAGCAGGTCGGCGACCGGCGGGGCCAGCTCGCGCAGCGCGGCCAGCGCCCGGACGCCGTCCTCGACCGGGCCGGCGTGGCACGCCGCGATCGCCACCACCGGCTGCCCGTGCACCTCCTCCGGCAGGAACGGCGCGGCCGGCGCCCGGCGCAGCACCAGGAAGCAGGTCAGCTCGTCCGGCGCGGCCGCCATGAGGTCCCGGTAGCCCCGGACCACCCGGGCCAGGTCGTCCGCCCGGTAGAAGATCAGTCCGGCGGCCAGCTCGGGGCCGACCGGGTGCGCCCGGAACTCGAACAGCGTCACGATGCCGAAGTTGCCGCCGCCCCCGCGCAGCCCCCACAGCAGGTCGTCGTCGGCCCGGACCAGCCGGCCGTCGGCGGTGACCACGTCGGCGCCGACCAGGTTGTCCGCGGTCAGGCCGTACGGCCGGTGCAGCCAGCCGAACCCACCGCCCAGGGTGAGCCCCGCGACCCCCGTGGTGGAGACGATCCCGCCCGGCACGGCCAGCCCGAACTCCTGCGTCTCCCGGTCCAGCTCGCCCCACAACAGGCCGGGCTGGGCCCACGCCGTACGCCCGGCGGGGTCGACCCGGACCGCCTTCAGCGCGGACAGGTCGATCACCAGGCCGCCGTCGCAGGTGCCGCTGCCGGCGATGTTGTGCCCGCCGCCGCGTACCGCCACCGGCAGGTCCGCCTCGCGTGCGTAGCGCACCGCCGCGAGGACGTCGGCCACGCCGGCACACCGGGCGATGCCGGCGGGCTTGCGGTCGATCGTGCCGTTCCAGACCCGCCGTGCCTCGTCGTACCCGTTGTCCTCCGGCAGGATCACCTGGCCGCGCAGGCGGTCCCGCAGCGCCGTACCCGTGCTCATGCCTCCCAGCCTGGACCTTTGGGCGCGGGCCCGGAAGGTGTTTGAACCGGCAGGATCGGGGGGACCGTGTGATCATGCGCAGGCCCCGGATCGTGATCGTCGGAGCCGGCTTCGCCGGCTACAGCGCCGCCCGCAAGCTGTCCCGGCTGGCCCGCGGCGCGGCCGATATCGTGCTGCTCAACCCGACCGACTACTTCCTGTACCTGCCGCTGCTGCCGGAGGTGGCCACCGGCGTGCTGGAGCCGCGCCGGATCTCGGTGTCGCTGCCCGCGACGCTGCCCGGCGTGCGGCTGGTGCTCGGCGAGGCGACCGGGATCGAGCTGGACCGCAAGTGGGTCGCCTACGCCGACCCCGAGGGCGGGTCCGGCGAGCTGGGGTACGACCGGCTGGTGCTCGCCGCCGGCAGCGTCAACAAGCTGCTGCCCATCCCGGGGGTGGCCGAGCACGCGCACGGCTTCCGCGGCATCCCCGAGGCGCTGTACCTGCGCGATCACGTCACCCGGCAGATCGAGCTGGCGGACTCGGCGGACGACCCGGCGCAGCGGCAGGCCCGGTGCACGTTCGTGGTGGTGGGGGCCGGCTACACCGGCACCGAGGTCGCCGCGCACGGCGCGCTCTTCACCGACGACCTGGTCGAGCGGCACCCGGGGCTGCGCGACCAGCCGGTGCGGTGGCTGCTGCTCGACCTCGCCGACCGGGTGCTGCCCGACCTGGACGAGCGGCTGTCCACGACCGCGTCCCGGGTGCTGCGGCAGCGCGGCGTGGACGTGCGCACGGGCACCTCGGTGCGGGAGGCGACGCCGGACGGCGTCCACCTCAGCGACGGCACGCACGTGCCCACCCGGACGCTGGTGTGGTGCGTCGGCGTACGCCCCGACCCGCTGGTCGCCGACCTCGGGCTGGCCACGAACCACGGCCGGCTGGTGGTCGACGAGTACCTCACCGTGCCCGGCCACCCGGACGTGTACGCCTGCGGCGACGCGGCCGCCGTGCCCGACCTCACCCGGCCCGGCGAGATCACCGCCATGACCGCGCAGCACGCCACCCGGCAGGGCAGGCTCGCCGCCCGCAACATCGCGGCCTCCTACAACCAGGGGGTACGCCGCACATACCGCCACCACGACCTGGGCTTCGTCGTGGACCTGGGTGGCCCGCAGGCGGCGGCCGACCCGCTGGGCGTCCCGCTCGGCGGCCCACTCGCGAAGGCGGTCACCGCCGGCTACCACCTGCTCGCGATGCCCGGCAACCGGGTCCGCACCGCCGCCGACTGGCTGCTCAACGCCGTACTCCCGCGGCACACCGTGCAGCTCGGGCTGGTACGCGCGCCCGCCGTACCGCTCGACACCGCCACACCGGAGCTGCCGCGTACACCGTAGGGTGTGGCCCGTGACGGTGCGCTATGCGGAGCCTGCCGGCCGCTGGGTGCTGCTGGCGACGGTGCTGGGGTCCGGGCTGACGTTCCTCGACGCGACCGTGGTCAACATCGCGCTGCCCCGGATCGGCGAGGACTTCGGCGCGGACGCCGCTGCTCTACAGTGGACGGTGAATGGCTACACGCTCAGCCTCGCCGCGCTGATCCTGCTCGGCGGCTCGCTGGGGGACCGGTTCGGCCGGCGGCGGGTCTTCGTCATCGGGGTGGCGTGGTTCGCGGTGAGCTCGCTGCTGTGCGGGCTGGCGCCCAACCCGGAGACGCTGATCGCCGCGCGGATCCTGCAGGGCGTCGGCGGCGCCCTGCTCACGCCGGGGTCGCTGGCCATCCTGGAGGCGTCCTTTCACCCCGACGACCGGGCCAAGGCCATCGGCGCCTGGTCCGGGCTGGGCGGCGTCGCCGGCGCGATCGGCCCGTTCGTCGGCGGGTGGCTGCTGGAGGTCGCCAGCTGGCGGCTCATCTTCCTGATCAACGTGCCGCTGGCCGCCGTCGTCGCCGCGGTCGCGCTCCGCCACGTACCCGAATCGTCGAATCCGCAAGCGGCGCGGACGCTGGACGTGCCCGGCGTGCTCACCGGAGCCGTCGGCCTCGCCGGTCTGACCTACGGCTTCACCGCGTGGCCGGCGATGGGCCCGACGTCGCCGGTGGTGCTCGCCACGCTGGCCGTCGGCGTCGCCGGCATGGCGGCGTTCATCATCACCGAACGTCGCTCGGCGCACCCGATGCTGCCGCTGGAGGTGTTCGCCAGCAAGGCGTTCACCGCGGCGAACCTGGTCACCTTCGCGGTCTACGCGGCGCTCGGCGGGGTGTTCTTCCTAGTGGTGCTCAACCTGCAGGTCGTCGCCGGGTTCAGCCCGCTGGCCGCCGGCACCGCGCTGCTGCCGGTCACGCTGCTGATGCTGCTGCTGTCCGCCCGCGCCGGCGCGCTCGGCCAGCGCATCGGGCCGCGCATCCCGATGACCGCCGGCCCGGCCGTCTGCGCGGTCGCGTTGCTGCTGCTCGCCCGCGTCGGCCCGGACGCGACGTACGTCGTGGACGTGCTGCCCGCGGCCATCATCCTCGGGCTGGGCCTGTCGCTGACCGTCGCGCCGCTGACCGCCACCGCGCTGGGCTCCGTGGACGAGAGCCACGCCGGCGTCGCCAGCGGCGTCAACAACGCGGTCGCCCGCGCCGCCGGCCTGCTCGCCGTCGCCGTCCTGCCGCTCGCCGCCGGCATCGGCACCGGCAGCCTGACCGACCCGGGCGCCCTCGCACCGGCGTACCGGAACGCGATGCTGATCTCCGCGGGGCTGCTCGTGGTGGGCGCGGTGATCGCCGCGGTGTGGGTCCCCAGCCGCCTGGTGCGCCCGCCGTCGCCGGTCAAGGTGCACTGCGCGGTGGCCGGTACGCCGCTGCACCCGTCGCGCGCCCGGGTACCCGAGGAGGTCTGACCCGCGCCGGGGAGGTCGCTCACTCCTCGATCGCGCCGCCCACGGCGCGCAGGTGGGCGCGGAAGGTCAGGGCCGGGTTCTCCGCGCGCTGGGCGAGGTACGTGGCGAACCGCACCTGGTCGCGCAGGGACTCGCCGGCCCGGATGCGGTCGGCCTGGTGGCGCTCGGTGTCGCGGATCTTCTCGGCGAGCGTGAGGATCTCGTCGGCGCGCGCGGCGGGGAGGAAGAGCACGCCGTCGTCGTCGCCGAGGACCAGGTCGGCGCGGTCGACGGTCCACTCGCCGACGGTGGCGGCTTCGAGCGCGTCCTTGGGGCGTTCGTCCAGGCGTTGCGGGCCGGTGGGGAGCGTGCCGAGGCTGAAGACCGGCAGCGCGATCGCCCGGATGTCGGCGGAGTCCCGGTGCAGGCCCCAGATCACGACGCCGGCGAGCCCTGCGGCCTCGGCCTCCAGGACGGCCAGGTCGCCGACGCACGCCTCGTCGAGCCGGCCGTCGTTGTCGACCACGAGGACGTCGCCGGGGTTGGCCGCCTCGTACGCCTCCAGGAAGATGTCGACGCTGCCGACGTGTCGGGCGGGCAGCACCTGCCCGGCGAGCCGGCTGCCGGGGACCGCGGCGCGGGTGTTCGCCGGCGCGCAGCGCACCGGCACGTGGGCGCGGACGCAGGCGTCGGCGACGTGCGGGGTGGTCAGGGTGGCGAACCGGTGCCGGAGTACGTCGGGATCCATCCTCTGACAATAGTCAGAGAACGATCTGGAGCGGCGCCACCAGGTGGCCTGAGTTCATACTTAGCGCGTGACCTTCGAACTGGGGACGGACGGGCCCAAGGTCCTCGTCGTTGGTGTGGACGGTTCGACGACGTCGCTGCGCGCCGGGGCGTACGCCGCCGGCCTGGCCCGACGCCAGGGCGCCCACCTCGTGGTCGTCTACGTCTCGCGGCCCGGCGCCTTTGTCGGCATGGCACCCGGCGCCGCGGCGGTGGCCCGGCAGGCGGACGAGGAGATGGTCGCCGACCTGCGCCGGCAGGCCGAGGAGGGGGCGGCGATCATCGGGCTGAAGTTCACGTTCCGTTCGGTGGCCGGCGACCCGTACGGCGAGCTGGTGCGGATCGCCGACGAGGTCAGCGCCGACGGCGTGATCGTCGGGGCGTCCACACAGGCCGGTCACCGGTTCGCCGGCTCGATCGCGATCCGGTTGGTCAAGGCCGGCAGGTGGCCGGTGACGGTGGTGCCGTAGCGGCCCGTCCTAGATCCGCACGGTGAGACGGTGTCTCTGTTGACGGAACGGGGACCCCGCGCCTAGTCTGGCCGAAACCACGCTAGACGCAGGAGGGTTCATGATCAGAGCCTTGCTGGTGCGCGGTTACGAGGAGCCGCTGCGGGTCAACCCGCCGCGCGAGGGCCTCCGCCCCGGCACCGCTGCTGGCGACCCGCAGGTGCCGTTCTGATCCGAGGGCTACTTCCGTGCCCCCTTGTCAGACCATCGAGCCCTCGGAGTCCAATCTCATGACCACAGCCATCGACCTGTCCCCGATCTCCGGCCCGTCCTCGTGGCGCGGCGACGAGCTGGCCACCGCCACCGACTGGATCTACCACCTGAGCGACGCCGAGCGGGCCGAGCTGGAGACCGTCGGCCGCAGGTTCGTCACGGACAACCCCGACCTGCGTACCGTCACCGCCGCCGACTACCCGCTGCCCGCCTGCGCCGGCCTCAACGCCGAATGCGCGCACCAGCTCGACGCCGGGCGCGGGTTCGTCCTCGTCCGGGGTTTGCGCACCGAGGAGTACGGCGACGCGCTCGCCGGTGCCATCTTCTACCTGATGGGGCTGCACCTCGGCGTACCCATGAAGCAGAACGAGTTGGGCGACGTGCTCGACCACGTCATCGCCACGTCGAACAAGACGCTGGACGACCCGACGGCGCTGCCGTCGCGGGTCCGCGACCGGCTGCCGTTCCACTCCGACAGCTCGGACGTCGTCGCGCTGATGTGCCTGCGCGCCGCGCAGGCCGGCGGATCCAGCAGCCTGGTCAGCGGCACCACCATCTACAACGAGGTGCTGCGGCGCCGGCCCGACCTGGCGCACCTGCTCTTCGAGCCGTGGCACTGGGACTGGTACAAGCAGGACCACGACGCGCCCGCCAAGACGTACACGTCGCCGATCTGCAGCTACGTCGACGGCATCTTCAGCACGTACGCGGGCAGCTCGATGATCACGTCGGCGCAGGACTACCCCGAGGTGCCCCGGCTCACCGAGGACCAGATCGAGGTGCTCCGCCTGTACGACGAGATCACCCAGGAGCCTGGGCTGGCGCTGGACATGGACTTCCAGCCCGGCGACGTGCAGTGGCTGCTGAACTACGCGGCCCTGCACTCGCGTACCGGGTATGTCGACTTCCCCGAGCCGGAACGGCGCCGGCACCTGCTGCGTCTGTGGTTGAAGCGGGACGTGGGCCGGCCGCTGGTGTCCGGCTTCGGCAAGAACGTCGTACAGGCGCGTGGCGAAGAGCGCGAGGAGACAGTGAAGGACGGCGGACGGTTCCGGATCGCCGAGGCGGTCGTGCCCAACTTCGAGTGGGGCAACTAGCGACCGCACCGAGACGAGGGTGTCCCCGAACCTGACCCAGACCAGGTCTCGGGGACACCCTTCCTCATACGTACCGCAGCTTGACGCCGGGCCCGAGCTGCTCGACGCCCCGCAGCTCCCGGCCTTCGGACGCGTAGATGGTCAGGTGCCGGTGGTGGGCCAGCGGCGCGAGGTCCACGGCGAGGTCATAGACGTAGAGGTCCCGTAGCCGCCGCAGGTCGCGCAGTGGCGTGAGGTCTGTGATCTCTCGGCAATAGCCCAGATTCAGGTAGTCGAGCAGGTGCAGACCGGCGAGCGGGCTGAGGTCGGACACAGCTGTTTGTCCGATGCCGAGCCCCGTCAGGCCGGTCAACCCGGCGAGCGGCGCCAGATCGGTCAGCCAGTCGCTGCCCGGCAGTCCCAGCCAGCGCAGGTGGGGCGCCAGCGCGATGAGCCCGGCGAGCCCGCCGTCCGGAGCCGGCCCCCTGGAGACCCAGAGGTCCTCCATCCGGGACATGGCCGGTAACGAGGCGTAGTCGAGTCCCTGCGGATCTCCCAGCGTGAGGCCGACGAGCTGGTCGAGGCCGGCGAGGGGAGCGAAGTCGGTGACGCCGCGCACCGGGCTGAGGCCGAGGCGTTCGAGCCCGCCGAGGTCCCACAGGAAGCTCAGGTCGTCGATGTCGGCGTATCCGTAGAAGTTGAGCGTGCGCAGTTGGGTGAGCGCCGCGAGCCCGGCGGGGTCGGCGGGGTCGGCGTAGCGGTGCACGACCAGCTCGCGCAGGTCGCGGTGGCCGCGCAACACGTCGAGCCGGCTCGGGGTGCCGCCGTGCAGGTGCAGCCCGTGCAGGTGAGGCACGCCATCGAGGGCGGCCAGGTCAAGCGGCGTCGTCACGACGACGTCGAGGGCGGCGAGCCGGCGCAGGTGGCGCACGGCCGGCAGCAGGAGCGGGTCGCTGACCGAGACCGTCCCGTCGACGAGCGGGGCGTCGGCGAGGACCCGCCGGGCGTACTCCTCGGGGTCGAAGTAGGTCCACACGGACGCCAGGTGCCGCTGCACCTCGGGGCGCGGGTCGGCCGCGTAGCCGGCCAGCACGTCCAGCGCCTCCGGGCCGTTGACCAGCGCGGCCGCCAGCACCGTCCCGGCGGAGGCCGGCTCGGACAGGTGCGCGAGCGACCGCGGAAGGTGGTGCAGCAGCGGCTCGCCCACGCCGGCCAGCGACCGGGCCTCGCTCCGGCCGCGCGGCGGCACCAGCGCGTCGATGGCCGCGCGTACCCGGTCCAGCAGTTCGGGGTCGAGGGCCGGCACGGTCTCCAGGCAGGCCGCGGCCACCAGCCGCAGGGCACGCCGGTGGGCGGGCTCGGCGTCGGCGCGGTCAAGCACCCCGGCGAGCAGGTCCTCCCGCACCCGGCCGTTGGCGTGGCCGGCGGCCATGACCACCACGTCGCGCCATGCGTCCCGGTGCGCCTTCTCGACAAGCATGCCGACGTCGGCGCGGTCGGCGGCCTCGCGCGCGGTCAGATACTCCTGGAACGTGCGGTGCACGAAGTCGACCCGGCCCGCGACCGGCTCGCGGAGCAGGCCGCTGCGGTGCAGCAGGTGCTCGAAGATGCTCTGCGCGCCGGCGGCGACCTGCGGCATGGCCTCGCGCTTCTCGCCCAGCCGGGCGACCGCGAGGTGCTGCGGGATCTCGGCCTCGTTGTTGAGCGACATCCGCCAGGCCAGGTACTGGATGAGCTGGAGCTTGTCCCGCCCGCTGAGCGCGACCTCCGCCGCGATGTCCCGCTCCTCGTCGCGGCGTTCCAGCAGCAGATCCACCGCGGCCGCGTACAGGCTCATCCGGTCGCGCGGCAGGTGCGTTCGCCGGTCCAGGTTGAGCGCGCACAGCATCGCGCACAGCAGCGGACTCGTCGCGAGCCCTTGCAGGTGCGTGTTCGCGTCCAGCCGGCCGACCAGCGCGTTCTCGTACCGGGGAAGGTCGTCCGGCGGGCACGGCAGATCCCCGTCCCGCACCGCCCGATGCCAGTGGGCGATCAACGCCCGCACGTCCGCCGGGCTCATCCGCTCCAGCATGGCCGGGCCGAAACGCTCGGCCGCCAGCCACCGCCCGGCCGCCGCCGGCGGCCGCGAGGTGACCACCACCTTCATTTCCGGGTACGCCGCCAGCAGGTCCCGCAGCCAGTCCCGGACGTGCCGGCGGGCGGTGGCGGTCAGCTCGTCCACGCCGTCGACCAGCAGCACGGCGTGGCCGGAGGCGAGCCGGCGGTGCGCCCAGCCGGGCGGCTCCAGGCCGGCGATCGCCGGGGCGCAGGCCGCCACGAACTGCTCCGGCCGGGGCAGCGGCTCGTCGACGTACCGGCGCAGGACGACGAGGAACGGCACATGCCCGTTCCAGCCGGTCAACTCGGCGGCGAACGCGGCCCGCGCGGCGGTGACCGCCAGCCACTTCAGGACCGTGGTCTTGCCCGACCCGGCCTCGCCGCGCAGCAGCGTCCGGTGGGACCGGGCGAGCGCCTGCTCCACGCGTACGGACGCGTCCGCCGTCGCGTCCCGGTCCGGGTCGGTGCCGCGCAGCAGGCCCGGCGTCCACCCGCGGTCCCGGCCGCCTCGCCGCCGGGCCGGCGCGTCGGCGCTGACCGCCAGGCTGACGTACGCGACGCTGAGCGTGGCGCGCGGCCGGTAGTTCCGGACGTCGACGCCGAAGAGCTCCATCTCGTCCAGCGTGCTGGACAGGTGGCTCAGGTACCGGTGCCGGAACTGCTCGTCCTCGCCCGTACCGGCCGGGGCGTCCAGCGAGCGCACCGGCAGCCGGGCGAGGATCTGCGCCAGCTGCTCCGCCTGGCCGGCCAGCCGGGACAGCACCTCGGCCGTCGCCCGGGGCGCGAACGAGGCGAGGTGGACCACCGCCCGCACGTACACGTCGCAGCACTCGTCGAGGACCACGTCGTACAGCCGGGCGGCCGCGTCGCTGAGCCCGGCCCGGTCCGGCCGGTCGGCGGCCCGGACCCGGATCAGGGCGGCGAGCCGGGCGCCGTCGGCATCCGCGGCGAAGAGCGCCTCGTCGGCGGCGACCACCGTGAACGCGTCGACCACCGCGTCCAGCGCCGCCCGCCGCTCGTGGTCGGGCAGGTCGCCGGCCCGTTGCAGGGGCGCAAGCCGCTCCGCCACGGCGTCGGTCATGGCGGCGACCTCGCGTTCCAGCTTGCGCCGCGCGAAGCCGTCCGTGAACCGCCGGTTGATCAGCTCGCCGAGCGGGAGCGTCGCCTCCTCCCGGCGCCGCCGTTCGGCCAGCCACCACCGGAACGCCGGCACCACCACGGCCTGGCCGACTTTCACCAGCGCAGCCTCCACAGTGGTCACGCGGCAAACCGTACCGCCGCCCGTCCAGCAGATGCGCAACCGCCTGTGTGGCTCCGCTGCTCGGCGTAACGTCACAGGAGTTGTACGGCTAAGGGGGGTTCGCGATGTTTGTGCAGGTGATCCAGGGGCAGGTTCCGGACGCGGAGGAGATGCGCGGCGCGCTCGACCGGTGGACCGAGGAGCTGTCGCCCGGCGCTTCCGGCTGGCTCGGTACGACGGCGGGCGTGACCGACGACGGGATGTTCGTCGCGCTGGTGCGGTTCGACTCGGAGGAGGCGGCCCGGCGGAACAGCGGCCGGCCGGAGCAGGACCGGTGGTGGGCGGAGACGGCGAAGCTGTTCGCCGGCGAGGCGACGTTCCGGGACAGCAGCGACGTCCAGGTGGACACCGTCGGCGATCCGGACCGGGCCGGCTTCGTGCAGGTCATGCAGGGCCGGGGCACGGATCCCGAGCGGGCCCGGGAGCTGATAGCGCAGGACTCCCGCGAGTGGGCCTCGTTCCGGCCGGACGTCGTGGGCAGCGTCGCGATCCAGCACGAGGGCGGCGCGTACACGATGGCGATCTACTTCACCTCGGAGGAGGAGGCGCGCGAGGGCGAGCGCAAGGAGCCGCCGCCGGCGATGCAGAAGCAGATGGAGGAGCTGAACTCGCTGAACGTGGGTGTGCCGCAGTTCCTCGACATCCGCCAGCCCTGGCTGTACTCCCCCACTAAGGCCCCGTTCGCGCCGCGCCGCGCCGCGCGTTCGCGTCGATCAAGGGCAAACGGTCGTGCTTTGATCTCTAATCCACGACCGTATGCCCTTGATCGACGCGAGAGTCCTTGATCGGTGGGGCGCGGCGTCGCGTTCGGGCGCGGTGCATGGGCATAGTCCCGGCCACTGGGGAGTCGGGGGACACGCCCCACCCAGGGCTGCCAGCCACCCCGTCCGCGCTCTTCAGGTGCGCCTCGTCGCCCGGTGCGGGCCGAGCGCTAGGCCCCGGGTCGTCTGTCGATCAAGGACTTTCGCGTCGATCAAGGGCATATGGTCGTGGAAAAGAGATCAAAGCACGGCCGTATGCCCTTGATCGACGCACAAAAGGGGCGGCGGGTGCGGTTAGAGGTCCAGGACCAGGCGGGGGGTGGTGCAGCGGCCTACGCAGATCATCATGGTGCGGGCGGCGGCGCGTTCGTCCGGGGTGAGGATGGAGTCGCGGTGCTCGGGGGTGCCCGCCAGGACGCGGGTCTCGCAGGCGCCGCAGTAGCCCTTCTCGCAGTCGTACGACAGGCCGGGCACGGCTTCGCGGATGACCTCGATCAGTCGCTTGTCCGGCGGCACCCGTAGGGTCAGCCCGCGCCGGGCGAGGTGGACGTCGAACGCCGTGTTCCGGGACGGGTCGAACGCCACCTCCAGCTCGTCGCCGGCCGTGAAGCGCTCGACGTACAGGGTCAGCCCCCGGGCGGCGCACTCGCGCTCGACCGCGGCGATCATCCCGGCCGGGCCGCAGCAGTAGATCGCGGTGTCGGGGCTCACCGAACCCAATAGAGCGGGCAGATCGGGCAGCCCGCGCTCGTCCTGGGGCACCAGCTCAACAGAAGAGCCGGCGAGGGCCAGCAGTTCGTCCGCGTACGCCATGGAAGCGCGCGACCGTCCACCGTAGACGACCCGGAACGGCGTACCGGCCTCCACAGTGGACCGGACCATTGCCAGGATCGGAGTGATCCCGATGCCGCCGGCCAGAAACACATACCGCGGCGCTGGGACCAAGGGGAAGTGGTTGCGTGGCCCGCGGACCGGCAGCGTGACTCCCGGCCGGGCGAGCGCGTGCAGCTCCACCGAGCCGCCGCGGCCGTCCTCCTCGCGCAGCACGGCCACCCGGTAGCGGTGCCGGTCGGCCGGGTCGCCGCTCAGCGAGTACTGGCGTACCCGCCCGGAGGGGAGGCGGACCTCGACGTGCGCGCCCGGCGCCCAGCCGGGCAGCTCGCTCCCATCCGCCGCGGCAAGTTGAACGGACACCACTCCCTCCGCCGCTGCCTCCACCCCGCTAATAGTGAGCGCCGTGGGTGTTAGGAGGGGGCCCTTGCTATGCAAAAAGTGATAAGAGGGTGCCCTTCCTTGCATCGGGCCGGGGGTGAAGATTGCGGGGATGGCGTCCCAGCCGGTTTGGTTGCCCTTGGTCGGGTACGGGATCAGGCCGTCCTCGACCACCTGGTAGTCGGGCAGCCGGGTGAGCACCTGCGTCATCATCTCGTGGAACATGGCCCGAGCGAGGTGGGCGCCGGCGCAGCGGTGGGTGCCGATGCCGAAGCTGAGGTGCCGGTGCGCGTCCCGGTCCAGGCGCACCTGCGCCGGGTCGGGGAAGACGGCCGGGTCGTGGTTGGCGGCCACCCAGGGGATCAGCACCCGGTCGCCGGCGTGCACCGGGCAGCCGCCGACCTCGGTGTCCGTCGTGGCCGTACGCGCCATCGACTGGGACGGGGCGAACGCGCGCAGGAACTCCTCGGTCGCGTTCTCCAGCAGGTCCGGCGACTCGACGAGCCGGCGCCGCTGGTCCGGGTGGCGGCTGAGGTGTACGAGCGTGGAGCCGGTCAGCGACGTGGTGGTGTCGACCCCGCCGGCGATGAGCAGCCCGATGACCGAGACGAGTTCATCGTCGGAGAAGCCGGTGCCGTGCCGCACCAGGTAGCTGATCGCGTCCTCGGCGGGCTCGGTCCGGCGCAGCGCGATCAGCTCCCGGATCCGCTGGTCCATGTACGCCAGGCCCTGCGCGCCCCGGATGGCCCGCTCGCTGCCGGCGAGGGCGGCGAAGATGTCGTGGATCGGCTTGGCGAGCTTTGGCCAGTCGGCTGACGGGAAGCCCAGCCAGTCGAGCGTGACCGCGGCGGGCAGCGGGTTGGTCAGGTCCCGGACGAAGTCGGCCGAGCCCTGCTCGATGAACGCGTCCACGATCCGGGTGGCGTGCCGGGTGATCATCGGCCGCAGCTCGTCCACCGCCGACGGGGTGAGTAGCGGGTTGATCAGGTCGCGGTATGCGCTGGACGCCGGCGGGTCCAGTTCGATCGGGTACTGCTCCAGCCCGGGGCCGCGCGGGATGACGATGGCGACCCCGTCCTCACCCCGGCGGGCCGAGGAGAACGTGGCGTCGTCGCGGGCGATCCGGACCACGTCGGCGTACCGGGTGGTGTAGACGAAGCCGCCGTGCGCCTCGGTCCGCCCCACCGGGCACTGCTCGCGAAACAGGGAGTAGTACTCGACCGGGTCCGCGTTCGCGACGTCCGAATGATGATCAAAAACCGCATCGAACTCAGTCAAAGGTCAACACCGCCTTGCCGACCGAGCCGCGCCGCACCGCGTCGACGGCCTCGTTGATCTGGTCGAACGGAAAGTACGTCAGCATCCGGTCGACCGGGAACCGGCCGGCCGTGTACAGGTCGAGCAGCCGGGGCAGGAACACCCGGGGCACGCTGCTGCCGGCGATGATGCCGGTGACGCCGCGGCCGTTCAGGATGCTGCGCCAGTCGAACGTCATCGTCTCGCTCGGGCCCACGCCGATCACCCCGCACCGGCCGAGCGGCCCGAGCGCCTCGACCGCGGTACGCAGCACGTCGGCGCGCCCGGTGGTGTCGATGGCGAAGTCGAAGCCGTCCGGCACGATGCCCGCCAGGTCCGCGCCGGAGGAGACGCAGTGCGTCGCGCCGAATCCCCGGGCCGCCGCCAGCTTGGCCGGGCTGACGTCCACCGCGGCCACCACGGCGCAGCCGCTGATGACGGCGGCCAGGATCGCGGCGCTGCCGACCGCGCCGGCCCCGAACACCGCGAGCGAGGAGCCCGGCGCCGGCCGCAGCACGTTGAAGACGCCGCCGGCGCCGGTCTGGAAGCCGCACCCGAACGGGCCGACGACGCTCAGGTCGACGTCCTTGCCCACCGGTACGACCGCGTGCGCCGGCGCCACCACGTGCGTCGCGAACGAGGACTGCCCGAGGAAGTGCGCGTTGACCGGGTCGCCATCGAGCGAAACGGCCGACGAGCCGTCCGGCCGCCGCCCGCTGAAGTTCACCGCGTCGAAGCTCAGGCAGTACGCGGGCGACCCGGTCAGGCATCGGGCGCACGCGCCGCAGAAGGTGAAGCTCATCGCGACGTGGTCGCCCACGGCCACGCCGGTCACATGGTCGCCGACCGCCTCGACGACGCCGGCGCCCTCGTGGCCGAGCACGGCCGGGGTGGGGAAGAAGGTCGCGAACTCCAGATCGGTGCCGCAGATGCCGACGCTGCTGACCCGGACCAGCACCTCGTCGGGGCGCGGCGGCGACAGCTCGACCTCCCGCAGGGTGAACGGGGCTCCGGCACTGTCGAGGACGGCCGCGGTGACGCGCACGGAAACACCACCTAATCACCAAGCGAGACTGCATCTTGACATGTGGAATGGGGCGGGTCAAGGATTCGAGGCATGGCCGACCTCGTCGTACCCGATGCCCGGCACCTGATCGACGGAGAGTGGGTGGCCGCCGCCGACAAGGGCGAGCTGCCGGTCCTCGACCCGGCGACGCGGGAGGTGATCCAGCCCGTGGCCCGCGCGGAGCCGGCGGACGTCGATGCCGCGGTCGCGGCGGCCCGGCGGGCGGCGCCGGCGTGGGCGGCGACGAACCCGTCGGAACGCGGCGCGGCGCTGCGCCGGTGGGCCGACCTCATCATGACCCACGTCGAGGACCTGGCCAGGTATGAGGCCCGCGACGTCGGCAAGCCGCTGTCCGGCGGCCGCCTCAACATCTACATCGCGCACGGCATCGTCGACTACTTCGCGGGGCGGCGGACAAGCTGACCGGCGTGACGCTGCCCACCCGGTCGCCGGACTACTTCGGCTTCACCCGGCCGGAGCCGTACGGCGTGTGCGCCGTCGTCATCCCCTGGAACGTCCCGGCCGTGCTCACCGCCGCCAACGTGGCGCCCGCCCTGGCGGCCGGCAACACGGTGGTGCTCAAGCCGTCCGAGGTCGCCCCGCTGGCGCCGTTCGCGCTGGTCGAGCTGGCCCGGCGGGCCGGGCTGCCGCCGGGGGTGCTCAACGCGGTTACCGGCCTCGGCGCGGCGGCCGGCGCCGCGCTGACCGCCCACCCGGACGTCGACCACATCAGCTTCGTCGGCTCGACCACCACCGGGCGCGCGGTCATGCGGGCGGCGGCCGGCAACCTCGTACCCGTGAAGCTGGAACTCGGCGGCAAGTCGCCGAACGTGGTCTTCGCGGACGCGGACCTGGACGTGGCGATACCGGCGATCGTCGGGTCCATCACCGAGAACGCCGGCCAGAACTGCTACGCCGGCTCCCGGCTGCTGGTGGAGGAGTCGATCCGCGAGGAGGTGACCGGGCGGGTGGTCGAGGCGATGCGGGCGGTCCGGCTGGGCGCCTGGGACGACGACCTGGACATGGGCCCGCTGGTCAGCGCGGCGCAGCACGAGCGGGTGCTGGGCCACCTGGCGGAGGCGCCGCGGGCCGGCGCGCGGGTGGCGACCGGCGGCGGCTCGCCCGGCGGCTGGTACGTCGAGCCGACCGTCCTGGACCGGGTGGACCCGGGCATGCGGGTGGTACGCGAGGAGGTGTTCGGGCCGGTGCTGGCGGTGCAGTCGTTCCGGGGCACGCGGGAGGCGGTCGAGATGATGAACGACACCGACTTCGGGCTGCTGGCGAGCGTCTGGACGGATGACGTGTCGCGGGCGCTGCGGGTGGCGGCGGACGTGCGGGCCGGCCAGGTGTCGGTCAACCAGTTCCACGACGCGGGGGTCATCGGGTTCCCGTTCAACATGCAGAAGGACAGCGGGTTCAGCCGTGGCGGCGGGTACGGCGCGCTGCGCGAGTACACGCAGGAGAAGGCGGTGGCCGTACGCCTGCTGGACCGATGAGCGCGCTCGCCGAGCTGCTCGTCGCCGTGCCGCCGGACCGGCTGCGCGCGTTCGTCGACGAGCACCTCGGGCCGATCGAACACCGGCCGGACCTGCTGGCCACCCTGGAGTCGTGGCTGGCGACCAGCGGCAGCCGGCAGGCCGTCTCGCAGCGGATGCATCTGCACCGCAACTCCGTCGGCTACCGGGTCGGCCTGATCAAGCGGCTGCTCGGCGTGGACCCCAAGGACCCGGAGGCGGCCGCGGTCCTGCGTGCCGCCCTTGCGGCCCGTGGCGTGTTACAGCAGCGTGACAACCGTTGACAGGTGCTCGGAGCGGGGGCAAAGTACCTCGCTAAGTGGGCCGCTGGCTCACAATGCAAGACGGCGTTTCGATCTGTAGATCGCTGGAGGGGCTGTGCGGGCGATGGTGCAGACCGGGTTCGGGGGTCCGGAGGTCGTGCGCCTCCGCCATGTCCCGGACCCGGCGCCCGGCCCGGCGGAGCTGGTCGTCGAGGTCGGCGCGTGCGCCCTCAACCGCCTCGACGTGCTGCAGCGCCGCGGCCCCGCGGTGCTCCCCGGCTTCCGGCTGCCGCACATCGCCGGCACCGACGTCGCCGGCACGGTCGTCGCCACCGGCCCGCGCGTCAGCGGGTACGCCGTCGGCGACCGGGTCGTGCTCGACCCCACGATCGGCTGCGGGACCTGCGCCCGGTGCCAGGCCGGCGACGCCGGCTTCTGCCCGGCCCTGCGGGTCGTCGGCGGCAACATCCCCGGCGGCTTCGCGGAGTACGTCGCCGCGCCGGCCCGCCTCGCGTACCGGCTGCCGGCCCACGTGAGCCTCGACGAGGCGGCCGCCCTGCCGACCGCGTGGAGCACGGCGTACCGGGCCACGCACGGCGTCGGCCAGGTCCGGTCCGGCGAGACCGTGGTCGTCCAGGCGGCGGCCAGCGCGGTCAGCATCGCCGCGATCCAGCTCGCCAAGCGCGCCGGCGCGGCGGTGGTCGCGGTCGCCAGCACCGGCGCGAAGCTCGCCGTCGCCGCCGACCTGGGCGCCGACCTGCTGCTGCGCAACGACGACGACGTACCGGCCGCGGTGCGGGACCACACCGGCGGCCGGGGCGCCGACCTGGTGCTCGACCACGTCGGCGCGGCCACCTGGTCCAACTCCGTCGCCAGCCTCGCGATCGGCGGCCGGCTCGTGGTCTTCGGCAACACCAGCGGCGACCAGGTCGAGTTCTCGCTCGCCGACGTCTACCACCGCGGGCTGCGGCTGCTCGGCGCCGGCGCGTACGGCGCGGAGGACTTCACCGCGGTGCTCGACGCGTACTGCGCCGGCGGGCTGCGGGCACTGCGGGCCGGCGCGTACGGCCTGGCCGAGCTGCCCGCCGCGTTCGCCCACCAGGAGTCCCGCGACACCATCGGCAAGGTCCTGGTGCTGCCGTGAGCGCGATATTGATCGTCGGGGGCGACGTCGTCACGATGAACGGCCGCCGCGAGGTGGTCACGGACGCCGCCATCGCCGTCGTGGGCGGTCGGGTCGCCGCCATCGGTACGCCCGCGGCGGTGCGCTCCCGCTTCCCGGGTACGCCCGAGCTGGACGCCCGCGGGTGCGTGGTCATCCCCGGCCTGGTCAACGCCCACCAGCACACCACCGCCGACCCGCTCGTGCGCAGCGCGATCCCGGACGACATCGGCGCCCAGGAGGCCATCTTCGACTGGGCCGTGCCGCTGCACGCGGCCGTCACCGGCGACGACGACGAGCTGTCCGCCACGCTGACCGCGGTCGAGTCGCTGACCCGCGGCGTCACCACCCTGCTGGAGCCCGGCACGGTCGCGCACCCGCTGCGGGTCGCCGCCGGGCTGCGCGCCGCCGGCATCCGCGCCAGGGTCGGGCGGTGGGGCTGGGACGTGGACGGCCAGCCGTACGCCCTGCCGGCCGCCGAGGCGCTCGCCGCCCAGGAGGAGACGGTCCGGGCCATCGGCACCGACGGGCCGGTCACCGGGTGGGTCACGCTCGTCGGGCACGACCTGGCCAGCGACGCGCTCTTCGCCGGCGCCGCCGCCCTCGCGCAGCGGCTCGGCACCGGGGTCACCTGGCACCTGTCGCCCGGCCCCGAGGACGCCGTCGCGTACGCCAAGCGGGCCGGCACCCGGCCGGTGCTGCACCTGCGCGACCTCGGCGTGCTCGGGCCGCGGCTGCTGCTCGGGCACGCCGTCCACCTCGACGACGCCGAGGTCGACGTGCTCCTGGAGTCGGGTACGGCGGTGGCGTCCTGCCCGGCGGCGTACCTGCGGCTGGGGCAGGGCTACACCCGGGCCGGGCGGCACGCCGAGCTGGTCCGCCGGGGCGGGCGGGTCGCGCTGGGCTGCGACTCGCACAACGCTTCCGACGTACCCGATGTGCTGCGTGCCGCGTGGCTGCTGGCCGCCCTGGAGAAGGACCGCGGCGGGCCGTGGGCGCTGCGGGCGGACGAGGCGTTCGCGCTCGCGACGATCGACGGCGCCCGCGCCGCCGGGCTCGGCGACCTGGTCGGGTCGATCGAGGTCGGCAAGGCCGCGGACCTCGTCGTGCTGGACACCCGCGACCCCGCGTGGACGCCGCGCGGCGACCTGGCCACCCACCTCGTCTGGGGCGCGCCCAGCCACACCGTCCGCGACGTCCTGGTCGAAGGCGCCGTGGTGGTCCGCGACCGGCGGGTGACCACGGTGGACGTCGAGGCGTTGGGCCGGGAGGCCGCCGAGCGGTCCGCGGCGCTGCTGCGGCGCACCGGCATCGACGTCCCGCATCGATGGCCGCGGGTGCCGGCCGTCCATCTTGGAGGGCAGCAATGAAGACCATCGACCTGGCGGGGCGCACGCCCGCACAGAAGCAGGGCCTGCTGTCGCAGCTGGTCGTGCCCCGCCCGATCGCCATGATCACCACGCTCGACGCCGACGGGGCGCCGAACGTGGCGCCGTTCAGCTACTACATGCCGGTCTGCGGTGAGCCGCCGCTCGTGGCGGTCACCGTGGGCACGGTCCGGGAGGCGACGGACGAGCCGAAGGACACCTGGGTCAACCTGCGGGAGTCCGGCGAGTTCGTCATCAACGTGACGACGACGGCTCTCGCCGAGCACATCGAGGTGGTGGCGAGGGAGTACCCGGCCGGCGTCAACGAGGCCGAGGTGGCGGGGTGGCGGACCATCCCGTCGCAGGTGGTGCGGCCGCCGTCGCTGGCCGACAGCCCGGCGCACATGGAGTGCCGGGTCCGGGAGGTGATCGACCGCGGCGACCCCGCATCGTGCTTCTCCGGCGTGCACATCGTCCTCGCCGAGGTCGTGTGCGTCACGGTCGACGAGTCCATTCTGGAGGGTCCGAACCACGTGGACCCGACCAAGGTGCACGCCGTGGGAAGGATGGGCTTTCCCTGGTTCATCACCGCGTCGTCGCACTCGTTGTTCAGCCAGGAGCGCATCGCGTACGCCGACCTGGCCCCCAACCCATCGCAACTGAGAGGACTGTCCTCGTGAGATTTTTTGGAAGGGTGACGACAGCGGTGATCGCTGGCGTCTCGGCGTGCTCGCTTGTCGCCTGCCAGAGCAACGACGCCACCGCGCCGTCCACCCCGGCGACGACCGGGGCCAGCGCCGCCGCCGACGGCGGCACGATCCCGGCCGGCGAGCCGGACGTGAACGGCGACGGCAAGGTCGTCATCGGCGTGCTCAGCCCGGGTGACATCAACGACAAGGGGTACTACCAGAGCTTCGTCGACTCGGCCGAGGCGTTCGCCACGTCCAAGGGCTGGACCGTGATCAAGCGGGGCAGCGTGCCGGTCGCCGACGCGCTCAACGCGGCCCGCGCGCTCTGCCAGCAGAAGGTGGACCTGGTCGCACTCGGCGCCAGCGAGCTCAAGGACGCCATCCCGGCGTCCGAGGAGCCGGTGTGCGAGAAGACCGCCTGGTACGTGCCGTCCTCGGACAACGTGCCGCAGACCCCCAAGATCGTGCTGTCCTCGGACGAGCCGCGGCAGAGCATGCTCGCCGCCGGGTACGCCGCCGGCCTGCTCATGCAGGAGCGCGGCGACACCAAGGCCGGGTTCGTCACCGGCCCCGAGGCGGACTTCTCGGTGCTGGCGGCCAAGGCGTTCAAGGCCGGCATCAAGTCGGTCGTCCCGAACGCCGAGCTGATCACCACGTACACGGGTGACTTCAACGACTCGGCGAAGGCCAAGGAGGCCGTGCAGGCGCAGATCAGCCAGGGCGTCAAGCTCGTCTACCCGTACCTGGGCGGGGCGACCGACGCGGCGACCGAGCTCGCCAACACCGGCAAGCTGATCACGCTCACCCCCGGTACCGACCGGTGCGCGTCCACCAAGCCGACGTTCGACATCTCGGTGCTCTTCAGCCCCGGCGACTACTTCAACGCGGCGCTGCAGCAGTTCGCCGAGGGGAAGCTGGCGATGGGGGTCAAGCGGGTGTGGCAGCTTGGCGTCGACCCGTACCCGACGGTCAAAATCTGCAAGGGCACGGCGGAGCAGACGCAGAAGCTGGAGACGTTCATGAACGACATCGGCAGCAAGAAGATCGACGTGACGGCGGAAGTGGACAGGCTCGGTTCCTGACGATGCTGCGATTGGCCGGCATTAGCAAGCGGTACGGCCCGGTCGTCGCGTGCGACGCCGTGGATCTCGCCGTGCACCAGGGCGAGATCCACGGCCTCCTCGGGGAGAACGGGGCCGGCAAGTCCACCCTGATGAAGATCCTGCTCGGGCTGGTGCAGCGGGACGCCGGGACGATCCTGCGCGGCGACGAGCCGGTCGAGATCGGCAGCCCGCAGGACGCCGTCGCCCTCGGGATCGGCATGGTGCACCAGCACTTCAGCCTCATCGACCCGCTCACCGTCTGGGAGAACGTGGTTTTGGGTGACAAGGGGCGGGTGGATCGTTCGTTGGCGTGTGCTCAGGTCGAGGAGGTGGCCGAGCGGTACGGCCTGCCGGTCGACCCGACCGCCCGGGTGGACCGGCTGTCGGCGGGGGAGCGGCAGCGCGTCGAGCTGATCAAGTGCCTGCGCCGCGACCCGTCCGTGCTGATCCTGGACGAGCCGACGTCGGTGCTCACCCAGGCCGAGTCGGCGGAGCTCTTCACCGTGCTGCGCCGCGTGGTGCGTACGGAGAACCGCGCGGTGATCCTGATCAGCCACAAGCTGGCCGAGGTCACCGCCGCCACCGACCGGGTGACCGTGCTGCGCCGCGGCCGCGTCGTGTACGAGAGCCGGACCGCCGACACGACCGCGCAGGAGCTGGCCAAGCAGATGGTCGGCCGGGACGTCTCGCTCAAGGCCGAAGCCGCCGCGCTGGGGCTGCTGCCGGTGGCGGTCTCGCCCGCCGAGGTCACCTCGGACGGGGTGGCGCTGCGGCTGCGTGACCTCACCGTCAGGTACGGCGGGGTCACCGTCCTGGACCGGCTCAGCCTCGACGTCGGCGCGGGCGAGATCGTCGGCCTGTACGGCGTGGAGGGCAACGGCCAGGCCACCCTCGGCGACCTGCTCTCCGGGCTGGTCGTGCCGGACGCGGGGACGGTGGAGGTGGGCGGCGCGCCGGTCGACCTGACCGGGGCGGGCGCGCTGCACAAGGCCGGGCTCGGCGTCGTCCCGGAGGACCGGCACCGCTCGGGCGTCGTCCTGGACATGAGCGTCGCGGAGAACCTGGCGCTCAAGGAGGACCTCGGCTTCTTCGTCAGCCGGCGGCGGATGCGCGCCGCCGCCCAGCGCCGGGCCGAGGAGTTCAACATCGTCGCGCCGTCCATGGACGCGCCGGTGCGCAGCCTGTCCGGCGGCAACCAGCAGCGCGTCGTGCTGGCCCGGGAGCTGTCCGCCAACCCGTCGGTGCTGGTGGCCGCGCAGCCGACGCACGGGCTCGACGTCGGCGCGATCGAGGACATGTACGTCCGGCTGCGCAAGGTGGCCGGCAGCGGCGTGGCCGTACTCCTGATCTCGACTGAACTGGAGGAGGTCATGGCCCTGGCGTCCCGGATCGCGGTGATCTCGTCCGGCCGGATCGTCGGCGTCCTCGCGGTGGGCGAGGCGACGGCGGAGAAGCTGGGAATGCTGGTGGGTGGTGTCGCGGCGTGAGCGCGCAGCGCGAATGTTCCGCGGTTCTTGGCGGGAGGGCCGAATGATCGCTCGCTTGACCACCGTCGTCGGCTGGCGGGTCGCCGCCGCCACCGCGGCCGGCGTGGTCGTGGCGCTGGCGCTGTCGGCGCTGCTGATCGCGGCCACCGGCGGCTCGCCGTCCGGCGCGCTGGAGGCCCTCTACCGGGGCAGCGTCGCCGACCAGACCGCCTGGACCTCGACCCTGCTGTTCACCGCGCCGCTGCTGCTCGTCGCCGTCGGCGCCTGCGTCAGCGCCCGCTCCGGCTACTTCAACATCGGCCAGGAGGGCCAGGTGCTGATCGGCGCGCTCGCCGGCGCCTGGGTCGCCCTGCGGCTGGCCGTCGCCGGGCCGATCCTGCTGATCCTCACGCTCGCGTTCGCCGCGCTGGCCGCCGGCGCCTGGGCCGGGCTCAGCGCCCTGATGCACCGGCTGCGCGGCGTGAACGTCGTGGTCAGCACCCTGCTCATGACGTTCCTGGCGCAGCAGCTGGTCGCGTTCGCGGTCAACCAGTCGTGGTTCCTGCAGGAGTCCCGGGTCGGCGACGCGGTCGCCTCCCCGCAGTCCAACCAGGTCCCGGTGGGCGCCCGGCTGACCTCGTTCGGCGAGTACCCGAACCTCCAGCTCAACCTGGGACTCTTCATCGCGATCGCGGCCGCCGTGCTGATCGCGGTGGCGATGGCGCGCACCCGGTGGGGGTTCCGGCTCACCATGCTCGGGCTCAACCCGGTCACGGCCAAGCACGCCGGCGTACGCGTCGCCGCCCTCGGCGGGCTGGCCCTGGCCATCTCCGGGGCGTTCGCCGGGCTGGCCGGGGCGGTCCTGCTGACCAGCCCGGTCGGCACCAACCGGCTGCAGCCCGGCATGTCCATCAACATCGGCTGGGACGGCCTGCTGGTCGCCCTGGTCGCCCGCAACCGGCCGCTGCTGGCCATGCCGGTCGCGCTGTTCTTCGGCGTACTGCGCTCCGGCGGCGGCTTCCTCGCCGCGACCGGCGTGCCGTCGTTCCTGGTCGACGTCGTCAAGTCGCTGCTCGTGCTCGCGTTCGTGGCGCCGCCCGTGGTGGTGTCCCTGTGGCGCCGCCGGTCCGTCCCCGAGGGGGTTCCCGCGTGATCAGCGACGTCGAGACCATCCTCTCCAGCGGGGTACGCCTCACCGCGCCGCTCGCGTTCGCCGCCTGCGGGGAGTACCTGGCCGAGCGGGCCGGCACCCTCAACATCTCCGTCGAGGCGATGATGCTGGGCGCCGCGTTCGGGTCGATCGCCACCGCGAGCGCCACCGGCAGCGCCACCACCGGGCTGCTCGCGGGCGTGCTGATCGGCGTCGTGATCGGCTGGATCCACGGCAACCTGTCGCACCGCGCCGAGATCAACACGTTCGTCGTCGGTCTGGTGCTTAACGCCCTGGCGCTCGGCCTCACCAGCTACCTGATCACGACGAGCACGTTCGAGGGCCACCAGGTCTGGCAGGTGAGCATCCCGGTGCTGCGGGACATCCCGCTGATCGGCCAGCCCTTCTTCGTCGAGCGCTGGCCGGTGTACCTGCTGCTCGTGCTCATCCCGCTCACCTGGTGGCTGGTCGAGCGCAGCCGCTGGGGCCTGGAGCTACGCGCCGTCGGCGAGAACCCGCAGGCCGCCGACGTCACCGGCATCCGGGTCAACAAGCGCCGCCGCCAGGCCCTGCTGTGGTGCGGCGCGCTGGCCGGGCTCGGCGGGGCGTACCTGGCCGTGGGGGAGGTCGGCTCGTTCAACCAGAACATGACCGCCGGCCGCGGCTACATCGTGATCGCGGCGGTCATCTTCGGCGCCTGGCGGCTCGGCCGCACGCTCCTCGGCTGCCTGGTCTTCGGCCTGGCCGACGCGATGCGGCTCGCCCTGCCCGCGCTGGGCATCACGCTGAACTCCCAGCTCCTGGTAGCGGCGCCATACCTGCTGGCCCTACTGGCGATGCTCGTCTTCTCGACCCAACACCGCGAGCCCCGCGCGCTGGGCCAACCCTTCGAACGCCGCTCCACCTAACCCCCACTCCGCCATCCCCGCCTAGCCCGCCTGCCCGTCGATCAAGGATTTTGCCGTCGATCAAGGGCATATGGTCGCGCTTTGATCTCCGATCCACGACCATTTGCCCTTGATCGACGGGGTTTTCCTTGATCGGCGCGCGCGTTCACGCGCCCGTGGCGCGCGGCCTACTCACGGTGCGGGCGCCGGGCAAAGGGGGTCAGCGGGTGAAGGGGCGGACGTGGCCGGCGTCGGCGGGGTTTACCAGGGTGCCGGGTGGGACCAGGGCGTCGAGGCGGTCCAGGACGTCCGCCGGGAGGACCACCTCGCCGGCGCCCAGTTGGCTGTGCAGCTGGGTGAGGGTGCGGGGGCCGATGATGGCGGACGTGACCGCGCCGTGGGCCAGGACGAAGCCGAGCGCCAGGTCGATCATGGACAGGCCGGCGTCGGCGGCGATCGCGGCCACCTCCTCGACCAGCGCCAGCTTGCGGGCTCGCACCGCCTCGGCGCGGAAGTCGAAGTGCTCCGCGTTCCGGCTGGCACGCGAGTCCGAAGCCGGTGCGCCGCCGGCCCGGTACTTGCCGGTGAGCCAGCCGCCGTTGAGCGGGCTCCAGGCCAGTACGCCCAGGCCGTACCGGGCGCAGGTGGGCAGGGCGGCGGCCTCGGCGTGCCGGGCGAACAGCGAGTACGGGAGCTGCTCGACGGTGAAGCGTTCCCGCTGCCGGCGTTCGGCCACCCACTGCGCCTCGACGATCTCGTCGGCCGGGAAGTTGGAGGTGCCGATGTACCGGACCTTGCCCTGGCGTACGAGGTCGGTCAGCGCGCCCAGGGTCTCGTCGATGTCGGTGCGCGGGTCGGGGCGGTGCACCTGGTAGACGTCGATCCAGTCGGTGCCCAGCCGGCGCAGGCTGTCTTCGACGGCGGTGACGATCCAGCGCCGCGAGTTGCCCCGCCGGTTGCGGTCCACGTCGGGGAGCGCCTCGTGGAACTTCGTCGCCAGGATCACGTCGTCCCGCCGCCCGGCGAGCGCCCGCCCGAGGATCTCCTCGGACTGGCCGGCGGCGTACACGTCGGCGGTGTCGATCACGTTGATGCCGGCGTCCAGCGCGTCATGGACGATCTTGTGGCACTCGGCCTCGTCGGTGTTGCCCCACGCGCCGAACATCATCGTGCCGAGGCACAGCGAGCTCACCTCGACCCCGGTACGCCCAAGCGTTCGATACTGCATCGCGCAACGATGTCACGGGAAGTGGCACCTTGGCTTTGTGTCCCCAGCACATGGTCGGGCGGGCGACAGCCGCATAGCCTGGGACAATGACGTCCTCATCCGGATCAACCCTGCCCCAGGCTCGCTGGACCCATGTGGCGCTGCCGGTGGGCGACCTGGACAAGTCGATCGAGTTCTACACCTCCCTGACGCCGCTCGTCGTGGTCGACCGCTTCGAGGACGCGGACGGGGAGAGCGCCTGGCTGTCGAACGACAAGCAGGTGGAGACGCCGTTCGTGCTGGTGCTCGTCGGCTTCAACAAGGACAAGGGCGGGCAGCACGGGGTGCTCAAGCCGTTCGCGCACATCGGCGTGGAGGTGCCCAACCGCTCCGACGTGGACGAGCTCGCCGCCAAGGCCCGGGAGTTGGGCGTGCTGCACTGGGAGCCGCAGTACGTCAACGAGCAGGTCGGCTACGTCTGCGCGCTGCGCGACCCGGACGGCAACGTCATCGAGATCTCCCACGACCAGAAGGTCTTCGAGACCGTCCGCAAGCTGTGGGGGAGCGGGTCCTGACGGGGACGCGCGAGGCCGTCCTGCGCTATCTCGACGCGCTCAACGCGCACGACGCGGACGCGGTCGCCGCGTGCGTGACCGAGGACTTCGTCAACGAGCACACCTCGACGCTCGGCCGGAACGTCACCGGCCGGGCGGCGTACCGGGCCGCCCTGACCGGGTTCCTGGCCGACTTCGCCGACCTGCGGTACGAGGTCGAGGACCTGCTGGTGGACGGCGAGCGCGCCGCGCTGGCGTACACGATGAGGTGCCGGCTGCGGGGCAGGCCGCTGCGGATCCGCGGCGTGTTCCGGTTCCGCGTCGAGGCGGGGCTGATCGCCCACCGGATCGACTACTGGGACAGCGGCCAGGTCACTCGTCAAGTGGGGTGAGCGACCCGAGGTGGCGGGACAGCGCCTCGGTGCTCTCCCGCAGGGCGACCGCCATGGGCGAGTCGACCTCGCAGGGGACGTTCACCGTCGTACCCACGATGGCCATCGTCGCGACGATGACGCCGCCCTCGAAGACGGGCGCCGCGATGGTGCGGACGCCGTTGAGCGCCGGCGAGTTGACCGACAATCCCTGGGCACGGATCGCGGCCAGCTCCTCGCGCAGCTCCGGCGACTGGCGCAGCAACTTCGGCAGGCCGGGCACCTCGTCGGGCGGCAGGTACGCGCAGAACACCCGGCCCTGCGCCGACGTGGTGAGGTCGAGCCGGGAACCGGCCCGCACGCTGATCCGGATCACGTGGTCGGTGTTGTCCGCCGAGCGGACCACCGTCGCGGTCTCGCCGTCCCAGACGCTCAGCACGACGGTCTCGTCGACCGTCCGGACCAGCTTTTCCAGGTACGGCTCGGCCACCGTCACGATCGGCAGTCCGGCGCGCGCCGAGGCGGCCAGCGTCAGCACCTGCGGGCCGAGCGAGTACAGCGCGGTGCGCTCGTCGTACCGCAGGAGATTGGCCGCGCGCAGCGCCTTGGTGTAGCGGTGCGCGGTCGCCTTGCTGGCCCCGAGCCGGTTGGTGATCTCGCGCAGGCTCAGATGCGGCTGGCTCACCGTGAACGCGCTCAGGATGAGGGCGGCGCGCTGGACGGTCTGGATGGTAGGCGCGGCATCGGCGCCCTCTCGGTCCTCCCCCAGCATGGCGAGCATTATTACACGCGGTTACGGGCCGGCGGGTGCCCGCGGAAGGTGCGCCGGTACGCCGTCGGCGCCACCCCGATCGCCGCCTGGAACTGCTGGCGCAGCGCCGCCGCCGTACCGAAGCCGGCCTGCCGCGCCACCTGGTCGACGCCCAGGTCGGTGGTCTCCAGCAGCAGCCGCGCCCGGTCGGTGCGGTGTTGCAGCAGCCAGCGCGCCGGGCTGGCGCCGGTCTCCTCCCGGAACCGCCGGGTGAACGTCCGCACGCTCATCCGGGCGTGCGCCGCCATCGCGCCCAGGGTCAGCGGCTCGCCGAGGCGGTGCAGCGCCCACTCCCGGGTCGGTGCGGTGCCGGTCGTACCCGAGGCCGGCACCGGATGCTCGGTGTACTGCGCCTGCCCGCCCTCCCGCCACGGCGGCACGACGCAGCGGCGGGCGGCCCGGTTGGCCACCGCGCTGCCGTGGTCGCGCCGCACGATGTGCAGGCACAGGTCGATGCCGGCGGCCACCCCGGCCGAGGTCAGCACGTCGCCGTCGTCGATGAAGAGCACGTCGGGGTCGAGCTTGACCCGCGGGAACAGCGCCCGGAACCGTTCCGCGTGCGCCCAGTGCGTCGTCGCCGGCCGGTCGTCCAGCAGGCCGGCCGCGGCCAGCACGAACGCGCCGGTGCAGATCGACACGACCCGGGCGCCGCGCTCGTGCGCGGCCACGAGGGCCGCGGCCACCGCCGGATCGAGGACGCCGTCGGTCAGTGGCGGTCCAGAGTGGATTCCGGGTACGACAACGGTGTCCGCCTCTTCGGTGAGCTCCAACCCGTGGTCGGGCAGGACCGTGAACCGGGCCGCGCTGCGTACCGGCCCACCGGTGGGCGTGCAGGTGTCCACCGCGTACCGCCGGACGTTGGACCCGTCCCGCGCGGCACCGAAGACCTGCGCCGGCGTGCCCAGATCCAGCCCGACAACCCCGTCAAGGGCCAGCACAGCCACCTGGTGACGCTTCATGGCCTGATTATTGCGCATGTTGGCTTGCGGGCCACTCGCCACGGCGTACCCCTTGATCCACACTCGGACGGTGACCCGCCGTCTCCACCCCGCCTGGCTCGTCGCCGTCGTGGCCTTTGTCGCGCTCGTCGGGGCGGCCGGCTTCCGCGCCACCCCGTCGGTGCTGCTGCATCCGCTGCACGCGGAGTTCCGGTGGCCGCTGGCCACCATCTCCGCCGCGGTGTCGGTCAACCTCATCCTGTACGGCCTCACGGCGCCCTTCGCGGCGGCGCTGATGGAACGGTTCGGCATGCGGCGGGTGGTGTCCGGCGCGCTGCTGCTGGTCGCCGCGGGCAGCGGGCTGACCGTCTTCATGAACGCGAGCTGGCAGCTCATCCTGTGCTGGGGCGTGCTGGTCGGGCTGGGCACCGGCTCGATGGCGCTGGCGTTCGTGGCGACCGTGACCGGGCGCTGGTTCGTGCGCCGGCGCGGGCTGGTGACCGGCGTGCTCACCGCCGGCGGGGCGGCCGGGCAACTGGTCTTCCTGCCGCTGCTGGCGACCGTCGTGCAGGCCAGCGGGTGGCGCACGGCCGCGCTCATCGTGGCCGGGTCGGCGCTGGCCGTCGTACCCCTGGTGGTGTGGCGCCTGCGCGATCACCCGGCGGACCTGGGGGTGACCGCGTACGGCGCGGTCGCCGAGAGCGCGGCGCCGGCGCCCCCGTCCGGAGCCGCGCGGCGGGCCGTGGGCGCCCTGCGGACGGCCGCCCGGACTCGGGCGTTCTGGCTGCTGGCCGGCGGCTTCGCGATCTGCGGTGCGACCACGAACGGCCTGGTTGGCACGCACTTCATCCCGGCCGCCCACGACCACGGCATGGCGGAGACCACCGCCGCCGGCCTGCTCGCGCTGGTGGGGCTCTTCGACATCGCCGGCACGATCGCGTCCGGCTGGCTCACCGACCGGGTGGACAGCCGGCTGCTGCTCGGCGCGTACTACGCGCTGCGCGGCGGCTCGCTGCTGGTGCTGCCGAGCCTGTTCGCCGACAGCGCGGGGCCGAGCATGCTGGTGTTCATCGTCTTCTACGGGCTTGACTGGGTGGCCACCGTGCCGCCGACGGTCGCCCTGTGCCGGGAGTACTTCGGCGAGAGTGGGCCGATCGTGTTCGGCTGGGTGTTCGCGGCGCACCAGTTCGGCGCGGCGGTGGCGGCGACCGGCGCCGGCCTGGTGCGCGACCAGCTCGGCACCTACGCCCTGGCCTGGTACGTCGCCGGCGCCCTGTCGGTCGGCGCCGCCGTCCTGTCCCTCCTGCTACGCCGCGGCGGCGCCCCCGCCCCATCCCGATCCCCGTGCCCGCCCCCGCGGTCGCCTGGCGCCTCCGCTAGCCCCCGCGCCCGCCGGCCCTCACCCCGCGCCCCCACCCGCGCTCCCCGCGCGCGATCAAGGGCATTGCCGCCGATCAAGGGCAAACGGTCGTGCTTCGATCTCCAATCCACGACCTTTTGCCCTTGATCGGCGCCGTTTTCCTTGATCGCCGCGCTTAGGCCCGCCGCGCGTCGCGGGCCTAAGCGCCGCCCGTCGCGCGCCGCCCGTGGCCTATGGCGTGTTGATCAGGGACTGGCTCTCTCGGCGCGCTGAAACACGCCAGAGGGACTCCCTGATCAACCGGGAGGGGCCGGCGGGACCGGGGGGTGACGGGGTGTATCAGGACTGCGGGGTGGGGGGGCTCTGGTGGGTGAAGGGGGCTCAGCGCGCTGGACTCGTCGGCGCAGATCATCGCCTGGGCGGTGCTTTTCGGGTACGCGCAGCAGGTCTTCACCCGGCTGGTCGACCAGCAGGCGCAGACCGTCCTGAACCGGGTGGGCGGCGCGAAGAGCGAACCATTGAATCCTACTTAGTCGATAGAGTATCGTCCTTCTATGGGCGAGGCAGGGTATGACGGGCGGCGCCTGGAGCAGTGGCTGGCGGGTGAGGCGCGCGCCGACGGCTTCTCCCGGCGGGACGTCATGCGGCTGTCGGCGAGCCTGGGACTCGCCGCGCTGCCCGGCCTCGGGCTGACTGAGCAGTCGGTCACGGCCGACGGGCCGATCCTCAAGCCGTTGCCGCCGGAGCTCTTCCAGGTGTTCGGCACCAACGCGGAGACCCGCTGGGAGGCCCTGCGCGACGTGGGCTACCTCGTCCCGGTCGACCGCTTCTTCGTCCGCAACCACACGCTGACCCCGCGCGTCGACGCGGACACCTGGCGGCTGCGGCTGTACGGCACCGGGCTGCGCGGGGCGCCGACGCTGGACAGCCCGGTCGAGTTCACCTACCGGCAGCTGCGCGACCTGCCGGCCGAGACGCTGACCGCGTACGTGGAGTGCGCGGGCAACGGGCGCAGCTTCTTCGCGGGCCAGCAACAGCAGTCCGTCTCGGGTACGGCGTGGAAGCTCGGCGCGGTGGGCGTGGCCCGCTGGCGCGGCGTACGTCTGTCCACTGTGCTCAAACGCGCCGGGCTGACCCGGTCGGCCGTCGACGTGCAGCCGGTCGGGCTCGACCCGGACTTCGTCAGCGGCGGCGTCAACCTGGGCCCGGTGCGCCGGCCGTTGCCCGTCGGCAAGGCGCTCGACGACGTGCTGCTGGCGTACGAGATGAACGGCGAGCCGCTCCCGCCCGACCACGGGTTTCCGGTGCGGCTGGTGGTGCCGTCCTGGATCGGCATCGCGTCCATCAAGTGGGTCGGGCGGATCGAGGTGTCGGACACGCCGCTCTTCTCGCCGTGGAACACGCAGTTCTACCGGCTCTTCGGGGCGACCTACCCGCCGGAGGGCGAGCTGGTCGGCCGGCAGACGGTCAAGAGCGCCTTCGAGCTGGCTTGGGGCGCGCAGCTCAGCGCCGGGCACAAGCACGTGCTGACCGGCCGGTCGTGGTCCGGCAACGGCCGGGTGCGCGCGGTCGAGGTGAGCACCGACGGCGGCGCCACCTGGCGGCCGGCCCGCCCGACCGGGCTCGGGCTGGCCCGGGCGTGGCAGCGCTGGGAGTTCGCGTGGCGGCCGCCGGCGCCCGGGGCGTACACGCTGCGGGCGCGCGCGAGCGACGTCACCGGCGCCACCCAGCCGGACGTGGTGCCGCACAACTCTTTCGGATACCTCTTCGGTGGCGTCGTTCGGCATCCGGTGACAGTCGTCTGACGTACAGTGCCTGCATGGCTCAGGCGTACCGCCGTTGGGCGTGGGTGCTCGTCCTCGTCGTCGGCGTGGTGCTCTACGTGCTCGTGCTCCGCACCATGGTGGACACCAAGAACCCCAACTTCGTGCCGGCCACGATCCTGCTGGGCGCGACGGTGATGCCGGCGACGTTCCTGACGTTCGCGCAGGGCCGGTCCGGCCGCTGGCAGGTCCCGGCCTCCATCATCGCCGTCGCGGCGCTCTTCGGCGGCGTCATCGGCGTCGTCGTGGCCGGGCAGTTGGAGTACGACGCGCTGCGCGACCTCGGCGCCCTGCCGATGGTCGGCGTCGCCGTCATCGAGGAGTGCGCGAAGCTGCTGGTGCCCATCGCGATCCTCGCGGTGCTCTGGCGCCGCCGCCGCGATCCGAGCGACGGCCTCGTCATCGGGGTGGCCAGCGGCATGGGCTTCGCCGCGCTGGAGACGATGGGCTACGCGTTCACCGCCCTGCTCGCCTCGAACGGCAACATCGGCGCGGTGGAGGAGACCCTCTTCGTGCGCGGCCTGCTCGCGCCGGCCGGCCACACCGCCTGGACCGGCCTGACCGCCGGTGCGCTGTGGGCGTTCGCCGCGCGTCCGACCGCCCGCCGCGCCCTCATTTTCCTGGGTACGCTGGCCGGCGCGATCGTGCTGCACGCGCTGTGGGACAGCCTCGGTGGCCTGCTGGCGTACCTGGTGCTGGGCCTGATCAGCGTCGGCTGGCTGCTGCTGGAGATGCGCCGCTACCGGACGTTCGCGCCGGTCAGCCAGGCTCGACCGCTAGCTGCTCCGGCCGCGCCTGCCGGATAGGCGTCAGGGTCCCGCTGACCGCGATCAGCACGCAGGCGCTGCCGGCGAACAGGCAGACGGCCGGCACGCCGTACCGGGCCACGGAGGCGGTCAGCATCGCCGCCCCGACCGGGGCGAGCGTCGAGTGGATGGTCCAGTACGCCGACGTGACCCGGCCGAGCAGGTGGTCGGGGGTCACCTCCTGGCGCAGCGACATCGTGCAGATCCCGGCCACGCCGATGCCGAAGATGACGGTGGTCGCGAGCGCCGCCACCATCGGGACGCTGCGGGACATGCCGACCCCCACGATCGCGAGCCCGCACAGGGCGTACGAGCCGATCCAGCAGGCGCCGAAGCCCAGCCCGCGACGGGCCGGCGCGACGACCAGCGCGGCGAGGATGGTGCCGCTGGCGGCCGCCGCGAGCACGTAGCCGACGGTGCCGTCGGGTTGGTTGAGCTCGTGGCCGAGGTAGTAGATGAGGATGTCGGTCAGCCCCAGCGTCAGGAACGTCAGGAACGACAGCAGCACGGTCAGCGAGCGCAGGACGGGGTGCCGCCACAGAAACCGCACGCCGGCCACGAAGTCGCCCCGGGTGACGCCGCGCGCGTTGGCCCGCTCGCGCTCCAGCCCGCCGAGCTTCACGAAGCACAGGCCCACGGCCGAGGCGGCGAACGTCCCGGCGTCGATCGCGATGGCGGCGGTCGGGCCGTACAGGCCGGACAGCACGCCGGCGAGCATCGGGCCGAAGATGCTGGCCATGGCGTACGTGGCGGACAGCCGGGCGTTCGCCTCGGTGAGGCGGTCGGGGTCGACCAGGCCGGGCACCACGGTGACGTAGGTGACCCGGAAGAGCATCGCGAACGCGGCGCCGAGCGGCACGACGGCGTACAGCAGCCAGATCCGTGGGGCGAAGAGCCACATCAGCGGGATGGTCGCGTAGAGCAGGGCCCGCGAGACGTCGCACGCGATCAGCAGGGTACGCCGGTCGATCCGGTCGGCGAGCAGGCCGGCGAAGACGCCCGAGACGATCGACGCGGCGGCCGCCAGCGCGGTGAGCTGGCCCATCTGGGTGACCGAGCCGGTGGCGCGCAGCACGAGCAGCGGCATCGCGACGTACGAGAACGAGTCACCGGCGACGGAGAGAGCCTGTACCGCCCAGAAGAGCGTGAAGTTGCGATCTCGCCACAGCGACCCGGTGGGCATTCCGTATTGGATCACTGACAGGGAGTGGTGGGGAATGGTCAGCGGTATTGATCTCCGTTAACATCCTCACATGGTGCATACGCGAGTACTTCTCATGTTTGGGCGCAGGTGGTGGGCGTACCCACTGACTGTCGTCCTGGCGCTGGCTGCGCTGGCCGCGGCCGTGCGTCCGGCGGACGCCGCCGCCGTTCCGGACATCAGCGTGGTCCAGGGCCGGTACGGCTGGGTGCTGCGCGACGGCGACGGGCGCGAGGTGACCCTGCGCGGGTTCAACGTCTCGGGCAGCACCAAGCTCACCGAGACTGGGCTGCTGCCGTTCCACAGCACGGCCGACGCGGCGAAGTCCGCGCAGGCGATGCGCGACCTCACCGGCGCGAACGCGATCCGGTTCCTGATCAGCTGGGAGGGCGTGCAGCCGGCGCGGGACCGGATCGATACCGCCTACCTGGCGCGGGCGGTGGCGCAGATCCGGGAGTTCACCAACCGGGGCATCTACGTGCTGCTCGACTACCACCAGGACCTGTACTCGGCGCACCTGTTCGACGAGGACAGCTGGTACGACGGCGACGGCGCGCCGAAGTGGGTGATCGACGCGGGCGACTACCCGGACGAGTTCTGCGGGATCTGCTTCCTGTGGGGGCAGAACATGCAGACCAACGCGGCCGTCCGCGAGGCGCAGTACGACTTCTGGCGCAACCACGCGGGCGTGCAGGACGCGTTCCTGAGCCAGGCCGGTACGACGATGGCGTACCTGAAGCAGGCGCTGCCCTCGGCGTCGTTCGCGCGGATCATGGGCTTCGACCCGTGGAACGAGCCCTTCGACGGGGGCCTTTCCGGCGGCACCGGCGTGCAGTGGGAGCAGACCTACCTGGTCCCGTTCTACCAGCGCTTCCGGTCCACGATGGACGCCAACGGCTGGTCCGCGAAGCCCGCCTTCGTCGAGCCGCTCGTCTTCTGGAACACCGTCTACGCCGAGCAGGGCGGCATGGCCGGCCTGCCCGCGTTCGGCGCCCGGTACGTCTTCAACAGCCACTACTACGACGGCCCGCGGTTGACGCTCGACCTGAGCCCGGCCTCGGACGGCGTCTACGCCGGCCCGATGAACCGCATCCGTGACCGCGCGCTGGCGCTGGGCACCGCGCCGTTCGTGTCCGAGTTCGGCAACGCGATGACCAACGACCGGACACCGTGGATGATCCGCGGCATGTACCAGGGCATGGACGCGGGTGTGGCCGGCAAGTCCTGGTGGACCAGCCCGGCCAGCGGCGGCACGGTGCTGTCCAACACGATGTGGCACTGGGACATCTACAGTGGACGGCACGCCTCCGGCGAGTCGGGCGACGCCTGGAACGACGAGGACCACTCGGCGGTGACGGTCAACTCGGCCGGTGCCGTGGTGCCGCGGCTGGACATCCGGGTGCTGGACCGGCTCTTCCCGTCCGCGGTGGGCGGGCAGACGCTGGCGTTCGCGTACGAGGACCTGGCCCGCTCCGGGTACGGCGGCGCCGGCACCCAACAGGCGTGGCTGATCGCGCCGTCCTCCATGCCCGCGGTGTCCAGCCTGGTCAGCGGCCGCCAGTACGGCGTGTTGGTCTGGCGCGGCACGTCGGCCGCGCTGCACCTGCCCGCGTCGTTCACCCCCTCGACGGCCGTGGTGGTCAGCGACGTCCCGTCCAGCGCCGTCGGCATCGCCCTGGAGGAAGGCTCCACGGTGGCCCGCCAGCTCGTCATCTCGGCCCCCACCAACGGCGTCCACGTGGCCCTGGTGGTCAACCCCGGCGTGCCGGTCTCCGCGTCCGCGCTGGCCTCCGCGCGCACCGAACTCCTCGCCTGGCGCACGACGCACTTCGGGTCCTAGCCCTCGGCGAGTATTGTCCCACGTCATGAGACTGGGGAGGGTTTTGACGTTCGTCGTTGTCCTTCTTGCTTTGGGTGGGTTCACTACCCCACCCAAAGCAAGATGGGAGCTGAGTGAGAGTGGGGTGACGGCGCGGCTGCGCGGGCTGTCCGTGGTCAGCCACCGGGTGGCGTGGGCCAGCGGGAGCGCGGGCACCGTGCTGCGCACCGTCGACGGCGGGCGCAGCTGGGCCCAGGTCGGCCCGCCGGGCACCGCCGACCTTCAATTCCGCGACATCGAGGCGTTCAGCGCCGACCGGGCGGTGATCCTGTCCATCGGCGAGGGCGAGCAGTCCCGGATCTACGCCACGGCCGACGGCGGGCGCACCTGGACCGAGACGTTCCGCAACGACGAGCCGCGGGCGTTCTACGACTGCCTGGCGTTCTTCGACCACCGCCGGGGACTGGCCCTGTCCGACCCGGTCGACGGGCACTTCCGGATCGCGTCCACGGTGGACGGCGGCCGCTCGTGGCGGGTGCTGCCCCCGGACGGGATGCCGCCCGCGCTGGCCGGCGAGTTCGCGTTCGCGGCGAGCGGCACCTGCCTGGTGACCGCCGACCGTGGCGGCCCGTTCGCCTGGTTCGCCACCGGCGGCGGGGCGGCCGCGCGGGTGTTCCGCTCCGCGACGTACGGGCGTACTTGGACGGTCACCGACACACCCGTCCCCAGTGGGCCGACCGCCGGCATCTACTCGCTGGCCTTCCGCGACCCGGGGCAGGGCATCGCGGTCGGCGGTGACTTCGCGGCGCCCACCGTCGCACCGGACGCCGCGGCGCTCAGTCGCGACGCGGGCCGCACCTGGCGTACCGCGGCCACCGTGCCGGGGGAGTACCGGTCCGGGTCGGCGTGGGTCCCGCGTACGGCCAGGACGGCGCTCGCGGTCGGCCCGACCGGCAGCGACGTCAGCGACGACGGCGGGCGTACGTGGCGCCGCTTCGACACCGGCAGCTTCGACGCGGTCGACTGCGCGGCGGACGGCACCTGCTGGGCCTCCGGCGAGCAGGGCCGATTGGCGCGCCTATCTCGGTAACTGTCCGATGTATGGTGATATGTCGGGGTGAAGCGCGCCCTCGTGGTCCTCGCCGCCGCAGTCGTCGGGCTGGCGCCCGTGCCGGTGCACGGTGCGGCGCCGGCCCGGCCGAACATCCTGCTGCTGGTGCTGGACGACGCCCGCACCGGCAGCACCGAGGTCATGACGAAGACCGAGGACTGGCTGCGTGGCGGCGGCGCCTACTTCCCGAACGCGGTCGCCACCACGCCGAGCTGCTGCCCGAGCCGGGCGTCCCTGCTCAGCGGCCGGTTCACCCACAACCACGGGGTGACCCAGCAGGACGCGGTCGGGCGGTACGACCACGACCGCACGCTCCAGCACGACCTCAAGGCCGCCGGGTACGGCACGGCGGCCGTCGGCAAGCTCTTCAACAACTGGCGGCTCAGCGAGCGGCCACCGCACTTCGACCGCTGGGCGCTGACCGGCGGCGGGTACGAGAACGCCCGCTTCGTCGTCGACGGCCGCAGCCGGCGGGCGCCGTACTCGACCACGTTCATCGGCGACCAGGTCAACCGGTACGTCGACGGGTTCGAGGCGGACGACGCCCGGCCGTGGTTCGTCTACGCGGGCTTCACCGCGCCGCACTCGCCGTACACGCCGCAGCCCAAGTACGCCGAGCGCGAGTTCCCCTGGTCCGGCAACCCGGCCGCCCGGGAGACCGACCGCCGCGACAAGCCGACCTGGGTACGCAAGTACCGGGTCACCGAGGCGGAGGGGCGGGCGACCCGGACCGCGCAACTGCGTACGTTGCTGTCGGTCGACGACGCGGTCGAGTCGGTGCGCCAGCACCTGGCGGCGCGGGGCGAACTGGACAACACCCTGGTCGTGCTGGTCTCCGACAACGGCAAGTTCTGGGCGAGCACGGGCTGCCCAGCAAGTTCGCGCCGTACGTCCCGTCGGTCGCCGTGCCGATCTACCTGTGGTGGCCGGGCCACGTGCCGGCCACGACCGACGGGCGGCTGGCGGCCCTGGTCGACGTCACGCCCACCCTGCTCGCGGCCATCGGGCTGGCGCCGAGCTACCAGGTGGACGGCCGCGGCCTGCTCGGGGCGGACCGCCGCGACCGGGTGCTGCTGGAGTACTGGCAGGACCGCGCGAACGGCAGCATCCCCACCTGGGCGTCCACGTACGCCCCGGGGCGCTGGCAGTACACCGAGTACTACGACGGCGGCGGCCGGCGGGTCGACCGGGAGTACTACGACCTCACGGCCGACCCGTGGCAACTGTCCAATGTGCTCGGCGACGGCGAACCGGCCAACGACCCGGACCTGGCGCCGCTCGCCGACGCCCTCGCCGCCCAGCGCCGCTGCACCGGTACCGCTTGCTCCTAGGGCCGGTCTCAGCCCAGGAAGCTGACCGGCTCCGGCTCGTTGCCGGGGCGCCACTTGATGCCGCAGCCGAGGCTCGGCACATGCGGCTCGGGCACCGCCTCGCCGGCCAGCGCGCTGTCGATGGCGGCGCGCAGCAGGTCGCCGGTCACCGGCACGTCGTTCTTGGGGCGGGCCTCGTCGAACGCGCCGCGGTAGACCAGCCGGCGCTGCGCGTCGTACAGGAAGAAGTCGGGGGTGCAGGCCGCGGCGTACGCCTTGGCCACCTCCTGCGAGGCGTCCACCAGGTACGGGAACGTGAAGCCGGCGCGCTCGATCTGCGCCGCCAGCCCCGGCACGTCGTCGTCCGGGTAGTTGACCGTGTCGTTGCTGCTGATGGCAACGGTGGCCAGGCCCTTGCCGGCGTACTCGGCGGTCAGCGCGCCGAGCACCGACTCGACGTGCCGGACGTACGGGCAGTGGTTGCTGAGGAAGACGACCAGCAGCGCGGGGGCCGACACGTCGGCGAGCTTCACCTCCGGGCCGGCGACCGAGGGGAGCACGAAGTCTGGCGCGGGCGTGCCGAGCGGCACGAGAAACGAGGAAACGGCCATGCGGCCAGCCTATCCGGCGGTACGGCTGTCGGCTTGGCGGCATTCGGGCGGGCCGGCGCCGCCGGTGTGGTTCCGTCGAGGGGTGCCGATCGAACGCTACGGCGTGCTCGCGGGGCAGGTCGTCGACTGCCGCGTGGAGACCACGGACACCCCGCACTACCAGATCCGGCTGCGGGCGCCGGACGGCGACTACCGCGCCGCCGTGAACGTGCGCTCCTCGCTGTCCCCGCCGGACCTGCTCTTCCTGGTCGACGACGACTTCCGGCACCCGGTGACCGCGGGCCTGGCGGAGCTGCCGGACGGCTTCACGCCGCTGCTCAGCCGGCCGGGCGGGCTGGCGCTCGACTTCATCCGCGCCGGGCTCTTCGACCGCCAGGGCATGCGGGTGGTGCCGACCACGCTCCCGGGGCCGGACAACGACCTCGGCGAGTTCCTCGACCACTACGTACGCCGGCTCGTCGGCACAGACGCCCGCGCGTACGTCTTCGGGCAGCGCTGGGGGCCGGAGGACCGCACGCCCGACAAGATCTTCGGGTTCCGGCCCGGCAACGGCGTCCACGACGTGCACATGAACCAGGGCAACAGCGGCCGGTTCGGCGCCGACAACGGCGTATGGCAGGACGGCGCGCTGGTGCTGCGGCTGCCCGAGGGCGACCGGTGGGTGGCGTTCTTCCTCGCGTTCCAGTCGCAGTCCTGGCACACCGACGACGCCACCGGCCACCCGATCACCCCGCCGGGGCCCGCGCCGACCGGGCCGGAGCTGCGGGTCCGCATCGTCGCCGCGCTGGTCAACCCGGTCGGCCCGGCGCCGGAGCGGGAGACCGTCACGCTGCTCAACGCCTCGCCCGAGCCGGTACGGCTGGACGGCTGGGCGCTGGTGGACCGGCTCGCGCACCGGCAGCCGCTGACCGGCACCATCGCCGCCGGCGCGGCCCTGCCCGTGGTGGTGGCGGCGCCGGTCCAGCTCGGCAACAAGGGCGGCACGATCACCCTGCTGGACGGGGAGGGGCTCAAGGCGGACGGCGTCGCGTACACCAAGGAGCAGGCGTCCCAAGAGGGCTGGAGCATCCTCTTCTAGGGAGTTTTGGGGGCCGGGATGCCCTGCGAAGCCCGTCAGGCTTGATGTCTTCGCAGGTCACCCCGGCCCCAAAACCGACCTGGTCAAGCAAGACGGCGACAGTTCAGCTCTAAACAAGGGAGTTACCGCCGACCCTTAGTCCCCGGGGTGGTAAAGGTCGGCGGTTGCTCCAGAGTTGGTAAGTGTCGTGACTCGAACGCGCTCGTCAGGTTTTGGGGCCGGGGTGACTCGCGAAGACATCAAGCTTGACGGGCTTCGCGAGGCACCCCGGCCCCAAAACCTCTTCTAGCCGCCCGGGTGGACCAGGCCGGTCTCGTAGGCCAGGATCACCGCCTGCACCCGGTCGCGCAGTGCGAGCTTGGCGAGGATCCGCTTGACGTGCGACTTCACCGTCGACTCCTCGACGACCAGCGCGGCGGCGATCTCCTGGTTGGACAGTCCGCGCGCCACCAGCTCCAGCACGTCGCGTTCGCGCGGGGTCAGGTCGCGCAGCCGCCGCCCCGCGGCCGGGTCGGGCACCGGCTGCCGGGCCATCCGGTCGATCACGGTACGGGTCACCGACGGCGACAGCAGCGACTCACCCGCGGCGATCGTGTGGATGGCCTCGATGAGCCGCTCGGGGCGGGTGCGTTTGAGCAGGAAGCCGGAGGCGCCCGCGTGCAGCGCCCCGAAGACGTAGTCGTCGTCCTCGAACGTGGTCAGCATCAGGATCCGCGACGCGGGCGCGGCGGCGCTGAGCTCCCGGGTGGCCGCGATGCCGTCCATGCGCGGCATCCGCACGTCCATCAGCACCACCTCGGGGACAGTTGGCGGACGCGGTCGAGCGCGGCGCGCCCGTCGGCGGCCTCACCGACGACGTCGATCGTCTCGTCGCTGGACAGGACGGCGCGCAGCCCGGCCCGCATGAGGTCGTCGTCGTCCACGATCAGCACGGTCACCAAAGCGGCCGACCCTCCCGTTGATCAGGGACCAGCTCTCCGAATCGCCGACGACACACCAGAGTCACTCCCTGATCAACCTGGTATGGGGAGGCGGGCGTGGAGGCGGAACTCGCCGGCAACCGCGGCGGCCACCAGGGTGCCGCCCAGCAGGGTGGCGCGTTCGCGCATGCCTACGATGCCGTGGCCGCCGGGCGACGCTGGCGGCGCGGGGGCGGTGGTTGGGTTGGTTACCCGGATGTCGACCGCGTCTGGGGTGAACTGGACGGCCACGTCGGCGGTGCCGCGGCCGTGCCGCGCGGCGTTCGTGAGGGCCTCCTGCAGGATCCGGTACGCCGCCCAGGCCACCCCGTGCGGCAGCGCCCGACCCGGTGCGGGGATCGTGGCGGCGATCGCCAGTCCACCGGCCCGGTGCCGTTCGACCAGCTCCTCCAGCGCGACCGGGCCGGTGGCCGCGGCCGGCACCGGCTCGTCGTCGCGCAGCGCCCGGACCAGGCGGTCGATCTCGCCGATCGTGCCGCGGGCCACCTCCTCGATGGTGGCGATCGCGCGCTGCGAGCGGTCCGGGTCGCGCTCGTGTAACAGCCGCGCGGCCCCGGCCTGCACCAGGATCACGTTGATCGCGTGGCCGGCCGAGTCGTGCAGCTCCCGGGCGATCCGGGTGCGCTCCTCGGCGACCGCGAGCCGGCGTTCCCGCTCGGCCTCCCGCTCGGCCTGCCGGGCCCGCCGCTCCAGCTCCGCCATCCGCTCGCGGCGCAGCCGGGTGTGGTCGCCGGCCAGCCACAGCACGCCGGCGACCAGGGCCACGCTCAGCAGCTCGGGCACCAGGATCGAGACGACGTCGGCGCCGCGCGCCGCGTACGCCAGGCCGAGCACCGGGGCGAACGCGAGGGCGGGCAGCAGGGCCAGCCGGCGGCGGGCCAGCCGCGGGTCGCCGCCGTACGCCGCGCCCGCCGAGTAGATCGCGATGGCCGGGCCGACCGGGGTGTCGAGCGGGTACCCGAGCCGGTACATGACGGCGCTGGCCGCGATCGTCACCAGGCACACCGTCAGCGGGGCGAACCGGCGGGCGGCCAGCGGCAGCGCGGTCGCCCCGGCCAGCGCGACGCCCAGCCCGTCCAGGTGGCGGACCGCCGCGTCCGGCGTCCCGAACCCGTCCGACGCCAGCACGCCCAGCGACACGGTGAACGCCAGGACGGCGAGACCGGCGTCGAACACGGCGTTCCTGCGGGTCACCACCCGAGCGTAGGGCACCCGGGCGGGGTGCCGGATCGCCCCGTGGAGGCACGCCCCTTACCCCGTGGGGGAGGCGCGCTTCGTCCCACGGCGCGTTGTGGCTGGGCGCCGGCCGTTCGTAGCGTCCCGGCACATGGCTGTCTCGACATCGTCCCGCGCCGTGACCGCGCCGTCCCGGTTCGCCCGGCTGGCCGGCTGGTCGTACCGCCGCCGGTGGTGGGCACTGGCGCTGTGGGTGCTCGTGCTCGCCGGCGTGACCGCCGGCTCGCAGGCGCTCGGCAGCGACTACCACAACGACTTCTCGCTGCCCGGCACGCAGTCCCAGCGGGCGGTGGACACGCTGCGCGAACGCGCCCCGGTCCGGGCCGGCGACACGATCCAGGTGGTGGTGCAGGGCGCGCCGCAGGCGCGGGAGCGCGTCGAGGTCATGCTCGATCGGGTACGCGCGCTGCCGCACGTGGCCGACGTCGGCAGCCTGAACGAGGGCGGCGGCACGATCGGGTACGCCACTGTCACGCTGGACGGACTTGCCCAGGACGTGCCGGCCGACGACGTACGCCGGATCATCGACACCGCGCGGGCGGCCGAGGGCGACGGGCTGCGCGTCGAGCTGGGCGGCGACGCGATCCGGGGCGCGGAGGAGGCCGAGGGCGGGGCGGCCGAGGGCATCGGCCTGCTCGCCGCGCTGGTCATCCTCGTGCTGCTCTTCGGTTCGCTGCTGGCGGCCAGCCTGCCGATCGTCATCGCGGTCTTCGCGGTGGGCAGCTCGATCGGGCTGGTGGTGCTCGCGTCGCACGTCGCGACCATCGCCGACTTCACCCCGCCGCTGATGATCCTGGTCGGGCTGGGCGTCGGCATCGACTACGCGCTCCTGGTCTTCTCCCGCTACCGGTCCGAGCTGGTCCGTGACCTGTTAGCAGGGGACCCTTCCTATGCAGAAAACGTTAATAGGGGCCCTTCCTTGCAGCCGCGGCGCGGACGGCGCTCGACACGGCCGGGCGGACGGTGTTCTTTGCCGGGTGCACCGTGATCATCGCGCTGCTCGGGCTGGTCGCGCTCGGGCTGGGCTCGCTGCGGGGCGTGGCCGTCGCGGTCGCCGTCACCGTCCTGGTGACCATGGTGGCCTCGCTGACCCTGCTGCCCGCCCTGCTGGCGATCGCCGGCGGCCGGATCGAGAAGGGGGTACGGAAGCGGGCCGCCAAGCGCTCCCACCGGGAGGGGAGCGCTGGCGGCGCTGGGCCACGGGGGTGCGGCGCCGCAAGTGGGCGGCCGCGTCGCTGTCGCTCGTGGCCCTGCTCGCCGTCGCCGCGCCCGCCCTGGGCATGCGCCTCGGCTTCGCCGACGCCGGCAACGACGCACCGTCCACCACCAGCCGGCAGGCGTACGACCTGCTCGCCGAGGGCTTCGGGCCGGGCTTCAACGGTCCCCTCGTGCTGGTCGTGGAGGGCAGCGAGGAGGCAGCCGCCGCGGCCGCGGCCGCCAGCCGTACCACAGCAGGGGTGGCCGACACGGTCGGACCGCTCCCGGCCGGCGGCGGCGTCGCCACCGTGCTCGTCTTCCCGGCGTCGAAGCCGCAGGACGCGCGGACGCACGACCTGGTCGTCCGGCTGCGCGACGACGTGCTGCCGCCGCTGGCCCGGCAGACCGGCGCGACGTTCCTGGTCGGCGGGAGCGTGGCGGCGGCGGAGGACTTCGCCGACGCGATCGCCGGCCGGCTGCCGCTGTTCCTGGCGGTCGTGGTCGGGCTGTCCGCGCTGCTGCTGATGGTGGTCTTCCGCTCGCTGCTGATCCCGGTGAAGGCCGCCGTGCTCAACCTGCTCAGCGTGGGCGCCTCGATGGGCGTGATCACGCTGGTGTTCCAGCACGGGCTGCTCGGCGCGCAGCCGGGGCCGATCGAGGCGTTCGTGCCCGTCATGATCTTCGCGATCGTGTTCGGGCTGTCGATGGACTACGAGGTGTTCCTGCTGTCCCGCATGCACGAGGAGTGGGAGCGGAGCCGCGACGCCGGTGCGGCCGTCCGCGAGGGCCTGGCGACGACCGGCCGGGTGGTGACCGCGGCGGCGGCCATCATGGTGGTGGTCTTCGGGGCGTTCCTGCTCAGCCCGGACCGGATGCTGCAGCAGTTCGGCCTCGGGCTCGCGGTGGCGATCCTGCTCGACGCGGTGGTCATCCGCTGCCTGCTGCTGCCCGCCGTGATGTACCTGCTCGGCGCCCGCGCGTGGTGGCTGCCCGGCCCGGTCGCGCGGCGACTGCCGACGGTCGCGCTGGAGCGGCCCTGAGGCCGGCGGCGCCTGGACTGAGGAGCGAAGCGACGAGGGAAGGCGCCGCCTCCTAGGACTTCGGGCCCGCGCGAGCGGAGCGAGCGCTGGCCAGCAGGGCCCATAATGGACGGATGGTCAGATGGGAGTACGCCTTGCTGGTCCGCCGCCGCGAGGCGGCCGGGGCATCGGAGTGGCGGATGACGTACACCTGGTACTCGCCGGACGGCAGCCGGCAGGACGTCTCGGCGCTCGGCGACACCGCCATCTCGCACCTGAACAGGGCCGGCGTCCGTGGGTGGGAGCTGGTCTCCACCGAGGAAGACGTCAACAACCTGGAGGGCACCACCGAGGTGCACCGGTACTACCTCAAGCGACCCTTGCCCGGCGACTAGCTTTCAAGAAATCACGGTTGAGCTGGCCGATCGCCTCCAGCGGGATGCCCTTGGGGCACACGGCCGTGCACTCGCCGGTGTTGGTGCAGCCGCCGAAGCCGGCCTCGTCGTGCGCGGCCACCATGTCCAGCACCCGGTCGTACCGTTCGGGCTGGCCCTGGGGAGCAGCCCGAGGTGGGTGACCTTCGCGGCGGTGAAGAGCATGGCCGAGCCGTTCGGGCAGGCGGCCACGCAGGCGCCGCAGCCGATGCAGGTGGCCGCCTCGAACGCCGCGTCCGCGTCGCCCTTGGGCACCGGCATCGCGTGCGCGTCCGGGGCGCTGCCGGTCGGCGCGGTGATGTAGCCGCCGGCCTGGATCACCCGGTCGAACGCGGAGCGGTCCACCACCAGGTCGCGTACCACGGGGAAGGCCCGCGCCCGCCACGGCTCCACGTCGATGGTGTCGCCGTCCTTGAACTGTCGCATGTGGAGCTGACACGTCGTCGTGGCCTTCTCCGGCCCATGGGCGACTCCGTTGATGACCAGCCCGCACATGCCGCAGATGCCCTCGCGGCAGTCGTGGTCGAACGCGACCGGCTCCTCGCCGTCGAGCGTGAGCCGCTCGTTGAGCACGTCGAGCATCTCCAGGAACGACATGTCCGGCGAGACGTCGGTGACGTGGTACTTCACCATCCGCCCCTTCTCGTCCGGCCCGGTCTGCCGCCAGATCCGTAGAGTGAGGTTCACTTGTAGCTCCGCTGGCTCGGCTTGACGTACGCGAAGGTCAGGTCTTCCTTGTGCAGCACCGGTTCGGACCCGGTCCACTCCCAGGCCGCCACGTAGCTGAAGTGCTCGTCGTCGCGCAGCGCCTCGCCGTCCTCGGTCTGGCTTTCCGCCCGGAAGTGGCCGCCGCACGACTCCGTACGGTGCAGCGCGTCGATGCACATCAGCTCGGCCAGCTCGAAGAAGTCGGCGACCCGGCCCGCGCGTTCCAGCGCTTGATTCAAAGATGAGTCGCTGCCGGGCACCCGCACCCGCCGCCAGAACTCCTCGCGCAGCGCCCGGATCTGCTCGATCGCCTTGCGCAGCCCCTCGTCGGTGCGCTCCATCCCGCAGTGGTCCCACATGATCCGGCCCAGCTCGCGGTGGAACGAGTCGACCGTGCGGTCCCCGTCGACCGCGAGCAGCCTGGTGACGCGGTCCTCGACCTCGGCGCGGGCGGCCACCGCCGCCGGATGCGCCACGTCCATCGTCGGGAACGGTCCGTCGGCCAGGTAGTCGTTGATGGTGTTGGGCAGCACGAAGTACCCGTCGGCGAGGCCCTGCATGAGCGCGGACGCGCCGAGCCGGTTGGCGCCGTGGTCGGAGAAGTTCGCCTCGCCGATCACGAAGAGCCCCGGGACCGTCGACTGGAGGTCGTAGTCCACCCACAGGCCGCCCATCGTGTAGTGCACGGCCGGGTAGATGCGCATCGGCACCGCGTACGGGTCCTCGCCGGTGATCCGCTCGTACATCTCGAAGAGGTTGCCGTACCTGGCCTGCACCGCGGCGCGGCCGAGCCGCGCGATAGCGTCGGCGAAGTCCAGGTAGACGCCGAGCCCGCCGGGCCCGACACCGCGGCCCTCGTCGCACACGTTCTTCGCGGCGCGGGAGGCGATGTCGCGGGGACCAGATTTCCGAACGACGGGTAGATGCGCTCCAGGTAGTAGTCCCGCTCGGCCTCGGGGATGTCGCCGGGTGCCCTTCCGTCGCCGGCGCGCAGCGGCACCCACACCCGGCCGTCGTTGCGCAGCGACTCGCTCATCAGGGTCAGCTTCGACTGGTGCTCGCCGGACTGCGGGATGCAGGTCGGGTGGATCTGCGTGTAGCAGGGGTTGGCGAACAGCGCCCCCTTGCGGTGCGCCCGCCAGGTCGCGGTGACGTTGCAGCCCTTGGCGTTGGTGGAGAGGAAGAAGACGTTGCCGTACCCGCCGGAGGCGAGCACCACCGCGTCCGCGAACTCGGTGGTGATCTCGCCGGTGACCAGGTCGCGGACCACGATGCCGCGGGCCCGGCCGTCCGCCACGATCAGCTCCAGCATCTCGTGCCGGGCGTTCATCTCGACGTTCCCGGCCGCGATCTGCCGCTCCAGCGCCTGGTACGCCCCGAGCAGCAACTGCTGCCCGGTCTGCCCGCGGGCGTAGAAGGTGCGGGACACCTGCGCCCCGCCGAACGAGCGGTTGTCCAGCAGCCCGCCGTACTCCCGGGCGAACGGCACGCCCTGCGCCACGCACTGGTCGATGATCTCGACGGAGACCTGCGCCAGGCGGTGCACATTGGACTCCCGGGAGCGGAAGTCGCCGCCCTTGACGGTGTCGTAGAAGAGGCGGTGGATCGAGTCGCCGTCGTTGCGGTAGTTTTTGGCCGCGTTGATGCCGCCCTGCGCGGCGATCGAGTGCGCCCGCCGCGGGCTGTCCTGGTAGCAGTATGACTTGACCCGGTAACCGGCCTCGGCGAGCGTCGCGGCAGCCGCGCCGCCGGCCAGCCCGGTGCCGACCACGATGACGGTGAGCTTGCGCTTGTTGGCCGGGTTGACCAGGCGCGCGCCGAAGCGGCGGCGCTCCCAGCGGGTCTCGATCGGCCCGTCCGGCGCCTTGGTGTCGGCGACCGGGGAGCCCTCGGTGTACATCACTTCACCACTCCAACCGTGACGGCGAGGGGTACGGCCAGGAAGCCGGCGCAGAGCGCGACGGAGAAGCCGAACGCGACCGCGCGGGCCCGCCGCTCCCCGGCGGCGGTGCGCTGGCCGAGCGTACGCAGCGCGCTGAACAGGCCGTGGCGCAGGTGGAAGCCCACGCTGACCACGGCGAGGACGTAGAAGAGCGTGACGTACCAGCGCTCCGGCGCGAAGTCCGCGACCACGTTGCCGTACGGGTGCTGCCGGTCGCCGACCGGGTTCAGCGTGCCGGTGGTCAGGTCGAGGATGTGGTAGATCACGAAGAGCAGGATGATCACGCCGCCCCAGCGCATGGTCCGTGCGGCGTAGCTGCCCTGGACGGGGCGCCGGTGGGCGTACCGGACCGGGCGGGCGGCGCGGGCCTTGAGCGCCAGCGCGGTGGCCGCCCAGATGTGGCCGAGCACCGCGGCGGTCAGCACCACCCGCTGCAGCCACAGGTACCAGGACTCCGGCAGCACCGGCGAGCCGATCTCCCGCAGCCAGTGCGCGTAGTGGTCGAACGACTCCGCGCCGACGAACACCTTGAGGTTGCCGAGCATGTGCGCCACGAGGAAGAGCACCAGCAGGATGCCGGTGACCGCCATCAGGGCTTTCTTGCCGACCGTCGAGCGGAGCGGCGCCATTACGACCACGTACGCGACGCTAGGACGGCCGCGTCGATGCGTCCAATACATGGTCGATGCAGTACCGATAGCCATAGGCTATGAAGGTGCAGCTCCAGCAGCTCCGATACTTCGCGGCCGTGGCCAATCACCGACATTTCACCCGGGCCGCCGACGAGCTGGGCGTGGCGCAGCCCACCCTCAGTAAGCAGATTCACAGCCTCGAAGCCGACATCGGCGCGCCGCTGTTCGACCGTACCCGGGGCAACATCACCCTCACCCCGGCGGGCGCCGCGCTGTTGCCGCTGGCCAAGCGGATCCTCGCGGACGTCGAGACCGCGCGCCGCGAGGTGCAGGAACTGGTCGGCCTGCGCCGCGGCCGGGTGCGCATCGGCGCCACCCCGAGCCTGTCCACGTCGCTGGTCGCGCAGGTGCTGCGCCGCTACCGCGCCGCGTACCCGGGCATCGACCTGCGGGTCGAGGAGGGCGGCTCGCAGGACCTGGTCCGCCACCTCACCGAGGGCGAGCTCGACCTCGCGCTGATCGTCCTGCCGGAGCACGGCACCGACCCGGCCCTGCGGGCCGAGCCGATCCTGCGCGAGAGCCTCGTCGTCGCGTCGGTCATGCCGCTTACGGCCCCGCTGCGCATCACGGACCTGCGGGACCGTCCACTCGTGATGTTCCGCAAGGGGTACGACCTGCGCGACGTCACCCTGGAGGCGTGCCGCCGGGCCGGGTTCGTCCCGTCGTTCGCGGTCGAGGGCGGCGAGATGGACGCCGTGCTCAGCTTCGTCGAGGCGGAACTGGGCGTGGCGCTGGTGCCCAGCATGGTGCTGTCCAGCCGGCCGGGACTGCGCGCCACCCCGCTCGCCCCGCCCGGCGTACGGCGGACCATCGCCCTGGCCCACCGCCGCGAGTCGCCGCCGACGCACGCCGCCGTCGCGCTGCGCGAGACGCTCCTGGCGTACCTGGCCGAGGGGCCCCTGCCCGCGGGGACATCTTTGGCAGAGTGACCCTCATGGGAGTCACCGAGTGGGTCGAGGCGTACGAGCGGGCGTGGCGCACGCCGGGCACCGACGTGGTCGCCACGCTCTTCACGCCGGACGCCAGCTACCTGCAGGGGCCGTACCACCGGCCGGTCGTCGGGCTGCCCGCGATCCGCGCCATGTGGGAGGAGGAACGGGACGGGCCCGACGAGGCGTTCGAGATGAGCCACGAGGTGGTCGCGGTCGACGGCGACACCGCCGTGGTCCGCCTCCAGGTCCGGTACGGCCCGCCGGTCAACCAGGAGTGGCGGGACCTGTGGATCCTGCGGTTCGCCGGGGACGGCCGGTGCCGCTGGTTCGAGGAATGGCCGATCGCGCCTAGCGATCATTAGCGGTCTATTGGGAAGCTTCTCTATGGGGAGGTTTCCGATGACTGCTTCGTTGACCGTCCGGCCGACCGTGCGCGAGGTGGCGACCCCGCGCGAAGACCTCATCACCGTCCTGCTCGGCGCCTGTTTCGTCGGCGGCGCCCTGTCCGATGGCTGGGCACACGCCAACGTCATCGAGACGCTCGAAGGCTTCTTCACCCCCTGGCACGCGCTGCTGTACAGCGGGTTCGCCGGCTCCGCGGGGTGGACCTTCTGGCTCGCCTACTCCCGGCGCGCCCGCGCCCCGTACTGGTGGCGCGACGGCTGGCCGGCCGGCTACCGGGTGGGCGCGATCGGCGTGCTGATCTTCCTGGTGGGCGGCCTGGGCGACATGATCTGGCACGAGACGTTCGGCATCGAGGTCGGCCTCAACGCCGGGTTCAGCCCCAGCCACATGCTGCTCGTCATCGGCGCCGTCCTCATGCTGAGCAGCCCGCTGCGCTCCTGGTGGGCGTCCGGCGCCGGCGGCGGACTGCGCGCCGCCACCGGCGTGGCCTCGGCGACGCTCGCCGTCATGGGCACCACGATCCTGCTCACCCACTCGGTCGCGTTCCGGTTCGCCGCGCCCACCCAGCCGTACGACCCGACGGTGGACGGCGTGCACATGATCGCCGCGGTCCGAGGCGTCGACGCGTACCTCGTGACGACGCTGATGCTCGGCGTACCCCTGCTGTGGATGCATCGGCGGCGGGCGACGCCCGGCGCGGCGACCGCGCTGGTCGCGGGCGTGGCGCTCTTCATCATGGTGATGTTCGAGTTTCCGGCCCCGCAGTTCGCGGGGGCGATCGCCGCGGTGGCCGCGGCCGCCGTCGCCGACCTGATCCTGGTACGCCTGGACGCCTGGCGCGGCCCGGACGCCGCCCTGCGGCTGCCGATCGCGGGCGCCGTCTTCGCCGGGGCGGCGTGGTCCGGCCACCTGCTCGGCCTGCACCTGGCCGACGGCGTGCGCTGGCCCGTCGAGATGTGGACCGGCCTGGTCGTGCTGTGCGCCGCGCTGGGCGCCCTGCTCGGCGGCCTGGCCGCCCGCCCGTCCGGCACGCCCTAGCGGTTGCGCGGGTGGTTGCGGGCGGTGCGCTCGTTGCCCCGGCGGTAGTTGCCGGTCCAGCGCGCCATGACCTCCTGCGGGTCGTCGTCCTCGACCTCGGCCAGGAACTGCGCGGCCCGCCCACCGCGCAGCGTGGTGGCGGCGCGCCCATGGTGCGTGATGACCACCGAGCCGTCGGCGCGGGTGGCATGGTCGAATCCGTCCGGTCCAGGCATGTGCTCATTGTGGAGGGCTTGTGGACCAGTGGGCTCATAGGTTTCTTTCAGTGATCTTTCAGGGCCCGTGGCTACCGTGGGTGGCATGGACGAGAGCAGGGCCCAACGGGTCGTTGACGCGCTCCGCGAGCGGGGCGTGCCGGCGCACCTGGCGCGGGCCGGTGTGGCCCAGTTCGGGGTGCGGGTGGCGCTGACCGACGGGCGCGAGGCACTGTGGGACACCGACGGCACCGCCGGACTCGAGGCGCAGGTCATGCGCAACGGCGTGCTGGTCGGCTTCGTACCGCACATCGACGGCTCGGAGTACTTCGCGGAGCCCCAGGTGGTCGACGCGATCGCCCGCACGGACTACGACCAGCCGATCGCCCGCCAGCGCGCCACCGCCCCGCCCTCGGCCGCGCCGCTCCCGCGCGAGGGCGGCTTCTTCCGCCGATTCCGCGACGGCTTCCGCTAGTAGTGCTTTGTCACGTTAGCCGGCTCGTGGTTGTCGGGTGGGGAAGAGGGTGTCGCAGGTGGGGCATCGTCCGATGAGTCGGACGAGGATGGTTTGGATGCGTCGGAGTACGCCGTAGAGGGTCAGGCCGGCGCTGGGGCTTTTGGGTTCAGTCGTTGCAGGGTGAGGAAGCCGTGTGCGGCGGACACGAGGGTGGTGTGGTGGTGCCAGCCTTGCCAGGTGCGGCCTTCGTAGTGGTCCAGGCCGAGGCCGGTCTTGACCTCGCGGTAGTCGTGTTCGATACGCCAGCGCAGCTTGGCTTGTCGGACCAGCGTCCGGTACGAGGTGTCCGCCGGGCAGGTTCGATAGCCGGTACCGGGTGGGTTCGGGTTGGTCGGGTGGCCATTCGGCGATCAGCCAGCGGACGGGCAGGTCACCGAAGCTGGCTGCCCGGCGGTGGACCTGGCTGGCCGGGCGGACGCGTAGGAACACGAAGTGGCCGGTCATCTTGCGGGCTTTGCCGGCGCGGCGGCGTGATCCGGTGCGCCAGGGGATCCGGCGGGCGCTGTGTTGTTCGGCGGCCAGGACGTGTTCTTTCAGGGTCGGTGCACGGTCACGGTAGATCAGTGGTGGGCGCCGCCCCGCCCCTTTGTATGGCGGGTGCGGTCCGCTGGGTGTGTTCGGTGAAGGCGGTGTGGGTGCCGTTAACACCGACCACGTAGGCCAGATCACGGTCGTCCAAGCCTTGGCGGAACTGCGCGGCGTCGCCGTACCCGGCGTCGGCGACGATCAGCGGCGGCTGTAGCTGCCATCCGATCACCTCGTCGATCATGTCCAGGGCCAGCCGCCAGGCGTGTCTGGTGGATCTTGTGGGTGCGAGGCGAGGTCCAGGCGGCGACCAGACACGCCCTAAAGGGCTCGTCGGCTGCGCCATTTGGCGGCATACGGCAGTACGAACAAGTCCAGGCCGGTAAATAGGAGCAAGGCGAGCGGAAGCAGCGGCACATAGGACACCCAAACGACAGGATCCTCTTGTGCCAAGGCGACGAAGGTGCCGATGACGGTCACCGTAAAGGCGAGGGCCAGCCAGCGGTGGATCTGCCGAATCCGCATGTTCCAGTTCAATGTGACCTCCCGAAGAAGACGAGGCGCCCACGCTATCCGCGCCCCGGTGACCGGCGCTTCTCGATTCCTGACCGATCTCGGCGAGCCTTAGCCGTCGCGGTGGGGTTGGGTCTGGGGCGCGATATTTGCGGTTTTATCATCGCGGCTCTTGGCCTTTGTCCGACGAATCGTTGGTCGATTGTTTGGATGCGGTCCACGCCGTCGAGCAGGCCCTCGCCGCGGCAAAACTGCACCTCGTCCGCGACATCGAGGGCCGCGGCCTACCCAGCGCCCAGCACGCGTCGAGCACCGCCGTCTGGCTACGCGAACACTTGCGGATCAGCATCCACGCGGCGAAACGGCTGGTCGATCTCGCCCGTTCCGTGGATGAGCGACCCGCCCTGGATTCGGCGCTGGTCACCGGTGCGGTCAACGTGGAGCAAGTCACGATCGTGGCGGCCGCGGTCCGGGACCTACCCGCCGACCTGGGAGCTGATCGACGAAGCCGAAGCCATCCTGATCGCCCAGGCCGACGAGTGCGAGCCGAGCGGATCCTGACCTACGTCGCGCCGGAGATCGCCGAAGCCGCCGATCGCGCCGCGCTGGAGCGGATGGAGGCGAGGGCTCGGCAGACGCGGGCGTTCCAGCTGACCCGTAACGGTGACGGCCGCGTCCGGCTCACGGGCTGGTTGGACGAGGACGGCGCCGCTACCGTCAACGCCGCCCTCGACCCCTGTGCGCGCCCCGCCACGACGACGAGCCCCGCACCCCCGCGCAGCGCCGGGCGGACGCGCTGGTCGAGGTGTGCGAGTTGGCGATGCGCACCGACGAGCTCCCGGAGAGCGGCGGATTCCGTCCACACGTGGTGATCACTTTGTCCTTCGACCTGCTGCAGCGGCAGTTGGGTGTCGGGACGTTGGACACCGGCGGGCGGCTCAGCCCCGAGCAGGTGCGCCGCATGGCCTGCGACGCCCAGCTGATCCCCGCGGTGTTGGGCGGCGACGGGCAGGTCCTCGACCTCGGTCGCACCCGCAGACTCATCAACGGATCCCTCCGCCGCGCCCTCGAAGTCCGCGACCGGGGATGTGCGTTCCCGGGTTGTGATCGGCCGCCGCGCTGGAGCCATGGCCACCACATTCGCGCCTGGGCCGATGGTGGGCCGACCACGTTGGACAAGCCCAGGTTTCGCTATTGGGTTCAGCGGATGTAGGTAGTTGGCCGGTTACCGAGTCGAGCGGCCCGCCGTCACTTCCGGCGGGTATCAGTCTGTTTGGGGTGGCCGGCGCCCGCCCGCGTAATCCAGAGCGTGCGGGAGTCATCGTCGATGGCGTACCAGATCCGGCCGGCACCGGTGACCTCGTACTGCCACTGTTCCAACGTCGCCCCACCAACCTTGACCATTCCGAGTTGTCCCTTCAGCGAGTGCTGGCGCTGGTCGACATGACGCGGATCGCTGGTCAACGCGACCCACGCTCGGTCGAGGTTGTCCGGCACCGCGGCCAGCAGGCGCTGCCAACCCTGATATGCCTGCCGGTCGGCGGCACGGACCGTCCAGGGCTTGGGTCGGGAGAGTTCTGCACCGCGGCCGGTCACGCCGCGTCCCGGGTGGGACGCTCGATCACCGGGCCGTCACCGTCGAACGGCCCCTGCAGCTCACGGGCCAACTGCGGGTCCGACCATGCCTCCGCGGTGGATCGCCACGAGGCGAGATTGCGGGCGAAGGGCACCAACAGGCCGGTATCGGCTCCGGCGACAAGGTCGGCGAGCAGCTCCCGCACGCATGTGAGGCGCTCCTCGGCCGGCAGCCACGTCAACCAGGGCAACTCCTCAGCGAGTACCTCTTCGGCGAGGTCACGGTGGCGGCGGGCGAGGATGGCCAGCGACCGCGCCGCGATCCGCAGCCCCGTCGCGACCGCCTCGAACCGTTCCGCCCTGCTCAGGACCAGGTTCTCCTCGTCCCGGCGTTCCAGGATGACGTCTGCGTCGGCCAACGAAGGGAGAACCTGCGAGGGCCCTCGCAGGAACGAGCTGTACGGGAAGGTCTGCACGGACATGCCGCTATTGTATCTGCACTACTTCAGATCGGCACGCACGGGCGGATCGGCGCAACTTTGCCATGATCGTCGGTGGGCTCGCTCGCGTCGACCCGAGCGTGGGGATGCGCCTCGGCCTGCTGCGTGCCGAGACCATGCGCATGGCGCACCAGCGGGAAACCGGACCCAGTAGCAAAGTAATGACGGCAACAGTGTCCTGTTGTGCGGCCTGCATCATAGGATCATCCACCGCGGCCACTGGACCGTCCGGCTCGCCGCCGACGGATTGCCCGAGTTCATCCCGCCCGTGTACGTCGACGCGCAACAGCGACCCCGCCGCAACGCGTACCACTTCAGGACCTAGGGGTCAGGTGGTGATCGTCGCCGCTTCCAGGTCTTTCTCGATGCGGCTAGCGGCCGGGTGACCAGCAGCGAAAGGTACGTGTCGAGTACGCCAGGCGAGATCACCACGTCGGCGAGCAGGCAGATGCTGCGCCGGTGCAGCAGCTGGGCGTCGCCCTCGTCGAGCGGTGAGCCCTGCGGCGGACGAGGCTGTTGACGATGAGATCGTGGCCGAGGACGTAGCCCTCGGGGTGCGCTGAACGCGGAGACCGGGCGGCCAGCAGGCGGGCACCGTGGACTTGCCGGCTCCCGGCACGCCCGAGATCAGGATCGCTGGCACCCGGGAAGGCTACCGGGACCGTTCGGGTGAACAGGGAGAACGCCCCGGTTCGGGGAATGCGACCTTGTCAATGTCTTGATATCGTCCGCTGATCCGTCGATTGCGGAGGGTGACCGAGTCTTCATGCAGAGCACCATGGTGGTCCGGATCGCGCTACGCCTCCTCGTGCTGGCGGGCGCCGCGATCCTGACCTACGTGCTGCTCCTGCTCGCGGACCGGCCGGCGCACGCCGATGGCGGCCTCGGCCAGACCCTCGACGCGGTGACAGACGTGATCGCCATCGTGCCGGACGTCGTGACCGTGCCGGATGTTGTGACCGCGCCGCCGCTCGCCCAGGACGGCGGCCTCGCGGACGCGGTAAGCGATGCCGCCACGGCGGCAGCCGACGCCGCCACGGCGGCAGCTGATACCGCTACGGCAGCAGGCGACACCGGCACGGCAGCAGGCGACACCGCGGAGGTGGCACGCCACACCGCCACAGTGCCGGACGACACCACGAAAGCAGCGGACCTCCGCCTGACGGCGCCGGCAGACACCGTGGAAACGGTGGCGGGCACCGCGAAGACGGCAGTAGGCACCGTGGAAACGGCACTGGGCACCGCGGAAACAGCGGCGGGCACCGTCGAAACGGCGACGGGCACTGTGGAGACGGCGGCGGGCACCGTGGACGCCGTCCTGGCCACGGCGGGGGACACCGCGGGCGCGGCAGGCGACACAGTGGACACCGTCGTCGGCACCGCGAACTCCGCCGCCGGCACGGCTACCGACGTCGTGGGCGGGCTGGACGTGGTGGGCGGGCTGGGCGGTGCTGGTGGCGCCGTCGGGGCGACGCTCGGCGTCGTGGGCACCGCCTTGGGTGGCACCGTGGGAGCCGTTGTGACCACCGCGGACACGATCGTGGTGGGCGCGGTCGGGACCGTCACCACGATCGTCGCACCGGTCGGCGGGCCGGCCGAGCCTACAGTGGACGCTGCCCCGCCGGAGCCGTCCGAAGAGTCCGAAGAGGACGCGGCGGTCCCGGTTGAGCCGTCCGTCAGGCCCGTTCCGGCGAGGCCGGCGTACGGCGCTCGCACCGTCGGGCCTTTCTTGGCGTCCGGCCGCGCCGAAACCGCCGCCGTGCGCGGCGTGCCCGCGGCGGTCGCGGTGGCGCGTCCGCTTACCGGTCCGGCACCGGCGCCGGGCCTTGGCGGGTGTACGACGTCTGGCTGTGCCCAGACGTCCGCACTGAGCGCCGGGCCGGGTCAACCGTTCGCGGTGCCCGATGAGACACCGGCGCGTCCCGAGGTGCGCGCCCAGGTTGTCAACCCTATCGCCACTCCGGTCTACGCCGGCCGGTTGCCCGGCGTCACCCCCATCCCTGGCTGAGTCGCCGCCGCGGCGGGATCGCCGCGCGCCCATTCACCGTCCACAAGGGACAGTCGACTCTGCCTGAGATCGGAGAACACCCTCGTGATCCGCATCATGATCGTCGAGGCGATGGGGTTACTGCGCACCGCGTTGCGCGCCGTGCTGTCGAACGAGCGCGACCTGTCCGTCGTGGCTGACATCGCCGCCGACGAGGATATCCTCGCGGTCGCCCGCCGGGTCGGGCCCGACGTCGTCGTGATCGACGTCGACCTGACCGGCGCCGACACGCGTTCCGTCGTCGAGCGGCTGGGCGTACAGCTGCCGGGCGTCGCGGTGCTGGCCCTGAGCGGCCACTGGACCGCGGACTCGCTGCGCCGGGTGCTCGGCGCGGGGGTGCGGGGTTCACCGGAAAGGACCTGTCGCCGGCGCAGTTCGTGCGGCTGGTCCGCTCGGTGGCCGCCGGGCACCGCGTCATCGACCCGGTGGTCGCGGCGGCGGTGCTCAACCCGCCGCTCAACCCGCTCACCGAGCGGGAACGGCAGGTGCTGCGCGCCGCCGCCGAGGGCCTGCCGGCTCGGGAGATCGCCGACCGGCTGTACCTGGCGCACGGCACCGTCCGGAACCGCATGTCCGCGATCCTGCGCAAGACCGGTGCCCGCAACCGCCTCGAAGCCATCCGGCGCGCCCAGGAACGGGGGTGGTTGTAGAGATCGCGTTGATCAGGGACTGGCTCCCTGGGCGCGCCGCGAAACGCCCGAGCCATTCCCTGATCAACGCGGCGAGAAGGAGACGCGGCAGAGACGGCGTTAGGCCAGGGCGGTGGCTACGGCGGTGGACAGCGGGGTGGTGGGGCGGGCGATTAGGCGGGTTAGGTCGCCGGTGTCTACGAAGAGTTCGCCCTTGCTGACGCTGACGTCGCAGCCGGCCAGCACCTCGGCGTACACCTCGGGGAGGCCGAAGCCGACGAGCGCCTGCGCGTAGTCGGCGGCCGGCAGGTCGCGGTAGGCGACCTCCTTGCCGCTCTGCTTGGCGACCTCCGCCGCCAGCTCGCTCATCGTGAACGCCTGGTCGCCGCCCAGCTCGTACGCCGTGTTGGTGGGGCCGTCGCCGGTCAGGACGGCGGCGGCCGCGGCGGCGTAGTCGGCGCGCGTGGCCGCGGAGACCTTGCCGTCGCCGGCGGAGCCGAGGATCGCGCCGTGCTCCAGGGCCGGGCCAGGTTCTCGGTGTAGTTCTCGAGGTACCAGCCGTTGCGCAGGAAGACGTACGGCAGGCCGGAGCTGCGGATGATCTCCTCGGTGGCCTTGTGGTCGGGCGCGACGGGCAGGTCCGCGGTGTCGGCGCGCAGCGCGCTGGTGTAGACGATCAGGGAGACGCCGGCCGCCACCGCCGCGTTCACGACGTTGGTGTGCTGCGGAATCCGCTGGCCCACCTCGCTGCCCGAGATCAGCAGGAGCTTGTCGGTGCCGGCGAGCGCGGTGCTCAGGGTCTCCGGCTTCGAGTAGTCGGCCTCGCGCACCTGTACGCCCTGGGCGGCCAGGTCGGCGGCCTTCTCCGGGCTGCGCACGGCGGCGACGATGTCGCCGGCCGGTACGCCCTGGTCGAGGAGGGCCTGGATGGCGAGGCGACCGAGGTTGCCGGTCGCGGCCGTGACGGTGATGGTCATGGAGGGCTCCTTTAAGGCTCAAGCAGTGCCACCCGAAGACTGCACTAACTTTTGGAAAGTGCCAACCATGAGTGAGTACGATCATAGGGCCGGCACCCACCAAGCGGGTAGCCTGGGCATATGGCCGCCACCGACCCCATCGAGGACCTCGTCGCCGACGTCTTCGCGCGTGCGTGCACGTCCCGCGGGGTCCTGGAGAACGTGGCCGGCAAGTGGGGGATCCTCGCCCTGGCCGCCCTGTCCGACGGGGCGTACCGGTTCAACGCGCTGCGCCGCCGGGTCGACGGGATCAGCGAGAAGATGCTGGCCCAGACCCTGCACGCGCTGGAGCGCGACGGGCTCGTCCGGCGCGACGTGCAGGGCACGATCCCGCCCCGCGTCGAGTACAGCCTGACGCCGATCGGCGAGAAGATCTCGTTCAAGCTGCTGGAGCTGATCGAGCTCGTCGAGGGCGAGATGCCCGAGGTGCACGCCGCGCGGGCGCGGTACGACGACACCCGTCGATAGTCGAGATCGGAATATATCGACAGGGCTCTAGCGCGCTGACTATGTCGTGCGCTTATCATAAGCGTTACGAAAATGGGTCCGGGCGGTAAAACCGCAGGTCTTGGAGGATCTATGCCCAGGGCACCTCGTACGCTGCTCGCCACCGCGGTGGCGAGCCTCGCGCTGTTGGCCTCGTTCATGTTCGCCGGCAGCGCCCAGGCCGCGACCGTGACGGTCACCAACGGCGTCCCGTTCACCGACACCTCCGGCAACCTGCTGCACGCCCACGGCGGCGGGATGATCAAGGTGGGGTCCTACTACTACTGGTTCGGGGAGAACCGCAACGACGACAACACCTTCCGGTACGTCTCCGTCTACCGCTCGACCGACCTCCGCAACTGGGAGTTCCGGAACAACGTGCTGACGCAGGGCTCGGCCGCCGAGCTCAACGTCGCCAACATCGAGCGCCCCAAGGTCATCTACAACTCCAGCACCGGCCAGTACGTCCTCTGGATGCACTGGGAGAACGGCTCCGACTACGGCCAGGCGCGCGTCGCGGTGGCGACCTCGTCCACGGTCGACGGCAGCTACACGTACCGGGGGAGCTTCCGGCCCCTCGGGTACGACTCGCGGGACATGACCGTGTTCCGCGACGACGACGGCACCGCGTACCTGATCTCGTCGACCCGGGTCAACGCGGACCTCAACATCTACCGGCTGACCTCCGACTACCTCGGCGTGGCCAGCCTGGTGCAGACCCTCTGGCCCGGCAACTACCGGGAAGCGCCGGCGATGTTCAAGCGCAACGGCGTCTACTTCCTGGTCACCTCCGGCGCGACCGGCTGGGCGCCGAACCAGGCCAGGTACGCCACCGCCACCAGCGTCGCGGGCACCTGGACCTCGCCGGCGACGTTCGGCAACAGCATCGCGTACGGCTCGCAGTCCGCGTACGTGGTGCCGGTGCAGGGCACGTCCACCACGTCGTACCTCTTCCTGGGCGACCGGTGGGCGGGCGCCTGGAGCGGCAAGGTCAACGACTCCAAGTACGTCTGGCTGCCGCTGACCTTCCCGTCCAACACGTCGCTGTCGATGAGCTGGTACCCGCGGGTGAACATCGACGCCGCCACCGGAGCGGTGAGCGGCACGGGCTCCGGGTACGCGTACGAGTACCCGAAGCCGCGGCACAGCGGCAAGTGCCTCGACGTGGTCAGCCAGTCCACGGCCGACGGGGCGAACGTCGTGCAGTACGCCTGCAACAGCGGCGCCAACCAGCAGTGGCAGGCGCTCGACCTGGGCACCGGCTACTACCAACTGATCGCCCGGCACAGCAACAAGTGCCTGACGGTCCCGGGCGCCTCGACGGCCGACAGCGTGCAGGTGCAGCAGTCCGCCTGCGCGTCCGGGAACACCAGCCAGCAGTGGCAGATCACCGACCTGGGCAGCGGTTACCACCGGCTCACCGCGCGGCACAGCGGCAAGTGCCTCGATGTGGCCGGCTACTCGACCGCGGACAGCGCCCGGGTGGTGCAGTACACCTGCAACGGCGGTAACAACCAGCAGTGGCAGAGGATTAGCGCACCGTAAAGGCGAGGCACATCGTCTGACACTTTGTCGAAGGGTTACCGTACCCTCATGAAACGCACGTCCAGGGATATCCGCATAGCTAACCGCTTCGAGGTGCTGCGGCACATCATCGGAGCGTCCACGGTTTCGCGCCAACAGATCGCCAGCGACACCGGGCTCAGCCTCGCCACGGTCTCCAACCTGGTGGGCGAGCTGCTGGAGCTGGGTCTGCTGGTCGAGGTCGGCTTCCAGGACTCCGGCGGGGGCCGCCCGCGCGGCCTCGTGTCGGTCAACCCGACCGGCGGGGTCCTGGTCGGCATCGACGTGGCCGAGACGTACGTGCACGTCGAGCTCTTCGACTCGGGGCTGACCGTGCTCGCCAGCGTCGAGGAGGAGCTGCACCCGCAGGAGAACAAGCCCGAGCAGGTGGTGGCGCACATCGCCTCCAGCGTCCAGGCCGCGCTCGCCGGCGCCGGCGTGGGGCCCGATCGGGTGCTCGGCGTCGGCGTCAGCGTGCCCGGTCAGGTCGACCGGGAGGGCGGCGTGTCGGTCTTCGCGCCGAACTGGGACTGGCACGACGTACCCCTGCGGAATTTGCTGTCCGCGTCCCTGGACCTACCGCTCTACCTGGACAACCCGTTGCGCGCGTGCGTGGTGGCCGAACTGTGGTTCGGCGCCGGGCGGGGCGTGACGACGTCGTGGTGGTCAACCTCGGTACGGGCGTCGGCGCCGGCCTGGCGTTCGGCGGCGCGCTCTACCGGGGTGCCACCAACAGCGCCGGCGAGTGGGGGCACACCACGCTCGTCGTCGACGGCCGGCTCTGCCACTGCGGCAGCCGCGGGTGCGTCGAGACGTACGTCGGCGCGCCCGGCATCATGCAGAACCTGCGCGACCTGGCCCCGAACAGCCCGCTGCTGCACACCGAAGACCAGACCGCCACGATCGAGGCGCTGGCTCGCGGGGTGGCCGCCGGGGACCCGGTCGCCGCGAAGGTGGTCACCGAGACCGCCCGCTACCTCGGCGTCGCGGTCGCCGACCTGATCAACCTCGTCAACCCCGAGGTGATCGTCCTGAGCAGTTGGGTCGCCGCACGCCTCGGCGACGCGCTGCTGACCGAGGTGCGTGCCGTGGTGGCCCGGCACGCCCTGAGCCGTCCGCTCGCCGCCACCGAGATCACGCTGTGCCGGATCGCGGGGAATCCGGTCAGCCTCGGCGCGGCCACGTTTGCCCTTGAACGCTTCCTCGCCGCCATCGGCACCACCGCGGGAGGGCTCGTTCGCCAAATCTGAGAACCCCGGAGGTTCCATGCGCGCTCCCGAAAGCTGGCCGCGGCCGCCGTCCTCGGCCTCGCCGGCTCGGTCTTCCTGGTCAGCCCCGCCCACGCCGCGCTTCAGGCCGAGGTCTCCCCGGCTCCCGCCCAGACGATCGACAACATCGGCGCGTCCGGCGCCTGGTGGCCCAACGACCTGGTGAACTTCGCGCCGTCCGTCCAGCAGAACGTCGCGAACCTGCTCTTCTCCGGAAGCGGCCTGGCGCTGAGCGCGTACCGCTACAACATCGGCGGCGGCGGGACCGCGGTCACCACCCCGGCCCGGGCGCCGCAGACCTTCCGCACCTCGTCCGGCGCCTACGACTGGAACCGCGACCCCGGCGGGCGGCTGTTCCTCCAGTACGCCGCGCAGGCCGGAGTGCCGGACCTGATCGGCTTCGTCAACAGCGCGCCGTCCGTGTGGACCAGCAACGGGCAGAGCTGCGGCGGCACGCTCGTCTCCGGCAGCACCCAGGCGTACGCCACGTACCTGGCGGACATCGCCGCGCACTTCGACGGGCTGGGTCAGCACCTGGACTACCTGAGCCCGATGAACGAGCCGACCAACAGCTTCAGCGGCTGCGGCCAGGAGGGCATGCTGGTGCCGGTGGCCCAGCGGGACGACGTCGTGCGGACCGTCGGCGCCACGCTCGCCTCGCGCGGCCTGACGACCGCGATCAGCGCGGACGAGTCGTCCGCGGTGAGCGGGTTCAACTCCGAGGTTCCACAGTGGATCGGTCAGAGCGGCACCGCGCAGTACGTGTCGAACCTGGCCCACCACACGTACGACAACCCGAACGACGCGGCCCGCACCGCGGCGATGAACGTGGGGCGGACCAACGGGAAGAAGACCTGGGCGAGCGAGATCTGCTGCTTCACCGGCATCGGCGGCGGCTGGGCCCAGGGGTACGACCCGACCATCACCGGCGGGCTCGCCATCTCCGAGAAGATCTTCCGGGACTTCAGCGTCACGTACGACAGCGCCTTCCACTGGTGGGTCGCGCTGGCGTCCGGGATCGGGTGCGACCCGGTCGCCAGTCCCGGCTGCCAGAACTCGGCCAACTCGTCCGGCTGGAGCGACGGCCTGATCTACTACGACCCGAACTACGCCAGCAACGGCAACCAGTCCCTGTACCTGACCAAGCGGTACTACGCGCTCGGCCAGTACAGCAAGTTCGTCCGGCCCGGGGCGGTGCGCTACAACGTGACCGGTGCGCCGAGCGGCGTGCAGGTCTCCGCGTTCGACCACAATGGACAGTGGACCCTGGTCGTCAACAACGTCAACACGGCCAGCACGTCGCTGACCGTCCACTTCAACGCGAAGTCCAATGTGAGCGCGGGCTCGGCGTACCGGACCAGCGCCACGGAGAACTGGGCCTCGGTGGCGGGCCCGACGGTCTCCGGCAGCACGGTCAGCGCGACCCTGCCGGCGCGCAGCATCACGACGTACGTGCTCAACCAGACCGGCGGCGGGAGCAGCTCGATCACCAGCCCGCTGACCGGCGTGGCGTCCGGCAAGTGCCTGGAGGTGCCCGGCGGCGCGACCGCGAACAGCACCCAGACGGCCATCTACACCTGCAACGGCGGCACGAACCAGAGCTGGACGTACACCGCCGCGTCCGAGCTGCGGGTGTACGGCAACAAGTGCCTGGAGGCGTACCAGCAGGGCACCGCGGACGGCACCCGGGCGGTGATCTACGACTGCAACGGCGGCGTCAACCAGAGATGGCGGACGAACGCCAACGGTCAGCTCGTCGGGGAGCAGTCGGGCAAGTGTGTGGATGTTACCGGCGCGAGCACCGCGAACGGCGCGCTGCTGATCCTGTGGACCTGCCACGGCGGCACCAACCAGGCGTGGCAGCGCCCGTAGTCATCGACCGGATATGAGCGCGGCCACGCCGTCGAGCAGGCGGGCGAGGCCGAACTCGAAGGCGCGGGCGGGGTCCGAGGCCGCTTGGTACTCGGCCCCCGCCTCGCCGCCGATGCGGGCCGCGGTGGGGTAGCGCTCGGCGTCGAAGACCTGCTCCAGCAGCGGCGCGTACTCCGACCACCACTCGTCGTCGGTCTTGCCGGTACGCCGGCGCACCTCGGCGGCGGCGAGCGCGCCCCGTACCGCGCCGTGGATGTAGTCGCTGACCAGCGTGACCACCATGTCCGTCTCGACCGCGCCGAGACCGGTGCCGTCGACCGCGCGCAGCTCGTAGTCGTACTTGGCGATGAGGTTGGGGCCGAGCACCGGCCGGTTCGTCGCGACGTGCAGCAGCCAGGGGTGGCGCAGGTACAGCGCCCAGTTCTCGCGGGCGACCAGCTCCAGCCGGGCCCGCCAGCCGCCCGGCACCTCGTCCGGCTTGGCGGTCTCGCCGCACACCCGGTCGAGCATGAGGTCGAGCAGTTCCGCCTTGCCCGGCACGTACGTGTAGAGGGACATGGCGGTGACGCCGAGCCGGTCGGCGACCTTCCGCATGGACAGCGCGGCGAGGCCGTCGCGGTCGGCGAGCCCGATCGCGGCCGCCGTGATCTGGTCCACGGACAGCCGCGGCTTGGGGCCGCGCCGGGAGCGCTCCTGGATTCCCCAGAGCAGCTCCATGCTCCGCTTCGGGTCGCCCCCGCCGGTGTATTCGGTGGTCACTCCGTACAGCGTAGAGCTATAATCTCGGCCGTACTACTCTGTACGGCGTAGAGAGTTAGGAGACGGGCGTGCTTGTGGTGGAGGGACTGCGTAAGAGGTATGGGGAACTGTGGGCTTTGGACGGCTTCGACCTGACCGTCCGGCCCGGCACGGTGCACGGCCTGCTCGGCCCGAACGGCGCCGGCAAGACCACCGCCGTGCGCATCCTGGCCACGCTGCTGCGGGCCGACGCCGGTCGGGCGCTCCTCGACGGGTACGACGTGGCGCGCCAGCCGGCGCAGGTGCGTTCCCGGATCGGGCTGGTCGGCCAGCACGCGGCGGTCGACGAGGTGCTCGGCGGCCGGCAGAACCTGGTGATGTTCGGGCGGCTGTTCCACCTCGGCAAGCGGGAGGCCGGGCGGCGGGCGGACCACCTGCTGGAGCGGTTCGGGCTGGCCGACGCCGCGGGCAAGCCGGTCAAGCAGTACTCGGGCGGCATGCGCCGGCGGTTGGACCTCGCCGCCAGCCTGATCCTGGCGCCGGCCGTGCTCTTCCTGGACGAGCCGACGACCGGCCTCGACCCGCGCGGCCGCAACGAGGTGTGGGAGGTGGTCCGCGCGCTGGTCGCGGACGGCACGACGGTGCTGCTGACCACGCAGTACCTGGACGAGGCCGACCAGCTCGCCGCCCAGATCTCGGTGCTCGACCACGGCCGGGTCATCGCGGAGGGTACGCCGGACCAGCTCAAGTCCCGGATCGGCGGCGACCGGATCGACGTGGTGGTGCACGCGGCCGCGGACCTCGGCGCGGCCGCGGCCGTCGTCCGGGGCGTCGCGACCGGCGAGCCGGAGATCGACGACGACACCCGCCGGGTGAGCGCCCCGGTGAAGGACCGGGTGGCCGCGCTGACCGAGGTGGTCCGGGCGCTCGACGACCGGGGCGTCGCGGTCGAGGACATCGCGCTGCGCCGCCCGACCCTGGACGAGGTCTTCCTGCGACTGACGGAGGTGCACCCGTGACCAGACTGCGCTGGGCGCTCGCGGACGGCTGGACGATCACCCTGCGGGACCTGAACCACTGGGTCGCGCAGCCCGTCCAGATCGTGTTCGGGTTGCTCTTCCCCGTGCTCATGGTGCTGATGTTCGGGTACCTATTCGGCGGCGGGATCGCCGTGCCGGGCGGTGGGGACTACCGCGAGTTCCTCATGCCCGGCATGTACGCGATGACCATGGTGTTCGGCATCGAGGCGACGTACGCGGCGGTCACCGCCGACGCGGCCCGGGGCGTGACCGACCGGTTCCGGGCGATGCCGATGGCCGGCTCGGCGGTGGTGGTCGGCCGCAGCGCCGCCGACATGCTCAACTCGGCGCTGGGACTGGCGGTCATGGTGGCGTGCGGGCTGGCCGTCGGCTGGCGGTGGCACGAGGGCCTCGGCCGGGCGATGCTGGCGTTCGGGCTGCTCCTGCTGCTGCGGTTCGCGCTGCTGTGGCTGGGCATCTACCTCGCGCTGGCGCTGCGCAGCCCGGAGGCGCTGGTCGCCCTGCAGGTGCTGGTGTGGCCGATCGGGTTCCTGTCCAACACGTACGTTTCGCCGGAGACGATGCCGGGCTGGCTCGGCGCGATCGCGGAGTGGAACCCGCTGTCGTCCACCGTCGCCGCGGCCCGGGAGCTCTTCGGCAACCCGGGCTGGGGCGGCGACTCCTGGATCACCCAGCACGCCGTGCTCATGGCGGTGGCGTGGCCGCTGCTGCTGATCGCGGTGTTCTTCCCCCTGTCCGTGCGCGCGTACCGGCGCCTGAGCAGCTAGCGGCGCACCACCGCGAGGCCACCGGCGGGGACGCGGACGCGGCCGTCCACCGCTGAACCGCCGGTGAGCACCTCCCCGTCGACCGTCACTTCGACGGGGAGGTCGCTGTCGTTGGCCACGAACGTGTACGCGCGGCCGTCGGGGTGGCTGCGGCGGACCGCCTCGACGCCGGGTGGGGGATCCGGTACGACCGGCACCACCCCCGCCGCAAGAGCCACCCGGCTGAGCAGGTCGCGCAGGTCGGTGCCGGCCAGGTGGGTGGTCAGCCCGTACGCGGTGCCGGCGCCGTACCGGTTACGGGTCAGCGCCGGCCCGCCCGCCAGGGGCCCGTCCGCGTACGTCACGAGCGTCTCGGCGGTGGTCGTCGCGGCCAGCTCCGTCCACAGTCGACCCGTGCCGCCGCCGGAGAGGGCGACGGTGCGGCCGGCGTCGAGCGGGAAGAACTCCTCCACGCGTACGCCCAGCACGTCCCGCCAGGCGCCGTAGCCGCCCAGCCGGATGTGGTCGTGCTCGTCGACCACGCCGCTGTACGGGCCCACCACGACGATCCCACCCGAGGACACGTAAGAGGCCAGGTTCGCCGCGTCGGCGTCGCTCACCAGGTGCAGGGCGGGCGCCAGCACCAGCTTGTACCGGGACAGGTCGGCGCCGGGCGGCGCGAAGTCGCACGTGACGGTCGCGGCCCGCAGCGCGCCGTGCCACGCCTCGGTGAGCGCCACCGGGTCCATGTCGACGCTGGGCTGGCTCTCGTGGCTCTGCGCCCAGACGCTGGACCAGTCCAGCAGGATCGCCACGTCGGCGTCCACCTCGCTGCCGGCGACCTCGGCGAGCGCCCCCAGCTCGGTGCCCAGCCCGACCACCTCGCGCCACACCTTGGAGTCGGTGCCGGCGTGCGGCACCATGCCGGAGTGCCACTTCTCGGCGCCGGCCCGGGAGGCCCGCCACTGGAAGTACAGCACCGCGTCGGCGCCGCGGGCCACGTGCGCGAGGGAGTCGCGGCGCAGCCGGCCGGGCGGCTTGGCCAGGTTGCGGGGCTGCCAGTTGACCGCGCTGGTGGCGTGCTCCATCAGCGCCCACGGGCGGCGGCCGGCGAGCGACCGCGCCAGGTCCGCGATGAAGGCCAGATCCGCGTACGGGTCGGCGCGCTCGGCCACCAGGTAGTGGTCCATCGCGACCAGGTCGACCTCGCCGACCCAGGACCAGAAGTCGACCTTCCACCGGTCGTTGAGGAAGTTCGTGGTGACCGGTACGCCGGGGGAGAGGCGGCGCAGCGTGTCGCGTTCGGCCCGGTAGCAGGCCAGCAGCTCGTCCGAGGAGAACCGGTAGAAGTCGAGCTGCTGGGTCGGGTTGGTGAAGCTGGGCGTGTTGCGGGGCGGGATGACCTCGTCCCACGCGGTGTAGCGCTGCGACCAGAACGCCGTGCCCCAGGCCGCGTTGAGGGCGTCGATGTCGCCGTACCGGTCGCGCAGCCACGCGCGGAAGGCGAGCGCCGAGGTGTCGCACCAGCACCGGGCGATGTGGCAGCCGTACTCGTTGTTGACGTGCCAGAGGGCCAGCGCGGGGTGGTCGGCGTACCGGGTGGCCAACGCCTCGACCAGCGCCACCGCGGCCGCCCGGTACGCCGGTGAGCTGGGGCAGAAGGACTGGCGGCTGCCGTACCAAAGGCGTTGCCCGTCGGGCCCGACGGGCAACGACTCGGGGTGGGCGTGGCTGAACCACGGTGGCGGTGTGGCGGTGGCGGTGGCCAGGTCGGCGGCGATCCCGTGGCCGGCGAGCAGGTCCATCAGGCGGTCGAGCCAGCCGAACTCGTACCGGCGGGGTGCGGTCTCCAGCATCGCCCAGGAGAAGACGCCGACCGTGGCCAGGTTGACCCCGGCGGCCTTCATCAGCCGCACGTCGTCGGTCCAGACCTCCTCCGACCACTGCTCGGCACTGTAGTCACCCCCGAAGGCGAAGCCCGGGAGGGCGGCAATTTCGAACGCCATGGCAAGAGATCGTGCGCACCGTACGAGCCGCCGTCAACGGGTCAGAAGGACTTATTCTTTGCCCTTGACGAAGTGGTTGCGGAAACCTAGGCTACGCCTCACTTAACTGGCGCGAAACACACGATTCATGTGCCCACATTTTCCCCCTTCGATGTAGCCCTCGTGCACCCCGATGAGCAAGAGAGACGAAGGAGTTGAAGCTCCATGGCGACAGGTAACGCGTTCAACCGCCGGCTGTTCCTGCGCGGCGCGGGCGGTCTGGCCGCGGCCAGTGCGCTCGCGGCCTGCGGCGGCAACACCGGCCGCGAGGACAGCTCGTCCGGCAGCGGCAAGACGATTTCGCAGTGGTACCACCAGTACGGCGAGGCCGGCACGCAGCAGGCGGCGCAGAAGTACGCGGACGCGTACAAGGACGCCAAGATCAATATGCAGTGGGTCCCCGGCGACTACGACAACAAGATCTCCAGCGGCCTGCTGGCCAGCGACGGCCCGGACGTCTTCGAGTGGCACTTCAACTACCAGCTCGCCAAGTCCAACCAGGTCGTGCCGCTGGACGACATCCTCGGCGACGCCAAGAGCGACTACAGCGAAGCGGACCTGTTCTCCAACTCGCTGGACGGCAAGGTCTACGGCATCCGCATGATCGACGACCCGCAGCTGATCTTCTACCGCAAGAGCATGCTGGACAAGGCCGGCGTCGCCCCGCCGACCACGATCGACGAGCTGATCGCGGCCACCAAGGCGCTCACCACCAAGGACGTCAAGGGCCTGTTCATCGGCAACGACGGCGGCGTCGCCTGGGCCGCCAACCACGTCGTGCCCGCGGCCGGCCACCAGTACCTGACCTCGGACCGCAAGGTCGACTTCAACAACGACGCGGTCGCCAGCGCGATGCTCAAGGTGCGCGAGCTGATGGCCACCAAGGGCCTGCTGCTCGGCGCGCCCACCGAGTGGTGGGACCCGTCCGCGTTCAACCAGGGCCTGTGCGCGATCACCCGGCAGGGCCTGTGGGCCATGCCCGCCGTGCAGAAGGCGCTCGGCGACGACTTCGGGGTGATCCCGACGCCGTCGTTCGGCGCCACCGGCAAGCCGGCCATCTACCTGGGCGGCTGGTCCACGTTCGTCAGCGCCAAGGCCAAGGACGTCGACGCCGCCAAGGCGTTCGTGAAGTGGCTGTGGATCGACAACACCGAGTACCAGGAGGACTGGGCGCTCAACTACGGCTTCCACATCCCGCCGCGCAAGAGCCTCGCCGCCAAGGCCGCCAAGCTGCAGAGCGGGCCGGCCGCCGAGACGCTGAAGCTGACCGAGCAGTACGGCTGGGTGGACGACCCGGCGTTCACGCAGACCATGCGGACCACGTTCACCGACGCGGTGACCAACATCGTGCAGAAGAACAAGGACCCGAAGTCCGAGCTGGCCGGCGCGGCGTCCAAGGTGGACGCCGAGTTGAAGTCGCTGTTCGGATAGGTCGACGATGACGTCTGTGGTGACACCCCAGACATCGCCCGCGACCGCGGCGCCGGACCGCCCCAGACCGGTCCGGCGCCGCCGCGCGCGCAGCCAAGCCCTGGTCTTCTGGCTCTTCGTCGGTCCGTTCGCGGTCGGTCTGTTGATCTTCGTGTACGTGCCGATCCTGTGGAGCCTCTGGCTGAGCTTCTACGACTCGCAAAGCACGGTGACCCCGACCGAGTTCGTGGGGTTGCGTAACTACCAGGACATGCTCAGCAGCGGGCCGTTCCGGGAAAGCCTCATCACGTTCACGCTCTTCGCGGCGTTCATCGTGCCGCTGACGTTCGCGGCGTCGCTGGGGCTGGCGCTGATGGTGCACCGGATCCGCTTCGCGCAGGCGTTCTTCCGGTCGGTGTTCTTCCTGCCGACGGCCTGCTCGTACGTGGTCGCCTCGCTGATCTGGAAGCTGTCCATCTTCAACGGGGTCCGCTTCGGGCTGGCCAACACCGTGCTGGAGGTGTTCGGGCAGGACCCCATACCGTGGCTGTCCGTCGCGCAGCCACCCTGGTACTGGTTCCCGATCATCTCCGTGCGGCTGTGGCTCCAGGTCGGCTTCTACATGATCCTGTTCCTGGCCGGGTTGCAGCGCATCCCCCGGGAGCTGTACGAGGCGGCCTGGGTCGACGGCGCCTCGCCCGGGTGGAAGACGTTCCGGCACATCACGCTGCCGCAGCTGCGCAACACGTCGGTCGCGGTGCTGCTGCTGCTGTTCATCGCGGCGTACCAGGCGTTCGACGAGTTCTACAACCTGCTCGGCAACGTCGTGAACTACGCCCGGACGCCCCTGCAGCAGCTCTACATCACGGCGCTGGGCGCGAGCCAGGACTACGGCCGGGGCAGCGCGGGCGCGATGATCCTCTCCCTGTTGATCATCTTCGTGACGCTCTTCCAGGGCAAGCTGTTCGGGTTCGGAAAGCCGGCGGAGTGAGGGCCTTGTGAGCGCGAGGAGTGAGCTTCGACGGCCTGGACGTGACGACGGCGGCTCGCCCGCGAGCCCCGCAGTCGCGAACGGAAGGTAGGCAATGAACAACACCAGATCAAGGGCCGGCACGGTAGGGGTCTACCTCGGGCTCAGCCTGTCGGCGGTGCTCTTCCTCCTGCCGTTCTACCTGATCCTGCGCAACGGGCTGGCCACCGACCAGGAGATCACCGCGCCGGACTGGAAGCTCTTCCCGACCGACCTGCAGTGGGGCAACTTCAGCGAGCTGTTCAACGATCAGAACGTGCCGTTCCTGCGCAGCATGGTCAACTCGACCATCGTGGCCACGCTGCACACGATCGGCACCCTGCTGCTGGCGTCCATGGCCGGGTACGGCATGGCCCGCATCCCGTACCGGCACGCCAACAAGGTGTTCTACGCGGTGCTCGGCACGCTGATGATCCCGAGCGCGGTCACGTTCGTGCCCAGCTTCGTGCTGGTCTCCTCGCTCGGCTGGGTCTCGTCGATGCGTGGCCTGGTCATCCCGGGGCTGTTCAGCGGCTTCACCGCGTTCCTGTTCCGGCAGTACTTCCTCAACTTCCCGCGGGAGTTGGAGGAGGCGGCCCGGATGGACGGGCTGGGCTACTGGGGCTCGTACTGGCGCGTGGTCATGCCCAACTCGCTGAACTTCACCGCCGCCATCGCGGTGATCACGTTCATCGCGGGGTGGAACCAGTTCCTCTGGCCTCTGGTCATCGGCCAGGACCAGAACTCCTGGACGGTGCAGGTGGCGCTCTCGACGTTCCTGACCGCCCAGACCATCAACATCCACGAGCTGTTCATCGCGTCGGCGATCTCGATCGCCCCGCTGATCGTGGTGTTCGTATTCCTGCAACGCTGGCTGGTCGAGGGAGTGGCACAGACCGGCATCAAGGGCTGAGCGCTCAGCCCGTGATCAAGGCGTCCCTCAAGTCGTCATGACGACTTGAGGGACGCCTTGATCATGAGGGTAGGGGGGCGTGGTCGACGGTGCCATCCGGCCAGAGCACGGTGCCGTCCGCCGCGACTTCGGGCAGGGCGTCGACCGGTACGGCGCCGAGGATCACCGCGGCGGCGTACAGCTCGCCGGGGACCGCCGGGCCGTCCGTTTCGACCACGGGGATCGCGGAGTACGCGCCGTACGCGTTGGTGCCGGTGCGCTCCACGACCCGGGTCACCGGGAGGCCGCGCAGGCCGACCACCCGGGAGACGAGCCCGTCGGCGCGGGCGGCCCCGTCGGCGGTCAGCTCCAACCGCTCGTCCGCCGCCAGGGCGTACCCGCCGATCCGCAACGTCCACGGGCCGGACTCCGACACCACGACCAAGCGGACCTCTACCGCGCCGCGCAGCACCGACGCGGTGGTCAGCCAGGGGCCTTCCGCGAAGTCGGGCTGGCGGGGCGGCCAGGTACGCTCCGGCGCCGCCCCGACCGGCCAGTGCGCCCGGTGCCGGGACACCGCGACCCGGCCCTGCACGCGAACCGGCGTCAGGGGGCGGCGGTGCGACGGGTTGCCGTCCGCGTCGAGCAGGGCCACGTGGTTGTCCACCGGGGACCGGCGTACTCCGGGCCGGCGTGGGTGGCGTACGCGTGCCGCGAGTAGCCCGGCTCGTCGGTGCTGAACGCCTCGTCGGCCGCGTGGTCGGTGCCGTGGTTGGCGACCCGTACGACGCCGTCGGCCCGCGTGCCGGACACCAGCCAGCCGGGTACGGCGAGGGTGATGGCGACGTCCTCCCGCTCCACCGGCAGCGGCCGCTCCTCGTCCGTCCACACCGGATGGTCGGCGGGCAGCACCAGTCCGGCGAAGCCCTTGCTGGACCAGTACGGCGAGCCGCCGCCCGAGTACGGCTGCCGGATCGCGTCCAGCTCGCCGTACCAGCCGATGGGTTGCAGGCCGTCGTGATGGAAGTGGCTCAGGACGGCGCTGGCCAGCCGGCGGGTGCGGCCGGGCGGCAGGGGAGTGGCGTCGAACACCGCCCCGGCCCACACCGGCGCCAGCGCGGCGTGCCGGTACGTCAGCGACCGGCCCTGGTGCAGCGGCGCGCCGCCCGGGGAGAAGAGGTGCTGCGCGCCGTCGAGGTAGGCGTACAGCCGGTCCTGGTAGCGCGTCCACAGTGCACCGTCGGCGTGCTCGCCGGACATCCGGCAGTACCACAGCGGGTAGAAGTTCATCGCCCAGCCGGCGTACCAGTCGAAGTTGCGCGCCGTGCCCCCACCCTCGACGCCGTCGGTGTACCAGCCGTCGCCGAGGTACCAGGACTCCATCGTGGCGATGTTGCCCTCGATGTCCGCCGCCGACCACGGACCGCCGACCGAGCGCAGGAACGCCTCGACCACGTTCTGGAACCAGAGCCAGTTGCACGCCGGGTACGGCTGGCCGATCACCTCGGCCAGCCAGGCGACGGTCTGCTCCTTGACCCGGTCGTCGAGAGCGTCCCAGAGCACGTGCCGCGACTCGTGCAGCGCGATGGCGATCGACGCCGCCTCCACCTTGGCCTGGTTGACCTCGGTGACCCGGGGCCAGCGCTCCGGCGAGTCGGGGTCGACGCCGGCGGCGAGGCCCTCGGCGTACCACTGGGCCAGGTCACCACGCGTGCCGTGGGCCAGGCGGAAACCCGCGGCCAGGAACGTGCGCGCGAAGCCCTCCAGGCCGTCGCTGCGGCGCCCGGAGATGCTGACCGGGCCGGGCAGGTCGATGAGCGCGTGCCGCGGGGAGGCGTACGGCCGTACGGCGGCGAGCGTCGCGTCGGCCGCCGCCTCCCAGTGCTCACGCGTCAGCCCGGTGAAGGGGGAGATGGTCACAGTCTGCTGTGTCCAATTAGGATCGTGTTCCACGACAGCGCCGGCAGCTCCACGGTCAGCACCCCATCGTCCACAGTGGCGGATGAGCCGGCCTGCGGCGTGACGCGGTCGGGGGAGACCGAAGTATTGCGGGCGTGCCGATCCGCGTCGGCCAGGTAGGTGTGCGACACCGGACCCCGGGCGCCGAGCGCGCGGACGTCAACCGTCAGCGTCAGCGGCCGGGTGGTGTCCCGGTTGACCGCGAAGACGGTGACCGTGCCGTCCTCGCCCTGCACCGCGGTGGCGTGCAGGAGCGGCACGGTGCCGTGCTTGGCGGTCTCGTGGGTCGGGCCCTCGGTCTCGAGCCGGAGCACCCGGCCGCGGCCGTACCTGGCGGCGTCGGCGAACGGGTAGAAGGTCGTCTGCCGCCACGCCGGCCCGCCGGGCTCGGTCATGATCGGGCCGATCACGTTGACGAGCTGGGCCAGGGACGCCGCCGCGACCCGGTCGCACCGGCGCAGCAGGGTGATCAGGAGGCTGCCGACCACGACCGCGTCGGTGACCGAGTAGACGTCTTCGAGCAGCCGCGGGGCGACCGCCCACGGCTCCGGCTCGATCTCCGGCTTGCGGTTCATGTACCAGACGTTCCACTCGTCGAACGAGATGTCGATGCGCTTGCTGGAGTGCCGCTTCGCGCGTACGTGGTCGGCGGTGGCGATCACCCCGTCGATGAACGACTCCATGTCGGCCGCGGACGCCACGAAGCTGTCGACGTCGCCGTCCTCCTCCCAGTAGTACGCGTGGCAGGAGACGAGGTCGACCACGTCGTACGTGTGCTCCAGGACGGTGGCCTCCCACGCGCCGAACGTCGGCATGCTCCGGCCGGAGCTGCCGCACGCGACCAGCTCGAGGTCGGGGTCGATCATGCGCATCGCGCGGGCAGTCAGCTCGGCCAGCCGGCCGTACTCCTCGGCGGTCTTGTAGCCGACCTGCCAGGGGCCGTCCATCTCGTTGCCGAGGCACCACATGCGGATCCCGTACGGGTCCTTGTCGCCGTGCTCGCGGCGCAGGTCGGACAGCGCGGTCCCGCCCGCCATGTTGCTGTACTCCAGCAGGTCACACGCCTCCTGGACGCCGCGCGTGCCGAGGTTGACGGCCATCATCGGCTCGACGCCGGCCACCCGGCAGAACCGGACAAACTCCCCCAGGCCGAACTCGTTCGTCTCGGTCGAGCGCCAGGCCAGGTCGGGCCGGCGCGGGCGGCGCTCCACCGGGCCCACCCCGTCCTCCCAGCGGTACCCGGACACGAAGTTGCCGCCGGGGTAGCGGACCACCGTGGTGCCGAGCTCGCGGACCAACTCCAGCACGTCGGTGCGCAGCCCGTCCGCGTCCGCGCGGGGGTGGCCGGGCTCGAACACTCCACTGTAGACAGCACGGCCGAGGTGTTCGAGGAACGAGCCGAAGAGCCGCGGGTTGACCTCGCCGACGGCGAAGTGCGGATCCAGGAAAACGCTTGCCTTGGGGTTTGCCATCCCGCGATCTTATGAGGCGAGCTCCGCGCTGACCAGGGCGGCGGCGTGCTTGAGTGCCTCGGCGAGGGGCGAATCGGTGCCCTCCGGCACCGAACTCGTGGTGCCGACGATCGCCATCGCGGCGATGAGCACGCTCCCGCGGAAGATGGGCGCGGCGAGGGTGCGGACGCCGTTCACCGAGGGCGTGTTGGCCGAGATGCCGTGGACGCGGATCTTCTCCACCTCGTGCCGCAGCTCCGCCGACTCGGCCAGCTGCTCGGCCAGGCCCGGCACCTCGTCCGGCGGCAGGTGCGCGCAGAACACCCGGCCCTGCGCCGAGCCGGCGCGGGACAGCCGGGAGCCGGTGCGCACGCTCACCTGGATCACCCGGTCGGTGTTGTCGTCGACGCGTACCACGACAGCCGTGTCGCCGTCCCAGACGCTGAGCACCACGGTCTCGTCGACCTCGCGGACCAGGCGCTGCATGTGCGGGCCCGCGACGCCGATCACCGGCATCCCGGCGCGGGCCGCCGCCGACAGGGTCAGGATCTGCGGGCCGAGCGAGTAGAGGGCCTCGCGCTCGTCGTACCGCAGCAGGTTGCTCTCGCGCAGCGCCTTGGTATAACGGTGGGCGGTCGCCTTGCTGGTGCCGAGGCTGGCGGTGAGCTCGTTGAGACTCAGCCGCGGCCGGCTGACCGTGAAGGCACTGAGGATCACGGCGGCCCGCTGGACCGTCTGGATCGCGGGCGACCCGCTGTCCGCCTCGTCCTGCATGCCCGACCTTTCAGTGTGCGAGACGACATCATGGCATGTAGGACAGCGGGTTGTCGATGGCCCGCTACAAGGAGGTGCCGGCGTAGCGCTGGGCGATGTCCGCGTACAGGTCGGCGTACGTGACCAGGTCGGCGACCGCGAACACGTCGCGCCGCGGGTCGTCCAGGTCGCGCCGGGGCGCCGGGCCGAGCCGCACGGTGTCGACGCCGTACGCGCGCAGCGCCGCCCCGTCGGTCGAGCCCTTCCAGCCGGTGATGGCCGGGGGCGGCGCGCCGTGCCGGACGGTCCACGCGGCGACCGCGTGCCGGGCGATCGGCGACTCGGGCGGGGTGGCGCCGGCCGGGTGGTCCAGGTGCGCGTCCACCTCCACGGCGGTGCCGGGGATCAGTCCGTCCAGCCGCCCGCGCAGCTCGTCCGCCACCGAGGAAGCGTCGTCACCCGGGAGCGTGACGACGTAGAGGTGCAGGTCGAGGCGGCCGGGCAGCAGGTCGGGCTTGCCCGGCAGGCCGCCGGCCACGGCCCCGATGCCCACCTCGGCGGCGATCGCACCGGTGGGGTCGGCGCGCGCGGCGAGGTGGTCCGCGCGCCACTGTTCGACCGCGTGGACGGCGGTGCCGAGGTGCGCGAGCAGGCCGCCGTCCGGGGTGGCGGTGGCCCGGGCCAGCACCGGGACGAACGGCGCGGTGAACCGCACCCGGACGAACATCGCGCCCGGCTCGGCGAGCAGGATGCCGTCCGGCCCGGCCTTGGCGACCACGGCCGCCGCCGGACGCGGATGGCGGCTCAGGTATGTGTCGATCCCGGCCCGCTCCGCCGGCCACAGGGCCGGACCCCGAAGGGCGAGAAGTGCGTGCCGCCGCCGGCCAGCAGCAGGGTGAGCCGGTGCGGTTGCCCAGTGTCGCGCAGGAGTGTGGCGGCCCTGGCGTACCCGATGATGGCAGCGGCGGCGGGCGCCTTCGCGACGCCGAGGCCGAACCCGGCGATGCTCGCGTGATCTTTCGAGAGCGTGAGGGGGGCGATGGGGGTGGAGCGGCCGGTGGCGCCGCTGTCCGCCACGGGGTCGCCGGACAGGGAGGTGTCCAGGTGGGAGTAGAGGAGCAGCTCCGAGCCCTCGGTGCCGGAGCGGGCGACCAGGCTGGCGCCCTCGCGGGTCCAGCCCAGGTCCGGCCAGCGGTGGCGGGCCCAGGCGACCAGCCGGTCCGCGAGCGGTCGCTCGGCGCCGCGCGGGCTCGCCAACGCGGCCAGCTCCGCGATGGCCTCCACGAGGACCTCCACATGCGAGATGGTATCCCGCATGCTGTCTAGCGGTAGAGTCCGCGGCATGAGCGTCGATGTGCCCGCCATCCAGACCGTCCAACGGGCGGCCGCGATCCTCGGCGCGTTCACCCCGGAGCGGCCCCGGCTGAGCCTCGGCGAGATCACCGCGGAGTTGGGGATGAGCAAGGCCACCGCGCACCGGTACGCCCGCGCGCTGCGCGCCGCCAACCTGCTGCGCTACGACCCGGTGGCGGCGCGGTACACGCTGGGGCCGCAGATCCTGGCGCTGGAGGCGGCCGCCCGCGCCGGCCTGCCGATCGTCACGGCCGCCGAGCCGTACCTGGACGAGCTGATGCGCGAGACCGATCTGACCGCGGTGCTGAGCGTCTGGAACGGCGACGGCCCCACGGTCGTGCGCTGCGCCGACAACACCGTCGGCGACGTGCGGATCAGCGTCCGGACCGGCTCGCAGCTCGACCTCACCCGGTCGGCGCAGGGCCGGATCTTCTGCGCGTACCTGCCGGCGGCCGAGGCGCCCGGCATCGCGCGCCGGCTCAAGTCCTCCGCGGACCTGCGCAAGGTGGTCGAGGAGGTGCGCCGGGAGGGCATCGCGGCCAACTCGCCCGAGGACTTCGGCGTGCGGGTCCTCGCCGCGCCGGTCTTCGAGCGCACGAACGTCGTCGCCGCCATCGCCGTGGTCGGCACCAGCGTGCGGCTGTCCGGCGCGGAGGAGGTGGCGGCCGCGGCCACGCTGCGGCGGATCGCCGCCCGGCTGTCCCAGGAGCTCGGCGCCGAGTGAGGTCCGCCTTACTACGGAATGCGAGATGTCGTTACGCATCTTGACACGCTCCGAGCCGGGCTCGTACGGTCACTCCTCGTGAACCTCGTGGCGACGGCCGACGGTGTGGGTCGGGTCGAGGGCGACGAGATCGCCCTGCTCGACCTTCCATGGCCGGACGTCGCCGCCCTGCTCGCCGCCGGGGTTGGGCTCGAAACCGCAAAAGCCGCACGGGTACGCGGGCGAGCGCCACTAGCCGACGCGACACTCCTACCCCCGCTCGGCTCGACCCGAGCCGTCTGGGGCGTCGGGCTGAATTACCACTCCAAGGCGCGGCGCACCGGCCGGCCCGTACCCGATGAGCCCGTCCTCTACCTGAAGGCGGCCAGCGGCGCCTGCGCCCCCGGCGGGACCGCGGCCCTGGCCTCGGCGCAGGTGGACTACGAGGGCGAGGTGGCGCTCGTCATCGGGCGGCGGGCCACTTGTTTGCGGCCGGAACACGCCTGGGACCACGTGGCCGCCGTGTGCGCGGCCAACGACGTCACCGCCCGGGACGTCATGACGGCCACCGGCAACCCGACGCTGGCCAAGAGCTTCCCCGGCTTCGGCGCGCTGGGCGCCTCGGTGCGCGACCTGACCACCGTGTCCGATCCGGCGGACATCGCCGTGCGGACCTTCGTCAACGGCGTGCTCCACCAGGACTCGACGACCGCGGATCTCATCTTCCCGGTGCCGGAGCTGCTCGCCCGGCTCACCCGCTTCGCCGCGCTGGAGCCCGGGGACGTGGTGCTGACCGGCACACCGGAAGGGACCGGGCAGGACCGGGGCGTCTTCCTGCGCCCCGGGGACGTCGTCGAGGTACGCGTGCCGGGCGTCCTGCCGCTGCGGACCTGGTTCCGTTCATAGAAAGGGCCAACAGGTATGAGTTTTGATCTCGTCCTCGCCGGCGGCACCGTCTTCGACCCGGTGGCCGGGACCAGCCGGGTCGCCGACGTGGCGGTGACCGGCGACCGGGTCGCCCGGATCGGGCCTTCGCTGGCCTCCGCGGCCGGGGAGGTCGTCGACTGCGCCGGGGCGTACGTGCTGCCGGGGCTCGTCGAGGCGCACACGCACGTCTTCGCCGACGTGTCCAAGGTGGGCGCGCCGCCGGACGAGGCGCACCTGCGCCGGGGCGTGGTCGCCGCCGCCGACGCCGGCACCGTCGGGGCCTCGACGTTCGCGGCCTTCCAGAAGTACGTGGTGGCGCCGTCCGAGATGCGCCTGGTGAACTTCCTCAACGTGTCCGTGCTGGGCCTGATCGACTTTCGCTTCGGGGAGCTGCTCAACCCGGACACGCTGGTGCCGGACGACGCCATCGAGGTGGCCCGGAGCAACCCGGGTACGGTGCGCGGCTTCAAGATCCGGCTCTCCGAGGACGTCGTGGGCCACGCCTGGCGGCCGCTGCTGAAGACCTCGCTGGACGTGGCCGGCGAGGCGGGCCTGCCCCTGATGGTCCACATCGGAGAGACCCCGGAGCCGCTGCCGTACGTCCTGGAGATGCTGCGCCCCGGCGACATCGTGAGCCACTGCTACACCGGCAAGCCGTACGGGATCCTGGACGCCGCGGGCCGGGTGCTGCCCGAGGTGCTCGACGCGCGGGCCCGCGGCGTGCTCTTCGACTCCGCGCACGGGCGCAGCAACCTGAGCTTCGCGGTGGCCCGGCCGGCGATCGCCCAGGGCTTCCTGCCCGACCTGCTCACCTCCGACACCAGCGCCCGCAACTGGCGCGGGCCGGTCTTCGACCTGGTGACCAGCATGGCGAAGCTGCGCGCGCTCGGCATGACGATGGCGCAGATCGCGCCCCGGGTGACCATCGCGCCGGCGCGCGTGCTGGGGCTGGACGCCGAGGGCTACGGCACCCTGGTCGAGGGCGGCCCGGCGCACGTGACGGTGCTCGCGGACACCGCCGCGACGGTGCTGCCCGACGCGGCCGGCGGCTCGATCGAGGCGCCGCGGCTGGAGCCGCTCGCGGTGCTGCACCACGGCCGGCGGGTGGAGTTGGCACCGTGGCGCGGGCTGCCCTAAAGACCGCGCTCGGGTCGCGGCGGGTGGTCGGCACGTTCCTCAAGCTGCCCAGCGTCGACGTGGTCGACCTGGCCGCGCGGGCCGGGTACGACTTCGTGGTGGTGGACGCCGAGCACTCCCAACTGCCGTACTCGGCGGTCTCCGGGCTGGTCCGGCACGCGTACGCGACCGGGCTGCCCGCGCTGGTCCGGGTGCCGGCGGTCGACCCCGGGCTGGTCAACCGGCTGCTGGAGGCGGGCGCGGCCGGCATCCAGCTGTCCACCGTGCGGCGGCGCGCCGACGTGGACGCCCTCGTGGCCGCCACCCGGTACGCCCCGCACGGCACCCGCAGCGTCAGCCTGTCCCACCCCGCTGCCGGGTACGGCGCGGACGGGCTGCCGGCGTACCTGGCCGCCGAGGCGCAGTGCCCGCCGCTCCTGGTGGGCCAGTTCGAGACGGCCACGTTCGCCGACCCGCTGCCGGCACTGATGCCCGGCCTGGACGTGGCCTTCGTGGGGACGACGGACCTGACGGTGAGCCTCGGTGGTTCGCCACCTTCGCCGGCCATCGCGGCGGTCTCCGCGGCGGCCGCCGCGGCCGGGGTGGCGTTCGGCGGCTGGGCGTCCGCTTTGCCGGCCGCCTTCGGCGACTTTGTGGTGATCGGCTCCGACGTGCAGTTGCTGGGCAAGGCATTGAGGGAGGCACTGGATGAATGAGCTGCTCTACCGCACCGCGGTCAACTGGGACGACATCCCGGCCATCGAGGTCCGGCCCGGCGTGCGGCGCAAGGTGTACTCGACCGACCAGGTGATGCTGGCCTGGCACGAGCTGGCCGTGGGCATGACGCTCAACCCGCACTCGCACGACGACTTCGACCAGCTGGTGCTCATCCTGGCGGGCCGCTGCCGGTACTACGTCGACGGCGTCCCGCACTCGTTGTCGGCGGGTTCGATGCTCCTGGTGCCGGCGGGCTCCCCGCACTACATCGAGCCCACCGAGGGTCCATGCGTGAACGTCGACGTCTTCACACCCCCGCGCGCCGACTTCCTCGCGTCCGCCTGGCACCCGGCGTGAGTGCAAGGAAGGGCACCTTGTTATCGCTTTTTGCATAACAAGGTGCCCTTCCTTGCACTTCAACCTCAGCGGAAGTCGGACTTGCGGATCATGCAGTGGACGCCCTTGACCGCGTCGACCACCTGGCTCACCTCGAAGTCGGCGGCCGCGCTCAGGTAGGCGAGCGCGGACGCGCGGTCCATGCCCTGCGACTCCGCGAGGAAGGCCACCGCGGCGCGGACGGCGCGCTTCATGGCCTCGTTCAGGTCCTCGTGCAGACCCACCGGGATCCAGTGCGTGGCGGTCTCGGCGAAGGGGTCGCCGAGCATCCCCTTGACGTCCGCCCTGGGTAGGACCGACAGGCGGAGGGTGGCGCGCAGGGGTGCTTCCAGGGCGGTCAGGGCCACCTCGCCGTCGCCCTGCGCGTAGTGCGGGTCGCCGGCGTAGAAGCCCGCGCCGGGCACCTGCACCGGCAGGTAGAGCGTCGAGCCCACCTGCAGTTCGTTGATGTCGAGGTTGCCGCCGAAGCTGCCCGGGGGCACGGAGTGCACGGGGTCGCCGGTGTCCACGGCCACCCCCATCAGCCCGAGGAACGGCGCCAGCGGGAACCGGGCGGCCCGCCCCTGGCCGTACGGGATGACGCCGTGCAGCCGGCCGGCCTCCTCGACGACCTCGGTGAACGTGTAGACGCTGTGGTACTGCCGGTTCGGCCCCGGCCCGGTGTCCGGCGGCGTCTCCGGGAACTCGCCGGGCAGCGCGCCGTACCCGTGGCGGCTGCTGATGATGCCGTACGGGGCCCGCAGCAGCAGGCCCAGGACCTCGACCTTCAGCATGTCGCCCGGCTCGGCGCCCTCGACCGCGATCGGGCCGGTCACCACGTGCGGGCCGTCCTCGTCGTAGTCGTGCGCCATCGCCGAGGCCGCCAGGTCGCGGGAGTCGGTCAGGACCCGGTCGGCGGGGACGCCGAAGCCGGCCAGGTACGCCACCGGATCACGCCCCTGGTCTTCGAGGATCCCTTCGTGACTCAGGGTGTCGATCGTGATGGTGTCACCGGACGCCACCCGCGCGACCGGGGCGTGTGTCCGGTTGGGCAGCCGGCCCCACAAACAGGTTTCCGGCGTGGACCGCAGGTAGTGCGCACCGTCGATGCGCCCTTCCTTGGGCTGGAGCATCTTCCCTCCGTTGCTAATTGGCTCTGATCGTCTGCTTGCTCTGCATTGGAGCCGAAACCAGGCGGCGGGAGCGGAGGGTGTTAACAATGGGTAACCGCGGGGGACGAGCCGTGGCCACCCTTGACTTGGTGATGGCACCGTAGCAGCATCACATGTCGAGACGCTATCTCGGATTGTTGAGAGGATCTCGCTCGTATGGTGGTCGTAGAAGAAGACTGGGACGCCCTCACGTTCCGGGTACACCGGTCGGCGTACCGGTCCGCGGAGGTCTTCGCGCGGGAGCAGGCGCGGATCTGGGGGAGCACCTGGCTCTACCTCGGTCACGAGACCGAGATCCCGAACCCGGGCGACTTCAAGACCCGTACCCTCGGCGGGCGCCCGCTCATCTTCTGCCGCGACTCCGCCGGCGTGGTCCGGGCGTTCTACAACGCCTGCACCCACCGCGGCACGATCCTGTGCCGGCACGAGGAGGGCAACACCAAGTTCTTCCAGTGCTTCTACCACGCGTGGGCGTTCACCAACGCCGGGGCGCTGCACGCGCTGCCGGACGACGAGGCGTACCCGGATGTGCCGGCCTTCAAGGAGCGGATGGCGCTGCGGCAGGTGCCGCGCCTCGCCACCCACGAGGGCTTCGTGTTCGTCGCCTTCAGCCCCGACGTGCCGGACCTCATGACGCACCTGGGTCGGGCGGCGCACTACATGTCGCTGACCGCGCGGATCGGCGCGGAGGGCATGACGACGCTGCCCGGTGTGCAGCTCTACAGCGTCAAGGGCAACTGGAAGCTGGCCGTCGAGAACGCCATGGACGGCTACCACTTCGCGCCCACGCACAACACGTTCGTGGGCTACCTGCGCGAGACCGGCTTCGCGGTGACCGACGACGACCAGTACGCGTACGACCTCGGCGGCGGGCACGGCCTGCTCATCCTGACCGGCCACAATGGACGCATCGGGATGGTGTGGGAGCCGCGGTTCGGTGATGCGGAGAAGGAACGCACCATCGACAAGCGGGCCGAGATGGTGGCGCGGCTCGGGCCCGAGTTGGCCGCCGAGATCGCCGACGCCAGCCGGATCCTCTTCGTCTTTCCCAACCTGCTGCTCTTCGACCTGGAGGCGCTGACCATCCGGCAGCTCGAACCGGTGGAGCCGGGCCGCACCGACGTGCGGGCGTGGCAGTTCGTCGAGGTCGACGAGCCCGCCGACGTGCGTACCCTGCGGATCAAGACCATGGTGAGCTTCGTCGGGCCGGGCGGCCTCGCCACCCCGGACGACATCGAGGCGTACGAGGCGGTGCAGCGCGGCATCGTCGCGACGGCCGAGACCGAGTACGACTGGAGCGACATGTCCCGCGGGATGGCCAACGAGAAACAGGGCAACCAGGGCCGGTCCATCGACGAGGGCGCCATGCGCAGCTTCTGGCGGCACTGGGCGGAGGTCACCGCATGACCACCCGCGCCGACGTCGAGGACTTCCTCTACCGGGAGGCCATGCTGCTGGACGAGTGGCGGCTGGACGAGTGGTTCGCGCTGTTCGAGAAGGGCGGCCGCTTCGAGGTGCCGACCACCGACAACAAGGGCTGGGACAGCAGCACGGCCGGGTACTTCGTCAGCGACGACTACGACCTGATCCGGGCCCGGGTGAAGCGGCTGAAGAGCCGGATGGCGCACGCCGAGAACCCGCACTCGCGTACCCACCGGATGGTGTCCAATGTGGTCATCCTGGAGCGCGGCGAGGAGACCGTCTGGGTCGCCGCCAACTTCGTCATCCACCGCTACCGCGACGGCGGGACGTACGCGTACGTCGGCCGCTACGAGCACGTGCTGCTGGTGACCGAGGAGGGGCTGCGCTTCCGGGTGCGCCGGGCCGTGCCGGTGATGGAGTCGATGGATCCCGGCGCCCGGTTGAGCTTCATCCTATGATCCGGCACACGCTGTTCTTCACGTTCCGGGACGACGTACCCGAGGAGACGGTGACGGCCGTGCTGGCCGAGCTGTCGTCGTTCCCGGACCGGTATCCGGCCATGCGCGACTTCGTCCTGGGCCGCAACGTCAGCACCCGCGACAGCACGATGACGCACGGCTTCGCCGTCGACTTCGAGACCGAGCGGGACCTGCTGGACTACCTGAGCAGTCAGTCACACGAGGAGTTCGTACGGGAGCGCTGGCGGCCGGTCATCGAGCGGCAGGCCATCGTGAGTTTCCACTATGGAGGTCAGAGCAATGTCCACTGAGCCGCGCCGCCGGGCGCCGTACGGCGTGGAGTACGCCCGGATCGAGGTGCCGGACCTGCGCGCCACCGCGGACTTCCTCGTGTACCACGTGGGGCTCCAACTCGAACAGCACAACGAGGAGTACGCGTTCCTGCGCGCGGACATCGAGCACCACAGCATCGAGTTGGTCAGCGCCCCCGGCCGGGAGGCCGCCGAGACGACCGCGGTCGGGTTCAGCGTGGAGTCCACCGCGGTCCTCGACGACCTGCACGACCGGGTGACCGCCGCCGGCCTTGAGGTGCTGCCGCTCGCCGACCGCATGAAGGGCCTGTGCGAGCGGGGCTTCGCCGTACGCGACCCTAACGGGCTGGTGGTGGAGCTGTTCACCGAGTTCACCGAGTACGCCGAGCCGCCGCTCCTCGAGCTGCGCCCGGTCGACCTGGTGCACCCGTTCCTGGCCACCGACAAGTACGACGAGAGCCTGGAGTTCTACACCAAGGTGCTCGGCTTCCAGACGTCGGACTACGTCGGCGACGTGACGGTCTTCCTGCGCGGCGAGGACCGGTACCACCACAGCCTCGCGCTGCAACGCAACAAGCAGTTCTACGTCGCGCACCTGTGCTTCACGATGAAGAGCTTCGACCACGTCATGCGGGCCCGCGCCCGCGCGCTCTACAAGAAGGTGCCGATCGCCTCCGACCTGGTCAACCACTCCGCGTCCACGTCGATCGCGTTCTACCTCTTCGACCCGGTGCACGGGCCGCGGTACGAGCTGTGCGACGGGCACCGGGTCCTGACCGTCGAGGAGCACGAGACCACGCACCGGGCTCGCCGGATGGCCCTCGACCCGCGCAACATCGACGTATGGCGAGCCGCCGCCGACGACTGGGGTCGGTTCTGAGGCGCTACGTCGACGCGTACCTCATCGCTCTGCTGGCGGTCGTCGGCGTCGCGGCGCTGCTGCCCGCGCGCGGCGCCGCCGCCACCGCCGTCTCCACCGCGACCACCGTCGCGGTCGGGCTGCTCTTCTTCCTGTACGGCGCCCGCATCAAGCCCGCGGCAGCCTGGGCCGGGGCGAAGCACTGGCGGCTGCACGCGGTGGTGCTGCTGTCGACGTTCGCCCTCTTTCCCTTGCTGGCGCTGGCGTTGGCGTTCCTCCCCGCCGGGATGCTGACGCCCGCGCTGTACGACGGGTTGGTGTTCCTCAGCGTCGTACCGTCCACAGTGCAGTCGTCGATCGCGTTCACCTCGATCGCCGGCGGGAACGTGCCGGCGGCCATCTTCAGCGCGTCGTTCTCGAACCTGGCCGGCGTGGTCGTCACCCCGCTGCTCGCCGCGGTGCTGCTGGGCGGCGCGGTCGCCGTCTCGGCCGGCTCGATCGGCAAGATCGTGGCGCAGCTCGTGCTGCCGTTCGCGGCCGGACAGGCGCTGCGGCCGTGGATCGGCGGCTGGATGGAGCGGCGCAAGCGCATCCTCGGGTACGCCGACCGCGGCGCGATCCTGCTCGTCATCTACGCGGCGTTCAGCGCCGGCGTGGTGGCGGGCGTCTGGCACGAGGTCTCGCCCGGCCGGCTGCTGGCGCTGGTCGGCGTGCTGTCGGTGCTGCTGGCGTTGGTGCTCGGCCTGACGTACTGGGCGGGCCGGCTGCTCGGCTTCGACCGGCCCGACCGGGTGACGGCCGTGTTCTGCGGCTCCAAGAAGAGCATGGCCACCGGCCTGCCGATGGCGACCGTGCTCTTCACGCCGGCCAGCGTCGGGCTGATGGTGCTGCCGCTGATGCTCTTCCACCAGATCCAACTCGTCGTCTGCGCCGTACTGGCCCGCCGCTGGGCCTCGCCTTAGGGTGTTGCGGGTGTTCACTGTGCGCGTGGGGGTACGGGGCTACGAGCTGGACGTGCTCGGCCACCTGAACCAGGCCGTCTATCTGCAGTACGCCGAGCACGCCCGGTGGGAGCTGCTGCGGACCGCCGGCGTCACGGCCGCGAAGCTGCAGGCCAGCCGCACCGGCCCGGTGGTGCTGGAGACGACGATCCGCTACCTCGCCGAGCTGCACGCCGGCGACGAGGTCGACGTGTCGTGCGCGCTGGAGTGGGGGACGGGCAAGACGTTCCGGATGGCGCAGGAGATCCGGCGGGTGGACGGCACCCTCGCCGCGGGCGTCACCGCCGTCGCCGGCATCCTCGACCTGGACCGGCGTCGCATGCTGGCCGCCCCCGCCGACCACCTCCGCTCCCTGGCCGACCAGCCCGCCCTCCTCAACCTCCCCTGACCTCCCCGCCATCGCTGTCGCCTTCGCCCCGTCGCCGCTGGCGCTGGCGTGGCGCACGTGAGTTGCGCGCGTGAGTAGGGCCCCGGTACCCGCCATAGCGTGAACAGGGGACGCCCTACTCACGCGCCGCCCGCCGATGGGGACCCCTATGGGGCCGGCGCCACGCCGCGGGCGGCCGGCCACCCGTGACTGGAACACCAGTGCTGTTATGGGCGCTCTTTGACAGCACTGGTGTTCCAGTCACGGAGGGCGCCGGCCGCGCAGGCCGTCCGCGGCTGCGTCGTCGATCAAGGGATCTCTCGCCGATCAAGGGCATACGGTCGTGGAAAAGAGATCAAAGCACGGCCGTATGCCCTTGATCGACGCGAAAAAGGGGGGCGGGGGGCGCGGAGGGCGGGGGTTAGCGGGTGCCGCGGTGTAGGGAGTGGGTGCGGGGGCCGCTGGTTCGGTGGCGGGTGCCGGCGGCGTCGGCCAGGACGCCGGCGAGGTCGTCGAAGCCGTCGCGGACCAGGCCGACCGTCACGCGGATGTGGTCGCTGCCGAGCGGATGCACCTCGAACGGCGCGCCCGGGGCCACCCCGATGCCGTGCGCGGCCAGGGTCAGCAGGGCGAACTGCTGGTCGCGTACCGGGATCCACATGTTGATGCCGTCGCCGGCCGACGCCTCGACGCCGTGCGTGGCGAGCGCGGACAGCAGCAGGTCGCGGCGGCGGCCGTACTCCAGGCGGGCGGCGCCCACGGCCTTGACCGTCGCGGCGTCGGTGAGCAGGTCGAGCAGCACCGCTTGGAGGACGCGGCTGGACCAGCCGGGGCCGAGCAGGCGGCGGTCGGCGACGGCCGCGATCAGCCCGGCGGGGCCGCCGACGGCGGCGAGGCGCAGGTCGGGGCCGTGGCTCTTGGAGAAGCTGCGCACGTGCACCACCTGGTCGGGCAGGTGGGTGCCGAGCGACACGGCGGGCGCGGTGGCGATGTCGCCGACGTGGTCGTCCTCTATCACGACCACCGCCGGGTGCTCGGCGAGCACCGCGGCGAGCGCGGCGGCCCGCGCGGGGGTCATCGAGACGCCGGTCGGGTTGTGCGCGCGCGGCTGGAGGAAGACGGCGGTGGGCGCGCACTCCAGGGCGGCCGCCAGCGCGGCGGGCGCGAGGCCGGCCGCGTCGAGGGCGACCGGCACCGGCACCGCCCCGACCGTCTCCAGCAGGTCCAGAATCGGCGGGAACGTCGGGTTCTCCACCACCACGTGCGCGCCGAACCGGACCACCGCGGCGACCAGCCGGTCGAGCGCGTCCAGGGCGCCGTCGACCACGGTGAGCTGCTGCGGCGCGAACGGCCACCGCTCCCGCAGCACCGCCTCCAGCCCGGGCAGGACCGGCTCTTCCAGGTACGACGTGGTCAGCCGGGTGTCGCCGATCCGGCGCAGCGCGGGCGCCAGGTCCGGGAGCAGATCATGATCGGGTACGCCGGTGGAGAAGTCGTGCGGGAGCGTGGCCGGGTTGGCGGTGAGCCGGGCGTACCGGAGCTTTTGGCGCGGACGGGCCGGAGTGAGCACGAACGTCCCGGAGCGTCCGCGGGTCTGGATGGCGCCGGCGCTGGCGAGCGAGCGCCACGCCTCGCTGACGGTGGTGGGGCTGATGCCGAGCGCCTGGGCGACCGAGCGGACGGTGGGCAGGCGGGACCCGGCGGGCAGTTCGCCGGTGTGGACGAGGCGGCTCACGGCGGCGGCGATGCCGCGCGCGGTGCGGTCGTTGACCGCACCGGCGATGAGCTGGAGCATGTTACTCCTACGCAATATCCTGTAACAAAATGGCCATTGTCCGCCCGGACCTGTGTCACTAAAGTCCTACGCCATCGACAGCGAAAAGCCAACAGCAGAAGTTGAGGGACGATCATGGCAGACCTCATCCGCGCCGCTCTCGTCCAGACGAACTGGACCGGCGACAAGGAGTCGATGATCAAGGCCCATGAGGAGTACGCCCGCCAGGCGGCCGCCCAGGGTGCGAAGGTGATCTGCTTCCAGGAGCTCTTCTACGGGCCGTACTTCTGCCAGGTGCAGGACAAGGAGTACTACTCGTACGCCGAGTCCATCCCCGGCCCCACCACCGAGCGCTTCCAGGCCCTGGCCGCCGAGTTGGGCATGGTCATGGTGCTGCCCATGTACGAGCAGGAGCAGCCCGGCGTCCTCTACAACACGGCCGCGGTGGTCGACGCCGACGGCCGGTACCTCGGCAAGTACCGCAAGACCCACATCCCGCAGGTCAAGGGCTTCTGGGAGAAGTTCTACTTCCGTCCCGGCAACATCGGCTATCCCACGTTCGACACCGCCGTGGGCCGGATCGGCGTCTACATCTGCTACGACCGGCACTTCCCGGAGGGCTGGCGCGCCCTTGGGCTCGGCGGGGCCACGATCGTGTTCAACCCGTCGGCCACCCACCGCGGCCTGTCGTCGTACCTGTGGAAGCTGGAGCAGCCGGCCAGCGCGGTGGCCAACGAGTACTTCGTCGGCGCCATCAACCGGGTCGGCATCGAGCCGCTCGGCGAGAACGACTTCTACGGGACGTCGTACTTCGTGGACCCGGAGGGCAAGTTCGTCGGCGAGACCGGCGACGCGCACGCGCCCGAGCTGATCGTGCGCGACCTCGACCTCGGCCTGCTCGCCGAGGTGCGGGACAGGTGGGCGTTCTATCGCGACCGCCGCCCCGACGCCTACGGTCCGCTCACCCAGCCCTGAGAAGGAGCAACCCCATGACTTTGCTGATCACCGGGGGCACCGTGATCGGCCCCAGCGGCGCGGTCCCGGCCGACGTGCTGGTCGACGGCGAGACGATCGCCGCGATCTTCGCGCCGGGCGCCGGCCCCGCCGGCGTCGAGACGCTCGACGCCACCGGGAAGTACGTCATCCCGGGCGGCATCGACGCGCACACCCACATGGAGCTGCCGTTCGGCGGGACGGCCGCGAGCGACACCTTCGACACGGGTACGCGGGCGGCGGCGCACGGCGGCACCACCACGATCATCGACTTCGCCGTGCAGCGCACCGGTGAGGTCGTCCAGGACGGGCTCGCCGCCTGGCACACCAAGGCCGGCGGCAACTGCCACATCGACTACGCGTTCCACATGATCCTCGGCGGCGTGGACGACGACTCGCTCAAGGCCATGGACCAGCTCGTGGCCGACGAGGGGGTCACCAGCTTCAAGCTGTTCATGGCGTACCCGGGGGTGTTCTACTCCGACGACGGCCAGATCCTGCGGGCGATGCAGAAGGCCCGGGACAACGGCGCCATGATCATGATGCACGCCGAGAACGGCATCGCCATCGACGTGCTCATCCAGCAGGCGCTGTCCCGGGGCGAGACCGACCCGATCCACCACGGCATCACCCGGCCCGAGGCCCTGGAGGCCGAGGCCACCCACCGGGCCATCGCGCTCGCCGAGGTGGCCCAGGACTGCCCGCTCTACATCGTGCACCTGTCGGCCAGCCGGGCCCTGGAGGAGGTCGCGGCGGCGCGGGACGCGGGGCGCAACGTCTTCGCCGAGACCTGCCCGCAGTACCTCTACCTGACGCTGGAGGACCAGCTGGGCGCGCCCGGCTTCGAGGGCGCCAAGTGGGTGTGCTCGACGCCGCTGCGCAGCAAGCACGAAAACCACCACCGCGACCTGTGGAAGGGCCTGCGCAGCAACGACCTGGCCGTCGTGTCCACAGACCACTGTCCATTCTGCTTCAAGGACCAGAAGGAGCTGGGGCTCGGCGACTTCTCGAAGATCCCGAACGGCATCGGCGGCGTCGAGCACCGGGTCGACCTGGTGTACCAGGGCGTCGTCGACGGCAAGCTGTCGCTCGAACGGTGGGTGGAGACGATCGCCACCACGCCGGCCCGGATGTTCGGCCTGTACCCGCGCAAGGGCGTCATCGCGCCCGGCTCGGACGCCGACATCGTGCTGTACGACCCGAACGGGCGCACCCGGATCGGCGTGGAGACGCACCACATGAACATGGACTACTCCGCGTACGAGGGTACGAGATCGCCGGCAAGGTGGACACCGTGCTGTCCCGCGGCGAGGTCATCGTGTCCGGCGGCGCGTACCACGGCACCAAGGGGCGCGGTAAGTACCTGCCCCGTGGCCTGTCGAGCTACCTGGTGTGATGGCGATGCGTACCGTAAAGCACTTCATCGGTGGAGCCTTCGTCGACGGCAGCGGGGACCGGCGGCTGCCGGTCTACGACCCGGCCACGGGCGAGACCCAGGCCGAGGTGGTCGCGGCGACCGACGAGGAGGTACGCGCCGCGGTGCGGGCCGCCCTCGACGCGCAGCCCGGGTGGCGGGCGGCGTCGCTGTCCCGCCGCGCCGAGGTGATGTTCCGGTTCCGCGACCTGGTCGACGCCAACCGCAAGGAGATCGCGTCGCTGCTGTCGTCCGAGCACGGCAAGACCGTGGCGGACGCCGGCGGCGAGGTGGCCCGCGGGCTGGAGAACATCGAGTTCGCCGCGGGCGCGCCGCACCTGCTCAAGGGCGGCTACAGCGAGCAGGCGGCCACCGGGGTCGACGTGTACTCGATCCGGCAGCCGCTGGGCGTCGTCGCGGGCATCACGCCGTTCAACTTCCCGGCGATGGTGCCGATGTGGATGTTCTGCAACGCGCTGGTGGCCGGCAACACGTTCGTGCTCAAGCCCAGTGAGAAGGACCCGTCGGTGTCCCTGCTGCTGGCCGACCTGCTGCGCCGGGCCGGGCTGCCGGACGGGGCGTTCAACGTCGTACAGGGCGACAAGTCCGCCGTGGACGCCCTCATCGCCGACCCGGACGTGCGGGCACTGTCCTTTGTGGGCTCGACGCCGGTGGCGCGGAGCATCTACGAGGCGGGCACCCGGGCGGGCAAGCGGGTGCAGGCGCTCGGCGGCGCGAAGAACCACATGGTGGTGCTGCCCGACGCCGACGTGGCCGCGGCCGCCGATGCCGCCGTGTCGGCCGGCTTCGGCTCGGCGGGGGAGCGGTGCATGGCCGTCTCCGTCGTGGTCGCGGTCGGCGCCGCGGGCGACGCGCTGGTGCCGGCCATCGCTTCTCGCCTGGCCAAGATCCGGGTAGGGCCGGCCAGCGACCCGGACGCTGAAATGGGTCCGCTCATAACCGGTGCGCATCGCGATCGGGTCGCCGCCTACCTCGCGACCGAAGGCGGGCAGGTCGTCGTGGACGGCCGGGAGGCGCCGGCCGCGGTCGGGCCCGGCTTCTTCCTCGGACCATCCCTTGTGGACCACGTGGAGACGGGGTCGGCGTACTACACCGACGAGATCTTCGGTCCGGTGCTGTCGGTCGTCCGGGTGGACACGTACGACGAGGCGCTCAAGCTGGTCAACGAGAACCCGTACGGCAACGGCACGGCCATCTTCACCCGGGACGGCGGCGCGGCCCGGCGCTTCCAGTACGACGCGGTGTGCGGCATGGTCGGCGTGAACGTGCCGATCCCGGTGCCGGTGGCGTACTACAGCTTCGGCGGCTGGAAGGCGTCCCTCTTCGGCGACCTGCACATGTACGGCCCGGAGGGGTTGCAGTTCTACACGCGTACGAAGGTGGTCACATCGAGGTGGCCAGATCCAGCGACGTCCGAGGTGGACCTCGGCTTCCCGAAGGTGAGGTGACGACCACAATGGACATTGGCGTCGTCTTCCAGTGTGACCCACCCGCGTCCGCGGTCGTGGACCTCGCGAAGAAGGCCGAGGCGGCCGGGTTCAGTCACGTGTGGACGTTCGACTCCCACCTGCTGTGGGAGGAGCCGTTCGTCATCTACTCGCAGATCCTCGCCCAGACCGAAAGGGTGGTCGTGGGTCCGATGGTGACCAACCCGGGCACCCGGGACTGGACCGTCACCGCGTCGCTGTTCGCCACCCTCAACGAGATGTACGGCAACCGCACGGTCTGCGGCATCGGCCGGGGCGACTCGGCGCTGCGTACGCTCGGCTACCCGCCCACCACGGTCAAGGAGCTGGGCGAGTGCGTGAACGTCATCCGTGACCTCGCCAACGGCCGCTCCGCCGCGTACCGGGGGACCGAGGTGCACTTCCCATGGGTCAAGGACGGCTCACTGGAGGTGTGGGTGGCCGCGTACGGGCCGCGGGCGCTCGCGCTGACCGGGCAGGTGGGCGACGGGTACATCCTGCAGCTCGCCGACCCGGACATCGCCGCGTGGATGATCTCGTCGGTGCGGGCCGCGGCGGAGAAGGCCGGGCGCGATCCGGCGGCCATCAAGTTCTGCGTGGCCGCACCCGCGTACGTCGGCGACGACCTGGCCCACCAGCGCGACCAGACCCGGTGGTTCGGCGGCATGGTCGGCAACCACGTGGCCGACATCGTGGGCCGCTACGGCAGCTCCGGAGCCGTACCGCAGGCGCTGACCGACTACATCGAGGGCCGGCAGGGGTACGACTACGCCGAGCACGGCCGGGCCGGCAACACGCACACCGACTTCGTGCCGGACGAGATCGTGGACCGGTTCTGCCTGCTCGGCCCGATCGAGGCGCACCTGGCCAAGCTCCAGCAGCTGAAGGAGCTGGGCGTGGACCAGTTCGCGCTGTACCTGCAGCACGACGACAAGGAGCACACGCTCGCCGCGTACGGGGAGCACGTCATCCCGGTGTTCAGCACCGCACCGGCGCGCGCATGAACCAGCGGGTCCGCACGGTGGTCGCCGCGGTCGGGGCGGTGGTCCTCGCGGCGCTGCTGTGGGAGGCGTACAAGGCGGTCGGCAGCCCGGACGGCACCAGCGTCTTCGGCGTACGGGTGCTGCCGCGGGCCGACGACGCCGCGATGCCGCACGTGCTGGACGTGGTACGCCGCTTCGGCGAGCCCGAGTTGGCCGGCGGTGACCCCATCGGGCTCGTGGTGCTCAAGTCGTGCCTGTTCACGCTGCGCAGCGTGGCGGTCGGCTTCGGCGTCGGGGCGCTGATCGGGCTGGTGCTGGCGGTGGTGATGCAGCGCTTCCGGGTGGTCGAGCGGGGGCTGCTGCCGTACGTGATCCTGTCCCAGACCGTCCCGCTGATCGCGCTCGCCCCGGCCATCGCCGGCTGGGGCGGGAAGCTGTCGCTCGGCTCGTACCCGTGGCAGCCGTGGATGTCGGTCGCCACGATCGCGGCGTACCTGGCGTTCTTCCCGGTGGCGGTGGGCATGCTGCGCGGGCTCCAGTCGCCGCCGCCGGTGGCCGAGGAGCTGATGCACAGCTACGCCGCCAGCTGGTGGCACACGCTGGTGAAGCTGCGGCTGCCGGCCTCCACGCCGTACCTCTTCCCGGCCCTGCGGCTCGCGGGCGCCGCGGCCGTGGTCGGCGCGGTGGTGGGCGAGATCTCGACCGGTACCCGCGGGGCATCGGCCGGCTGGTCATCGAGTACTCCCGGGAGGCGACCGCCGACCCGGCCAAGGTCTACACCGCGATGGTCGGCGCCGCGCTGCTCGGCCTCGCGGTGGCCGCGCTGGTCGCGGCAGCGGAGTTCGCCGTGAACCGCCGGAGGGTGACAACATGACCGCGGCCGTGGAGCTCAAGGGCGTCGACAAGGTGTTCAACGCCGGCCGGCCGGGCGAGGTCGTCGCGCTGACCGGCGTCGACCTGACCGTCGAGAGTGGACAGTTCGTGTCCCTGATCGGCCCGTCCGGGTGCGGCAAGTCCACGCTGCTGCGGCTGGTCGCCGACCTGATCCCGCCGACCGGCGGCTCGGTCACCGTCGCCGGCAAGCCGGCCCGCAAGGCCCGGCTGGACCAGGAGTACGGCATCGCGTTCCAGCAGGCGGGCCTGTTCGACTGGCGGACCGTGCAGCGCAACGTGGAGCTGCCGCTGGAGCTGCGTGGCGCCAGCCGCAAGGAGCGGCGCGAGCGGGCCGAGGAGATGCTCGAACTGGTCGGGCTCGCCGACTTCGCCAAGCACTACCCGCCCCAACTGTCCGGCGGCATGCAGCAGCGGGTGGCGATCGCGCGGGCGCTCGCCGTACACCCGCCGTTGCTGTTGATGGACGAGCCGTTCGGGGCGCTGGACGAGATGACCCGCGAGCGCCTGCAGGACGAGCTGCTGCGGATCTGCGCCCGCACCGGCACCAGCACGGTCTTCGTCACGCACTCGATCCCGGAGGCGGTCTACCTGTCCAACCGGGTGGTCGTGATGTCGCCGCGCCCCGGGCGGATCACCGACGTCATCGAGATCGACCTGGGGCCGCGCTCCGAGGCAACCCGCCAGTCGGCCGGGTTCTTCGCCGGCATCACCAAGGTCCGCAAGGCGCTGCGGCGCCCGTCCGCCGCCGCGGCCGTACTCGATGAGGCCGAGGTCTCGGCGTGAGTCGCGGGTTGCGCCTGCTCCCGCCGATCGCCGTCGGGCTCGGCGGGCTGGCGCTGTGGGAGCTGATCGTCAAGGCCGGCCAGGTGGCGCCGTTCATCCTGCCGGCGCCCTCGGCGATCTGGGAGCAGTTCTGGCTCAGCCGCGAGGTGATCTGGAAGACCGGCCTGGCCAGCGGCGCGAACGCGCTCGTCGGCCTGGTCGTCGGCGCGGTCGTCGGCATCCTCGCCGCGATGGCGTCCAGCCGCTTCCGGTTCCTCGGCGAGGCGTCGGTGCCGGTCGCCGCCGCGCTCAACGCGCTGCCGATCATCGCGCTGGCCCCGATCCTCAACAACATGTTCGAGTCGACCAGCAGCATCCCGCGCCGGATGGTCGTCGCGATCGTGGTGTTCTTCCCCGTCTTCATCAACACGCTGCGCGGGCTGCGCGAGGTCAACCCGACACACCGGGAACTGATGGACAGCTACGCGGCGGGCGGCTGGACGTTCACCCGGCTGGTACGGCTGCCCGGCGCGCTCCCGTTCGTCTTCACCGGTCTGCGCCAGGCGTCCTCCCTGGCGGTGATCGCGGCGGTGGTCGCGGAGTACTTCGGCGGTCTGCAGGACGGCCTGGGCTCCCGCATCACCTCGGCGGCGGCCAACACCGCGTACCCGCGCGCCTGGGCCTTCGTGGTCGGGGCGTGCGTGCTCGGCCTGGTGTTCTACGCCGCCGCGCTCGGACTGGAACGGCTCGCCACTCCGTGGCGGTCCAGCCGTTCCGGATGACTCAACCAATCCGGAGGATTTGATGAGAAGGATGATAGGCGCGGCGCTCGCGGGTGTCCTCGCGCTCGGCGCTTGCGGCACGGCCGACGAGGACGAGCCGAGCGGCGGTGACGCCACCGGCGGCGTCACCAAGGTGAAGCTGCAACTCCAGTGGTTCGTGCAGGCCCAGTTCGCCGGCTACATCGCGGCGGTGGACAAGGGCTTCTACACCGAGCAGGGCCTGGACGTGCAGATCCTGGAGGGCGGCGTGGACATCGTGCCGCAGACCGTGCTGGCCCAGGGGCAGGCCGACTTCGCGGTCTCCTGGGTGCCCAAGGCGCTCGCGTCGCGGGAGCAGGGTGCGCAGATCACCGAGATCGCGCAGATCTTCCAGCGGTCCGGGACGTACCAGGTGTCGTTCGCGGACAGCAGCGTCAAGGCGCCGGCCGACCTCAAGGGCAAGAAGGTCGGCAACTGGGGCTTCGGCAACGAGTTCGAGCTGTTCGCCGGGATGACCAAGGCCGGGCTCGACCCGGGCAAGGATGTCACGCTGGTGCAGCAGCAGTTCGACATGCAGGCCCTGCTGCGCCGCGACATCGACGCCGCGCAGGCGATGAGCTACAACGAGTACGCCCAGCTGCTGGAGGCCAAGAACCCGAAGACCGGCCAGCTCTACCAGCCGTCCGACTTCACGGTGCTCAACTGGAACGACGTCGGCACCGCGATGCTCCAGGACGCGGTGTGGGCCAACAGCGAGAAGCTGGCCAACGACACGGCGTACCAGCAGACCGCGGTGAAGTTCCTCACCGGCACGCTCAAGGGCTGGGCGTACTGCCGGGACAACGTCGAGGAGTGCCGCGACATGGTCGTGAAGAAGGGCTCCAAGCTCGGCGCGAGCCACCAGCTCTGGCAGATGAACGAGGTCAACAAGCTGATCTGGCCGTCGCCGAACGGCATCGGCCTGCTCGACGAGACCGTCTGGAAGCAGACCGTCGACCTGGCCCTGACCACCAAGAACCAGGACGGCCAGACAGTCATCACCAAGCAGCCCGAGGGCACGGCCTACACCAACGAGTACGTCCAGAAGGCCATCGACTCCCTGAAGTCGTCCGGTACCGACGTGGCCGGGACTTCCTTCCAACCAACGACCGTGACCCTGAACGAGGGCGGCGCGTAGGGCTCCGGGCCTGAGCAGGGGCGCCCCCGCCCCCGCGCACTGCGTGAGCGGGGGCGCCCCCTCATGCCACCCTTGCGGTGATCATGGAGTTAGCGACAAAGGGAGCGCTCTCCGTGCTGCTAACTTCATGATCACCGGCGCAAGATTCGCCAAACTCGTGAGCGCATCCCTACTAGACCGATGGGGTTTATGGGGTAGGGTGGCGGCATGAGACTCGACTTGCTCTCCGTCGCGCGGGACTGGGCAGCGCAGCCCGGCCAGTGGACGGTCCGACCCCAGTACGACCCGGTGGAGCGGTGGTACGCCCGGATGGCGGACACCGCGGACCACGAGGTCTGGCTGTTGACCTGGCTGCCTGGTCAGGAGACGGACTGGCACGACCACGGGGGCTCCGCGGGGGCGTTCGTCGTGGTCTCCGGCACGCTGGTCGAGCGGACGGTGAGCGGCGGGCGGGTGGCGCACACCACGCTGCCGGCGGGGACCGGGCGGCGGTTCGGGGCGCACCACGTACACGGCGTCACCAACCACGGCACCGAGCCGGCGATCAGCATCCACGCGTACGCCCCGGCGCTGCGCTCGATGACCCGTTACCGCCTCGACGGCGGCAAGCTGCGCGTGGCCGAGGTGGAGAAGGCGGGAGTGAGCTGGTGAGGACTTCGTTGAGCTGTCCGAGCAGTGGGCGGGGGATCGACCAGATCCTTGCCGAGGCGCGGGCCCGGCTGCACCGGGTGGAACCGGAGGCGGCCCACCTCGCGCACCGGCGCGGTGCCGTGCTGGTCGACATCCGGCCGGCCGCCCAGCGCGCCGCCAACGGGGAGATCCCCGGCGCCCTGATCATCGAGCGGAACGTGCTGGAGTGGCGCTTCGACCCGCGCAGCGACGCCCGGCTCCCCATCGCCGGCCGGTACGACCTGCCGGTGATCATCTTCTGCCAGGAGGGCTACACGTCGTCGCTCGCGGCGGCCGCCCTCCTGGATCTCGGCCTGCACCGCGCCACCGACATCGCCGGTGGGTTCGCCGCGTGGCGACAGGCCGGGCTGCCGTCCTTCGGCCCGGCGGACGTCTACGCAATCTTCAACGCCGCACCGCCCGCACAACGGGCGTGAGGCGACACACCCCGTAACACGAGGAGTACCCCATGACCATCGTCGCCCTCCCGCAGCGAAGGCACCTGTTTCCGGCCGCCCCCGACCGGCACTGACCGTCACCTTCACGGTGCCGCTGTCCGGCGACTCGCTGAGCCCGCACGCGTTTCGGCTCCTGGAGGTGGTCCGCGACCTGGTCGAGGGTGGTGAGGGGACGATCGCGATCGGAGCGGTCCCAGCCGAGCCCGTCGCGGTGGAAGACGAGCACCGGATCCAGATCTTCGTCGACTCCCGTACGGTGCTGCGCGGCGGCGAGCCGCTGGAGCTGACCCGGCTCGAGTTCGACCTGCTGCTGTTCCTCGCCCAGCACCCGCGGCGGGTCTTCACCCGGATCCAGCTGCTCAGCTCCGTCTGGGGGTACGAGCACGCCGTGGCCCGGACCGTCGACGTACACGTCCGGCGGCTCCGGGCCAAGGTGGGCGAGACGGTGCCCCTGGTGACCACCGTGTACGGCGTCGGCTACCGCCTCGCCGACGACGCCCAGGTGGAGCTAGTGGGCCACGTCCACGACCAGCCGGGTCGGGTGCTGTAGGAGCATCACCCGGAAGCCGGTGCGGCGGTTGGTGTCCACAAAGGCCGATACGGTGCCGTTGTCGTACACCGTGAACGACACGTTGCTCGGCCGCGGCCCGGACACCACCGCGCCGGACGGCTTCAGCCCGGTCAGGCCCACGTGGATCCGGTTCGGGTGCAGCCGCTGGTACGCCACGCTCACCAGCGGGTGCTTGGCGGTCCGCAGGTCGAACACCAGCCGGTCGTACCCGGGGTGCCGGCCGGAGCGCACGCCGGCGACGTTCACGGTGTCCGCGCCGCCGCCGCCCCAGAAGGTCGCGGTGCCGAACGGCTGCGCCGGCTGGTGCGCCACGTCCACGGCGATCCGCGGCGGGTTGGTCAGCCGCAGCACCCGGAAGCCGACCCGGTCGGCCAGGCCGAGCCCGGCGAGGATCCGCCCCTCGAACGCCCCGCCGAACTTCACCTGCCGCAGCGTCGGGTAGCCCGGGTTGAGCACCCGCCGCAGGTCGTACTTCGGTGGTGCCGCGCCGTCGAAGACGATCCGTAGGTCGGCCGGGCCGGCGAGCGGGATCGGATCGCCGGTGCCGATGCCCACGAGCGGGCCGTACTCGACCCGGTAGCCGGGCGTACCCCCGGTGAAGTCGAACACGACCCGGTCGTACCGGTCGTGCCGGCCGTGGCGTACCCCGATGAGGGTTGGTGGCGACGGCGCGTCCGGCTGGGCGGTGGCCGCGCCGGTGATGGGCCTGGTTTGGGTGGGTGCGGGCAGATCCGCCTGTCCGGCGGCCGCGGTGGTCGCGCCGAGCACCGGCGCCACGAGGCAGGCGAGCACGAGCGGGTATTTGATCCACATGACGTCCTCCTGGGTAGTGGTGGGAGGAGGACGCCGCAGGTCGGCGAGCGGTTTACCCGAGGAGTGTCGCGATGGCGACAAGCGTGCCGGCCGCGGCCACCGTCGTCAGCACGATCGCGTCCCGGGCCAGCGACACACCCCGGTCGTAGCGCGAGGCGAAGACGAAGACGTTCTGCGCCGTCGGCAGGGCCGACGTGACGACCGCCGCCAGCAGCGTCGGCCCATCCAGGCCGAGCAGATGCCTGCCGATCAGGTACGCCAGGAGTGGCTGGACGATGATCTTGAGAACGACCGCGGTGTAGCGGTCCCGCCCGTCCGGCCCGGGTGCGAGCGGGCGGCTGCCGCGCAACGACATGCCGAGCGCCAGCAGCGCGAGCGGCACGGCGGCCGAGCCGATCAGCTCGAACGGGCGCAGCGCCTCGGCGGGCGGGTGCCACCCGGTGGCGGCGACGATCAGGCCGGCCCCGGACGCCAGCATGATCGGGCTGCGCAGGGGCAGCCCGACGAGGCGGCGGACCGACGGCCGGTGCCCGGTGGCGGCCACGTCCAGCACGGCGAGCGCGGTGGGCGCGGCCAGCAGCGTCTGGAAGAGCAGCACCGGCGCGATGAACGACACGTCGCCGAGGACGTACGCGGCGACGGGGATGCCGAGGTTGCCGGCGTTGACGTACGAGGCGGCCAGCGTGCCCACCGTCACCTCGGCGGCCGGGCGCCGGCGCGCGGCGAGCGCCACGTACGCCGCGGCCACGATCAGGGTGCTCAGCACGAACGCGGCGAGCGCGCCGGTGAACACCTCGGCCAGCGACGACGTGGCCAGCGTGGTGAACAGCAGCGCGGGCGTGGCGATGAAGAAGACCAGCCGGGCCAGGACGGTGGGGCCGGCCGGGCCGAGCAGGCCGTACCGGCCGATCAGGTAGCCGACGAGGGTGACCGCCCAGATGGCGGCGAACCCGGCCAGTACCCTCGCACGGGGGTAAGCATGGCCAGTCCTCGATCATGGGGCACCATGGGGGTATGGAGCGTCCCACGTTCGTATACGACGGTGACTGTGCGTTCTGCACCATGTGCGCGCGGTTCGTCGAGCGGCGCGTGCCGACCCCGGCGCGGGTCGTACCGTGGCAGTTCGCGGACCTGGACGCGCTCGGCCTGACCGCGGCCGACTGCGAGGGCGCCGTCCAGTGGGTCGACCCGGCCACCGGGGCGGTCGCCGCCGGCCCGGACGCGATCGCCGAGCTGCTGCGCTCCAGCCACTGGGCCTGGCGGCCGGCCGGTGCCGTGCTAAGGCTCCGCCCCGTGCGGGCGCTCACCTGGCCCGCGTACCGCTGGGTCGCCCGCAACCGCCACCGCCTCCCCGGCGGCACCGCCGCGTGCGCCGTGCCGCGCCCGGCGGAGCCACTGTAGGGGCCGGCTGAGCCACTGTAGGGGCCGGACCAGCTCCAGCGGCAGGAACGCCGTCATCGCGATCAGGTGCGGGGCGAAGGAGATGGTGATCGCCGCGTAGGTGAACAGGTGGAACGAGTAGAAGAACGCGATCCCGGCGTACCGGCGGCGACCCTTGAGCACGAAGATGAGCGGGCTCATCAGCTCGAACGCCACGATCCCGAACTGCGCCGCGATCAGCAGGTACGGCACCTGCGCGATCAGGTCGCCGAAGTCCGTGCCGCGGCGGATGACCGCTCGGGCCAGCACCGAGCTGGTCACCCAGTCGACGCCGCCGAAGCGCAGCTTCGCGAACGCGGCCAGAAAGTACGTGCACACCACCGCGATCTGGGTGACCCGCAGCGCCCACCCGCCCGCCTCGGTGGGCGTCTGGTCGCCGTGCCGGGCCCGCCCCACGGTGGGCAGCACGGCGAGCGCCACCAGGAAGCCGAACCGGTCGTGGTCCACCTTCCCGTAGCTCATCGCGATGATCATCCACTCGAAGTACAGCGCGAAGACGGTCCAGCCGAGCGCCCGCGGGGCCCGGCCGGTCGCCGCGGCCAGCGCCGCCACGATCAGCAGCCAGAAGATCCCGTGAACGAGCGCCGAATTGGGCGTCGGCAGCGGCAGCACCCGGCCGATGAGCAGCGGCTGGTAGAGGTCGCCGGGAACGTCGGCGTGCGTGCGTACCCATGGTGTGATGACGGTTAAATCCGCGATGACAAAGAGGTAAACAAGCGTGCGGAAGGCCGCGATCCGTCCGCGCGGGACCGGCTCGAACAGCCATCTGGTCACGGCGGTCACGGCGCCCATCGGGCCACCGTCTCGTCGGTGTGGGTGCCGGTCGGCCGGCTGTCCTTGACGCCCTCCTTGCGGATCACGATGCGCACCTCGACCAGCGCCGGCGCGCCCGGATTGCGGCTGACGTACGCCTCGGCGACCTTGCGCAGCAGCGACGGATCCGCCTCGTACGCGGCCATCTGCCCCTCGATCTCGGCCCGCCGGATACCGGTGCTGGCCTCGGTGAGCTTGACGACGGCGCCGGTGGTGTCGACGCCCTCCACCCGGGTGTCGGGCGCGGCCTCGTCCGGCCCCGGCGCGGTGGAGTACATCCGGAACGGGCCGAACGGGAAGTCGTCGTCGACGCCCCAGATCGTGCCGGCGAGCAGCAGCGCACCGGCGGCCACCGTGGCCAGCAGGCGCGCCGCCCGGCCGGAGGTCGTCAGCGTGTCCACTGGACGGTGACCATACCGGACGATGATCGTCCACGACCGCCCCCGGCCCGTACGCCATTTAGCAGCAATTTCATGCACGCAGTGAGAGCAATCGATTCCAGTGAGCTTGTCGATTGTCACATTTCTGCAACGCCCGTGCCTATTGACCCGAGACCGGGCGGGCCGGGACCATCGTGACATGCGGTCTGTTGGGGATACTTGTGTGCCTTCTTTCGCCTCTCGCACTCCCTTAGCGACGGGCACGCTGTCGCTCAGAGTTTGACCGGCGGAATGTTGCCGAGAATTACGGCGGCATCACCGCTGGCAATGTTGAGTTATCCGGCCATCCGCCTCGCGTTTGAATAGCGCGAGCGATTTGGCGGATCCGCTGAGGAGGACCCATGTCGGCCGTTGCCGCCTCGTCGCGTGCCGGGTGGCACCTGTCCCAGCCGGCCGGGCCCGGCCGGCCACCGTCGGCCACACGCCGGCCCGCGGGCAGCACGTCGCCCACGCTCACCGTCACGTTCTCGATCCCGCTGTCGAGTGACGACGGGCTGACCCCGCAGGCGTTCCGGCTGCTGGAGGTGGCCCGCGAGTTGGTCGAGCGGGGCGAAGGCACGGTGAGCCTGGCGCCCGCACCCGCGCAGCCCGCCGCCCCGGAGCCCGTCTTCGAGACGCCCGCCCCCGCCGGCGACGCCAACAGCCTGCACATCATGGCCGCCTCGCGCACGGTCCTGCTCGACGGCGAGACGCTGCGGCTGACCCGGCTCGAGTTCGACCTGCTGCTCTTCCTCGCCGAAAACCCGCGCCGCGTGTTCAGCCGGCTACAGCTGCTGACCGGCGTGTGGGGCTACGAGCACGCCGGCGCGCGCACCGTCGACGTACACATCCGCCGGCTCCGCTCCAAGATCGGCATGCACGTCCCCCTGGTCACCACCGTGTACGGCGTCGGCTACCGCCTAGCCGACGACGCCCAAATCGCCATAGCCCGCGACGCCTAACCCGTCCCCTTCCCCCGCCGCGCTCGCCCCGCGCTCGCGCCGGGCCCGGCTCGCGCCGCGCGCGGCCGGGGCTCGGCGTCGATCAAGGGATTTCCCGCCGATCAAGGGCGAACGGCCGTGGTTCGATCTCCAATCCACGACCGTATGCCCTTGATCGGCGTACAGGTCCTTGATCGGCGAGGCCCGCCGGGGCGCCGTGGGCTCGCGTCGCGAGGCCGCGGCGCTGGCGCGCCGCGTTGACCGCAGCGGGTGTGGCGCGCGTCGATCAAGGCTTTCGCCGTCGATCAAGGGCGAATGGTCGCGGATTGGTGATCGAAGCGCGGCCGTTTGCCCTTGATCGGCGGGAAATCCCTTGATCGGCGCGCGCCGGTCCTTGATCGGCGAGGCCGGCCGGGAGGTGGGGCTCGCGCGGCGGGCCGTGGCGCTGCGCGCCGCGTTGACCGCGACGTGGCGCGCGTGGTGTGGGCGTGCGGTTGGCGCGCCGGGCGGGTCGGGGTGGGTTGGGTTGGGCGTGCGTCGATCAAGGCTTTCGTCGTCGATCAAGGGCGAATGGTCGCGGTTTGGAGATCGAAGCACGGCCGTTTGCCCTTGATCGACGAGGAGAGCCTTGATCGCGGCGGGGCGGGCGGCGGGGCGCGGGCGCGGCGGCGCGGCGGGGGCGTGGGGCGTGGCGGCGTGGCGGGGGCGTGATGGGGTGATGGGGGTGGCGGATGCTGGGGGATGATTCGGGCGATCACGCCGGCGTTGCTGGTGGAGGAGGTGGCCGGGCGGCTGGCTGCGGAGCGGGTGGGGGAGCGGCTGCGGGTGGCGGTGGACGGGGCGCCGGCGGCGGGACCGGATGCGCTGGCCGCCGCGCTGGTCGATCCGCTGCGGGCTCGTGGGCGGCCGGCCATCCATGTGCCGGCCGGTGGGTTCTTGCGGGCCGCGTCGTTGCGGTACGAGTTCGGGCGGGACAATCCGGACTCGTTCTACGCCGGCTGGCTCGACGAGGCGGGGCTGCGGCGCGAGGTGCTCGACCCGGTCGGTCCGGGCGGGTCCGGGCGGGTCCTGCCGAGCCTGTGGGACGCGGTCACGGACCGGGCGACCCGAGCCGGCTATGTTACGGCGCCGGCCGCCGCCGTCGTACTCGTGAGTGGGCAGTTGTTGCTCGGCGGCGGCCTGCCGTTCGACGTGTCGGTGCATCTGGTGATGTCCGCGGCGGCGCTGGACCGGCGGACGGCGGCCGACCAGCGGTGGACGCTGCCGGCCTATGCCCGGTATGAGGCGGAGGTGGCGCCCGCGACGTTCGCGGACGTCGTGGTGCGCGTGGACGACCCGCGACACCCCGCCCTGGTGGAGACTGGGGGGCGTGGGTGAGATCAAGGTCGGCACCGCGTCCTGGACCGACCGGACCCTGCTGGCGTCCGGCTGGTACCCCGCGAGCGCGGACACGGCGGAGAAGCGGCTGAGCTACTACGCGGACCGGTTCGCGCTGGTCGAAGTGGACGCGACCTACTACTCGCCGCCGGCCGAGCAGACCGCGGCGCTGTGGGCGCAGCGCACGCCGCCCGGGTTCACGTTCAACGTCAAGGCGTTCAGCATGCTGACCGGGCACCCGACGAAGGTGTCGTCGATCTACAAGGACCTGCGGCCGGAGACCGACAAGACCAATGTGTACCCGGACGACCTGGGCCCGGCCGCGTACGAGGAGGTGTGGGCGCGGTTCCTGTCCGCGCTCCAGCCGCTGGTGGACGCCGGCAAGTTGGGCGCGCTGCTGTTCCAGTTTCCGCCGTGGTTCACGATCCGCCGGTCCAACAAGGAGTACCTGCTGGAGGTGCAGCGGCGGGTCCGGCCGCTGCGAGCGGTGTTCGAGTTTCGGCACGCGTCCTGGTTCGACGGGAGCAACCGGGACGAGACGCTCGGCTTCCTGCGCGAGCACAAGCTGCCGTACGTCGGCGTGGACATGCCGCAGGGTCACAAGTCGTCGGTCCCGCCGGTGCTGGCGGCGACGGCCGACCTGGCGGTGGTGCGGTTTCACGGGCACAGTGACAAGTGGACGAGCAAGGACATCCACGAGAAGTTCGGCTACCTGTACTCCGGGCGGGAGCTCAAGGAGTGGGTGCCGAGGCTGCGCGAGCTGGCCGCGGAGACCGACCAGACGTACGTGTTGATGAACAACTGCTATCGGGACTACGCGCAGCGGAACGCCGCCGATCTGACCGACCTGCTGAGCGGCTGAAACGGCTTGTGCGGTTGCGTCCGGGCGGGTGTTGTGCGTGACTAGCCCGATGGCTTGGTACCTCGCGCCGTCGCTCTCGGTGCTCCGATCGGAGGTCAACACGCGTTGGCCCCGGCGGGACAAGACCAGCGACGGCACCATCGGTGATATCGCGCACCAGCAGCGGCCGAGCGATCACAACCCGAACTCCCGCGATTCGGTCGACGCCTGGGACATGGACAAGGACGGCGTCGACGTCGACGAGGTGATCTGGGCGTTTGAGCAGCATCCGAGTGCGCACTACTGGATCTGGAACCGGCAGACCGCCGACAAGGACAACGGCTGGCGCCGGCAGCGGTACGACGGGGAGAACCCGCACACGGCGCACGTGCATTTTTCGATCAGGCAGAGCGCGGCCGCCGAGCAGAATCGGCGGACCTGGGGACTACTGGAGGACACCATGACGCCGGCCGAGTTCGTCAAGATCCTGGACGACCCGCAGGTGCAGGCCAGGATGCGCCGGTTGCCGTGGCAGTACATCGGCGGCGGCATCCCCGTCGGAATGTCCACGTTGGGCGTGCTGAACGGCGCGTACACGTACGCCAAGGCGGCCGCGGGCCAGCCGCCCGTGCCGGCCGACCTGGTCGAGCGGCTGGACGCGATCCTGGCGGCCGCACTGGACGAGGGCGACGGCTCCGTGCGGCTCGATCCGGACGCGCTGGCCGAGGTCCAGGCGATCCGGGACGCCATCGGCGCGCTCTGACCTTTGTAGGGGGTCGGTTGGACCCCGTTCACCGAGGGCGTGTAGGAAAGGCGGGTGGCTTGGTACCTCGCGCCCTCGCTGTCCGTACTCCGTTCGGAGGTCGACACCCGTTGGCCCCGCCGGGACAAGACCAGCGACGGCACCATCGGCGACACCGCGCACCAGGAGCGTGCGAGCGACCACAATCCGAACTCCCGCGAGTCGGTGGACGCGTGGGACATGGACAAGGACGGCGTCGACGTCGACGCGGTGATCGGGGCGTTCCAGCGGCACCCGAGCGCGCACTACTGGATCTGGAACCGGCAGATCGCCGACAAGGACAATGGCTGGCGGCGCCAGGCGTACGACGGCGAGAGCCCGCACACCGCGCACGTGCACTTTTCGATCAGGCAGACCGCCGCCGCGGAGCAGGACCGGCGGTCGTGGGGACTTCTGGAGGACGACATGGACTTTCGGGATGGCGGCGACGGTGAGGCCCTGATCTACCGGCTGTCGGCGCTGGTGACGGGTGCCGCGACGGTCCAGGGTGGCCCGACCAAGGGCGAACGCGTCGCTCTCATCGAACGGGTCAACAGCACCCTGTCCAGGCTCGACGCGTTGACCGCGCGGGTCGAGGCACTGGGTGCGGCCGAGGCGCAGCGGGACGCGGCCCTGCGCACGCTGCTCGTGGAGCACAGCTCGGGTCAGCTGGACGCCGAGGCGGTGGTACGCCGAATGGGTGAACTGCTCGCCGCGTCGGCGACCCAGAGCTAGCCGTCCGCCTGATATTGCCGGGTTCCTTCTTCTGAGGTCGTGGACCTGACAGACCAGGCAGGACCGGCTCCTCGACACTGTGGACACGTCGTAGCGACCACAGGAGGAGCCATGGCGCCGACGAGGGCGCAGTTGGAGGCCGAGCCGTGGTGGGGCCGGGAGATCATCACCACGGAGCTGGACTGGCTCGGTGACGAGATCTGCCGGCTCACCCACCGGCCCCGGGGAGCGGCCGGCACCAAGGGCGACATCGCGCACCTGCGGGGTGCCCACCGCTCGCAGGAGTGGATCCTCAACTCGAAGTTCTGCGCGCGGCGGGCGTACACCGTCCAGAGTGGCCTGAGCGACGCCCAGCGGCGCCACATCGCCGGGTTCGACTTCACACCCGGCGAGTGGGGTACGGCGGAGAACCGCCGGCTCATGAAGATCTACACCCAGCGGCTGCTGACCGCGATGAGGGCCGGCCGCCTCGACGAGGTGCGCGAGATGTTCGGCACCGTCGACGGCGAGGAGGTGACCGGGTGGAACAACGTGGAAAACCGCTTCGTCACGGCGGGCAGCTCCCATCTCGACCACTGGCACCTGTCGATCGACCGACGCCACTGCGCTAACCAGGCATTGATGGAGCGGATCCTCGCGATCGCGCTCGGAGAGGACGATGACGACATGGCCAACATCCAGCAGGGCGACTGGGAGGCTCTGAAGTGGCGGGTCGAGGGCCTGGTACGCGGCCGGACGACCGAGCTCAAGGGCCCCACGGCCGGGTCGCCGATCGTGCCCAACACCAAGATCGGCGTGCTGGAGCAGAAGATCGCGGCGCTCGGCACCGCGGTCAGCGCGCTCGGGCCCGAGGTGGCCCGCCAGCTGCGCGCCGAGTTCGACCAGATCGACGCGTCGAATAGCGCCATCCTGGCCGCCATCAGCCAGGCCGACGACTCCATTGAGGACGCCGACTCGCCCGAGGAGATCGCCGCGCGGCTGCGCGAGGTCCTCGGCGACAAGGCGAAGGCGGTGGGCGCTATCCTCGCCCAAAACTGAACGGGGAATGGGGAGCGATGAAGTTCAAGATCTTCGGACGGGAGCCGACCCTGGTGATCGGGGTCATCGCGGCCGTTCTGTCCATCCTGGTGTGTTTCAACCTCGACTTCCTCAGCGCCAAGCAGGCGGCCCTCATCGTGGTCGCGCTCAACGCCCTGCTCGGCGCCCTCAACGCGCTGGCCGTACGGCCCATCCCGCCGGCCGCGGTGACGTACTTCGTGGGGGCGGTCGCGGCGCTGCTCGCCGCGTACGGCCTGGACGTGACGCAGGAGCAGGTGGGCGCGGTCAACGGCGCGTTCATCGCGATCCTCATGTTCCTCACCCGTGGCCAGGTCACCCCGGTCGCCGACCCGCGCCCGGTCGACGGCGTGATACCGGCGGGCGTGACCGTGCCGGACGCCGCGACCGAACCCACCGGCCCGATACCGGCGCAGCCCGTGCCCTCAGGGCGTGCGGCTGACGAGTAGACCTCGGCTCCGGGCCGCCCCGGCCAAGGCGCCGGCGTCGATCACGGCGGCGCCGCCGGGGTCGTTGTTGAAATAGACGAACGTGTCGAGCGCCGGGTCGATCCGGTCCAGCCAGGAACGCAGCGCGGCCCGGCCGTAGCGAGGCCAGGGCCGTGCCGCGCCCTCGTGCAGGCGCAGGTAGCCGAAATCCGCCGTACGCCACAGTGGAGTGACCGGCCGCCCCTTGCGATCGGCCCAGCACAGCGCGGCATTGTGGCCCGCCAGCACGGCCCGCGCCGGCTCGGTCCACCACGACGCGTGGCGCGGCTCCACCGCGACGCGTACGTGCGGCGGAAACTGGGCGAGCGCCTCCTCCAGCGCGTCCAGGTCGGCCCGCAACGTGGGCGGCAGCTGCAGCAGCACCGGGCCGAGCCGGTCGCCGAGCGCGGACGCCCGGTCGAGGAAGCGGGCCACCGGCTCCTTCGGCTCCCGCAGCCGCCGGATGTGCGTGAGGTAGCGGCTGACCTTCACCGCGACGCAGAAGTCGTCGGGCGTACGGGCCCGCCACTGGGCGAACGTGTCCCGCTCCGGCAGCCGGTAGAACGCATTGTTGACCTCTACGGTGGCGAAGTGCGCCGCGTAGTGCTCCAACCAGCGCCGCTGCGGCAGCCCGTCCGGGTAAAACCGGCCGCGCCAGTCCCGGTACTGCCATCCCGACGTACCCACGACAATCATGGCCAGCCCAGTATCCCGCGTACGCGGGGTGGGCGCTGCGGGGCGGGCGCCGCGCGCCGGGTGGGCGCCCGCGCGCCGCGTCGATCAAGGGTTTGTGCGTCGATCAAGGGCGAATGGTCGTGGATCGGAGATCAAAGCACGACCGTATGCCCTTGATCGACGGCAAAGTCCTTGATCGACGCAGCCGGCGCCGCGGGCGGGGCGCGGGCGGGGCGGCGTGGGCGGGGCGTGGAGTACGGGGGTTAGGCGGCGGCGGGGAGTTGGGGGTGGGGGTCCAGGGGGCGCCTTCGCCGTCCATGCGGTAGTAGAACGGGGAGCCGGGGCGGATGTCGCCGCGCGCGACGCGCTGGCCGGTGAAGGCGGACGCGTACACCGCCGCCACCAGCTCCACAGTGGACCTCGCCGCGCTGGCGGTGACGGGTGGGGCGGCGCCTTCCTCCAGGGCGTCGAGGATGGCGGTGTACTGCGCGATGTGGCCGCTCTTCCGGCCCTTCGGGCCTTCGGACCAGGCGGCCGCGACGGCGTCGGCGTGTCCGGGGGCGGGGGTCACGGTCCAGTCCCGGTCGTGGTAGCCGTACAGGTGCTCGAGCTCCACTGTGGCGTGTGCGAAATCGAAGCGCAGGTAGCTGGTTTCGCGCGGGGAGAGCAGGCTGTTGACGACCGACGCTACCGCGCCGTTGGCGAACGTGACGATCGCGCAGGACAGGTCTTCGGTGGCGGTGGGGCGGGCCTGGCGGGCGGCGACGGCGATGACGTCGCGCCATTCGCCGAGGATGGACAGCAGCAGGTCCATCTGGTGGATGCCGTGTCCCATGGTTGGACCGCCGCCTTCGACCTCCCACCGTCCGCGCCAGGGCACGGTGAAGTAGTCGTCGGGCCGGTACCACAGCGTGTGGCACACGGCGGTCAGCGGCGGGCCGAGCCGTGGGTCGCCGACGAGCCGGCGCAGCGTCACCGCGCCGCTGCCGAACCGGTGTTGGAACACCGTGGCGAACGGGGCGCGGTCGGTCTCGGCCGCGATGATCTCGTCCAACTCCGCGAGGCTCAGCGTGGGCGGCTTCTCGCACAGAACCGGGATGCCGTGTTGCAGGCAGGCGACCGCCTGGGCGCGGTGCAGGCCGGGCGGCGTACAGAGGGTGACCAGGTCGGGCTGCTCGCTGCCGAGCAGCGTGGGCAGGTCGGCGTGCAGCCGGGAGACGTCCCACTTCGCGCCGAACGCGGCCAGCCGGCGCAGGTCGACGTCGGTCGCGGCGACGATCCGCGCCCGCCCGCCGAGCCGCCGGATGGCGTCCGCGTGGACGCCGGCGACGCCGCCCGCACCAACGAGAGCGACGTCGAACGTCCTCATTGGATAGTCACCTCCGTGGTGAGTTGGCGGCCGTGGCCGACGGTGCGTTCCGGGCCGACCAGCCGCACGGGTACGGCGTGCCGGTGGTCCGCGCTGGACGCGGACAGCCGCAGCTCCAGCGCGCCGGGCTCGACCACCCGCCGGCCGGAGCGCCCGGTGAACGAGGACAGGTCGGCGTGCACCCGGAAGTCCACGCGGCGCGCCTCGCCCGCGGCGAGCGGCACCCGGGCGTACCCGATGAGCCGGACCACCGGGCGGGTGATCTGCGCGATCGGGTCGTGCAGGTAGAGCTGGACCACGTCGACGCCGGCGCGCTCGCCGGTGTTGCGGACGGTGAGCGAGACGGTGACCGCGCCGTCGGTGGCGACGTTGGTGGGGCGCGCGGCGTCCACCGGCGCGCCGTCCACGCACAGGTCGTCCCACGCGAACGTCGTGTACGACAGGCCGTGCCCGAACGCGTACAGCGGGGTCGGGTCGACCGACGTCACCGTGCCGGCGTGGGCCAGCAGCGGGCCGAGGTAGGTGGACGTCCCGCCGCCGGGCCGGCGCGGCACGCCGACCGGGAGCCGGCCGGACGGGCTGACCCGGCCGGACAGCACGCCGGCCACGGCGGGACCGCCCTCCTCGCCGGGGAAGAACGCCTGCACGGTCGCGGCGAGCCGGTCGGCGTACGCGCCCAGCGCGTAGGGTCGCCCGGCCAGCAGCAGCGCGACGACCGGCGTACCCGTGGCGAGCAGTGCCTCCAGGAGGCGGCCCTGGACGCCGGGCAGCGCGAGGTCTTCGGCGTCGCAGCCTTCGCCGGACGTGCCGTGGCCGAAGAGGCCCGCGCGGTCGCCGAGCACCGCGACGCACACGTCGGCGGCCTCCGCGGCGGCCGCGGCCGCCGCGATCCCGGCGACGTCCGGACCATCCACATCACATCCGGGTACGTGGATGAGGGCGGCCCCGGGCAGTTCGGCGCGCAGGGCGGCGAGCGGGGTGGGGATGTCGATGCCGGCGGACAGCTCCGGGTGCTGGGAGCCGACGTGGCTGGGGAACGTGTAGCAGCCGAGCATCCCGGTGATGACGTCGGCGAGCGGGCCGACGACCGCGACCCGCGCGTCCGGCCGCAGCGGCAGGGTGCCGTCGTTGGCGAGCAGCACCACCGACTCCTCGGCCAGCTCGCGGGCGAGCGCCCGGCTCGCCGGCGGGTCGAGGTCGATGCCGCCCTCCGTGACGCCTTCGAGCCTCGCCGGCAGCGGCTGCCACTCCGGGTCGAGCAGGCCCAGTTCGACCTTCTGCCGCAGCACCCGGCTGGCGGCGCGGTCGATGAGCGCCTCGGGGACGGTGCCGGCGCGTACCGCGTCGACGAGGTCGGGGCCGAAGCTGCGTACGGTGGGCAGCTCGACGTCGAGGCCGGCGGCCAGCGCGAGCGCGGCGGCCTCGACCTCGTTCGCGGCGATGCCGTGGTGCATCCGCAGGAACGACACGCCGAAGTAGTCCGCGACCACGGTGCCGGTGAAGCCCCACTCCTCGCGCAGCACCTCGGTGAGCAGCCAGGGGTCGGCCGCCGCGGGCACGCCGTCGATGTCGACGTACGCGTGCATGACGGACCGGGCGCCGCCGTCGCGGAGCGCCATCTCGAACGGCGGCATCAGCACGTCGGCCAGCTCGCGGCGGCCCATGTGTACGGGGCGAAGTTGCGGCCGCCGATGGAGGCGGAGTAGCCGGCGAAGTGCTTGAGGGTGGCCACCACCCCGGCCGATTCGAGCCCCCGGACGAAGCCGGTGCCGACGGTCGCGACCAGGTACGGGTCCTCGCCGATGCTCTCCTCGGTGCGCCCCCAGCGCGGGTCACGGGTCACGTCGAGCACCGGCGCGAGCCCTTGGTGCAGGCCGAGCCGGCGCATGTCGGCGCCGATCCGGGCGGCCATCCGCTCGACCAGGTCGGGGTCGAAGGTGGCGCCCCAGGCCAGCGGCGTCGGGTAGACGGTGGCGCCCCAGGTCATCAGGCCGGTCAGGCACTCCTCGTGCGCCACGGCGGGGATCCCGAACCGCCCGGCGGCGACGATCTCGCCCTGCAGGCGGGCGAGCGCCCGGGCGCCGAGGGCGGCGTCGACCGGCGTGGTGCCGAACGGCCGGGTGAGCTGGCCGAGTCCACTGCGGACGAGCGCGTTCCAGTCGAGCGTGTCGTCGACCATCTCGTGCTGCTGCGGGGCCAGGTCGTCGGGGTTGGCGTTCGCGCCGAGCCAGAGGCTGTAGAGCTGGGCGACCTTCTCCTCCAGCGTGAGCCGGCCGAGGAGGTCGGCGACCCGCTTCTCCGCGGGAAGGCTCGGGTCCTGCCAGGGCCCGGGGCCGGCAACCGCTTCCCCGACGGTGGCCGTTGTCTGTTCGCTCACGGAGGGGCTCTCCTGTCGTTTGGGCATGTTCCGGTAGCCGCATGCACCCCCACGTGCTGCGCGGCCGCAACGCTCGGACGTCTTTTCGGGAGCTTTCCGGAAACTCTAACGAACGTCGAGCGATCTATGTTGCCTTACGGTAACGCTTGGTTCCGCCGAACGATAGGGCTTGACCGCCAGTTCACGCCGTCGTAGCGTGCGCCACATCACGACGAATTATCGGGCCGACGCCGAAAACTTCCGGGCGCCGGTGTCGGCCCTAGTCCAGGCGTACGTAGGACCCCCGGCCGGCGCGAGGCGTGCGCGCCGGCATTTCTGAAGGGACGGCACATGACGACCCCACGTACTTCTCGCGCAGACACATACTCGGCCTCGCCGGCCTTGGTGCCGGCGCGGTCATCCTCGGCGGCTGCTCCGACGACGACAGTGGCGGCGGCTCCAGCGGCACGGCCGAAATCGAGTGGTGGCACATCGCGAACACCCCGCCGATGCTCCCGGTCTGGGACGAGCTGGCGAAGTCGTACCAGAGCAGCCACACCGGGGTCACCATCAAGATCACCCCGCTGGAGAACGAGGCGTACAAGGCCCGGCTCACCACGGTCACCCAGGCGGGCACCCCGCCGGACCTCTTCCACACCTGGGGCGGCGGCGTACTCAAGCAGCAGGTCGACGCCGGGCTGGTCAAGGACATCTCCGCCGACATCGCCGACGTCAAGTCCACCCTGACCGGGGTCGCGATGGGCCGTACGAGTTCGACGGCAAGTCGTACGGGTTGCCGGTTGACCAGGGCATGATCGGGTTCTGGTACAACAAGAAGCTCTTCGCGCAGGCGGGCATCTCCACCCCGCCGGCCACCTGGGGTGACCTGCTCGCCGCGGTCACCAAGCTCAAGGGCGCCGGCGCCACGCCCATCGCCCTCGCCGGCAAGGACAAGTGGCCCGGCCACTACTACTGGGCGTACCTGGCCATGCGGATCGGCGGCCTGCAGCTGCTCCAGCAGGCCGGCGTGGACGGCAAGTTCGACAGCCCCGACTTCGTCGCCGCCGGCACGCGCCTGAAGGAGCTGGTCGACCTCCAGCCGTTCCAGAAGGGCTTCCTCGGCGCGGAGTACGGCAGCCCGGACGGCCAGGCCGCGACCATGGGCAACGGCAAGGCGGCGATGGAGCTGATGGGCCAGTGGGCGCCGTCGGTGCAGAAGGAGGCGTCCGGCAAGGGCCTCGGCGCCGACCTCGGCTTCTTCCCGTTCCCCGCGGTCGACGGCGGCAAGGGGTCGGCCAGCGACGCGTTCGGCGGCGGTGGCGGCTTCGCGGTCGGCAAGGACGCGCCGAAGGAGACGGTCGACTTCCTGAAGTTCCTGGTCTCCGTCGACAGCCAGAAGAAGGAGGCGGCGACCAACGCGATCGTGCCGGTCGTGAAGGGCGCCGAGGAGGCGCTGACCGACGCCAACCAGAAGGTCGTGGCGCAGACCCTCGCCTCCGCGACCGGATTCCAGCTGTACCTGGACCAGGCGTACGCGCCCGAGGTCGGCCAGGAGGTCAACGAGCAGGTGGCCCAGCTCATGGCCGGCAAGAGGAGTCCGGAGCAGGTGACGAAGGCCATCACCGAGACGGCGCAGCGGTAAATGTCATCCAGCACAAGTGACCGGGTCGGGGCGGGGCGTGCCGTGGAGGTCGTAGACCGCACGGCGCCCCCGCCCGCCGGGGCGTCACCGGAGGCCGGCGCACCCACGCGCCGGCACCGGGGCGGCCGGATCCTGACCATCGTCCTGTTCCTGCTGCCGGCGCTGGTCCTGTTCGGCACGCTGGTCCTGCTGCCGATGCTGCTCGCGATGTACACGAGCCTGTTCGACTGGAACGGGTTCGGCGGCCGGCCCACCGACTTCGTCGGGCTGGAGAACTTCCAGCGCCTGCTCACCGACGACATCTTCGTCGGCGACCTGCGTCGCGGGCTGCTGCTGATCGTGCTGTCGCTGCTGATCCAGCTTCCGCTGTCGCTCGGCATCGCCATGCTGCTCAACCAGAAGCTGCGCGGCCGGGCGTTCTACCGGCTGCTGTTCTTCGTGCCGTACGTGCTGTCCGAGGTCATCACCGGCGTGCTGTTCACGATGGTCTTCTCGCCCAACCGCGGGTTGGCGGGCCACATCGCGGGCTGGTTCGGCTTCCACGACATCGGGGCGACCTGGCTGTCCGACCCGGAGACGGTGATGTACTCGCTGTTCTTCGTGATGACCTGGAAGTACTTCGGCTTCCACATGATCCTCTACCTGGCCGGCCGGCAGAGCATCCCGAACGAGCTCATCGAGGCGGCCCAGGTGGACGGCGCGGGGAGCTGGCAGGCGTTCCGCCACGTCACCCTGCCGCTGCTCGGCCCCACGATCCGGATCAGTGTCTTCCTGTCCGTCATCGGCACCATCCAGCTCTTCGACCTGGTGTGGGTGCTCACCGGTGGCGGGCCGCTGCACGCGTCCGAGACACTCGCCGTCACGATGTTCAACGACGGCTTCCGGCGCTCCGACGTCGGGTACGCCAGCGCGACCAGCATCGTGATGCTGCTGATCAGCCTGGTCTTCGCCTTGTTCTACCAGCGCTTCATCATGCGCCGCGACATCGAGGGAGCGGTTACGGTCATGCAGGGCAAGAAGTGAAGACGGGGGCTGCCCGGGTCAAGGGCGTGGTCCTCCAGGTGATCGTCTGGGTGATCGCGGCGGTCATCATCGTGCCGATCGCGTTCGGCGTCATCGGCGGCTTCAAGGACAACGCGCAGCTCTCGGAGAACCCGTTCGGGCTGCCGTCGCCCTGGGTCGCGTCGAACTACACCGACATCCTGGTCTCGGAGAACTTCTGGCGGCCGCTGTTCAACAGCACGCTGATCGCGCTGGTGACCACGTTCGTGACGGTCGGCGTCTCCGCGATGGCGGGGTACGTCTTCGCGCGGTACGCGTTCCGCGGCCGGGAGTTCATCTTCACGCTCTTCACGATCGGGCTGATGTTTCCGTTCGCGGTGGCGATCCTGCCGCTGTTCATCCTGCTGCGCACGATGGGCCTGCTGAACAACCCGCTCGGCGTGATCCTGCCGCAGGCCGCGTTCGGGCTGCCGGTGACGATCATCATCCTGCGCTCGTTCTTCCGGACCATCCCCGCCGAGGTCGAGGAGGCGGCGATCCTCGACGGCTGCACCCCGTTCGGCTTCTTCTGGCGGGTACTCCTGCCGATGGCCCGGCCGGCGCTGGCCACGGTGTCGGTGCTGGCGATCGTGGCGAGCTGGAACAACTTCATGCTGCCGCTGGTGGTCTTCAACGACCCGAGCTGGTGGACGATCCCGATCGGGGTGCGGCAGTTCCAAGGGCAGTACTCGGACGACACGGCCCGGGTGCTCGCGTACGTGGTGCTCGCGATGGTGCCCGCGCTGGGCTTCTACGCGGTAGCGGAACGCCAGCTCATCGGCGGCCTGGCAACGGGGGCGACGAAGGGCTGAAGGGGTGTTAGGAAGGGACCCTTGCTATGCAAAAAGCGTTAACAAGGGGCCCTTCCTTGCTCCTTAGACGGGGACGTTGAGGGTGGCGACGTAGCCGGCGGAGACGCTGCCGGTCACGGTGGCCAACTGGTGTACGGCCTTGTCGTCGCTGAAGACGTTGTCGGTGGCCAGCGTGGTCTGCTTCATGTTGCTGACGCTCTGCTCGTAGCCGTCGGTGGCGTACACCGTGTTGCACACCGCCTCGGGCAGGGCGAGCTGCGACGTCGCGATCTTGTTGTCCGACGACGTCGCCTGGTCCAGGCTCGGGTAGACCTCGAAGTGGACGTGCGGCCACCGGCCCGAATAGGCGGCCGGGAAAATGCTCGTGAACGTCACCGTGCCGTCGTTTCCGGTCTCCTGGACGCCGCGCAGGTAGTTCTCGTTCGTGACGGCCTGGGAGTAGAGCGAGTAGTTGCCGTCGCGGTCGCAGTGCCACAAATAGACGGCCGCTCCGGAAAGAGCCGCGCAGTCGTTCGCGGTGTCCGTCAGGGTCAGCTTGATGGTCAGCGGCACGCCCTCCGCGGTGCCCGACGCGGAGCCGAAACTCGACCGGATGTCGCTGCGCACGATGCCGCTCTGGCTCAGCACGTTCGGGCCGTTGGAGCCGTCGCCGGGGTACGGGCCGGCCGTCTCCTCGGGGATCTCCTCGCAGCTCCCCGATGCGGCGGTCGAGGTCGCGGCCGGCGTGGTCGCGGTCGCGCTCGTCGGGGTCGACGTGGCGGTCGCGGTGGGCGACTCGTCGTCGCCGCACCCGACGAGCGTGGCGACTCCGGCGCCGGCGAAAAGTCCGAGGATCCGGCGCCGATCCCACAGCGTCGACACGTCGAATTGCAGCCCGCGGTCGTGCAGGTCATCGTGACTCATGTTTATTTTCCCTTTTGTCCCGACTCGGTGTTGGCCGTGACTATACCGAGGGACCGCTTGCCAGAATGGTCCGCGTGACGATCCGGACGCTGCTCGGCCCGCTGGCCAGCGGCAGGACGTACCGGCGCGGGGTGCACCTGCTGCTCGGTGCGGTGATCCTGCTGCCGTACGTGTTGCTGGGGGTCACCTTCGCGCGGATGCTGACCGGCCCGCGCGAGTACCGTGGCGCGGCGCTGCTGCTGCTCGCGGTCACCGGGGCGATCGCCGCCGTGCCGGCGTTCATGCGCGGCACCCGGTCGCTGGAGATCGCCGCCGCCCGCGCCCTGCTCGGCGTCGACCTGCCCGACCCGCCGGCCGCGCCGCCGGCTCGGGAGACCCGGGTACGCGGTGCGCTCTGGTTCGGCGTCCACCTGGTGGCCGGCGGAGCCGTGGCGGCGGGCCTGCTCGTCGCGGTGCCGATGGCGTTCATCTTCGTGGCGGAGCTGTTTGGCGTGGCCACCGAGGCCACCGAGGGACTGCGGATCGGCCAGCCCTGGCTGTCGCTGCTCGGGGTGCTGCTCCTGGTCGGCATGGCGTACGCCGTCGCCGGGCTCGGCGCGCTGGCCGCCCTCATGGCGCCGGTGCTGCTCGGCCCCTCACCCGCGGAGGAGATCGCGGCCCTGGCGGCCCGCGCCGAGCGGCTCGCCGAACGCAACCGGCTCGCCCGCGAACTGCACGACTCGGTCGGGCACGCGCTGACCGTGACCACGCTCCAGGCGGCGGCCGCCCGGGAGGTGCTGGACAGCGATCCGGAGTTCGCGCGCCGGGCGCTCGCCGCGATCGAGGACGCCGGGCGCGGGGCGATGGCCGACCTCGACTACGTGTTGGGCGTACTCCGGGATCGGGAGGACGAGCGCCGCGCGCCGCAACCGACGCTCGCGGACCTGGACCGGCTCGTGGCCGACGCCCGGTCGGCCGGGGTGGCGGTGCGGCTGGAGCGTGGGCCGCTCGACGCGGTGCCGGCGGCGGTGTCCCGGGAGGGGTACCGGATCGTGCAGGAAGGGCTGACCAACGCGGCCCGGCACGCCGGCCGGGTGCCGGTGACGCTGCGGGTGGCGGCGGCGAATGGCACCCTCGACATCGACGTGGCGAACCCGCTTCTCGCCCCAAAAGGGCAGCCGTATACCCGGCTCGGCGGGCATACGGCTGCCCTTTTGGGAACAGGGCGCGGGCTCGCCGGGATGCGGGAGCGGGTGACGCTGTTGGGCGGGCGGATGACCGCCGGCCCGGAAGGGGGAGCTGGCGCGTGGTCGTGAGGCTGCCGATATGACGGCCGTTCTTATCGTCGACGACGACGAGCTGATCCGGGTCGGGCTGCGGGCGATCATCGGTGCGCAGCCCGACCTGTCCGTGGTCGGCGAGGCGGCGGACGGCGCCGAGGTGCCGCCGCTGGTGGCCAAGCTGCGGCCGGACGTGGTGCTGATGGACGTGCGGATGCCCGCCGTCGACGGCATCCAGGCCACCCGGCACCTGCTGGCCACGTCCGCCGATCCGCCGCGGGTGCTGGTGGTCACCACGTTCGAGAACGACGAGTACGTCTACGAGGCCCTGCGCGCCGGCGCGAGCGGGTTCCTGCTCAAGCGGGCCCGGCCGCAGGAGGTGGTCGACGCGATCCGGGTGGTCGCCCGCGGCGAGTCGCTGCTCTTCCCGACGGCTATCCGGCGGCTCGCGGCGGCGTACGGCGGGGGCGGCCGGGACGGGCTGCGCGGCGCCAAGCTGACCGAGCGCGAGGCCGGGGTGCTGCGGCTGATGGCGGCCGGCCGCTCCAACGCCGAGATCGCCGCCGAGCTGGTGGTCGGCGTCGAGACCGTCAAGACCCACGTCGGCAACGTGCTGACCAAGCTGGACGCCCGCGACCGCACCCAGGCGGTGATCCGCGCGTACGAGTCCGGCTTCGTCCTCCCACGCGCGGGGAGGACGTTCACTAGCGGGCGGGAAGACCCGGGGCACGGCCCGGCGGCAGGGTCGGGGTATGACTGCTCGACTTGTCGCGGGGTGGGCCGCGGTGTACGGGACGTTGGCGCTTTTCTGGACGGCCACCGGGCGGGGGTTTCCGTTCGGGGAGAACGATCCGGACGGCGACGCGAGCCTGCTGCGCGGGCTCCCCGCCGAGGCCGGCGCGCCGCTGTTCGCCGCGGTCCTGGTCGCGACCGCGGTCGCGGCCGTCGGGATGGCCGGCCAGCCGCGGGTACGCCTGCGCGGCGCGCCCCGCACGCTCCTGCTCGCGTTCGGCTGGACGGTGGTGGCCGCGCTCCTGCTCGTCGTGCCGGACGCGCGGCTGCTGACCGTCGCCGGGTACGCCCCGATGCTCGTCATCGGCGCGCCGTTCGGCTGGCCGGACGTGGACTACGCGGAGATCTTCACCTGGCCGCTGGCCAACATGGCGTTCAGCGTGGCAGGCGGTCTGCTGCTCGCCCGTGCGCTGCTGAGCTGGCAGTTCCGCACCGCCGGCGCGTGTGTCTCCTGTGGACGGAGCGGTCGTGCCCGCGGGTGGGCATCGGTCGGGTCCGCCGCCCGCTGGGGCCGCTGGGCCACATACCTGGCCGCGGCCATCCCGGTGGCGTACGCGCTGACCCGGTTCGCCTGGCTGGCCGCGGCGCTGCTCGGCTGGTCCGACGGGCACCTGGAGGAGTTCGACGGCGACGCGGTCGTGTGGGTGGGCGCCGGGCTGGGCGCGTTCGCTGTGGTGGGCGCGGTGCTGACCGTCGGCCTGGTACGCCCCTGGGGCGAGGTGTTTCCGCGCTGGGTGGTCGGGCTGGCCGGCCGCCGGGTGCCCGTCATGCTGGCCGTGGTGCCGGCGACGGTCGTGGCCGTCTTCGTGACCTCGGCGAGCCTGGGGCTGCTCACCTCCGGCGTGCTGTGGGACCTGGCGGCGGGGGAGGGCTCGTGGCTAGCCCTCCCGATGCTGCTCTGGCCCGCCTGGGGCGCCGCCCTAGCGTTGGCTACCCTGGCCCACTACCTCCGCCGCCGCGGCGCCTGCCCGCGTTGCGGTTTGAGTGGTTAGGAAGGGCCCCTTGCTATGCAAAAAGCGATAACAGGGTGCCCTTCCTTTCACTCGGTGGGGTCGTAGGCCAGCCAGTCGAAGCGGACCGTGCCGGCGGTGGCGTACATGCCCAGCACGCGGCCGGTGAACCCGCCCGCGACCTCGGTGGACAGATAGCGCCCGTCCAGCTCGTCCAGCACGACGAAACGGCCATCCACGGTTTCGTAGCCGAGGCGGACCACGTCGGGCTCCTGGCGGGGGTGGTCGGGGCTGGGGTCGGACGCCTGGGTCTCGATCCGCAGCACGAGCGGGCCGCCCGGCAGCGGCCGGCTGGCGCGCAGCTGCTGCGCCGGGCCGATCCGGATCCGTACCCGCACCTCGCCGTCGCCGGCCTCGACCTCGTAGTGGTGCTGCTCGTCGAGGCGTACGGCGAGGCCGCCGCGGCCGGCGCCGGCGTCGACGAGGGCGCGCACCCGGCAGGAGTGGTGCTGCTGCCGGCGGCCGACGAACGTCACCGAGGCGTCGTCCAGGGACCGGTCCTGGGCGTGCAGGGTGAGCCAGCCCGGCGGGTCCTTGAGCGAGTGGGTGAGCGCCGGGCGGGCCCGCACCGAGATCCACTGTGGATGGAGGTCGGCGCCGTCGAAGTCGTCCCGGGCCGGCGGCAGCGGCAGCGGGTGGGCGGGCAGCCCGCCGGTCATCGACGGGCCTACCTCGCCGACGACCGGCCAGCCGTCGACCCAGGTGACCGGCGCCAGGAACGTCTCCCGGCCGAGCACGTGCCAGCCGGGCGTGCCGCCGCGCGGGCGGGTGCCGAGGAACACCAGCCACCACGAGCCGTCGTGCGCCTGGATCAGGTCGCCGTGGCCGGTGTTCTGGATCGGATGGTCGGTGCTGCGGTGGGTGAGGATCGGATTGGCCGGGCACGGCTCGAACGGGCCGTCCGGGGCCGGGCCGCGGGCCACCGAGATGCCGTGGCCGGCCTCGGTGCCGCCCTCGGCGATCAGCAGGTACCAGAGGTCGCCGACCCGGTACAGGTGCGGCGCCTCCGGCCACTGCGCGCCCGGCGTACCCGACCAGAGCCGGCGCGGCGCCTCCAGCGCCGCACCGGTGGCCAGGTCGACGCGGACCTGCCGGATGCCCGCGTACGTGCACCAGCAGGTGCCCTCGTCGTCCCAGGCGAGGTCGGGGTCGATGCCCGGAACGCCCGGGAGCCGGACCGGGTCGGACCACGGGCCGGCCGGATCGGTGCTGGTCACCACCAGCGTGCCGGCGTGCGGCACGTTGGAGGTGATCAGGTGGAACCGGCCGTCGTGGTGGCGCAGGGTCGGTGCGTACACGCCGCCGGAGGACGGGGTGGTCGGCGGCAGGTGGAGCTGGGTGGGGCGGTCGAGCGCGTTGCCGATCTGCTCCCAGTGCACGAGGTCCCGGCTGTGGAAGATCGGTACGCCGGGGAAGTACTCGAAGCTGGAGCAGGCCAGATAGTAGTGCTCCCCGACCCGGCAGACGCTCGGGTCGGGGAACATGCCGGCGATGACGGGGTTGCTGAACGTCCGGATCGTTGGCCTCCCGTCGATGCGTGGTGGGCTACAGGCTAACCTCAGCGGCCCGCGAGGGTCAGGCTGTTGCTCACCGCCTGGTACGCGGGCTTGGGCGCGAAGTTCTCGTCGAGCAGGTTCGCGGCGCCCTGCCCGCTGAAGAAGCCCGGTACCCAGGAGTACTTGTCGGTGAATCCCCAGACGGTGAACGAGACGCACCGCTTGGCGAGCAGGCACGCCTGCAGCAGCAGCGTGTAGCCCGCCGCCTGGGCCTGCAGCTTGGGGTTGTCGACGGGGAGGATCATCCGCACGTCCACCTCGGTGAACGCGGTCTCCAGGCCGAGCTTCTCGAAGCGCAGCACGTTGTCCAGGGCGGTGCCGTCGAAGCCGTACTGCACGCCGAGGTGGCCCTGCATGCCGAAGCCGTGCACCGGCACGCCGTCCTTGCGCAGCTGCTTGGCCAGCTCGAAGTACTTGGTGCTCTTGGCGTTGATGCCCTCGACGTTGTAGTCGTTGAGGTAAAGCTTGGCCTTCGGGTCGGCCTGGTGGGCCCAGCGGAACGCGTCGGCGATGTAGCCGGGGCCGAGCATCCGCAGCCAGAACGTGTCGCGCAGGTTGCCGTTGTCGTCGATGACCTCGTTGACGACGTCCCAGCCGTACACCTTGCCGCGGAAGTGGCCGGCGACCGTGTAGATGTGCTGACGCAGGATCTGGCGCAGCTCGGCGGCGTCGATCTCGCCGGAGTTGACGCCCGACGTGAGCCAGGCCGGGTTCTGGTTGTGCCACAGCAGGGTGTGCCCGCGTACCTGCTGGCCGTTGCGGCGGGCGAAGTCGACCAGCTCGTCGGCGGCGGCGAAGTCGGAGACCCCGCGCTCCGGTTCGAGGAACTGCCACTTCATGACATTTTCGGCGGTGACGCTGTTGAACTCCGCGGCCACGCGCTCGCGGTAGGTGGTGTCGTCGGCGAGGGCGGCCATGTCGACCGCGGTGCCGATGCGGACGCCGGTGCGCTTCGCCAGCGCGCGCAGGGTGCTGGCGTCGCCGCCGTGGGCTGCGATGGCGGCGGCCTCCGGAGCGGCGGCGGGCTTCGCGGGCGCGGCCGGCGCGCCCTGGGCGTTGAGGGAAACGAGGACGGCCGCGGCCACGGCGGCGCCGGCGACCACGCGAGTCACCTTCATGGGAATCCCTTCGAAGAAAAGCTTCCGGAACACTTCCGTAACTCGTTTGGAACGCTAGGGCCGTCTATGCGGGTCGTCAAGCCCCGGGCGTGCGGCAAGATTGCGGGCGAGGGCCGGCAGGCGGGTCGATTTCGGCTCGGAAGTGTTTCGGTCGTAGGCTGACACCCTCGACGAAGGAGCTGATCGTGACGGTCGACGAAGGGCGCAGGATCACCATCACCGCGATCGCGCGTGAGGCCGGCGTCTCGGTGCCGACCGTCTCGCGCGTACTCAACGGCCGGTCGGACGTGGCGCCGCAGACCCGCGAGCGGGTCGAGGAGCTGCTGCGGCGGCACGGCTACCGGCGCCGGGCGGCCCGCCCCCGGGTCAGCGCGAGCCTGATCGACCTGGTGTTCAACGACCTCGACAGCCCATGGGCGGTGGAGATCATTCGCGGCGTCGAGGACGTCGCGCACGCGGCCGGCGTGGGCACCGTGGTCTCCGCGATTCACCGGCGAACCGCTTCGACCCGCCAGTGGCTGCAAAACCTGCGTACCCGTGCCACCGACGGCGTGGTCCTGGTCGCCAGCGACCTGGCCCCGCCGGTGCACGCCGAACTGCGCCGGCTCAACGTGCCGATGGTGCTGGTCGACCCGGCCGGAGTGCCCACATTGGACATCCCGACGATCGGGGCGACCAACTGGACCGGCGGGCTGCGCGCCACCGAGCACCTGCTGTCGCTGGGCCACCGGCGGATCGGCTTCATCGCGGGCAGCCCGCAGATGCTGTGCAGCCGGGCCCGGCTGGACGGCTACCGGGCCGCCCTGGAGGCCGCCGGCGAGCCCATGCGCGACGAGCTCATCCAGCCGGGCGACTTCTACCACGAGTCCGGGCTGGAGGGCGCCAAGGCGCTGCTGGCGCTCGACGAGCCGCCCACGGCCATCTTCGCCTCCAGCGACCAGATGGCCTTCGGCGCGTACGAGGCGGTGCGCCAGCGCGGCCTGCGGGTGCCGGACGACGTGAGCGTGGTCGGGTTCGACGACCTGCCGGAGGCGCGCTGGTCGTCGCCGCCGCTGACCACCGTCCGGCAGCCCCTCGCCGAGATGGGGCTGCTCGCGGCGCGTACCGTGCTGCGGCTGGCCCAGGGCGAAGCGGTGGAGACACCGCGGGTCGAATTGGCGACGGACCTCGTGGTCCGGGACAGCACCGCCACGCTCGGATGAAGGTATTTCCGGGAGATTACCGGAAGAGCGTTGACCGGGACCTCGACGGTCTTCGATACTGAGCGCGGGTGTGGCGCGGTGGACTGCCCAGCCACCGCGCCGCGCCCCTCCGGAACGCTAGAAGGCCAGCAGGAGCGTCGCCGTGGTCGCCAGGCCCGCGGCCACCACGACGGTGATCGTGGTGGGGTCCAGGGCTACGTGGCGGCGGTCGGCTACCACCTTCGCGGGCCACAGGCCCACCAGGGGGGCCACCAGCGTCACCACCAGGGCCAGGACGGGGAGGCCCACGGCCAGGTCGCCGCCGTGTTCGCGGCCCAGCCAGAGCGCGGCCTCGCGCAGGCCGACGGCCACGCCGGCCCCGACCGCGCTGAGCAGCACCAGCAGCGGGTACGCCTGCCGCGACATCCGCCCCGGCCGCCAGGCGTCGTCGATCAGCCGCAGCGCGCCCTCCAGCACCTGGTGCGGGTTGTACGCCTCGCCCTGCGGCGCCGGCGCCGGCGGAGGCGTGCCGCCGTACCGGGCCGCCACCGGGCCGAGCCGCCGGATCGTGGTGCGCCACACCTCGTCCGCCTCGGCGTCGACCCGTTCGACGAGCTGCTGGGCCCCCGCCACCGACTCGGTCGCCGCCGCCACCGCGGCCGCCGCCTCCCGGGTGGCCCGCTCGACGGCGGCGACCTGCCGGGCGTACCACTCGGTGGCCTCGGCCCGCTGGGCGTCCACCCCCGCGTACGCCCGGGCCAGCTGCTCGATCGCCGCTCGGTAGCTCATGGCCGTCCTCGCTTCGCTGCGGGCGGCCACGAGGCTCCATGCGCGCTGTGCCAACTGATTCGCTCGCTGCGCTCACTCATGTGGTGAGTCCGTACGGGATGACGACCTCCGGGGTGCGGTGCCGCGCGCGGTCGAAGTAGAGGGCGCGCCACGGCCGGGGGTACCAGACCGGGCCGCCCTGCTGGGGATAGAACCCGCTCAGGTCGCCGCCCTGCACGTCCAGGGCCACCCACGCGCCGATCGAGTCGGTGCGCGAGCCGATCCCGCCGAGGTCGTCGCGCAGCCGGGCCACGCTCCGCCACCACCCGAGCACGTGGGTGCGCCGCTCCGGCCCGGTGTTCAGGAGCCGGCGCAGGTGCTCGTGCCCGGAACGGCCGCCGGTCTTGACCGCGAGCGTGGAGGCGGCCGCGTCGGCGGCGAACAGGAACAGGTAATGCGGGCGGGACGGGTCCGGCTCCAGCTCGGGCAACAGCTCGGCCAGCCCGGGAGCGTCGTACCAGCCGGTGTCCGGCGGCAGGTCGGGGCGCAGCGACTCGGCGGTGGCCGCCGCGTCCTGGTCCAGGCAGGCCACCGAGAAGCGGGCGTCCGGTGACTGCCGGGCCAGCGACCGGGCGGCCGCCGCGAGCACCGCGCACGCCTCCTCCACGCGGGTGCCGACGACCGCGATGTTGCGTCCGGGCGAGCGGGACAGCGGCAGCCGCGCCGACCGGGCCTGTACGTCGATCGACTCCCCGAGCAGCACCACCGGGTCCACCGTGCCGGGGCGCAGGGCCGCGAAGTCCGGGGACGTGGCCAGCTGGGGCACCGCGTCGCCGTCGAAGAGCCGGGGCGCGCCGAGCGAGGCCGGCCGGTCCCGCCAGTCCCGCCACAGCCGGTGCTGCAGCTCCCCCCACGTACGGCGGTCGCTGGCGGCGGGGATCCGCACGATGCGGTTGGCCTCGACGGCGCCGGAGTCGGCGTTCACCACGGCGTGGTGCCGGGGCAGCGTCTCCGCCGCCGTGTTGGTCTCGGCCAGGATCCGCCGCGCCTTGGGCAGCGCGATCCGCAGCGTGAACTGCGCGACCAGCGCCGGCCGCCCCCACAGCGCCTCGATGCCGGACACGTCCTGCGACGCGAGGATCAGGTGGATGCCCTGCGAGCGGCCGCGCCGGGCCAGGTCCTCCAGCAGCGTCGCCGCCTCCTGGGCGAGCGCGTCCCGCCCGGTCAGCAGCACCTGGAACTCGTCGACCACCGCCACGATCCGCGGCCAGTGCCCGGTGGGATCCTCGGCGCGCAGCTCGGCCAGCTTGGTGACCTCGTGCTGCTTGGCCGCGTCGGCCCGCCGGCGCAGCTCCCGCCCGAGGAACCGCAGCAGCGCCAGCCCGAACTCCCGGTCGGTGTTGACGTTCACGCCGACCAGGCGCACATGCGGCAGCCAGCTCGGGTCCCGCTGCCCCGGCGCGAACCGCGCGAACGACACCCCCTCCTTGAAGTCCAGCAGATAGAACTCCAGCTCGGTCGGGGAGTAGCGGGCCGACAGCGCGCCCATCCAGGCGTAGATCAGGTTGGTCTTGCCGGTGCCGGACGGCCCGGCGATCAGCGCGTGCGGCGGGTAGTCAGCCAGCGTCACCGACACCGGCCGGCCCTCCGGGCTGTCGCCGACCGGCGCGGTGAGGCCGGCCGCCGAGCTCTCCGTCCAGATCTCCTCGGGCAGCAGGTCGGCGAAGACCGCCGGTGCGGGCCCGGTCGACACCCGCTCGGCCAGCCGCCGGGACGTCGCCGTGACCAGGTCCGCCGGCGGCGGCCCATCCAGGAGTACGGGCAGCGGCCCGCAGCTGGACAGCAACGCCGTGTCCCCGTCCACCGTCACGGTCTCCACAGTGGACCATTCGGGCACCGGGATGCCGCGCACGATCAGGTGTACGCCGCACGCGGCCCCCGTACGCAGGATCCGCTCCAGCTGGGCCCGCTCGTGCCGGGACAGCTCGTCGCCGCCGAGCAGCACCGCCACCCGCCACGGCTCGGGTCGCTTTCCGGTCGCCACGGCCATCTCGCGCAGCGACGAGTGCTCGCCGGCCAGCACCGTCTCGTTGATCCGCCGGATGTGGTCGACCAGGTCGTCGAGGAGCCCGGCCAGCCCGCCCGGCCCCACGAACGTGAGCAGCCCGGCCGGGGCCAGCGGCGCGAACCCGGCGAGCCCGCCGCCGAGCCGCTCCGGGTCGTACCCGGTGATCCGCACCGTGCCCGGCGCGGCCCGGCCGAGCGCGCGCAACAGCAACGTGGCGACCAGGCTGTGCTGGCTGGCGCTCGCTCCGCTCGCGCTGGCCCCCGCGCCTTGGAGGCGCTGTCTTCCCTCGTCGCTTCGCTCCTCAGTCCAGACAGCGCCGGCGCCAGGGCCGGTGTGCGGGCCGACCAGCGCGACGTGGCCGCGGTCCAGGAGCGGCACGAGCGCCGGCACCGGCGGGGCGCCGGGGATCCGGATCTCGCCGACGCGCAGCAGGTCGGGCGGCTCGGTGCGGATGGCCGGCGTCGGGTGCCAGCCCGGCCACGGGTCGCCGGCCGCGCCGGTCGCCCGCAGCGCGCCGGCCACCGCGGCCCGCCGCGCCAGGTCGGCCATGCCGGCCGCGTGCTTGTCCGCGAGCTCCGCGAGCCGCCGGTCCCGCTCCGCGGCCGCGCGGGCCGGCCGCTGCTCGCCCGCCTGCTGGACGCGGGCCAGCCGCGCCTCCGCGCCGGCCAGGTCGGACCGGGCCGCGTCCAGGTGCACCCGCGCCGCGGCGCGGGCGCGCGACAGCGCCGCGCGGACCGACTCGACGACGGACGTCCGCACGTCAGGCATGGGACTCCGCGGATTCGACGGGCTCCGGCGCGGTCGGGTCCAGCGAGTCCGGCTCGCGGTGCAGCATTTGCAGGAGTACGCCGGTGAGCACGCTCGCCGCCACGGCCGCGTCGGCCGGGTGCGGGGGCGGACCCTCCTCCCGCTCGGCCGGCACCCGGCAGATCCGCCGGAACTGGGTCTCCAGCACCTCCGGCGGCAGATTGGGCAGCAGCTCGCGGACCCGCGGGCCGGCCTGCTTGGTGAGCTGCTCCAGGTCCTCGGCGCGGGGCCGGTGGCGCAGCAGGTCGCCGGCCAGCCGGTGCAGCACCGGCGGGGCGAGCGCCGACAGGCCCAGCCCGACCGGCGCCTCCACGCCGCCCAGCTCGCGGTGCAGCCGGCCACGGTCGCCTGCCTTGACCCCGGCGGCGACCCGGCGCAGCAGGTCGGCGCCGTCGGCCGCGGCCGACTCGTCCCGCTCGGCGGCGGAGCCGTGGCCGGTCAGCTCGGCGACCCGCGCGGCCCACCAGCGGCCCAGCGGGGGCGGCGGCGCGCCGTCGGGCACGGGCTGCGCGGGCCGGTCGGTCTCCGCGTCCAGCCCGGTGCGCCAGGCGCCGTCCGGACCCGCCGTGCCGTCGTGCGCCAGCCCGATCGAGGCGAGGTACGACAGGAGCGCGTCCTGCGCCACCCGGAGCGCCTGGACGGCCTGCTCCGCGTGCTCGGTCGCGCCGGCCACCTGGGGCACCCCGAGGGGTTGGCGGACTCCTGGCGTACCCACATCAACAGCTCACCGGCGAGCCGCAGCCGTTCGACGGCGACCGTGACCAGGCCGACCGGTAGGTCGTCCGATGTCGCGCGGACCCGGGCACCGAGCTCCTGGATCAGGGACATGGCCGCGGCCCTACAGGGCGGCGACGTAGGACTGCGCCTGCTCCACCGCGGCCTGCGTGGCGGCGAGACACTCCTCCAGCTCGAGCGTGGCCTGCGAGAGCGAGGCGTGCGCGGTGCTGACCGCCTCGTGACCGCTGCCGTCCAGCGCCATCGCCAGGCTCTGCTGGGCCTCGGTGATCTTTTCGCTGGCCGCGTGTACGGCGGCTTGGCCCTCGCTCACCTGCTGGATCGCGGCATCGATGGCCGACTTCACCTCGGCGACGCTCGCCACGGGGGACCTCCTGGGGGGTAGAGGAGGAATTGATACCACGGTAGTCGGATCAGCCTTGCTGCGACCCCCTGCCCGTTGTTGCCCACTGTGAATCTAGAACTACTCAGTGCTAGTAGTTTACGGTGCGCGGGCCGCGTACGCCCGCGCCCAGATCGGTGACCCGCTCCCGCAGGCCCCGGTCGGCGGTGACCACGACGACCCGCCTGTCGCCGGCCGCGGCGCGGACCAGGTCCACGATGGTGTCGTCGCCGGAGCCCGGGGCCTCGACCACCCGCACCCCGTCGACGCTCTCCACGCCGCGCGCCTTTCCCTCGACGACCAGCACCACCTCGGCCGCCTCCGCCTCGGCGAGCCCGCGCAACCGGTCCCGCAGGCGCGTGGCGGCTCCCGCCCGATCCCGCCACCACCCGTCCGGCCGCGACCCCACCACATTGGCCCCATCCACAATCACCAGATCCACCCCCTTACTCTGCCCCCTCCGCCGCCCGTCTTTTTGCGTCGATCAAGGGCAAACGGTCGTGCTTTGATCTCCAAACCACGACCGTTCGCCCTTGATCGACGCGAAAGTCCTTGATCGCGCTCCGACGTTTCCGGCATCACGGGTACAAGATCCGGCCGCACCTCGCCCAGGGCGAACCCGGTCGGTAGCCAGTAGGGCGCCCCTGTTGGGTGTTCCGCCGTGAGTGGGGCGCCCTCAAGGCCGGGTAGTTAAGGATTCCTGGGCGCGTCAAGCCGCGCGGCTGATCGCTTGCCCAGCGTTGGAGCCGACGCCAGCTTGCGGTGATCATGAAGTTAGCGGCAGGGAGAAGGCTCTCCCGGGCGTCAACTTCATGATCACCGCAGGAGTCGGGTCACCGTCCGGGTGATCGGGGACGGCGCGGTCACCTGACCCTGATGGCACCCCCTGTCATGCGACGACGAGGCGGGTAGATCTAGACGAGTTATGGCTGACATCGAGCCCTAACTCGTCTAGATCCAATGCCGCTCAGTTAAGGCGTGGTGTGGCGTCGTCAAGGGCTCTGGGGCACGAGGATGTCGATGCTGATCGTGGCCTGGTAGGTCTTCCGGTCGATGTTGGGGCCTTTGGCGTTGTACTTGGAGATCGCTCGTTTGACGATCCGCGGGGCGCGCCTGGTCCGACGCTCGGGCATGAGGTTGGCTAGGACTCGCCGGCCGATCGCGCCGACCAGGTCGATCACCGCGCCGGTGATGGCGTTCGCCGCCTGCACGACCAGGTCACGCGCCGCGCTCAAGGCGGTAGTGAAGCAGGCCCGGTCGGGGTCAAGGTCGGGCTGGGTGTCGGTGGCGTCGGCCATGGCCAGGCGGATGGCCTGGTAGGTCACCAGCAGGGCGTAGACCTCCTGGCGGACCCCGGCCGGGGTCCTGGCTCGTAGTACCCGCCCGCCCAGGATCGTCGATTTCAGTTCCAGGAACGCTGTTTCGACCTCCCACCGTTCGTGGTAGAGCCGGACCAGGTCGAACGCCGGATAGTGGTGGTGCTCAATCAGCGTGGTGACGAGGCGGTACATGGTCGTGGCACGCCCGGCCGTGGTCTGCACGTGGATTTGACACTCCACCACGCGGACCCGCAGTTGGCCGATCACCGATAGGTATGAGCCGTCCGGCAGCCGCTGTATCACCGGCAGTTTCCGGTTGTCCTTGACCCGCACCACCAGGTATGCCCTGGCCTGCGCGATCGCCTCGATCAGGTCCGCCGCCCCAAAGGCCCGGTCCAACAGCACGACCATCGACGGACGCAGGCTGGCCACCAACCGTTTGGCGTAGGGCATCTCCCCACCCCGGTGGGCCCGAAGATCGCGTCGATGACGGTCCGGGTTCCGCAGCACACCAACACCAGCAGCCGCAGCTTCGGATAGCCCGACCCGCCATGGTTGCAGCGATGCGGGGTGTACTCGGCCAGATTCGCCGCGCTGGCCGGGACAGCCGCGCTGGTCCCGTCTATAGCGCAGACCAGCAGCCCTCGCCACCACCGCCCACGGGTACGCGGCGCCGGACCCGGTCCCCGCACCAGGTCGAACAAGGCCCGCAAAGGAGCCGGTCCCATGCGTTGGCGGGCCTGGGCCAGCACACCCGAGGTCGGGTTCGCCACCGGCACACCGTCCAGGGCCGCTACCAGCTTGTCCCAGACCTGCCGGTAGCCCACCTCGGCGAACAACGCGCCGGCTAACAGCAGGTAGACCACAACCCGGGCTGGTACCTCACGCACACGGGACTTACCCAGACCGGCCTCCGCCAACGCGGCATCGACCATCTCGAACGGCACATGCTGCGTCAACTCCCCAACGTGCCCTGGGGCGAACACACCCGCAGCGACCTTGATCATCCGGCGGGTGACAAAATACGTGGACAGCGAGGCTCCCTACAGATCATGACCGTCTTGTGAGGACAGCCATGTCTACCGGAGCCTCGCTGCCCGTCTACCCCGGCCCCATCAACAACGCCCGGCCAGACCCTTAACTGAGCGGCATTGCGTCTAGATCTACTGCCAGCTTCGACTTGGCCAGGGGTGGGCCGGGCCCGCACCCGGATGTATCCGACACAACCGGCCGCTGGATCTGGGTCCGCCGACCGGGCCGGTGATGTGTTCGACGGCGGGGCCGACCTACGCCGCGACTGTGGCGAACAGTTGCCCCTGGGCGGGCAATTTCTCGACACAGTCGCCAAAGTCGAGGGCGATGGCCGCGTCACATCAGCGCTCGACATGGACCTGATTCCCTTAACTACCCGGCCTTGGGGGCGCCCCCATACCCGCTATGTCGTGAACAGGGGCGCCCTACTCACGAGCGCGGCCGCTCAGCGAGTGCTGTTCCAGTCATGCGGCGCGAGCCGTGACGGGCGCGGCCTCGATCGGCGCGCGCCCGCCTCGGTGACTTGGGGAAAGCGGGGTTACGGGTTGCTGAAGCCGAGCGTGTAGCTGCCCGAGCCGCTGTAGGAGTAGACCCGGTACCGGTAGTACCCGGCCGTGCCGCTGTACGTGATGGTCTCGTCCGGGTTGGCGCTGGTGCCGCTGGCAACCGCCGCCCAGGCGCTGCCGTTCCACTTCTGCAGGTACAGGTCGAAGTCCACACCGGACGGTCCGTCGAGGCAGGCGCTGTGCGTACCGGAGACCGTGGACTGGTAGTAGCTGCCGTCCGGCTGGTACGCGCTGACGCCGGTGCCGGACAGCGAGCCGGTGCGGGTGAACTCGTACCCGGAGCAGCCGCTGCCGCCGCCCCCGCCGCCACCGCTGGTGGTGAGCGTGAGCCCGTACGCGGAGAGGATCTCGTTGACCGGCTGGAAGTACGTGGTGCCGCCGGACGTGCAGTCGCCGGAGCCGCCGGAGGTCACGCCCTGGGCCTGCTGGCCGGACAGCCAGGAGCCGCCGGAGTCGCCGGGCTCGGCGCACACGTTCGTACGCGTGAGGCCGCTGACGCTGCCCTCGGCGTAGTTGACGGTCTGGTTCTTCGCCGAGACCGTGCCGCAGTGCCAGCCGGTGGTGGAGCCGGAACGGCAGATCGACGCGCCGACGGCCGCCTCGGTGGAGCCGGCCACCGTCACCGTGCCGCCGCTGTAGTTGTCGACGGTCGGCGTGGGCGTCCAGTTGGAGTTGACCTGCACCCAGGAGTAGTCGTTGCCGGGGAACGACGAGGCCCGGAACGTTCCCTGGGAGACCTGGTTGTAGCCGGTGGTGGTGTCGCCGGTGCTGCCGCAGTGGCCGGCGGTCACGAACCCGCCGGTGACGGAGAAGCCGACCGAGCACCGGCCGCCGCCGATGTAGTACGCGTCGCCGCCGACCACGTCGTACAAGGGCTTGGGCGTCTCGTTCGAGGCGACGACCCGGACGGCGCCCGACTTCGCCAGCGCCGCGAACGCCGTCGCGGCCGACGCGTTGCCGCGGGCGAGGACGACGACGCTGTTGGTGACGACGTCGACGTACCAGCCGGGGACCGACGCGGCCGGCGCCTTGGCGGCGTTGCGGTCGAGGACGGCCTTGAGCTGGTCGAGTTGGGCGGCGCTGCGGGCGACGACCTTCGGGGTGGCCCCGGCCGCCCGGACCCGGGCCGCCTGGCCGGCGTCGGTGACCCCGACGACGAGCGTGCTGGCGCCGTCGGTGAGCCAGCCGCCGGCGTACGCGGCGCCCAGGTCCTTGCGCAGTTGGGCGTCGGCCCGGCCGGCGACGTCTTCGCGGGCCAGCCGGGCGCGGGCCTCGGTCGCCGTCAGGCCGAGGTCGCGGGCGAGCGCGCTCAGCATCGCCGGGGAGGCCGCGTCGGCGGTCGCCGGTGCCGTGCCGGGGTCGGGCGCGGCGCCGGCCGGCGCGGCCAGGACGCCGACGGGCAGCAGGATTCCGGCCGCAAGCGCGGCCAGTCTTCCCTTCATAGGGTGCTCTCCTTCGGGGGTTTGAGGAGCGTACGGCGCACCCTAACGGCCGTTTAATTGACCATGGCAGATATCAGCTAGGTAATAGCGCCTGAGCACCGAACGGGGGATTGTCGCGCAGCCAGCGGTAGTAGAGGGGGTTGCGGCCGACCATGTCCTCGTATGCGGCGACCGCGTGGCCGAGCACCTCGTCGGCGAACTTGGCGGCGAGCGCGTCGGGATGCCAGCCGAGCAGCAGCCGCCAGCGCAGCGGCGCGCCGGCGAGCGGCCGGGTGACCAGCCCGCTGGCCGGCCGGAACGTGGCCTGGCACAGTGCCACCGCCTCGCCCGACTCGACCATGTCGATGCAGCCGCGGATGTCGGTCTCGTACACCTTGCGGGGGGTGAAGCCGGAGCGGGCGCACGCGGCCGCGAAGCAGTCGCCGAAGCACCCGTCGCCGGGCGCGGCCACCCACTGGGCCTCGGCCAGGTCGGCCAGCTTGACCTCGTCGTTGCGGGCCAGCGGATGGGCCACGGGCAGCATGACGAAGACCGCGTCGACGGAGACCACCCGCCACGCCAGGCCGTGCGCCGCCGACGGCGCCGCGTCCCCACACACCCCCACGAGTACGTAGTCCAGCCGGCCGCCGAGCACCATCTGGGCCAGCTCGTCGGCGTACCAGGAGGCGTAGGTGCTGATCTGGGCCTCGGGTTGGGCGATGGCGAGGCGATGTACGAGGCCGCCCACGATCGGGCTGTTGGCACCTCCCACCCGGTAGCGGCTCATCACGTCGCCGGTGCCGGCCAGCCGGGCCGCCTCGTCCTGCAGGCCCTTCATCGCCGGCAGCAGTACGCGCGCGCGGGCCAGCACCAGCTCGCCGAGGGCGGTGGGTCGGGCACCGCGCCGGTCCCGTTCGAAGAGCGGTCCGCCGAGGGTCCTTTCGATGCGCTGGAGCTGAGCAGTGAGCGCCGGTTGTGCCAGCCCCAGTTGCGAAGCAGCCTTGGTCACGCTGCCCGTCTCCGCGATCGCGACCACCACTTTGAGGTGTCGCAGCTCCAGGTTCATAGCGTGACGGTAGGACCAACGTGGGATCGCGGGAAGACCTTCGGCTTGTGAAAGGTCCCCCAAACGCCAGGTTGCCGGTAACCGAAAGGTTAACGGCTTGATCAAAAGAGCCGATTGGCGTACCGGCGAGTAAGCATTTTGGCAGACGTCGGACGTCCGGTGACCGCGTCCCGGAGCCGGTCGAGGGTGCCGAGCGCGGGATCGACGACCTTGTTCCAGGGCGGCGTCGCGGGCGCTCCCGGGTGCGGCCGGGTCGGGGCGGCCTCCTCCGCGACCTCGACGCGGCTGCCCAGCCGTACCAGATCCTCCACAGTGACCGCCCCGGCCAGCCGGTCCAGCAGGGCGGCCGTCGCGTCCACGTGCCGGCGCAGCGCGCCCGCGACGTCTGCACGGTCGCGCAGGCTTATCAAAATCTCGTGGCCCGCCGCGACCTCGCGGGCGGCCAGCGCGGCGCCGTCCGGTAGCGCGGCGCGGACGGCGGGATAGAGGTACTGCCGCTCGGCGCACAGGTGCCGGGACGCGCTGGCGGCGAGAACGTCGAGGAGGTCACGCCGCCGCCGCGCCGATCCCGCGCCGGCCCCGAGCAGGGCGAGCAGTTCGCGGTGCTCCTCGGCGAGCACGTCCACGACGCTGCGCCCGCTGAGGGAGCCGGCGACCGGCGGCAGCGGCGGCAGATGGAGCGGCGGCAGGCGCACGGCACGCCAGATACCCCAGCCGCCCCACGCCAAAACCCCGCCGCTGCCGCCGTCCCGCGCCGCTGGGGCGCCCCGCGCCGCGGGGTGCTCGCCGCCGCTGCCGGCGCCTGCGCCGGCGGCGCGTCGATCAAGGACTTCGGCGTCGATCAAGGGCGAATGGTCGTGGATCGGAGATCAAAGCACGGCCGTTTGCCCTTGATCGACGGGAAAGTCCTTGATCGACGCGCCGCCGGCAGCGGCGCGGCCCGGGGCGGGGGGCGGCGAGAGGTGGGGTGCGGGACGCGGCGGGGGAGCGGTGGGGTTTGGGGGGTTTTTCCGCGACACGCCGCTTAACCATTGTCACCGATGTAACTCACAGATTACCGTCTGATCACCCCCTGCAACTCCGCTCTCCCGCGTAACGGAGGCTTACCCATGTCACTCCCGCGCCTGGGCGCGGCGCTGGCGCTCACCCTCAGCGTCGCCGCCGTCCTTGCCTTCCCGCAGCCCGCGGCCGCGGCCGAGCCGCTCCCGGCGGCCATGGCCAGCGTCGGCGACTCGATCACCCGGGGCTTCAACGCCTGCGGGTTCTACGTCGACTGCCCGTCCCGGTCGTTCAGCACCGGCGACAACTCCTCGGTCAACAGTCACTACCGGCGGCTCCTGGCGGCCAACCCGGCGATCCAGGGGCGCAACTACAACGACGCGGCGTCCGGGGCGACGGCTGATGACCTGCCCGGCCAGATGTCCACCGTGGTCGGCCAGAACGTCGGCTACGTCACCGTGCTCATCGGCGCCAACGACGCCTGCGCGGGCAGCGAGGCCGGCATGACGGCGGTCGCGACGTTCCGCGGGCACATCGACACCGCGCTGGCCCGGCTGCGCGCCGGCCTGCCGAACGCCCGGGTCCTCGTGCTGAGCATCCCCGACATCAAGCGGCTCTGGGCGGTCGGCAAGGGCAACTTCCTGGCCCGCAGCGCCTGGTCGCTGCTGAGCATCTGCCAGTCCATGCTGGCCAATCCCACTTCGACCGCCGCCGCCGACGTGGCCCGCCGCGACCGGGTACGGCAGCGGGTGATCGACTACAACGCACAGCTCGCGGCGGCGTGCGCGGCGTACGGGCCGCTCTGCAAGTACGACGGCGGCGCGGTGTTCGGCTTCCAGTTCACGCTCGCGCACCTGTCAGGCTGGGATTACTTCCACCCGGACACCGACGGGCAGACCGTCCTGGCGGCCACCAGTTACGCGGCCGGCTTCTCCTGGGTTGCATGATCACCTTCCCGGGCTGGTAAGAAAGGCAGATGAGCTCATCCGTCGACGAAGTGGTCGACCTCTGCCGCGACCTGCTGCGCATCGACACGACCAACACCGGTGACAACGCCACCAGCGCCGGCGAACGGGCCGCCGCCGAGTACGTGGCGGAGAAGCTTGCCGAGGTGGGCGTGTCCAGCGAGATCCACGAGTCGGCGCCCGGCCGAGCATCGCTGGTGGCCCGGATCCCGGGCACCGACCCCGGCCGCGGCGCCCTCCTGGTGCACGGGCACCTCGACGTGGTGCCGGCGGAGGCGGCCGAGTGGTCGGTGCCCCCGTTTGCTGGGGAGATCAAGGACGGGTTCCTGTGGGGCCGCGGCGCGATCGACATGAAGGACTTCGACGCGATGGTGCTCGCCGTCGTACGCGAGTGGCAGCGCACCGGGGTCCGGCCGCCGCGCGACATCGTGCTGGCGTTCACCGCCGACGAGGAGGCCGGTGGGGACTTCGGCGCGCACTTCCTCGTCGACAAGCACCGCCACCTGCTCGACGGCTGCACCGAGGGCATCGGCGAGGTGGGCGGCTTCTCGTACACGGTGAGCAAAGACCTGCGCCTCTATCTGATCGAGACCGCCGAGAAGGGGATCAACTGGCTGCGCCTGCACGCGCGCGGCCGCCCGGGGCACGGCTCGATGGTCCACGACGACAACGCGGTGACCGCCCTCGCCGAGGCGGTGGCCCGGGTCGGCCGGCACCGCTTCCCGGTGGTGGTCACGCCGACCGTGCGGGCGTTCCTGGAGGAGGTCTCCGAGGCGCTCGGCATCGAGCTGGACCCGGACGACCCGGAGGCCGCGATCGGCAAGCTCGGCACGATCGCCAACATCATCGGCGCCACCGTCCGCAACACCGCCAACCCGACCCGGCTCGACGCCGGCTACAAGGACAATGTCATCCCCAGCCGGGCCTCGGCCACGATCGACTGCCGGACCCTGCCCGGCCAGGCCGACCTCTTCCTGGAGCAGTTGCGCGAGGTGATCGGCCCGGACGTGGAGATCGAGCACGTCCAGCGGCAGCCGGCGCTCGAGACGACGTTCGACGGGGCGCTGGTCGACGCGATGGCGGCCGCGCTGCGCGCCGAGGACCCGGCGGCGCGGCCGGTGCCGTACATGCTCTCCGGCGGCACCGACGCCAAGGCGTTCAACCGGCTGGGCATCCGTTGCTTCGGGTTCGCCCCCTGCAACTACCTCCGGACCTGAACTTTTCCGCCCTGTTCCACGGCATTGACGAGCGCGTTCCCGTGGAGGGACTACAGTTCGGCGTGCGTGTTCTCGACCGATTCCTACGCAACTCCTAGACCCTGCGGAAGGGGCCCTTCCACCATGACCGACCAGCACGCGGAGCTGGACGCCGCTCTCGAGCGGGTGATCGAAGCCGCGCGCGGACACCTCGCGGCCGTCAAGGCCGCCGAGGGCCGCATCGACGATGACGACGTCTGGCAGGCATACGTCACCCTCAACAACGCCTCCTACGAGTACGACGAGCTGCTGCTCGACGCGTTCGGCGAGGTGACGCCCTGGGATGTCGAGTCGATCGACCCGGACGAGGCGGACGAGCGCTTCGGCGCCGGCCTCGGCGGGCTCGACGGAGCCGAGCCGTCCGACCCCACCCGCACGTGGTCTCGGTGCGCCAGCGCCGCGACTACCGGGTGCCCAGCGTCGCCGCCCTGGTCCGGGCGGCCGAGGCGGCCCGGCGCTCCGGGCTGCCCGAAGACGAGGAGGAGGCGGAGCCGGTCGAGAGCGTCGGCGAGGCCGTACTGGAGCTGCTGCAGGCCGGCGATGGCTCGCTGGGCGCGCTCGACATCCCGGAGCTCGAACCGCTCGACGGGGTGGTGATGGTCAGCGAGGTGGACACCGCGCTCGACCTGGAGAGCTTCGGCGAGGAGGACGCGGCCGGGCCGTTCCAGCCGAGCAGCGAAGACCGGCTCGTCGGCCGGCTCGACGAGCACCCGTTCGTGCCGCTCGAGATCGACGAGGAGATCGAGCGGACGCCCTGAGGGCTAAATAGAAAGACCCGGTTGTGGCTGGGCCGCGACCCGGCGACGCAGCACCACCTGCCGCGTCCCGTCGCGGAACAGCCGCACCCGGGCCAGCTCCCAACCGGAGAATTCCGCTTGGATCGCCAGTTGCGCCGCTGCGGTCAGCCGGTCGACATTTGGCGGTAACCGCAGCGGCGCGTACTCGTAGTCCATGCGACCTATATTGCACACGCTCCGGAGCCGCCGCTACCCTTCGCGCTCGGGATAACCCACCGGAATTGCGGACACATCGTCCAGGGCTTGGGTGATCTCCGCGGGGAGGGTCATCTCCTCCACCCGCAGCGCTCCGAGCAGCTGTCCGACCGTCCGCGCACCCAGGATCGGCGCGACCACACCGGGCCGGTCGCGCACCCAGGTCAGGGCCACCTCCAGCGGCGAGACCCCGAGCCCGCCGGCCGCCGTCACGACCGCCTCGACGATGCTGGAGCAGCGCGGCTCCAGGTACGACGCCACGAACGCCTCGAAGTGCGGCGACGCGGCCCGGGAGTCGGCCGGCCGCCCGTGCCGGTACTTGCCGGTGAGCACCCCGCGTCCCAGCGGCGACCAGGGCAGCACGCCGAGGCCCAGCGCGGCGCAGCCGGGCAGCACCTCCCGCTCGACGCCGCGCTCCAGCAGCGAGTACTCCATCTGGGTGGCCACGATCGGGGCGCGCCCCGGAAAGGCGGCCTGCCAGGTGGCCGCCCGGGCGGTCTGCCAGGCGGAGAAGTTGGACACGCCCACGTACCGGACCCGGCCGCTGAACACCGCGTGGTCCAGGGCGGTCAGCGTCTCCTCCAGCGGCGTCTCCGGGTCGTACCCGTGCACCTGCCAAAGGTCGACGTGGTCGGTGCCGAGCCGGCGCAGCGACGCGTCGAGGCTGCCCAGCAGGTGCGACCGGGAGCCGTCGCGGCGCCGGGCGGCGCCGGGCCGCAGCCCGGCCTTGGTGGCGATGAGCACATCCTCGCGCGGTACGAGGGTGCCCAGCAGCGCGCCGATGACCGCCTCGGCCTCGCCGTCGGCGTACACGTCGGCGGTGTCCACCAGGTTGCCCCCGGCGTCCAGGAAGCTCTTGAGCTGCGCGGCCGCGTCGTCGGCGTCCGTGTCCCGGCCCCAGGTCATGGTGCCGAGCGCGAGCCGCGACACCGCCAGCCCGCTCCGCCCGAGCGGTCGCTGTTGCATGGGTGAACCTTATTCAGTCCCGTGTCCCTGTCCAGTGGCCAGGGCTGATTGCGTACCCTGGTGCGCCTCGGGTTGGGGGAGCGTGTAGGAGGCCACCGTGCGACTTGGACTTAGTCTCGGCTATCAGACGGCGTGGACGACACCCGCGGACCACCTGGCCATGGCCCAGGAGGCGGAGCGGCTCGGGTACGCGGTGGTGTGGGCGGCCGAGGCGTACGGCTCGGACTCGCCCAGCACCCTGGCCTGGATCGCCGGCCAGACCTCCACCATCGATCTGGGCAGCGCGGTCATGCAGATCCCGGCCCGTACGCCGGCCGCCACGGCGATGACCGCGGCGACGATCGACGCGCTGTCCGGCGGGCGGTTCCGCCTCGGGCTCGGCGTGTCCGGGCCGCAGGTGTCCGAGGGCTGGCACGGCGTGCGCTTCGCCAAGCCGCTGGCCCGCACCCGGGAGTACGTCGACATCGTCAAGCTGGCGATCGGTCGCCGCCCGGTCGAGTACGCCGGCGCGCACTACACGCTGCCGCTGCCGGACGGACCGGGCAAGGCGCTCAAACTGGGCTTCCACCCCCGCGCGAGCAGATCCCGATCTACCTGGCCGCGGTCGGCCCGAAGAACCTGGAGCTGGCCGGCGAGATCGCCGACGGCTGGCTGGCCATCTTCTTCTCCCCGGACACCGCCGCCGACCAGCTCGCCGCGATCGCGGCCGGGCGGGCGAAGGCCGGGCTGGACGTCAAGGGCTTCGACATCGTGCCCAGCGTGCCGGTCGTGGTCGGCGACGACGTGGCCAACTGCGCCGAGCTGGTCCGCTGGTACGCCGCCCTCTACGTCGGCGGCATGGGCAGCCGGGAGCAGAACTTCTACAACCAGCTCGCCACCCGCATGGGGTACGGCGACGCCGCCCGCGAGGTGCAGGATCTGTACCTGGCCAAGCGGCACCGGGACGCGGCCGCCGCCGTACCGCTGGAGTTCATCGACCGTACGTCGCTGCTCGGCTCGAAGGAGCGGATCGCCGACAAACTGCGCGAGTTCGCCGACGCCGGGGTGACCACGCTGTCGGTGACGCTCTTCGTCGGCGACCGGGAGGACGGCGTACGCACGCTGCGTACCGTCGCCGAGGCACTCGACCTCGCCGGAGTCGGGAAGTGAGCTGGGTCGAGGCGATCGTTCTGGGGATCGTGCAGGGGCTGACCGAGTTCCTGCCGGTCAGCTCCTCGGCGCACCTGCGGATCACCTCGGCCATCTTCTTCGGCGAGGACGCGGGCGCGTCGTTCACCGCGGTGACCCAGCTCGGCACCGAGGCGGCCGTGCTGATCTACTTCGCCAAGGACATCTTCCGGCTCGCGAAGACCTGGATCGTCGGCCTGTGGGACCGGTCGGTGCGGTCCTCACTGGACTACCGCATGGCCTGGTACGTCATCCTCGGCTCGATCCCGATCGGCCTGTTCGGTTTCCTGTTCAAGGACCAGATCCGCTCGGCGGCCCGCAACCTGTGGCTGGTCTCCACCACGCTGATCGTGTTCGCGCTGGTCCTGGCGTTCGCCGAGTACTGGGGCCGGAAGGTGCGGACCATCGAGCAGTTCACGCTCAAGGACGGCGTGGTGATGGGCTTCGCCCAGGCGATGGCGCTCATCCCCGGCGTGTCCCGGTCGGGCGGCGTCGTCACCGCCGGCCTCTTCCTCAACCTGACCCGCGAGACCGCCACCCGGTACTCGTTCCTGCTGGCGATCCCCGCCGTCGTGATGTCCGGCGTGTTCAGCATCCCGGACGTGTTCGACTCCTCGGGCGAAGGGCTGACCCCGTCCGGAGCGCAGATGGTGGTGGCGACGCTCATCGCGTTCGTGCTCGGGTACGTGTCCATCGCCTGGCTGCTGCGCTATGTGGCGCACCACACCCTGTACGCCTTCGTCCTGTACCGGGTCGCCCTCGGCAGCCTGGTGCTCTGCCTCCTGGTGAGCGGCACCATCACCGCGACATAGGGGCAAGGAAGGGCACCCTGTTAACGCTTTCTGCATAGGAAGGGGCCCTTCCTAACGTCTGACATAGGGTGAGCAACTGTGGCGACGGTGTTGCTTCTTAGGCACGGGCGTACTACCGCGAACGCCGACGGTGGGCTCGCCGGGCACCGGCCCGTCGAGCTCGACGACACCGGGCGGGCGCAGGTGGCCGCGGTGGGGGACCGGCTCAAGGCGGTGCCGCTCGCCGCGGTCGTCACCAGCCCGCTGATCCGGTGCCGGCAGACCGTCGAGTTGGCGCTGCCCAGCCACGAGGCGTACGTCGAGGACGGGCTCATCGAGTGCGGGTACGGCGAGTGGGAGGGCCAGCCGCTCAAGAAGCTCGCCAAGGATCCACTGTGGCCGGTCGTGCAGCAGCACCCGAGCGCGGCCGTCTTCCCGGGCGGCGAGGCGATGGCGGCCATGGCGGCGCGCGCCTGCGCCGCGGTGCGCCGCTGGGACGCCCGGGTCACCGCGGAGCACGGGCCGGACGCGGTCTGGCTGGCCTGTAGCCACGGCGACGTGATCAAGGCGATCGTCGCTGACGCGCTGGGCGTACACCTGGATCTTTTTCAAAGGATCGTGGCGGATCCGGCCTCGCTGACCGCGATCGGCTTCACCCCGACGCGGCCGTTCCTGCTCCGGCTGAACGACACCGGCGGTGATCTCGCCGGTCTGGTGCCGCGCAAGCGGCGCCGCCCTCGGCGCCCGCGTGCCAACGATTCGGACGCGGCGGTCGGGGGTAGACCGGGGACTACGGGCGGATAGGGTCTTAGGTATGACCCACCAGGTGCACGCCTTCGAGCCGCCGGAGCGGTTCGTCGCTGGGACCGTGGGTCCGCCGGGGGAGCGGACGTTCTTTCTCCAGGCGCGTGGCGGCGGCCGGCTGGTCAGCGTCGCGCTGGAGAAGGTGCAGATGTCGTTGCTGGCCGAAAAGCTCGAGGAGCTGCTGGCCGAGGCGCACCGGCGGTTCGGGGCCGAGCTGCCCGAGGCCCCGCCGGGACTGTCCGACAACGAGCCCCTGGACACCCCGGTCGACGAGGAGTTCCGGGTGGGCACACTGGGCCTGGCGTACGACGTCGACACCGCGACCGTGGTGATCGAGGCGATCGCGGCCGGCGAGTCCGAGGTCGAGGTTGAGCTGGGCGGCGCCGGCCCCGAGCTGCCCGAAGACGAAGAGGACGAAGAGCCCGACGACGACCTGGACCGGCTGCGGGTGCGGCTGACCCCGGCCGCGGCGCGGGCGTTCATCGACCGGGCCCGCCGGGTGCTCGCGGCCGGCCGGCCACCGTGCCCGCTGTGTGGGCAGCCCCTCGACCCGCGCGGGCACCTGTGCCCCGCCACAACGGCTATCACCGGTGAGCGTCGACGCCCAGCCCACACTCGACGAGGGCGATGCGCTCCGGTTGCTGGAGCGCGGGGAGTTCGAGCTGGAAGGCCGGCTGGTCGACGCGTCCAACACCACGCTGCGCGGGTTCCTCACCCTCGACGGGATGACCGCCCGCTGCGTCTACAAGCCGGTCCGCGGGGAGCGGCCGCTGTGGGACTTCCCGGACGGCACGCTCGCCGGCCGGGAGGTGTCGGCGTACCTGGTGTCCCGGGCCACCGGGTGGCGACTGGTGCCGCCCACGGTGCTGCGCGACGGCCCGCTCGGCGTCGGCGCCTGCCAGCTCTGGATCGACGAGCCGTCGGCGGCGGAGGCGCTGGTCGGATTCGTCCCGGTTTATGAGCTGCCGGCGGGGTGGTTCCGCATCGCGGCCGCCCGCGACGAGGAGGGCAACGCGTACGCGCTCGCGCACGCCGACGACCCCCGCCTGGCCCGGCTCGCGGTGCTCGACGCCGTCATCAACAACGCCGACCGCAAGGGCGGCCACGTCCTGGTCGGGGCCGGGGCGCAGGTGTACGGCGTGGACCACGGCGTCTGCTTCAACGTCGACGACAAGCTGCGCAGCGTGCTGTGGGGCTGGGCGCGTCGGCCGCTGCCGGCCGACGCGGTCGACGTGCTCGAACGGCTGGCGCCGGCCCTCGACGGTGCGCTGGGGGAGCAGCTCGCGGTGCACCTGACCGCGGCCGAGGTGGCCCGCACCCGGGAACGGGTCGGCGAGCTGCTGGCGAGCCGGCGGTTTCCGGTGCCGTCCGAGGACTGGCCGGCGGTGCCCTGGCCCGCCATTTGAGCCCGGAGCGCTCGCGAGGCGCGGCGGCGTTTTCCTGGCGGCGTCGCGGACTCCGGCCACGCGCGGGCGTTGCCGCCGCCGGGAAGACGGCGCCTCCCAGCGCCTCGCGAGCGCGACCATTTGGCCCGGATAGGGTTGCCTGATGGACTCTTGGACCGGGCACGAGGTGCCGAGGTTGCCGGGTACGGGGCAGCCGCTCGCGTTGTTCGACTCGGCGCGGCGTGCGGTGCTGTCGACCGCGCCGGGCGAGGCGGCCACGATGTACGTCTGCGGCATCACGCCGTACGACGCCACCCACCTCGGGCACGCCGCCACGATGATCACGTTCGACCTGGTGCAGCGGGTGTGGCGGGACGCCGGCCACCGGGTGACCTATGTGCAGAACGTCACCGACATCGACGACCCCTGCTGGAGCGGGCGAACCGGGACGGCGAGGACTGGGTCGTGCTGGCCATGCGGGAGACGGCGCTTTTCCGCGAGGACATGGAGGCGCTGCGGATGATCCCGCCGGCGCACTACGTCGGCGCGGTCGAGTCGATCCCGGCCATCGTGGAGAAGGTCGTCACGCTGGTGGACGGCGGCGCCGCGTACCGGCTGCCGGACGACTCCGGCGACGTCTACTTCGACGTCGCGGCGGCGCCCCGGTTCGGCTACGAGTCCAACCTGTCCCGGGAGCAGATGCTCGCGTTCTTCGCCGAGCGGGGCGGCGACCCGAGCGGGCCGGCAAGCGCGACCCGCTCGACCCGCTGCTGTGGCGCGGCGCCCGCGAGGGCGAGCCGGCGTGGGCGGGCGGCCCGCTCGGCCCCGGCCGGCCCGGCTGGCACATCGAGTGCGCCTCCATCGCGCTGGACCTGCTCGGCGACTCCATCGACGTCCAGGGCGGCGGCAACGACCTGCTCTTCCCGCACCACGAGTGCTCCGCCGCGCACGCCGAGCGGCTCACCGGCGTCGCGCCGTTCGCCCGGCACTACGTGCACGCCGGCATGATCGGGCTGGACGGCGAGAAGATGTCCAAGTCCAAGGGCAACCTGGTCTTCGTGTCCCGGCTGCGGGCCGACCGGGTCGACCCGATGGCCCTGCGGCTGGCGCTCGTCGCCGACCACTACCGGGCCGACCGGCAGTGGACCGACGACCTGCTGAAGACCGCCGAGCAGCGGCTGGCCCGGTGGCGCGCGGCCGCCGCGGCGCGCGCCGGCCGGTCGGGGGCCGAGCTTCTCGCCGGGGTACGAGGGCGGCTCGCCGACGATCTGGACACGCCCGGCGCGCTGGCCCTCCTGGACGAGTGGGCCGACAGCGCGCTGGCCGGAGCGGGCGAGGACGCATCCGCGCCCGCCCTCATGTCGACGCTGGCTGACGCCCTGCTGGGTGTGCGGCTTTAGAGATGCAAGGAAGGGCACCCTGTTAACGCTTTCTGCATAGGAAGGGCCCCTCCTAACAGCTCAGCCCAGCGCCAACCCGGGATCCGGGTCGGGGTCTGGGTGCGGGGCGGGGATTTTGTACTCCTCGGTCAGCGTGGTCATCGGGCCGGGCCAGGTCGCCTGGGCCACCTCGATCGGCTTGTGCTGCTCGTCGTACGCCACGTGCAGCAGGTGCAGCACCGGGGTGTCGGGGCGGATCTGCAGGATCTCGGCCTCCTCCCGGCTCGGCTGGCGGGCGCTGATCGTGTCGGTGGCCGAGGCGTACCGGCGACCGATCTCCTCCTCGGCCTCCTGGTAGAGCGGGCGGCCGAACGCCTCGCGCCGCTCCAGGCTGGTGCCGCTGGCGTCCTCGACCCGGAACCAGGAGGCCCCCACCTCCACCGGTACCTCCTCGGTGCGCACGACGTGCCGGCGGACCAGCAGCTCGGTGCCGTCCCGTACGCCGAACGCGTCGGCCACCTCGGGCGGGGCGGGTGCCCGGCCGACCTCGTGCAGCTGCTGGCGGTAGCGGGCGGCCAGGTCGGCGTGGTAGCCGCGGTGCGCGCCGTACCGGCCTCGGGCCAGCCGGTTGAGGCGGCGCTTGGTGCCGCGCACGTACGTGCCGGAGCCGGGCTTGGTGATCAGTAGGCCCTCGACGCGGAGCTGGTCGACGGTGCGCTGGACGGTCTGCTTGGCCACGCCGTACATCTCCGCGATCGCGGGGATGCTCGGCAGCCGCTCGCCCGGCGCCCAGTCGCCCCGCCGGATCCGCTCGCGCAGCTGCGCCGCGATCTGCCGATGCGGATGCTCAGCCGCCCCCGGATTAACGCTCATAGGTTCCTAGGATGCCCTAGGGGCGTGACTTCGCTCACCCTGACACGCCAAAACTGCTTACCAGGAGCCGGCCGTCGGGCCGGCGGAGCCGCCTCGGCGGCGGAGGTACTTCTCGAACTCCTGGGCGATCTCGTCACCGGTCAGCGGCTGGATGCCGGCGTCGCCGACGCGCTCCTCCAGCTCGCGGACGTACTCGCCCAGCTCCGCGTCCTGCTCGGCGGCGGCGCGTACCCGCTGCTCCCACTCGGCGGCCTCCTCGGCGAGGTCGGCCATCGGCACCGGCAGGTCGAGCACGTCCTCGACCCGGTGCAGGAGCGCCTGGGTCGCCTTCGGGCAGGGCGGGTTGTTGGCGTAGTGCGGCACGTGCACCCAGAAGGACACCGCGTCGACCTCGGCCCGCGTACACGCGTCTTGCAGGACCCCGACGATGCCGGTGGGGCCGTCGTAGCGGGTGGGCGTCAGGCGGTAGCGCTCGGCGGCGTCCTTGTCGGACGCGCTGCCGCTGATCGGCAGCGGCCGGGTGTACGGCACGTCGGCCAGCAGCGCGCCCAGCAGCACCACCCGGTTGATCTCCAGGCTGTGGCACAGCTCCAGCACCTGCTCGCAGAACGTGCGCCACCGCATGCTCGGCTCGATGCCGCGGATCAGGACCACGTCGCGCTCGGTGCCGGGCGGTGTGGCCACCATGAACCGGGTGGTCGGCCACTCGATGCGGCGGGTCTCGCCGTCCGCCATCGTGATGGTGGGGCGGCTGACCTGGAAGTCGTAGAAGTCTTCCGGATCGAGCGCCGCGATCTGGCGCGCCTCCCACACCTGCTCCAGATGTTCGACCGCGGCGGTGGACGCGTCGGCGGCGTCGTTCCACCCCTCGAAAGCGGCTATTGCCACGGGGGAGCGCAGCACTGGCAGCCCGTCAAACTCGGTCACGGGTCTCAGACTACGTGGCCGGTGCGGAGTGGGCCCGATGGCGCCGCCGCTGGGCGGGTCGAAAGGCGGTGCCATTAACCTTGGACCGTGCCGATTTCGCTGCTTGACGCGCTCGCCGACCGCATCCTCATCGCCGATGGGGCGATGGGCACGATGCTGCAGGCCGCGGACCTGGATGTGGACGAGGACTTCGAGGGGCTCGAGGGCTGCAACGAGGTCCTCAACGTCACCCGCCCCGACGTGGTACGCGGGGTGCACGACGCGTACTTCGCGGCCGGCGCGGACTGTGTCGAGACGAACACGTTCGGTGCCAACCTGGCGGCGCTCGGCGAGTACGACATCCCGCACCGGATCCGCGAGCTGTCGGAGGCGGGCGCCCGGCTCGCGCGCGCGTCGGCGGACAGCTTCTCCACACCGGACCGGCCGCGCTTCGTGCTCGGCTCCATCGGACCGGGCACCAAGCTGCCCACGCTCGGCCACGCGCCGTACCCGGCGCTGCGGACGGCGTACCAGGAGAACGCCGCGGGCCTGATCGCCGGCGGCGCGCACGCGCTGATCGTGGAGACCTGCCAGGACCTGCTGCAGACGAAGGCCGCGGTGATCGGTGCGCGGCGGGCGATGGCCGAGATCGGGCAGACCGTGCCGCTGATCTGCCACGTCACCGTGGAGACCACCGGCACGATGCTGCTGGGCAGCGAGATCGGCGCGGCGCTGACCGCGCTGGAGCCGCTGGGCATCGACCTGATCGGCCTCAACTGCGCGACCGGCCCGGCGGAGATGACCGAGCACCTGCGCTACCTGTCCCAGCACGCCCGGGTGCCGCTGTCGGTGATGCCGAACGCCGGCCTGCCCGAGCTGACCGCCGACGGCGCCCGCTACCCGCTGACGCCGGACGAGCTGGCCGAGGCGCTCGACCGCTTCGTCAACGAGTACGGCGTGGCCCTGATCGGCGGCTGCTGCGGCACCACCCCGGAGCACATCCGGGTGGTCTCCGAGCGGCTGCGCGGGGCGTCCGCCGCCGCCCGTACCCCGCAGGTCGAGTCCGGCGTCGCGTCGCTCTACCACCACGTGCCGTTCGCCCAGGACGCCAGCGTGCTGATGGTGGGCGAGCGCACCAACGCCAACGGCTCCAAGGCGTTCCGGGAGGCCATGCTGGCCGGCGACTTCCAGGCGTGCGTGGAGATCGCCCGGAGCCAGGCCCGGGACGGCTCGCACCTGCTCGACGTGTGCGTCGACTACGTCGGGCGGGACGGCGCGCAGGACATGCGCGAGATCGCCGGCCGGTTCGCCACCGCGTCCACCCTCCCGATCATGCTGGACTCCACCGAGCCGGGCGTGATCGAGGCCGGCCTGGAGATGCTCGGCGGGCGCTGCGTGGTCAACTCGGTCAACTTCGAGGACGGTGACGGCCCCACCTCCCGCTACGCGCGGGTGATGCCGATCGTCAAGGAGCACGGCGCCGCGGTCGTCGCGCTCACCATCGACGAGGAGGGCCAGGCGCGTACGGCGGAGTGGAAGGTACGCGTCGCCGCCCGCCTCATCGACGACCTCACCGGCCGCTGGGGCCTGGACCTGGCGGACGTCATGGTCGACTGCCTGACGTTCCCGATCGCGACCGGCCAGGAGGAGACCCGCCGGGACGGCATCGAGACGATCGAGGCGATCCGCGAGATCAGCCGCCGCTACCCGGGCGTCAACTTCACGCTCGGTCTGTCGAATGTGTCGTTCGGCCTCAACCCGGCCGCCCGCCAGGTGCTCAACTCGGTGTTCCTGCACGAGTGCGTGCAGGCCGGCCTGACCAGCGCGATCGTGCACGCCAGCAAGATCCTGCCGATGGCGAAGATCCCCGACGAGCAGCGCGAGGTCGCCCTCGACCTCGTGTACGACCGGCGCCGCGACGGCTACGACCCGCTGCAGCGCTTCATCGAGCTCTTCGAGGGCGTGGACGTCGCCTCCGCGCGCGCCACCCGGGCCCAGGAGCTGGCCGGGCTGCCCCTGGACGAGCGGCTCAAGCGGCGCATCATCGACGGCGAGCGCAACGGCCTGGAGGCCGACCTCGACGAGGCCCTCCAGACCCGGTCCGCCCTCCTGATCATCAACGAGATCCTGCTCGACGGCATGAAGGTCGTCGGCGAGCTCTTCGGCTCCGGCCAGATGCAGCTGCCGTTCGTGCTGCAGTCGGCCGAGGTGATGAAGACCGCGGTGGCGTACCTCGAACCGCACATGGACAAGAGCGACGACGCGGGCAAGGGCCGAATCGTCCTGGCGACGGTCCGCGGCGACGTGCACGACATCGGCAAGAACCTGGTCGACATCATCCTGTCCAACAACGGGTACGAGGTCGTCAACATCGGCATCAAGCAGCCCATCAACGCGATCCTCGACGCGGCCGAGCAGCACGACGCCGACGCGATCGGCATGTCCGGCCTGCTCGTCAAGAGCACGGTCATCATGAAGGAGAACCTCCAGGAGATGGCCACCCGCGGCGTCGCCGAGCGGTGGCCGGTGCTGCTGGGCGGTGCCGCGCTGACCCGGGCGTACGTGGAGGACGACCTGCGCTCGATGTTCAGCGGCGAGGTGCACTACGCGCGCGACGCGTTCGAGGGACTGTCCCTGATGGAGCGGGTGATGGCCGCGAAGCGCGGCGAGGCGCCCATCGTGGACGAGGCCCGCGAGGCCGCGCTGGCCGCGCGGCGGGCCCGGCGCGAGCGGCAGCGGACCATCGTCGCGGAGTCGCTGCCCGACCTCGACGACACATCGGTACGCTCCGACGTCGCCACCGGCGTCGACATCCCCGCGCCGCCGTTTTTCGGCACCCGCGTGGTTCGCGGGCTGGCCTTGGCGGACTACGCGGCGCTGCTGGACGAGCGGGCGACCTTCCTCGGCCAGTGGGGGCTGCGGGGCGCCCGCGGCGGCACCGGACCGTCCTACGAGGAGCTGGTCGAGACCGAGGGCAAGCCGCGGCTGCGCTACTGGCTCGACCGGCTGATCTCCGACAAGGTGCTCGAGGCCGCCGTCGTGTACGGCTACTTCCCGGCCTACTCGGAGGGCAACGACCTGGTCGTGCTGGACGAGAACGGGCACGCCGAGCGGGCCCGCTTCACGTTTCCCCGGCAGCGGCAGGAGCGGCGGCTGTGCCTGGCCGACTTCTTCGCGCCGCGCACCTCCGACGGGCTGGACGTGGTGGCGCTGCAACTGGTCACCGTCGGCCACCCGGTCAGCGAGTACACGGCGAAGATGTTCGCCCGCAACGAGTACCGCGACTACCTGGAGGTGCACGGCCTGTCGGTGCAGCTCACCGAGGCGCTGGCCGAGTACTGGCACAAGCGGATCCGTGCCGAGCTCGCCCTGCCCGGCGGCCGCACGGTGGCCGACGACGACCCGGCCGACCTGGCCGGCCTGCTGCGCACCGACTACCGCGGCTGCCGGTACGCGTTCGGCTACCCGGCCTGCCCCGACCTGGAAGACCGGGCCAAGATGGTCGACCTGCTCGGCGCGGACCGGATCGGCGTACAGCTGTCGGAGGAGTTTCAACTCGTGCCGGAGCAGGCCACCGACGCGATCGTGGTGCACCACCCGGACGCCAACTATTTCAACGCCAAATAGGACTTTTGTGGCGTAGCGTCAGGGCGTAGAGGGGGTGCGCCATGACCGTCAAGCTCGTCGCCCGGCTTCATGTGCGGGACTACGACACGTTCAAGTCCGTCTTCGATGAGATGCGCCCGGTGCGGCAGGAGCACGGCGCCAAGAACCACCGGCTGCACCGGGCGCTGGACGACCGGAACCAGGTCCTCACCATCACCGAGTGGGACAACGCGGACCAGGCCCGCGCGTTCGCGCACAGCCTGCAACTGAAGGAGGCGCAGGAGCGCGCCGGCACCGACGCGCCCTCCGACTTCACCGTCTACGAGGAGGTGGAGGCGGTCACCTACTGACCGCCTCGGCTCACCAGCACAGGCAGAACGGGTGGCCGGCCGGGTCGGCGTACACCCGGAAGTGGGCCTCGGGCTCGAGGACCGGCAGCGGTGTCGCGCCGAGGGCGAGCACCGCTGCCGCGGCCGTCTCGAGGTCGTCCACCTCGATGTCGAGGTGGAACTGCTGCGGGTGGGCCGGGTCGGGCCAGCGCGGCGGCACATGGTCGGGCGCGTGCTGGAAGCTCAGCGTGAACTCCTTGCCGTCGCCGATGTCGACCCAGTCGCCGTCGACCCGGGTGATGGGCCAACCCAGCAGCTCCGAGTAGAACCGCGCCAGCGCCTGCGGGTCGGCGCAGTCGAGCACCACGTTGGACAAACGACCGATCATCGCCATCTCCTTCCGCGAATTCCGTCGCCGCACACCTTGCCGCAGGGGTACGACAAGTTGCGGAGGCCGGGTACAACGGGGGCGTGAAGACGCGGTGGGTGCCTGTCGTCGTGCTGGTGATGGTCCTGTCCACGGCGGGCTGCGCCGAGTCGCCGTCCGCGCCATCGCCGCGGAGCACCAGCACGGAAGACGGCACGATGACGGTGGAGGAGTTCGAGCGGGACATCACCGGCGCCGTCGAGCTGGCCGAGCAGTACTGGGACGGCAAGGTGCGCGACTTCCAGCCGGTCCGCCGCGTGCTCGCGTACCAGGAGGAGGGCGAGGTGTCGTGCGGCGGCCAGCCGCTGCCCCGCAACAACGCCGCCTACTGCTCCGCCGGTGACTTCATCGCGTACGACGTGCGGTGGGCGGTCGCGGTGTTTCGCCAGATCGGCGACGCGTTCCTGTTCTACCTGCTCGGGCACGAGTACGCGCACGCGGTGCAGGCCCGGCTGGGCATCCAGACCCGGTTCACCATCCAGATGGAGCTGCAGGCCGACTGCATGGCCGGCGCGTACATCGGGGACTCCGTGCGGGGCAAGAGCCTCACCCTGGACGACGGCGACCTGGACGAGTTCCGGCAGGGCCTGCTGGCGGTCGGGGACAACCCGGACCAGCCCTGGTTCGCGCCGGACGCCCACGGCACGGCCGAGCAGCGCAGCGCGTCCTTCTTCAGCGGGTACGAGAAATCGCTCGACCCGTGTGATCTCGGCTGAACGATTATCGGGGCCGGAATTCGCCGTTCTTGACGGCGGCGAGGAACGCCGCGAACTGTGTGTGAGTGAACGTCATGAACGGCCCGTCGGGATCCTTTGAGTCCCGCACGCCCACCCGGTCGCTATCGAGGATCGCAATTTCCACACAGTCTCCGTCTTGACCGGAGTACGAGCTTTTGCGTGGCGTCGCCAGTGCCGGGTCGATCTCCGCCATTCGCGCCCCTCCCAGAACGGGCACTCATTGTACTCAATCTCCTACGCTCCGACATACCCCCTGCTCGCGTGGCGGGTACCAGACCGCCAGTGGCTGGCGTACGATGGCCGTCTGCACGTGCAGACGGCCAGTGGCCGATCTTGTCCACCTCCGATTTTCCTCCCCTCGGTGGACCTCGAAAGGAGATTCATGCCTACCGGCCAGGGGCCAACCACCGTCCGGCGACGCCTTCGCGCCGAACTGCGCAGCCTTCGTACGGCAAAGGGAATGACGGTGGAGGAGGTGACCAACGAGGTCGAGTGGTCGATCTCCAAATTGATCAGAATAGAGAATGGTCAGGTAGGCGTTTCCGTCTCGGATTTGGCGGCGCTTCTTCAGGTTTACGGCGTGCGTGACAAGGCGCGCGTCGACGAGCTGAAGGAACTCGCGCGGGCCACCCGGCAGCGGACGTGGTGGAGCCGCTATCAGAAGTACCTACCGCAGCCCTACCTCGAATTCATCGGCGCCGAATCGGACGCGACCCGGGTGCGCCACTACCATCCGACGATGGTGCCGGGGCTGCTCCAGACCCTCGACTACGCCGCCGCCATCATGGCGGCCACCGGGGTGACGCGGCTGCCCGCCGACGTCGAGAAGGCCCGCATCGAGGTGCGCATGCTGCGCCAGCGCGACGTGCTGGGCAGGGAGCAGCCGCCCGAATTCACCGTGATCCTCGACGAGCCGGTGCTGCGCCGCCCGGTCGGTGGACCCGCCACGATGCAGCAGCAACTCGACCATCTGGTCGATCTCGCGAGCCGGGAAAAGGTCAATGTCGTGGTGCTGCCGTTCAGCGTCGGCCCGCACCCGGGACTGCTCGGCGCGTTCGCGCTGATGGAGTACGACGACCCGCTCAACGACGACGTCGTCGGCCTGGAGACCGCGTCCGGCAACCTCATCCTTCGGGACCTGCCGGACGTGACCGCGGAGTACCGCGCGGTGGCCGAGCATCTGGTGGAAATGGGGCTGACCGGCGAGGACGCGATCGCCTTCATCAGGCAGGTGCGCAAGAGCTACGACTGATGACGTGGTAGGTCACCGGAAGGTGGCACATGTCGCCGGTGAGCAGGGAAGATGTAGCAAATCTGCCATGTGCAGATGGCGTAGGGCCGACGGACACTTGTCGACGGCCACGGTCTGGCTGATAGTGGTAATTGGCATCGTGCAATGGAGGCTGTCGCGCTGCCCTCCGGACGCCCGTGTCCACCATCCACGTCGGCTGTAGGGGTGTTCCATGCGTCCGCGGTGTTTCATCAGCATGCCGATATCGACGCCGTCGAATCGGGTCGCCGATTACGGCGACGACGCCGATCACTTCGCCCACGTGTTGGACTGCCTGTTCGTACCGGCCGTCGAGGCGGCCGGTTTCGAGCCGTGGCTGCCTACCGCGACCGCGGCCGACTTGATCCACGCGGAGTTCTGCCGTGGGCTGTGCCAGGCCGAACTGGTCCTCGTCGACCTGTCCGGGCTCAACCCGAACGTCTTCTTCGAGCTGGGCCTGCGCACCGGGCGGGACGGGCCGACCTGCCTCGTCTGCGACGACAAGACCGACCCGATCCCGGTGGACGTCGGGATCTGGAACTTCCACCGGTACGACTCGACGCTGCGCGCGTGGAAGCTAGAGGGCGAGATCGCCGTCCTGGCCGACCATCTGCGCGCGTCGGCGCGCCGCTCGGCCGGGCACAACACGTTCTGGCAGCGGTTCGGCGTGGCCGACCCCGAGCACCCGCCAGAGCCGGTGCCGCTGCGGTTCCGCATCCCGGCCCGGGTCAACGACCCGGTCTGATCGTTTGAGGCGTCGGCCACAGTCGGAGGCGGCGCGCGGCCGGGTCGGGGAGGATCGACGGGTGACCCTGACCAGGCCGGGACTCGCCGCCGTGCTGTTCGACATGGACGGCACCCTCGTCGACAGCGAGAAGCTCTGGGACGTCGCGCTGAAGGAGTTGGCCGCATCGTACGGCGGCACGCTCTCCGACGCCGCCCGCATCGCGATGGTCGGCAGCGACGCCACGACCTCGATGCGGATCCTGCACGCCGACCTCGGGCAGGAGTGGCGCGACCTGGACGCCAGCTCCGCGTGGGTCGAGCGGCGCATGGTCGAGCTCTTCCGCACCGGGCTGGTGTGGCGGCCGGGGGCGCTGGGCCTGCTGGCAGCGGTACGCGCGGCGGCCATCCCCACCGCGCTGGTCACCTCGACCGCCCGGCCCCTCGTGGACGTCGCCCTGGAAACGCTGGGGCCGGACAACTTCGACGTGGTGGTGGCCGGCAACGAGGTGCGCTCGCCGAAGCCGGACCCGGAGCCGTACCGGATGGCCGCCCGGCTGCTCGGCGTACCCATCGAGCGCTGCGTCGCGATCGAGGACTCGCCGGCCGGTGTGGCCAGCGCGCTCGCCGCCGGCGCGGCGGTGCTCGGCGTGCCCAGTGAGGTGCCGCTGGACCCGGCGGGCGGCGTACACCTGCTGGAGAGCCTGACCGGCGCGGACCTGGACCTGCTCGCTGGTCTGCTCGGCTCGGTCGATGTGACCCGCTAGCCCGGGTCAGGCCACCAGGAGGGGCGCGACGAGGTCCCGCAGCTCGTTGGCGGTCCGCTCGTCGAGGCGGCCCTCGTCGGCCTGGTCGTCGATGTCGTCGAGCAGGTCCCTGACCCGGTCGCGGATCTGCTCGTCCGACTCGCCGTCCTGGACGTCCTCGCGCAGCTTGTCGATCCGGTCGCGGAGCCGGCGGGCGGCGCGCCGGTCCATGCGGCCGTCGTTCAGCGCCTCGGTCACGGTCCGGTCCAGCGCCACGAGCACGGCGGCCGGCGCGGAGGGCGGCGGGGTGGTCGGCGGCGCGGTCGAGGCGGGCGGCGTCGGCGAGACGGTGGCGGTGGCCGTCGGGCCGGGCTGGGCGGCGCCGGTCGACCCGTCCGGGTAGAGCGCGGCGGCGACCACCGCCACGGTCAACCCGATCGCCATGACCGCGCCGGCGAGGCCGATCTGGAGCAGCCGGTTGGGCTCGCGCCGGGCCGGGAGGCGCTCGATGATCGTGGGCGGCGACGGGAAGCGGGCGACCGGCGCGGGGGCGACAGCGGGGGAGCCCAGGCGGGCGGCCACCTCGGCGGCGGTGGGCCGGTCGGCCGGCTGCGCCGCGGTGCAGGCCCGGCACAGGTGGGCGATGTCCGGCGGCAGCCCGGGCACGTCCGGGGCGGCGCCCGGGCGGGGCGGTCGCCCGGTGAGCGCCTCGTGGAGCAGCACGCCGAGGGCGTACACGTCGCTGGCCGGCTCGGCGGCGGCGCCGGCCAGGCGTTCCGGGGCGACGTAGCCGGGGGTGCCGACCACGAGGCCGCGCTCCGGCTCGGGCCGGTCCAGGAGCGCGGCGATGCCGAAGTCGAGCACCTTCGCCCCGGCCGCGGTGAGCATGACGTTGCCGGGCTTGACGTCCCGGTGCACGACGCCGAGGCGGTGCGCGGCGGCGAGCGCGCCGGCGACCTGCGCCGCCATCCGGGCCGCCTCCGGCCAGGGCAGGGCGCCGGCCCGCAGGCGGTCCGCCAGCAGCTGGCCGTCGACCAGCTCCATGACGAGGTACGGCACGACCGAGCCGTCCGGCATGGGCGCTTCGCCGTAGTCGTACACCTGGGTGACGTGGGGGTGGGCGAGGCGGGCCGCCGCACGGGCCTCCCGCCAGGTCGCCGCATGGTCGACGGCCACCGGCGCGGCGAGCACCTTCACCGCGACGTGGCGGTCGAGCACCGCGTCGCCGGCGCGCCAGACCTCCGACATCCCGCCCAGCCCGATCCGCTCCACCAGCGTGAAGCGATCGTGCAGGCGCAGTCCGGGCTGGAACGAGGACACGGACAACAGTGTGCGGGGTCCGGTCCAACCGTGTCGCCCGAGGGGTGGCCGCCGATGTGGCAAGACACGCCGGCACGCGGCTGACCAGCCCAAACCTCCGGCTGACATACGCTTTTGCCGGAATTATCCGGTATGCCTGGAGGGTGTAATGCGTGCTGCGTGGCTGTACCGGCTCGGCGTGGTGGCCGCCGCCGGCGTTCTCGTCGTAGGCCCGGCCAGTCCGGCGTGGGCCGTCCAAATCAACATCAATCCCGGCAACGTCCCGACGACCGCCGCCAAGGCCGAACAGAACTGCGACCCCAACTTCGGTGGTGGGCCGCACCCCGGCGAGGACGTGTGGGTGTTCAACCTGCCCATGAACAACGGCGTCTTCCTGTCACTGACCGCGAACTTCGGGGCGAACGGGTCGGTCTCCCTCCCCGGGCCGGCCGGTGAGATCGAAAACGACATGGGTACGAGCAAGGCGTGGATCATCACCCCGGCGGGCTGGACGCTGACCGGCGCCTCGGCCGAGGTCACGGGTACGGCCCCGCAGTTTGTCCTCACCCACGCCTGCGCGACCGACTCCACGCCGAAGCCGACGGTCAAGCCCAGCGGTGCCCCGGAGACCGGTGGCGGCGGCGGGCAGCAGGCCGGAAGCGTGGCTTTGGGCGTCGGTGCTCTCGCCGTGGCCGGCGCGGCCGGCCTGGTCCTCACCCTGAGCCGCCGGCGCCGCCGTGGGGCCTAGCGCCCGGTACGACGCGGGCCCGGCCCGCCGCTTCCAGCCCGGCGTGGGGCGCCGCCCGGTGCCCCGCCTCGGCCCTGGTGCCCGGCCCGGTTTCGGGCCGGGCACGGGTGCCCCGCCGCCGCGGCCGCCATCCAGTTCGCGGGTACGCCGGAACCGGCTGATTGCGTGGCTGCTCGTCGCCGTCCTCGCCGGCTGGGGCGTCACGCAGATCCGGTCCGCCACCGCCGCGCCGGCCGGACCGCCCGCCCTGGCCGCGCCCGCCGCGACCGGGGCGCCGGCACCCGTCGTACGGGAGGCGCCGGAGCCGGACCGCGTCCCCGCCGGCATGCCGATCTGGCGGGCGCCCGCGCTCGACCGGTCGGTCCCGACGAAGATCGCGATTCCGTCCATCAACCTTCGGGCCTGGGTCGACCAGATCGGCCTGCTGCCGGACGGCACGATCGAGACACCCCCGTACGAGACAGCGCACCGGGCATCCTGGTACGCCCCCGGGCCGGCGCCCGGCGAGCCGGGTTCCGCGGTGGTCGTCGGCCACGTCGACTCGAAGAAGGCCGTCGCCGTGTTCTGGTACCTCGCCCGGATCCAGCCCGGCGACCCCATCGAGGTGACCCGCGAGGACGGGCGTACGGCGGTGTTCACGGTCAGCACGGTCGAGCGGTTCACCAAGACCGCGTTCCCCACCGACCGCGTGTACGCGGACGTCGACGTACCGGTGTTGCGCCTGGTCACCTGCGGCGGCCAGTACGAGGCCGGCCGGTACACGGACAACGTGATCGTGTTCGCCAGCATGACCGAGACCCACTGACCCGTACGCCGCGCGTTCGCTCGTCGATCAAGGCTTTGTGCGTCGATCAAGGGCATATGGTCGTGGTTTGGAGATCGAAGCGCGGCCGTTTGCCCTTGATCGACGCGGAAGCCCTTGATCGACGCGGGCCGGCGCCGTGGGCGGGGGACGGGAGGGCGGGGACGGGGGCGGGGACGGGGGCGGGGGCAACGATGGGGGCGGCCCGCCCGAGCCGCCCCCCATCTACCCCCGATCTGGGCTATTCGTGCGCGATGGCGCCCAGCACGTTCAGCCGTGCTGCGCGGATCGCGGGCAGGACCGCGGCGACCACTCCAACGACCGCTGCCAGCACCACGAACAGCCCCATCTGGGACCAGGGAAGGACCAGGTCGGTGATGCCGTCGTCCTTCAGGGCGCGCACCACGGAGGCGCCCAGCCCGGATCCGACCACGACGCCCAGCAGCGCGCCGAACATCGAGATCACCACGGCCTCGACCGTGACCATCCGCATGGTCTGCGCCCGGCGCAGGCCGATGGCCCGCAGCAGGCCCAGCTCACGGGTCCGCTCCAGCACCGACAGGGCCAGGGTGTTCACGATCCCGAGTACGGCGATGAGGATCGCCAGCGCCAGCAGGATCTGGATCATCGTGAGGACGCCGTCCAGGCTGCTGGTCTGCTCGTCGATGAACGTGCTCCGGTCGGCCACCGAGACCTCGGGGCTGTCCGCGAGCAGCTTGTCCACTTCGGACTGCACCTGCGACACCGACGTGCCCGGGTCGAGTTGCAGGTAGCCCTGGGTGGGCTGGGGCACCGCGAAGCCCTTCGCCGCCGTCACCGGGAGCACGAACCCGCTGTACAGATCCGACTCGTTGTAGACGCCGGAGAGCGTGTACGTCTTCGCGTCGCCCCGGGACGTCTGCACCGAGAGCGTGGCGCCCACGGACAGGCCCATGTCCTTGGCCGTCTTCGAGTCGACCAGCAGTTGGTCGTCGCCGAGGCTGTCGATGGTGCCGGCGGTGGGCGTGGCCCGGTAGATGTCCTTCAGCGCGCCGATGTCGCTGACCGCGGTGACGTACTCCCGCTTTCCGTCGACCGATGCCATGTCGGCGTACAGGCCGGCGACCTCGTGTACCCCGGGCAGGGCCGCGGCCTTGTCCAGGACGGCGGCGTCGAAGCTCGGCGGGCGTGGCCCGCTCTGCGTGCCGGAGATGACCAGTTCGGCGTTGATGGTGTTCTCGGCGAGCTTGGTGAAGCTCGACTTGGCCGAGTCGAGGATCACCGTGACGCCGGTGACCAGCGCGATGCCGACCATCAGCGCGGCCGCCGTGATGGCGGTGCGGCGCGGGTTGCGCCCGGAGTTGAGCCGGCCCAGCTTGCCGGGCACCGACCAGGAGAACAGCCGGCCGAGCAGCGACACCACGGGCTTGCTGATCAGCGGGGTGAGCAGTGCCACGCCGATGAACGTGATCAGCACTCCACCTAGGACGGTCCACAGTGTCCCGTCGCCGGCGTTGCCGCTGAGGCCGAACGCCAGCAGCGCGCCGCCCGCGGCGCCGATGATCGCGCCGATGATGGTGACCCGGGTCAGCGGGCGGTCCGGGTTGGCGACGTCCTGCATCGCCGCGACCGGCGGGATGCGGGAGGCCCGCAGCGCCGGCAGCGTCGCGGCGATCACCGTGACGAGCAGGCCGACCACGAACGAGCTGATCACCGCGCTGGCCGGCACGCCGACCGACGCGATCTCCAGGCCGCCGCCGCCGAGGTTGCTGAAGGCGAACGCCAGCAGCGCGCCGACCCCGACGCCGGCGCCGAGGCCGAGCAGGGACGCGACCAGGCCGATGATGACCGCCTCGACGAGCACCGAGCCGATCATCTGCCGGCGGCTGGCCCCGACCGCGCGCATCAGCGCCAGCTCCCGGGTCCGCTGCGCGACGATGATGGAGAACGTGTTGAGGATCAGGAAGATCCCCACGAAGAGCGCGACGCCGGCGAAGCCGAGCAGGATGTTGTTGAAGAAGCTCAGCCCCTGCTTGATGCTGTCGGACGCCTCGTCGGCGAGCTGCTTGCCGGTCTTCACCTCGTACCCGCTGCCGACCGCGGCGGCGATGTCGTCGCGCAGCTTCTCGTGCGAGACGCCGTCCGCGGCCTTCACCGTGATTCCACTGTAGACACCGGTCTCGCCGAGCATCAGCTTCTGCGCGACCGGCTCGGTGAAGTCGACCTGCTGTACGCCGCCGAGGCTGTCCCGGCCGCCGCTGTAGCCGAAGATGCCGACGATCTTGAAGTCCTTCTTCGGCTCCAGGGTGAGCACGCCCACCGTGTCGCCGACGGTGACCTTGGCGGTCTTGGCGAGGGTGGCGTTGATGGCGATCTCGTTGTCGGCGGTCGGGCCGCGGCCCTCGCGCAACTGCACGAGCTCGTCCTCGCCGGTCCAGCTCTCACCGAGCTGCGGCGGGCCGAACGAGGTGACCACCTTGCCGTTCTTGCCGATGAGGCGGGCGCCGTCGACGGACACGTACGGGGTGACCTTGGCGGCGCCGGGCACCGACCGGACGGTGTCCACCGTGGACGTCGGGATCGGGGCCTGCACCTCCTCGCCCTCGAACTCGGAGACCTCCACCTTGGGCTTGGCGCTCACGCCGACGTCGGTCTGCGACAGCGCGGACGCGAACACCGCGTCGAACGAGCGGCCCAGCGTGTCCGTGAGCACGAACGCCCCGGCCACGAACATCACGCCCAGCACCACCGCCAGCCCGGACAGGACCAGGCGCAGCTTGCGGGCGAGCAGGCTTTTCAGAGTGGCGCGCAGCATCAGGCCGCCGCCTCACCGGTGAGCACGTCGAGGCGCTTCATCGTGTCCAGCACCGACTCGGGCGTCGGGTCCAGCAGCTCGGAGACGATCCCGCCGTCGGCGAGGAAGACCACGCGGTCGGCGTACGAGGCGGCCACCGGGTCGTGCGTCACCATGACGATGGTCTGGCCGTAGTCGCGGACCGAGCGCTGCAGGAAGCCCAGCACCTCGGCGCCGGAGCGGGAGTCCAGGTTGCCGGTCGGCTCGTCGGCGAAGACCACCTCGGGCCGGGCCACCAGGGCGCGGGCGCACGCCACCCGCTGCTGCTGGCCGCCGGACAGCTGGGACGGCCGGTGGCCGAGCCGGTCGCCGAGGCCGACCGTCTGGATGACGGTGTCGAACCACGCCTGGTCCGGCTTGCGTCCGGCGATCGACAGCGGGAGCAGGATGTTCTCCCGCGCGGACAGCGTCGGCAGCAGGTTGAACTGCTGGAAGATGAAGCCCACCTTGTCCCGCCGCAGCTTGGTCAGGCCGGCGTCGCCGAGTCCGGTCACCACCGTGTCGCCGATGGAGACCTGCCCGCGCGTCACCGAGTCCAGCCCGGCCAGGCAGTGCATCAATGTGGACTTGCCGGACCCGGACGGGCCCATGATCGCGGTGAACCTGCCCCGTTCGAACTCGGCGGTCACCCCTCGCAGCGCGACCACCTGGGCCTCGCCGGAGCCGTACACCTTCCACACGTCGCTGGCGCGGGCCGCCACGTGCGTGTCTCGGGCTACCGTCGTTGTCACTTGTCCCCCTCGGAAGAAAATCTGGTCCGGCCGGAGCTTCGTGCGCACCGGCCGGCAGCATCCATGGTCAGGGCGGGCAAGAGCGGAATCGTCCGTCCACGGGGTGAACCCGAAACCCACCTTTCGATGCGGGCCACCCCCTACACGCGCTCAGGGTTACCCCTGAGCGCGTGCACCCCCGATGCTTTGTCTCACGCTAGGTGACCAGGGGCGCCGAGCCGTCGTGCTTGCGGAGAGTCTTCGGGTACGTCCCCCGCCGGGCGCCCGCTACTCCTGCAGGAGGAGTCAGGCGCCGGGGCGTACCAGACCCGTCTCGTACGCGAGGACGACCGCCTGTACGCGGTCGCGCAGCCCGAGCTTGGTCAGCACGTGCCCGACATGCGTCTTGATGGTGGTTTCGCTCACCGACAGCGCCCCGGCGATCTCCGCGTTGGACAGCCCGCGGGCCACCTGGATGAGCACCTCGCGCTCCCGCTCGGTCAGCGAGTCCAGCGCCTTCGGCGGCGTCGCCGACGGGTCCGGCAGGCTCTCCGCGAAGCGGTCCAGCAGCCGCTTGAGGATCCGCGGCGCGACCACCGCCTCGCCCGCGGCCACCGTGCGGATCGCGGTGACCAGGTCTTCCGCGGGTACGTCCTTGGCCAGGAACCCGCTCGCGCCGGCCCGCAGCGCGCCGACGACGTACTCGTCGAGGTCGAAGGTGGTCAGGATGAGCACCCGCACCGGCAGGCGGGCGTCGACGATCGCGCGGGTCGCGGCCACCCCGTCCATGCGGGGCATCCGGATGTCCATGAGGACGACGTCCGGCAGCAGCCGGCGGGCCAGGTCGACGGCCTCGGCCCCGTCGCCGGCCTCGCCGACGATGTCCAGGTCCTCCTCCGCGCCGAGCACCATCCGGAACCCGGTACGCAGCAGCGGCTGGTCGTCGGCGAGCAGAATCCGTACCGGCCGCTCGGTGCCTGTCACGCGTGCTCCTCTTTACCCGTCAACGCTGTTCCATGGGGATCTTCGCGTACACCCGGAAGCCGCCGCCGGGCCGGGGGCCGGTGCGCAGCGTGCCGCCGTAGAGGGCGACCCGCTCGCGCATGCCGACCAGGCCGTGGCCGACCCGGTCCGAGCCCGGCGCGGGCCCGCGGCCGGTGTCGAACACCTCGACGATCAGCCAGTACACGCCGAAGCTGAGCCGGACCTGCGCGGTGGCCGACCCGGCGTGCTTGAGCGCGTTGGTCAGCGCCTCCTGCACGATCCGGTAGATGGTCAGCGCCACCCCGGGATCGAGCGGGCCGGGGGAGCCGTCGACCCGCAGCGCCACCGGCAGGCCCGCCTCGCGTACCTGCTCGACCAGCGCCTCGATGCCGGCCAGGCCCGGCTGCGGGCTCAGGTCGGCGGCCGGCTCGGCGTCGGTGCGCAGCACGTCGAGCAGGCGCCGCATCTCGCGCAGCGTGGTGCGGCTGGTGTCCTCGATGGTGGCGAGGGCCTCGTCGGCGGAGTCCGGGTCGCGGCTCAGCACCCGCCGCGCGCCGGTGGCCAGCACGCCCATCACGCTGACGTGGTGCGCGACCACGTCGTGCAGCTCGCGGGCGATGCGCCGGCGCTCGTCGCCGACCGCCTGCTCGGCGAGGGCGCGCTGGTTTTCCTCGGCGGCGCGGGCCCGCTCCTCCAGCGCCGCCGTCGAGGTGCGCCGGGCGTGCACGGTGCGGCCGACGAAGAAGCACACCATGGCGATGAGGCCGTTGAGGAAGATGACGTAGCCGGCCGACATGTCGTTCGGGCGCAGGTCGGGCGGCGTGACCAGGTTGAGGATCACGACCGGCACCCAGAGCAGCGCGGTGGCCAGCGAGGCTCGCGGCAGCACGAACTGGGCCGCGACCGTGTACGTCAGCAGCAGGATCGCCACCGTCCCGGTGACCATCTGGTGCTCGGTGACCGCCGAGGCGGCGCCGGCGGCCAGCAGCAGCACCACCGAGCTCCACGGGGCGGTCCGGCGCAGCAGCAGCGGCAGGGCGCCGGTGAGGCTCAACAGCACGACACCCGGCCAGCCGACCTCGCGCGGCTGCGGTGGGCCGATGGCGGTCAGTACCAGCTCGACGGCGACGACCGCGGCGGCGAGCAGGCCGTCGTAGCGCAGCGTGCGGCGGGTCTCGCCGTCCAGGCGCAACCGTGCCCACCAGCCGCCGAACAGCGGCCGGCCGGCGAGCGGAGCGTCGGCGCGGGCCATGCAGCGACGCTATCCGTTACCGCGCGCCTGTCCTTCGTCGCCCGCGGTGAGCCGGTCCTCCTCCTGCGGGATGAGGGGGATCGTCCGTTCGGGAAACGGGGGCGGCGTCCCGCCGTACTCCGGGCAGAGGGCCTGATGGCTGCACCAGTCGCAGAGCCGGCTCGGCTTGGGCCGGAAGTCTCGCTCGGCGGTCGCCCGGTCGATCGCCTGCCACAGCGCCAGCAGCGTGCGCTCGAACCGCAGCAGCTCCTCCGGGTCCGGCGCGTAGTCGCAGATCTCCTGGTCGCGCAGGTAGAGCAGGCGCAGCACCCGGGGCACCACCCCGCGCGTGCGCCACAGCACCAGCGCGTAGAACTTGAGCTGGAACAGCGCCCGCGCCTCGAACGCCTCGCGCGGCGCGCCGCCGGTCTTGTAGTCGACCACCCGCAGGTCGCCGGCCGGCGAGACGTCGAGCCGGTCGACGTAGCCGCGGATCAGCAGCCGCTCGTCGATGACCGTGGAGATCAGGCTCTCCCGCTCGGCCGGCTCCAGCCGGCGCGGATCCTCCACCGCGAAGTACCCGTCCAGCAGGTCGCCGGCCGAGGCGAGGAAGCCCTCCTGTTCGCCGTCGGCGAACAGCTCGGCCAGCAGCGGCGCCTCCTCCGTCAGCCGGGCCCACTGCGGCGCCACCAGGGCGAGCGCCGCGGCCGGGGTGCGCTCGGCGGCCGGCAGGTCGAACAGGTGCTCCAGCACCGCGTGCACCAGCGTGCCCCGGGCCTGGTCGGCCGTGGGCTGCTCGGGCAGCCGGTCGATGGTGCGGAACCGGAACAGCAGCGGGCAGGTCTTGAAGTCGGCGGCCCGCGACGGGGACAAGGTCGGGTAGGTCACCTCAGGGCCCACGACATCGGGCTCAGCCACCGTCATGCGCAGAAGGCTATGGCACGGGTACGACAGAAGCGCGCGGCGCGCGGCGCAACCCGTAGCATCGAGGCGTGGAGGATCGCGCACCGCGGCAGGACCGTCCCGAGCGCCGACCCGGGCTAGCCGTGGGGCGGGTGCTCGGTGTGCCGCTGTACCTCAACGCCTCCATGCTGCTGCTCGCGCTGCTGGTGACGGTCATCTATGGCGAGTTCGTCCGGCGGGAGCTGGATCTGTCGCAAGTGGCCGGTTACGTCATCGGGTTCGGCTTCGTGGTGTGCCTGCTCGGTTCGGTGCTCCTGCACGAACTCGGCCATGCCCTCACCGCCCGCCGGTACGGTATCGGCGTGCGCGGCATCACGCTGGAGCTGCTCGGCGGCTACACCGAGATGGACCGCGACGCGCCGAACCCCAAGGTCGACCTGTTGGTCTCGCTCGCCGGCCCGGCCGTGTCGCTCGTGCTCGGCGTGCTGGCCACCGCCGCCACCCTCGCGCTGCCCGACCGCACCCTGCCCAACCAGCTCGCGTTCCAGCTGGCGGTGAGCAACATCATCGTCGCCATCTTCAACTCGCTGCCCGGCCTGCCGCTGGACGGCGGGCGGGCGCTGCGCGCCGGCGTGTGGGCGATCACCCGCGACCGGCACCTCGGCACCGAGGTCGCCGGCTGGGTCGGGCGCGCCGTCGCCATCGGCACCGCCGCCGTGGTCGCCCTGCTGACCATCGCGGACGTGCTGTCGCCGTTCGGGCTCGCGTTCATGCTGCTCGTCGCGTTCACGCTGTGGCAGGGCGCCGGGCAGTCGATCCGGGTGGCCCGGATCAGCCGGCGCTTCCCGCTCATCGACGTCGCCCGGCTGGCCCGTCCCGTGTTCGCCGTGCCCACCGGCACGCCGCTCGCGGAGGCGCAGCGCCGCGGCAGCGACGCCGGGCCGGCCGACGTCTCGCTCGGCGTGGCGGACTCCGCCGGGCGGCTCGTCGCCCTCGTCGACCGGGCCGCGGCCGCCGCCGTGCCGGCGGAGCGGCGCCCCTGGGTCGCGGTCGACACGGTCGCCCGCGGCATCGACGGCATCCACACCATTCCGGTCGGCCTGAGCGGCGAGCAGGTCATCAAGACCGTCCAGACCCACCCGGGCGCGCAGTATCTGGTGACCGCGGGTGAAGATGTGGTCGGCGTCCTGCACGTCGCCGACCTCGCCCAGCTCCTCGAGCCCAACCGGAAGATGAATTCGTGACCGCCGCGCTGTCCGACGTCGAGTCGATCCCTGCCCACCGTGGCCCGTTCCGCCCGGGCGACCGGGTGCAGTTGACCGACCCCAAGGGCCGGATGCACACGATCGTGCTGGTGCCGGGCAAGTCGTTCCACACCCATCGCGGGGCGCTCGACCACGACGCGCTGATCGGCCTGCCCGACGGCAGCGTGGTGACGTCCAGCGGCGGCACGGCGTACCTGGCGCTGCGGCCGCTGCTGTCCGACTACGTGCTGTCCATGCCGCGCGGCGCCCAGGTCATCTACCCCAAGGACGCGGCGCAGATCGTCGCCATGGGCGACATCTTCCCGGGCGCCAAGGTGCTGGAGGCCGGCGCCGGGTCGGGCGCGCTGAGCTGCTCGCTGCTGCGGGCCGTCGGGTCCGCCGGCGAGCTGCACTCGTACGAGCTGCGCGAGGACTTCGCCGCGATCGCCCGCAAGAACGTCGAGGCGTTCTTCGGCGGGCCGCACCCGGCGTGGACGCTGAAGAACGGCGACGTGGCCGAATGCGACGAAACCGGCTTTGACAGGATCATTCTGGACATGCTGACCCCGTGGGAGGCGCTCGACCTGGTCGAGCGGGCGCTCGTCCCCGGCGGCGTCTTCATCGGGTACGTGGCGACCACGCCCCAGCTGTCCGAATTGGTCGAGGCGCTGCGCGAGCGGGGCGGCTTCACCGAGCCGCGCGCCTGGGAGTCCCTGGTGCGCGACTGGCACGCCGACGGGCTGGCCGTCCGCCCGGACCACCGCATGATCGCCCACACCGCGTTCCTGGTCTCCACCCGGCGGCTGGCACCGGGAGTGACCGCGCCGGCCCGCCGTCGCAAGCCGAGCAAGGGGGCTGAGGCGTACCAGATGCGCAAGGCCGCGGCCCGCGGCGCTGAAGGGGCGGGCGGCGGTGGCTAGGCCGGCTTTCGGGGGCGGTGAGCTACCGGCGGTCTTTCCGGACTGGTCGCCGTACACGGACCTGGACTCGGCGGCGCGGGCCTACCTGCGCGACCCCGACGTGGCCCTGGAGGCCCTCGGTGGGGTGCTGCGCGGCGCCACCGTGTTGGGATTCACGCTGGAGCGCTTCGTCAACGAGGTCAACGGCGTCTGGCAGGAGGTCGTGGTCTGCGACGGCAGCCGGCTGATCCTGTGGCACGGCGAGGACGTCGCCCCCGGCGACGGCCCGGCCGGGTCGATGACCTCGTCGCTGCGCGTGGTGCCGCTGTCCACGGTCACCGAGGTGGGCTGCCGGCGGCGCCTCACCCGCACCCCGACCGGGCAGGTCCGGGTCGACAGCATCGACGTGTACCTGCTGCTCAGCTCCCTTGACGAGGCCGGTCCGAACCCCGCCGCGCCCACCGAGGAGCACCAGAACGCGGTACGCCACGACGCCCTGCGCTTCGGCAAGACCCTCGACGACGGCGGTGCGGGGCAGATTGGGCGACTGGAGGAGTTTGCCCGGTTGGTGGCGTCGTTGGTGGGGAGACCGACGCTGTAGCCGGGTTGTCGTCCCAGTCGCTGGACCAAAGAGATCAAGAGTCAGTGACGAGGGTGTTGCGTAGGTTCGAATCGTCGTAACACCGGTTAGTGTTATGGCAGTACGTTTTGAGCCCCCGGGGAGGTGGGACGTGGCACGCAGCGACGACGCGGACTCGCGCGCCGCACGGTGGGAGAAGGAGGCCCACGATCTCTCCACTCAGGTCGCGTTCCTTCAGGAGGAACTCGCTCTGGTGCGGCGTAAGCTGACCGAAAGCCCACGACACGTCCGGCAGCTCGAGGAGAGGCTAGCGGCAACGCAGGCGCAGCTTGCCCGACTGACCGAAAACAACGAGCGGCTCGTGAGCACTCTCAAAGAGGCTCGAGCCCAGATTGTGACGCTCAAGGAAGAGATTGACCGCCTGGCACAGCCGCCGAGCGGTTACGGCGTCTTCCTGGCCAGGCATGACGACGGCACGGTGGACGTGTTCACCGGCGGTCGCAAGCTACGGGTGGCGGTATCTCCGTCGCTCGACGTCGACGAGCTGCGTCGCGGGCAGGAGGTCCTGCTCAACGACGCGCTCAACATCGTCGACGCGTTCGGTTACGAACGCGTTGGCGAGGTGGTCATGCTCAAGGAGGTGCTGGAGCACCCCGCCGGCGGTCCGGGCGACCGGGCGCTGGTGGTGTCCCACGCCGACGAGGAGCGCATCGTCCACCTCGCCGAGACGTTGATCGGCAGCCCGCTGCGGGCTGGCGACTCGCTGATGATCGAGCCGCGTTCGGCGTACGCGTACGAGCGCATCCCGAAGAGCGAGGTCGAGGAGCTCGTCCTCGAGGAGGTCCCGGACGTCGGTTACGCCGACATCGGGGGCCTTCAGTCCCAGATCGAGGCGATCCGGGACGCGGTGGAGCTGCCGTTCCTGCACTCCGACCTCTTCCGGGAGCACCAGCTCCGGCCGCCGAAGGGCATCCTGCTCTACGGCCCGCCCGGCTGCGGCAAGACGATGATCGCCAAGGCGGTCGCCAACTCGCTGGCGAAGAAGATCGCCGAGGGCCGGGGTGAGGAGAAGCACACCAGCTACTTCCTCAACATCAAGGGCCCGGAGCTGCTCAACAAGTACGTCGGCGAGACCGAGCGGCACATCCGGCTGATCTTCCAGCGGGCCCGGGAGAAGGCCGGCGAGGGCACCCCGGTGATCGTGTTCTTCGACGAGATGGACTCGGTGTTCCGCACCCGCGGCTCCGGCGTCTCCTCCGACGTGGAGAACACGATCGTTCCTCAGCTGCTCAGCGAGATCGACGGCGTCGAGGGCCTGGAAAACGTCATCGTGATCGGCGCCTCCAACCGGGAAGACATGATCGACCCGGCGATCCTGCGCCCCGGCCGGCTCGACGTCAAGATCAAGATCGAGCGGCCGGACGCCGAGGCGGCACGGGACATCTTCTCGAAGTACATCCTGACCGGGCTGCCCCTGCACCCGGACGACCTGACCGAGCACGGCAACGACGCTCAGGCCACGGTCGCCGCGATGATCGAAGCGGTCGTCCTGCGGATGTACTCCGAGACCGAGGAGAACCGCTTCCTCGAGGTCACGTACGCCAACGGCGACAAGGAGGTCCTGTACTTCAAGGACTTCAACTCCGGCGCCATGATCCAAAACATCGTCGACCGCGGCAAGAAGATGGCGATCAAGGAGTTCCTGTCCTCCGGGCGCAAGGGGCTGCGGCTGCAGCACCTGCTCGACGCGTGCGTCGACGAGTTCCGGGAGAACGAAGACCTCCCCAACACCACCAACCCGGACGACTGGGCCCGCATCTCCGGCAAGAAGGGCGAGCGGATCGTCTACATCCGTACGCTCGTCTCCGGCGGCAAGGGCGCCGAGGCCGGCCGCTCGATCGACACGGTCAGCAACACCGGCCAGTACCTGTAGCGCTCCATCGATCAGGGCCCGCACCCCTCCAGGGGTCGCGGGCCCTGCCCGTGTCCGCGCCCGCCCTTCGCTCCCGCCCGCTCTTCACGCCCGCTCTTCACGCCCGCTCTTCACGTCGATCAAGGGCATATGGCCGTGCTTTGATCTCCAAACCACGACCGTTTGCCCTTGATCGACGCGGTTTTCCTTGATCGGCGAGAGGTCGTGCGGGAGGGGCGTCCCCTCCTTGATCGACGTCAGCCGGCAGGCTCCCCCGCGCGGTGATCATGGGGTTAGCGGCGAGGAAAGCGGTTTCCTTGGCGCTAACTTCATGATCACCGTCGTGGTTGGGACGGTCGACGGGCGGGGCGGGGTCAAGGCCGCCGCGTCTCCCTGGCCGGCCAGATCCGCGCAGCGATCAACAACGCTATTCGGGTACGGGTTCGGGCTGGCGTACCAGCCCCTTCACCGCCTGGTCGACGAGCACCGACACGGCCACCACCAGGGCGGGCAGCATCGGCAGCTCGTACCGGAACATGGTCATGAACGGCGCGATCAGGAAGATGCCGGTGGCGCCCGCCCACGCGGACCCGACCAGCCACGGCACCACCGTGCGCCGCGCGGTCACGCAGGCGACCAGCGACAGCACCAGGAGCAGCACCAGCGGCCAGCTCGACAGCACGACGGTGGCCTCCTTGGACAGGGCGGTGGGCACCGCCTCGCGGTACCAGGGCAGCGCCTGCCCGAGCGTCCGCGCCCGCCCCTCGGTCATGCTGAAGAAGTGGTCCCGGCTGCTCAGCGGCGCGCTGAGCAGCTTGCTCCACACCGCGCCGGCGACCACCCCGGCGGCCGCGCCGGCCGCCGCCGCGGTCCAGGACCGCCAGCGCTCCCGCTCCCGCCAGATCGCCCAGCACCAGACCGCCGCGACCGTCGCCACCGTGTACGGGGTGATGACGCGCGCCGTGCCCACCAGGAACGTCACGGCCGCCAGGGCGGCCACCGTCCGCGGCGTCGCCGGCTTGCGCCAGGGCAGCAACAGCAGCATCGCCGTGTGCAGCAGCAGTGCCAGCGAGTCGGTCAGGCCGCCCACACACCACTTGGCCACCAGCGGGGACAGCACCGCGAGTACGCTCGCCGCCGCCGCGGCCGGCACCGTCGCGTGCACGGTGGCGAACCGGTAGATCAGCAGCATCGCGGCGACAAAAGCGAGTCCGGGTACGACGACGATGCCCCCGGGACCGAACAGCGCCACGAACGGGATCGACAGGAGCGGCAGCAACACCCGGGGCCGATAGCTGAGCGTGAACGGCTTCGACGCCCACAGATAGTCGTACGGCTTGAACGTCCCGTGGTCGCGGACGTAGTCGAGGACGATCTGCTCACCGTGCGCCTTGTCGTACCCCAAATAGTGGTATGTGTAGATGAGGTACCACTGGGAGTCCGGGAAGATCTGGTGCGTCGAGGCGTACGTCCAGATCATGGCGGTGGCGGTCGCCGCCAGCACCGCGGCGGCTCCCCAGCATTTTTGTCGCATGGCCGCGTCATGATGCACGGGGTGGGCGAACGGCAGGTGACGGGCGGAAGAGTGTCCGGCAAACGCTCCGCCGGCGCGGTTTGGCCCGGTGCGGCGCAGCGCGGAGCGCGACTGTCGGACTACGCTCAAATGGGCGGCGCGCGTGCGGCGCCCTGGGGCGGACGTGAGGTAGGGCAGGCATGAGTGTTCGGCGGATCATGGGAACCGAGGTCGAGTACGGCATCTCGGTGCCCGGTCAGCCCGGGGCCAACCCGATGGTCACCTCCTCCCAGGTGGTCAACGCCTATGGCGCCCGGCCCGAGCTGACCCGGGGCGGCCGGGCACGCTGGGACTACGAAGAGGAGTCGCCGCTGCGCGACGCGCGCGGATTCACGTACTCCGGGGCGGCCTACGACCCCGCCGAGGCGCTCGCCGACGAGGACCTCGGGCTCGCCAACGTCATCCTGACCAACGGCGCCCGGCTGTACGTCGACCACGCCCACCCGGAGTACTCCACTCCCGAGGTGACCAACCCGCTCGACCTGGTGCGCTGGGACAAGGCCGGTGAGCGGGTGATGGCCGAGGCGTCCCGCCGGGCCGCCACCATCCCCGGCACCCACCCGATCCACCTGTACAAGAACAACACCGACAACAAGGGCGCCAGCTACGGCGCCCACGAGAACTACCTCATGCGCCGGCAGACGCCGTTCGCGGACATCGTGGCGTACCTGACGCCGTTCTTCGTGACCCGGCAGATCGTGATCGGCGCCGGCCGCGTGGGCATCGGGCAGGACGGCTCGCAGCCCGGGTTCCAGATCTCGCAGCGTGCCGACTTCTTCGAGGTCGAGGTCGGGCTGGAGACCACGCTCAAGCGACCCATCATCAACACCCGCGACGAGCCGCACGCCGACGCCGACAAGTACCGCCGGCTGCACGTCATCATCGGCGACGCCAACCTGTCCGAGATCTCGACGTACCTCAAGGTCGGCGCCACCGCCCTGGTCCTCACGATGATCGAGGAAAAGGTGCTCACCCCCGACCTCGGCATCGCCGACCCGGTCGCCGAGCTCAAGGCGGTCAGCCACGACCCCAGCCTGACCCACCTCATGCGGCTGCGCGACGGCCGCCGCCTCACCGCTCTCGACCTGCAGTGGGCGTACTACGAGCGGGCGAAGTCCTTTGTGGACGACCGGTACGGCACGGACGCCGACGCGCCCACCCTCGACGTGCTCAGCCGCTGGGAGAGCCTGCTGGACCGGCTCGGCCGCGACCCGATGCTGTGCGCCGACGAGCTCGACTGGGTGGCCAAGCTGCGGCTGCTGGAGGGCTACCGGGAGCGGGAGAAGCTCGGGTGGGCCTCGCACAAGCTACAGCTCGTCGACCTGCAGTACTCCGACGTGCGCCCGGAGAAGGGGCTCTACCACCGGCTCGTGGCCCGCGGCTCGATGAAGACCCTGCTGCCCGACGACCAGACCCGCACCGCCATGGTCGAACCGCCCGAGGACACCCGCGCCTACTTCCGCGGCCGCTGCCTGGCGCAGTACGCGTCCGAGGTGGTCGCCGCGAGCTGGGACTCGGTCATCTTCGATGTAGGGCGCGAATCGCTCGTCCGGGTGCCCATGATGGAGCCGGAGCGGGGGACGCGCAAGCACGTCGGGGCGCTGTTCGACCGCTGCGAGAGCGCCAAGGATCTGCTAGAGGCGATCACCGGGGGCTGAGGGCGGTCCCTTCCCGGAAGGTCCTCCGTGCGCGGCGGGCCATTTCGTCGTACCGGCGAGGTAGGTTTTCTGAAAGCGATGTTGAGGAGGGACCCGAATGGCTACCCGTGACACCGGCGGTCAATCGCAGTCCGGCAAGGCCCGCCGCGACGAAGAAGTCGACGAGGCTCCGGCGCCCGAGGCCAACCCCGAGGTTGCCGAGCGGCACGCCGAGATCACCGAGGACGTCGACGACCTCCTCGACGAAATCGACTCGGTCCTGGAAGAAAACGCAGAGGAATTCGTCCGTGGATACGTACAAAAAGGGGGAGAGTAGATCATAGCGGGATAAATCGGACATGCCCCGCCTGAGCGATGACCGCGATGGGCTTCGTCGTTGCCGCGACTGCGGTGAGTGGAAGCCCCTCGATGTTTTCTGTGCTAACCCGAAGCGTCCGGACGGCAAGGGCAGCTACTGCAAGCCTTGTTTCAACGAGCGATCGAAGGCCAGCTACGCGCGCCGGGTGAAGGCCAATTTCGACCGCGACGTCCGGCACGGGCGCGTGGTGCCGGAAGGGCACCGATACTGTCCGGCCTGCGAGGCGATCAAGCCCTTGGACGACTTCCCTCGCAACCGGTCGGACAGCACTGGATACGCCAGCTACTGCAAGCCCTGCCACAACGCTAAAGGCCAGGAGACCAGGCTGCGGCTCTACGGCGGGTCTCGGGAGTACCACCTGCGGCGGCGGTACGGGATCGGGCAGAAGGACGTCGACGAGCTCCTCGCGGAGCAAGGCGGCGTCTGCGCGATCTGTGGCGCACCCGACCCCGAACACGTCGACCATGACCATGTGACCGGCTGGATACGCGGGATACTCTGCTTCAACTGCAACGGCGGCCTCGGTCAGTTCCGGGACGACGTGGAGTATCTTGCCAAGGCGATCACCTACCTGAAGGGAAGCACGTGCCAGCGGGTTTTGATCCATCCAGGCGTCTACCAGATTTTTTCACGAGCCCGGGGACGTCCTCCTTCACTCAGTTTCTGAGCCTGAACGCGCCGGAGATGCTGCCCGGCCGCCGTCCACTGCCGCCCGGATACTCCGCTGACCTGGCCCCGCACGCCACCACGATCGTCTCCATCGTCTGCCAGGGCGGCGTGGTCATGGCCGGCGACCGGCGCGCCACCGCGGGCAACATGATCGCCAGCCGCGATATCGAAAAGGTGCACCCGGCCGACGCGCACTCGCTGGTGGGCATCGCCGGCACGGCGGGCGTGGGCATCGAGCTGATGCGCCTGTTCCAGGTGGAGCTGGAGCACTACGAGAAGATCGAGGGCGCGATGCTCTCGCTCGACGGCAAGGCCAACCGGCTCGCCACGATGATCCGCAACAACCTCGGCGCGGCGCTGCAGGGCCTCGCGGTGGTGCCGCTCTTCGCGGGCTTCGACCTCGCCGCCAGCGACCCGGCCAAGGCCGGCCGGATCTTCAGCTTCGACATCGCGGGCGGGCTCTACGAGGAGCACGGCGGCTACGACGGCATCGGCTCCGGGTCGCTCTTCGCCAAGTCGGCGCTGAAGAAGCGCTACCGGGCCGGCCTGTCCGCCGACGAGGCGATCACGCTGGCCGTCGAGGCGCTCTACGACGCGGCCGACGACGACACGGCGACCGGCGGTCCCGACCTGACCCGCAAGATCTACCCGGTGGTGATGACGGCGACCGCCGAGGGCACCCGCCGGCTCACCGACGCCGAGACGGCCAGCGTGGCCGAGGGCGTCGTCAACCGCCGGATGGAAAACGTCGGCGGCTGACCCGCCGCCCACCCACTAGGTCGAAGGAGACCCGCCGCCGTGGCCATGCAGTTCTACGCCTCGCCTGAGCAGATCATGCGCGACCGCTCGGAGCACGCCCGCAAGGGCATCGCCCGGGGCCGAAGCGCCGTCGTGCTCACGTACGAGGGCGGGGTGCTGTTCGTCGCCGAAAACCTGACCTCGTTGCGCAAGGTGAGCGAGATCTACGACCGCATCGGGTTCGCCGCGGTCGGCCGGTACAACGAGTTCGAAAACCTGCGCCGGGCCGGGGTGCGGATGGCCGACCTCAACGGCTACAGCTACGACCGGCGGGACGTGACCGGGCGCGCCATCGCCAACGCGTACGCCCACGCGCTCGGTGCGATCTTCACCGAGCAGGTCAAGGCGTACGAGGTGGAGATCTGCGTCGCCGAGGTGGGCGCGGCGCCGGGAGCCGACGAGCTCTACCGGATCACGTACGACGGCTCGGTGCAGGACGAGCCCGGCGTGATGGCGATGGGCGGCCAGTCGGAGTCGATCGCGGGCTCGCTGAAGGAGGCGCACCGCTCCGGCATGTCGCTGGGCGAGGCGCTGCGGCTGGCCGTGAAGGCGCTCGGCAGCGTGGGCGGCGAGGGCGGCGCGGCCCGTACTCTCGGCGCCGGCCAGCTCGAGGTGGCGCTGCTCGACCGCGCCCGGGCCGGGCGGACGTTCCGGCGGGTCACGGGGGCGGCCCTGACCGCGCTGCTGGAGCCCGAGAAGGCGCCCGAGCCCCCGGCGGAGGAGCCCGCCACCCCGGACACGCCTGCGGCGGCTGAGGAGCCCAAGAAGGCCCCACCCCAGTCCGCCGCCTCCGATGACCTGGACATCCTCGACGACCTCGAAGACGGCGACACCAAGGAGTAACCCCGCCCCGTCCCCTGCGCCCCGGCAGGGACGCGTCGCTCCCGCGGAGCCCCTTCGGCGTCGATCAAGGCTCAGCCCGGTTCCCGCCGATCAAGGGCAAATGGCCGTGCTTCGATCTCCAAACCACGACCATATGCCCTTGATCGACGCGCAAGCCCTTGATCGACGAGGCGCTCGGGCTCCCGCGCGTTCGTCGCCCCGCGCCCACCCGCGCCCCGCCTACCCTGTACTCCCGCCTGCGCTCCCACGTCTCGCGCGCCCGTGCCCCGGCGATTTAGGGCGAATCCGGGTGAGTTGATCTTCAATCATGCGCACTCGCCCTGGATCGCGGGCAGGGAGGGAGGCGTTGGCGGCGCGCGGGGCCGTGAGTCGGGCGCCCCGTTGGGCGACTCGTCGTGAGTGGGGCGCCCCAAGGCCGGGTAGGTAAGGGGTCCCTGGGGTGCAGTCAATTGGCGTCGGCTGGTCGCTTGCTGGCAGTGGACTTGGTGGGGCGACCGGGATCGATCTAGGAAGAATCGTGGGTATAAATCGGACTCGATACCCACGATTCTTCCTAGATCGACGCCAGCCTGCGGTGATCATGAAGTTATCGTCGGGGAGAGCGCTCTCTCCGACCTAACTTCATGATCACCGCAGGGGATGGGGCTACCGTCCGAGTGGTCGGGGAAGGGTGCGGCCGCCGGCGACGCATCTTGCGCTGTACCCGGGTTCCGCTAACTACCCGCGCCTCGGGCGCAGTCCCTGCGTAGGGGCGCCCTGCTCACGCGGGGAGCGCTCTCGGGGCGTACGCAGAGCGGGCGGTTGGCGGCGACGGGCGGCGCGTGGGGGCCATCTCCCGCGGAGGGGCGCTGGACCCTCGCCAGCCGCGTCGATCAAGGATTTCCGCGTCGATCAAGGGAATACGGCCGTGGTTTGGAGATCGAAGCACGGCCGTTTGCCCTTGATCGACGGGCACAGTCCTTGATCGACGCAGGGGGAGGGGGCGGGGAGGAGAGGTGGGGCGGGAGGGGGCGTGGCGACGGGTTAGAGGTGGCGGGAGATTAGGCGCCAGTAGGCGGACATGGCGGCGTTCAGGACGCCCACGCCGGGTGGGTTGATCAGGGGGGTGTCGAAGCGGTCGGTCAGGACTCGCATCCACTCGCGGTCGGGCACCACCCGTTCGGCTTGCAAGGAACGGCGGCGCATCCGTAGATGCCGGCGGTGTCGCCATAGCCAGCCGTACCCGCGGAGCTTGTCGCGCAGCCAGCCCTCCTTGAGGGCGAGCAGCGTCATCACCAGTTCCAGGGCCAGCAGCGGCGGCCCGAGCAGCACCAACGACTTTGTGCCCCACACCGTGGACACGAACATGAGCCGGTTCCGCTCGATCAGGTAGTACTTGAAGCTGACCTTGCTGAACTCGTACCCGTGCAGGGCGACGGCGTCGGGCACGTTGAGGACGCGCAGCCCGAGCCGCCAGGTGCGTACGGCGATCTCGGCGTCCTCGACGTACGCGAAGTAGTGCTCGTCGAAGCCGCCGAGCCGGTCCCAGTGGGCGCGCCGGAGCACCACGAACGCCCCCATCGCGCCGGCGGTCTCGGTGGGCTCGGTGCGGGTGTCGCGTTCGCGGAAGCCGCCGACCCAGCTCACGCCGAGGACGTGGATCTCGTTGCCGCGGGAGTTGAGCAGGTCGGGCTCGTCGGCGAGGCGGACGGCGCCCGCGGCGATGCCCACGGTGGGGTCGCCGAGCACCTCCACCAGGCGGGCGAGGGCGGTGGGTTCGACGATGGCGTCGCCGTTGACCAGCGCGACGTACTCGCCGGAGGACGCGGCGACGCCCTGGTTGCAGCCGGCGGAGAAGCCCACGTTGGCGCCGGTGCCGGCCACCACCACGCCCGGCAGCGCAGCCAACATCGCGAGGTCGGGGTTGGTGCAGCCGTTGTCGACGAGCACCACCTCGACGTCGACCTTGACCGACCCGAGCAGCGCCTCGACGGACCGGCGCAGCAGCGGCTCGTCGCGCCAGGCCAGCACGATCGCGCTGACGCGTGGCAGGTCAGCCACGCAGATACCCCGAAAGCATCGTCTGCCAGTCTTCCATGGGCGGCAGCCCGGCCAGGGCCCACCGCTCATGCCCGAGCACGCTGTAGGCGGGGCGCGGGGCCGGTCGCACGTAGCGGTCGCTGGTCGTGGGGCGGATCCGGTCCGGGTCCAGCCCGCTGAGCGCGAAGGCCGCGCGGGCCAGGCCGTACCAGGTGGTCTCGCCGCTCGCGGTGCCGTGGTAGATGCCCGCCGGAGCGTCAGCGAAAGCCAGCTCCACCAGGCGCGACGCGAGGGCGTACGACCAGGTCGGTTGGCCGCGCTGGTCGTCGACGACCTCCAGGGTGTCGCGCTCGCCGGCCAGCCGCAGCATGGTGGCGACGAAGTTGCGCCCGTGCGCCCCGTACAGCCACGCGGTGCGGACCACGTAGCCGCCGGCCGCGAGCACGGCCCGCTCGCCGACGAGCTTGCCGCGCCCGTACGCGTTGATCGGGTCGGTGGGCGCGTCCTCCGGGTAGGGGGAGACGCCGTCGCCGCGGAACACGTAGTCGGTGGAGACGTGCACGAGCCGCGCGCCGGTCGCGGCGCAGGCGGCGGCCAGGTGCGCCACGCCGGTGCCGTTGACGGCGGTCGCGTCGGCCTCGCGGGCCTCGGCGCCGTCGACGTCGGTCCAGGCCGCCGCGTTCAGCACCGCGTCCTGTCCGGCCACCGCGGCGAAGACCGCGGCCTCGTCGGTCACGTCCAGGTCCGCCCGCGTGAGCGCGGTCACATCGAGGTCCGGCTGCCTTTTGAGTACGCCCAGCAGGTCCTGCCCGAGCATTCCTCCCGAGCCGGTGACGAGAATCCGACTCCCGCTCATTGCCTACCACGCTCCGTCGCTCGGCGCTCGTCCGCCGTCGTGGTCCTGGCCGTAGCCTCGCGACTCCCGCTCATCCCTTGAGCTGCTCCCACCAGGAGCGGTTGTCCCGGTACCACTGCACCGTCCGGGCCAGTCCGGTCTCCAGGTCGACGCTCGGGACGTACCCGAGCTCCTGGCTGATCTTGGTGATGTCGAGGCTGTAGCGGCGGTCGTGGCCCTTGCGGTCGGTGACCGGGGTGACCCGGTCCCAGTCGGCGCCGCAGGCTTCCAGCAGCAGCCCGGTGAGCTCCTTGTTGGTGAGCTCGGTGCCGCCGCCGATGTTGTAGACCTCGCCCGGCCGGCCCTTGTCCTGGACCAGCGCGATGCCGCGGCAGTGGTCGCGCACGTGCAGCCAGTCCCGGATGTTGCCGCCGTCGCCGTAGAGCGGCACGGTGCCGCCGTCGAGCAGGTTGGTCACGAAGAGCGGGATGACCTTTTCCGGGTACTGGTAGTGGCCGTAGTTGTTGGAGCACCGGGTCACCACGACGTCCATCCCGTGGGTGCGGTGGTAGGCCAGCGCGAGCAGGTCGGAGCCGGCCTTGGACGCCGAGTACGGGGAGTTGGGGGCCAGCGGCCACTCCTCGGTCCAGGAGCCGTCCTCGATCGACCCGTACACCTCGTCGGTGGACACGTGCACGAACCGCCCGGTGCCGTGCCGCAGCGCGGCGTCGAGCAGCGTCTGCGTACCCAGGACGTTGGTCGTGACGAACGGCGCGGCACCGGCGATCGAGCGATCGACGTGCGATTCGGCCGCGAAGTGGACGATCACGTCGTGGTCGGGCACGACCTCGTCCACGGCGGCGGCGTCGCAGATGTCGGCCTGCACGAACCGCAGCCGCGGGTCGTCCTTGACGGGGGCCAGATTGGCCAGATTGCCGGAATAGGTGAGCTTGTCGAGCACGGTCACCGCCGCGGGCGCGCCCACCGGCAGGCTGCCGTGGAGCAGCTCACGTACGTACTCCGACCCGATGAACCCGGCTCCGCCGGTGACGAGGACTCTCACAGGGTCCGGAGTCTACGCGAGGGATTGTGGGGTGCCGGTAGGGTACCGGCGTGCGCGGAATCCTTCTCGCTGGCGGCACGGGGTCGCGGCTGTGGCCGATCACCCGGGCAGTGTCGAAACAGCTGATGCCGGTGTTCGACAAGCCGATGATCTACTACCCGCTCTCGACGCTGGTGATGGCCGGGGTCCGGGAGATCCTCATCATCACGACCCCGAGGACCAGGCGCAGTTCCAGCGCCTGCTCGGCGACGGGTCGCAGTGGGGCCTGGACCTGCGGTACGAGGCGCAGCCGCGGCCGGAGGGCATCGCGCAGGCGTTCCTGATCGGCGCGGACTTCATCGGCGACGAGCCGGTCGCGCTCATCCTGGGCGACAACATCTTCCACGGCGCCGGCCTGGGCTCGCAGCTCGCCGGCAACGCGGGGCTGGCCGGCGGGCGGGTGTTCGCGTACCCGGTGGCCAACCCCGAGGCGTACGGCGTGGTGGAGTTCGACGGCACCGGCAAGGTGCTGTCGATCGAGGAGAAGCCGGACCGGCCCAAGTCCCGCTACGTGGTGCCCGGCCTGTACTTCTACGACAACCAGGTGGTCGAGATCTCCCGGCAGCTCAAGCCCAGCGACCGGGGCGAGCTGGAGATCACCGCGGTCAACGAGGCGTACCGGGAGCGGGGTGAGCTGTCGGTGACCGTGCTCGACCGGGGTACGGCCTGGCTGGACACCGGAACGTTCACCTCGCTGATGCAGGCCGCCGAGTTCGTCCGGGTCATCGAGGAGCGCCAGGGCCTGAAGATCGGCTGCGTGGAGGAGGTCGCGTGGCGGGCCGGGTTCCTGGACGCCGAGCGCCTGCGCGAGCTGGCCGTGCCGCTGACCAAGAGCGGATACGGTGACTATCTGCTGGCTCTGCTGGAGGGATAGGGTTGCCACCTGTGCGGGGGACCGAGGGTCAGGACTACACCGAGCGCCTGCAACGGGTGACCGGCGCGCGCTGGAAGCAGGTCCTGGACGTGCAGCGGCCGTACCGGTGGAACATCCGCCGGCTCAAGCTCGGCCACACGCTCGACGTCGGCTGCGGGCTGGGGCGCAACCTGGCCCACCTCGGCGTCGGCAACGGGGTCGGCGTCGACCACAACCCGACGTCCGTCGAGGTGGCCCGCGCGCAGGGCTTCGAGGCGTACACGATCGAGGAGTTCTTCGCGACGGACCGCACCGCGACCTTCGACTCGATGCTGGCCGCGCACCTGCTGGAGCACATGCCCGAGGAGCAGGCGCGGGAGGTCGTCGAGTCGTACCTGCCGAGCGTCAAGCCGGGCGGGACCGCGGTCTTCATCACCCCGCAGGAGCGCGGGTACGCCAGCGACGCGACGCACGTGCGGTTCGTGGGCTTCACGGAGGCGGCCGCGATGTGCCGCGACCTCGGGATGACGGTCATCCGACAGTACTCGTTCCCGTTTCCGCGGTTCATGGGGAAGCTTTTCACGTACAACGAGTTTGTGACGGTGGCCCGGGTATGAAGATTCGTTCGCTGAGCATCGACGGTGCCTGGGAGATCACCCCGCAGCCGCACGGCGACCCGCGCGGGCTCTTCCTGGAGTGGTACCGCTTCGACAAGCTCGCCGAGGTGGTCGGCCACCCGCTGGAGCTGGCCCAGGCCAACATGTCGGTGTCCGCCCGCGGTGTGGTGCGCGGCGTCCACTTCGCCGACGTGCCGCCCGGCCAGGCCAAGTACGTCACCTGCCCGCGCGGCGCCGTCCTCGACGTGATCGTGGACATCCGGGTCGGCTCGCCCACGTTCGGCCGCTGGGACGCCGTACGGCTGGACGACGTCGACCGGCGCGCGGTCTACATCGGCGAAGGGCTGGGCCACGGGTTCTGCGCGCTGACCGACGACGCGACGCTGACGTACCTGTGCTCCACGACGTACAACCCGGGCGCCGAGCACACCGTGCACCCGCTCGATCCCGACCTCGCGATCGAGTGGCCGGCCGACGCGCCGCAGCTGTCCGCGCGCGACGACGCCGCCCCGAGCCTCGCCGAGGCGATGGCGTCCGGGCTGTTGCCGGTGTACGACACGTGCCGCGCGTACACCGAAACCTTGCGCCAGGAGTGACGGCCAGGGCCTTCAGACGGCTAGTGTCTGTTCATGGAACGGCGAATCTTCGGCCTTGAGACCGAGTACGGCGTCACCTGCACGTATCGGGGGCAGCGGCGGTTGTCCCCGGATGAGGTGGCCCGCTACCTGTTCCGCCGGGTGGTGTCGTGGGGGCGTTCCAGCAACGTCTTCCTGCGCAACGGCGCCCGGCTCTACCTCGACGTCGGCTCCCACCCCGAATACGCCACCCCCGAGTGCGACTCCGTCGCCGACCTCGTCGCCCACGACCGGGCCGGCGAGCGGATCCTGGAGGGCCTGCTCGTCGACGCCGAAAAGCGCCTGCACGACGAGGGCATCGCCGGCGAGATCTACCTGTTCAAAAACAACACCGACTCGGCCGGCAACTCGTACGGCTGCCACGAGAACTACCTGGTGTCCCGGCACGGGGAGTTCGGCCGGCTGGCGGACGTGCTGATCCCGTTCCTGGTCACCCGGCAGCTGATCTGCGGCGCCGGCAAGGTGCTCCAGACCCCGCGCGGCGCTGTCTACTGCCTGTCCCAGCGGGCCGAGCACATCTGGGAGGGCGTCTCCTCCGCCACCACCCGCAGCCGGCCCATCATCAACACCCGCGACGAGCCGCACGCGGACGCCGAGCGCTACCGCCGGCTGCACGTGATCGTCGGCGACTCCAACATGAACGAGGTCACCACCCTGCTCAAGGTGGGCAGCGCCGACATCGTGCTCCGCATGATCGAGGCCGGCGTGGTGATGCGCGACCTGTCGCTGGAAAACCCGATCCGCGCCATCCGCGAGGTCTCGCACGACGTCACCGGCCGGCGCAAGGTGCGGCTCGCCTCCAACAAGGAGGTCAGCGCCCTGGAGATCCAGCAGGAGTACCTGGCCAAGGCCACCGAGTTCGTCGAGCGGCGGGGCGGCGACCAGACCGCCAAGCGGGTCGTCGAGCTGTGGGGGCGGGTGCTGCGCGCCGTCGAGCTCGGCGACCTGGAGCCGGTCTCCCGCGAGATCGACTGGGTGAGCAAGCTGCGGCTGATCGAGCGCTACCAGGAAAAGCACGACCTGCCGCTGTCCCACCCGCGGGTCGCCCAGATGGACCTGGCGTACCACGACCTGCGCCGCGGCCGCGGCCTGTACGGGCTGCTGGAACGCCGTGGCCAGGTCGACCGGGTGGCCACCGACCTGGAGATCTTCGAGGCCAAGGAGACGCCGCCGCAGACGACCCGGGCGCGGCTGCGCGGCGAGTTCATCCGGCACGCCCAGGAGAAGCGGCGCGACTTCACCGTCGACTGGGTCCACCTGAAGCTCAACGACCAGGCCCAACGCACCGTCCTCTGCAAGGACCCCTTCCGCGCCTACGACGAGCGCGTAGAACGCCTAATCGCCAGCATGTAAGCCGCCCTCTCTCCTCGCGGCCGTCCCTCCTCACGCCCCGTTCTTCCCGTCGATCAAGGGCATATGGTCGTGGTTGGATCTCTTTTCCACGACCGTTTGCCCTTGATCGGCGGAGAAGTCCTTGATCGACGCGGCTGGGAGTGCGGTGTGTGCGGCGGCCCGGCGGGGCGGGGTGCGCGGCCGAGCCGGGCGGGGCGGGGTTACGCCCCAGTAGGGGACCCCTGTTGGAAGTTGTGCGTGAGAAGGGCTCCCCTGTGCCCTTCTCAGGGCCGGGCGGCCCAGCAGGGAGGCCCCTGTTCACGGCCGCACGCCCCAAGAGGGCTGCCCTCTTGGGAAGGGGGCGGGGGAGTAGGCTCGTCGGCACCATGGCACAGCCCGAACCCTCCGACGACCAGGCGCGGCGGCCGGGGTTGATCCAGCGGCGCCGGCAGAAGATCGCCGCCGAGATCGCCCGCAATCGCCGCGGCGAGCACACCGTGCCAACCTGGGTGCTCGCCCTCATTCTCGTGGTCATCCTGGGCGCCTGGATCACGCTCATCGTCGCCAGCTAACCCCGTCGATCTTGAACTTTTCAGGTTCCATTTCGGGCATCTGGACCTGACAACTTCAAGATCGACGAGAGGGGGGCGGGAGGAGGGCGGCGGCGTGGCGGCCGGCGGCGGCCGAAGCTAGGAAGTACCAGGGGTCTTCGTCTAAGCCGCGGGCCATTGTGGACAAGGGGACTGGGGACGCCTTGAGGGCCCGCTCCAGGCCGTCGATCGGGACGTGGATCACGCGGTGGCGGGCCAGTGGGGTCTCGTCGACGTCGAAGGGCAGGCCCTGCGGGATGACCAGGTCGGCGGGGGCCAGGGCCACCTTGCCGTACGCGGTGAGGCTGTGGTGGGAGATGCCGCGGTGGCGGGGGCGCGGGTCGGCGTCGGAGATCCGCAGCGCGCCCACCGGCCGGCCGCCGAGCGCCGCTACCGCGTTGACCGCCTCGCCGGCCGCCACGCCGGAGAAGCCCCACGTGGTGCCCGTACCCAGGTTGCCGGGGCCCTGGGTGACCACCGTCACGTCCGCGCCGAGCACGTGCCGGGCCGCGAGCAGTCCACTGTGTACGGTCGACGCTTCCAGGTCGCCGCCGAACGCCTGGCCCACCGTCACCGTGCCGGCGAGGTGGCCGCGGAGCCCGTCGAGCGTGCGGGAGAACCAGGCCGGCAGCGCGCCCCCGTCGGTCATCACGTACGCCACCCGGGCGGCGGGGGCGTCGGCGCGTACGCCGGCGAGGATCGCGGGCAGCGCGGAGTGCAGGTCGGCCACCACCACCGGCATGCCGCCGATGTCGGAGGCGTCGGCCAGCACGGCGTGGTGCGGCGACGCCTCCTCGTCCACGCCCAGCACGATGGCCTGCAGCGGGGTGTAGCGCGCCTTCACGAGGTGGCCGAGGTCGCGCGAGGACGGGCCGGGGTCCGGGGGCAGCCGGTCGGGGAGCGCGACGACCAGGGCGTACCCGCCGGTGCCGAGGCCCATCTCCAGCGCGCCGACGTTGAGCAGCACCCGGTCGCCCACCTCGGGCTCGCCGACCAGCGCGGGGTAGGCGAGCGCCCGGACCGTCCCGGAGGCGACATCCACCGAGAGCGTGACCGCGCCGTGCCACCGCCGGCCGATCGCCGTGACCGTCCCGGAACGCCAACGCACCACCATGACCGAAACCTAACCACGGCGCCGGGTCGGGTCGAGGAAGACGTACCGGATGCCCGGGAAGTGGGCGGCGAGCCGGCGTTCGGCCTCGTCTGCGGCGGCCTCGATGTCGGCGCCGGTGGCGTCGTCGGCGAAGTCCACCTTGGCGGCCACGAGCATGTCCTCGGGGCCGAGGCGCATGGTGAGCAGCGTGTCGACCCGGTCGACGGTGGGCACCGCGGCGAGCTCCGCCTCGATCGCGTCCCGGATCTTGCCGGGCACCGCCTGGCCGACCAGCAGCGACACGTTGCTGCGGGCCAGGATCGCGGCCACCACGAGCAGCAGCAGGCCGATCGCGATGGAGGCCAGGCCGTCCCACATCTCGTCGCCGGTGAGCTGGGACAGCCCGATCCCGGCGCCGGCCAGCAGGAGGCCGATGAGCGCCGCGCTGTCCTCCAGGAAGACCGCCTTGCCCGCGGTGTCGGCGGTCAGCCGCAGGAACCGGGCCGGCGTGGTGCGCCAGCGGGCCGCCTCGCCGCGCACCCGGCGTCGGACGGCGCGGGTCAGCGACACCGATTCGATCGCGAACGACACGGCCAGCACCACGTACGACACGAGGTAGTCGCCCGAGTGCTCACCGGAGCGGATGGTGTGCACACCGTGCGTGATGGAGAAGCCAGCGCCCGCCACGAACGTGAACAGCGCCGCAGCGCGGTGAACAGCAGCGCCTCGGTGGCGGTGTCGGCCAGGGAGTGGGCCGCCTCGGACAGCATCGCCGCCGAGCCGGAGATGAGGCCGGCCACCAGCTTGGCGGCGGCGATGGCCAGGTTTGCGGCGCCCGCCACGATGACGGTGCCGACACTCTCGCGGGAAACATCCGACACGAGCGGATTGTGCCTCAAGAGAGGGAAACCCGACGCGCGACGCGGCCTGCCGGAGGCCGTACGGGCGTGCGAATGGGGTTAGAGTCGGGGGCGTGTCGCGGACTCGCACGGAACGCCTGGTCAACCTGGTGATCTGCCTGCTTTCCACGCGGCGGTTCCTGACCGCGGCGCAGATCGCCGCGACCGTCCCGGGCTACGAGCACGACCCGGACGACCCGCGCGACCACGAGGCGTTCCAACGTAAGTTCGAGCGCGACAAGGCCGAGCTGCGCGAGCTGGGCGTCCCGCTGGAGACCGGCACGGCGAGCGTCTTCGACGCCGAGCCCGGCTACCGGATCGCCGCGCGGGAGTACGCGTTGCCGGACATCGCGCTGGAGCCCGACGAGGCGGCCGCGGTGGGCATCGCCGCCCGGCTGTGGCAGCACACCGGGCTGGCCGCCGCCGCGTCGTCCGGCCTGGCCAAGCTGCGCGCCGCCGGCATCGACGTCGACCCGCACGCCACGCTCGGGGTGGAGCCGGTGGTGACGGTCGATCCGACGTTCGCGCCGCTGACGGCCGCGGCCCGCGACCGGCGCACGGTGACGTTCGACTACCGGGTACCGGAGGGCGACGCGCCGACCACCCGCCGGCTCCAGCCGTGGGGCGTGGTCTGCTGGCGCGGCCGGTGGTACGTGGTGGGTCACGACCTGGACCGCGACGCCACCCGCTGCTTCCGGCTGTCCCGCGTCGTCGGCGCGGTCAAGGCCACCGGCAAGCCGGGGGCGTACGAGCCACCGGCCGGCGTCGACCTGATCAGCCACGTGGCGCGCTGGTCCGGGCCGGTCGAGCGCACCGGGCGGGCCACCGTGGTGGTGCGGCCGGGACGGGCGGCGGGGCTGCGCCGCTGGGCGCACGAGATCGAGCCGGGGCCGGCCGGCGACCGCATGGTGATGCACTTCGCCGACGCCGAGGGGTTCGCCGCCTCGCTGGTGGGCTACGGCGCGGACGTGCGGGTGCTCGAGCCGCCGGAGGTGCGCGAGGCGGTCATCCAGCGGCTCAAGGAGATCGCCACCCGGCACGAGGCGGCCTCCGCCGGTATGCGATGAACGCCGCAGCGGCCGACCGGCTCGGCCGGCTCCTCAACCTGGTGCCCTACCTGCTGGCCCGCCCCGGCATCGAGATCACCGAGGCGGCCGCCGACCTCGACGTCAGCGAAAAGCAGCTGCGCGAGGACCTGGAACTGCTGTGGGTGTGCGGGCTGCCCGGCTACGGGCCGGGCGACCTGATCGACATGGCGTTCGACGGGGTGCACGTCACGATCACGTACGACGCCGGCATCGACCGCCCGCTGCGGCTGACGCCCGACGAGGCGCTCGCCCTGGTGGTGGCGCTGCGGATGCTGGCGGAGACGCCCGGGATGGCCAACCGGGACGCGATCGAGCGCGCCCTCGCCAAGATCGAGAGCGCGGCGGGCGATCTGGCCGGCGCGCCGGTGGCCGTGCGCCTGCCGGGCAACGCCGACCGGCTCGACACCATCCGCGGCGCGGTCGAGCGGCAGCGGGCGCTGCGGATCACGTACTACACGGCGACCCGCGACGAGACCACCGAGCGGGTGGTCGACCCGATCCGGGTGCTGATGGTCGCCGGCCGCGGCTACCTGGAGGCGTGGTGCCGCCGCGCCGAGGCGGTGCGGCTGTTCCGCGCCGACCGGATCGACGCGCTCACCGAGCTGGACGAGCCGGCCCGCCCGCCGCGCCAGGTGCAGCTGCACGACGTGAGCGAGGGCATCTTCCAGCCCGGCCCGGAGCTGCCGATCGTCACGCTGCGGGTGAGCCGCGGCGGCCGCTGGATCACCGAGTACTACCCCTGCGAGAACGTGCGCCCCGACGGTGAGGAGTGGCTCGTGTCACTGCGGGTCACCGACCTGGCCTGGGCCCGCCGGTTCGTGCTCGGCCTCGGGCCGGAAGCCACCGTGGTCGCGCCGCCCGACCTGATCGAAGGGGTCCGCGCGCAGGCCGCGGCGGCCCTGGACCAGTACGACAAAGAGGGCGAGTACGAGAAGGAAGGCCAGTACAGTTGAGCGCCGTGGTGAAGTGGGTCGTGTTGGCCGCGGTGCTGTTGGGGCTGGTGATACTGGTGCTGGCGGTGCGTCCGGTGGTGGGGCGCCTGGGTCGCCTGCGCCGGGCGGCACTGACGTTGCAGCGCCGGCAGGCCGAGGCGGAGCGGCTGCAGACCACCGCGTTGGCCCTCCAGCGGGAGGTCGAGACGCTGCGGCTGAAGACCGAGATCACCCAGGAGCGCCTGGCCGATATCAAGGTCAAACGCGGCGCGCACAGCCGTTGACGGCTGTCCGCCAGACGCACGTACGATAGGGCTCGTCAGTCCTCACGACCGATCAGCAACAGGAGCTTCCCATGGGCGCCCTCAAGCCGTGGCACATCGCTGTACTCGTCGTTGTGCTGGTCCTGCTCTTCGGCGCGAAGCGGTTGCCCGACGCGGCTCGCTCGCTCGGCCGTTCGCTGCGGATCATCAAGGCGGAGACCAAGCACCTGACCGACGACGACGAGCGCGACCTGGCGGAAAAGGCGGACGCGCAGCACCAGCGCCAGCCGTTGCCGCCGACCACCGCGCAGCAGCAGCCGGTCGTCGACCCGGTGCAGCGCACCCGCGACAACATCTGATCCCCGGCTCCCCCCGTGGCGTTCTCTCTCCGGCGGCGCGGTCCGAGCAACTTTGAGCGGGCCGCCGACGGCTCGATGACCCTCATCGAGCACATCCGCGAGCTCCGCACGCGGTTGTTCCGCGCGTCCCTGGGCATCCTGATCGGGTTCATCATCGGCTTCCTGCTCTCGGAGCGGGTGATGGACATCATGGACAACCCGTACTGCGCGCTGCCCCAGTCCAAAAACGCCGAGGGCCAGTGCATGCTGCTGCAGCTCGGACCCGCCGACGTCCTGCTGCTCCAGTTGCGGCTCTCGCTCTGGTTGGGCCTGATCATCGCCGGGCCGATCTGGCTGTTCCAGCTCTGGGCCTTCATCGCGCCGGGCCTGCACCGGCACGAGCGGCGCTACGCGTACGCGTTCGCCGCGATCGCCGCCCCGCTCTTCGCGGCCGGCGGGTTCCTGGCGTTCTTCGTGGTGCACACCGGCCTGGAGTTCCTGCTGCAGATCGGGCCGGACAACATCCAGACCACCCTCGAGGTCGGCCGGTACTTCTCGTTCGTCACCAACCTGATCCTGATTTTCGGGGTGGCGTTCGAGTTCCCGTTGATCATCCTCATGCTCAACTTCGTCGGCCTGGCCAGCGCTAAACGGCTGCTCAGTTGGTGGCGGGTGGCCATCTTCGCGTTCTTCGCGTTCTCCGCGATCGCCACCCCGACGCCGGACCCGTTCGGCATGACCGCGCTCGCGCTGTGCCTGTGCGTGCTCTACTTCGCGGCGGTCGGTGTGGCGTTCATCAACGACCGCCGCAAGCGGCGGGCGCAGGAGAGCTTCGACAGCCTCGACGATGACGAGGCGTCCCCGCTGGAGTACGACACGGAGCCGATCGAGGCCGGCGAGCAGTTCGAAGTGGTCACCCCGGTGGCGGCGCCGCTGCCCATCGAGCGCCGCTACGACGAGACCACCTGATGACCGGCGACCTGGTCGTGCTCGCCAACCCGGAGGCCGGGCGCGGGCGGCACAAGGATCTCTTCCCGGCCCTGTTGGACCGGCTCGCCGAGGCGGAGCGTCCCGTCCGGCTGCTCGACGCCCGTACCCGGGAAGAAGCCCAGGCGGCGTGCCACGCGGCCGTCGCCGGCGGCGCCGGGGCCCTGGTGGCCGTGGGCGGCGACGGCACCGTGCACCTGGCGTTGCAGGCGGTGGCCGGCACGGACGTGCCGTTCGGCGCGGTGCCCGCCGGCACCGGCAACGACTTCGCGGTCGAGACCGGCGTGCCGTCCGAGCCGCTCGCGGCGGCGGCGGCCATCGCCGACGCGGTGAAGGCCGGCCGCACGCGGCCGGTCGACCTCGCGCGCCTCACCGGCGCCGACGGCGGCCAGATGTGGTACGGCGCGGTGCTCGCCGCCGGGTTCGACGCCGTCGTCAACGAGCGCGCCAACCGGATGCGCTGGCCGCGCGGGCCTCGCCGGTACGACCTGGCCATCCTCATCGAGGTGGTCCGGCTCAAGCCCCGGCGGTACGTGCTGCGCCTGGACGGCGAGGAGCAGCGCATCGACGCGGTGCTGCTCGCGGTCGGCAACTGCGCCAGCTACGGCGGCGGCATCCGGATCGTCCCGTCCGCCGACCCGACCGACGGCGTGCTCGACGTGGTGCTCGGCAACGTCAACCGCACCACCTTGATCAAGCTGAAGGGCAAGACGTACGAGGGCACGCACGTCGACCACCCGCAGGTGCACACCTACCGGGCGCGCACCGTGGAGATCGAGGGCGAGGGCATCACCACGTACGTCGACGGCGAGCGGGCGTACCCGCTGCCGGTGACGATCACGGCGGTCCCCGGGCCGTCCGGCTACTCACCTAGCTTGGCGCCGGCCAGGTCGAGTACGGCGGCGAGTCCGTTGGCCAGGCCCGGTTCGGCGGCGGGCAGCACCAGGGCGGCGCAGCCGGCGCGTACCGCACCGGCGTCGGCGGGGGTGTCGCCCACCATCAGGGTCTTCTCCGGTTCCACGCCGAGGGCCCCGCAGGCGCGCAGGAAGATGGCCGGGTCGGGCTTGGTGCGCCCCACCTCGTACGACAGCACCCACGCGTCGACGAACTCGGCGAGCCCCCACGCGGCGAAGAGCGGCCGGATGTCGAAGCCGATGTTGCTGACCACCGCGATCGGCACGCCGGCCTCGCGCAGCGCCGCGAGCGTGCCGGCGGTGTCGGTGTACGGGACCCAGCCGTCCGGGTGCAGCAGGCGCTCGTACAGGGCGTCCTCGATGCCGTCCACGCCCACGCCGACGGTCGCGGCGAGCCCGACGTACGCGGCCCGGTGCGAGTCCTCGTACAGGTCCCGGTCGGCGAACACCTCGGCCAGGTGCGGCGGCACCCGGACCGGCACCGGCCCGCCGGCCCGCCCCACGGTGACCAGCCGGTCGGCCAGCACCGTGGCCCGCGCCCGCTCCAGCGTCGCGCCGCAGGTCAGGGCGGCCGCGATGACCCACTCGACCGCGTCCTCCACTTGCGCCAGTGTGCCGTGGAAGTCGAAGAGCACCGCCTCCACCGGGCGCCGCACGGGTCGGTTAGCGGATGGTTCGGTCTGGTCCGGCACGTCGTGACCCTATCGAGTCGCCGGCCGACTCCCGCCGGCCGACCCGCGGGTTACGCTCACTGTCCGGTATGGGAGGGACCACATAGGGGGAGGGCCGTTGCGCGGCTGGTGGAGACTGACCCGCGCCCGGTTGCGCCGCCGGGCTCGCCGCATCGTGGGGTGCTGGCCCTGCTCACGGTCGCCGCCGTGCTGCTGGTGTGGGCCCGGTTGACCCGCGGTTTCAACAGCGACCTGCTGCTCAACATCGGTGCCGCGGTGGTCATGGTGGCGCTGTCGTACGCGGTCTTCGACCCCATCTTCGAGGAGCTGCGCCGCTCCCGGGTGGAGGAGCACCCGTCGTTCGACCACGACGAGTTCAGCGACCACGTGGCCGGCGCGGTCGACCTGGTGGCCGTGATGGACACCGGCAACCACATGCTGGAGGGCACCAGCCGCGGCCGCTTCCTCACCGCCGTGCGCACCGCCCTGGGCAACGGCGCGACGGTACGGGTGCTGCTGCTCGACCCGGACTCGGCGGCGGCCGACCAGCGCGCCGAGGAGATCCGGCCGGTCGACGTGCGCCGGGTGATCCAGGACAACCTGCGCCACCTCAACGACTTCGCCGGCGCCCTGGACGCCGGCACGCTGACCCGCTTCCAGGTGCGCATCTACGACGCGTCCCCGTCGATCCAGATGTTTCGCTGGGACGACAAGGCGCTGATCTCGTTCTTCCCGATCGGCATCCGGGCGTCGGCCGCGCCGCACCTGGAGGTCTACCTGTCCAGCCCGCTGGGCGACTTCGTGCAGGGCCGCTTCGACGACCTGTGGCGGCACCCCAGCACCCGGCCGCTGAGCGACTACATCACCGTGCCGATCACGGTGTTTCACGAGGACACGCCGCTGCGCAACTGCGGCGTGCACTTCGTCATCGTGGACGGCGACTGCTTCATCGACGGCGCGCCCATGGTCGACCAGCTCACCGACCACGGCACGGGTAGCCTGGAGATCGTCAGCGGGAACCCGCTGACCATCGACGGGCGGCTCGGGCAGACGTTCCGGCTGGCCCGCGTGGACGGCGATTCGGTGCCGGACCGCACCGCCGTGCTGGGCATGTTCGACGCCAAATACGGCCCGCGCCAGGTCGACGGCCCCGGCCGCGCCCGGCTCGCCATGCGCCTCGTCCCGCGCCGCGATGAGTACGGGCTGACCTGACACGATAGATTTGGCCTATGAGCAGCCCCGCCGAGCGGTTCGTCGCGGCGCGCCGCCGGGCCGAGCAGTCCTTTCCGGCGCTCGAAGACTTCGCCCTCGATCTCGGGTTCGATCTCGACGACTTCCAGCGCGAGGCGTGCGAGGCCCTGGAACGGGGCAGCGGAGTCCTCGTCTGCGCGCCCACCGGAGCGGGCAAGACCGTGGTGGGCGAGTTCGCCGTCCACCTGACGTTGCGCGCGGAGGGCGTCAAGCGAAAGGTCTTCTACACCACGCCGATCAAGGCGCTGTCCAACCAGAAGTACCACGACCTGGTGCAGCGCTACGGCCCCGACGCGGTCGGGCTGCTCACCGGCGACAACGCCATCAACGGCGACGCGCCCGTGGTGGTGATGACCACCGAGGTGCTGCGCAACATGCTGTACGCCGGCTCGTCCACCCTGGACGGTCTGGCGTACGTGGTGATGGACGAGGTGCACTACCTGGCCGACCGGTTCCGCGGCGCGGTCTGGGAAGAGGTCATCATCCACCTGCCGGCGTCGGTGACGCTGGTCTCCCTGTCGGCCACCGTGTCCAACGCGGAGGAGTTCGCGGACTGGCTGGTAACCGTGCGCGGCGAGACCGCCGTGGTGGTCAGCGAGCACCGTCCGGTGCCGCTGTGGCAGCACATGCTGGTCGGGCGCCGGATGTTCGACCTGTTCCACGACGCCGACGCAGCCCGCAAGCACGACGTACACCCGGAGCTGCTGCGCTACAGCCGGGAGACGCTGCGCCGGCTGGAGCTGACCGACGGTTACCCGCCGCGCGGGCGCGGCGGCCGGCGGTGGCGGCCGCCGCTGCGCGCCGACATCGTCGAGCGCCTGGACCGTGAGGGGCTGCTGCCGGCGATCCTGTTCATCTTCAGCCGGGCCGGCTGCGACGCGGCGGTGCAGCAGTGCCTGCACGCCGGGCTGCGGCTGACCACGCCGGAGGAGCGCGCCGAGATCCGCCGGGTGGTGGAGACCCGGATGATGGCCATCCCCGGTGAAGACCTGTCCGTGCTGGGCTACTGGGAGTGGCTCGACGGGCTGGAGCGCGGGCTGGCCGCCCACCACGCGGGCCTGCTGCCGGCGTTCAAGGAGGTCGTGGAGGAGCTGTTCGTCCGGGGGCTGGTCAAGGCCGTGTTCGCCACCGAGACGCTGGCCCTCGGCATCAACATGCCGGCCCGGTGCGTGGTGCTCGAACGGCTCGTCAAGTTCAACGGCGAGGCGCACGTGGACCTGACGCCGGGGAGTACACCCAGCTCACCGGGCGGGCCGGGCGGCGCGGCATCGACGTGGAGGGGCACGCCGTCGTGGTGTGGGCGCCCGAGGTCGACCCGCGGCACGTGGCCGGGCTCGCCTCGACCCGCACGTACCCGCTGCGGTCCAGCTTCCGGCCGTCGTACAACATGGCCGCCAACCTGGTCGGCACCGTCGGCACCGACCGCGCCCGGGAGTTGCTGGAGTCCTCGTTCGCGCAGTTCCAGGCGGACCGGTCGGTGGTCGGCCTGGCCCGGCAGGTGCAGCGCAACGTCGAGACCGTCGAGGCGTACGGCAACGAGGTGCGCTGCCACCACGGCGACTTCGACGAGTACTTCGCGCTGCGGGTGGCCATCGCCGACCGTGAGCGCGCGCTGGCCCGGCAGGGCAGCAGCCAGCGCCGCGCCGAGGCGGTCCGGGCCCTGGAACGGCTGCGGGTCGGCGACGTGATCCGGGTGCCGTCCGGCCGCCGGGCGGGGCTCGCGGTGGTGCTCGATCCGGGCAACGCCGGGTTCGGCGAGCCGAAGCCGCTGGTGCTGACCCAGGACCGCTGGGCCGGGCGGGTCACGTCGGCCGACTTCAGCGGGCCGGCCGAGGTGCTGGCCCGCGTCCGCGTACCCAAGAATTTCAATCCGCGCTCGCCCGCGGCGCGCCGCGACCTGGCCGCGGAGGTGACCGCCACCGGGTTGGACCGGCACGCCGGCCGGCGCAACCGTTCGCGAGGCAACGGCGAGGACCACGAGCTGGCCCTGCTGCGCATCCAGCTGCGGCAGCACCCGTGCCACGCCTGCGAGGAACGGGAGGAGCACGCCCGCTGGGCGGAGCGCCGGCACCGGCTGCAGCGCGACACCGAGCAGCTGCGGGAGAAGGTGGCCGGGCGGACCGGGTCGCTGGCCCGCACGTTCGACAACGTGTGTGACCTGCTCGCCAGCCGCGGCTACCTGACGGCCGCGGGCGAGGTGACCGACGCCGGCCGGATGCTGGCCCGGATCTGGACCGAGGCGGACCTGCTGGTGGCCGAGTGCCTGCGCCGCGGCGTCTGGGACGGCCTGGCCCCGGCGGAGCTGGCCGCGGCCGTGTCCGTGGTGCTGTACGAGGCGCGCCGGGACGGCGACGAGCGGGCCTCGGTGCCGCGCGGGGCGCTCTCCGACGCGGTCGACGCCACCCAGAAGCTGTGGGCCGAGCTGGAGGTCGACGAGGCGGCCCGCGGGCTCGACCTGACCCGCGAGCCCGACCTGGGGTTCGTGTGGCCGATCCTGCGGTGGGCCCGTGGCGAGGACCTGGCGAAGGTGCTGGCCAGCGGGCACAACCTGGAGGGCGAGATGCCGGCCGGCGACTTCGTGCGCTGGGCGCGGCAGGTCGTCGACCTGCTCGGGCAGGTGGCGGAGGCGGCCTCGGCGACGCCCCGGCTGCGGGAGGCCGCCCGGGCGGCGATGGGGGCCGTCAATCGCGGAGTGCTCGCATACAACGCCGTAGGGTGATCTTCGGATTACGGTCTGACGTTTGACCGAAGGTCCAATTGCGGAACGCCGGGCGTCCCTAAATGATCGCAAACGCGAATCGCTTCCGTGTTGCGGTGCGTTGCGGGTCTTGGGGACCACTGTGGAGATTCATCACTTTGTATACGGTCCGATCACACCGATCTTGAGCTACGCGCTCTCGGTGCTCGGGTCGCTGCTCGGGCTGACCTGCGCCGTACGGGCGCGGGAGGCGCTCAACTCGGCGCAGCGCGCCTGGTGGCTCATGCTGGCGGCGTGGGCCATCGGTGGCACGGCCATCTGGAGCATGCACTTCATGGCCATGCTCGGCTTCTCCGTGCAGGGCCGCCAGATCCGGTACGACGTGGCGCTGACCGCGGCCAGCGCGCTGCTCGCGGTCGTCGTGGTCGGCGTCGGACTGTTCATCGCGGCGCTGGGCCGGCCGTCGTTCGTGAAGATCCTCCTGGGTGGACTCTTCGCCGGGCTGGGCGTGGGTGCGATGCACTACACCGGCATGGCGGCCATGCGGGTGGACGCGCAGATCGACTACGACCCGACCCGGGTGGGGCTGTCGCTGGCGATCGCCGTCGTGGCGGCGACCGTGGCGCTGTGGCTGGTGGTCAACGTCAAGGGCGCGGTCGCGATCGTCGCCTCGGCGCTGGTCATGGGCGTGGCCGTCAACGGCATGCACTTCACCGGCATGTCCTCGATGTCGGCGCACGAGCACGTGACCCCGGGTGATCCGGACCCGTCCGGCGCGACGGCGTCCAACCTGCTGGTGCCGATCATCCTCGCGGTGATCCTGGTGGCGATCGCGCTGATCTACGCCGTGCTGGCCGCCCCGAACGACGACGACCGCGCCGGCGCCGCCTACATCGACGCGCGGATGGCCCATCGCGAGAACGCCCCGCCGCCCCCGCCCGAGCCGTCCCCGCACGGTCTGGCGGCCCGCCGCACCAACTTCCCCTCCTCGACCCGCCGCCGTTGACGCGCTGAACCTCGCTCCGCTGATCCTCTTTGGGGCCCGGCCGGGGCCGGGGTCAGCCGCGCGATGCCAAGGCGTCGACCAAGCGGCGAGCGGGGCCCGCGAGGGCCCACTTCTCGGCCAGCGCCAACAACCGGTCGGGGTCCTGCGGGGAGCGGGGGAGCGCCGGCTCCAGCGGCGGGAGGTCGATGTCGCGGGCGACCTCCACGACCTTGGGGGCCACCGCGAGGTAGTCGCGGGCGGCGTCCAGCTTGGCGCGCAGCCCCGCGGCGAAGCCGGCCTTCGGGTCGTCCAGGGCGGCCAGGATGCCGGCTAGGTCGCCGTACCGGGTGACCAGCCGGGCCGCGGTCTTCTCGCCGACGCCGGGCACGCCGGGCAGCCCGTCGCTCGGGTCGCCGCGCAGGGCCGCGAAGTCCGCGTACGCCGCGGCGGGTACGCCGTACTTGGCGCGCACGGCGGCGTCGTCGCAGTCCTCCAGCTTGGCCACGCCGCGTCCACAGTAGAGCAGCCGGACCGGCTTGGCGTCGTCGACGAGTTGGAAGAGGTCGCGGTCGCCGGAGGCCACCTCGACCGGGCCGGGCTGGGTGGTGGCCAGCGTGCCGAGCACGTCGTCGGCCTCGTACCCGGGGGCGTCGACGGCCGGGATGCCGATCGCGGCCAGCACGTCGAGGATCAGCGGGATCTGCGGCACCAGCGTGTCCGGCACGATCTCCGCCCCGGGCGGCCCGCCGTCGGCCAGCCGGTGCGCCTTGTACGACGGCAGCAGCGCCACCCGCCACGCCGGCCGCCAGTCCGCGTCGAGCGCGCACACCATGCGGTCCGGATCGCGCATCTTGATCAGCGTGCTCAGGAAGTCCAGGAACCCGCGTACGGCGTTGACCGGGGTGCCGTCGGGCGCCCGCGCCGCCGACTCCGGGATGCCGAAGTACGCCCGGAAGTAGAGGCTCGGCGCGTCCACCAGGAGCAGGGTCATGCCGGACAGCCTGTCACAGATCCCTCAGCTGGTCGGGATCTCCTCCTCGCTCGGGGCACCCGCTGTCGTCATCCGCAGCAGCCAGCGGCGTACGACGTCCCGCTCGGCGGCGGTGAAGCCGGCCTCCAACTCGCCCTCGACGGCCTGGACGTCGGGGATGGCCTCGCGCAGCCGGGCCCGCCCCGCCTCGGTCAGGAAAACCTGCTGGGCGCGCCGGTCCCGGGGGTGCGCCCGGCGTTCGAGGAGCCCGGCGCGCTCCAGCCCGGCGAGCATCTCGTTGGCGGACTGCCGGGTGCTGGACACCTTCCGGCCGACATCCGCGACCGTCATGCCCGGCTCCTGCTGGAGCAGCAGCAGCGAGCCGTACTGCGCCGCGGAGAGCCCGTGGCCGGCGAGGGCCTCGGCGACCACGCCGCGCATGCTCAGCCACGCGTGGCGGACCAGGAAGCTCAGGCACTCCTCGGTACGGGGCTCAGCGGTCACGGCGTCCATTCTGCATGCGAAAGACTATTGACAGGTTCCTGACGATCTAGCAGGCTCGGGGCCGTGACCGTCAGGGACCTGTCAAAGGATAACCGGATCCTCTCGATCCTCGTCTTCTCCGCCGTACTCATCTGGCTGGACGCCACCATCCTGGGCGTCGCCCTCGAACGCCTCGCCGACCCGTCCGCCGGACTCGGCGCGAGCCCCGGGCAGCTCCAGTGGGCCGTCGGGGCGTACTCGCTGCTGTTCGCCACCGCGCTCTTCGTCGCCGGCGCGCTCGGCGACCGGTACGGGCACCGCCGGATCCTGGTGGCCGGGGTCGTCATGTTCGGCGTGGCGTCGCTCTGGGCCGCGTGGGCGTCCGGCCCCACCGAGCTGATCGTGGCCCGCGGCCTGATGGGCGCCGGCGGCGCCATGATCATGCCGGCGTCGATGGCGATCATCAGCTTCACGTTCCCGCCGGAGCGCCGGCCCGGGGCGATCGCCGCCTGGGCCGCCTCCAGCGGCGTCGGCGTCGCCGGCGGCCCGCTGCTCGGCGGCCTGCTCATCGACCACTTCTGGTGGGGCTCGGTCTTCCTCGTCAACGTGCCCCTGGTGGGGCTGAGCCTGCTCGGGATCGCGGTGTACGTGCCCAACCCGCGCAGCCCGCAGCGGCGCCGGCCGGACCCGCTCGGCCTGGTGCTGTCCACCGCCGGCCTGGGGCTGCTGGCGTACGGCCTGATCGAGGGCGGGCAGCGCGCCGACTGGGGCCGGTGGCAGGTCTGCGGCTCGATCGCGGCCGGCCTGGCCCTGCTCGCCGGGTTCGTCGCCGCCGAACTGCGCGCCGCCGAGCCCAGCTTCGACCCGCGGCTGTTCCGCAACCGCCGGTTCGCGGCCGGCAACCTGGCCCTCGGCGCGATGTTCTTCGCCGTCACCGGGCAGATGTTCTTCGGCGCCTTCTACCTGCAGGGCGCGCGGGGCATGTCCGCCTGGGACGCCGGCCTGGTCGCGCTGCCGGGCGCGCTCGGCGTCATCGCCGGCGCGCCGCTCGGCAGCCGGCTGGCCGGGCGCTTCGGCGTCGCCGCCGTCGCCGGTCCGGGCCTGGTCCTGGTCGCGCTGGCGTTCGCGGCCAACCTGGCGTTCGCCGTGGACACCCCGCTGCTCTGGTGGTGCGTCGTGGGCGCGCTCAGCGGCTTCGGCATCGGCGCCGTCGTCGCGCCGACCACCGCCGCGGTCGTCGCCGCGCTGCCGATGGATCGGATGGGCGCCGGGTCCGCGGTCAGCAACACCATCCGGCAGGTCGGCAGCGTCCTGGGCATCGCCGTCCTCGGCACGATCCTCACCACCAGCTATCGGCATGGCATCGGGCCCGCGCTGGCCGGGCTTCCCGAGGGGGTACGCGAGGGCGCCCGACCCTCGGCGGAGGCGACCCGTCACGTCGCCACCGTCCTGGGCCGCCCCGACCTGGTCGACGCCGCGAACCGGGCGTTCGTGCACGCCATGCACGTGACCGCCGGATGGGCCGGGCTGGTGGCGTTCGCCGGCGCGGTGGCACTGATCCTGGCCTTCCGCAATCGACGCCGGACTATGCCGGAGCCGGCCGGTGACGTGCAGGTTTACGCCGGGAGTACGGCAGGCGAAAGCTCGGCGTAAGTGCTTCGCGGGCCGGGACGGGTGCCTTTCGCGCACCTATCCTCGGCCCGTGACCTTGTCGGCGACCCAAAACGCCAGCCCGCCGCGGCGCGATCGTGGCCGCCCGTTGCGGGTCGGCATGATCGTGGTAAGCGAGTACGAGTCGGACCCGCGGGTGCGCCGGCAGGCCGAGGCGCTCGTCGCGCGGGGCGACGAGGTGACCGTCGCCGCGCTGGACGCGCCCGGCCGGCCGGCGCAGGACGTCGTCGACGGCGTACGCGTCGTGCACCTGCCCACCCGCAAGTACCGGGGCAGCTCCGCGAAGGCGTACCTGTCCCTGTACGGCGGGTTCGGCGCCCGCGCCGCCGGCTGGCTGGCCCGCCGGCCGCGCGCCTTCGACGTGGTGCAGGCGCACTCGATGCCCGAGGCGCTGGTGTTCGCCGGTTCCGTGCCGCGGCTGTTCGGCGTACCGCTGCTGCTCGACGTGCACGACCTGACCTCGAAGCTGTTCGCGTCCAAGTTCGTCGACCGGCGCCGGGTGCTCGCCGCGGTGTCCGCCTCGGAACGGGCCGCGCTGCGGTTCGCGACCGAGGTGCTGACCGTGCACGAGCCGTACGCCGACCTGATCCGCACGATGACCCGCCGGCCGGTGTCGGTGGTGATGAACTGCCCCGACGAGCGGCTCTTCACGCCCCGGCCGGAGCCGCGCGGCTGGGACCCGGCCGGCGAGGTGGTGTTCAGCTACCACGGGCTGATCGCGCCCCGGCACGGCCTCGTCGCAGCCACCGAGGCCCTCGCCGAGCTGCGCCGGACCGTACCGGGCGCGCGGCTGCAGGTACGCGGCAGCGGCGACGGGCTGGACGAGCTGGGCGAGCGGGCCCGGGCGCTGGGCGTGGCGGACGCGGTGGACCTGCCCACCCGGCTCTACCCGCTGCCCGAGATCGTGGCCGAGCTGGACCGGGTCCACATCGGACTGGTGCCCAGCCAGATCGACCCGTGGACCGACGGGGTGCTGCCCACCAAGCTGCTGGAGTACGCCAGCCTGGGCATCCCGGTCATCACGTTCCGCAACCCGGTCATCGCGCGGTACTTCCCGGACGACGCGGTCCGCTACGTCGACCCGGCCGGCAAGGAAACCCTGTACGAGGCCATGCGCGAGCTGGCCCTCGACCCGCGGCGGGCGCTCGCCCAGGCGCGGCGGGCCAGCGAGGTCATGGCCGGGCTGCGGTGGAGCGAGCAGAAGCGGCACTACTTCTCGGTGATCGACCGGCTCACCGCGAAGTGACCCTGCTGCTGACCATGGCGGGCCTGGTCGCCCTCGGCCTGACCCGGCTGCTGCACGGCGTGATCGTCAGCCGTGCCACCGACCCCGAGACGTACGGCCTGGTCGGCTCGCTGATCGCGGTCACCACCATCGGCAGCCTGCTGCTCCCGGCCGGGGTGGCCAGCGCGGCGGCCAAGTTCATCCCGTACGAGCTGGGCGCCGGAAACCCGGAGGCGGCCCGGGGCGTGCACCGGCTGCTGACCCGGGCGGGCTGGGCCGGCGCGGTCCCGATCAGCCTCGGCGCGGCGGTGGCTGCCGCGGTGGCTTTCGACCTGCGGGCGGTCGACGCGTTCCAGGTCGCCGCGCTGTGCTGCGCCTTCTCCGCGTACTCCGGCCAGAAATCCGTTTTGTACGGCTTCGGGCTCGTTCCCGCGTACACGAAGCTGGAGCTGGCCTGCTCGGCGGCGTCGCTGGGCGCGACGGCGGCCGTGGTGGCCGCCGGCTGGTCGCTGTACCTGCTGCCGCTGGCCACCGGCTACGCGCTCTTCACCGCGGGCGCCTGGTGGCGCCTGCGCCCCCTGACCCGGGGTGGGCGCGGGCCCGTCGTGAGGACGCGGGAGATCGCCGGGTTCGTCGCCCTGGCCTGCGTGGGCACGCTGTGCTCGCAGGGCTTCCTGCAGGGCACCCAGTTGCTGGCCAACCACTTCGCCGCGCCGCGGGAGGTGGCCTACTTCGCCGCCGCGGTGACGCTGATCGCGCCGGCGTACTTCCTGCCCCGGGCGCTGGGGATCGTGCTGTTCCCGGCGATGGCGCGGGCGCACGGGGCCGGCGACGTCGACGGCGTACGCCGGCAGGCCGACCTGTCCACCCGGGCGCTGCTGGTGCTGCCGGCCCCGGCGTTCGCGGCGGCGCTGCTGCTCGCGCCGGAGGTGATGACGCTGTTCGGCGGCCCCGGTACGCGGACGGCGCCCCGGTGCTGCGGCTCATCCTGGCCGCGACCTACCTGGCCGTGGTGGCCGTGCCCTCGGTCAACGCCCTGTCCAGCGGCGCGCACGTGCGGGTGCCGGTCGGCTCGGCCGTGGCCGGCCTGCTCACCGGCCTGGCCGTGGTGGCGGCGCTCGGCGGCCCGCTCGGCGCGACCGGCGTCGGCCTGGGCTACCTGTGCGGGACCGCGGTCACCGCGGGCGGGCCGGTGGTCACCGCGTGGCGGCAGCACGCGATGCCGTGGGCCGCTCCGGCGCGCCTCGCGGCGGCCGTGGTCGGCGGCGCGTACGCGGTCGCGGCCGTCACGGACGGTGTGGCCGACGTCTCCGTGCGCCTCGCCCTGGCGGCGTCCGCCCTGGTCATCGGCGTCGCGGTGCTATCCGGGCACATGCGCGCGCTCCGTGACGATTCGGCGGTCGGACAGCCCCGGGACGCCGGGAGTTCACCGTCGCGTTGGCGGCGGAGGGTGTGATGGCCCGGGTCTGGCCAGACGCCGCACAGCAGAGGACGGGAATGGTTTCGGTACAACAACGGGTCGCCCCGGCCGCGGTCCGCTGGGCGCCGACCATCCTGGTCGCGCTGCTCGGCACGCTGCTGGTCTGGGTGCTCTTCGAGGCGTGGGTGCAGGTGCTGCTGGCCACGCCGGTGCAGGACGCCCGCGGCAACCTGGTCGCCGACGCCCCGGAGTGGCCCAAGACCGTCAAGAACGCGCTGTACCTGGCCGTACTCGCGGTCACCGTGGTCAAGGTGGCCATGGAGCGGCGCTGGCGCGAGTTCCGTACCCCGGCCGACATCGCCCTCGTCGTGCTCGGCGCGGTGCTCGTGCTGTCCGGGTTGCTCGGCGACTCGCCGGCGCGGCTGACCGCCGAGGCGGCGTACGTCTACCTGCGCGGCGCCATCGTCTTCTACGCCTGGCGGGCCGCCGACCCGAGCGGCCGGCAGGTGCGCCGGGTGCTCGCCGTCGTGGCCGGGATCGTCGGCCTCAACGCCCTACTCGCGATCGTGCAGACGGTCGTCGGTCAGCCGGCGTACGAAGGGCTGGGCTGGATCAACATGACGTGGGCCGGGATCAACCGGGCGCACGCGCTGCTGGATCACCCCAACCACCTCGGTCACCTGCTGGCGATGGCGATGCTGGGCCTGCTCGCGTGGATGGTCACCCGTCCGCTCAGCTCGCGCACAACGTGGGCGGCGTTCACCGGGCTGGCGCTGGCGCTGTCGGCGACCCAGTCGCGCGAGTCCACCATCGGCTTCGTGGCCGGCGTCGCGGTGATCTGCGTGCTGCGCCGGGGCGGTGGCGCTCCGCAGCCCTGGCCGTTGCCCTGGTGCTCGGCTTCGCCGGCGCCCAACTCGCCATCAGCCCGGAGAACCGGACCGAGCTGTCCCGCCGGCTCGCCGGGGTGTTCAGCGCGCTGCACCTGCCCAGCGGCGCCGAGGGCGACAACACCTGCGTGGAGACCCGCGCGGACTGCGCCGACGACGCGGAGAAGATCCCCGAGCGCGAGGTCCGCGTCCTGTACGCCCAGCAGGGCGGCGAGCTGTGGCTGAAGCGGCCGCTGCTCGGGTACGGCGTGGGCCAGTTCGGCGGCATCGTCGCGTACCAGAACGACCCGCGCTGGTACCAGGACCCGCGCTTCGGCCCGGACGGCTTCCGGCTGTACGGCTCGAACGAGAAGCAGGTCGACTCGTTCTGGCTGCACCTGCTCGTGGAGACCGGGGCGCTCGGCGTGCTGGCGTACCTCGTCTGGCTCTTCCTGCTCATCGCACCCGTCGTGCGGGCGGCCTGGCGCCGGCCGCGCGCGGTGTGGCTGTGGGCGGTCGCCGCGCTCACGTTCAGCGTGCTGGTGGCCTTCCTGGCGCCGTCGCTGGAGGACCCGCTCTTCCCCGCGCAACTGTTCACCGTGCTCGGCCTGGCCTGGGTCTGGCTGGCGCGCTCTGCAGAGGAGACCGCACGTGAGTGACGCCGTCGCGCTGATCGGGTTCGGGTACTGGGGACCCAACCTCGCGCGCAACCTGCAGTCCCACGCCGGCGACCGGTGGCGGTACCTGGTGGAGCTGTCCGAGGAGCGCGGGGCGAAGGCCGCCGGCCTGTACCCGGACGTGCGGGTCACCGCGGACCTCGCCGAGGTGCTCGACGACCCGGCCGTGGGCGCCGCCGTCGTGGCCACCCCGGCGGCCACGCACGCGCCGCTGACCCGCCGGCTGCTGGCGGCCGGCAAGCACGTCCTGGTCGAGAAGCCGCTCGCGCTGTCCACCGTGGACGCCGTCGAGCTGGCCACGCTCGCCGACGACCGCGGCCTGACGCTGATGGTCGGGCACACCTTCGAGTACGTCCCGGCGGTGCGCCGGATGAAGGAACTGGTGGACGGCGACGCGTTCGGCGACCTGCTCTACCTGCACTCGCAGCGGCTCAACCTCGGGCGGATCCAGAGCGACATCAACGCGTTCTGGTCGATCGGGCCGCACGACGTGTCGATCGCCAACTACCTGGTCGGGCAGCGGCCCGAGTGGGCGGCGGCGGAGGGGCGCGCTACCTCAACGCCCGGGTGGAGGACGTGGCGTTCGTGACCGTCGGGTACCCCGGCGGCGTCCTCGCGCACATGCACGTGAGCTGGCTCGACCCGTCCAAGACGCGGCGCACCACGGTGGTCGGCAGCAAGCAGATGCTGGTGTACGACGACATGGACGCCGAGGCCAAGCTGCGCGTCTACGACAAGGGCGCGGACAAGCTCTACGAGGACGCGTACGGCGCGTGGCAGTACAAGCTGCGCGACGGCGTCGTACACGCCCCGACCCTGGAGGTCGCCGAGCCGCTGGGCGTGGAGCTGCGGCACTTCCTGGACGCCGCCGACACCGGCACCCGGCCGCGCACCGACGGCTGGAACGGCGTCGACGTCGTCGCCGTCCTGGAGGCCGTCGACGCCTCGCTGCGGGCCGGCGGGGCGCAGATGAAGGTGGACAACGGTGGCCGTTAGCCCGCTCGCCCTCGTCGCCGACGACGCCCGGCTCGGCGCCGGCAGCACGGTCGAGGAGTTCTGCGTCGTGAAGGGCGCCGTCCTGGGCGCCGGCGCCGTCCTGCGCAGCCACACCGTCGTCTACGCGGGGGTGCGCGCCGGCACCCGCTTCCAGACCGGGCACCACGTGCTCGTCCGGGAGCACACCGTCATCGGCGACGACGTCTCGGTCGGCTCGCTGTCCGTGCTGGAGCACACCGTCCACATCGGAGACCGGGTACGCGTGCACTCGCACTGCTTCGTGCCCGAGTACTCCGTCCTGGAGGACGACGCCTGGCTCGGGCCGCGCGTGACGCTGACCAACGCGCCGTTCCCGCGCTGCCCCGACGTGGCCGTCTGCACCCGCGGGGTCCACATCGGACGCGGCGCGCGGATCGGCGCCAACGTCACCATCCTGCCCGGCGTACGGGTGGGGGAGCGGGCGCTGATCGGCGCCGGCGCGGTCGTCACCAAGGACGTCAAGCCCGGCGCGGTCGTGGTCGGCGCCGCCGCCCGGCAGGTGAAGACCATCGACGAGCTGTTGTGCCCGGCCGGGCTCGACCACCGTCCCTACCCTGGGGGTTCCCTTGATTCCGCTGGTTGACGTCAAGGCCGCGTACCTGCGGCACCGGGCGGCGATCGACGCCGCCGTCCAGGACGTCCTGGAGTCCACCGCGTTCATCCAGGGGCCGCAGCTGCGCGCCTTCGAGGAGGCGTACGCGGCGTACTGCGGCACGAAGCACGCGATCGGCGTCGGATCGGGCACGGCGGCCCTGCACCTCGCGCTGGCCGCCGCCGGCGTGGGCGCGGGCGACGTGGTGGCGGTGCCGGCGCACACGTTCATCGCGACGGTCGAGCCGGTGAGCTGGCTGGGCGCGCGGCCCCGGTTCGTCGAGATCGACCCGGAGACCGGCGCGATGGACCCGGTGGCGCTCAAGGGCGCCATCGACGGGGTCAGCGCGGTGCTGCCGGTGGACATCCACGGCCGCCCCGCCGACCTGGAGCAGATCGCCGCGGTGGCCGCCGACGCCGGCGTACCCCTGATCGAGGACGCGGCGCAGGCGCACGGCGCGGAGGTCGTCCGCGCGGACGGCACGGTCGTCCGCGCCGGCGGGTACGGCCTGGCCGGCTGCTTCTCGTTCTACCCGGGCAAGAACCTGGGCGCGTTCGGCGACGCCGGGGCGATCACCACCAACGACGACGCGTTCGCCGCGACCGTGCGCCGGCTGCGCGACCACGGCCGCACCAGCAAGTACGAGCACGAGATCATCGGGTACGCGCACCGCATGGACACGCTGCAGGCGGCCGTGCTGTCGGTGAAGCTGTCCACGCTGGACGCGGACAACCGGCGGCGCGCCGCGTTGATGGCCCGGTACGAGGAGGAACTCACGGGCGTCGGCGACCTGTGGTTCCCGCCGGCCACCCCGGACCGGCGCAGCGTGTTCCACCACGCCCTGGTGCGGACCTCCCGCCGCGACTCGCTGCTTTCGTTCTTGAAGGAGCGCGGCATCGGCGCCGGCGTGCACTACCCGATTCCGGTGCACCTGCAGCCCGCGTACGCCTTCCTCGGCTACCGGCGCGGCGACCTGCCGTCGACCGAGGCGTGGGCGGACGAGTGCCTGTCGCTGCCGCTGTACCCGGAGCTGAGCGACGCGCAGCTCGCCGGGGTCGTGGACGCGGTCCGGGCCTTCTTCTGATGCGGATCCTGGCCGTCACCAACCTGTGGCCGGCGCCGGGGAGCTTCCGCGGCGTGTTCGTGGCCGACCAGGTGGCGGGGCTGCGCCGGCTCGGCCACGAGGTGGACGTGGAGGTGGTGGCGCAGGAGCGCGGCCGCCTGGACTACCTGCTCGCCGCGGGCCGGGTACGCCGGCGCGGCTCCTACGACCTCGTACACGTCCACTATGGACTGACCGCGCTCGCCTCCCGGTTGGTCGTCGGGGTGCCGCGGATCCTGTCCCTGTACGGCAGCGACGTCAACACGCCGTGGCAGTGGCGGCTCACCCGGCTCTTCGACGGCAACCCGGCGGCCCGCGTGTACCCGTCCCGCCGGCTCGCCCTGGCGGCCGGCGACCCGGACGGGGCGATCGTCCCGCCGGGCGTGGACTTCGGCCTGTTCGCCCCGTTTGACCCGGCGGCGCGGGCGGCGGCACGGGCCGGCTTCGGGTTCGGCCCGGACGAGACCGTGGTGCTCTTCGGCGCCGCCCCGGACAACCCCGTCAAGGGGTACGACGTCTTCCGGGCGGTCGTGGACCGGCTGGGCGCGCGCACCCTGCTGCTGCCCGCGCCGGGTCAGTCCCGCGCGGGCGTGGTGCCCAAGTTCGCCGCCGCCGACCTGCTCCTCGTCACCTCCCGGCAGGGCACCGAGAGCGGCCCGCTCGTGGTGAAGGAGGCCGCCGCCATGGGCCTGCCCGTGGTGAGCGTGGACGTCGGCGACGCCGCCGAGGTGCTGGACGGCGTCACCCCGTCGGCGGTCGTCCCGTTCTCCGGCACGCTCGTGGCGGACCTGGCGGCGGCGTGCGCGGCGGTGCTCGCGGACGGCCGGCGCGCCGACGGCCGGGAGCGGATCGCCCGCTACGACCAGGAGCAGGCCGTACGCGCCCTGGAGGCGGTGTACACGCGGGTGCTGGCCGGTCGGGCGGTGCCGTCCAGGCGGGGCCGGTAGTGTGTCCGCCAGTCACGCCTACCCGGGAGTACTCCTTGATCCAGCAGCGGACGACCAAGCAGGAGCGGCGGGCCGCCGCCGAGGCAGCGGCAGCCGAGGCGGCCGCGCGGAAGAAGCGCAACCAGGCGTACGCGGGCGCGGGCGCGGGCCTCGCCGTGGTCGTGCTGCTCGCCGTCGTCTTCTTCGTCGCCCGTAGCGGCGGGGACGAGCCCGCCGCCCCGGTCGGCGCCGCCCCGACGGCCTCCGCTGAGCCCAGCGCCAGCGCCGCGGAGCCCAGCCCGCCGGCGCCCAGCGCCCCGGCGGCCGACTTCCCGCCCGTGCCGGCCGGCGCCGACCCCGCGCTCAAGACGAAGCCGGTCGTCAAGGCCGGCACCGGCGAGCTGACCAAGCTCACGGTCACCCCGATCATCAAGGGCACCGGCGCGGCGACCAAGGCCGGCCAGCTCATCACCGTCAACTACGTCGGCGTGTCGTACAAGACCGGCGAGGAGTTCGACGCGTCCTGGAACCGGAGCGAGGCGTACTCGTTCCAGGTCGGCGCCAACGAGGTCATCCCGGGCTGGGACCAGGGGCTCGTCGGGATCAAGGTCGGCAGCCGCGTGCAGCTCGACATCCCGGCCGACCTGGCGTACGGCGAGAACCCCACCGGCGGTGAGCCGGCCGGGGCCCTGCGCTTCGTCGTCGACATCCTCGCGGCCCAGTAAGCGATGCTGCCCTGGCAGGGTGAGCTCGCCGGCCGGATCGACCACGAGGTCATCGACTCCGCACTGCTGCGGGACAACCCGCTCGGCGACCCGTACCAGCGGCCGCTGTGGGTCTACACCCCGCCCGGGTACGACGCCGCGCTGGACACCCGCTACCCGGCGGTGTACGTCCTGCAGGGCTACACCGGCCACCTCGCCATGTGGGCGAACCGCTCGGCGTACCGGCAGCCGTTCATCGAGACCGCCGACGCGGTGTTCGCCTCCGGCCAAGCGCCCCCGTGCATCGTGGTGTACGTCGACGCCTGGACCACGTACGGCGGCTCCCAGTTCGTCGACTCGCCCGGCACCGGCGCGTACCACTCGTACCTGTGCGACGAGGTCGTGCCGTGGGTGGACGCGCGCTACCGCACGATCGCCGACCCGGCCTCGCGCGCCGTCTCCGGCAAGTCCTCGGGCGGCTTCGGCGCGATGATCACGCCGATGCTGCGGCCGGACCTGTTCGGCGCGTTCGCCACCCACGCCGGCGACGCCCTGTACGAGTACTGCTACCTGCCCGAGTTCGGCAAGGCGGTGCGCTACCTGCGGGACTACGGCGGCGACATCGGTTGCTGGTGGCAGGACTTCCGGTCGCGTACCGCCTTCACCAAGGATGCCGACCATTCGCTGTTGATGCTGCTCGGCTGCGCCGCCTGCTTCTCGGCCGGCGACAACGGGGTGCCCGAGCTGCCGTTCGACCCGCACACCGGCCAGTTGCGGCCCGACGCGTGGGGGCGCTGGCTCGCCTGGGACCCGGTCCGCATGATCGACCGGTACGCCGACGCGCTCCGCTCCCAGCGGGCGATCTGGATCGACGCCGGCACCCGCGACGAGTGGTTCCTGGATCTCGGGGCCGAGGCGTTCCGGGCCGGCCTGGCCCGGATCGGCGTCCCCGACGAGCGGATCCACTTCGAGCACTTCGACGCCGGCCACGGCGCCATCGATTACCGCTACCCCGTAGCCCTCTCCTGGCTATCCCACCACCTGTCCCGCTAAACCCCATGATCAAGGCGTCCTTCAAGTCGTCATAGTGACTTGAGGGACGCCTTGATCATGGGGTCACGGGCATGATGGGCATCGTGGATGGTCGAATCCTTGTCATCGGGGGCGGGATAGCCGGCCTGGCCGTTGCGCAAGCCCTGCGCCAGCGCGATCTGGTGGCCACCGTCGTCGACCGGCTGGCCGGGCCGCCGGACGCGGGCCTGGCGCTCAACCTCCCCGGCAACGCCGTCCGGGCGCTGGGCGCGCTCGGTCTGGCGGACGATCTGGCCCGGTTGGGCGCGCCGGTGCGGCGGCGGGAGTACCGCAACGCCCGCGGGCGGGTCCTGTTCGCCGTGGACGAGGACGAATTCTGGGGGAGGACTCCCGGTCCCGGTGTGTGCGCCGCCGGGACCTGCTCGACCTGCTCGGGCGCGGGCTGCCCGCGGACACCGTGCGGTGGGACACCCCGGTGGCGTCGATCCGGCAGACCCCCGCCGGGGTCGAGGTCGAGGGCGAGAGCTACGCGTTCGCGGTGGGCGCCGACGGGGTACGCTCCGCGGTCCGCCCGGCCGTGGTCGGCGAGGCCGAGCTGCGTACGTCGCTGCTGTCCACGGCGAGCTGGCGGTTCATGGCGCCCAATCCCGGCGTCGACTGCTGGACGGTCTGGTCGAGCGCCGCGGGCGCGTTCCTGCTGATCCCGGTGGACGCCAAGGAGGTCTACGGGTACGCCTCCGCGCTCCGCGGCGGCACGGTCAGCGCGGATCCGGAGTGGTTGCGGACGACGTTCGCCCGCTTTCCGGATCCGGTGCCCCAGGTCGTCGACGCCGTCCTCACCGAACAGTCCTCTTTGTACCACTCGCCCGTCGAGGAGGTACGCGTCGACCGCTGGACCAACGGCCGCCTGGTCCTCATCGGCGACGCCGCGCACGCGACCGCCCCGGTGTGGGCCCAAGGCGCCGCGCTGGCCGTCGAAGACGCCCTCGTCCTCGCCGAACTGCTCGCCACGCACGACGACTGGAGCCGGGTCGGCCCCGAGTACGAGCGCCGCCGCCGGCCGCGGGTGGACCATGTGCAGGCGATGACCGACCGCCTGTCCAAGACGGCCAGCATGCCCGCGTGGATCAGGGACACGATCCTGCCGTTCGTGGGCCCGCGCACCTACCGCGAGACCTACGGCCCTTTGCGATCTCCCCCGTAGGCCGCCCGCCGCGTGCCGTGTAGCCTGCCCGACGTGACGGACAGCGCTGAGCCGCCCGATTCCGAGCCGGCCGTGGCCTTCGCCAGCCAGCGGGCCGCGTCGCTGCGGGCGATGTTCCCCGCCGGCGCGCGCACCCTGTCCGGCGGCACCGCGCCCGTCGACGATGCGCCGGCGCCCGAGCCGGAGCCGGCCGCCGTCCCCGCCACCCGCCGGCGGCGGTGGTGGCTCGGTGCCGCGATCGCGTGCGCGTTCGCGCTAGGCGCGGCGGCGGGCATCGCGGCCATCCGGACCACGGGCGACGCCAGCGCGTCCGGTCCCACGCAGGACACGTCCGCGCCGGTCGGCCTCGCGCCGGAAGCCACCGGCCCCACACCGCAGACCCCGGCGCCCAGCGGCCCGCCGACCACCCTTCCGGCCGCGACAGGCACGATCCAGAGCCCGCCCACGGGTACGTCGACGCCCGGCGCTCCCAGCGTGTCACCGACGACGGCGCGCCCGACCCGGCTGGTGGGGCGGCCCAACCCGTCCCGGGCCAACCTGGCGCTGCACCGCCCGGCCACCGCCTCCGGCAGCGAGGGCGAGCCATGGCCGCCCGCCGCCGCGGTCGACGGGAAGCCGGACACCCGGTGGAGCAGTGCGTTCACCGACGGGCAGTGGATCGCCGTGGACCTCGGCGAGGTGTGGACGGTGACCGGGGTACGCCTGCTGTGGGAGCACGCCTACGCGACGCAGTACCGCGTGGAGGTGTCGACCGACCGCCGGACCTGGTCCACTGTGTACGCCACGAGCGGCGGCGCGGGCGGCACCGTCAGCATCGACGCCGGCCCGGTCGCGGCCCGGTACGTCCGGGTGAACTGCACCCGCCGTTCGGGCAGCTACGGCTACTCGCTCTTCGAGTTCGAGGTCCACTGAGTCCCTTGGCGCGGTAGCGCCGGTCCGCGCGGTCGATCAAGGGATCCCGCGTCGATCAAGGGCATACGGTCGTGGTTCGGAGATCAAAGCACGGCCATATGCCCTTGATCGACGGGCAAAGGGCGGGCGGCGGGCTGGGTATCGCGATCACGGTTAGTGGCTGCGTGGGTACCACGAGTGCTCTGTGGGGTGGGTGGGGCCGCCAATAGCGTCTGGCGTGACCACCGGAGCAGGGACCACCGGGTTGCCGCGGATCCATGGTGGTCGCTACCTCGCGGTGGATCCCGGTCCGGAAGGAGGTGGACAACATGCTGAAGACGATCGACCGCATCGAGGAGAAGTACTTCTCGGCCGACGCGACCGTGGCACCGGGTGGCTGGTGCTGCAACTGTAACTGCACCGCGATCATCGACCTGCCGCTCGACGTCTACTGAGGACGGTCGGCGTTGTAAAGCCCGTTGCCGCGCCCGGGCGCGGCAACGGGTCCAGGGCGTGTCCGGCGGACCTTTGTGGGGCTGCGGCGGGCCCAGACGACGACCAGCGGCACCGATCGAAAGGCCGCATACAACACCGGTATGCGACCTTCCGCCCGGCACCACCGGACGCCGCCTGGACCTCGCCTCGCACCCACAAGATCCACCAGATACGCCCTAATCTCTCACGGACGGAGAAAGACCATGGCCGAACAGCGGTTCGTGCTCAACCCGTACGTCACCGTCGTGCGGTGCACCGACGACGAGGTGCTCTACCGGCACGGCGCCCGGTCGGCGTACTCCCGGATGCTCCGCGACGAGGGGCGCCGGCGGGTACTCGGTCCGGTGCTGGCGGCGTTCGACCGCCCGCGGAGCCGGGCCGAGACGGCGGCCGAGCTGGCCGACCCGGCCGGCGCCACCGAGGTCCTGGACAAGCTCATCGACGACGGTGTGCTGGTCGCCGAGGACTCCGCGCTGTCGGCCATGTACCTGCAGATGCTCACCGGCGCGGCGCCGACCGGGCTGGCCGCCGCCACGGTCGGCGTGGCCGGCCTCGGCGGGATCGGCGGGCAGGTCGCCCGGCAGCTGGCCGCGCTCGGCGCCGGCGCCGTGGTGGGCCTGGACGACCGCCCGGTCGGCGCCGCGGACCAGGCGTTCCTGCGCGGCACCATCGGCACGGCGGGGGAGGTCGGCCGGCCGATCGCCGAGGCGTTCGAGCGGGCGACCGTGGCGGCCGGGTTCGACAACGTCACTACCCGGCCGCAGTCCATTGAGGACACCGAGGCGCTCGCCGATCTGATCGACGAGGCCGACCTGACGGTGGTGGCGCTGGAGGCGTTCGCGCCGGGCCTGCTGCACCGGGTCAACGAGCTGGCCGTCGCGGCCGAGAAGCCGTGGCTGCCGGTGTACGCGGACGGCAGCGAGCTGGTCGTCGGCCCGCTCGTCGTGCCGGGGCGTTCGGCCTGCTACAACGAGTTCGAGATCCAGCACGAGTCGTCCCGCGCGCTGCGCACCGAGTACCTGCTCTACAAGGAGGAGCTGGGCCGCCGGCCGGCCGGCGACGGGCCGCAGCTGCTGCCGCCGTTCGCGGGCATCGCCGCCTCCTGGGCGGTGTCGGCCGCGCTGCCGTTCCTGGTGGACGGCACCAGTTTCCTGGTCGGCCGCGCGGTGCGCATCGACTTCGAACGGCTGGAAGTCATCACCGAGCGGGTGCTGCGGCTGCCCCGCTGCCCCGCGTGCGCCGAGCTGCGACCGGATCTGCGCCACCCCTTCCTGTGAAGGCGGCGCCTGCTGTGAAAGGAATGCGATGACCGCGCCCACCCTCGACGACGTGACCCGGCGGCTCCTGGAGCAGACCCTCGTCCCGTCCCCGAACGTCACCGCCCTCGCCGACCGCAAGGCGTCCGCGTTCACCGAGCGGCTGTCGGCCGGCGACGACGTCGCCGAGCTCTTCCACGTCAACACGAAGCTGACCCGGCACCAGGCGGACCGGCGGTTCACCGACGCCGAGATCGCCGCGGTGCGCAACTGGTACCTCGAGACCTGCGGCCGCGTACACGAGGAGGACATGGCGCCGGCCGCGGCGCAAGCGCGCGTCCCGCACGCCGCGCTGCCCGCCCCGGTCGCGTCGGTCCTCGCGCCGTTCGGGCAGGACGGCCCGCCGGCCCGGCTGCTGTACGCGGTGGATCTGAGCGTGCTGCTGCCGGGCGGCGTATACCGGCAGCTGCCCGGCGCCGGCGAGGTGTGGCTTGAGCGGCGGCTCAGCTCGGCGGACCGGGACGCGCTGCGCCGGGCCGTGCCCGAGCCGGCCGCCCGGCTGCTCGCCGGCGACGACCCGGTCCTGCTCGTCACCGGCGTGCCCTGGCGGATGATGCTCTTCAACGGCCCGCGCGGCTACCGGCGGACCCTCATGGAGACCGGCGTCCTGGTGAACCTCCTCGGCGCCCTCGCCGCCGAGCGCGGCCTGGATCCCCGGCCGGTGTTCGACTTCTACGACGACGAGCTGGACGCCTTGCTGGGTCACGACGGCGTGGAGCACTCGCTGCTCGCGCTGCTCGTGCTGCGCCGAGGGGAGAAGCCATGACCAGCGACGAGGTCGACCTCAACGGGCTGCGCCCGGCCGACCTTCCGGCACTGTCCACATTGCTGGGTACGGTGCGGGTGGCGCCGGATCAGCCGCCGTTGCGGGTACGCGACCTGGTGCACGCGCCGATGCGGTCCGGTGCGCTCTTCGACGGCGCCACCCACGCGGAGCTGCTCTACCTGCGCCCGCCGATGCCCCTGCCGGACGTGTCCGGGCTGCCGAGCTTTCCGCTGCCGGCGCCGGACGAGAAGCTCGGCGCCCCGCTCGACGAGACCATCGAGGAACGCCGTTCGCGGCACCACTTCGGACCGTCCCCAATGTCCTGTGCCACGCTGAGCACGCTGCTGCACCACGCGGCCGGCCTGCGGGGCTACCAGCCGGCGTACAACACGCGCACGTACCCGTTCCGGCGGGCGCCCTCGGAGGGCGGGCTCGCGCCGGTGGACCTGCTGATGGTCGCCAACGACGTATCCGGGCTGCCGCAAGGGCTGTACCTGTACGACCCGGCCGACCACGCCATGGCCCAGTTGGACCGCGGCAACATGCGCGGCAAGCTGACCGAGGTGGCCCGTACGCGAGCTGGCTGTTCAGCGCGCACGCGGTGTTTCTGATGGTGTGCGACATGAGCCGGGTGGAGTGGAAGTACGGCACCCGCGGCTACCGCTTCGTGCACGTCGACGTCGGCGTGCTGACCCAGAACCTCTACCTGGTCGGCACCGCGCTCAACCTGACCACCTGCGCGGTGGCCGCGTTCGACGACGAGGCCACGTGCGAGTTCGCGCGGCTGGACGGGCGGGAGCGGTTCGTGTCGCTGCTGTTCGCCTGCGGCCCGCCGCCGGGATCGTAGGGGAGGGGCGATGGAGCGCGTCCTCTACGTCGTGCTGCTGCTGCCGGGCACCGGGATGCTGCTGTGGCTGGTGTGCGAGCCGCTGGCCGCGCGATTTGCGGACCGGCCGGCGCTGCGCGTCGACCGCCTCGGCCCGGTGGCGTACGGCGCGGTGCTGGTCGCCGTCACCGTCGCCGCGTGCGCCCACGCCGGCTGGTCGGCGACCGAGCTGGGCCTGCGCGCACCGTCCATCGTGGGCGCCGGGCTGGCCCTCGTGGCGGGCCTGGCCGGAGGTGTGGGCGCGTACGCCGGCGAGCTGTGGTTCATGAGCCGCGTGCACCGCCCGGCGACCCAGGCCGCGCCGGCCGTGCGCGCGGCCCGCTCCTGGCTGTCCGTCCGGTACGGCTTCCTCGTGCTCAGCGTGCTCACCGCCGTGCTGGAGGAGATCCTGTGGCGCGGCTTCCTGATCCGCGGGCTGCGCACCGAGCTGTGGCTGGGTGCCGCGCTCGCCGTGCAGGCGGTCCTGTTCGGACTCAACCACGCGCCGTTCGGCCGCCGCCACGTCATCGCCAAGGCGTTCTCCGGGCTGGCCTGGGGGCTGCTGGCGGTGCTGTTCGGCGCGGTGTGGGCGGCGATCGTGGCCCACCTGACCTTCCAAGGGCTGGTCGCCCGGCGGATGTGGCGGCAGGAGGTGGCCCGTGTTACTCACGACCCCGCGACTGTTTGACGGGTCAGGCAGCGGCCGACCCGGTTGGGTGCACACAATGGACGGCCGGGTGGTCGAGGTCGGCGACGGCCCGCCACCGGTGGACCGCGACCGCCGCGAGTACGCGTTCCTGGCGCCCGCGCTGGTGGACGGCCACTGCCACGTCACCGGGTACCGCGCGTACCCCAACGCGGACACGCCGTTCGCGCCGCACCGGGCGTTCCTGGCGCTGCTGCGGGAGGCTGGCGTCGGCGCGGTCCGCGACCTGGGCAACCACGCCGAGATGGCGGCTAACCTGCCGCTGCTGCCGGACGCGCCGATCGTCCGCGCCGCCGGCCCGGTGCTGGACGAGCCGCCCGGCCGGGTCGAGCACTGCCGGCTCGTGGTGGATGAGGCCGGCGTGCGGGACGCGGTGCGCCGGGCGGCCGCCGAGGGCCTCACCTGGGTCAAGACCTACTCGGCGCTGCGGCCGCGGTGGGTGGCGGCCGCGGTCGAGGAGGCGGCCGCACACGGGCTCCGCGTGGCACACCGTCCAGGTCGGACGGACGCGGTGACCGCCGTGCGGCTGGGCGTGGCGAGCGTCGAGCACCTGCCGCTGTGCCTCTCCCCAGCGGTTCCGGCCGCCACGGCGGTGGGCCGGCGCTCGCCCGCCGACATCGTGCGCGCCTGGGCCGACCCGGCCCAGGCCCACTTCGTCCCCGACCTGATGTCCACAGTGGCCGGTACGGCGACCGCGGTCACCCCGCTGCTGCTGGCCTGGCGCCGCGCCGCGGTCCTGGAGGAGGCGGTCGCCGAGCCGCTGCTCGACCGCCTCGAAGCGGTCGCGCCGTACCACAAGCACCTGCACCAGATGCGCGGCCCGGGGCTCGCGTTCGGCCGCAAGTACGCCCGCCGGTACCTGGGCTACGAGCAGCTGCGCGGGCAGGCGCGGCAGGAGTTCGAGCAGGGCTGGGCGGCGCTGTGCCGGTGCCTTGTCGACCTGGCCGCCGTCGGCGTACCGCTGGTGGCCGGCAGCGACGCGCCGGGCGTTTCGCTGGTGCCCGGGTACGCCCTGCACGCCGAGCTGGCCATCTGGGAGGCCGCCGGGCTGGACCGTGCCGCCGTGCTCGCCGCGGCCACCACCGGCAACGCGCGCTGGCTCGGCATCCCGCCGTGGTCGGCCGGGGTGCTGGCGCTGCCCGCCGACCCGTTCACCGCGCCCGCCCTGACCGCGGCGCTCGCGGGAGCCGCGCTCGCCGTCGCGCCCGCTACCGCGACCCTGGAGGTGGTCCCGTGAAGGAAACCGTCCTGACCGTGCGGGAGCTGACGAAGGCGTACCGGGGAAGGCCCGTGCTGCGCGGCGTGTCGCTGACCGCCGCGGCGGGCGAGGTGATCGGCGTCGTCGGCCCGAACGGCGCCGGCAAGAGCACCCTCGTCGAGTGCGTCGAAGGGCTGCGCCGGCCGGACGGCGGCGACCTGGACATCCTCGGTCACCGCCCGGCCGAGGGGCCGCGGGTCTACCACGCGCTGTTCGGGGCGCAGCTGCAGGACTCCAGCCTGCCCGCCCGGTTGCGGGTGGGCGAGGCGCTGGAGCTGTTCGCCGCGGTGCACGCCCGGCCCCGCGACGTCGGCGAGACCCTCGCCCGGATGGGGCTGGAAAGCGAGCGGCACCGGCCGTTCGGCAAGCTGTCCGGCGGGCAGAAGCGCCGCGTCCTGCTCGCGGTCGCGCTCATCGGCCGGCCGCCGCTGCTGCTGCTGGACGAGCCGACCGTCGGGCTGGACCCGCACGCCCGGCTGGCGCTGTGGCGGCTGCTGCGGTCCAGCGCGGACGCCGGCGCCGCGATCCTGTTCACCACGCACGACATGGCCGAGGCGGAGGAGTACTCGGACCGCCTGCACCTGCTGGACGGCGGCCGCGTCGCCGCGGTCGGCCGGCCCGCGGACCTGCTGCGCACGGCCGGGCTCGGGTCGCGGCTGCGCGCGCCCCGGCACGACGGCCTCGCCGCGTGGCTGGAGCGGGTGCCCGGTCACAGCGGCCTGCAGGTCGTCGACGGCACCGTGTACGGCTACGGCGACGCCGCCTACTCCCGCACCGTCATGCGGCTGCTGGAGGAGGCCCGCGACGGCCTCGGCGACCTGCCGCCGGCGGTCGCCAAGGACGTGCTCGACCGGCTGACCGTCGGGCCGGCCCGGATGGAGGACTTCTACCTCATGTCGACCGGAGCGATCTATGACGCACACCGCTGAAGCGCGGCCGGGCCTCGCCCGAGGGCTGTGGGCCCTGTGCCGCTACGAGACCCTGCTGTTCCTGCGCGAGCCGGCGGCGGTGTTCTTCACCATGCTCTTCCCGCAGGCGCTGCTGCTGTTCGTCGGCGTCGTCTACGGCGACCAGGTCACCGACGGGCACCGCTACATCGACGAGTACCTGCCGTCGGTGATCGCGATCGTGGCGTGCAACCTCGGGCTGCTCGGCGTCGCGTTCAACATCACCGAGGCCCGGGTGGCGGGGATCCTGGTGCGGTACCGGCTCACGCCGCTGCCGTTCTGGTGCTACCTGTTCTCCCAGGTGGTCATCGGCGCCATCATGTTCCTGATCTCCGTCGGCAGCCTCTTCATCACCCAGGCCATCCTGTACGGGATACGGTTCGGCGGCTCGGTGCCGGTCTTCCTCTGCGTGGTGGTGCTCAGCCTGGCGCCGATGTTTCTGCTGGGGCTGACCCTGGGCGGGCTGAGCAACAGCGTGCGCACCACCCAGATGGCCGGCACGGCGGCGTTCTTCTTCCTGATGTTCAGCTCGGGCGCGGTGTTCGACCGAGACGAGTTCCCCACCTGGCTGCAGTACGCGACGGTGTGGAACCCGCTCACCCCCGTACTCGAGGTGCTGACCCGGGCGTACCTCGGCCGGAGCCTGACCAGCGAGCTGCTGCCGCTGGCCGTCCTGACCCTGCTCGCGCTGGCGGCGGCCGTCGCCGCGCACCGCAAGTTTCGCTGGGAGGTAGTGCGATGACGTCCTTGGAGAATCGGAGCCGGCTGCGCGGCGACTGGCTCAACCACCGCGACCCGTTGCTGCGGCCGCGCCTGTCCGACGGCGAGCGCGCCGCGCTGCGCGAGGTCATGGCGCTCTACTCGCCGTACGGCCTGCTGCGCACGTTCACCACCTACTTCCGCCCGGGTCCGGGGCTGCCGATGTACGTGGGACACGGCCAGTACCTCGATCTCGACCACGTGCTGCGCCGGCTGCTCGGACTGTCCGGAGTGGAGACCGGCATCGGCAGCCAGATCTACGGCGGCGGCAAGGGGTACGACCTGTTCGGCATGCTCGCCTCGTCGGTGGGTGAGTCGGTCGAACGGGTGCTCGGCGCGCTGGCGTTCCTGGACCTGACCGACCAGGTGGTGCACGGCACGTACCGGGACCTGACCGCGCGCGGGCTGACCTGCGTGCACCCGGAGCAGATGCCCATCTTCGCGCCCGAGCAGCTCGCCACCAGCCCGATCTACCAGCCGTGGACCGAGGACAGCCCGCTCGGCTGGATCGCCGGCACCCGGCTGCGCTCCGGCGCGACCGTGTACGTGCCCGCCCAGCTGGCCCTGCTGCTGTACGTCCGCGGCCCCGAGGAGCCGCTCATCGGGCTGGCCCCGAGCGGCGGCCTGGCCAGCCACATCAACCGGACCGAGGCGCTCTACCACGGGATCGTCGAGCTGTTCGAGCGGGACGGGATCAACCTGCGCTGGTACTGCGGCATCCCGCTGGACCGGATCGTGCTGGACCGGCCGGCCCGGGACCGGCGGCTGCGCCGGCTGCTCGGCCACCTGGACCGGTCGCCCGACCAGGTGGGGTTCTACTACCACAACCTGGACCTGGAAGAGTTCCCGGTGATCACCGCCAAGGCGTTCACCCCGTGGTTCACCCGGTACCGGTACGCCGCCGGCTGCGCGGTCGCGCCCGACATCGACACGGCGCTGCTGTCCGCGCTGACCGAGTTCGCCCAGGCCGAACGCAGCATGAAGCTGAGCCTGCTGGCCCCGCAGTGGGAGTTCAGCCACGCGTTCGCCCGGCTCTTCGACATCGCCGAGGACGCCACGTCGGAGCAGTTCGTCAACTACATCCAGGCGATCCCCTACTACGGGTACGCCGGCAACGAGGCCAAGCTCGACGCGTACCTGAACGGCGGGCGGGAGGTGCCACTCTCGTCGCTGCCCACCATGGACGACCGCTCCCTGGACGCGCGCTGGGACCGGCTCATGGGCGTACTGGCGGCGCGCGGCTGGGACCCGATCGTCTTCGACCTGTCGCCGCCGCAGTTCCGGCACACCGCGCTGGTGAAGGTGATGATCCCCGAGCTGTCCCCGCCGTACCCCCAGTCGGCGCCCGGCCTCGGCCACCCCCGCTACGCCCACACCGCCCACGAGTCCGGCCACCGCCCAGCCCCGGTCCCCTTCACCGACCTGGTCCGCGCCCCCCTGCCGTACCCGTGACCCGCCGCGCGCGCCGCGCGTTGCGCGCGGACCTTTCCCCGTCGATCAAGGGCATATGGTCGTGCTTTGATCTCCGATCCACGACCGTTCGCCCTTGATCGGCGCGAAAGTCCTTGATCGACGAGCAGTGCCGTCACTCGTGTCCGCTGACGGCGTGCGGGAGGTACGGGGACTCCACCGCGGCGGCCTCCTCGTCGGTCAGGCGTACGTCGACCGCAGCGACCGCGTCCTCGATGTGGCGCAGCTTGGTGGCCCCCACGATCGGGGCGGTCACGGCCGGCTGGCGCAGCAGCCAGGCGAGCGCCAGCTGGGCGCTGGGCACGCCCTTGGCCCCCGCCACCCGGCCCACCGCCTCCACCACGGTCGCGTCCGACTCCTGGTAGAGCAGCCGGGCGTAGTCGTCGGTGGCGGCCCGGGTGGTGGCGCCGGCGCGGGCCAGCAGGCCCCGGGCCAGCGGGCTCCACGGGATGACGCCGACGCCCTCATCGAGGCAGAGCGGCAGCATCTCCCGCTCCTCCTCGCGGTAGACCAGGTTGTAGTGGTTCTGCATGGACACGAACGGGGTCCACCCGTTCGCCCGCGCCACCTCCTGCGCCTTGGCGAACTGCCAGGCCCACATGCTCGACGCGCCGATGTACCGGGCCTTGCCCGCCCGTACGACGTCGTGCAGGGCCACCATGGTCTCCTCGATCGGCGTGTCGTAGTCCCACCGGTGGATCTGGTAGAGGTCGACGTAGTCGGTGCCGAGGCGGCGCAGCGAGTCGTCGATGCCGGCCAGGATGTGCTTGCGCGACAGGCCCCGATCGTTGGGCCCGTCCCCCATCGGGTTGAAGACCTTGGTCGCGAGCACGTAGTCGTCGCGCCGGTTGAAGAGTGCACCCAGCAGCTTGCCGGTCACCTCCTCGCTGGCGCCGACCGAGTACATGTCGGCGGTGTCGAAGAACGTCACGCCCAGCTCCACGGCGCGGCGCACGATCGGCTCGGCGGGCTCGTAGTCCAGCACCCAGTCCCGCCACTGCGAGGAGCCGTAGCTCATCATGCCCAGGCAGATGCGGGAGACCTTCAGGCCGGTCGAGCCGAGACGCACGTACTCCATGACTCCACCCTATGCGGCGCGCGCGGACCGCGCGGCGGCCCGCGGCGATCAAGGACTTCCGCGTCGATCAAGGGCGAACGGTCGTGGATCGGAGATCAAAGCACGACCATATGCCCTTGATCGGCGGGCTTTCCGGGCGTCCCTCAAGGCGCGTCAGCGGCTTGAGGGACGCCCGGATCACAATCACGCTGGCGCGTATGCCTTGATCTCTAGCAGGCCGACGGAGTCGGCGGCGCTTTGCAGGACCACCCGGAGTTGGGTGGTGCTGACGGTGGTGAAGGTGACGTTGTTGTACTGGTTGGCCACGATCGGGTAGCCGCTCGCGCCCGCCACGTCGACGAACGCGCTGCCGTTCCAGTACTGGAGCTTCCACGACGCGGGCAGGTCGATGCCCTGGTTGTCGTCGAAGAAGTACACCTCGGCCCGGTTCAGCGAGACGGCCGACGGCCAGGTCAGCTGCGCCCACTGCTCACCCTCGTTGGGCCAGGTGCCCCAGCGCGGGTTGACCGTGTCGTTGGACGACGGCGGGTCGATGTTGTCGTTCAGCGCGGCGACCGATTCCCAGGCCGACGTGTACGACGCGGTCGGCGTCGCCGACGGCGCGAGGTTGCCGGTCGGCGGGTTCGGGTCGGGGATGGTGCCGCCCCGGTTGTACGCCTTCACCTCGGTCAGGCCGGCCTTGGAACCGGACGCGTGCGTCATCTGGATCCGGATCCGCTGTGTGTTGACCGGCGTGAACCGCACGTTGTTGTAGTTCGCTCGCGGCGCGGCCGGCGTCTTGACCTGCGCCGCGACGTTCGTCCACGTGCTGCCGTTCAGATACTGCACGTTGTACGAGGACGGCGCCCGGTAGGTGGCGTTCTGCGGCCGGCTGTCCCGGAAGTGGATCCGCAGTTCGTCCACCGCCCGCGACTGGCCGAAGTTGATCTCGTACCAGTCGGTCGCGTTGGCGGAGCCGTTGGCGCCCCAGATCGGGTCGTTGATGGTGAAGCCGTCGATCGCCGCCGCGGTCGTCGTGCCGGAGGCCGTGAACGACGCGGAGGAGGTCGCGCCCTGCGCCAGGTTGGGCAGGGTCGAGGTCAGGTCCACGCCGGCCTTGGCGAACATGTCGACGACGCGGGCGCTGCTCTGGTTGACGTTCTGCGGGGCCTGCATGTTCGGCATCGCGGTGTTGAACGACGTCGTGCCGCCGTTGGGCAGCGACACCGCGCCGGTCGTCGGGTTGTAGATCACCCGGGTCAGCCGGTCCACGGTGAACGCCCGGGTGCCGTTGACGTACACCGAGTAGCCCTGCGGCACGCCCGCGTACCGGGTGATGCCGTCGGCCGGGTCGTCCCACACGATCGACAGGTCGCTGTTGCGGTAGCGCAGGTTGTTCACCGCGAAGTGCGTCCAGTTGATGTTGATGGGGGACAGCTCGACCTGGTTGTCGTTGCGCGGCCGGAGCCCGGCCACGTCCTCGATGACGGTCCAGTTGCTGCTGCCGAGGATGTTGTGGTGGATCCAGGACCGGTACTGGATGGTCCGGGAGCCGCCGTTCCAGTCGGCCCAGAACTCGTTGGCGTCCGGCCAGGCCGTGTTGCCGCCGACGTACTGCGCCCAGGTGTTCCAGTACAGCAGTTGCTTGTAGTTCTCGGCGGTCATCCACGAGTTGGGGTAGTTGCGCAGCACCGAGGAGTACAGCCGGAACTGCACCGTCGAGTTGATGGTGGAGAAGTTGTTGCTGCCCGGCTGGCCCGCCGCGGCGGCCGCCGCCTTATCCACCTGGTTCGCGGTGAAGAACGGGAAGATCGGGTACTCGGCCGGGTTGTCGTACAGGCGCAGGGCCTGCCGGTACTGGTCGGTGTTGGGCATCAGGCCCACCGAGTACGGGTAGTAGTTGTTGATCTCTTTCCACGGCACGAACTCGTTGGTGGACACGTGCCGGTGTTCGAGGAGCTGGCGCGAAGGGTTCCACAGCTGGTTGATGATGCCGTCGCGGACCCGGTTGGCGAGCGTCTGCATCTCGTTCGCCTTGGCCGTGTTGCCCAGCATCGCGTACGCCTGCTGCCCGGCGAGCGCGTTGCTGTAGACGTACGCGCCCTCCGCGCGGTCCAGCCAGCCCGAGCGCCAGTGGAACGACACCGCGTCGGCATCGTTGCCGGTCAGCGCGCCCCAGTCGTACTCGATGACGCCGTCGTTGTCGTGGTCGTAGAACGACAGCTGGCCCTTGACGTCCTGCTCGGCGTACCGGGCGAAGTTGGCGAGCATCGCCGTCTGCCCACCGTGGATCTGGTACGCCCGCCAGCCGGCCTCGGAGATGTACTGGGTGTAGGAGTTGTTCCAGTTCGCCGGGTCACCGGGGTTGTCCATGTACCGCCCGTTGCGGGACACCGTCCCGACGTTGAGCCAGTTGCCGTAGGCGTACATCGGGTTGCGCAGGTACTTCAGGTCGTCGATGTGCATCGGCTGGGTCAGCACGATCGCGTTGTTGTACCCCAGCACGCCCTCGGTCGAGGTGGGGAACTGGTAGGTCTGACCCGGGATGTCGCCGTCGAAGTTGTTGAAGCGCATCAGCCACCAGCGGTAGAAGATGTTCTTCTTGATGGCCGCCTCGGGCACGTCGATGTAGGGGACGTTGTCCGCCCACCACTTGTTGTACGCCCGCACGTGGGTGCCGAACGCGGTGGCGTTGGTGAAGCCGCGGTAGGTGTTGTACTCGGACAGCGACTCCGGGATCTCGTTGACGGCGAAGCCCATCACGACCTTGGCCTCGACGGTCTGCCCGGCGGCGACGGTGACGGACCGGTTGAGGCCGCCGCTGCTGACGGCGAACCCGCTGTCCCCGCCCAGTCGCGGCAAGAGGGTGGTCAGGCTGTTGAACGAGGCCCGCGAGCCGGTCAGCTCGGTGCCGCTGGCGGTCGTCGCGTACGGCGAGGTGGCCCGCAGTTGCAGCGTCGACGAGGCGGTGCCGGTGTTGGTGATCGACAGGTTGGTAACCAGCACGTTGTTGTCGGTGATGAACTTGGTCTGGTTGACCCGGATCGAGCCGGACGTGTGCACGCTCTTGAAGTGGCTGGGCGCCTGCCAGCGCTGGGCCACCTGCTCGGTGAACGTGCCGGGGGTGATCGCGACCGTGTAGGCGCTCTGGTCGCTGATGCTCTCGAAGTAGGCGACCCGCCCGGCGAAGCCGATGGTCCCGGGGGTGTGCAGCTTCATGAACGCGCCGCGTCCGCGGGTCATCAGGATGCCGCCGTCGGCGTCGGACGGGTCACTGCCCGACCGGGACAGCAGGCGGTCGACCCAGAAGTCGGTGCCGCCGCTCTCCGCGTCGTAGATCGCTTGCATCGTGTTACCGGTGTTGTAGGCGACGGGCGGCTGCGGGATGGCGGGCCCCGAGAACGTGGGGAAGCCGATGGTCTGCGCGGCGCTCGCCGGCGTCGCCACGATCCCGACCGCGAGGAGGGCGGCCAAGGGGATAGACAGAGTTTTTCGCATCGCGAAACTCCTTGAGGTGACCGGGTGGGAACGGCCATAGGCCGGTACTGAGCGACGCCGCCCGGTCGCGCTCACGTCATGCGTACAGGGGAGCGTACATTACGCTCGGCCCGTGCTCTACCCACCGGAACGCCTCGCCGGCGCCCAACACGCCATCGCCGCCGCCGGCCTCGACGCCCTGCTCATCACGCCCGGCTCCGATCTGCGCTATCTGACCGGGTACGACGCGCACGTGCTGGAGCGATTGACCTGCCTGGTTGTCCCGGCATCCGGTCAATCGACGCTGATCGTTCCACGGTTGGAGCGTCCGGCGGCGGAGACGTCCCCGGCGCGGGGCACGGGGGTGCAGATCGTGGACCACGTCGACGGCTCCGACCCGTACCCCTTGGTGGTGAAGGCGCTCAGCGGTCGCGGCAGCGGAGCAGGAAACAAGAGTGGACCGGTAGGTGCGGTCGGGCTGTCGGACCGGATGTGGGCGATGCACGCCCTCGCGCTGCGCGACGCGCTGCCGGGGGCGCGGCAGCGCCTGGCCGGCGAGGTGCTCGCGCCGCTGCGGATGCGCAAGACGCCGGCGGAGGTGGCGGCGCTGCGCGAGGCCGGCGCGGCGATCGACGCGGTGCACGAGCGGATGGGCGAGTGGCTGCGGCCCGGGCGCACCGAGGCGCAGGTGGGCGCGGACATCGCCGGGGCGATCCGGGACGCGGGGCACGCCACCGTGGACTTCGTGATCGTCGCGTCCGGCCCGAACGGCGCCAGCCCGCACCACGGCACGTCGGACCGGGTGATCGCGGTCGGTGACCCGGTGGTCGTCGACATCGGCGGCACCATGCCGTCCGGCTACTGCTCGGACTCCACCCGCACCTACGCGGTCGGCGCGCCGCCGCCCGACTTCGTGGCCTACTACGAGGTGCTGTACGCCGCGCAGCGGGCCGCCGTCGCGGCGGTGCGGCCGGGCGTCACCGCGGGCGCCGTCGACGCCGCCGCCCGTTCCTTGATCGACGATGCGGGGTACGGCGAGGCGTTCCTGCACCGTACGGGGCACGGGATCGGGCTGGACGGGCACGAGGAGCCGTACATCGTGGCGGGGGACGAGCGGGTGCTGGAGCCCGGGATGGCGTTCTCGGTGGAGCCGGGCATCTACCTGGCCGGCCGGCACGGCGCCCGCATCGAAGACATCGTCGTCTGCACCGAGGCCGGCGTAGACCGCCTCAACACCCTCCCCACCGAGTTGGTCGCGCTCTAGCCCCGCCCGAGCTCGTCGATCGTCCGCCAATTCCCCGTCGATCAAGGGCAAACGGCCGTGGTTTGATCTCCAATCCACGGCCGTATGCCCTTGATCGGCGAGAAATCCCTTGATCGGCGCACGAGGAAGGCGCCGGGCGCCCTTGCGCGTCGATCATGGGCTGTGCGGCGTCATCGGGCCGTTTTCGTGTTGCAGAGCCCATGATCATCGCTTGGAGCGCGGGGCAGAGGGCAAGGGGTTAGATCCAGCCGGATTCTTGGGCTATGCGGATTGCCTCTATGCGGGTTCTGGCGCCCGTCTTGGCCAGGATGCGGGAGAGGTAGTTGCGGACGGTGCCGGCGCTCAGGTACAGGCGCTGCGCGATCTCCTTGGCGGGCGCGCCGTCGATGGCCATGCGGAGCACCTCGCACTCCCGGTCGGTGAGCGGGTTCTCCCCGGCGGTCAAAGCGGCCACCGCGACCTCGGCGTCCAGGACCGGCTCGCCGCGGGCCAGTTGCCGGACGCTCTCGATGAGGTCGAACGGGGACGTCTCGGCGCCGAGCAGGCCGACCCGCGGGGCCAGCCGGGCGAGGGCGCGGCCGATGCCGGCGCCGGAGTGGCGGTCGAGCAGGATCAGCACGCCGCACGCGGGCAGGGCGTCGCACAGCGCGGGGCACAGCTCGGTGACGGCGAGGGTGCCGGGGAGCGCGACGTCGAGGACGGCCACGTGTGGGCGGTCGCGCCGGGCCGCGGGCAGCACGTCGTCCGCGTGCGCGAGCTCGGCGACGACGTCCAGGTCGTCTTCCGCGGACATCACGGCGGCGAGCGCCTCGCGCAGTAGCCGGCCCCGCTGGCCGAGCAGGACTCGAATCACCCGCCGCTCCCGGTAACTGACAGCGATGAAGCGAGTACAGATTAGCGGCCAGCGGGGCCGCGACTAGCTAGATGCGGGAGTCGGGAAGGCGACGGGACTGCGCAGCCCGTCGCGGTCCACGGCGCGTACGCCGAAGAAGACGTTGTCCTTCGACAGGTCGATGGTGACCGTGGTGACGTCGCCGACCGGGATGACGTGGGTCCACTCGGGAGCGGTGGTTTCCCGCCACACCACCTCATATCCGGCCAGGTCGGGCTCGGTGCCGCGCTGCCAGCGCAGCGTCGTGTCGTTGGTGAGCGCGGCCGTGAGGATGTTGGCGTTCTTGGGGTACCGGGGGCCTGGGCGAGCGACCACAGGGTCGCCGCGTTGACCTTCGCCACCCGCGCGATGAACCCGAAGTCGCAGAACTCCGGCAGGTCGCCGTACTGCACGCCGCCCTCGACGCGGACGTCCTGGTGCTGGTGGCGGAAGTCCTCGTTCGGCTCGGTGAACCGGGCCGCCGGGTAGCCCTGCTGCAGGTACGAGATGTGGTCGCTGCCGCGCAGATAGCGGTCGCGGCGGTAGATGACCCGCACGTCCATGCCGGTCGCGTCGTTCTCGGCGACGTCCTGCACGAAGCGGGCCAGCTGGCGCGAGGGCGAGTCGTTCTCACCCCCGACGGACTGGCGGACCGTGGCCTGCGCCGGTGTCTCCGACGTGGGCACGCCTTCGGCGAACAGCCGGACGGTACGCGGGTCGCGGGTGCCGTCGTCGGCCGTGCTGCTGCCGACGATGTCGTTGCTGAACATGCCCTGCACGTCGGCGCCGGCCGCCTTGTACCGCTGCGCCTGGAACGCCGAGCCGAACAGCCCCTGCTCCTCGCCGGCGACCGCGGTGAACACGATCGTCGCCTCGGTCGGGCGGCCGGCCAGCACGCGGGCCAGCTCCAGCACGACGGCCACGCCGGACGCGTCGTCGTTGGCGCCGGGCGCGTCGGCGGTCGCGTTGAGCACGTCGGTGACGCGCGAGTCGTAGTGACCGGAGATCACGTAGACCCGCTCGGGTGCGGTGGTGCCGCGCAGGGTGGCCACCACGTTGGTGATCACCGTCGGGACGGGGATGCGCGGCCCCGGCTGCTGGACGTACGACTGTTTCTCCACCGTCATGCGGCCACCCGACGCGGCCGCGTACCCGGTGAACTGGTCGAAGATCCAGTCCCGCGCGGCGCCGATGCCGCGGACCGGATCGTCCTGGCTGGACAGCGTGTGCCGGGTGCCGAAGTCGGCCAGGCGGCGTACCGCGGCCTCGATCCGGCTCCGGTCGATGTCGTCGAGCAGCGCCCGCAGGGCGCGGCTCGGCCGTTGGGGTTTGCTGGGGCGGCCAGGCCCAGGGGGTGTCCCTGAGGCGCTGGCGGGTGTCGCTCCGGCGATCAGCGGGACCGCCGCTGCGGCGGAGGCGGACACCATGAACGCCCGTCGAGAAGTGTCCATGTCTGGATATCCTAGGCGTGAGCTAGGCTGTCCGCGTGCCCGACGGTGACGAGTCCTGGTACCGCAAGCTCGACCTCGACTCGCCCAGCCCCGCACGGGTGTACGACTACTTCCTCGGCGGCAGCCACAACTTCGCGGTCGATCGGGAGATGGCGGCGCGGCTGTCCGCGATCAAGCCGAACCTGGGCGACACCATGCGGGCCAACCGGGCGTTCCTGCGCCGGGCGGTGCGGTTCCTGGCCGAGGCGGGCGTGCGGCAGTTTCTCGACCTGGGGTCGGGCGTGCCGACGGTGGGCAACGTGCACGAGATCGCGCAGAAGCACGCGGCCGACGCCCGGGTGGTGTACGTCGACATCGACCCCATCGCGGCCGCGCACAGCGCCTCGATCCTCGCCGTCGACCCGCAGGCCGACGTGATCCGGGCCGACCTGCTGGACGCCGACCGGGTGCTCGCCGACCCGACCGTGCGCGGGCTGATCGACTTCGCCGAGCCGGTGGCGGTGCTGCTGGTCGGCGTGCTGCACCACCTGCCCGGCACCCGGCCGCTGGACGCGGTGCGGCGGTACCGGGACGCGATCGCGCCGGGCGGCTACCTGGTGCTGTCCGTGGCCACCTTCGAGGGGCGGCCGGAGAGCGAGATGGAGCCGTTCAAACAGGAGTACGACAAGGCGTACGGGCGGGGCGCGGACACGATGACGCTGCGGTCCCGGGCCGAGGCGCTGGCGTACTTCGACGGCTTCGCACTGCTCGAGCCGGGGTTGGTGCTCACCACGGACTGGCGGCCGGAAACGGACTGGCCCACCGGCCCGATCCACACGTACGCCGCCGTCGGGCGCAAGCCCTAGTCCGTGCTCGTCACCCAGGCCAGTGCGCCCGCGAGGTGGGCGCGGAAGGCCGGCTCCTGGTACGCCTCGATCGTGTGCCCCAGCGCGGTGTAGAACGCCCGCCCGCCGGCACGCTCGTGGCACCAGGCCAGCGGGTGGTCGGCGCCCATCCGGCCACCCTCGTACGACGACTCGTCCGCCCGCAGCAGCACCCGGGCGTCGGGGCGGGTGCGGAAGTCGTACCACTCGTCGACGCGGGACCAGGTGGCCGGCAGGTGGGCCGTCGCCGTGTGATCGTTATCGGACACCGTGACGGCGCCGGGCTGCACGGGCGGGTGCTGGTCGAAGTACGCCCCGACGAGCGCGCCGTAGAACGGCCAGTCGTACTCGGTGGCGGCGGCCGAGTGCACGCCGAGGAAGCCGCCGCCGGCCCGGACGTACGCCTCGAAGGCGGCCCGGCCCGGGTCGGTGAGCACGGTGCCGTTCGTGTTCAGGAAGACGACGGCGTCGAACCGGGTCAGGTTGGCCCGGGTGAACGCCTCCGGGTCCTCGGTGGCCTCCGTCGCGAAGCCGAGGGAAGCCAGGGCGGCCACCCCGGCCGGGATCGAGTCGTGCCGGAACCCGGTGGTCCGCGAGTAGACGAGGATCATGCCGCGACGACGGCGTCGGCCGGCAGGGTGTCCATGAACGAACTGACCGAGAACACCGCGTTGCCGGCGCCCGGCGGGCCGTACCCGGGCGGGGTCGAAAGGCCGTTGGCGTCCATCGTCGCGCGGTACGCCTCCAGCAGGCGGATGTGGTACTCCAGCGGCGCGCCCTGCGGGTTGGTGCGGCCCAGCGGCGTGGTCGGCTCCGGGCACCAGGTGGTGAAGCGCGGCAGGATGCCGCGCGACATGAAGTACTGCAGCCCCTCTGTCGTCGACTCGATCGCCTCGTCGACCGTGCGGAAGCCGAACGGCTCGGCCATCTCGATGCCGGCCACGAAGTTCGGGATGACGTTGCGCGGGCCGAAGACCTCCGCCGACTCCAGGATCCGCCGGTGCCACTCCGCCCGGCCCACGTAGCGCTCCTTGCCCGGGCAGTGCAGCTCGAACAGGCGCTTGTCCCACACCTCGTAGTTGGGGTGGTAGATCCGGATCCCGTAGTCGTGGAACCGCTGCACGTCGGCCCTGGGCAGCGCCTGGGCCACCACCTTGCCGATCCACCGGCCGGGGAAACGCTCCTCGATCGCCTTGGCGTAGCGCCCGTAGAAGTCGGCCTCCGCGAGCCCGTCGACCTTCGACGTCACGCTGCCACCGGTCAAGGTGTACGCGTGGGAGGTGCGCCCCGTGTCGTACCGGTCGATGATCTCCAGCGCTTCGAGCACCTCGGCGACCGGCTTGACCCCGGTGTACGGCCGTCCGGCCGCCTTGTGCTGGCGCCAGTTGTGGTTGATGTCGCAGTACTGGCACTCCTCCTTGGCGCCGAAGTACTGGCAGACCCGGAAGACGGTCAGGTAGATCAGGTAGCCCCACTGGATGGTCGGCGCGACCTCCATGACGGACTTGCCGTTGGCGAGGGTGTGCCGGTAGTAGTCGGGCATCGGCGGCAGCCCCACGTCGGCGATCGCCCGGCCGTCCAGGAAGAGCCGGGCCACGCCGTCCTCGTCCGCCTTGACCGTGTACGGCGAGTCCGGGTTGACGCGTACCGAGACGACGGTGCGGCGCAGGTCGTACGGCCCACCGGTGAGCACGACCTCCTCCGGCGGGCGGCGCAGCGCCGCCGCGCCCAGCTCGGGCAGCGTACGGTGGTCGAAGGAGAAGATGAAGTACGACTTCGGCTTGACCTGCCCGTCGTCGCCGTCCGTGAGCACCGAATCGTCGAAGGCGATCCCGCCCCGGAGCAGGTCTTCCTTGATCACAGCCTCCCGCGGGATGTGCGGGAAACGGCTCATCAGGTCTTCGATCAGCTCGGTGCGCATGGCCTAAGCCTCCCACCTCGGCGCCGGGAGGGCCGCCCGCATCCGGCCGGCGTGCCCACGATCACGCTCCATCGAACTTTTCGCCCCCGGGATTCGTACTCATTAGGTCTTCAAGGAGGAGGAACGGTTGGCCACGAAGCGCTCGACTTGGCAACTCCTGCGCGGCCACGCGTACTCACCGTCGGTGGACGGTGTGGTGAGCGTCGGGCTGGGTTATGCCGCGATGGACCCGTACGCCGTACACCTGATCGTGAGCGCGGACCACACGGCGGCATCGTGCTGGGTCTTCGCCCGCGACCTGCTGATCGCGGGCCTGACCGGCACCGCGGGCGTCGGCGACGTGCTGGTCGGCACCGAACCCGGCGGGAGGGTGGTCAGCGTGACCCTGCGCAACGGCCGGGACGTGCTGGAGATCGACCTGCCGCGGCTGCCGCTGTGCCGCTTCGCGGCCGACATGCTGGCGATCGTCCCGCGCGGCGCGGAGCAGGCCCACATCGACGTCGACGCTGAGCTGCGCTCCCTCCTCGCCTAGGTGCAAGGAAGGGCACCCTATTAGCGCTTTTTGCATAGGAGGGGGCCCTTCCTAACCGCCCGGTGGGGGTGGGAGTTCGCCGGAGCCGCGGATGATGAGGCGGACGGGGAGGACCACGCGGCGGGGCGGGCCGTCCGCGCCGTTGATCCGGTCGAAGAGCAGCTCGGCGGCCTGCCGGCCCATGCCCTGCGGGTCCTGGTAGACCGCCGTCACCGGCGGGTTGAGGCTCTCCGCGCCCTGGAAGTCGTCGAAGCTGACGTGCGCGACGTCGGTGCGGTCCTCCTGGTGCAGGGCCCTGACCACGCCGAGCGAGGTGCGCGCGTTCGCCGAGATCACCGCGGTGGGGGACGGGTCCGCGTGCAGCATGTCCACCATCGCGGAGGTGGAGTTCTGGGCGCCCATCGCGTCGACCCGGACCAGCCGCTCGTCGACCGGCAGGCCGGCCTCCAGCATCGCCGCGCGAAAGCCCTGGTAGCGCAGCCGGGTGGTGTAGATGTGCAGCCGGTCGCCGATGAACGCGACCCGGCGGTGCCCGTGGTCGATCACGTGTTTGGTGGCCAGCCGGGCGCCGCCCTCGTTGTCGGCGAGCACGGTGTCGGAGTCGTGCTGGATCGGCGGCCGGTCCACGAACACGGTGGGGAAGCGGGCCGGCCCGTGCCCGAGGTAGGAGTGATCGCCCGAGGTCGGCGTGATGATCAGGCCGGCGACCCGGCGGTTGGCCAGGCCGTTGACCACCACCCGCTCGTTCTCCGGCGCGTACCCGGCGCTGGAGATCACGACGAACATGCCGCGCTCCCGGGCCAGCTCCTCGACCGCGCTGGTGACCTCGGCGAAGAACGGGTCGGCGATGTTCTCCACCACCAGGCCGACCGCGTCGTCCCGGCCCACGCGCAGCGACCGGGCCACCGGGTTGGGGTGGAAGCCCAGCTCGCGGATGGCCGCCTGGACCCGCTCGGCGGTGCCGGGGGCGACGGCCGGGTCGTCGTTGACCACCCGGGAGACCGTCTTGGCGCTCACCCCGGCGAGGATCGAGACGTCGCGGAGCGTGGGCCGGCGGGACATCAGGCCCCCAGGCGGGCGCCCGCGAGCGCCGCGGCCAGCTCCCGCGCCCGCGCCGGGTCGACGCCGCCGGCCAGTTCCTGCTCGACGGACGCGGTCGCGGTCGCGACCGCGAAGACCACCGCGTCGATCCCGGTACGCCCCTCCTCGAACGCCTCGACCAGGCCGCCCACGAACGAGTCGCCGGCGCCGATCGGGTTCACCACGTCCACCCGGACGGTGGGCACCCAGGCGACGTCGGTCGCGTCGCCGTAGGCCGTACCGGCCGCGCCGGCGGTCACCGCCGCCGAGCGCGCGCCCCGCCGGCACAGCTCGCGCACCGCTTCGGCAGCCCGATCTGGTACGTCAGGGTCGTCCTCATGTACCGATTCCTCCTCGTGCCCGGCCAGCACCCCCTCGGCCTCGGCCAGGTTGGGCGTGACCACGTCCGGGCCGGCCGCGAGCGTGCCGGCGAGCGCGGACCGGGCGGCATCCACGACCACCCGTACGCCGGCGTCGCGCCCGATCCGGGTGAGCCGGCCGTACCCGTCGTCCGGTACGCCCGGGGGCAGGCTGCCCGAGCAGACGAGCGTGGCGTGCCGGCCGCTGGCCAGCTCGGCGGCCAGCGCGTCCTCGTACCGGGCCCATGCCTCGGCGGAGATCTGCGGGCCGGGCTCGTTGAGCACTGTCACCCGGCCGGAGTCCTCCAGGTAGATGGTGGCCACCCGGACGTCGCCCGGCACCGGCACGCCGGCGAACTGCACCGGCTCCGCGGCGAACAGGCGCGCGACGGTGTCCGCGTCCGCCTCCGGCTGGAAGCTGACCAGGGTGGCCCGGCGCCCGAACGCGGCGGACACCCGGCCCACGTTGAGGCCCTTGCCGCCCGCGGTCACCACCGCCCGGTACGGCCGCAGCACGCTCCCCGGCCGCAGTTCCGGCAGCCGGACCGTCCGGTCGACGGTGATGTTCGGCGTCGCGATGAGCAAGGGTCCTCCAATGAAAAGCCGATGGCAGGCTACCGGGTCAGGACTGCGGCGATCTGGCGCGCCGGGGGCGCGGTGGTGTCCACCACGACGTGCGGCACCCGCGGTGGGTCGAGGGCGCCGGAGCGCAGGAAGCCGTCGACGTCGGACAGCTTGCGCACGTCGCGCGGGGCGCCGCGGGCGGCCAGCCGGCGGGACACCTCGGCCGGCGGGCAGGTGGTCCAGGCGAGCACGACGCCGCCCGGGGCGTTCAAGCGGTCCTTGAGCACGGCCCAGGCGCCCGGGTCGGACCGCTCCGCCGTGAACGGCGCGACCAGCACCACGGACACCCCGGCGGCCAGGCACCCGGTGGCGGTGTCGAGGAGCGCGTCGTAGGTGGCGGTGCGGGTGGCACCGCGTACCCGGGGATCGTCGAGATCGCCCGGCGCGGCGCCGACGAGGCCGGCCACGACGGCGGTCAGCGGCCCGGTGAGCACGTCCTGGTCCAGCGGCGCGGCGGTGGCCGCATGGGCCAGCGCCGCGCCGAACGTGCTCTTGCCCGTCGCCGGCGCCCCGGCCACCACGTACGCCCGGGCGTCCATGCCTATTCCCCGTACGCCTCGTACCAGGTGGGCGTGATCGCGCCCGCCGGCACCCGCTCGGCCCAGGGGCGGCCGTGCGCGCGGACGATGGCGTTGAGGGCGTCCAGGCGCTCGCCGACGCGTCCCAGAGCGGCGGTACGCCCGACCGCGTCGCCCCAGACCGCGCGGCCGGCGATGTAGCCGCTGGCGCCGGCGCGGGCCGCGACCTCCATCTGGGCCGCGAAGTCGTCGAAGCCGGCGCCCTCGCTCAGCAGCACCCACGGGACGGTGGCGGCGGCGTCCAGGTCCCGGCAGGCGCCGGCCGAACCGGGGTACTGCATCTTGAGGATGTCCAGGCCCAGCAGCGTGAACTCGGCGGCGGACGCGACGATGGCGTCGGCCCGCTGGGTCTCGCCGGGCTCCTCGCCGGGCAGCGGGTACCAGATCGGCTCGACGATCAGCGGGAGCCGCCACGCGTGGCAGTCCGCGGCCAGGTCGGCGACCAGCTTGCGCTGCTCCGCGGCGGTCTCGGTCAGGTCGGCCCGGTAGAACAGGATCAGCTTGACCCCGTCGACGCCGAGCTTGGCCATCTTCTCCGGGGTCCACTTCGGACGCAGCCGGGTGGCGGTGTCCCAGCCGGGCGGCGTGTCCGGCCGGTACGCCAGCACCTCGATCGGGGCGACGAGCCCGGTGTCCCGGGGAGGGCGCCGGTGGCGATCGCCTGCCCGAGCGCGTACACGGGGTCCAGCAGCAGGCCGGACGCGTGCCGGGCCAGCGCGGCGCCGAGGTCCAGTTTGGACTCCACGGCGGTCTCGTACGACACCCGCGTGATGTCGGGGTCGAGCAGCGCCAGGTAGTTCTCCGGATGGTCGAGCGCGGCGACGCAGAAGAAGCCGTCGTCGGTGGCGAGGCGGGTCAGGCGGCGAACGATGCCGAGGTCCACTGTGGTCCCTTCACACGAGGTGTGGGGCCGGACGTCCCACGGTCGTCCGGCCCCACACGTTCAGCACTTGTCTTTGTAGATGTACTTGCTGACGTCGGGGTTGCTCATGTTGTCCTTGGTGACGATGAGGGACTCGGTGGCGATGCTCGCCGTCACCGTCTTGCCCTCGACCGCGGCGGCGGCCTGCTCGACACCCTGCACCCCGATGTCGTACGGCTTCTGCGCCACCAGCGCCTGCACGTCACCGGCCTCCAGCTGCTTGATCTGGTCCGGGCCGGCGTCGAAGCCGACGACCTTGACCTGGTTGCTCTTGCCCGCGGCGCGCACGCCGGTCGCCGTGCCCTGCGCGGAGAAGAGGTTGGTGGCGAAGACGCCCACGATGTCCGGGCTGCGCTGCAGTTCGGCCTGGATGATGCTGGCGGCCGTCTGCGGCGAGTTGTGCGAGTACTGGGTGGCCGCGGCGAGCGTGAAGTTGGTGTACTTGGTCTTCACGGCCTCCTCGAAGCCGGCCACCCGGGCGTCCACGGAGGACACACCGGGGTCGGTGGAGATGACGAGCACCTTGCCCTTGGCGCCGCCGAGCAGCTCGTTGAGCGCCTCGGCGGCCTTCGTGCCGCCGAGCTTGTTGTCGGTGGCGATCCGGGACGCGCCGATGCTGGTGTCGTCCACTGTGGTGTCCACGAGCACGACCTTGCTGCCGGCGTCCTGGATCCGCTTCAGCGGCGTGGCCGACGCCTTCACGTCGTTCGGGGCCACCAGCAGCGCGGCCGGCTTGGCCGCGGCCACCGCGTCGAGCAGCGGGTTCTGCAGGGTGGCGTCGAACTTGTCCGGGCCCTGCACTTGCAGCTCGACGCCGAGCTCCTTGGCCTTCTCCTGGGCGCCGCACTCCATCGAGATGTAGAACGGGTCGCCCTTGACGCCGACCATGAGCACGAACTTCTTGCCGGAGGCGGAGCCGCTGTCGCTACCTGTGCCCGAGGTGCCTCCGTCGTCGTCCGCGCAGCCGGCGGCCAGCAGCAGCACCCCGGCGGCGACTACCGCCGCGATCTTCTTCATGGGTTTCCTCCTGTGGGGTCTTTCCGTGGGTCGGGATTGCCTCAGCCCCGGTCGCGCGAGCGACGGCGGAGCTGGTCGAACCAGACGGCGACGATGAGCACCAGGCCCACCGCGACGTCCTGCCAGTAGGGCTGGACCCCCGTGATGACGAAGCCGTTCTTGAGCACCGCCGGGATCCACACCCCGATGAGGGTCCCGATGATCGAGCCGACGCCCCGAAGAGGCTGGTGCCGCCCAGGGCCACCGCGGTGATGGCCTGCAGGTTGTCGGTCGAGTGCCCGCCGATGCTGGTGGTGCTGAAGTACGCCAGCGACAGGAAGCCCGCGAAGCCAGCCGCCGTACCGCCGATGATGTAGACCTTGAGCAGGTGCCGCTTGACGTTGATGCCGGCCCGGCTCGCCGCCTCCGGGTTGGAGCCGATGGCGAACGTGTGCCGCCCGAACACCGCCATGTGCAGCAGCACGAAGCCGGCGGCGACGACGAGCAGCGCGATCGGGATGAGGTTGGGGATCCCGGGATCCACGAGCCGTGCCCGACCGGGTCCAGCGCGTACGTGGCGGTGTTGACGCCGTTCTGCAGGATCAGCGCGAACCCGAGGCCGGCGCCCAGCGTGCCCAGCGTCGCCAGCAGCGGCGGCACCTTCAGGTACGCCACGACGAGGCCGTTGATCGTGCCGATGAGCAGCCCGGCCAGCAGCGCCCCCGCGAGCGCGACCAGCATGTACCAGCCCTTGGTCTGGTCCGCGGCCACGTCCGCCGCGGTGGTGCCGTCGCCGGTGTTGATGAGCTGCAGCGCGTGCACGGCGAACACCTCGCCGAGCACGATGCCGCTCGGGATGGACAGGTCCACGCCGGCGGTGATCACGACGAACGTGGTGCCGACGCTGACCACGGTCAGGATGGCCACGTTCTGCGCGAGCTGCACGAAGTTGCTGCGCTGGGTGAACGTGTCCGGCGCCATGATGGAGAACGCCGCGATGATCAGCAACAGGACGCCGAAGGTGACCATCGTGGGGTTGCGCACCAGCGCCCAGACGAAGGAGACCCGCGGGGTCACCGGCTCCTGCGTGTCGGGCTCGGTGGGCTTGGTTTGCGCGGTCATTTCCCCACCTCGTTCGCGTACGCGCCGGAAATCGCCGCGATGAGCCGGTCGACGTCGGCCTCGCCGCGCTGGAACCGGGCCACCCGCGCGCCCAGCCGTAGCACCTCGATCCGGTCGGCGACCTGCAGCACCTGCGGCAGGTTGTGCGAGATGAACACGACCGCGATGCCCCGGTCCCGGATCCGCTCGACCAGCTCCAGCACCTTCGCGGTCTGGATGACGCCGAGCGCCGCGGTCGGCTCGTCCATCAGGATCACCTTGGTGGCCCACATCGCCGCGCGGGCGATCGCCACCGACTGCTTCTGCCCGCCGGAGAACGCCGCCACCGGCGCCCGCATGTCCTGCACCAGGCCCACACCGAGGTCCTTGAACGCGGTCGCGGTGCGCCGGCGCATCTCCGGGTGGTTGTGCAGGAACCCGAACCGGCGTACCTCGCGGCCGAGGAACACGTTGGCGGCCGCGTCCAGGTCCGGCGCCAGCGCCAGGTCCTGGTACACCGTCTCGATGCCCCGCCGCTTGGCGTCGTGCGGGTCGGCGAGGCGCACCGGCTGGCCGTCGACGCGTACCTCGCCCTCGTCCGGGCCGAAGACGCCGGCCAGGATCTTGGTCAGCGTGGACTTGCCCGCGCCGTTGTCGCCGACCAGCGCGGTGACCTCACCGGGGAACGCCTCGAACGAGGCGTGCCGCAGCGCCCGTACGTGGCCGAAGGTCTTGACCACGCCGTACGCGCCCAAGACTGGCTCTGTCATGCCGTTGCCACCTCCCGCCATGGCCGGCCGTGGCCCTCGATCGCCGCGTTCAGCGCGGCCATCCGGTCCACCGCCGTGGTACGCAGGAACCGCCGCCGCTCGTCGCCGGTGAGGTTCACCGCCTCGCCCCAGAACGCGCGGCCCGCGATGTACCCGGTGGCGCCCGCGTCCATGGCGGTGAGCACCCGCTGGACGAACTCCTCGTACGCCACGCCCGCGGACAGCAGCGCCCACGGCACGGCGCCGCAGACCTTGCTGACCTCAGCACAGCCCTGCGCGTCGCCGGGCCACTCCAGCTTCAGCAGGTCCGGGCCCAGCTCGGCGAGCAGCTCGGCGGAGCGGATCACCAGCCGGTGCTTCTGCGCCGGGTCGTCGCCGGGCAGCAGGGTCACCAGCGGCTCGATCACGGACGGCATGCCGGCCCTCCGGCAGTCGGCGATGACCGCGCGCACCGCGTCCAGGGCCTCCCGGGCCAGGTCCGGCTCATCCGCGCCGGCCGGCCGGTCCGGGCGCCAGCGGACCAGGAACTTCAGCGCGACGCCGCCGTTCTCCGCGACGAAGTCCGGACCCCGTTCGGCGGACGAGTACTCGGTGCGCTGCTCGCCGTTCCAGGTCGGCTGCGGCGAGCGCTCGCTGGAGATGAGCAGGCCGGCCCGCTCGTCGAGGGCGGCGGCCGCGCGGACCGGCCCGACGCCGTACTCGACATCGGTGAGCACCCCGGACGCGAACGGCGACAGCGCGCCGATCACGTCCACCTTGAAGTCGCTCAGGTCCTGGTCGGCGGACGGCTGACCGGCCTTGTCGAGCATCTTCCGCAGCGTGCCGCGCTGGTCCATGGCGAGGATGGCGAACGTCCCCGCCTCGTTGGCGATCTGATCAAGGGTGGTGGGCATTGCGGGTTACCTTTCCTGGGGCTGGGTGTTGAGGGGGGTGCCGGCCGCCGCGGCGGCCAAAAGCGCGGCGCCGTAGGCGCCCGGTTCGGTGATGGTGGTCGTGCGCATCCGCGGGTACTGCCGCCGCTTGGCCGCCAGCAGCGCCGGGTTGCGCAGCCAGCCGCCGGCGGCGACCACATCGCGGTACGACCCGGCCAGCGCGTCGATCCGCTCAAGGAGCCGCTCGGCGGAGGCGACGAGGTCCTCGACCGCGGTACGCCAGAGCACGCCCGGCGTGACCCCGTCGCTGATCCCGGCGAGCCCGAACTGCCCGTCGCGCGGGTCGACGAGGCGCAGCGTGGGGTGCGCCGTGGCGGCCAGGGCCTGCTCGCCCAGCGCGTCCCGGTCGGCGGGGGTGCCGGCGCCGATCATGGTGGCGATCCGGCCGAGGGTGAGCCCGGTCGGCAGCCCGGCGAGGATGCACAGGTGGCCGGCCACCACGCCCCAGCCGACCGTCATCCCGCGCCGGGCCAGCCCGTCGATCTCCACCGGGTCCAGCGGCGGGCGGATCGTGCGGACCAGCGCCTCCGCCGTACCGAGGGAGTCGAAAAGGGCCCCGTCGGTGGCGGCGCCGACGCCGTACGCCGCCACCTGGTGGTCGTGGCCCGCGACGGTCAGCACCGCGCCACGCAGGACCGGGGGAGCGTCGTCCCCGCCGACCCGGCCCGCCGGCGTACCGGCCACGACCAGGTCGGACAGCAGCGGCGGCCAGTCCAGCAGTGCGGTGGCGGCGTCCCACGGCCGGGTGCTGGCGAGGTCGAGCAGGCCGGTGCGGCTGGCCAGGGACAGCTCGGCGACCGGCTGGCCGCCGAGCCGCCGTACGACCCACTCGGCGACGGAGTAGAAGCGCGTCGCGTCCTTGGTGTCCGGGTTGTTGCGGCGCAGCCACAGCAGCTTGCCCAGGGACGGCATCGGGGTGACCGGCAGCCCTGTCGTCGTCCGGAACGTCGTGTCGCCCAGTTCCTTGCTGATCGTGTCCAGGTCGCCGCGCGGGTCGTGCCAGGCGATCGCGGGGGCGAGCGGCCGGTCCTGCCCGTCGACGAGGACGCCGGTCTCGGCCATGCCGGTGACGCCGATGCCGAGCACGGTCGGCTCCTCGGCGGCTGCCGTCGCCGCCTCGGCGGCCACCGTGCGGGCGAGGTCGGCGAGCGCGGCCGGGTCGACCTCCGTACGGCCGGCCTCGCGCCGCCACGGGGTGGGCCGCTCGGCCTCGCCGCGGACGACCCCGCCCAGGTCAACGGCGATCGCCTTGACCCGGCTGGTGCCCATGTCGACGCCGACCAGGAGCGCGGATGTCATCGTAGTCATGGACGAATCTCGTTGATGTGACCGGTGCCACGTCGCGTCCGGCGTGCTTCCGTAGCCCAGCCCGCGCACCCGGCGCTTGGCTGCTTCCCCTGCAATACAGCGATTTCTGGGAGCGCTACCGCCCGCCTGTGGCGATGCTCGTGAGTCCCCATGACGCGCACGCAGCCTCCTGATGCCAGTGGTCACCCCTATGACATCGATGTCATGACTGGGACGCTATTTCCCGCGCCCACGATTCGTCAAGAACCCGAAACCTCTCCGTTACACACGGGTCTCCCGTTACCCCGCCCGCCACGCGCCCCCTACTCGGCGGTCAGCACGTCGGCCACGCGCTAGATCGTCGGCCTACCAAGGCGGGGGAGAGGCCGTTAGGCTCGTCGGCGATGTGGGGTAAGCGGGGATTCGGCGCGGTGCTGGCGGGCACAGTTCTGGCGAGCGGGGCGGTTGTCGGGGTGAGCGGACCGGCGGTGGCGGCGCCGGAGTTCGTGGCGTGCCCGGCCACCCAGCCGTCGCCCGTGCCGTCCCGGCCGCCCAAACCGTCGCCGCCGGCCCTGCCGCCCGAGCAGGCCGTGATCGGCGGCGAAGGGCTCGCCACCGCCGGGCTGACCGTCCCGGCCGGCGCGCCCACCCCGCCGAGCCTGACGGCCTCCTCGTGGATCGTCGCCGACCTGGACACCGGCCAGGTGCTCGGCGCCTGCGGCCCGCACGAGTACGCCACCCCGGCCAGCGTGCAGAAGATGCTGCTGGCCGCCACGATGATGCCGAAGCTGGACCCGAAGCAGGTCGTCATGGTGACCCGGCAGGATCTCGCCATCGAGCCGGGCAGTTCGGCGGTCGGGCTGCTGCTGGGCGGCAAGTACACGGTCGAGACGCTGTGGATGGGCCTGCTCTTCGACTCGGGCAACGACGCCGCCAACGCGCTCGCCCGCACCGGCGGCGGGTCGGGCGGGCAGGCCGCCGGCGTCGCCGCCATGAACGCCGAAGCCCGCCGGCTCGGTGCCCTGCAAACCCACGCGGTCACCCCGTCCGGGCTGGACGGGCCGGGCCAGTTCACGAGCGCGTACGACCTGGCGCTGATCGCGCGCGCCTGCTTCGCCCGCGCCGACTTCCGCAAGTACGTGGCCACCAAGACCGCGAAGATCCCGGCCCAGCCGCCGAAGGACCCGCGCGGCTTCCAGATCCAGAACGACAACGCGCTGCTCAAGACGTACCCGGGGGCGTTGGGCGGGAAGAGCGGATTCACCACGCTGGCCCGGCACTCGTTCGTGGGCGCGGCCAAGCGCGGCGACCGCACCCTGGTGGCCGCCGTGCTGGGCGCCGAGGCCCGCCCGCTGCGCGCCTCGGCGCAGACCGCGAAGCTGCTCGACTGGGGGTTCGCGCTCCCGGCCGAGGCCACGGTCGGCCGCCTCGTCGACCCGGGCGAGGTCGACCCGACGCCGGCGCCGGCCGAGCCCCGCGCCGGCCAGGACGCGCCCGCCGGGGCGTCCGCCAGCACGGGCGTGCCGGGGTCGTCGCCGACCGCCGCGGTCGGGTTGGCGGTCGCCGTGGCGGCCGTGCTGCTCGTGCTGCTGGTGATGGTCACCCGCCGCCGGGCCGTCGTCCGGGCCCGCCGCGCCGCGCTGGAACGCCGCCGCGCCCTACGCGACCCGACCGCGCCGCTGGTCGCCCGGGACGGCGGCCGTCCACTGCGGACCGACGGCGCTCGCGCACCGCGCCGGGCCGATCCGCGGTCGCCCGGCCACCGGGACGCCTCGCGGTCGCCCGGTCGCCCGTGGGACCGCCCGCCGCCCGCCGGCCGGCGGGATGCCCCGCCGCCGGACGGTTACCGCGGCGGCTCCCGCTACCGCGACGACAGGCCCTAACGGCTCACCGCCTTCTTATAGCGCTGCACCGCGAGCGGCACGAAGATCGCCAACAGCACGACGACCCAGGCGAACGACGTCACCACCGGATGCCGCAGCGGCCACGCGTCCGGCGGCGGCATCGCCGGGCTGGTGTTGCCGAAGAGCTCCCGGGCGGCCTGGGTGACCGCGGAGACCGGGTTCCACTCGGCGAAGACCTTCAGCGGGCCGGGCAGGTTGTCCGTGCCGACGAAGGTGTTGGCGATGAACGTCAGCGGGAACACGAAGATGAAGCTCGCGTTGTTGAACACCTCGGGGCTGCGCACCGAGAGCCCGATCACCGCCATCGCCCACGAGAACGCGTACGCGAACAGCAGCAGGAGCGCGAACCCGCCGAGCGCCTCCAGCGGGGACGAGTGGATGCGCCAGCCCACGAGCAGCCCGGTGATCGACATGATGATGATGACGATGACGTTGTTGACCAGGTCGCTGGTCGTACGCCCCACGAGCACGGCCGAGCGGGCCATCGGGAGCGAGCGGAACCGGTCGACGATCCCTTTCTGGATGTCGTCGGCCAGACCGCTGCCGGTGATGGTCGCCCCGAAGAGCATGGTCTGCGTGAAGATGCCGGCCATCAGGTACTCGCGGTAGGAGACCCCGGGGATCTCGATCGCGCTGCCGAAGACGTACGCGAACAGCAGCACGAACATGATCGGCGAGGCGGTCGAGAACACCAGCAGGTCGGGCACCCGCTTGATCTTGATGAGGTTGCGCCGGGCCACCACCAGGCCGTCGCGCACCCATTTTGTGGCCGGCGAGGTCGTCGCCCGGGTGCTGACCGTCGCGCTGGTCATCGCTTTACCACCTCCGTCTCCTCCTCGGCCGCGTGGCCGGTCAGCGTCATGAACACGTCGTCGAGGCTGGGCCGGCGCAGGCCCACGTCCAGCACCTTGACGGCCTCGGCGTCCAGCAGCCGCAGGCTCTCCATCAGGGCCACCGAACCGCCGGTCACCGGCACCGTCACCCTCCGGGTCTGCTCGTCGACCGCGATGTCGCCGGACGCGAGCGGGGCCAGCACCGTCCGGGTGCTGTCCAGGTCGGCCCGCGTCTGGACGGTCAGCTCCAGCCGCTCGCCGCCCACCTGCTCCTTCAGCTCGTCGGACGTGCCCAGCGCGATCACCTTGCCGTGGTCGATGACCGCGATCTTGTCGGCCAGCCGGTCGGCCTCCTCCAGGTACTGCGTCGTCAGCAGCAGCGTGCTGCCCGCCGCGACCAGCTCGGCGATCACGCCCCACATGCCTATCCGGCTGCGCGGGTCGAGGCCCGTGGTGGGCTCGTCGAGGAAGAGCACCGGCGGCTTGGCGACCAGCGCCCCGGCCAGGTCGAGCCGGCGCCGCATGCCCCCGGAGTAGCCCTTGACCGTCCGGTCACCGGCCTCCACCAGGTCGAACCGCTCCAGCAGCTCGCGCGCCCGCTCCCGGCTGGCCTTGGCGGTGAACCCGTACAGCCGGCCGACCATGTCCAGGTTTTCAAAGCCGGTGAGGTATTCGTCGACCGCCGCGTACTGCCCCGAGAGGCCGATCACCTCCCGCAGCCGGCGGGCCTCGGTCACCACGTCGAGCCCGGCGACCCGCGCCGTGCCGCCGTCGGCCTTCAGCAACGTGGTGAAGACGCGCACCGCCGTGGTCTTGCCGGCGCCGTTGGGCCCGAGCAGGCCCATTACCGTTCCTTCGGGGACCGCGAGGTCCAGCCCGTCCAGGGCGACCACCGTCCCGTACCGCTTGACGAGGCCCTGCGCTTCGATGGCGTAGTCCATGGAGCGTCATGCTGCCCGATACCCCGACAACTTTCCGCCCCGAGCTCGCAGCGGCCCAGCTCACAACGTGGGAAATCGCCGCAGAGCCGGACGGACGGGGCCGGTAGCCTGGCGCCATGCAGATCGGCATTGTCGGAGCCACCGGCCAGGTAGGCGGCGTGATGCGCCGTGTGCTGGCCGAGCGCCAGTTTCCCGTCGACCGCCTCCGGCTCTTCGCGTCGGCCCGCTCGGCCGGCCGCGCGCTGCCCTGGCGGGACACCCAGGTGACCGTGGAGGACGCGGCCACGGCCGACTACAGCGGCCTGGACATCGTGCTCTTCTCGGCGGGCAAGGGCACGGCCAAAGAGCTGGCTCCGCGGGTCGCCGCCGCGGGGGCGGTGGTGATCGACAACTCGTCCGCATGGCGGATGGACCCTGACGTACCCCTGGTGGTGTCGGAGGTCAACCCCGACGCCGCCGCGCGGCGGCCCAAGGGCATCATCGCCAATCCGAACTGCACGACGATGGCCGCGATGCCGGTGCTGCGCCCGCTGCACGCGGAGGCCGGGCTGCTCGGCATGGTGGTGTCCACCTACCAGGCGGTGTCCGGCAGCGGCCTGGTCGGCGTGGCCGAGCTCGACGAGCAGGTGCGCAAGATGGCGGACCGGGCCGCCGAGCTGGCGTTCGACGGCGCGGCGGTGCAGCACCCCGAGCCGCGGGTGTACGCCGGGCCGATCGCGTTCAACGTGCTGCCGCTCGCCGGGTCGATCGTCGACGACGGGTCGGACGAGACCGACGAGGAGCAGAAGCTGCGCAACGAGAGCCGCAAGATCCTGGGCATTCCCGACCTGAAGGTGGCCGGCACGTGCGTGCGGGTGCCGGTGTTCACCGGCCACTCACTGCAGGTGAACGCCCGGTTCGCGGCCCCGCTGAGCCCGGCGCGGGCGCGGGAGCTGCTGGCCGGTGCGCCCGGCGTGGTGCTGAGCGACGTGCCCACGCCGCTGCAGGCCGCCGGGCAGGACCCGACGTTCGTCGGCCGGATCCGCGCCGACGAGACGGTCGAGTACGGGCTGTCGTTCTTCTGCTCCAGCGACAACCTGCGCAAGGGCGCCGCGCTCAACGCCGTACAGATCGCGGAGCTTATATCCGCCTAACGGTGGCGCCCCCGCCCCGCGCGTCGATCAAGGATTTCCGCGTCGATCAAGGGCAAACGGTCGTGGATCCGAGATCAAAGCACGGCCGTTTGCCCTTGATCGCGGGAGAAACCCTTGATCGACGCGCAACGGGCTGGGGTCGCGGGGGTCAGGGGACCACGGGGCGCCAGGACAAGGGGGTGGAGAGGACCATCGTGCTCGACGGCTGGCCGTACGGGGCCAGGCGGTCGATGACCTCCTCGAACTCCTCCATCGCGCCGGTGGCGACCTTGAGGATGCAGCAGGCGTCGCCGGTGACCCGGTGGATCTCCAGTACCTCGGGCCACTGGGCCACCCTGGGATCACGCAAGACGCATCGCGCCCCGTAACAGGACATCCGGATCACGGCGACCACGTGCCGGCCGGCCTTGGCCAGGTCGACGTGGGCGTGGTAGCCGGTCACGATGCCAGCCTGCTCCAGCCGCCGCACCCGTTCCGCGACGGCCGGCGGGGACAGGTGTACGCGCCGGGACAGCTCGCTGTACGACAGCCGGGCGTCCCGCTGCAGCTCCCGGAGCAGCGCCCAGTCCATGTCGTCCACGGCGACCTTCCGTTCGTTAAGTCGACCGGCCCAAGTGCCCACGACCGGCTGCCAATCAGCCTAAACGACCGTTGATCTCGCATTCCGCGATCGCCCGTCACGGAGCGACGATGAAGGCGTGACCGGCCCGAAGCTCGATTTTCCCGACCAGGTCCCGTACGACGCCTATGTGCACGCCACCACGCTGCACTCGCTCCAGCAGCCGCTGAGCAAGGACCCGGGCGAGATGTCCTTCCTCATGATCAGCCAGGTGATGGAGCTGTACTTCGGCCTGGCCCGGTTCGAGCTGGGCGAGGTGCAGCGGGCGCTGCGCGACGACGACGTGTGGGGCGCGGTGCCGCCGCTGCGGCGTACCGCCCTGCACCTGGAGGGGCTGAACGCGGCCTGGCGGAGCCTGCGCTGGATGACCCCGGGCGACTTCAACCGCTTCCGCAGCGCGCTCGGCGAGGCGTCCGGCTTCCAGTCCGCGATGTACCGCCACCTGGAGTTCCTGCTCGGCCTGAAGAGCGAGCCGGTGATCCGGCCCTTCCACCGGCTGGCCGAGGTGCACGCCGAGTTGGTCGAGGCGCTGCACGCCCCGAGCGTCTGGGACGACGTGATCGCGCTGCTGGCCCGCCGCGGCTTCGAGGTCTCGGTGGACACCGACCTCACAAAGGAGCACGAACCCGACCCCGGAGTCGAAGCCGCCTGGGTGGAGATCTACCGGGACGACCGGCCGGACAGCGCGCTGCACGCCCTCGGCGAGGCCCTCACCGATGTGGCCGAGCAGTTCGGCGACTGGCGCTACAAGCATCTCGTCGCGGTCCAGCGCACGATGGGCGCGAAGCCCGGCAGCGGCGGCTCGGCCGGTGCCACGTGGCTGACCCGCAGCATGGCGCGCGTGGTCTTCCCCGAGCTGTGGTCGGCGCGGACGGCGATGTGAGATGACGTCCCCGGAGGAGGGTGCCCGCCAGCGGGACGCGGCCGACCCGGGCCACCGCGACCTCTTCCACATCCCGCCGGCCGAGGGCGGCGACTACGCCGAGACCGCGTACCTGGCCGGCAACTCGCTCGGGCTCCAACCGCGACAGACCACAGTGGAGCTCGCCCGGGACCTGGACGCCTGGGCCACCCTCGGCGTCGAGGGCCACCTGGACGCCGACCGCCCGTGGCTGCCGTACCACGAGCTGCTGCGGGATCCGGCCGCCCGGCTCGTCGGCGCGCTGCCCAGCGAGACCGTGGTGATGAACTCCCTCACCGTCAACCTGCACCTGCTGATGGTGTCGTTCTACCGCCCGCGCGGGGAGCGCACGCACATCCTCGTGGAGGACACCACCTTCCCGTCCGACAGCTACGCGGTCCGCAGCCAGGCCCGCTTCCACGGCCTCGACCCCGACACGGCCGTCATCCGGACCGCCGACGTCCGCAAAACCATTCAGGAGTACGGCGACCGGATCGCGCTCGTGCTGCTCGGCGGTGTCGACTACCTCACCGGCGAGCTGCGGGACATCGCCGGCATCACCGCCGCCGGGCAGGCCGCCGGGGCGGTTGTCGGCTGGGACATGGCACACGCGGTGGGCAACGTGCCGCTGCGGCTGCACGAGTGGAATGTGGACTTCGCGGCCTGGTGCTCGTACAAGTACCTGAACGGCGGGCCGGGCGCGGTCGCCGGCGCGTTCGTCCACGAGCGACACACGGGCGGCGACCTGCCGCGCTTCGAGGGCTGGTGGAGCACCGAGCCGGCCACCCGCTTCGAGATGGCGCCGGTGGCCCGCCCGCCGGACACCGCCGACGCCTGGCAGCTGTCCAACCCGCCGATCCTGGCGATGAGCCCGGTGCGCACCTCGCTGGAGATCTTCGACACGGTGGGCATGGCGGCCCTGCGCGAGCGCAGCGTACGGCTGACCGGATACCTGCACGGGCTGCTGGACGCGCTGCCGCTGACCGTGGTGACGCCGCGCGACCCGGAGCGGCGCGGCAGCCAGCTGTCGCTGCGGGTCGCTGACGCCGCCGGGCTCACCAAGGTGCTGCGCCACCGGTACGGCGTCATCGCCGACGCCCGCGAGCCGGACGTCGTACGGCTGGCGCCGGTCCCGCTCTACTCGACGTACCACGATTGCTGGCGGGCGGCCGACGCCCTCGCCCGGGAGGTGGACGGATGACCGACGTCGCCGTGGTCGGCGCCGGGCTGGCCGGCAGCCTGCTGGCCTGCTTCCTGGGCCGGCGCGGACACGAGGTGACCGTCTACGAGCGACGGTCGGATCCGCGTGCCGGCCGGGCCGAGCGGGGGCGCTCCATCAACCTGGCCCTGTCCGAGCGCGGCCTGGACGCGCTGCGCCGGGTCGGGCTCGACGGCGACGTGATGGCCGCGGCCCTGCCGATGCGCGGCCGGATGATCCACCCGATCGATGGGCACCTGGACTTCCAGCCGTACAGTGTGGACGGTCGTCGGGCCATCAACTCGATCAGCCGCGGGGCGCTCAACAACGCGCTGCTCGACGCGGCCGCCGCCACACCCGGCGTGCGCCTCGTCTTCGAGCACCGGCTCGTCGGGCTCGACCCGCTGGTATTCGAGACGCCGCAGGGCAAGGTCGAGGCCGCCGCCGACGTCGTCCTCGGCGCCGACGGGGCCGGCAGCGCGGTCCGCGGCCAGCTGCTCGGGTACGGGATGCTGGACGAGTCGCTGGACTTCCTGGACCACGGGTACAAGGAGCTGACGATCCCCCCGTTGGGCAACGACTTCGCGCTCGACCCTGGCGCCCTGCACATCTGGCCGCGCGGCACCTCCATGATGATCGCGCTGCCCAACCCGGACCGGTCGTTCACCTGCACGCTCTTCTGGCCCAACGGCGGCACTGCCAGCTTCGCGTCGCTGAGCAGCCCGGCGGCGATCGAGCGGCACTTCAGCGTCCACTACCCGGATGTGCTCCCGCTGATGCCCAACCTGGTCGACGACTACCAGCACAACCCGGTCGGCAAGCTCGGCACCGTCCGGTGTGGACCATGGCAGGTGGACGGTCGGCTGGCGCTGATCGGCGACGCCGCGCACGCCATCGTCCCGTTCTACGGCCAGGGCGCGAACTGCGCGTTCGAGGACTGCGTCGAGCTGGACCGCTGCCTGGCCGAGACCGGCGACGAGTGGGCGGACGCGCTGCCGCTGTTCGAGGCCCGCCGCCGGGAGAACGTGGAGGCGATCGCCCAGATGGCGCTGGCCAACTTCGTGGAGATGCGGGACAAGGTGGCCTCCCCGCTCTTCCAGCTCGGCAAGAAGGTCGAGCACGCCCTGGAGCGCGCCCTGCCCGGCCGGTACGTCTCCCGCTACGAGCTGGTCTCGTTCACCACCACGCCGTACGCGGAGGTGCGCCGCCGGGTGCGCCGCCAGCACCAGGTGCTCGGCGCGGCCGTGGCGCTCGCCGCGGGTGCGGCCGCCGCCGCGCTGGGGAGGTCGGCATGGCGCTGAGGCACTTCGTCGGCGGGGAGTTCGTCGAGTCGGGCAAGACGTTCCCGACGTACAGCCCGGTGACCGGGGACCTCGTCACCGACGTGTGCGAGGCCGACCGGTCCACGGTGGACGCCGCGGTCGCCGCCGGCCGGGCCGCCCTCGCCGGCCCGTGGGGGCGCACCACCGAGCGGGACCGGGCGGCCGTGCTGCGCCGGGTCGCCGACGAGCTGGAGCGGCGCTTCGACGACCTGGTGGCCGCCGAGGTGGCCGACACCGGCAAGCCGGTCGCCCAGGCCCGCACGCTCGACGTGCCACGCGGCGCCGCCAACTTCCGGGCCTTCGCCGACATCGCGTCGAGCGCGCCGACCGAGTCGTTCGCCTCCGCCGGCGTGCTGAACTACGCGGTCCGCAAGCCGGTGGGCGTGGTGGCCGTCATCGTGCCGTGGAACCTGCCGCTGCTGCTGCTCACCTGGAAGGTGGCGCCGGCGCTGGCGTGCGGGAACGCCGTCGTCGTCAAGCCGTCCGAGGAGACGCCCTCCTCGGCGTCGCTGCTCGCCGAGGCGATGGCCGCGGCCGGCGTACCCGATGGGGTTTTCAATCTGGTGCACGGGTTCGGCCCGGACTCGGCCGGCGAGTTCCTGACCCGGCACTCAGGGATCGACGCCATCACGTTCACCGGCGAGTCGGCCACCGGAGCCGCCATCATGCGGGCGGCGGCGGACGGGGTGAAGGCGGTCTCGTTCGAGCTGGGCGGCAAGAACGCCGGCCTGGTCTTCGCGGACGCCGACCTGACCGCGGCGGTGGACGGCTGCGCCCGGTCCAGCTTCTTCAACGGCGGCCAGGTCTGCCTGTGCACCGAGCGCCTCTACGTGCAGCGCCCGGTGTACGACGAGTTCGTGTCCCGCCTCGCCGAACGGGCCGGCGCGCTGGCGTACGGCTGGCCGCAGGACGAGGGCGTCACCACGATGCCGATGATCTCGCGGCAGCACCGGGAGAAGGTGCTCTCCCACTACGCGCTGGCCCGCGCCGAGGGCGCCACGGTGGTGACCGGCGGCGGCGTGCCGTCGTTCGGGGACGCCCGGGACGGCGGCGCGTACGTCCAGCCGACCGTCCTCACCGGACTCCCGCCGGACGCCCGCACCAACCGGGAGGAGATCTTCGGCCCGGTCTGCCACGTCGCACCGTTCGACACCGAGGAGGAGGCGTACGCGCTCGCCAACGGCAGCGAGTACGGGCTCGCGGCGACGGTCTGGACGCGGGACGTCGGGCGCGCGCACCGCGCCGGGGCCGCGCTGGAGGCCGGGCTGGTCTGGGTCAACACCTGGTTCCTGCGCGACCTGCGCACGCCGTTCGGCGGGATGAAGGCGTCCGGCGTGGGGCGCGAGGGCGGCGTGCACTCGCTGGCGTTCTACTCCGAGCTGACCAACGTCTGTGTGGACCTGTCATGATCTTGGATGACAAAGCCAAGCCCCGCGGCCGCTTCCCGCACGTGAAGGTCGCCGGCGGGTTCGCGTTCGTCTCCGGCACGTCGAGCCGGCGCCCGGACAACACGATCGCCGGCGCCACTGTGGACGAACTCGGCACGACCACGTTGGACATCCGGGTGCAGACCCGGGCGGTCATCGAGAACGTCCGGGACATCCTGCGGGCCGTCGGCGCCAACCTGGAGGACCTGACCCAGCTGACCACCTACCTGGTCAACATGAACGACTTCGGCGGCTACAACGAGGTGTACGCCGAGTACTTCGACGAGAGCGGCCCGGCGCGTACCACCGTCGCCGTGCACCAACTCCCGCACCCGCACCTGCTGATCGAGATGCAGGCCGTCGCACTTCTACCGTAGGGGGTTTCGCCATGTCCGACGTCGCGCAGCCGGTGAGCTTCCCGGACTGGCTCAAGGACAACCAGCACCTGCTCAAGCCGCCGGTGGGCAACAAGCAGATGTTTCCCACCGGGGCGGACTTCATCGTGATGGTCGTCGGCGGGCCCAACCAGCGCACCGACTTCCACGTCGACCCGTACGAGGAGTTCTTCTACCAGATCAAGGGCAACATGCACCTGAACGTGATGACGCCGGACGGGCCGGACACCGTCCACATCAAGGAGGGCGACATGTGGGTGCTGCCCGGCAACATGCCGCACTCGCCGCAGCGCCCCGAGGTCGGCTCGGTCGGGCTGGTCGTCGAGCGGGTCCGCGAGGAGGGCACGCTGGAGAAGTTCCAGTGGTACTGCGCGGAGTGCGGCAACGTCGTCCACGAGGTGGAGCTCCAGGTGCGGGACATCGTGCAGGACCTGCCGCCGGTGTTCGGCGCGTTCTACGCCGACGAGCAGGCCCGCACCTGCGACAAGTGCGGCACGCTGCACCCCGGTAAGGGATGAACAGAGTCGTCGACGTGCACACGCACGTCGTACCCAAGGGCTGGCCGGATCTGAGCGTTGAGGCGGGCGGCACCGGCTGGCCCTGGCTGCGCCTCGACTCCGAGCGCGAAGCCATGATCATGGTGGGCGAGACCGAGTTCCGGCCGATCGGCGCGAACTGCTGGGACCCGCCCACCCGGCTGTCCGACATGGACGACGACGGCGTCGACGTCCAGGTGGTCTCGCCCACCCCGGTCTTCTTCTCATACGAGCGCCCGGCCGCCCAGGCCATCAAGGTCGCGCGCATCTTCAACGACCTGACGCTGGAGTGCGCCACGGCGGGCGGGCCGCGCCTGGTGCCGTTCTGCCAGGTGCCGCTGCAGGACCCGGACGCGGCCTGCGCGGAGCTGGACCGGTGCCTGGCCGCCGGGCACGCGGGCGTCGAGATCGGCAACCACGTCGGCGACCGCGACCTGGACGACCCGGGGATCGTGGCGTTCCTGCGGCACTGCGCCGAGGTGGGCGCGCCCGTCTTCGTGCACCCGTGGGACATGCCGGACGGGCCACGGCTGGACCGGTGGATGGCCCGCTGGTTGACCGGCATGCCCGCGGAGACCCACCTGTCCGTGCTCGCGATGATCCTCGGCGGCGTCTTCGACGAGGTGCCCGAGACGCTGCGGCTGTGTTTCGCGCACGGCGGCGGGAGCTTCCCGTTCTGGCTGGGGCGGGCCGACAACGCCTGGCACCGCCGCGGCGACGTGGTCCGCGGCGGCTCCGCCTTCCCGCCCAGCCACTACATCGGACGGTTCTGCGTGGACACCGTCGTGTTCGACCCGGCGGCCCTGCGGCTGCTGGTGTCGGTCGTGGGGGAGGACCACGTGCTGCTGGGCAGCGACTACCCGTACCCGCTGGGCGAGCGGCCGGCCGGCCAGGTCATCCGCAAGGCGGACTTCCTGACCGACGCCCAGCGCGAGAAGCTGCTGTCCGGCAACGCGCACCGCTTCCTGGGGCTCACCGGTCCGACGCCGCCAGCGTGACGCCCGCCTTGCCCGGCAGGGTGAGCACGACGCGGGACTCCCCGCTGACCGGGTTCAGCAGCACCACGTCGGTCATCTCGTCGTCGCACCGGGTCAGCACGATCCCGTCGGTGGGCAGGTAGCCGATCAGCTGCCACTCGCCGGCCTGCTCGGGCACCTCGTGCCGGGCGATCATGTCGGTGGTGCCCAGGTCGTACTCCAGCAGCGCGGTCAGGTCCGGGCTGAACAGTCCGATGAGGACGGTGTTGCCGGGTCCGGCCACGACGGTGTGTCGCTGCCCGTCGGGCTCCACAGCGGACTCCTTGTCGCCCGCCGCGAGCTGGATCTCGGCCTTGGCTCCGGTCGCCGGGTCGTACCGGGTCAGCAGCAGCTGCTTGCCGGTCGTGAACGGGTCCGCCGTGTAGAGCACCTCGCCGCTGGGCAGCACCGCGTCGGCGAACCCGAACGGCACGTCCGACGTGCGCTGCTCGCCGGTGCGGGTGTCGAGGCGCAGATACCACTTCTGGCGCGGCTCTGTGCCGTCGGTCAGCAGTAGCCACCGGCTGTCCGTCGACCACACCACGCCGCCCATGCCGCCCGTCACCGTCCAGACTGTGTCGCCGGTCAGGTCGCGGACCAGATACTTGTCCGGCGACAGGCCGTAGCCCAGCCACCGGCCGTCCGGGGACAGCTTTCCCGGGTTGGGCAGCGCGTACCGGCTCCCGTCGTCGGTGACGAGCCAGCTGCCGCAGGTGGCGTCGTCCACACAGGTGCTGTAGGCGAACGCGCCCCGGCCGACGGCGCCCGTCGCGGGCAGGGGCCGCGGCGGTGCGTCCGGCTCCGGCCATGCGGCCACGGGCGCCGGCGGTGGCGCGCTTGCCCCCAGGGCCGCGACCACGCCGCCGCCGAGCGAGACCGCGAGCACCGCGGCGGCTGCCATCAGCACGGTACGCCGGCGGCGGCGCCGTCCGGTCGCGGCGACCACGGCGTCGTAGCTGGCGTACGAGCCGGCTTCGGTCGACAGGTCGTCGAGGGCCTGCGACAGACGGTTGGTGGTCACGGGGTCACCTCCGGTGCGAAGTCGGCGAGCAGTTCCGGCGCGAGCGCGCGCAGCCGGTTGAGGGCGGCATGGGTCTGGGACTTCACGGTGCCGGTCGAGCAGCCCATGAGTTCGGCGGTCTGCGCCTCGGTCAGATCCTCGAAGAACCGCAGGACGATCACGGCGCGCTGCCGCGGCGGCAACGCGGCCAATGCCCGGCGCAGCCCTATCCGTCGTACCGCTGACTCGGCCTCGTCGCTCGGACCTGACGGCGGGCCGGCGGCGAGCACCTCGTCGGCGGCCGGGCCGCTGACCTCGAGGTAGCGGCGCCGGCGCCACCGCGAGGTGCGCTCGTTGACCATGACGCGGCGGACGTAGCCCTCCGGGTTGCCGCCGGCGAGGACCCGGCGCCAGTGCGCGGCCGTCTTGGTGAGCGCCTGCTGCAGCAGATCCTCGGCGTGTTGGTGGTCGCCGGTCAGCAGGTACGCGGTGCGGGACAGCGAGGGGCCCCGGGTGAGCACGAACTCGCGCAGCCCTTCGTACCGATCCATGCGCTGTTAAACGCGGGATGCCCCGGGAAGGTTGGCTGGCTTCCCTTGGGGGCGATGACTACTACGAAATGTAGTAATACTCTGCTGGCGTGGCCACGCATAACGATCTTGCGCACCGAGTCGGGGGCATCGTGCACGCGGAGCGGGAACGGCTGGCGCGCCGCCGACCCGACCTGGACGCGGAGGACCTGGCGGCGGTGGAGGAAACCCTCTGGCGGATAGCCGACTACCTGGTCCTCCGGCACCTGCACCACGTGAGCGCGGATCCCATCGCCGTCGCGCGCCTGTGGGATCTCGGTCGGGGTTTGTGAACGTTTCCTGCTGCTCCGGCGACAGGAAACGTTCACAAACCCGCGAGTCGGGGGTGCGACTAGGCGCCCGGGGCCGTGTAGTCGACTTTCTGGTGGGTTGCGGCGTCCACCTCCTCAGGAGTGAGCAGGACTACGGTCTTGGTGGTGGCGCCGCCGGCGGCGCCCACCGTGAAGGCCACCGCCGCGGCGGCCTTGTTGTCCGGCAGGTCGCAGATCACGAAGGCGTCGTCGTCGCCGAAGGCGAAGTAGAACGTATCCATGTGGCCGCCGACGCTCTCGGCCGTCTTGCGAACGGCGTCGGCGCGGCTGCTGCCACCGTTCTTGAGCACCCCGCGGAGCCCGTCGAGGGTGTAGCTCGCCTTGATCAGAAATTTGGGCATGGGATCACCGTCCTTGAGTAGGCGGTGCCGGACCGCTACAGGACGGGTGTGGGCCCGGCGGTCTCGGAGCGCGTGCGCGATCCACCCTCCAGCCTCACCCCGGCGCGGTCAGGCCCGCAAGGGTTTGGCGTCGATCAAGGGTTTTGGCGTCGATCAAGGGCGAATGGTCGTGGTTTGGAGATCAATCCACGGCCGTTTGCCCTTGATCGACGGGGTCGGGGTCGGGGTCGGTGGGCGCGGGGGCGGGGTGGGTGCGGCGGGCGACCACGACCGTGACCGCGACCAGGAGGGCCAGCAGGGCGGCGACCAGGGGAGCGGGGCGGGGGTCAGCGGGGCCACCAGGACCAGGACGGCGGTCAGCGGGTACGCGACGGTGCTCGGGCCGCGCTGGTGCGGCCACACGTGCAGCAGCCAGACGCTCACCAGGTACACCGTGACCGGTACCGCGACCGCGTAGCCGGTGGCGACCGAGCCCAGGTGGGACACGTGGATCTCGTGGTCGACGGCGACCGCGAGGCCGGCGCCGACCGCGGCCGCGGACGCGAAGATCAGGTAGTGGCCGTACCCCCAGAGGATGCCGGCCCGGAACGAGGTCAGCAGATCGTGGGCGGGCCGATCGAAGTAGAGCCACCACATCGCGAACACGACGACGATGCCGGCGCAGGCGAGCGTCAACAGCCCGGCGTCGCCGAGGTCCGCGTCCACGGCGGACTGGACGGCGATGCTCGCGGCCAGGATCGACTCGCCGAGCACGATGATGGTGAACAGGCCGTACCGCTCGGCGATGTGGTGCGGGTGCCAGGTGGTCTTCTGGAGCCGTTCGGCCCAGATGGGCACGGCGAGGTCGGCGAGGACGAGCAGCACGAAGCTGACCGTCAGCAGGCTGTCCGGCAGGTGGAGCCGCAGCACCCAGCCGAGCTGCACCACCGTAATGCCGCCGGCGTACCGCAGCGCGGCCGACCGGCGCTCCGGGTCGGACCGGGCGACCCGCAGCCACTGCACCACCATGGCCAGCCGCATCAGCACGTAGCCGTACGTGATGACGGTGAAGTCGGCGTCCTTGAACGCGCGCGGAACGCCGGCGGCCAGCACCAGCGCGCCGGCGATCTGCACCAGCGTGGTGAGCCGGTAGATGTCGTCGTCGGTGTCGTACGCGGACGCGAACCAGGTGAAGTTCATCCACGCCCACCAGATCGCGAAGAACACCATCAGGTAGCTGGGCACCGCGTGCCCGATGTGGTCTGCGGTGACGTCGTGGTGCAGCGCACCGGCCGCCTGCGCGACGGCGACCACGAAGCACAGGTCGAAGAAGAGCTCCAGCGGCGTGGCCACGCGGTGCGGCTGGTCGGGGTGGCGGGCCACCATCGGCCGGTACCAGGGCCGGCGGGTCGGTACGGGACGCGTCACGCCGCCACCCTAAGGCGTCGCCCGGCCACCCCAAAGCGGAACCGGGCCGGCGCGCGCCGATCAAGGACTTTCGCGTCGATCAAGGGCATATGGTCGCGGATCGGAGATCAAACCACGGCCATTCGCCCTTGATCGACGCCAAAAAAAGGGCACGGGAGCGCGGCAAGGGGGCGGGAGGGCTAGGCGGCGGCGTCCTCGACCTGGGCCAAGGTGTCCAGGTCTAGGCGCAGCGCGCGGGCCAGCGCCACCACGGTGAAGAACGCCGGTGTCGCGATCGCCCCGCGCTCGATCTTGCGGAGGGTGTCGAGGCTGATCCCGGCGGCGAGGGCCACCTCGGCCGCGCTGCGCCGCCCGCGGGCACGCTGCAGGGCGAGGCCGAGCGCGCGGCCGCGCCGGCGTTCCGCCTCCGTCAACGGGGTCCTGACCATGGTCAGATAATAGTCCTGGTATTAAAATACTCGCCATGCCGATGGTTTTGACGGCGCCGTAGTGACCTGGTAAACATCCGATGTATGCGGAATGGCGAGTTCGACGGCCTCGCGGCCATCGTGACCGGCGGCGCGTCCGGGATCGGGCTCGCCACGGCGGCGCTGCTCGCCGCCCGGGGCGCCCGGGTGGCCTGCCTCGATCTTGAGCCGGACGGCCTGCCCGAGCCGCTGCTGGGCTTCGCGGCGGACGTGCGCGACGACGCGTCGGTGCGGGCCGCCGTCGCCGCCGCGGTGGACGCGCTGGGCGGCCTCGACGTGCTGGTGAACAACGCCGGCATCGGCGCGCGGGGCACGGTCGAGACCAACCCGGACGACGAGTGGCTGCGGGTGCTCGACGTCAACGTGGTCGGCATGGTCCGCACCACCCGGGCCGCGCTGCCGCGCCTGCGCGCGTCCCGGCACGCCGCCGTCGTCAACACCTGCTCGATCGCGGCCACGGCCGGGCTGCCGCAGCGCGCGCTCTACAGCGCCAGCAAGGGCGCCGTGCAGTCGCTGACCCTCGCCATGGCCGCCGACCACGTCCGCGAGGGCATCCGGGTCAACTGCGTCAACCCGGCCACTGTGGACACTCCCTGGGTGCGGCGCCTGCTGGAGGCCGCGCCCGACCCGGCCGCCGAACTGGCCGCGCTGGAGGCCCGCCAGCCCACCGGGCGGCTGGTCAGCGCGGACGAGGTGGCGGCCGCCATCGCGTACCTCGCCAGCCCGCTCGCCGGCGCCACCACCGGCGCGGTGCTCGCCGTCGACGGCGGCATGCAGGGCCTGCGGATGCGCACCCCCTAAAAACATCGGAGGACCGGCATGGAGCGTATCGCGCTGCACACCCGGCTCAAGCCGGGCAAGGAGATCGAGTACGAGGAGGTGCACTCCACCATTCCAGCGGAGTTGGACGCCGCCCTGCGCGCCGCGGGCGTACACGCCTGGCGGATCTGGCGGGACGGCCGGGACCTCTTCCACCTCGTCGACGTCGAGGACTACCGGGCCATGCGGGCGGCGCTGCGCGACCACCCGGCGAACGTACCGTGGCAGGCGCGGATGGCGGAGCTGCTGGAGGTCGAGGACGACTACTCCGGCAACGACTCCGGGCTGCGCCTGGTGTGGCAGCTGCCATGACCGTCGACGCCCACCACCACCTGTGGCGGATCGGCGAGGGCTACGCGTGGCTCGAAGCACCCGCGCTCGCCCCGATCCGGCGCACCTTCGGCCCCGCGGACCTCGACGCCGCGCTCGACGGGTCCGATGTGGACCGCACCGTCCTGGTGGAGGGCGGTCGGGAGGACACCGGTGAGGCGGCCGTGCTGCTGGCGTACGCGGAACAGACGCCGCGGATCGCGGGCGTGGTGGCGTGGGCGGACCCGGCCGACCCGGCGCTGGCCGACACCCTCGCCGGCTACCGCGCGCTGCCGGGCGGGTCGCACCTGGTCGGCGTCCGGTCTCAGGTGCAGGGCGAGGCCGATCCCGGGTACCTCGACCGGCCCGATGTGCGCCGCGGCCTGCGTACCGTGGCGGCCGCTGGACTGCCGTTCGACCTGGTGTTGCGCGCGGACCAGATCCCGGCGGCGGCCCGGCTGGCGGGCGATCTGCCGCAGGTCCGGTTCGTGCTGGACCACCTGGGCAAGCCACAGATCAGTAGGAAGCACAGTCGGGAGCGCGGCCTGGACGGCTGGGCGGGCGCGCTGGCCGCCCTCGCCGCCCACCCGAACGTCACGGCGAAGCTGTCCGGGCTGGTCACCGAGGCGGACTGGACCACGTGGACGGTCGAGGATCTGCGCCCGTACGTCGAGACCGCGGTCGAGCTGTTCGGTCCGGACCGGCTGATGTACGGCTCGGACTGGCCGGTGTGCCTGCTCGCCGCGACGTACCCCCGGGTGCGGGCTGCCCTGGACGCGGCGCTGCCCGCGTTGACGCGGGCCGAGCGGGCGGCGGTGTACGGCGACACGGCGATCCGGACGTACGATCTGGCTCCGTACCTCGTCGAACAAGGAGGCTGAGGTGGCGGTCACCGACGAGGCGATCGAGAAGATCAAGGGCATGATCGTGGCCGGCGACCTGCGGCCCGGCGACCGCCTGCCCCGCGAGGCCGACCTCGCCGAACGCCTCGGCCTGTCCCGCAACTCCCTGCGCGAGGCGGTCAAGGCGCTGTCCCTGATCCGCGTCCTCGACGTGCGCCAGGGCGACGGCACGTACGTCACCAGCCTCGCCCCCGGCCTGCTGCTGGACGCGCTGAGCTTCGTGGTCGACTTCCACCGCGACGACACCGTGCTGGAGTTCTTCGAGGTACGCCGCATCCTGGAGCCGGGCGCCGCGGCGCTCGCCGCGCAGCGGATGACCGAGGCGGACATCGCGGAGCTGCGCGTCCTCATGGACGAACTGGGCGAGGCCCCCACCGTCGACGCGCTGGTGGCCAACGACCTGGAGTTCCACCGCCGGATCGCGGCGGGGGCCGGCAACGGCGTGCTCTGCTCCCTGATCGACAGCCTCTCCGGGCCGACCACCCGGGCCCGCATCTGGCGCGGCCTCACCCAGGAGGGCGCGGTGGCCAAGACCCGCGAGCAGCACGCGGCGATCCTCGAGGCCATCGCGGCGCGCCAGCCCGAGCTGGCCCGGTCCTGGGCCACGGTGCACGTGGCCGGCGTCGAAGACTGGCTCCGCCGCGCCCTTTGACTTCGCGCGCACTCGAAGTCGTAGCGTCACTCTCATGAATACCGTGACCTTGGGAAACACCGGCGAGCGGGTCAGCCAGCTCGCCCTCGGCGCGATGCTGATGGGCACGCTCACCGACGAGGAGTCGTCGTTCGAGATCCTCGACCGGTACGCGGGCGCGGGCGGCAACTTCATCGACACCGCCAACTGCTACGCGTGGTGGACCCGGCCGGGCGACCAGGGCGGCGAGAGCGAGGAGCTGCTCGGCCGCTGGTTTGCCCGGACCGGCAAGCGGGACGACGTCTTCCTCGCCACCAAGGGCAGCGCGTGGGTGCACGACCCCGACGAGGTGCGCGGCAAGTCCTGGGACCTGATCGCCCGCAACTTCGAGGGCGCCGGCGGCGACACGCTGCGCCGGGCCATCGACGACAGCCTGCGGCGGCTCGGCACCGACCACGTCGACCTGTACTACGTCCACGTCGACGACCGGTCCACGCCGCTGGAGGAGACGCTCGGTGCGCTGGGCGACATCGTCAAGGCCGGCAAGGCGCGCTACATCGGCTGGTCCAATGTGCGCACGTGGCGCCTGGAGCGGATCCGCCAGCTCGCCGACCGGTACGGCCTGCCGGCGCCGGTGGCCCTCCAGCAGCAGCACAGCTACCTGCGCCGCCGGGCGGGGCTGCAGCACGCGTCCATCGTGGACGACGAGCAGATGGACTTCCTGCGGGCCAACCCCGAGCTGACGCTGGTCGCGTACTCGCCGATCCTCAAGGGCGTCTACGACGACCCGGAGAAGCGGCGCGGCCACGGCATCATGGAGCCGTACGAGGGGCCGGACGCCGAGGCGCGCATCGCGGTGCTGACCGAGGTGGCCGCCGAGGTCGGCGTCACCCCCAACCAGCTCGTCATCGCCTGGCTGCTGCACCAGGACGACCCGACGATGGTCACGCTCATCGGCCCCCGGACCGTCGAGCAGTACGCCGCCGCGCTGCCGGCGCTCGACGTCAAGCTGAGCGCCGAGCAGCTGCGGCGGTTGGCCGAGGCCGGAGCCTAACTACAGGTCCCGCCGTTGAGGGTGAAGGTGGTGGGCGGCGGCTGCGTGCCGCCGGGCGTACCCAGGAAGCCGAACGTCACGGACGCACCCGGCGCTATCGTGCCGTTCCAGTTGGCGTTTCGGGCGGTGACGGCCGCGCCGTTCTGGGTCACCGTGGCGTTCCAGGCGCTGCCCACCTTCTGCGGACCCGGGTACGTCCAGCCGAGCGTCCAGCCGTTGATCGGGGCGGTGCTGGTGTTGGTGACCGTGACGTTGGCCAGGAAGCCGGTGCCCCAGGTCTGCGTGGTGTAGCTGACCGTGCACTTCACCACCCGGGCGAACGACAGCTTGTGCAGCTGGCCGGGCAGGTCGTTGACCAGGTACAGCTCGCCGTTGGAGTCGACGCCGAGGCTGGTCGGCTGGACGGTGTCCAGCTCCGCGATGCGGGCGCTCTCGTGGGTGCCGTCGGCCTTCTGGCGGACCGCCCACACGGCGGCCGAGCAGTAGTCGGTGTGCACGTAGGTGCCCGCCGCCAGGCTGGCGAACTGCGAACCCCGGTACACGTAGCCGCCGATCACCGCGCACCCGTCGAACGAGGTGCGGGTGGTGTGCACCGGGTCGACGTACGTCGCGCCGGCCACGCACCGGTCCGCGTTGAACACCGCGAGCCCTTCGCGGCAGGACCAGCCGAGGTTGGCGCCGCCCTGGTTCGCGGCCAGGTGGTTGACCTCCTCGGTGGTGCCCTGGCCGACGTCGGCGATCCACAGTGAACCGCCCGCCGGGTCGAACGAGAACCGCCACGGGTTGCGCAGGCCGTACGTCCAGATCTCCGCGCGGGCGCCGGCCTGGCCGACGAACGGGTTGTCCTCGGGTACGCAGTAGTTGCGCCCGTCGCAGGAACGGCTCACGTCCAGCCGCACGATCTTGCCGAGCAGCGTGGCCAGGCTCTGTCCGCTGGCCAGCGGGTCGTTCGCCGAGCCGCCGTCGCCGAGGCTCCAGTACAGGTAGCCGTCGCTGCCGAAGGCCACCTGCCCGCCGTTGTGGTTGCCGAACTGGCTGTGCGGCTGGGTGAGGATGACCTGCTCGCTGGCGGCGTCGCCGAGGCGGACGCGGGAGAGGGTGAGCGTGCCGTCGGGCAGGGCGGTGTAGGCGACGTACACCGTCTGGGTATTGCCGAAGTCGGCGGCCACGGCGACGCCGAGCAGGCCGCGCTCGTTGCCGGAGACGTCGACGCGCGCGGAGATGTCGAGGACCGGCGTGCTGGCCAGGCCGCTGGCCGGGTCGTACACCCGGATGGTCCCGGGCTTTTCGGTTATGAGCAGGCGGCCGTTGTCGATGCCGGCGATGGCCGTCGGGCGCTGGAGGCCGAAGGCCACCTGCGTCGTGGTCATCGTGAGCTGATCGAGGGGTACGACGTCGGCGTGGGCCGGCCCGGTGGGGGTCAGCAGCGCACCGACGACGACCACCGTGACGGCCGCGGCCGCCCATCGACGTCGCAACATATTCACTCCCATCGTTGACGGGACAATATCCGCCCGATGGGTGTCCCGCCACCCCGTGATCAAGGGGCGGGTCGAGAAACGCTCGCGCACGGAACGAATTCGTGATCTTCGCTGTCTTCGTGGTATGTATAGGCCCTCAACTATCCAGCGGTCGCCGGGCGGGGTCGCACGAGAACATGCGAGGAGCACGATGAAACGTGCCGTCCTAACGGCCGGCGTCGCTGCCGTCGCGGTGGCCGCCGGCATCGGCACCACCGTGGTGGCCCAGGCCGCCGCGGCCGGGTGCCGGGTGACGTATTCCGTCCCGTCCCAGTGGAGCGGCGGCTTCACCGCCAACGTCAGCATCACGAACCTTGGCGACCCGCTCACCAGTTGGCGGCTGACCTGGGCGTTCCCGTCCGGGCAGTCGATCACCCAGGCGTGGAACGCCACCGTGACGCAGAGCGGCAGCCAGGTCGCCGCGGCCAACATGAGCTACAACGGGTCGGTGGCCACCAACGCCTCGGTGTCGTTCGGCTTCAACGGCCAGTTCAGCACGACGAACACCAGCCCGACGTCGTTCGCCGTCAACGGCACGACCTGTACGGGTTCGGTCACGCCGACCACCGGAGCCCCGACGACCGCCCCGCCGACCACGGCGCCGCCCACCACCGCACCCCCGACGACGCCGCCGCCCACCAGCGGCTGGAACCCGCCGTCCAACCTGGTACAGCCGCTCAACGAGGTCTGGACGCACCAGGAGCAGACCTACAACAACGGCAACCTGTACGGCTTCCGGAACTACGGCTGGGACCAGCTTCTGGCCAACCGGGGCTACATCAACTACTGCGTCCGGTGGGACTCGTCCGCCTCGGTGACGGCGACGCAGCGCGACCAGATCCACGCCGCCCTGCAGCGGCAGTACAAGAAGTGGATGGACGTCATGGTCGGCCACAACAACTGGCCGTATACCGACGTTCCGGTGCGGGTCGTCGGCTGGGCCGTGCGGGACCGCGCGCAGCTACAGTGGTCGGACACCTCGGTCGACATCTACGTCAACAACATCCGCGAGAACGCTCCACAGTGCTCGGAGCCGTGCGGTCGCTTCTTCAACCAGGGCGGCACGTACCCGAACTGCCCGGGCGGCGCGGCGCGGCACTACGACCACTCGCTGTGGCTCACGGCCGGGTTCGGCGGAGGTGCCGGCGGAGACTGGGGACAGCGCGTCGGCAGCGAGTACTTCATGGGCGCCCTGAACTCCGACAACATCCACATCTTCCTGCACGAACTGGGCCATACGTATGGGTTGGACGACTTCTACGACTGGACCCCGACCGGCCAGTGCTGCTTCATCATGAAGGCGGGCAGCGCCAGCACGATCACCGAGTTCGACAAGTGGATGTTCCGCGACTGGTGGCGCCACCTGAAGTCCAGGTACGGCTACTAACCCCGCCCTAAGCACGTCGCGGCCCGCCTGAGCACGTCGATCAAGGGCGAACGGTCGTGGTTCGATCTCCGATCCACGACCGTTCGCCCTTGATCGGCGCGAAAGTCCTTGATCGCGAACGCCGAAGGGCAGGCCCGGCTAGGCGGTCAGGGAGGCGAGGCGGGGCCGGGTGAGGCGTACGTAGTCTTCGGTGTTCAGGGCCACCGCGCAGGGCGCTCACCCCGAGTCGATCAAGGGAAACCCCGTCGATCAAGGGCATATGGTCGTGGAAAAGAGATCAAAGCACGACCATATGCCCTTGATCGACGGCAAAGCCCACGGCAAAAGCCCCGGATCACCGTGGGTGTTCGGGGGTGGCGGCGGAGCGGGCGGTCGCGAGGACGTCGGCCACGGGGAGGGCGGTGGCGTGGGCTACGGCCAGGGCGTCGTCGTACTCAGGTTGGACGGTCACGACCTGGTCGCCGAGGTGGCCGCGCTTGACCCGGACGGGGTGGCCGGCCACCGCGACGGAGACCTCGTCGCGGCGCAGGGCCCGGCGCGACACCGCCTGGAGGCGTACGCCGAGCGTGGTGGTCTGGGTGAACACGACCCGGCACACCAGGTCGACCCGGGCCGCGTCGACGAGCACCGTGAGCACCTGCCCGGGGCGGCCCTTGCGCATCAGCGCCGGCACGCACCAGGCGTCCGCGGCGCCGACGTCGCGCAGTTGCGACAGTAGATCCGGCCACACCCGCGGGTCCAGGTCGTCCACCGTGGCCTCGACCTGCATCAGATCGCTGGAGATCCAGTCAGCGGAGGAAGGGGCCCCGGAAGGGGCGCCCACCAGCACGCGTACCACGTTGGGGTGGCCCGGCGGGTCGGCGGTGCCGGCGCCGACGCCGACCGCGCGCGGTGTCATGGCCGGCGGCGGGCCCCAGGCGGTCGCGAGCGTGGCCAGCAGGGCGGCGCCGGTGGGGGTGCACAGTTCCATTGTCGCGTTGTGGGCGGCGATCGGCGCGCCGGCTCCGGCGAGCAGTTCGACGACGGCGGGCGCGGGCACCGGGAGCGGGCCGTGTGCCGTGTGGACGGTGCCGGAGCCGACCGCGACGGGGGAGACCACGCGCACCGGGGCGGCCAGCAGGTCCAGGTCGTGCAGGGCCAGGGCGCAGCCGGCCACGTCGGCGATCGCGTCGAGCGCGCCCACCTCGTGGAAGTGCACCTGGTCCACGCCGGTGCCGTGCACGCGGGCCTCCGCTTCGGCCAGCCGGGTGAAGACGTCCCGCGCGAAGCCGCCCACGGGGCCGGGGAGCGGGGAAAGCAGGGCAAGCACATCGGACAGTCCACGATGGACGTGCGACTCCGCGGGAGAGGTAACGAGGGCGTAGGAGGCCCGGAACCCGTGACGCCGCACCGGCGAGATCTCCACGGACAGAGGCAGGCCGAGAGTGTCCAGCCCGGAACGCACAGTGGACAGTGACGCGCCGGCGTCCACGAGTGCGGCCAACAGCATGTCTCCGGCCGCCCCGTTGGAGGCGTCCACCCACAGTGCGCTCATCGAGCGCGCCGGGCGATCCGGGCCGCGGCCACCCCGCGCCGAAGCCATTGTCCACATTGACCGTCAGCACCCCGGGAGCGCAGCTGTTCAGCGTGGCGAGCCAGGCGGTGAGGCCGTCCAGGTGCCAGCCGTACCCGATGCTGGTCGGCACCGCGATCAGCGGGACGCCGGTGAGGCCGCCGACCACCGACGGCAGTGCGGCCTCCATGCCGGCGACCGCGACCACGACGTCGGCGGTGTCGATGCGGTCCCGCTGGGCGAGCAGCCGGTGCAGGCCGGCGATGCCCACGTCGACGATGACGTCGGGTTCGGCGCCGAAGACCCGTACCGTGGTCGCGCACTCCCGGACGACCGGCAGGTCGGCGGTGCCGGCCCCGACCACCGCGACCCGGCCGCGGGCCGGGCCCGGATCGCCGAGGACGGCGACCCGCGCGACCTCGTCGACCTCGGCGCCGGGCAGTTCGGCGCGGCAGCGGGCGAGCGCCTCGTCGGACAGCCGGGTGGCCAGGACGGCGTTGTCGGGGTGGGCCTCGTGCAGCGCGCGCAGCGCGGCGACGATCTGCTGGGGCGTCTTGCCGCGGCCGAACACCACCTCCGGGTCGCCGGTGCGCGCCGCCCGGTCCAGGTCGAGCCGGGCGAAGCCGAGATCCGCGATCTCCGCGCCGGCCCCGTTTGGGTACCGTTCAGTCATGCTGCCCCCATCTGCCGCGGACCGGCTGGTCGCCGAACTCGCAGGATACGGCCGGACGCTCGTGGCGCTTTCCGGCGGCGTCGACTCCAGCGTGGTGCTCGCCGCGGCGGCGCGGGCGCTGGGGCCGGACGGGGTGGCGGGCGTCACGGCGGTCTCGCCCGCGGTGCCCGCCGCGGAGGTGGCCGAGGCGGCGGAGTTCTGCGCGCGGCTGGGGGTCGAGCACCACGCGGTGCGGACCCGCGAGATGGACGTGGCCGGCTACCGCGAGAACGGGCCGCGGCGCTGCTACTTCTGCAAGAGCACGCTGCTGGACACGGCGACCCGGGTCGCCGAGGAGCACGGGTTCGCCGCGGTGGCCACCGGCACGAACGCCTCCGACGTCGCCGCCGGCTTCCGGCCGGGCATCCGGGCCGCGGCCGAGCGCGGTGCGCGTACCCCGCTCGCCGATCTGGGCCTGGACAAGGGCGCGGTCCGCGCGATCGCGCGGACCTGGGGCCTGCGGACCGCGGACAAGCCGGCCGCCGCGTGCCTGTCCAGCCGCATCGCGTACGGCGTGGCGATCACGCCGGCGCGCCTGGCCCGGGTGGAGCGCGCGGAGGCCGCCGCCCGCCGGTTGCTCGCCGCCCATCATGTGCACAATGTCCGGGTACGGGACTTGGGCGGCTCGGTCCGCCTAGAGGTGGACGAGCACGTGGTCGAGCCGGCGCGCGACGACCCGGACCTGCGCGCCGCGATCCTGGCGGCGGGGTTCGACGGGGCGGCGCTGACGGTGGAGGCGTTCCGCTCCGGGTCGATGAACGAGATGCTCACCGACCCGGAGCAATGGCGGAGGGTCTAGCACTCGGCGAAGGCGCTCGTCACCTCGTTGCTGAGCGGGGAGCTGTTGCCGGACGGGTCGACCGCCCGGACGGCGAACGTGTTCAGCCCATTGACGTTGGTGTGGTACACGAAGCCGGTCGTCACCCCGACGAAGATCGTCTGGATGCCGCCGTTGACGAACACCTCGTACTCGATGGGTGTGCTGTTGTCGGTCGACGCGTTCCAGGCCAGGTCGACCGCGCAGCCCATGTCGAACGTGATGCGCAGGTTGCCCGGCGTGGTCGGCGCCGTCGCGTCCGCGCTGGGCGCGGTCGTCGCCACCACGGCGTTGCTGGGCGGGGAGAGGTTGCCGGCGGCGTCCGCGGCCCGGACGGTGAACGTGTACGCCGTGCCCGGGGTGAGATGGCGGACCGATGCCGTCCGGATCCCGGCGGACGGTATCGGCGTGGTGAACTGCGCGGGTGCCCCGTTGACGAAGATCCGGTAGCCGGGTGTGCCGGCGTCGTCGGTCGACGCCGTCCAGGACAGCGACGCCGTGGACTGGGTGACGCCGGTCACGGTCAGCACCGGCGCGGTGGGCGGCGAGGTGTCCGGCGTCGTGGTGGCGGTGACCCGGTTACTCTCACCGGAGCGGTTGCCGGAGGTGTCTTCGGCCACCACCCAGTAGGTCTTGGTGTACCCCCGTACGCCGATCGTGTCCGTGAAGGTGGTCGAGCCCGGCGAGTGGTAGATCCCGTAGGTGCCCAGCGCGGACTGCTGGTACACGATGTACGCGTTGAGCCCGACGTTGTCGCTGGCCGCGTTCCAGGCCAGCGAGATCGTCGTCGCCGTGACGGCGGTGACGCGCAGGTTGCCGGGCGTCGTCGGCGGCGTTCGATCGCGGCGTGGCGCCGCCCCCGCGGGTGCCGCGGCGACGGCGAGGAGCGCCGCGGCGAGCGCTACACAGAGCGCACTGATAGTGATTCGCCTCATACGTCAAACGTGACTGCCGGGGTCAAGGCTGCGTCAAGGGGTGGTCAAGGCCGCCGGGAGTGGGTATCGGTAGAGCGTGCTGAGTTCTGGAGTTTCGCTCGACGACCGCTACCGCCTCGACGCCCGGGTCGCCACGGGGGCATGGGAGACGTGTGGCGGGCGACCGATCTCCTCCTCGGCCGTACGGTCGCGGTCAAGATCTTGCTGCCCACGCTGTCGAACGACGCGTCGTTCGGGGCGCGCTTCCTCGCCGAGTCGCGCATGATGGCCGCCGTCCGCCACCCCGGCGTCGTTCAGGTGTACGACCGGGGCGAGTGCGACCTGCCCGAGGGCGGCCGGGCGACGTACCTGGTGATGGAGTACGTCGACGGCGAGCCGCTGTCCGCCCGGATCGCCCGGGAGGGGCGGCTGACCGCCGCGGAGACCATGTCGGTCGTGGCCCAGTCCGCGCGGGCGCTCGACGCCGCGCACGCCGGCGGCATCGTGCACCGCGACGTCAAGCCGAGCAACCTGCTGATCCGGCCAGACGGCACGGTGGTGCTGCTGGACTTCGGGGTGGCGCGGTCCACCGAGCTGACCAGCCTCACCCGGACCAGCGGCGTGCTCGGCACCGCGTTCTACATGGCCCCCGAGCAGGCGTCCCAGCGGCCCGTCTCGGCCGCCACCGACGTGTACGCCCTCGGCGCGGTGGCGTACCACGCGCTGGCCGGGCATCCGCCGTTCATGGGCGAGAGCCCGCTGGCCATCGCGATGATGCACGTCGAGGCGCAACCGCCGGAACTGCCCGCCGACGTGCCCCCGCCGGTACGCGCCGTGGTCGTCCGCGCGATGGCCAAGAACCCCGCCGACCGGTACCCGACCGCCGCCGCCATGGCGGACGCCGCCGAGGCCGCCGCGGCGGGCACGGGCGTCACGGCGACGGCGGAACTGCCCGCGGTGCTCGTTCCCGGCGGGCCGCCCGCTACGGGCCGGCGCCGCCGGGTCGTAGCGGTCGTGGGCGCGGTGGCCGCCGCGAGCGTGCTGGCCGTGGGGGCGGCGCTCCTGCTCGCCGCGAACGGCGACGCACCGCCCGCCGACGGCACCACGAGCGCGCCCGCCACGACCGGGGCCACCCAGCCGGGCCAGCCGCAGCGGACCAACACGCCGGGCACGCGGACGACCGCCCCGCCGAGCCAGGCCCCACGGACGAGCGCGGCGGCCACGCCGAGCGAGGAGCCCAGCGAGTCGGCGGAGCCCCCGTCCAACCCGACGAGCGCGGCGCCCGAGCCGACCGGGTCGGTGCCGGCGGCCGGGTCGACCCCGAGCGCGGAAAGCTCGGCCGGCTCCGCCGGCTAGTCCTCCCAGGCGGGGGTGCGGCGGGGGTGGCCAGGGGGCGGGTGGACTCCCAGGTGCGGCGCCAGGAGCCCTGCGGGTACTGGTGGCCGTTGGGCAGCGACAGCTCGCGCTTGGCCTGGGCGCGCAGCGAGCCGTACCAGCCGAGCTCCTCCTCGGCCCACAGCTGGGCGATCGACTCGGCCATCCGGGTGTTGAACCCGCGGGCGCCCTCGCCCTCCTCGGGGTGCAGCGGGGTGCCGTACCGGACCACCACGCGGGCCCGTCCCGGCACCGGCCAGTTGCGGCCGCGCGGCATCGCGGCGTACGTGCCGCGCAGCCCGATCGGGACCAGTGGCACGCCCTGGGTGACGCACAGGTGCGCCGCCCCAGCCGCAGCGGGGACATCCAGCCGTCCTCGCTGCGCGTGCCCTCCGGAAAGAGCAGCAGGCTCCAGCCCTTGGCCAGCAGGTACGGCGCGAGGCTGCGCAGCCGGCGGGACCGGTGCCGCTCGACGGGGAACGCGTTGAACACCAGCGCGGTCACCACCGCCCGCACGCGGGCGTCGAAGAAGTAGTCCGCGGCGGCGCCGACCGCGACCCGCTGGCCGAGGTGGCGGGGGAGCGAGCCGAGGATCAGCGGGGTGTCCAGGTGGCTGCTGTGGTTGGCCACGAACACCACCGGACCCTTGAGCCCGGCGAGGCGGTCCCGACCCTCGATCTCCGGCTTGGTCGTGCTCCAGGCCAGCGGGGTGAGCACCCCGCGCTGCAGGACCCGCCGGGCGGCCTGGGCCACCTGGGTGCGGGCCCAGCCGGTGGGGAACTCGCGGGGCGGCGCCGGCGGCTCGTGCGCGATCGCCGAGCGGGGCGTACGCGACCGGCCGCGCCAGTCCCGCCCGCCGGTGAGCGCCCGGACATCCTTGATCAAGCCCATGACGTGCCCTCACCGTACGTCGGCCATCGCGAGCGGTGGCGTGTGGTGGTAGGTGATGGTGGGGGAGCCGCCCACCCGCTCGCGGGCCATCTCCAGCGCGTCGTTCAGCGTGGACGCCGACCGGAAGCCCATGCGGGACGTCGTCTTGCGGTCGCCGCCGACGAAGATGACGTCGCCCAGGTGCTCCAGCGCGTGCGCGCCCCAGTACCACATGTAGAGCGGGTGCACGCCGTGGTACGCGTAGCTGTTGCGGTACAGGTGGATGTACCACGGGTCGGTGGCGAACTGCTCCTCGAACTTGGTCTCGATGGCCACCGGGTCGGTGGTCTCGGCGAGCACCTCTTCGAAGAAGTCGATGTAGCTCGGGTGGTGCACGGGGTGGAACTCGTTCTGCACCGGGTGGTAGTAGATCGCCACCCCGCCGGGCCGCACGATCGGCTGGTTGCGGTACAGGTTGAAGAAGTACCCGAGGCCGAGCGACATCACCAGGATCGGGTTCATGATCGAGTTGACGTTGTACGGGCAGATGTACGGCAGGCCCCAGATGCCGATGTCGGACGGACCGTCCACCTCGGTCAGCTGCTGGCGCAGGATGTGGCGCATGGTGACCTCGTGCACCTGGACCGGGTCGCCCGCGGTGACCGAGGTGACCCCGTACGGCGACGCGGTCTTGTGCCAGAGCTGCCGGCGCTGCTTGGCCGGGGCGAGGTCGTTGGCGCGCTTCACCGCCAGGTAGGTGGCCTGGTCCTTCAGCGACCACTCCCACTCGCGCTTGTTCAGGAAGCCGAGCTGGGTCGGGAACGTGTCGTTGTTGACCGTCGTCTCGATCTGGAAGATCTTGAGGCTGTCGCCGAGCAGCCCGGCCATCCGGTCGTACGAGTGGTGCATGGCCGAGTTCGCCGGGTCGTTGAAGGACCGCGAGTGCCGCAGCGTGTGCACGTTGTGGTGGTGCTTGAGGCTGCGGTAGGAGGCGAGCCCGACCGACACCGACTTCGGCCCGCCGCTCATCGCGGTGAGCGACACGTTGACGTACACGATGAGGTCGCTCTCGGCGGCCCGGCGGTTGATCTCGACGATCTCGCCGTGCTTGGTGTGGCCGATGACGGTGAGGTTGGCCTTGTCCTCGGCGTCGTGGTTGCGCAGGTGGCGCGGGAAGAACGACCGGTAGACCCGCTCGCCGACGGTGCGCTTGAGCTCGGCGGGCGTCATCCGCCGGTGCAGCGCGTTGCCGGCGATCAGCTCGACGTCGTCGACGCCCTTGGCGGCGGCCAGCTCCAGCACGTGCTCGATGACCCGCTGGCGGATGTCCGGCGTACGCATCTGCGGCAACGGGATCGACAGGTCGTCGAACACGATGGTCAGCCGCATGCCGGGGCGCAGCAGCTCGTGCAGCGGCTCGCGGCCGAGCGGGTTGGCCAGCGCCTTGCGGATCTGCGCGTCGATGTCGCGCAGCCCGGGCAGCGACTCCGGCGGGTAGATGACCCGGCTGCCCAGCGGCAGCTTCTCCAGGCGGAAGCCCTCACCCTCGTGCATCAGCAATGCCGGGGTGCGCTCGTCCACCTCGAGAACGAAACCTGGTCTACTCACGGGTCAAATCCCCCTATTGATCCTTCGTCGGGTCGAACGCCACCTTGACCGAGCCCAACCGTCCAGCCGCGCTGGCGTGGCCGATCGCGTCCCGCCAGCGGGACAGCGGGTAGATCGCGTCGACGTACCCCGTCAGCGGCGCCGACTGGGCCAGCGCCAGCGCGTCCGGGAAGTCGTTGCCGCCGGAGGCGTACGCCCCGACCAGGTTGAGCTCGCGGAACCACACCGGCGTGAGGTCGGCACCGGCATTGGGCATGCCGGACATCAGGACCGTACCGCCGGCGCGGACGACCCGCAGCGCGGTGTCCAGCCCGGAGCCGCCGGTGCACTCGAACGCGATGTCGGTGCCGCCGAGCAGGAACTCGGACGCCCGTTCCGGCCGGGCCAGGAAGCCGCCGGTCGCGCGGCGCAGCGCCCGGGCCGCCCGGTCCGAGGAGAGCACCTCGGTGGCGCCCATCTCACGGGCCCGTTCGCGCTGGTGGGCGTACCGGGCGATGACGTAGATCGGGCCGGCCTTGGTGTACTCGCGCAGGGCGAGCGTGGTGAACAGGCCGACCGTGCCGGCGCCCACCACGAGCACGCTGGCGCCGTCCGGGATCGAGATCCGGCGCACCGAGTGGACCGCGCACGCGAGCGGCTCGACGAGCAGGGCGCGCTCGTCGTCCAGCGCGTCCGGCACCCGGTGCAGCTGGCTGGCGTGCGCCACCAGCATCCGGCTCCAGCCGCCGCCGGTGTCCGCGCAGAAGCCGGTCTGCAGGCCGGCCGAGACCGCGCCGGACGTGATGTGGTCGCAGCGGCTGTGCTCGTCGGCGGCGCAGCCGGGGCAGACCTCGACCTGGCGGGGCAGGCAGCCGAGCACCGGGTCGAGCACCACGCGCGACCCGCGCGGCAGGTCGGGCAGGTCGTCCAGGGTCTCGCCGACCACCTCGTGGCCGGGGGTGAAGGGCATCGAGACCAGGGCCGACAGGTACGGCGAGTTGCGCCCGGTGAGCAGGCCCAGGTCGGAGCCGCAGATGCCGGACAGCAGCGGCTTGACCCGGGTCCAGTCCGGCCCCGGCGGGCGCGGGTCGGGGCGGTTGACCAGGCGCAGCGGCGACATGTTGGCAGCCCACCAGCCCGACGCCCGCCCGCTGGCGATGGTGCCGGTCGCGGTGCGCGCGGCCATGTAGCGGGCCGGCGAGCGGTGGTACTCCAGATTCAGGTTCATGGCACGGTCTCCAGGAACGCGTCGCCCACGGGCAACGTGTACGCCTTCCACTGCGCCACCGGCCAGCGGCGGGAGCGGGCGTGGCGGTACAGGTGCGGGTCGGGGTTGACCGCGATCGGGTGCCCCACAGCCTCCAGCAGCGGGCGGTCGGAATAGCTGTCGCCGTACGCGTAGCTCTCGGTCAGGAGCGCGCCGGCGTTCTCGGCGTACCGGCGCAGCCAGGCGGCGCGGGCCTCGCCGACCAGCGGGGGCGACTCCAGGAACCCGGAGTAGCGGCCGTCCCGCACGTGCAGCCGGCTGGCCACCACCTCGTCGAAGAGGCCGGCGATCGGCTGGACCAGGACGTCGACCGTACCCGTGATGAGGACCGTGCGGTGCCCGGCCGCGCGGTGCTTGCGCACCTGCCGGATCGCCTCCGGGTGGGAACGGCGCAGCAGCGCGTCGCCGAGCCGGTCGTGCACGATCCGGGCCAGGCCCGCCTCGTCGGCGCCGGCGTACCGGCGCATGAACGTGCGCAGGAACTCGCCCCGGTCGCGGCGCTCCGCGGCCAGGTAGCGGGGCAGCTTGCGGACCAGGTCGGCCAGCTCGCCGGGCCAGCCGGAGCGGGGCAGGTCGCAGAGCCGGGCCAGCAGGTACGTCTCGATGACGTTGGACGCCACGATCGTGCCTTCGAGGTCGAACACGGCCACCACGTCGCCGCCGTTCGCCGAGCGCTTGAGCGGCGGCAGCGCGCTGTTGCTGGTGCGCCTGCCGACGGTCGCCTTGCGCATGGTGGCGGTGACGGCCGGGTAGTGCACCTCTTGCAGGTAGTGGTGCCAGTCGACGACGGCGGCGTCGAAGCCGTGGTCCTCGACCCGGTCGGCCGGCAGCGACCGGTGCAGCGCCAGCAGCTTGTTGTCGGTGTAGACGACCTCGGCCTCGGTGTAGACGCCGTACAGGTCGGCGTACTTGCGCAGGAAGTCGACCTTGTCCTGCTGCCGGGTCAGGTCGTCCTGCCAGTGCCGGGTGCGCTTGGTGGCCGGGGCGGACAGCAGCAGCTTCTGCGCCACCGACAGCACCTTCTCGCCGGTACGCAGCTGCCGCTCCACCCGCCGGGCGCCGGGGAAGGTCCACTCCGGCACCTTGATCTGGCCGCGCCCGCCGTCCGGCATCGGGTGCTCGGTGAAGTACTCCCGGACGCTCTCGTGGATGCCGCGGAAGGTGAGCGGGTTTCGGGCGCCGGATCCCACGTGGTAGTACGCGGGCTCGTCCACCGGCGGCGGCGCGGCCGCCACCGCGAGGGTCGCGTTGACCACGATGTCGACCGGGATGATGTCGAGCGCGCCGTCCGGCAGGCCGGGGAACTCCGGCAGGATGCCCCGGCCGTACGCCAGGATCAGCGGGTCGGCCATCTTGAAGCCGTCGATCCACCCCGGGTACGGGTGCTTGAGCGAGCTCTCCACGATCGCCGGCCGGACCACCGACAGCGGCATCACGCCGATCAGGGTCTCCTCGGCCACCCGCTCGCCGAGCGCCTTCGTGAACGTGTACACGTCGGGCCACCCGACGCTCTGCGCGCGCAGCCGGCCGTACTCGATCAGTTGGTTCTCGACCCACTCTTTGCGCCGCTCCTCGGCGGCGGCCGAGGTGCTCTGCGGCCCGGACTTGCCGTGGTCCTTGCGGGCCTCCGCGAGCAGGCGGCGCAGGACCGCCGGGCGCCGCGAATCCCACTCCACGCTCTCCCGCGCCGCGCGCGCCGCGGCCAGCTCGGTCCGCCACCGCGCGTCGTGGTCCAGCGATCTTTCGGGTACGACGCCCTTGCGCGCCCCGGCGACATAGGCGGTCGAGACGTGCACGATGTGGGGCGTGACGCCCGCTTTCTTCACGGCGTCGTAGAGGTCGACGACCCCTGCACGTTGGTGCGGAAGGCGTCGTCGATGGGCGGGTCGAACGACACCGTCGAGGCCGCGTGGATCACCGCGCCGACGTCACCGGGCAGCGTGAACTCGGTGTTGCCCAGCTCGCCGTCGATGACCTTGACCCGCTCGGCGACCGCCGCGGCGACGCCGTCCGCGCCGACCGCGTCCCGCCAGCGGTTGAACACCGGCCGGCGCAGCAGCGTGGCCAGCCGGTCGCTGCCGGACGAGCTGCCCCGGCGGCGGACCAGCAGCGTGACCCGGGTCTCGGGGTAGCTGGACAGGATCTTCTCCAGCAGCGCCTGACCGAGGAAACCGGTGCCGCCGGTCAGCAGGATGTGCTCCCCGTGTAAGTGGCTCATGCGGTAGCGACCCGCACGCCGAAGCTCGCCATGGCCTTGGACACCAGGTCGAGCCCTTCCTGGCCGGGCAGCTTGTCGACCTTCCCGTCGAGCATCCGCACCATCTTGCCGCCGTCCTCCCCGCCGAGCAGGTGGTTGAGTACGAACCGAGTCTCCGCCTTGGGCGTGATGGTCGATCCCACCGGGGCCCAGAAACGGCGCAGCGCGAACCGGGTGATGCGCTGGGCACGCCGGCTCTTCTCCAGCCGTTCGCGGGCTTCGGACATGTAGAACGCCAAGTGTCGGCTCTCCTGTTGCTGGATACGCTGCAGAATCTTCGTCAGCGTCGCATGCTGTTCAAGCTCGATCAACCTGCCGTAGGCGGCGTGCGCCGACCACTCGTTGACCGCTCCCCAGGTCATGTGCGTGGCGATGAAATCCTCGCCCAGGACCGCCGCGGCGAGGCACTGCGTGATCGGCGCGACCACGTTGCCGGCGAACCCCTGGGCCCGGCGCACCGACTCGTGCCGGGGCAGCCCGTTGATCTCGTCGTGCACCGCGAGGATCCGGTCGATGACATCGCCGTGCCAGAACTCCTCGAAGTTCCACATGGTCAGGAACGTGGTGATCCGTGGGTTCTGGTGCGACGGGGTGACGAGCAGGTCGCGCAGGTAGCAGACGGTATGCGTCTCCACGTCGGTCATGTAGTGCAGGCAGCGCAGGGCATCGGCGGACAAGGGCTGGTCGCGGAAGTCATCGAAGTCGATGTCGTCCACCTGTACGGCCTTGGCGGTGTGTTTGTAGTGGTCGAGGTTGAATGACATTCGGCCGGCCTCCGAGGGGGATCAGGTGACGGCGTGCAAATACAGGTCGACCACTTCGTCGACCCGCTTGCGATTCGGAACCAGGACACTGTCGGGACGGGCGAGCCCGTCGAGGAAGACGAAGGTCATCATCGGGCCGATGAAGAGCCGGGTGGCGAGGTCGAGGTCCAGGTCGCTCTTGATGACCCCGGCGGCGCGGGCGCGGTCCAGCACGGCCTCGACGCGGGCCAGGAAGCGTGCGGGGACGGTCTCCCGCCAGATGGTGAGCAGCCCCGGCGTGGTGGCCATCTCGGCGATGAAGATGCGGAACAGGGCCAGGTAGTCGTCGCTCATGAGGTGGCTGACCATCACCCAGCCCACCTCGGACAGCACGTCGCGCAGGTCCTCCCGGGAGGTGACCGGGCGGTCGGCCAGCAGCGGCGCGCGCTCGTCGAGGGACGTCACGATCCCACCGAGTACGTCGACGAGCAGGTCTTCCTTGCTGCGGAAGTAAACGTAAAGAGTCTGTTTCGAGACGCCGGCACAGGCGGCGACGTGATCCATGCTGGTGCCGGCGACCCCCGACTCCAGGAAGGCGGTGAGAGCGCCGTTGCGGATCTGGGCGCGCTTGGCCTGGGCACGCCGTGAATCCAGCTCCACCGCACCCCCGCGCGATCCGTCGTGGCTCCCCGTCAAACCAAACGGTCCAGTTTGATTCCGGTTATGCTGTCACGCCAGCACCCCCCGCATCAAGAGCGACCCCAGTCACACCCCACCCCGCCCCCATCTCGCGCCCCGTCCCGCGGCCCCCTTCTCGTCGCCGCCGCCGCGCCCCCCTTCTCGTCGATCAAGGGCATACGGTCGTGCTTCGATCTCCAAACCACGACCCTTTGCCCTTGATCGACGCGGAATCCCTTGATCGGCGAGCCGGGCAGGGCGGGGCTGGAGCGGGCGGGGCCGGAGTGGGCGGGGCGGAGCGCACAGGGCCCCAAGGGGGCCCCTACTGGGCGTTCCGACGTGAGAAGGGCGCCCCGCTTGGCTGGTGCCCCCGTGAGTGGGTCGCCCTCAAGGCCGGGTAGTTCAGGATTCCTGGGCGCTGTCAAGCCGCGCGGCTGATCGCTTGCCGAGCGTTGGAGCCGCCGCCAGCCTGCGGTGATCATGAAGTTAGCGGCAGGGAAAAGGGCTCTCCCCGGCGTCAACTTCATGATCACCACAGGAGCCGGGTCACCGTCCGGGTGATCGGGAGCGGCGCGGTCACCTGGCAGCGCACAACAGGGGCGCCCTCAAGGCCGCAACATCAGGGGGCCGGTGCGGACGTCAATGCCGCGACGACGAGGCGGGGGTAGATCTAGACGAGTTATGGCTGACATCGAGCCCTATCTCGTCTAGATCTACTGCCAGCTTCGACTTGGCTAGGGGTGGGCCGGGCCTGCACCCGGATGTATCCGATATGACCGGCCATTGGATCTCGGTCCACCCACCGGGCCGGTGATGTGATCGACGGCAGGGCCGACCTACGCCGCGACTGTGGCGAACAGTTGCCCCTGGGCGGGCAATTTCTCGACACAGTCGCCAACGTCGAGGGCGATGCCGCGTCACATCAGCGCTTCACATGGACCTGATTCCCTTAACCACCCGGCCTTGAGGGCGCCCCACTCACGCCCGATTCCCCAGGAGGGGCCCCTACTCACGGGTCACCACGCCCCGCAGGCCGCGAGTGCCACCCTCGCGTTCGTCGATCAAGGGATTTCCCGCCGATCAAGGGCAAACGGCTGTGGAAAAGAGATCCAACCACGACCGTATGCCCTTGATCGGCGGGGGAGTCCTTGATCGACGGGGCGCCGCCGCCCACTGCGGGGCGCGGGGGCGGCGGTTGGGGTGAGGGGCTAGGTGGAGAGGCGGAGCCAGACGGCGGCGTACGGGCCGATGTGCACCTCGGCGGAGTACGGCTGGCCGTCCGCGGGCGTGTCCTCGGCGCGCACCGCGCCGAAGTTGCCCACGCCTGAGCCGCCGTAGCAGTGCGCGTCGGTGTTGACGACCTCGTCCCAGCGGCCGGCGGCCGGGAGGCCGAGCCGGTAGTTCAGCCGGGGGACGCCGGAGAAGTTGACCACGCAGGCGAGAACCTCGCCGTCGGCGTGGCGCAGGAAGGAGACCACGTTGGACGCGCGGTCGTCGTGCCGGATCCAGCCGAAACCAGCCGGATCCGTGTCGCGGGCCCAGAGTGCGGGCGACTCCCGGTACACGCGGTTCAGGTCGCGCAGCAGGTCGGGGACCCGCTCACCGCTCAGCGTCCAGTCCAGCCCGGCCTGTTCGCTCCACTCCCGGTCGTCGGCCAGCTCGCAGCCCATGAAGAGCAACTGCTTGCCCGGGAACGCCCACTGGTATGCGAGGAACCCCCGCAGCCCGGCGAGCTTCTGCCACCGGTCGCCCGGCATCCTGCCGATCAGCGAGCCCTTGCCGTGTACGACTTCGTCGTGGCTGATCGGCAGCAGGAACTGCTCGTCGAAGGCGTACACCGTGGGCCAGGTCAGCTCGTCGTGGTGGAAGGTGCGGTGCACCGGGTCGCGCCCGACGTACGCGAGAGTGTCGTGCATCCAGCCCATGTTCCACTTGAGACCGAAGCCGAGCCCGTTCCAGTCGACCGGCCGGGAAACCCCGGGCCACGCGGTCGACTCCTCGGCGATCATCACGGCGCCGGGGTGCTGGCGGTAGACGGTCTCGTTCAGCGAGCGGAGGAAGTCGATCGCCTCCAGGTGCTCGTTGCCGCCGTACGCGTTGGGCTCCCACTGGCCGTGCTCGCGCGAGTAGTCCAGGTACAGCATCGAGGCGACCGCGTCGACGCGCAGCCCGTCGATGTGGAACTCCTCCAGCCAGTAGAGCGCGTTGGCGATGAGGAAGTTGCGCACCTCGTACCGGCCGAAGTTGAAGACCAGGCTGCCCCAGTCCGGGTGCTCGCCCCGGCGCGGGTCCGGGTGCTCGTACAGCGCGGTGCCGTCGAACTTTGCGAGGGCCCACTCGTCGCGCGGGAAGTGCGCCGGCACCCAGTCCAGCAGGACGCCGATGCCGGCCTGGTGCAGCCGGTCGATCAGGTACCGGAACTCGTCCGGCGACCCGAACCGGGCCGTCGGCGCGTAGTACCCGGTCACCTGGTAGCCCCAGGAGCCGCCGAACGGGTGCTCGGCGACCGGCATCAGCTCCACGTGTGTGAAGCCCAGGTCGGCCACGTACCCGACGAGCTGGTCGGCCAGCTCGCGGTACGACAGGCCGGGCCGCCAGGAGCCGAGGTGCACCTCGTACACGGACATCGGCCGCGCGTGGTGGTCGGAACGGCGGCCGGCGAGCCACGCCGAGTCGCCCCACTCGTACGCCGACTCGTCGATCACCGACGCGGTCAGCGGCGGCGTCTCGGTGGCCCGGGCGAGCGGGTCGGCGTGGTCGACCCAGCGGCCGTCCGCGCCGTGGATGCGGTACTTGTAGCGGTGCCCCGGCGCGGCGCCCCGCACGTAGCCGGCCCACACCCCGCTGGGGCCTTGGGCCTTAAGCGGCGTGCCGTCCCAGTCGTTGAAGTCGCCGACCACCTGTACTTCGCGGGCGTTCGGCGCCCAGACGGCGAAGCGGGAGCCGCCGGCCACGGTGTGCGCGCCGAGCACCTCCCAGAGCCGTTCGTGCCGGCCCTGCGTGATGAGGTGCAGGTCGAATTCGCTGATCCGGTCGTTCACGAGGGTGTCCAGCATCAGGCGACCGCCAGGAGGTTGCCCTCGCGGATGGTGATCGGCATGCGGCCGCTGGCCATGCGGGCCTCGGCCTGCGCCGCGTTGAACGCCGGCGCCTGCGCGATCGCCGCGGAGTAGACGGCCGCGGTGCGTGCCGCGATGGCCTGCCAGCCGTACCGCTCGTGCACCATCGCGCGGGCCCGGCCGGCCAGCGTGCGAGCCATCTCGCCGTCGGCCAGCAGCGCGCCGACCGCGTCGGCGAGGGCGTCCGGGTCCTTGGCCGGGAACGTCATGCCGTTGAAGCCGGGCGTCACGAACTCGGCGAGCCCGCCGGTGGCGGCCACCGCGAGCGGGGCGCCGGCCGCGGCGCCCTCCAGGGCGACCATGCCGAACGGCTCGTAGATGCTCGGCACCGCGAAGCAGTCCGAGGCGGCGATCACGGCGGGCAGGTCGGTGCCGCCGAGGAAGCCGGGGAACGTCACGGTCTGGGACAGGCCCAGCCGGTGGATGTCGGCCTCGAGCTCCGGCTTGTACGGGCCGTCGCCGGCGATCACGAGGCGCACGCCGGGGTGCATGGCGCGCAGCTTCGGCAGGCTGGCGATCAGGTCCTGCACGCCCTTCTCGTACACCAGGCGGCCGGCGAACGTCAGCAGCGGGCCGTCGCCGGCGAACCGCTTGCGGGCCGAGTCGACCGCGGCCGCGGGGACCTGCCAGCGGTCGATCTCCACGCCGTTGGCGACCACGTCGAGCCGCTCGACGGGCACGTCGAAGAGGCGGTTGACCTCCCACCGCATGTACTCGGAGCAGGCGATGACGCGGGCGGACTCCTGGCTCAGCCACCACTCGACGGAGTGGATCGTGCGGTTCATCTCCTCGGGCAGCCAGCCCTGGTGCCGGCCCGCCTCGGTGGCGTGGATCGTGGTGACCAGGGGCAGGTCCAGCTGTTCCTTCAGGGTGACCGCGGCGTGCGCGACGAGCCAGTCGTGCGCGTGGATCACGTCGTACTCGCCGGACTGGGCGGCGCGCAGGGCGGCCCGGGTCAGCGAGTGGTTGAAGGCCATCGTCCAGGCCAGCAGCGACGGGGTCGCGAGCGGGAAGACCGGCGGGTCCTCGGGAGCGCGGACGATGCGCACGCCCTCGGCGTACTCCTCGAGGGCGGCACCGGGCGCGTGCCGGGTGACGACGGTGACCTCGTGCCCGGCGGCGGCGAGGGTGGTGGCGAGGTGGTGCACGTGCCGGCCCAGGCCACCCACGAGAACGGGCGGGTACTCCCAGGAGAGCATCAGGATGCGACGGCGCCCGTCAGGCGCGGGGCCGGTCGCGGTCGGTAGACCGGTGTGCGGGAAGGTCGAGGCGGTCGGGGTGGGACGGAAGGCGCCGTCGGTGGGGTCGACCCGCAGGGTCACAAGGACTCCATTTCTTGGGAGCAGGTACAGAGGGGAGTAGGTACAGCGAAACGCTGGCCGGCGCCTGCGGCGGCTCTGCGTGATCTTGGAGTGAAGGCCCGAGTGGGCCTTCACTAAGGTAAAGGAACTCGTGTTACGAGCGCATTCCAAATCGGGCACATGGTGAGCGAAGACACGGTAGGAACGAACCGTGGGGGAATTCGCGGTCTGGGCACCGGAGCGGTTACGGGTACGCCTGAGCCTGGCCAGCGAGGTGCGCGACCTCGCCCAGTACCCCGACGGCTGGTGGCGCGCCGACGTTCCGGAGGCCGGGCCGGGCACCGAGTACGCGTACCTGATCGACGAGTCCAGCGAGCCGCTGCCCGATCCGCGCTCGCCGTGGCAGCCGCACGGCGTACACGGGCCCAGCCGGACGTACGACCACGCCGCGTTCGAGTGGACGGACGCCCGCTGGCCCGGCCGCGCCCTGCCCGGCAGCGTCCTGTACGAGCTGCACATCGGGACGTTCACCCGGGAGGGCACGTTCGACGCGGCGATCGGGCGCCTGGACCACCTGGTCGAGTTGGGCGTCGACCTGGTCGAGCTGCTGCCGGTGAACGCGTTCAACGGCATGCACAACTGGGGCTACGACGGGGTCTGCTGGTACGCGCCGAAGGAGGCGTACGGCGGGCCGGACGGGCTCAAGCGGTTCGTCGACGCGTGCCACGCCCGCGGGCTGGGGGTCATCCTCGACGTGGTCTACAACCACTTCGGCCCGTCCGGGGCGTACGCGCCGCGGTTCGCGCCCTACCTGTCCGCGGAGGCCAACACCTGGGGCCGGTCGCTCAACCTGGACGGGCCGCTCTCCGACGGGGTACGCCGGTACGTGCTGGACAGCGCGCTGATGTGGCTGCGCGACTACCACGTCGACGGGCTGCGCCTGGACGCCGTGCACGCGCTGGTCGACCACCGCGCCGTACACGTGCTGGAGGAGTTGGCCGCGGAGGTGGACGCGCTCGCGGCGGCCGTGGGGCGCCCGCTGACGCTGATCGCCGAGTCCGACCTCAACGACCCGCGGTTGATCACCCCGCGGGAGGCCGGCGGGTACGGCCTGCACGCGCAGTGGAACGACGACGCGCACCACGCCCTGCACGCGTTGCTGACCGGCGAGCGGCAGGGCTACTACGCCGACTTCGGCTCGGTCGAGTGCCTGGCCGCGGTGCTGACCGGGGCGTTCTTCCACGCCGGGACGTGGTCGAGCTTCCGGCGGCGTACGCACGGGCGGCCGGTGGACCGGGAGCGGACGGCGGGGCACCGGTTCGTGGCGTACCTGCAGAACCACGACCAGATCGGAAACCGGGCCAGGGGCGACCGGATCAGCGAACTGCTGCGCCCCGGGTTGCTGCGGGTCGGCGCGACGCTGCTGTTCACCTCGCCGTTCACGCCGATGCTTTTCATGGGGGAGGAGTGGGGCGCGCGTACCCCGTGGCAGTTTTTCACCAGCCACCCGGAGCCGGAGCTGGCGGCGGCGGTTGCCGGCGGGCGGCGCCGGGAGTTCGCGGCGCACGGCTGGCCGCCGGACGACGTGCCCGACCCGCAGGACCGCGCGACCTTCACCCGGTCCCGGCTGGACTGGGCCGAGCTGGACAAGCCCGCCCACCGCGAGCTGTACGACTTCCACCGGCGCCTGATCGCGCTGCGTAAGAGCCGGCCGGACCTGTCCGACCCGCGCCTGGATCGGGTCCAGGTGTGGTCGGGTGACCGGTTTGTCGTGATCCGGCGCGGGGACACCGTGGTCGCCGCCAACCTCGGGCCGGCGGCCGCGCGGCTGCCGCTGCCGGCCGAGCCGGAGTCGGTACTGTTGGCCACGGAGCCGGGTGTGACGGTGGGTCAGGAGTTCGCCGAAATGCCGCCCGAGTCGGCCGCCGTGGTGTCAATCTGTAAAACCGGGCCGGTATTCTCCCGCTGAGCCACACCCACTGCCAACGCAGCCAGATTGTGATCAAGGATGATTATCGAGCAAGGGACCCGGAGCCGCATCGCCGGCTACCCGACCGCGCCCGGCGGCCACGCCGCGCCGGCCCACGCCCAGCAGGAGACGCTGGACGTCACGATCGTGCTGCCCTGCTACAACGAGCAGGAGCACGTGGTGGCCGAGATCGAGCGGATCACGAAGGCGATGGACGCCAGCGGGTTCAGCTACGAGCTGATGGTCATCGACGACAAGTCGACCGACAACACCCTGGCCGTGCTGCGCGATGCGGAGCCGCGGTTCCCGCACATGCGGCTGGTGCCGTTCGGGCGCAACGGCGGGTCGGGCACCGCGCGGCGGATCGGCTCGCAGGAGGCGTACGGGTCGGTCGTGGTGTGGACCGACGCCGACATGACGTACCCGAACGAGCGGATCCCGGAGTTCGTGCAGTACCTGGTCGACAACCCGCACGTGGACCAGGTGGTGGGCGCGCGCACGACCGAGCAGGGCACGCACAAGGCGCTGCGGGTGCCGGCCAAGTGGACCATCCGCAAGGTCGCCGAGATCCTCGCCGGCACCAAGATCCCCGACCTCAACTCGGGGCTGCGCGCGTTCCGGCGCCAGGTCTCGCTGCCGTACCTGCGGCTGCTGCCGCCCGGGTTCTCCTGCGTCACCACGATCACGCTGGCGTTCCTGTCCAACCAGCACCAGGTCGACTACATCCCGATCGACTACGCGAAGCGGTCCGGCACCTCGAAGTTCCACTTCGTGCGGGACGCGTACCGCTACATCCTGCAGGTGCTGCGGATGGTGGTGTACTTCAACCCCATCAAGGTGCTGATGCCGCTCGCCCTGTTCATGATCTTCGCGGGCGGGATCAAGGCGATCGTCGACATCGTCCAGTACTACTTCCGGGTCACCACCAACGCGATGTTGCTGATCGTCGCCGGCCTCATCATCGCCGCCGTGGCCCTGCTCGCCGACTTGATCGTCCGGTCCCGACCCGACTGACGGGGTGTGGCATTTCCGTCGATCAAGGTCATATGGTCGTGAGTTGATCTCCGTTCGCGACCATTTGCCCTTGATCGGCGTCAGAGTCCATGATCGGGTGCCGCAGATGAGGGATATGCCGGTGCAGGGACCTGTGGTCGCGCTCTGGGCTCTTGTGGCCATGAGCGCCGTGGCGTTCGGTACGGCGTTCTGGCGCCGCTGGGCGCCCCCGCTGTGGGTCGCGCTGGCCGTCGGTCTCGGCGTGCGGGCGGTCACCGTGGCCCTGTCGTACGATCTGACGCCGCGGGATGTTGCGATCTACTTCCAGAACGCCGGACGGCTCGTCCTCGACGGCGCGGACCCACTGACCGGCCTGCCCAGGTTCCAGTGGAACTTTCTGCCCCTTATGCCGTACATCTTCGGTGCCGAGATCTCTACCGGGCTGCCCTGGCAGGTCGCCGGCAAGATCGCCCCGGTACTGGCCGACCTCGCCATGATTGTTCTCCTCATGCGTCTCGGCGGCGCCGAACGTGGGTCACTAGCGGCGTTCCTGTACGCGGTCTGCCCGCTCGCCATCCTGGTGACGGCCGTGCATGGCCAGGTCGAGCCGGTGTCCCTGGCGCTCGGCGTGGGCGCCCTACTGGCGGCGCGTCGAGGTGGTCCGGGCTGGGCCGGGCTCCTCGCCGGGCTGGCGGTCGCCTCGAAGACCTGGCCGGTGATCCTAATCCCGGGCATCCTGCGTGAGGTGCCGGTACGGCGGTGGTGGGCGGTCACGGCGGGCGCGGTGGTGGCACCACTCCTGCTACTGGCGTCGATCCCGCTGTTCCTGCACGACTCGGTGCGGGAGGCGGTGCACGTACTTACGTCGTACCGGTCGCTGGTGGGCCGGTGGGGCTGGGCGGGTGTGCTCAATTACCTCGACGTCGCCGGATTCGGCTACGCCGGGCCGAAGATCGACACCATTCAGCGGGTTGGCACGCTCGTGACCGCCGTTGCCGTGCTGTCGGTCCTGGTGCTCTTCCGCAAGGCCGACGCCATCGCGCTGACCGCGGCGCTCCTCCTTGCGTTCCTGGCCGTCACCGCCGGGTTCGGCGTCCAGTACCTGCTCTGGCCGTTGCCGTTCGTGTTGCTGCTGCAGAAGCGCCTGGGCCTGGTCTGGGCGCTGCTCGCCAGTGGATGGGCGGCCTTCTTCTACCTGGTGACCGTGCCGTACCCCAAGCTCAACTACTTCACCGAGGACACCCTGCGGTGGTCGTCGCTGCTCGTCATCGCGGCCGGCGTGGCGGCGATCCCGTGGCGCGACCGGAGCAAAGAGGCGACGCAGCCCGTCATAGCCGCCCCGAAGCCGGACCAACTCCCGCGAAAGCCCGTACCCGCAGGCGGGTGAGCGGTCCTCTAATGACGCCCGGGAGGCCCGTCAGATGGGTCGGAGGCGCCCGAGTTCTGTGCCCCGGGCGTCCATGAGCACGAGCACCTCCCGGTCCAAGCCGGCCTGTCGGGTCCTGGCGAGCCACTCCCCGACCAGGATGTTGGCGCAACCGATCTCAGTGGTGGGCCCGGCGGTCGCCAGCATGACGCCGGAGGGCCCGGTGGTCCACCGCCCGGCCACGTCATTGCAGCCGTCGGATCCGTGCCAGCGGCCGTCGCGATGCAGTTCAACGAAGGGCCCTTTCGGACCATCTCGTCCGCTATCGGCCGGCACCCACCGGCGGTCCAGAACGTCGCGCGAGGCCGGGACTAGACCCGGAGGCAACGGCGCCGCCGGCGCGAGCTCACGCCGTGCGGCGTCGGTTACGACCGGTGGTTCCGCCCAAGCCGGCGCTACGTTGGCGGGTATCGGGGTCGGGTGGCCGCCGGGCACCAAGCGGGCGACCTGGACACCGCTGGCGTCGAGCAGCACACGATCCACGCCGTCGATCCGGAAGGCGGTCGCCCGCCGCAGCCACCCTGGTGTCGCGTCAGCGCCGTGTGGCGCCGGACATCCTCCGTCACCATCCAGCTGGGCGACGAACAGACCAACGTGGTCGGCCCGCCAGGATCCCGGCTGGACGCCGCAGGAGCGCCATAATGTCAGGAAGTAGCCCTCCGCGGCAATACGCAGAATTGCATCAGGCTGCTCACCGGGAGCGGTGAGGCGCCAGGATCCGATCAATGCAACCGGGTCGAATCCGGCAGCCTGGGCGGCCGCCGACGCATCCGTTGGCTGCCCGCTGGATCCGTCTGGCGCGGCGGCGCCGCAACCTGCGATGAACCACAGAACGACGGCCAGGGCGACGGCTCTCTTGTACATGTAGGTTCCGACGGTGATGGACGTCCAACGGTTGCCTCGATCCACGTGCTCATTCTGGATGATGACGTGAGTGCCGGACCTATGGTTTATTACACCTTGTCGTATTTATGTTGTCCGGCAGTGCGGCGGGCGAACGACCCAAAGCCATGTATCACCACATTCTACGGAATGATCGCCGGGCTACCACACGATGACTCAAGGTTCAACCGTTTCGCGAGGCGCATTCGGATATGTAGATTCAACGCGACGGGCTAAGGCGGGGGCCATAGGTGTTCGTGTATCCCTCGTGTACCCGACGGTAGCGAGGAGGGGTCGCCATGTCCGTGCCACCAGGAGTGGTCCGTGGCCGTTCAAGGATTATCCGCACGCGAAGAATTGTCGCCGGAGTCGTGTTTGCGTTGCTGGTCAGTGCCGTGCCATTTCAGAGCGCGGCGGCGGCACCAGCCGCAATCTCGGAAATTGAACTCCTGACGAGAGCCTATCTGAAGACTTTTCCGCAACTGACCCGGGCACAAGCCGAAGAGGCGGCCGCCGGCCAAGGAAAGCGGATTTTGCTGCGCGAGCGATTGAGCGCCGAGCGCCCTGCGGGCTTCGGTGGCTCGTCTTACGAGCCGTTGACCAATACAGAGCGGGTGGCCGTCACGGACGCCGAAACAGACCGCCGGGTTGTTGAACTGGGCTCGCAGTTTGGTGTCAAGGTGATGACTCGACGCGTCAAATTCAGCTATCGGGCCTTGGAAGGCGTGGCCAACTCGTTGAACAAGAAGGGGGTTCGGGGCCTTGGTCACGGATTCCGCTACGCGGGCGTGGATGTGTCTTCCAATCGCGTGGTCGTGGCTGTGGAGCCGGGCGCGATGGCGCAGACGAAAGCGGCGACGGCCTCCCTGCCCCAGGTGCGACTGGTCCCGCCTGCCGCCAGTGATGCGGTGCCGGAGGTTTGCACCGACAGATACCATTGCGGCAATCCGGCTCGCAGCGGGATCAACATCTGGCATCATAGCGACAGGGCATGGTGTTCGCTCGGCTTCACCGCACGGACCTCGACCCCTCCTGTAAGCCGGTGGATTATTACGGCCGGACATTGCGCCGAAGGGGAGGGCGGCGGTCGTGGTGTGCAGTGGGGACATGGTGGGCAGCCGTTCGGGCCGCTGCAGTCGTTTTTTAATGTAGGAAATGTCGACGTGGCCCGCATTAGGGTCGACAGCTCATATTGGGTCACAGGTGGATACATGTACACCGAGACCAATCCCAATACGACTGTGGACGTTGACCTCGCGATTCAGTACCGCGCGTCTATTGCCGTAGGCGACGGCGTGTGTCTGAACGCCCGGCGCGGCGCGGTCTGTGGCGTCGTCACAAATACGGTCGACTCCAGAGGTATGGTCCGTGTGGATGCGGACGGCTGCCCCGGCGATAGCGGCGGCGGCTGGTACTGGCCTGGCGGCAGCGGCCGATGGGCCTTTGGAATCCACCATGGTGGTACGACCAGTTGTCCGGCGGACGGCGCGCCTGCCGGAGGAACCTCGTTGTTCAGCACGTTGCCCGACATAAATGCGTACTGGGATGGCGAAGATGCTATAGGTGCGGGGCTGCGGGTCGAGACGCGATAGGCGAAACAATATCGCCGGACGTGCCCTGGATCCGGGGCACGTCCGGCGTTCGTAAGTGCCTATGCCGCCCCGGCGCGGTACTTACCACGGATGGCCACGCGGGTACGCGCGATGATCCAGAGCGCCTCGACGCCGTCCCAGGCGGTGATCTTCTTACCCTGCTCGCGCCCGCGGGCGCGGTAGGAGATGGAGATCTCGTACGGCCGGTGCCCCAACCGGAGCAGCTTGCCGGTCGCCTCGGCCTCCATGCCGAACCCGGCGGACCGGATGTCGAGCCGGCGGTACAGCGCCAGCGGCATCAGCTTGAAGCAGGTCTCCAGGTCGCTGATGTAGCAGTTGAAGACCACGTTCGCGAACGTGGTCACGAGCCGGTTGCCCATCACGTACCAGAACGAGAACGACGAGTGACTGCCGAACGTCCGGGTGCCGTAGACGACCTCCGCCTCGCCTGCGATCACCGGTGCCAGCAGCCCCGGAATCTCCTCGGGGAGTACTCCAGGTCGGCATCGCAAATGATCATGTAGTCGCCGGTGGCCGCCTCCGCCGCGGTGCGGATCGCGGCGCCCTTCCCACGGTTCTTCTCGTGGGTGATCACCCGCGCCCGAGGGTCGTCGATGGCGGCGAGGGACTCGTGCGTGCCGTCCTTGCTGCCGTCGTTGACGATGACCAGCTCGAAGTCGACCGGATACGCCACGTCCAGAACGCGCTTGACGGCGACCGCGATCGTCGCCGCCTCGTTGTAGACGGGCATCAGGATCGATAGCTTCATGGGACCTCTCATAGTGGCTTTCGGCGCCGCGCCGCGCAGACGATATCAGGTTGACGTGTGTCCGGTACGCTCTGCGGGTGCGTTGGCTGGCGTTCGGGACCTACGACGTCGAGCGGCACCCACGGGTAGCCGTGCTCATCGAGGGGTTGCGGGCAAGCGGTGACGAGGTCGTCGAGGTCAACGCCCCGCTGCACCTGTCGACCGCGGCCCGGGTGGCCATGCTGCGCCAGCCCTGGCGCCTGCCGGTGCTGGCCGGAAAGCTCGCCGCGTGCTGGGCCCGCCTGGTCGTAGGGGCACGCCGGGAGCTGCGCCGCCAGCGGCCCGACGCGGTGCTCGTCGGCTACCTCGGCCACTTCGACGTACGGCTGGCCCGGCTGCTCTTCCGGTCCACGCCGATCGCCCTCGACCACCTGGTCTCCGCCGCCGGCACCGCCCAGGACCGCGGGCTGGCCGGCAAGGGCGGCCTCAAGCACCGGCTCATGCGCTGGATCGACCGCGCCGCGCTGCGGCGCGCCGACGTGGTCGTGGTCGACACCGCCGAGCAGGCCGCGACGCTGCCCGCCGAGGCGGCCGACCGCGCCGTCGTCGTACCGGTGGGCGCCTCATCGGAGTGGTTCGCTCGTGGCGGTGGCCTGCCAAGCCCCTCGGCCGGCCAGCTCAGCGTGGTCTTCGTGGGGCTGTTCACGCCGCTGCACGGCACGGCGACGATCGGGGCCGCGCTGGCCGAGCTGGCCGGCGACGACCGCGTCGCGGTCACGATGGTCGGCACCGGCCAGGACTACGCGCGCTGCCGCGAGCTGGCCGCCGCCAACCCCCGGGTCACCTGGCTCGACTGGGTGCCCGGCGCCGAGCTGCCCGACCTGGTGGCGGCACACGACGTGAGCCTCGGCATCTTCGGCACCACCGACAAGGCGCTGCGGGTCGTCCCCACCAAGGTCTACCAGGGCCTCGCCGCCGGATCCGTCGTCGTCACCTCCGACACCGCCCCGCAGCGCGCCGCGCTCGGCGACGCCGCCGTGCTGGTCCCGCCGGGCGACCCCGGGGCGCTGGCCGCCGCGCTGCGCGAGCTCGCCGGCGACGCCACCCAACTCGCCACCCTCAAGAGCAGCGGGTACGCCCTAGCCAGCGACCGCTACCGTCCCGTCGAGACCGTCCGGGCGTTGCGCGAGCGCGTCCACCCTGAGTCGAAGGTAGACAGATGACCCAGCCCGCACCCCCGCTCGCCCCGCGCGCCGCCCTGCGCTGGGCGGTCGTCCGCAACGCCGTACGGCGGGTCGCCCCGTCGACCATCCTTGAGCTGGGGTGCGGCCGGGGCGGCTTCGGCGCGCGGCTGGCCCGGATGGCGACGTACACGGCCGTGGAGCCGGACGAGACCTCCTGGCAGGCCGCGCACGACCAGATCACCCCGGCCGGCGGCACGGTCATCCACGGCGACCACCACAAGGCGCCCGACCCGGGTACGTACGACCTGGTGTGCGCGTTCGAGGTGCTGGAGCACCTGGCCGACGACGCGGGCGCGCTGGCGGAGTGGCTGCCCCTGGTACGCCCCGGCGGGCACCTGCTGCTGTCCGTGCCTTCCGACCCGGAGCGCTTCGGCCCGTGGGACGAGCACGTGGGCCACTACCGGCGGTACAGCTCCGACCAGCTCGGCGAGCGGCTGGCCGCGGCCGGGGCGGTCGACGTCACGCTGCGGCACTACGCCTGGCCGCTGGGCTACGCCCTGGACAGCGTGAGAGACCGCCTGGCCACCCGCCGCAAGTCCGACGTGGCCCAGTCCACGGTGGAGGAACGCACGGCCGGCAGCGGTCGCGTCCTGCAACCCGCCGCCCGTCTCAGCGGCCTGGCCATCCGCGCCGGCGTAGCCCCCTTCGTAGCCCTCCAGTCCCTCTCCCCGAGGAAGGGCCCCGGCCTAGTAGCCCTAGCCCGCCGCCCCACCTAGCCGCCCAGCCCGTCGATCTTGAAGTTGTCAGGCCGAGTTGTCCGGAATGGCGCCTGACAACTCCAAGATCGACGGCTCTGCTCGGCGGCGGCGCCTTAGTTGCAGCGTCGCTAGGAGGAGGTCCACGGCGGTGATGATCATGCGGGCGACCAGGGCAACGACGAACGCCTCGGGCGCGGACAGTACCGAGGAGAGCGCCGCCGCCAGCGCCAGGTCGCGGACGCCCGCGCCGGCGGGCAGCCCCACCGCGAGCAGCCCGACGCAGTGGGCCAGCGCGTAGCCGCCGATCGCCGCCGGCAGCGCCTCGCCGGGCGACCCGCCGAGCCCGAGCACCAGCACCCACGCGCTCAGCCCGAACATCAGCCACACCAGCATCTGCAGCCCCGCGGTGCGCAGCAGCCCGCGCCACGACGGCGGGTGGTCCAGCGGCGCCCGGCGGAGCAGCCGCAGCGCGAGGTTGACCCCCCAGGTCAGCAGCTTCGGGTGCAGCCCGATCAGGAACAGCGGCGCGAGCAGCGCCACCCACCAGTACTCCTCGGCGGCGGCCGGCGCGGCGAACGGCAGCGTCACCAGCGCCACGGACAGGCCGACGGCCTCGGCGATGACGATCGTCAGCACGCCGACGGTGAGCGTGGTGCGCCGCGGCACGTGCAGGTCGCGGGCCAGCTCGGCCTGGCTGAGCATGGACCAGATCGAGCCGGGGATGTACTTGCCGAGCTGGCTCAGGTAGAAGATCCGCGCCGCGTCACCGACCCGCAGCTTGGCGCCGAAGTCGGCCATCAGCGAGCGCCAGGTGAACAGGGCGGCCACCATCGCCAGCAGCGACAGCGGGAACGCCCCGGCGACCGCCCACGGCGACAGCTCGCGCAGCGCCGCCTCGAGCTCGGCCCAGTTGCGGACGATGGCGGCCACGGCGGCCGCCAGCACGATCACCAGGACCGCGACGCGCAGCCGCGACCGCCAGGACGATGTCTTGTTCATGATGCGGCCGAGCCTAATTGCCGCAGGTTGCGGCGCCGATCCCGGAGCACCCCGAGGGCGAACACCGCCACGATCAGCAGCCCGGTGCCCAGGGTGAGCCAGCCGCCGGCGTTCCCGTGCGGGCTGGCGTACGCGAACCGCACGGTGTGCTGCCCGTCCGGCACGGCGACCGCCACGAACGCGTGGTCGGCGCGCAGCAGCGTCGCCGGCGCCCCGTCGATCGTGGCCGTCCAGCCGTCCTGGATCGGGTCGGCCAGCACCAGGTAGCCGGTGCCGCGCGCGGTCACCGTGACCTCGGTGTCGTCGGTGCCGTCCCGGGTGACCTCCAGTTGGGCCGTGCCGCCGCCCGCCGTGGCCGGCTGCTCCAGCACCACCTGGTCGGCGGTCAGCGTGCCGGAGCGCAGGAGCCGGAGCCGGTCGGCGCCGTCCGGGTCGACCACCGGGTTCGCCGCCCACCGGATGCGGGGTACCGCCCGGGTGCGCTCGTACACCGCGGCGCTGCCCACGTACGCGAGCTTCAGCCCGTCGTCCGCCGAGCCGACCGCGCCGACCGTGGCCTGCCCGTCCACCGCCTGGACGGGCAGCGGCTCGGCGGCGCGTACGGTGATCGTCGCGGTGAGCGCGGTGCCCGGCGGTACGTCCTCGGCCGCCACCGGGATGAACAGGGGCGCGCCGCCGGTGACCTTGCCGAGCCGGCGGCTGGTCCGGGCCACCTCGCGGCCGGTGGCGTCGGTGACCACCGCCTCGATCCGGTCGGTGGGCGTCCAGTCCGCGCTCTCCGTCGGGGTGAGCTGCAGCGCCCGGACCGGGCCGGTGCCGGGCACCGGGCGGGTCACCGCCGTGCCGGGGGCCAGCGCGGCCACGCCGTTCGCCGTCGGGGCCGCGCGCGCCTCGCCGGGCACCGGGCCGTCGAGGGCGGCCACGCCGTACTTCACCGCCATCCGGTCCAGGGTGGGGCTGGCGATGGAGGTCAGCCCGCCGGCCACCGACACGTTGGTGGACGTCCAGCCGGAGGCGTTGCCCATCGAGCGGATCAGCTCGCCGTACCGCTGCTCGGTGAACGCGTGCCCGGTCGCCGACCGCAGCTCGTGCACGCTGTCGACGCTGCGGCTCAGCGCCCGGTACAGGCTGGCGAAGCGGTCGTGTCCCAGATGTGCTTCCAGGTACCGGTGCGTATCCGTCACGGGGTAGAAGGTGCTCTTGTCCGACCGCGGCCAGTACGGCACCACGAATGTCAGGGCCTGCCCGGCGACCAGCAGGGGCAGCAGGCCGGCCGCGACCAGCCGGAGCGCGGGCCGCCCACCGCCGTCCCGGCCGCTCTGCCACCACAGCACCGCCGCGCAGGCCAGCGCCAGCACCACCAGCGCCACGCCCACCGCCAGCTCGCCGGTGAGGTGGTCCAGCCGCGCCGACCCGCCGCCGTCCAGTCGCCGGTCGGCCCGGAAGGCGGACTGCCGGGCCAGGCGCAGCGCGAGCAGCCCGCCCAGCGCGACGCCGCCCCACACCAGGGCGGCCCAGACCAGCGCCCCGCGACGCGGCCGGTCGGTGGCGGTACGCCGGCGCAGCAGCAGCTCCAGCCCCACCGCGGCGAGCACCGCCACCAGGAACCCGAGGATGCACCGGGCCCGCCCGACGAAGTTGTCCGAGAACAGGAACGGCATCTTCTGCGCCACCGTCAGCGGGATCCGGCCGCCGTAGATGAGCACCAGCCAGGCGATGGCGCCCCCGACCAGGACCGCCCAGGCGCCGCGCGGCAGCAGCGCCCGCCCCCGCCGGGCCATCGCCGCGCCGGCCACCGCCAGCACCAGGGCGGCCGCGCCGACGTACGACATCGACTCGACCAGGTTTTCCTTGAGGTACCAGTACACGTCGCCGTAGGGGTTGGTGGAGCCCAGCGCCCACGGCGCGACGGAGGTGACCAGGCTGGCGATGGACAGGTGGTCGTCCGGCGTCTGCCCGCGCCCCACGACGTACGCCGAGCGCATGAACACGACCCACGGGACGAGCTGCACCGCGGCGAGTAGCACCGCGCCGGCCAGGCCCCCGCCCGCGAGGGCGAGCGTGCCGACGGCCCGGCGGCGCTCCCGGCCGTGCTCGCACCAGACCCGCACCAGGAAGTACACGCCCGCCGTGGCCAGCGTGTACCCCGTGACGGCGGGGAACCCGCCGAACAGCATCGCCGCCACCGCGAGCGCCAGCACGGCGGCGTCCCGGGCCCGGTGTCGCTGCACGATCAGCTCGGCGGCCCAGAACACGGCCGGGATGAACGCGGCCACCCGGGTCTGCGGCCAGTTCGTCCACACCACCATGAACGCGCTGCTGGCGAACACCAGCCCGCCCAGCAGTGCGGGCGCCGGCCGCAGGCGCAGCCGGCGCAGGAACAGGTACGTGCCGCCGACCGCGACCAGGATCTCCAGCAGCTTCATGACGCCCGGGGCGAACCACCCGGGCAGCACGTAGAACGGCACGGTCAGCGGCGACGCCAGCGCGTAGTTCGGCGTGGAGCCCAGCGGCACCCCGCCGGCCGTGTACGGGTTCCACGCGGCGATCTCGCCGGCGCGCAGGCGATCCGCGAACAGGATCGTGTTCGGCATCGCCGAATCCCACGTGTCGTCGAGGTAGTTGTTCGTCGGCCGTTCGGCGGCGAACTCCGGCACCTCGCTGTACGGCGACATGGTGACCATCTCGTCCGTCGCCCCGAAGACCGACTGGCCGAGCAGCGGCGAGCCGATCCCGAGCAGCGCGAAACAGGCGATGGCCGCCAGCACGATGCCGGACAGCAGCCTCGGTTGCGGCGCGAGCCGGTCTGGCTCCGGCGGGGCGCTGGGCGTCGTATCGCTAGGTGTCGGCACTGCGCGCGACAAGACCATCAAGCTTCCTCGGGGGCCGGCCGGTGGTACGCGAACACGGGCCCGCACAGCCTACGGCTTGCTCACACGGCGTCGATCCGCGCCATCTCCTCATCGGTGAGCGTAAAGCCGGAGACGTCGAAGTTCTGCCGGATCCGCTCCGGCGTCGCCGACTTCGGGATCACCACGATCTCGTGCTGCAGGTGCCAGCGCAGGATCACCTGGGGCGCCGTCACACCGTGCGCCTGGGCGATCTGTCCGAACACCGGCTCGCGCAGGTTGCTGCGCCGGAACGGGCTGTAACCCTCCACCACCACGCCGCGCTCCCGGTGCTCGGCCAGCAGCTTGGGGTCGTGCAGCGCCGGGCTGTACGGGATCTGGTTCACCACCGGGGCCTCGCCCGTCGCGTCGATCAGCTCGTCGATCTGGGCGATGCTGTAGTTGCTCACGCCGATCGCGCGGGTCAGGCCGTCCGCCTTGGCCGCCACGAACTCCCGCCACGTCTCCGGCCGGGCCGCGCCGTTCGGCGGCCAGTGCACCAGCCACAGGTCCAGCCGGTCGATGCCCAGCGCGCGCAGGCTCGCGGTGATCGTCTCCCGCTCCCGGCCCACGCGCTCCGCCGGCAGCTTCGTGGTGACGAAGACCTCTTCCCGGGGTACGCCGCTGCCGCTCAGCGCCCGGCCCACCTGCGCCTCGTTCCGGTACATCGTGGCGGTGTCCAGGTGCCGGTAACCGGTCGCCAGCGCCACCCGCACCGGCTCGTACGCCTGCTCGCCGGGCAGCTGCCAGGTGCCGAAGCCGAGCAGCGGCATGTCCAGGTCCGGGGCGACCTTCACGCTGGGTTGTGTCATGCCACCAACCTACCCAGCCGGGCTGGCAGACTTGGGCGGTGCTGGTCGTACACGGGTTCTGGTCGCACGCGGGGCGGCTCGCCCTGTGGGCGGAAGACTCGGCCGCCCCGGTCCGGTCCTCCCGGCGTGCCGCCCGCCCACACCCGTTCGCCGCGCCGGCCGAGGCGGTCGCCGCCGCGCTCGGCGACCACGCGGCCAAGGGAGCGCACGGCTGGGCCGCGCTCGACCTGCCCACCGCCGGCAGCCGCCCGCTCGACTCGCCCGAGCTGGTCCGGACCGACCTGCCCGCCAAGGTCACCGGCGCGATCACGCTCGGCGCGTGGCGCGTACCCGTGCTGGAACTGGACCCCGACGCGGCCCTGCCGCTGCTCCTGGCCAGTTCCGCCGGCCAGGGCGGCTCCTGGGCCAGCCAGCAGGGCGCCTCGCTGCGGCACCTGGCCGAGGTGGCCGCGTTCGCGGCCGACCTGGTGCGGCGCGGCCGGGTCCTGCCCACGATCGAGGGCGACCTTGCGGTGTGGCGTCCGCTGCTGACCGGCGCGGACGCCGCGTGGGCCCGCGCGCTCGCCGCCGCGCTGCCGCCCGCCGGCCGGGCCGCCGGGGGCACGCCCACCGAGCTCACCGCCGCCGCGCTCGACGCGCTGGTCGACGCCGCGGCCCGCGCGGCCCTCGACGGGGTACGCCTGGCCGGCGGCCGGGGCACCCCCAGCGGCGCCTGGCTGGCCGCGCTCACCGGCCGCGAGCGGCGCATTCCCACGGACGTGTCCGCGCTCGCGGGCGAGCTCGGCGGGTGGCAGCGCGACGCGGCAGGCGGGGCGGTGCGCGCCTGCTTCCGGCTGGTCGAGCCGGCCTCCGACGAGGAGGTACAGGACTGGCGGGTCGACTTCGCGCTGCAGGCCGCCGACGAGCCCAGCCTCGTCGTGGACGCCGAGAAGGTGTGGCGCTCGCGCGGCGCGCTGGTGGCCCTGGCCCGGCATCTCGACGCGCCGCAGGAGACCCTGCTGACCGAGCTGGGCCGGGCCAGCCGGCTGTGGCCCGAACTGGACGACGCGCTGCGCACCGCCAAGCCGGCCGCGCTCGGGCTGGACGTCTCCGGCGCCCACCGCTTCCTGCGCGAGGGCGCGCCGCAGCTGCACGCGGCCGGGTTCGGCGTGCTGCTGCCCACCTGGTGGGGCAAGGCCGGCTCCCGGCTCGGCGCCCGCCTGCACGCCAAGAGCCGCACCGCGCCCGGCACCGTCGCCAGCCGCTCCGCCGTCGGCATGGAGTCCCTTGTGGACTACCGCTGGGATCTGGCGCTCGGCGACGAGCCGCTGACCGAGCACGAGCTGCGCACGCTCGCCAAGCTCAAGACGCCGCTGGTCCGGCTGCGCGGGCAGTGGGTCGAGCTGGATTCCAAGCACCTGGCCGCCGGCCTCAAGCTGCTGAAGTCCGGTGGCGAGATGAGCGTGGGGGAGCTGCTCCACCTCGGACTGTCCATGGAGGACGACCCGGACGCGCTGCCCATCCAGGCGGTGACGGCGGACGGGGCGCTCGGCGACCTACTGACCGGTCAGGCAGAGCGGCACCTGGCCCCGGTGGAGCCGCCGGCCGGCTTCGTGGGCACGTTGCGCCCGTACCAGAAGCGCGGGTTGGCCTGGCTTTCGTTCCTAGAGTCGCTTGGCCTGGGCGGGATTCTCGCGGATTCGATGGGCTTGGGAAAAACGATTCAATTGCTGGCTCTCATGGCGGGCGACGCGCCGGAGGTGGGGCCGACGTTGCTGGTGTGTCCGATGTCGCTGGTGGGGAACTGGGAGCGCGAGGCGGCCAAGTTCGCGCCGGGACTGCGGATCCACGTACACCATGGGGCGGAGCGGCCGCGCGGGGCGAAGTTCGCCGCGGCCGTGCGCGCGGCGGACGTGGTCGTCACCACCTACGCGATCGCGGCGCGGGACGCCGAGGCGCTCGGCGAGATCGCCTGGCACCGGGTCGTCGTGGACGAGGCCCAGGCCATCAAGAACGCGGCCACCCGCCAGGCCGCCGCGGTCCGGGCACTGCCCGCCCGGCACCGGGTCGCGGTCACGGGTACACCGGTGGAGAACCGCCTCGCCGACCTGTGGTCCATCATGGACTTCGCGAACCCGGGGCTGCTGGGCGCGGCGGCGACCTTCAAGCGCAAGTACGCCGAGCCGGTGGAGCGGCACGGCGACGAGGAGGCGGCGGCGCGGCTGCGGCGGATCACCGGACCGTTCGTGCTGCGCCGGCTCAAGACCGACAAGTCGATCATCTCGGACCTGCCGGAGAAGCTGGAGATGGACGTCCTGTGCAACCTGACCGGCGAGCAGGCGTCGCTGTACCAGGCCGTGGTCGACGACATGCTGCTGAAGATCGAGCAGAGCGACGGGATCGAGCGGCGCGGGCTGGTGCTGGCCACCATGACCAAGCTCAAGCAGGTGTGCAACCACCCGGCGCAGTTCCTGCACGACGACACCCGGCTGGCCGGGCGCTCCGGCAAGCTGGCCCGGCTGGAGGAGATCCTCGACGAGGCGCTCGGGGCGGGGAGAAGGCGCTGCTGTTCACCCAGTACGCCGAGTTCGGCGGGATGCTGCGGGCGCACCTGTCCGCCCGGTTCGGTCGCGAGGTGCTCTACCTCCACGGTGGAGTGTCCAAGAAGGACCGTGACGCGATGGTGGCGCGCTTCCAGAGCGACGGTGGGCCGGCGCTGTTCGTGCTGTCCCTGAAGGCCGGCGGCACCGGGCTCACGCTGACCGCCGCCAACCACGTGGTGCACGTCGACCGATGGTGGAACCCCGCGGTGGAGGACCAGGCGACCGACCGGGCGTACCGGATCGGGCAGCGGCGGGCGGTGCAGGTGCGCAAGTTCGTGTGCGCGGGCACCGTCGAGGAGAAGATCGCCGACATGATCCGGGACAAGCGGGGCCTGGCCGCGCGGATCGTGGGCACCGGCGAGGACTGGCTCACCTCACTGTCCACATCGGATCTTCGGGACCTGTTGCGGCTCGACGCCCGGGCGGTGGTGGAGTGAATTTCCGGCAGTACCAGCCGACCCGCCGGGTGGAGGGCGGGCTGAAGGCGCGCAGCACCCGCGGGGCGATCGGGGAGTCATGGTGGTCGCGGCGGTTCCTCGCCGTGCTGGAGTCCCTCGCCATCGGCAGCCGGCTCACCCGCGGCCGGTCGTACGCCCGCAAGGGGCAGGTGCTCTCCCTCGCCGTGGCGCCCGGTGAGGTCACCGCGTCGGTGCAGGGCTCGGCCGTCACGCCGTACGCGGTGCGGATCGGGTTGGCCCCGTTCCCGCCGGCGGTGTGGGATCGGATCGAAGCGGCCCTCGCCGGGCAGGCCATCTACAGCGCCCGGCTGCTGGCCGGCGACGTACCGCCCGAACTGGAGGAGCTCCTCGCCGCGCAGGGCACGCCGCTCTTCCCGCAGGCCGTGGCGGACCTTTCCATGCGCTGCTCCTGCCCGGACCAGGCGGTGCCGTGCAAGCACCTGGCGGCGACGTTCTACCTGCTGGCCGAGGAGTTCGACGCCGACCCGTTCCAGATCCTGCACTGGCGCGGCCGGTCGCGTCCCGCGCTGCTGGCCCGGCTGCGGGCGCTGCGCGGCAGCGACGAGCCCGCCGTGAGCCGGCCGGCCCGCACCCTCGCCAGCACGGCCACCGTGCTCGCCGACGTGCCGGACGCGCCGCTGTCCGAGGCGCTGGACCGCTTCTGGCTCCCGCCCCAGCCGCTGCCGGCCCGCCCGCAGACCCTGGACACCGAGCCCGACCTGTTGCTGCGCCAGCTGCCCACGCCGGGGCCGGCGCTGGGCGGGCCGGGCCTCGTGGAGCGCCTACGCCCCGCGTACGAAGCCTTCGGCGCCACGGCACCGCCATAGCGTGCCCGCCCGCTATCGTGGCAGTACTGCCGCCGACCGGGAGAGCCGCGATGACCGCAGCACACAACTACAGCGACCTCCACGAGTTGATCGACCAGCTGGAGCCGGACCAGGCTGACGAGCTCCGGCGCCACGCGTTGCGGCTGGTCAACACGCCACCGCCCAGTCGTTTCCGGGTGCTGCGGACGTTCGACGGACCGGCCACCGACCTGGGCGCCCGGGCCAAGGACATCTAGGGAGTTTTGGGGGCCGGGGTGACCTGCGAAGCCCGTCAGGCTTGATGTCTTCGCAGGTCACCCCGGCCCCCAAAACCGACCTGGTCAAGCAAAGACCGACAGTCAAGCTTTAGAACTTGGGAGTTGCCGCCGACCTTTACCACCCCGGGGTGGTAAAGGTCGGCGGCAACTCCCAAGTTGGTGAGTGTTTCGACTGGAGTCACCTGGTCAGGTTTGGGGGCCGGGGTGACTCGCGAAGACATCAAGCCTGACGGGCTTCGCGAGGCACCCCGGCCCCCAAACCGCTTTAGATCTACTTGTCAGGCGGCGACTGACTCCAGGTGGGCGGTGACGCCGTCGGGGAGGGTGGCGTCGCCGCGTACGGCCACGGCGGTGGCGAACGCGCTCGCCGTGACGCAGGTGGCCGCTTCCACGGTCACCTCCCGCCAGCGCCGCTGCACCGGGCGGCCGGTCGACGGGTCCAGGACCGCCCCCGGGATCTGCCCAGCGCGGGCCCCAAGGTGCTGGCCACGTCACCGTCGATCTCCACGCGGGCGGCGGTGCCGTACCGTTCGAGGACCAGCGCCGCGCAGCGCTCGGCGGTACGCGCCGGCGCGGTCGCGCCCAGGTCCAGCAGGATCGTCGGCGGCACGGTCAGCCACTGCCCGTCCAGCCGTACCTCGCGCCAGCCGGGCGCCGGCTTCTCCAGCACGCCGGCGCCCGAGCCGCACGCGGGCAGCCAGGGCCGGTGGCTGGCGTACCGCAGCCGCAGCAGCGCGGCGCCCACCGTGGGGTCCACGTCGCCGTCCGTACGGCGGGCCGCGTCCAGGGCCGCCGCGATGAGGTCGGCGAGGAGCGCGCTGACGCGTACCGGCCGGCCGGCGGCGAGCTGTGCGCGGGGCAGTTCCCGCGCCAGCGCCGTCCGTGCGGCGGCCACCTCCCGGTCCACCGCTCGCCGGGCCGCCCGCAGGTGCGCCGGGTCGGCGAGCTCCACCCGTACCAAATGCATGGCCGAAGCGTCCGCGACCAGACTGTGTGGCGGATCAGACACGCCTGTGCCCTGGCTGTGACATGCTCACAGGCGCCACACAGAATGGCCTTAGCTCGGGCACAGAGGCGCTCGCGAGCATAAAGGACGTGATCAGCATGAACGCGAGGTCGGCCGGCCCCGAGCTGCGCCGGCCCGATGGCGAGCCGGTGCGGGTGCTCGTCGTCGACGATGAAGCGACCCTTACCGACCTGCTCTCGATGGCGCTGCGGTACGAAGGCTGGCAGGTACGCAGCGCCGGCAACGGTATGACGGCCGTACGGATGGCCCGGGAGTTCGAGCCGGACGCCGTGGTGCTGGACGTCATGCTCCCCGACCTGGACGGGTTGGAGGTGCTGCGCCGGCTGCGCGGTGTCATGCCGGACGTGCCGGTGCTCTTCCTGACCGCCCGGGACGCGGTGGAGGACCGGGTGGCCGGGCTGACCGCCGGTGGCGACGACTACGTGACGAAGCCGTTCAGCCTGGAGGAGGTCGTGGCCCGGCTGCGTGCCCTGATGCGGCGCGCGGGCGTGGGCACCGTCCGCGAGGACGCGGTGCTCGTCGTCGGCGACCTGAGCCTCGACGAGGACAGCCACGAGGTGCGCCGCGGCGGGGACCTGGTGACGCTGACGGCGACCGAGTTCGAGCTGCTGCGCTTCCTGATGCGCAACCCGCGCCGGGTGCTCAGCAAGGCGCAGATCCTCGACCGCGTCTGGAACTACGACTTCGGCGGGCAGGCGAACGTGGTGGAGCTCTACATCTCGTACCTGCGCAAGAAGATCGACGCTGGGCGCTCCCCGATGATCCATACGCTCCGGGGTGCGGGATATGTTCTCAAGCCGGCCGAGTAGCTGGTCGCTGCGGGCCCGGCTGCTCGCGGCGGTCATCGCGCTGCTCGCCGTCGTCTGCCTGGTGATCGGCACGGTGACCACGCTCGCGCTGCGGCACTCCCTGCTCGACCGGCTCGACAGCCAGCTCAACGAGGCGGCTCAGGCGCCGCCGGACGGCAAGCCGGGCGGCTACGGGAGCCCCGACCATTTCCGCGCCGGGCAGCCGCCCGGCACACTGACCGCCACCGTCTCCAACGGCGCGGTCACCAGCGCGTACGTATTGCTGAAGTCGCGGCCCGGGCCGCCCGACGAGCAGCCCGCGTCCGCCGAGGCGGTGCAGGCCCTCGCCGGCCTGCCCGAAGACGGCAAGCCACACACTGTCGACCTGGGCGACGACCTCGGCGACTACCGCCTGGTCGTCACGGAGCAGGCCGGTCGCACGACCATCACCGGGCTGCCGATGGAGGACCTGCAGGACACCGTGTTCTGGATGGTGTGGGTCGAGGTCTCGGTGGTGGCCGGCGGGCTGCTGCTGGCCGGCGGCGTCGGCGCGCTGATCATCGGCGGTTCGCTGCGCCCGCTGCGCCGGGTCGTGGCCACCGCCAGCCGGGTCGCCGAGCTGCCGCTCGACCGGGGCGAGGTCGCGCTGTCGGTGCGGGTGCCGGAGAAGGACACCGATCCGCGTACGGAGGTGGGCCAGGTCGGCGCGGCGTTCAACCGCATGCTGGGGCACGTCGCGCGGGCGCTCACCGCGCGCCAGGCCAGCGAGATGCGGGTACGCCAGTTCGTCGCCGACGCCAGCCACGAGTTGCGTACGCCGCTGGCCGCGATCCGGGGCTACGCCGAGGTGACCCGGCGCGGGCGGGACGCCGTACCGCCGGATGTGGCGCACGCGCTGCGCCGGGTGGAGTCGGAGTCGGCCCGGATGACGACGCTGGTCGACGACCTGCTGCTGCTCGCGCGGCTGGACTCCGGCCGGCCGCTGGAGACCGAGCCGGTCGACCTGTCCATGTTGCTCATCGACGCGATCAGCGACGCCCATGTGGCCGGCCCGGACCACCGCTGGCGGCTGGACCTGCCCGAGGAGGCGATCGCGGTTCCGGGCGACGCCGCCCGGCTGCACCAGGTGCTGGCCAACCTGCTCGCCAACGCCCGTACGCACACGCCGCCCGGCACCGAGGTGACCGCCGTGCTGCGGGTGGCGCCCGACGGCAGCGCCGTGATCAGCGTGGTCGACAACGGCCCCGGCATCGCGCCCGAGCTGCAGGCGGAGGTGTTCGAGCGGTTCGCCCGCGGGGACAGTTCGCGCTCGCGGGCGGCCGGCAGCACCGGGCTGGGCCTCGCCATCGTGGCGGCGGTCGTGGAGGCGCACCACGGCACCGTCGAGGTGAGCAGCAAGCCCGGCCACACCGAGTTCACCGTGACGCTGCCCGGCCGCTGACCGCCTGGCTTCACAGGGACAGCACAGTGGCGGCAAAGCTGATCATCAAGGCCGAGGTCCAAGGTGGACTCATGACAGACTTGATGGCTCCTCCGCAGTTCACTCCGCAGCAGCCGGCTTCGCAGTGGCGCCGGCGCGTGATGGCCGCGACCGTGGCTGCCGCGCTCGCCGTCACCGGGGGCGTCGGCGGCGGTCTGCTCGCCACCCAGGTGGCCAGCGCGGCGCCCGCCTCGACGACGACGGTGAGCACCACGCAGGTCGCCAACTCCGGCACCCTGACCGCCGCGCAGATCGTTTCCGAGGTGCAGCCGAGCGTCGTGACGGTCCTCGTGTCGACGTCGAGCGGCAGCGCCGAGGGCTCGGGCGTCGTGCTCACCGCCGACGGCCTAATCCTCACCAACAACCACGTCGTGGAGGGTGCCCGCAGCGTGCGGGTGACGCTCGCCGACGGGCGTACCGTCGCGGCCACCGTCGTCGGCACGGACCCGACCGCGGACCTCGCGGTGCTACGCGCCGAGGGCGTGTCCGACCTGACCCGGCCCAGCTCGGCACGAGCGCGAACCTGCGGGTGGGCGACTCGGTGCTGGCGTTCGGCAGCCCGCTCGGTCTGGAAGGGACGGTCACCGCGGGGATCGTGTCCGCGGTCGGCCGCACGATCGAGGACAGCGGCAGCAGCCTCGGCAACCTGATCCAGACCGACGCGCCGATCAACCCGGGCAACTCGGGTGGCGCGCTGGTGGACTCGACCGGCCGGGTCATCGGCATCAACGTCGCGATCGCCACGACGGGCGAGGACAGCGGCAACATCGGCGTCGGCTTCGCCATCCCGATCGACACCGCCGCCGCCGTTGCGGCTCGCCTCGCCGGGTGACGTCTGCGCTCGTCGATCTAGGACGAATCGTGGGTATAAAGTGGACTCGATACCCACGATTCGTCCTAGATCGACGAGGTTGGGGCTCTAGGTGGCGTCGGCGAGACCTGGTGCGGCCGTCGGCAGACCCATCGAATGGGCGACGTCCAACATGCGCCTGTCGTACGAGACCAGTTCCACGAACCCGATCGTGGAGGTCCCCATCGGCATGCCGGGGCGTCCGGCCAGGAACTCGCGTAGTTCGGACACGTACTGGCGTCCCGCGATCAGGGTGATGAGCGCGGAGGCGTGGAGGAAGACGAACCCTCGGCCCGCTCGGCGAGGAGCACGTCTAAAGCAGAGATGTCGGCTGGCACGGCGTATTGAGGAACGCGGTCGAGATCACTCGTGGTCGTTGCCTTGAGCCGGATGACTCCCTTGGCTACGAGATCGGCGTAGCGGCCCAGCGTGCCGGATCCCGGAAGCAGGACAGCGATGACCTTGCCGTGCCTGGTCACCTCGATGGTCTCGCCCTGTTCGACGCGGGCGAACATGCCACTTGGATCGTAGGAGAACTCTCGGACGGAGACGCTGCCCATCTGTTGTACCTACATCACGGGAACGTTGGGGTGGGGTGGCCGAAGTGCCAGCCTTGGCCTAGGTCGCAGCCGATGCCGCGCAGGCGGCGGGCCTGGGCGGCTGTCTCGATGCCCTCGGCGGTCACGCTCAGGCCGAGCTTGTGCCCCAGCGCCACCAGCGTCGTCAGCAGCGCCTCGCGGGTCGGGTCGACCTCGCCGCGCGGGCGGCGGCCCTTCAGGAAGCGGCCGGCCAGCTTCAGCCCGTGTACGGGCAGGTCGCACAGGTACGCCAGGTTGGAGTAGCCGGTGCCGAAGTCGTCGATCGCGATCTGCACACCGAGGTCGGCGAGCGCTCGCAGGGTGTGGATCGTGTCGTCGTCGATGCCCATGACGGCCGACTCGGTGATCTCCAGTTGGAGGCGGTTGGCGGGCAGGCCGGTGCGGTCGAGGATCGAGGCGACCTGGGGTGCGAGGCCGGGCTCGCGCACCTGCGGCACGGCGAGGTTGACGCTGACGACGAGGGGTTCGGGCCAGCCGGCGGCGTCCCGGCAGGCGCGTTCGAGCAGGCGGGCGCCGAGCGGCACGATGAGCCCGGTGTTTTCGGCCAGGCCGATGAAGCCGGCCGCGCCGACCAGGCCGAGCCGTGGGTGCTCCCAGCGGGCGAGCGCCTCGGCGCCGACCACGGTGCCGTCCTCCAGATCCACGATCGGCTGGTAGTGCAGGGTGAACTCGCCGCGTTCGAGGGCGGCCGGCAGCGCCGCGGAGAGCCGGAAGCGGGCCACGTCGGTGGCGTTGCGGTCGGCGTCGAAGACCGCCAACCGCCCCCGACCGTCGGCCTTGGCCCAGTGCAGGGTGATGTCGGCGGCGCGCATCAGGTCGCTGGGGTCGGTGCCGGCGACCGGCCGTTCGACGACCCCGACGCTGGCGGAGACCCGCAGGTCGTGCCCGTCGACGCGGATCGGGTCGGCGAGCGCGGCGAGGGCCGCGTCGGCCACCTTGACGGCGTCGTCGGTGCAGGTGGTGTCGTCGATGAGGATCGCGAACTCGTCTCCGCCCACCCGGGCCACGAGGAGACCGCCCACCCGGGCCACCAGGAGCCGCCCGAGCCGGCCCAGCCGTTCGGCCACCGACGCCAGCAGCTGGTCGCCGACGCCGTGCCCGAGGCTGTCGTTGACCGTCCGGAAGCCGTCGAGGCCGAGGATGCACACGCCGAGCCGTACGCCGGGGCGGGTGACCGCGCACGCGTGCTCGAGGGCGCGGTGGAAGAACGTGCGGTTGGGCAGCGCGGTGAGCGGGTCATGCAGCACGGCGTACCGGAAGCGGGTCTCGCTCTCCCGCAGCGCGGCCTCGGCCTGCGCGCGGGCGGCGAGTGCGGCGTGCCGCAGCGAGTCCTGGGCGTCGAGCGTGTGGTCGCGCAGGGCGCGGGCGTAGCCGGTGGCGACCGCCTCGACGACGTCTGCGGGGAAATGCTGGTGCATAAGGGCGACGGTGCGGCCGAGGGTCTCCGGTGTACCCAGGCCGGCGGCGACGAGCTCCGGGCCGGCGTCGGGGAGCCTGGCGCTGAGCCGGTCGAGCAGCGCCACGAGCTCGACGTACGTCAGGGGAGCCGCCGAGGCGCCGTAGACTGCCCTCGCCCACGCCTCGACGAAGAGCCTCCGCTCCGCCTCGGTCATCGGGCCCTAGGCTACCGCCAACGCGCGATCCGCGTCACCCGCGCGTCGGCGGGCGGCGGGCACGACGAGCGGGCTGCCCGTCTCGGGGTCGGGGATGACGCGGCAGTCGAGGCCGAACACGTCGCGGACCAGGTCGGCGTCGACGATCGCGCCGGGCGCGCCCTCGGCGACGATCTGGCCGGCGCGCATGGCGATGAGGTGGGTGGCGTACCGGCAGGCCTGGTTGAGGTCGTGCAGCACCGCGACGAGCGTGCGGCCGCCGGTCTCCTGCAGGTCGGCGCACAGGTCGAGCACCTCGACCTGGTGGGTGATGTCCAGGAACGTGGTGGGCTCGTCCAGCAGCAGGATGCCGGTCTGCTGGGCCAGGGCCATGGCGAGCCAGACCCGCTGGCGCTGGCCGCCGGACAGCTCGTCGACGAGCCGGTCGGCCAGGTCGCTGACGCCGGTCGCCGCCATCGACTCGCGCACGACCCGCTCGTCCTCCCGGGACCACTGGCGCAGCAGGCGCTGGTGCGGGAAGCGGCCGCGGGCCACGAGGTCGGTCACCGTGATGCCGTCGGGCGCGATCGACGTCTGGGGGAGCAGGCCGAGCCGCCGGGCGACCTCCTTCGACGGGTACGACGTGATGACCTTGCCGTCGAGGTGGACGGCGCCGGTGCGCGGGCGGAGCATCCGGGACAGGGCCCGGAGCAGGGTGGACTTGCCGCAGGCGTTGGGGCCGACGATGACGGTGAACGAGTTGTCCGGGATGGTGACGCTCAGCCCTTCGGCGACGACCCGCTGCTCGTAGGCCAGCGTGAGGCCCTCGCCCGTGAGGCGTGCCGACACCGTTCACCTCCATTATCAAGTTTGGTGAGCCTAACATAAGTGTCGGGGAATAGACGTACGCCGCTGATTGCCGTTCTTGATAACGTCTGACCTGGGCGTGGGCTTGGGGGACGTAGGCGGTGAACGGCGGCGGCGCGATGAGCCTGCGTAAGCGGGTACTGGTCCTTGGCGGTGCCGACTTCTTCGGCCTGCACCTGGCCCGGCGGTTGGTGGATGAGGGCTACCACGTGGTGGTGGTCGACAACCTCACGCGCGGGCGTGACCCCAAGGAGGTCGCCGCTCTCGGCGCGGTCCCCGGCGTCGAGATCATCGGGGGCGACCTGTCCGACGGCGCGACCTGGGCCGCGCTGCCCCGCGGCTGGGCACAGATCTACCTGCTCGGCGGTGGCCCGCTGCCCCGCGTGATCGAGGCCGACCCGGTGCGGGTGGTGCGCGGGCACGCGCTGGCCGCCCTGCACCTGCTGGACTGGGCCGCCCCCGGCGACAAGGTGTTCTTCGCCTCCTCCGGCGAGGTGCACGCGGACGGCGTGGAGAACGGCGTCGTGCAGGTGCCCACCGAGGAGAGCGAGCCGGTCGTGGTCGGCGACCTCGCCGAGCCCCGGTCCGCGTACGCGGCCAGCCGGCTGCTGGCCGAGGCCGCGCTGGTCCATGCCGCGCGCGCCGGCCGCAGCCGCGTCGTGGTCGGGCGCTTCTACGACGTGTACGGCCCGCGGATGAGCACCGACCACCTGATCCCGCAGATGTGCGTGCGCGCGGTCAAGGGCGAGGACCCGTTCCTGGTCGCCGGGCCGCACCGGCGCCGGGCGTTCTGCTACATCGACGACGCGGTCGAGGCGACGCTGCGGCTGATGGAGCAGCCGGCCGCCGTCGGTGAGATCGTCCACATCGGAAACGACTCGGCCCAGACCACGGTCGGCGACCTGGCCCGGATGGTGCTGCGCATCGCCGGCGTGGAGGCGAAGGTGCTGGCCGAGCCGGCCGCGTCCAACTCGCCCGCCCGCCGCGCCCCGGACCTGTCCAAGCTGCGCCGGCTCACCGGTTTCGAGCCCTCGGTGGAGCTGGCCGAGGGCGTGCGGCGCACCTTCTACTGGTACCGGCGTACCTGGCGGTCATGACATCCGTCATGCCCGGAGGCTGACGGCCGGCAGCGCCTTGGGGGCGAAGAGCGGGCGACCGTAAGAGGCATGACACCAACCATCGCTCTTCGCGGCGTCACCAAGCGGTACGGCGACGTGACCGCGGTCGACGGCCTCGACCTGTCCATCCAGCCCGGCGAGGTGGTGGCCCTGCTCGGGCCGAACGGCGCCGGCAAGTCCACCACCATCGACATGCTGCTCGGGCTGACCCGGCCGGACGGCGGCGCGGCCCGGCTCTTCGAGCTGCCCCCGGTCGAGGCGATCGCCCGCGGCCGGGTCGGCGCGATGCTCCAGTCTGGCGGCCTGCTGCCCGACCTGAGCGTCGCCGAGATCGTCGAGCTGGCCGCCGCGCTGCAGCCCAAGAGTCGCCCCGTCGCCCAGGTGCTGGAGCGCGCGGGCCTCGCCGACCTCGCCAAGCGCCGGGTGGGCAAGCTGTCCGGCGGCCAGCAGCAGCGGGTGCGCTTCGCGATGGCACTCGTCGCCGACCCCGAGCTGATCGTGCTCGACGAGCCCACCACCGGGCTGGACGTCGAGGCCCGGCGCGCCTTCTGGGCGGCGATGCGGGACGAGAGCGGCCACGGCCGGACCGTCCTGTTCGCCACGCACTACCTGGACGAGGCCGACGCGTACGCCGACCGGATCGTCTTCATGCGCGCCGGACGGGTGGTCGCCGACGGCACCGCCGCACAGATCAAGGCGCTCGTGTCGGGCCGTACCATCCGGGCCACCCTGCCGGGCGCGGACCTGAACGCCCTCGCGGCGCTGCCCGGCGTCGACGAGGTGGAAAGCCGCGGCGACGCGGTGCTGCTGACCTGCCGCGACTCGGACGCCGCCCTGCGCGCACTGCTCACCAGCACGCCTGCCCGCGACATCGAGGTGAACGCGCGCGGCCTGGAGGACGCCTTCGTCGCGCTGACCATGGAAGGGGCGGCGGCACAATGACTACGTACCTGAAGATGGAGCTCAAGCGCCTGCTGCGGAACCGGCGCGTGGTGATCTTCAGTCTGCTGATGCCGGCCCTGCTCTTGCTGGTCTTCGGCGGGCTCAACAAGGGACAGACGCTGGACGGCGCGTCCGTGACCGCGTACCTGATGGTGAGCCTGGGGGTCTTCGGCTCGATGAGCAGCGCGATGAGCCTGGGCGGCTCGATCGCCCTGGAACGCGGCATCGGCTGGAACCGCCAGCTGCGGCTCACCCCGCTGCGCCCGTCCCGGTACGTCGCCATCAAGCTGCTGCTGTCGTTCCTGATGGCGCTGCCGCCGCTGGCCGTCGTGTACGTCCTCGGGGCGATCACGCTCGGCGTGCACCTGCCGGCCGGCACCTGGGCGCTGGTCGCCATCGGGTCGTGGCTGGGCGCCTTGCCGTTCGCGGCGCTCGGCCTGGTGATCGGGTACATCGCCACGCCGGAGAGCGTCCAGCCCATCTCCGGGCTGCTGACGATCGCGCTGGCGGCGTTCGGCGGGCTGTGGGTGCCGGTGGAGACCATGCCGCGGGTGATGCGCGACATCGCCGAGCTGACCCCGGCGTACTGGGTCGGGCAGGTCGCGCGCAGCCCGCTCTTCCACGGCTCGCTGAACCTGCACGCGGTCGCCGTCCTGCTGGCCTGGGCGGTGGGACTCGGGTTCGTGGCGCTGCGCCGGTTCCGTGCGGACACGGCCCGGGCGTGAGTACCGTGCGGACCATGGGTCGTGGGCGGTTCGTGTGGGTGTGGGCGGCCATCTGGCTGGTCTACCTCGGCGAGCCGCTCCGCGACGCGTGGCGCAGCGACGACGCCTGGGCCCGCGACCTCGGGCTCGCCACCGTGGCGCTCTTCGGGGTCGTCTTCGTCATCTTCTTCGTGATCATGCGGAAGGCCCGTTTCACGGGTCAGCCGATCCCCCTGGTCGCCCGGTGGGCCATCCCGGGCGTGCTGCTCGCCCTCACGATCGGCGTGGCGCCGGCCGTCGGGGAAAGCGCGCTGGGCATGCTCACCTACGTGGCGGTCACCGGCTTCTTCACGCTGCCGATGCGGCCGGCCCTGGTGCTCGCCGCCGTGCTCGCCGCCACGCCCATCGTGCTGCCGCACTTCGTCGGCGGCTGGGAGCCCCAGTACGGCCTGGCGTTCTCCATCTTCCTGGCGTCCTTCGCGGTGTGGGGCGTGGTCCAGCTCATCACCCGCAACGCCCAGCTCACCGCCGCCCGGGAGGAGATCGCCCGGCTGGCCGTCGCCGACGAGCGCAACCGGCTCGCCCGCGACCTGCACGACCTGCTCGGCCACTCGCTGACCGTGGTCGCGGTCAAGGCCGAGCTGGCCGGGCGCCTGGTCAAGCTGGCACCCGAACGCGCCGAGGAGGAGATCGCCGACGTGGAGCGGCTCGCCCGGCAGTCCCTGCGCGACGTGCGCGCGGCGGTTGCCGGGTACGCCGAGGCGTCGCTCGCGGCGGAACTGGCCGGCGCGCAGGCCGCCCTCACCGCCGCCGGCATCGAGGCCGACCTGCCCGACGACGTGGAGTCCGTGCCGGCGGACCGGCGCCCGCTCTTCGGCTGGGTGGTCCGCGAGGGCGTCACCAACGTGGTGCGGCACAGCGGCGCCAAGCGCTGCCGGATCCGGATCGTGCCCTCCGAGGTGGAGATCACCGACGACGGTCACGGGCCGTCGGAGGGCGCCGCCGGGCGCGGGCTCGCCGGCCTGCGGGAACGGGCCGAGGCCGCCGGCGGGTCGCTCACCATCGGCCACGCGCCCGACCAGGGGTTCACGCTGCGGGTACGCGTACCGTGATCCGCCTGCTGCTGGCCGACGACCAGGCGCTCGTGCGCGGCGCCCTGGCCGCCCTGCTGTCCATGGAGGCCGACCTCGAGGTGGTGGCCGAGGTCGGCCGCGGCGACGAGGTGGTCGAGGCGGCCCGCCGCACCCGTCCCGACGTGGCGCTGCTGGACGTGGAGATGCCCGGCCTCGACGGCCTGGCCGCCACCGCGGCCCTGCGCGTGGCGCTGCCGGCCTGCAAGGTGCTCGTGGTGACCACGTTCGGCCGCCCCGGGTACCTGCGCCGGGCGATGGCGGCCGGCGCGAGCGGCTTCGTGGTCAAGGACACGCCGGCCCGCCAGCTCGCCGACGCGGTACGCCGGGTCGCGGCCGGGCTGCGCGTGGTCGACCCGGGCCTCGCGGCGGAGTCGCTCGCCAGCGGGGACGGCCCGCTCACCCAGCGGGAGGCCGACGTGCTGCGCGCGGCCCGGGACGGCGGCACGATCGCGGACATCGCCGCCGCGCTCGGCCTCTCCGAGGGACGGTGCGCAACCACCTCTCCTCGGCCATCGGCAAGACCGGCGCGCGTACCCGCGCCGAAGCGGTCCGCCTCGCCGACCAGGGCGGCTGGCTGTGAACGCCGTCCGCGACCTGGTGGAGGCGCACCTGCCGGGCTACGTGGTCACCTCCGTCGTGCGGCTCGGCAGCGGGCTGGACAACGTGGCGTACGAGGTCAACGGCGAGCTGATCGTCCGCTTCGGCAAGGGCGCCGACGCCGACCGGGAGGCGCGGCTGCTCACCGCCGTGCGGAGCATCTCGCCGCTGCCCGTCCCGGAGCCCCGGTTCACCGACGCGGGCTGCCTGGCGTACCCGAAGCTGCCCGGCGTCCCGCTGCTGGAAGCGCCCACAGTGGACGGAGTCCGCGTCGCGGCCGTGCTCGGCGAGCTGCTGGCCGCGCTGCACGCCGCGCCGGTCGAGCGGATGGCCCGGCTGGTGGACGCCGACGAGCTGGCGCTGGCCGACTGGCGGCGCGAGGCCGTCGAGACGTACGCGGCCATCGCCGGGCAGGTGCCCGCCGAGTTCCGGCGGCGGATCGAGGCGTTCCTGGAGGCGGCTCCGCCGCACGACGCGGAGGCGCTGGTCTTCTCCCACAACGACCTGGGCATCGAGCACGTCCTCGTCGACCCGGGTACGGGGGCGGTGACCGGCGTCATCGACTGGAGCGACGCGGCCCTCGTGGACCCCGCGTTCGACTTCGGCCTCATCCACCGCGACCTGGGTCCGGCGGCGCTGGCGGCGGCGATGCGCGCCTACGGGTCGTCCGATGTGGAGCAGCGCGCCGTCTTCTACGCCCGGTGCGCTGTCTTCGAGGACCTGGCGTACGGGGTCGAGACCGGCCGCGGCGCGTACGTGACCAAGTCGCTGACCGCCCTCGCCTGGCTCTTCCCGCCGTAACGCACCAGCGTTCAAGACGCGGGCGCGGCGCCGGGGGACGATCGCACCCGTGAAACCTGTGAACCTGGCCGCGGCGCTGGCCTCCTTCGACGACGTGTACAGCCCGCGGATCGTCGCGCGCATGAACGACTACGACGTGCGGATCGCCCACACCAAGGGCGAGCACGTGTGGCACGTGCACGCGGACACCGACGAGTTCTTCCTGGTCCTCGACGGGCAGTTCGACGTCGCGCTGCGCGACGCCGACGGTAACGAGACCACGGTGGTGCTGCGCCAGGGCGACACGTTCGTCGTACCGAAGGGCACCGAGCACAAGCCGTCCTCGCCGGGCGGGTCGATCCTGATGTTCGAGCCGTCCGGCACGCTCACGACGGGGGACCGCCACGAGGGCGAGGTGCCCGACCACGTCGACAGCACCACCGGCCACGAACTGGCCTAGGCAGCCCAGCTCGTAGCGCGGATCGGGTGCCCGACCCTCGTTGATCAAGGACTTTCGCGTCGATCAAGGGCAAACGGCCGTGGATCGGAGATCAAAGCACGACCGTATGCCCTTGATCGACGCACAAATCCTTGATCGGCGCGGCCGCCGGGCTGGCCAGCGGCACGATCCATCCGATCCTGGCCCGGCTGGAGGGGTTGGGCTGGCTCACCGTCCGGCTTTTGCTGTCCGCGCCGGGCCCTGCGCCGCAGCCTGCGTCACCAGCCGGCGACGCCGAAGGGCTCACCGCGCAGGTAGAGCCCTACACCCTCGGCGGTGTAGGGCACCGTGTTCGGCGGCAGCGTGCCGATCGGAAACCAGCCGATCCCGGCGCACTTGTGTGGCTCGGCGTTGACCGGCTCGCCGTGCCGGTCCGGGTCGGCCGTCGCCGCGAAGAACAGGCCAAGCCGGCCTTGGCCTTCCGGATTGCGGTAGTGCAGCGTGCCTGCCGGCCGGAGGTCCGCCGGGCCGAGGTGCACGCCCACCTCCTCGCGGGCCTCGCGCAGCACCGCGGCAAGCGCGTGCTCGCCGGCTTCGAGTTTGCCGCTGGGCAGGTTCCACAGACCGTCCGCGTACCCCGTGCCGTCACGCAGAGCGAGCAGGATGTCGCCGGCGCGGATCAGGAGAAGCATCACATCGATCGGACTTGTGTACGGCACGCGCCAAGGCTAGTTGGGGTCCTAGGCTTGGGCGCCATGCGGTTGGTACTCATCCGTCATGGTGAATCCGAGCACGGGCGCCGCGGCCTCGTCGCGGGCCCGCGGGGGTGTCCGGGCCTGACGCCGCGCGGCCGGGAGCAGGCGCGGGCGTTGCGCCGCCGCTTCGCGGACGAGGAGTTCGGCGCAGACGTGCTCCTTTCCAGCGGTACGCCGCGGGCGCAGGAGACCGCACGGATCCTGGCGCCCGCGGTGTACCGGTCCGACGACTTCATCGTCGACTGCGACCTGTGCGAGCTGCACCCCGGCCTCGGTGACGGGTTGCCGATCGCCGAGTTCGCCGCGAGGTACGGGTCATTCGACGTGCAGGCCGAGCCCAACCGGGTGGTGGCCCCGGGTGGCGAGTGCTGGAACGACTTCGTCAACCGGGTCCGCCGTACCGTCGACAACCTGCCGCGGCGCTTTCCGGGCCGGCGGGTGGTGGCGGTCAGCCACGGCGGGTTCATCTCGTGGACCCTGCTCACCCGGTTCGACGTGCCGCGCCCCGGCACCGGCGCGTACATCAACCCGGCCTTCACCTCGATCACGGAGTGGGAGTTCACCGAGCCGAACGGCCCGTGGCTGCTGATGCGCTACAACGACACCGCCCACCTCACGGCATAGCCCGCCGGCGCAGGGTAAGGCCCAGCCAGGCGACGCCGGCCGCCGCGACGACGAGGCCGGTGAGGTAGACCGGGGCGGGGAAGAGCGTCCGGAGGCTGCCGGGGATCATGCCGCCGACGTACAGGGCCACCGGGACGGCGGGCAGGATCCGGGCGCGCCAACTGGCCACGCCGAAGAGGGCGACGCCGGTCACCAGGACCACGCCGGTGACCGCGAACGCCCGGCCGGTCGCGCCGTCGACCAGACCGTCCACGACGCCGTCGCCGAGGTACGGGAACACGAAGTGCAGCGTGTACTCGATGGCGAACGCCCCGGCGAGCCCGGCCGCGTTGAGGGCGAAGCCGACCAGGCCCAGCACGCCGGACTCGGCGCGTTGTACGAGGTAGAGCGCGGCGACCGTGAAGAGCCCGGCCAGCGCGGCGAACGGGGCGATCGCGTGGGTGAAGCCGTTCTCCGGGAGGGCTCCGGCCCGCCGGGCGGCGTTGAAGACCAGCAGGGTCGCGCACACGGTCGCGGCGGCGCCGGCCAGGCGGTAGAGGCTGAAAGGAGTCATAACGCTTGTTATAAGGTACGTTATGGATCATGGCAACGGACGTAAGCGCCTCGTCAGAACTTCGTGACCGGTTCGTGGCGGCCGGACTCGAGGTGCTGCAGGAGCACGGCGCGGCCGAGCTGACGGTGCGGCGGGTCGCCGAGGCCGCCGGATCGTCCACGATGGGCATCTACACCCGGTTCGGCGGGCGGACCGGCATGCTGGAGGCCGTCTACCGGCGCGGGTTCGAGCTGCTGCGCGACGTGCTCACCGCCGTACCGCCCGGGTCGCCGCCGGACCGCATCGTCGCGCTGGGCCGGGCGTACCGGGAGTTCGCGCTCGCCAACCCCGCGCTCTACGCGCTGCTCTTCGAGCGCCCGATCGCCGGCTTCGACCCCTCACCGGAGCTGCGCGCCGAGGCGCTCGCGATGAACTTCACGCTGCTTGTCGACGAGGTCGCCGCGGCCGGCATACCGGCCAGATGGGACCCGCAGCGGGCGGCGTACCTGCTGTGGACCGCGATGCACGGCATTGTCAGCATCGAGCTGACGCACGCGCTGCGCAGCCCGCTGCCCGGCTGGTTCTTGAGCACCCCAGAGGTCGGCGAGCAGGTGCTCGTCGAGGGCGTGCGGGCCGTCCTGAAAGGACTATCCGGCTGAGCCTGCTCAACCAAACAAGGGGAACCCGTGTGACGGGCACTCCTCGATGCTCGGCGCCATCTCGGGTACGCAGTACGCCGGCAGCCCCACCAGCAGGTCGCGGTCGTAGACCAGCACGACCGCGCCGTCGAACGCGTGCCGCGACACCGGCGGCCCGAACTGCGCCCGCGCCACCGCCTCCGTACGCGACGCCGGGTTGCGGGTGTCCACGACGAGGAACGTGGCGTCGTGCGCGCCGGCGTCGTACCAGTCCGCTTTGGACTCCCACCGGTACGCGGCGATCCGCTCGCCGGCCACCACCGGCGCGACCTGCACCTTGCCGCCGGTGAGCACGGTGATGTTGTTGGCGTTCCAGTACTCGCCGACGCCGTAGCGCAGCCCGCGCGACTCCAGCCAGTCCGCCACGTCCACGGCGTGCCCCGGCTTCGACGGCGCGGTCGCGTGCGCGGCCAGCTCGGCGCCGAGCAGCGCGAGCACCACGACGGCGGGGACGAGAGTCCGTTGCGAGGAGGCCAGCCGCGGCCCCCACACCCGGCCGGCGAGCACCGCGCCGAGCGGCAGCACCGCCACCACCTGGCGGGCCGACAGCAGGTCGGTGGGCAGGGCGGAGACCACGAAGGCACCGACGTTCACCAGGATGCCCGCCGCGACCAGCTCGTCCAGCCTTTCGCTGTGCCGCCGGCGCAGCGCGCGGCTCACCACGACGGCCATCGCCGCGAGGGCGGCGAGCAGCCCGACCAGGTGCAGCAGGCTCATCGCCACACCGGCCGGGCCTTCCCGGTCCGGCGGGTACGCGCCGAAGTTGACCGCCAGCACGCGCGCCCCCAGCCACAGGTGCTTGCCGAGGTCGGCGACCGGGCTCAGCATGGCCTCGGCGGCGTGCGCGCCGAAGCCGCCGGCCAGCCGGATCGCGTACATCGTGGCCTGCGCGAGCAGCACCGACCCGAGGCCGGCGAGGACCAGCCGGGCGTCCAGCCCGCGCCACTCCTTCCCCCGTAACGCGCGGAAGCCGCCGACGGCGATCAGCGGCAGCACGCCGATGTACATCACCAGGGGGTCGGCGATCTGCCCCCAGGCGAGCATCGCGGCGATCGCGTACGGCACCCAGCGTCCGGGTTTGGCGCGCTCCAGGACGAGCCAGGTGAGCAGCAGCGGGATGGCCGTACCGGTGTGGTCCGGCGAGCTGAGCTGGGTGACCGCCGCGAAGCCCAGCGCCGGCACCGCGACGATCGCGACCGCCACCGCGACCCGGAAGACCGCCTCGCGGCCGGTGGCCCGGCCCTTCGCCGCCGCGGCGACCACGAGCACGAGCAGCGTGAACACCAGGGCGGCGACGGCGTGGGTGGTGTCGGCGTGGTAGCCGTACACCGCCTCGACGAGCGCGAAGAGGAGCAGCTCGTTGGTGTAGAACGACACGTCGGTGACGGTCCAGCCGCTGAGCAGGACGTTGCCGTGCAGCATGTCCCACGCCTGGATGGCGTTGCTCGCGCCGTCCGAGTTGACCCCGACGCCCCGGGATATCGCCAGGTACGCCGCGAACAGGACCGGGACCGCCGCGACCACCAGCCACCCCAACCGCTGCCGCGCCCTGACGTTAGCTTCGGCCACCACCCGCTCCACTGGTGGCACCGTACCGCACGAACAAATGAACCCTGCGGCGGAACCACACGTACCACCGGGTACTCGTCATCGTTGTGAGGGAGCCTATGGACCGCCCCCGAGCCCGGCACGTGGACCGGCGCGACCAAGGACTGCGCCGGCAGCGTACGGTCACCCAGGCGACGGCGGGCGGCGCAGCCGCGCTCGCCGTTCTCTTCGGATGGGCGTTCGCGCAGCCCAAGGAGGCACCGGCGGTCGAGCCCGCGAGCTCGACCAAGTCGCCGTCCGCCACCAAAAAGCCGGCCACCAAGAAGCCGTCCGCCACCAAGAGCCCGGCGGCGGAGCAGGCGCCGGACGAGGAGGCCACGCTGGAGCCGCCCGAGCAGGCTCCGGAAGAGGCTCCCGAGGTGGCCCCCCAGGAAGAGCCCGACGCGCAGTCGGGCGGGTCATGACCACCACCCGCTACCGTGTCGCCTTTCCGGCGCTCGGCACCACAGCGGTGCTGCTGGTCACCGACGAGGCCGCGCTGCCCGAGGCGGAACGCCTCCTGCGCGCCGAGCTGGCCGCCGTCGACGAGGCGTACAGCCGGTTCCGGCCCGACTCGGAGATCATGCGGCTGCCCCGGGGGCGGGCCGCGCCGGTGAGCCCAATGCTCGCCGCCGCGCTCGCCGCCGCCCTGCGCGCCGCCGCGGCCACCGATGGCCTGGTCGACCCGACGGTCGGCCAGGCCATGGTCGACCTCGGGTACGACCGGGACTTCGCCGCGCTGTCCCACGACGTGGACGTCGCCGCGGTGACTCCGCGGCCGGCGCCCGGGTGGTGGCGGATCCGGACCGAACCCGGCCGGGTGCTGGTGCCCCACGGCGTGGTGCTGGACCTCGGGTCGACGGGCAAGGCGTTCGCGGCCGACCGGGCGGCGGCCCGGATCGCGGAGCTGGGCTGCGGCGTCCTGGTGTCGCTGGGCGGCGACCTGGCCACCGCGGGTCCGGCGCCCGAGGGCGGCTGGCTGGTCGGGATCGGCGACGACCACCGGACCGGCGGCGACGCGCTCGTGACGATCCGGTCCGGGGCGCTCGCCACCTCCAGCGTCACCCAGCGCGCCTGGCGCCGGGGCGGGCGCGCGGTGCACCACATCGTCGACCCGCGTACCGGAGATGTGCCGGAACCTGTGTGGCGTACCGTGTCGGTCGCCGCACGGACCTGTGTGGACGCGAACGCCGCGGCCACCGCGGCGATCGTCCGCGGGCACGGCGCGGACGCCTGGTTGCGCGACGCCGGCCTGCCGGCGCGCCTGGTCGCCCACGACGGACGGGTCGTGGCGGTCGCCAATTGGAGCAACCATGCCTGACGTGTCGCTCTGGCATGCCGCGCGGGCCAGCGGCATGGTCTCGATGCTCCTGCTCACGGCCACCGTGCTGCTGGGCATCCTGGGGCCGATGCGGGTGGGCACGGTCACCTGGCCCCGGTTCACGCTCGCCGGGCTGCACCGCAACATCTCGCTGCTCACGCTGGCACTGCTGGCGGTGCACATCGTGAGCGTCTCCGCCGACTCGTACGTGCCGATCCGGTGGATCGACAACGTCGTACCGTTCGTGTCGACGTACCACCCGTTCTGGCTCGGTCTGGGCACGGTGGCGTTCGACCTGATCCTGGCCCTGCTGGTCACCAGCCTGCTGCGGCCGCGGATCAACCAGCGGCTGTGGCGGGCGCTGCACTGGCTGGCGTACATCTGCTGGCCGATCGCGCTGGCGCACGGCCTGGGCATCGGCACCGACGCGATGTCCGGCTGGCCGTTGATCCTGGGGGTGCTCTGCGCGCTCGCCGTCCTGGCGGGTATGGCCTGGCGGCTCGCGTCCGCCCGCAAGAAGATCATGGCGAGGCTCTCATGACGATCATGTTGGAACGGGCCATGCCCGCGACCCTGCCCCGCCTCCTGGCCGGCGGGCGCCGGCTGGCGGAGCACCGCTCGACGTACGGGGCGATGCCGCTCGCCCGGTACGCCGGGGAGGCGGGGCGGCAGCGGCTCATCGACGAGGTGCTCGGGGCCGGGCTGCGCGGCCGGGGCGGGGCCGGCTTCCCGACCGGGCGCAAGCTCGCGACCGTCGCCGGCGGCGACAAACGGCCCGTGGTGATCGCGAACGGCTGCGAGTCCGAGCCGGCCAGCCGCAAGGACCGGATGCTGCTGACCGCGGCGCCGCACCTGGTGCTGGACGGCGCCGTGCTGGCCGCCCACGCGGTCGGCGCGGACCGGGTGATGCTCTGCGTCGAGCGCGGCTCCAGCCTCGCCGACCGGCTCGAACGCGAGCTCACCCAGCGCCGCGACGACCCGGTGAAGTGGCGGCTCGTCCGCGTCCCCCGGCGGTACGTGGCCAGCGAGGAGTCCGCCCTCGTGCACTACATCAACAGCGGCGACGCCCGCCCGACCGCGGTGCCGCCGCGGCCGTTCGAGCGCGGCGTCGGCGGCCGCCCCACGCTCGTCGACAACGTGGAGACCCTCGCGCACATCGCGCTGATCGCCGCGTACGGGGCGTACTGGTTCCGGGAGCTGGGCACGGAGAGCGACCCCGGGTCCACGCTGGTCACCATCAGCGGCGCGGTGGCCCAGCCCAACGTGTACGAGATCGCGCCCGGCATGCGGCTCGGCGAGGTCCTCGACGCGGCCGGTGGCGCGACCGAGCCGCTGAGCGCGGTGCTGGTCGGCGGCTACTTCGGCACCTGGGTGTCGCTGCCGGACGGCTGGAGCCTGCCGCTGTCGCACGACCGCTCCGGTCCGGGCGGTACGACGCTCGGCGCCGGCGCCATCGTCGCGCTGCCCGCCGGGGCGTGCGGCCTGGCCGAGACCGCCCGGGTGGCCCGCTACCTGGCCGAGGAGTCGGCGGCCCAGTGCGGCCCGTGCCAGTTCGGCCTGCCGGCGATCGCGAACGACCTGGCCGCCGTCGCGTTCGCCCGCTGCGACCCGGCCACCCGCCAGCGCCTGACCCGCCGGATCGGCATGGTCACCGGGCGCGGCGCGTGCCGGCACCCGGACGGCGCGACCCGGCTGGTGAACAGCGCGCTCACCACGTTCGCGGCGGACCTGGAAACACACATGGACGGCTGGACCTGCACGGGCGTGAGCCGCGACCCGATCCTGCCGCTGCCCGACAAGCGGCACCGGGACAAGGGGTGGAAATGAGCGACGAACCCGGCCTGCGCCTGCAAGTCGACCCGATCGCCTGCGTAGCCCACGCGAGCTGCCGCGAACTCCTCCCCGAGCGCATCACCCTGGACGAGTGGGGCTACCCGATCATCAGCACCGACCCCCTACCCCCAGACCTCGTCTCCCACGCGAGACGCGCGGTCGCCGCCTGCCCCACGCTCGCGCTACGCGTAGACGGCAAGCTGGCCCGCCAGCGCTAGCCGGGCTGGGCCTCCTGCCAGCGCTCGCCGGTGACCGCGCTGGATTGTCTAGAGAGCTTTCGGGGTTAGGGTTTGTTGTCTGTCCACAATGCTTCTTGCGGGTGATCGCTTTCTGCTGGTTTGTCCGCTTGGCTTGGGGGTATGAGGTACGGCGATGGCGGCGGCGTCAACCAGTCCGCGCGAGTGCGGCGCGAGCAGGTCCGCCGGCAGGCCGCGGACCTGTTCGCCCAAGGGGTGGCGCCGGTCGAGGTCGCCAAACGGTTAGAGGTGTCGCAGAAGTCGGCGTACCAGTGGCGGCGGGTCTGGCAGGGCGGTGGCGTGCAGGCGTTGGCGTCCAAAGGTGCGCCGGGCCCGGACCCGACACTGTCCGACGCGCAGTTGGCCAAGCTCAAGGCGCGGCTGGAACTAGGTCCGGCCGCGGCTGGTTACCGCGAGGACCAGCGCTGGACTTTGGCCCGGGTCGCGGCGTTGATCGGGTTGATGTTCAAGGTCCGGGTCAGCGTGACCACGACCTGGGAAGCGATGCGGCGGCTCGGGTTCAGCCCACAACTGCCGACCCGGCGAGCGATCGAGCGGGACGAGCAAGCCATCGCCCGCTGGCGCCGATATCAGTGGCCAGCGGTAAAAGACTCGCGGGCAGGCTGAACGCCTGGATCTGTTTCGCCGACGAAGCCGGCCAAACTCTTCACCCCGCCAAGGCGACCACCTGGGCCCCACGCGGCCACACCCCGGTCGTCAAGGTCACCGCCAAAGGCAACGTCCGGGTATCGATAGCCGGGCTGGTCTGCTACCGGCCCGGCCACCCCAGCCGGCTGATCTACCGCACCCGCACCTACCGCGGCCGCAAAGGCGACCCGAAGGGCTTCCGCGAACCCGACTTCGCCGACCTGCTGGACGCCGCCCACCGACAACTCGCCGCGCCGATCGTGTTGGTTTGGGACCGGCTATCAGGACACAAGTCCACACGGATGCGCGCACTGATCGCCGACCGGCCCTGGCTGAGGGTCTACCTGCTGCCCGGCTACGCCCCTGAACTCAACCCGGTCGAGAAGGTCTGGTCCACGATGAAACGCAGCCTGGCCAACCTTCCCGCCACCACCGCCACCGCACTAACCGCAGCCGTGAAGAACCGCCTCAAACGCATGCAATACCGCGCAGGCATCATCGACGGCTACCTCACCGCTACCGGACTATCCCCACCCTGACCCCGAAAGCTCTCTAGAGACCTTTCGGGGTCAGGTTCAGAGTCAGGATCGAGTTCTGAGCTGCCGCGGTGCTCGTCGCGGTCCGGGCCGTCGCTCCCGCGGCCGCATCCTGCGCGGTCCACAACCATCCCCGACGGGCGATGCCTGCGCGGCGATGGGGTGTGGACCACGGAAAGATCTAATGGATGGACCTCACAGCCCGTGACACCTTCACAGGGCCGTCTCCCGGGCGGCGCTCGGCTGTTGTCCTTGGGTCTTGTGCGGCGGGGCTGGCAGCGCTGGTCGGGGGTTTCGGCGAGCGCTTGCGAGCCGCCGACCTGCGCGGTGCCCGCGGGAGCGTGCGGTCCGCAGGTGGCGCGGGCCGGGGCATATCTGCTCGGACAAACCACAACGCCGCCTGACCCCAAACCCAAAACGTCTCTAGACCGGCGGCGCGTCCTGCCAACGTTCGCCAGTGATCGCCCAGCGGAGCCGCTGGAACGGGTCCGGTTCGGTAACCCGGCAGTCGACGGCGTGCCATTGGCTCAGGAAGACAGGCAGCACCAGATCGTTCGGCGCGTCCGGAAGCAGCACAGGAATGATCCGGAACTCCCGCCGGGCCGACTCATGCACGAAGGCTCGCTGCTCCATGTCCTGCCACGGGCCGAGCCCGTGCGGGCCAACGAACACCGCGCCCGCGTCGACCTGGCGGATCCGCCGCTCCAGCTCGTCGTGCCAGCGCTGCCCGGGCTCGATGTCGGCCGTGTCGAACCACGGCAGGATGCCGTCGGCCCGCAGCCGCTCGGCGATCATGGCGACCGTCGCCCGATCCCTCGTGTTGTACGACAGGAACACGTCGTAGTCGCCGGCCGTTTCCTTGCCCCGGATCGTCGCCGTGGCGGCCGCCAGGTCGCGGGTGGCGTCGGCGGTGGCGTTCATCTCGCGGACCTCACGCATCGACGCCGCCCCCAGGCGGTCCTCCCGGTCGAGCAGGGAGATCTTCACCCGCTCGCAGTCCGGGCAGGTCATGCTCGTGTCGCCTCGTCCCTGGCGGCGGTGTACGAGGTCGCCGGGCAGCCGGTAGCCGCACTGGCCGCAGGTGAACACGCGCTCGCGCCGCACCGACCCCGGCAGCGCCCGCGCGGTCAGGTGGGCGTGCACGTAGTCCTCGAACAGGAACCGGGTCTCTTCGCTCGCCGCCTCGTCGAAGAAGAGCGTCAGCTCGCCCCGGCCCTCGTCCAGATCGCGTACGCGCAGGCCGCACAGGCCGCCGACCTTGGCCCGGTACGTGCTGGCGTTGCGCCACATCTCCTCGCGCCGGTACGCGGCCACGTGCGACAGCCGAACGGCAAGCGTGGCGTAGACCGTCTTGACCGCGCCCTCGAACCGGAACGCGACGTCGGTGGTGGCCGTGTCGGGGGCGTCCGGCGGGTCCTGGGTGAACTGGGACGGGAAGATCAGGTCGACGCCGCCGTCGGTCGGCTCGCGCAGCGCCAGGTCGTGCCGCAGCAGCTCCTCGACCGTGGCGATCAGCAGCAGCCGCTCCTCGCCCGGTCCGGGTAGCCGCGCGTCCTCGGGGATGGGGAACCGGCCGGCGAGCGCGTCGTCCTCGGCCATGTAGCCCAGCCCGTCCGGCTGGCCACGAGCGGCGTCGATGATCGCCGAGGCGTACGCGTCGAGCAGTTCGGGGCGCAGCAGCACGAAGCCGCCGAATGACAGCCGGCGTACCAGGTCGCGCCGTTCTAGCAGGCGGACGCACGTGTCGAAGCCGGCCCGCAGCTCGCCGTCCGCGACGTACTCGGGATGCCGGCGGGTGTAGAGGCGGAAGAGGTCGTCGCCGGAGGCCAGGACCCGGTCGGTGGCCTTCTCCTCAAGCAGGAACCGCTTGATGGTCTCGAAGAGCTCCGTCGAGATCGAGCGGGGCAGCGTCGACCAGTCGATCGCCCGGTGGATCGCCTCGGCCAGCTCCGCGACGCCCCGCCCCTCCTTCGCGCTGGTCTCCAGGTGCGCCACGACGCCCAGCTCGTCGCAGACCGCGGCCAGCCGATGCGGGCTCACCGGTACGCCGCCCCGGTCCACCCGGGCCGCGACCAGGATCGCGGGCACCTCGCTCGGGCCGCCGCCCTGGCGGTAGTGCCGCAGCGCCCGCATCCAGTACCGCACGCCAGCGAACGGGTCGGCCTCGCTGCGCGCGTCGAAGACCACGAGCGCGGCCGCCGCCTCGGCCAGGTGCAGCTGGTGGATGAGCCGGTAGCCGGGCTGGCCGGCCAGGTCCCAGAGGAGGATCTCGCGCGTCTCGGTGTGCCCCTCGGGCAGCTCGACCTCGCGCGTGTCGAACGTCCAGACCTGGCGGGCGTGGGTGGAGTCGGTCGGCCGGTACGGCTGGCCGCTGAGCACCAGCCCGAGCCCCGACTTGCCGACGCCGGTGTCGCCGAGGAGCAGCACCTTCGCGTTGGCGTACGTGCGGGAGGTGGTCGTCACCGTGCCGAGCAGCCGGTCGACGTCGACCTCGTACAGCTCGACGGTCTGCATTTCCTGGGTGCGGCGGGCGAGCATCGGCCGTGTCGGGTGGGCGCGCAGGCCGCCGGTGTAGTAGTGCGCGTCCTCGATCGGCACCACCGCCACGCACTGCCACGTGTCGGTGCGCCAGACCCGGAGCGCTTGATCCCTGCCGACCGAGTACAGCAGGCGGCCGTCGTGGGAGAACTCCACGCCTACGACGTTGCCGGTGTGCCCCTCCAGGGTGACCAGCGGCAACCCGGTCCCATCCCACACGTGGACGGCGTCGCCGGCGTCCCAGGCGAGCCTGCCATCGGGCGACCACGCGGACCACATGATCTCCGACCTCTGCTCCGCGACATCCCAGCCCTTCAGGTCGGCCCGCAGCGGGATGATCGCGGCATGACCGCGGCTCCCGAGCGCAAGGAGCCGATCGCCGGACGGTGACCAGCCGACCTCCATGGCGTCGAAGCCGGCGGGCCGCTTGTCGGCGACTTTTCCCGTCGAGACGTCCAGGATGGTGATCTCCGGGCCGCCGTCCGCGACGGCGACCCGGGCACCGTCCGGCGAGAACGACATGTTCTGCCGGTGCCCGTGGTTGGCGGGGTAGGGTGCCCGCCACACCGTCGAGCAGCCGCGGCCGTCGGCGTCGACGCGCAGCAGCGTCACGGTCACCTCGCGGCACTGGGCGAGAAGGTGCGGGTCGGTCGGCGACCAGGCGACGTAGCCGGAGCTGCCCTCGCTCCCGTGGCCTAGCTCGAACGCCGGCCGGTACTCCCAGCCGCCAGGGTCGGCGGTCCACACGCTGCCGCCGCGGTTGGACACCATCGCCAGGCGCTGGCCGTCGCACGACCAGGCGACCGCCCAGGCGTCGTGCCCGGCCTCCTCGCGGACCTGGACGCGCGCCCGCAAGGTGATCGCGGACGGTCCGTCGTGCGCCGGATCGCCGGTGGGCTCGTCAGTGGCCGTGGACATGCCGCTCCTCAGTGGACGGCGCGGGGATCAGGCGAGCATACCGGTCACGCGGTTGCGCTCAGTGTCCGAAGGGAGACACCGGCCAGCGCCTGGACCTCCCGCGACAGGTGGGCCTGGTCGGCGTACCCGCTGACCGCCGCGACCGTGGCCAGCGGAGTGCCGGCGCGGGCAAGCTCCAACGCTCGTTCCATGCGCAGGATCCGGGCGAGCGTCTTCGGGCCGTACCCGAACGCGGCGAGCGACCGGCGGTGCAGCTGCCGCTCGCTCAGCCCGACCTCGTCGGCGACCGCCGCGACCGTGTTGCCGGCGCGCAGCCGGGCCACGATCGGGGCGATCGCGGGATCCGGCCCGCCGGTGGTGGCGAGGCGGTCCGCGGCGAGCGCCTCCAGGGCCCGGCCGGGGGCGGCAGCGAGCGCGTCCACGGCGGACCGTACCTCCCGGGCCGGCCACAGGGCCGCGAGCGGCACCCGGGCGTCGCGCAACTCCTGGGCCGGTATACCCAGCACCACGGGCGCCACGCCGGGCGGGAACCGCAGGCCGACGAGGTGATCGCCGGGGCGGATGGAGGCCACCTTGGCGACCGTGTCTGGGCCCGCCACGACGATCTCGCCGCGCCACCAGAGCAGATCCATGCAGCCGTCGGGCAGGACGCGCGCGTCCCGCGCCTCCGGCTCCGGGGTGCGCCGCCAGACGACTGCACCGGGGAGCCGCGACGGCCGCTCCTCGTACACACGGCGAGGCTACCCGGATCGGTTGTTGATCAGGGACCAGCTCTCCGGCACGCCGACGACACGCCAGAGCCATTCCCTGATCAACGGGGGCTGATCAACGGGGCGGCGGTCAAAGGGGGGCGAAGAGGTCTATGCCGTTGCCGTCGGGGTCGGTGATTACGGCGTAGCGCTGGCCCCAGTCGGCGTCCCAGGGCTCCTTTTCGCCCTCGTAGCCGGCGGCTTTCAGGTCGGCGTACAGCTTGTCGACCTCGGCGGGGGAGTCGCAAAGGAAGGCCAGGCCGAACCCGCCGCCCGTTCCGGGCTGAAAGTCGGGGTCGAACGAGCGGATCGTCTCCACCGTGTCGACGAGCATGCGCATGCCGCCGGGCAGGGGGCCTCGGCGTGCGGGGCGGTGTCGGCCTCGGGCGGGAACGCCAGGCCGAGCCGGCGGTAGAAGGCGAGGGAACGGCTCATGTCGGCCACGACCAGGCCGACGCAGTCAACTCGAGGTGCCATGGGCTCACGCTAGAGGCGCTGGTCACCGATGGTCTTGAAGAAATCGGACGCCATGCGCCCGGCAGAGCGGCAGGGTAGGTTGAGGTGTACCGGCAGTGTCGCCTGGTTGGCGGTGTGATGAACCGCTCTGAGGTTTCTCCCAGGTTGTCCCTCTAAGGTGCACTCCGATACATTCATCCGGGTTTAAGCCAGGTCAAACACTGCAACGGGGGATGGAAAGGGGAGTGGATATATGAGGCTCGCATACCTCGACGCCGGATCCGGCAGTCTGATCGTGCAAGCGGTGGTGGCGGGCGCGGCCGGCATGGCCGTCGCGGTGAAGCTCTACTGGCGCCGGCTCACCGGCCGCTTCCGCCGCCGTCCCGCCGACAGCGTCACCGAAACCACGGCCGCCGAGAAAGACTGACCCACATGGCCGTACGCGCCGAGCCAGCGTCCTTCCGCGACCCGGCCGGCCGGGTCTTCTATGTCGACGGCGAGGTGCTTCGCGGGCTCGGTCCCGGCGCCGCCGACGATTGGCGGGCGCTGGTCGCCACCGAATTCTTCGGCCGCTTTGTCGGTGCAGGCAAGATCTGCGAGACCGAGGAAGCCAGCCAGCGGGACGATTGGGCCCTGGTGCTCCGGCACGAGCGGATCCCGTTCGTGTCGTACCCGTACGAGTGGTCCTTCGCGATGCTGCGCGACGCCGCCCTTTTGCACCTGGAGATCCTGCGGGCGGCCCTCGACGAGGGGCTGACCACCAAGGACGGATCGGCGTACAACCTGCAGTGGCGCGGGGCCGCCCCGGTCTTCATCGACATCGGCTCGTTCGAGCCGGCGCGCGACGGCGAGCCGTGGGCCGGCTACCGGCAGTTCTGCCAGACCATGCTCTACCCGCTGATGGCGCAGGCGCACCTGGGCGTCGACTTCCAGCCGTGGCTGCGCGCCGCGGTCGACGGGATCGAGCCGGCCCAGATGCGGCGGCTGCTCGGCGGGGGGCGGCGCTTCAAGGCCGGCGTGCTCAAGCACGTCCACCTGCACGACGCGGTGCAGTCCCGCAACGCGGGGGAGAGCACCCGGGCGGTCCGCGCCGAGCTGCGGGAGGCCGGCTTCGGCGCCGAGCTGCGCAAGGCGACCGTCGGCGCCATCGACAAGCTCGTCCAGCGGCTGGACTGGCAGCCACCGGCCAGCCACTGGTCCGGCTACCAGCAGACGTGCACGTACTCCGACGAGGACCGTGCGGCCAAGGCCGCGTTCGTCGACAGTGCACTGTCCACTGTGGACGGATTGGTGCTCGACCTGGGCGCCAACGACGGCACGTACTCGCGGATCGCGGCCCGGCACGCCAAGTACGTCGTCGCCGTGGAGAGCGACGCCGCCGTCGTCGACGGCCTCTACCGCCGGCTGCGCGCCGACGGCGAGAAGCGGATCCTGCCGCTCGTCATGGACCTCGCCGACCCGTCGCCCGGCATCGGCTGGCGCGGCCGGGAGCGGGCCTCGTTCGAGCAGCGGGCCGGCCAGGCCGACGCGGTCCTCGCCCTCGCCGTGGTCCACCACCTCGCGATCGGGCGCAACGTACCGCTTCCCGAGATCGTGGACTGGCTGGCCGCCCTGGGCCGGCGGGTCGTGGTGGAGTTCGTCGAGCCGGACGACCCGATGGCGCGGCGGCTGCTGGCCAACAAGCCCGAGGGGCTCTTCGCCGACTACCGGCGGGACGCGTTCGAGAAGCTCTTCGCCGAGCGCTTCACCGTGGAACGCCGGGAGCAGCGCAGCACCAGGACGCTCTACTGTGGACTGAGTCGTGGTTGAGGAGGAGCCGCCAAGACGGGCCAAGCGGGAGCTGTTCGCCTTCCTGGAGGTCGCCGCGCTGTGCGGCCTCGCCGTCGCCCAGCCGCTGCTGGACATCACCGGCAAGAGCCCCGACTTCTTCCTCTTCTACGGCGCCAGCCGGCGCGAGGTGCTGCTGCTGGTGCTGGCGGTGACGGTGGTGCCGCCGGTGGTGCTGTGGGCCGTGGGCGCGCTGTGCGGCCTCGCCTGGGCGCCGTCCCGCCTCGCCGTGCACGCCGCCACCGTGGGCGGGCTGCTCGCGGTCCTCGCGGTCCAGGTCGGCAAAAATCTCCTTCCGGTACGCGGAGTGCCGCTCGCCCTCCTCGCGATCCTCGCCGCGGCCGGGCTGACCGCGGCGTACCTGCGGTGGCGGGCGCCCGCCCAGGTGCTGCGCCTCGCGGCGGTGGGACCGGTGGCGTTCGCGCTGCTGTTCGTGTTCGCGTCGCCGTCCTCGGCCGTGCTGCTCGCCCGCGAGGGCGGCGGCTCCGGGCCGGGCGGCAAGGCGAAGCAGGAGCACCCGCCGATCGTGGTGCTGCTGCTCGACGAGTTTCCGCTGGTGTCGCTGCTCGGCCCGGACGGCCGGATCGACGCGGCCACGTACCCCAACTTCGCCCGCCTGGCCGGCGACGCCACCTGGTACCGCAACGCCACCGGGGTCAGCGGCTGGACCCCGTACGCGGTGCCGGCGATGCTGACCGGCAAGTACCCGGCCAAGGACAACGCCGCGCCGCACTTCACCGAGCACCCGGACAACCTGTTCACGTTGCTCGACGACTCGTACGAGGAGAAGGTGCGGGAGAGCATCACGCAGCTGTGCCTGCCGAGCGTGTGCGAGCGGGAGACGCCCAAGGGCGGGCTGCCGGTGCTGCTCGGGGAGAGCGCGAAGCTGCTGCGCCAGCTCGCCTCGCCGTCGGATTCCACGCAGAAGCCGGAGGAGTCGTACCAGGAGACCACCGAGAAGGAGAGCGGTGACGACGCGCCGCCGCCCGCCTCGCCGGACTTCCGGTTCGACCGGCTCGGCGACAACCAGCCGGCCCGCTTCACCGATTTCCTGGCCGGGTTGCAGCCGGCGGCCAAGCCCACGCTGCACTTCCTGCACCTGCTGATGCCGCACGGCCCGTGGAGCTACCTGCCGTCCGGCGTCCGCTACTCCTCGCCCGACCTGCCCAACGACGACAACGGCGCGGGGAGGGCTGGGTGCGCCTGGCCCAGCAGCGGCACCTGGCGCAGGTGGCGTACACGGATCGGTTGCTCGGCGAGACGATCGCCGCGATGGAGGCGTCGAAGCTGTACGAGGACGCGCTCTTCGTGGTCACCGCGGACCACGGGGTCAGCTTCACGCCGGACGCGCAGGGGCGCGGGATGGGCGCGGTACAGAAGGCCGGCGACGAGGTGCTGTGGGTGCCGCTGTTCATCAAGGAGCCGCGCCAGGCGGCCGGCCGCGTCGACGACCGCAACTGGGAGCACGTCGACCTGCTGCCCACGGTCGCCGACCTCGCCGGCGTGACGGTGCCGTGGAAGACGGACGGCATCTCCGCCGTACGCGAGACGCGCGAACGGGTCGACAAGCGCTACCACGACGTACCCAGCAAGCCGGTGACCGTCCCCGGACCGGCCAATTTCGCGGAGGTCCTGCGCGGCTCGGCCGGGCGGCCGGCGGCGCTGGCGCAGCCCCGCGCGGACCTCATCGGCACGCCCGCGGCCGCGCTGCCGGCCGCCGGCAGCCGGACGGCGAGCGCCACCGTCTCGAACGCCGACGACTTCCGCGCCGTCGACCTCGCGTCCGGCACCATCCCCGCGCTCGTGTACGGCACGGTGCCGTCCTCGGTGCCCGCCGGCACCCTGCTGGCGGTGGCGGTCAACGGCCGGATCGCCGCGGTGACCCAGGTGGCCAAGCCGGACAAGGAAGGGCACCGTTTCGGCGCACTCATCACCGACGAGTCCGTTTTCCGCACAGGCGAGAACCAGGTGGATGTGATCCGTTTGGAGTGACGCATCCCTCAGCCAGATGCGCGCCGGGCACTGTCAAAACCGCAGGTATTACGGTTGAGTAAACGCATTGACACAGAATCTGCGGCGCCAAGCGAGGGACCACATGACCGATGTGAAGCTCGACCACCATGGCGGACAGCTGTCGATGCCCGTGCACGATGCGGTCGAGGGCGCATCGGGTATCGAGGTCGGCAAGCTGCTCAAGGAGACCGGGTACGTCACCTACGACCCGGGCTTCGTCAACACCGCCTCCTGCACCTCCGCGATCACGTACATCGACGGTGACGCGGGGATCCTGCGCTACCGCGGCTATCCGATCGGCGAGCTGGCCGAGAAGGCGTCGTTTCTCGAGGTTTCGTATCTGCTGATCTACGGCGAACTGCCGACCGCGGCGCAGTTGGCGGAATTCAGCGGCAAGATACGCATGCACACGCTGCTGCACGAGGACCTGCGCCGCTTCTTCGACGGCTTTCCGCGCGACGCGCACCCGATGCCCGTGCTGTCCTCGGCGGTCAGCGCACTGTCCACGTTCTACCAGGACGCGCTCGACCCGTTCGACGCCGACCAGGTGGAGATCTCCACGGTCCGGTTGCTGGCAAAGGTGCCCACGATCGCGTCGTACGCGTACAAGAAGTCGATCGGCCAGCCGTTCATGTACCCGGACAACGCGCTGGGCTACGTGGAGAACTTCCTGCGCATGACGTTCGCGGTGCCCGCCACGTCGTACGAGGTGGATCCGGTCGTCGCCAAGGTGCTCGACATGCTCTTCGTCCTGCACGCCGACCACGAGCAGAACTGCTCGACCTCGACCGTGCGCCTGGTCGGCTCCGCGCAGGCCAACCTCTTCGCCTCGGTCTCCGCCGGCGTGCACGCCCTCTCCGGTCCGCTGCACGGCGGCGCCAACCAGGCCGTGCTGGAGATGCTCGACAGCATCAAGGCGGACGGCGGCGACGTGCAGTCGTTCGTGCGGCGGGTCAAGGACAAGGAGCCGGGCGTCAAGCTGATGGGCTTCGGCCACCGGGTCTACAAGAACTACGACCCGCGCGCCGCGATCGTCAAGCAGGCCGCCCGCGAGGTGCTGGACCGCATGCATCAGCCGGACGAGCTGCTCGACCTGGCCATGCAGCTGGAGGAGATCGCGCTCGCGGACGACTACTTCGTGTCCCGCAAGCTCTACCCGAACGTCGACTTCTACACCGGCCTCATCTACAAGGCGATGGGCTTCCCGCCGAAGATGTTCACGGTGCTGTTCGCGCTCGGGCGGCTGCCCGGCTGGATCGCGCAGTGGCGCGAGATGATGGGCGACCCGGCCAACAAGATCGGCCGTCCGCGGCAGGTCTACACCGGTTCCGCGGAGCGCGCCTTCGTTCCCGTCGAGCAGCGGTAAACCGGATCGCCCCACCCGGTGTCCTTGATGGTCGACGAGACCGGGAGGGCCGATGGGAGACGCACGGGGTGGGGCGTTCGACGAGTTCGTCCGGAGCAGGTCGGTGCCGCTGCTGCGGGTCGCCTACCTGCTCACGGGCGATCGGCACGCGGCCGAAGACCTGCTCCAGGAGGTCCTGGAGCAGCTCTACGTGCGGTGGCGCCGGGTCCACGCCTCACCCGAGGCGTATGCCCGCAAGGCACTGGTCAACCGGGCCGCCAACCGGTGGCGGCGGCGTGCCCGCCGGCCGGAACGCGCGCTCGGTGACCTCGACCCGCCCACGCCCGACCACGCCGGTGACGTGGCGCTGCGCGAGGCGGTGATCACGGCGCTGCGCGCCGTACCGCCCCGGCAACGCGCCGCGGTGGTGCTCCGCTACCTGGAGGACCTGCCGGTCGCCGAGGTGGCCCAGGCGCTGGACTGCTCCGAGGGAGCCGTCAAGAGCCACACCTCGCGGGGGCTCGCCCGGCTCCGCGAGGAGTTGGCCGGGCTCCGGCCTCGTCGTACCCGTGACCGACGGAACTGGGAGCCCGCGATGAGCCTCACCGACACCGACATCCGTACCGTCCTGCATCGGGCGACCGACGACCTGGCCGCCCCGCCGACGCTGGTGGACGACGTCCGCCGGGGCGGGCGCCGCCGCCTGGTGCGGCGCCGCGCGTTCCTCGGCGGCGGCCTCGCCCTCGCCGCCGCGGCGTCCGCCGGGGGCGTCCTGCGCTTCTCGGGTACGCCCGGCGGCGGACTCGAGGTCGCCGGTCCGCTGCTCGACACCCCGACCCGCGGCGACCTCGCCGGTGACGCGGCCTACCTGCGAAAAGTGCGGGACGCCTGGCGGAGCCACCTGGTCGACATCGAGGTCGGGGTGCGCGGCGAGCCGAACATCCTGTGGGCCGGGACGACCCCGGTCGGCCCGGCCGCGTACATCGTCCAGCGCACCAACACCAACCCGGTGGTCGCCCAGCCCTCGGGGGAGCGCATGGTCGCCGTCGCGGCCTGGGTCGAGCCGGCCACCCGCGGGCCGAAGATCGGCACGGTCGGCACAGTCACCGACGCCAACCTGGACCTCGTCCCCCAGGCGGTGCTGCTCGGGCCGACTACGACGTGCTGGTCGTGCTCGACGGCGGGGTCCCGGTGGACTTCTCGCCGGCGCTGCGATACACGTCGGACGGGCGGGTCGAGCGCACTTACCAGCGGATCGCGTTCGTGGGCGGCGCCGCCGTACTGCGGCTCGCGTCGCAGAAGCAGAAGGTCACCATCGGGCTGGTCCGCCCGCCGGCCGACCGGAAAAACGCCGTCTTCGTGGAGAAGGCGACGGAGGTCCTGTTCCCCGGCGGCAAGGACAGGCCCGCCCCGCCGGCGTACGAGCACACCCTCCCCGGGGCCGAACAGGTGTGGGGCGCCGACCGCCAGGGCGTGGTCCGGCGGTACGTCGACGACGTCAGCGCGCTCGCCCCGTACATCGACCCGGCCGGCTACCACACGCACAACGGCTCCCCGCTGCTGACGGTCTACGGCGTCACCCCGGACGGCCGCCGCCTGCTCGTGCAGACCATCCAGTACGACGACGACCCGTCCCGCGTGATCGTGCTGCTCGCCCGCGGCGACGCGCCGTTCCAGCCGGTCGCCAGCGGCTTCGCGAACTGGAAGGCGGCCCTGCCGGTGCGCCTGGAACTGCCGGACGGGCAGGGCATCCTGGTGGCGGCCGAGGGCAAGCGCATCACCTACCGCCTGAACGGCACCCGCCACGACGCCGCCCCCAACGCCGCCCTCCTCCCCCCAGGCGCCACCAACATCACCGCCGGCTAACCCCACCCGTTCCGCGCGCCGCCCGTTCTGTGCGCCGATCAAGGGCCTCCCCGCCGATCAAGGGCATATGGTCGTGCTTTGATCTCCAAACCACGGCCGTTTGCCCTTGATCGGCGGGCTTTCCCTCGATCGGCGCCGTCGTGGTGCGGCGGGCGCCGCGCCACCGGCTAGCGCGGACCGATCACGGTGACCGGCGGGACGCTGTCGCCCGCGGGGCTGACCACGACGTACCGGTCACCCACCCGCTGCACCTCGACGTCGACGCCGCCCAGGGTGAGCGCGTTCTCGCCGGGCTTCACCCGCGCCCGCACGGTACCGTCCTGAGTGGACAGTGCTAGCAACTGCAGCTCGTAGTCCACGTAGGCCACGGCGACGACGTCGTCCCCGGCCTGGCCGAGGCTCGACACGAACCCCGGGTCGGTGTGCCACAGCCGCCGGCCGTCGGTGAGCGAGAACCCGGCGACGCCCTTGTCCTCGTTGTCGCCGGGCTTGCGCGTCGGGGCGACCAGAACGTCGCCCACCACGACCACCGGGTACCACGGCCGGGCGACCCAGTTGGTCGGGAACACGTCGAGCGCGAGGTCCCAGTCGGGCTGCTGCTGCGCGATGGTGGCCCGCCGCTTGCCCTGCTCGTCGAACGCGATGAACGCGCCGCCCGCGTCGCTGGTCCGGACCACGACCGGATCGAGCGAGAGCACCACCGTCGCCTTGTAGGCGCCGTCCTCGTCGTCGTCCTGGCTCATCCGCAGCGGCGCGCGCCAGCGCTCCTTGCCGGAGGCGGCGTCGACGAGCGCGAGCGTCATGGTGCGGTCGGGACACGCGGTCAGCAGGGCGGCGACGTCGCCGGCGGCGGTCACCGAGTACGGCAGGCAGCCCTTGGCGACCGGCAGCCGCCACCGCTGCGCGTCGCTCCGCGCGTCGACGGCGACGAAACCGGTCGGCTCCCGGATGACCGCGGTGTCCCGGGCGAGCGCGACCTCGTGGGCGTACCGGTAGTCGATGCCGCCCCCGGGGCGCGGCCGCTGCCACAGCGGCTGCCCGGTGCGGAGGTCGAGGCCGACGATCGTCGTGCACCGGTATTCCGGCCCGTACCCCACGATGCCGACGTCGCCGTCGACGGCGCGGCTCATCGTGCACAGCTCGTTGTCGGCCGGCACCTGGAAGGTCCACTCGACGTGGCCATCGGCCAGGTCGTACGCGACGACCCGGTCGTCCCGGGCCCGGATGACCGCGCCGTCGGTGAACCAGGTGCCCAGACCCTTCGCGCCGGGCGGGCGGTCGAACGCCGCGATCCACCGCACGCCCAGGCTCGGCCCGGCGGCGGCGTCGCCGGTGCCGGGATCCTCGTCGGTCAGGCCGATGACGGCGCCGATCACGGCCAAGACCACGACGATGACCACGGCCACGGCCAGGCCGGCGGGGCGCCCCTTGGCCGGCCGCCGCGGCGCCGTGCCGGCCGGTGGCTGCTCGTCGGGTACGACCAGGTCGTCGAGCAGCGGCCGGAGCGCGCCCGCGGTGCCGGCGGCGTACGCCTTGGTCACCCGCTCGTCGTACTCGTCGAGGGTGAGCCGGCCGTCGTCCAGCGCGTGCTGCAGCTCCTGCGCGGCCAGTTCCCGCTCGGCGTCGGTGAGCCGGTGCCGCCGCTTCAGCGCCAGCAGCGAATTCGCCGTCGCCCGGCTGCCGGGCGTCGGTGTCAGGTCGGTGAGCAGCTTGGCCAGGTCGCGGTCCCGGGTCGCCGCGGTGGCGGCGGCGACCCGCTTGGCGTGCTCGGCCGCGTCCAGCTGGCCGGCGGCGTGCGCGTGGTCCAGGCGCCGCACCGCGCGCGCCCGCTCGGCCGGGTTGGCCCGCTCGCCCAGGTCGATGGCGAGCTCGTCGAGCTGCCGGTACCGCTCGGCCCGCCCTACGTCGGCCCGCCGGTCGCGGTGCTCGTCGGCGCTCAGCAGGCCGTCGGTCAGGGCCGCCGCGAGCCGGTCCAGGACCGCCTGCCGGTCCGCGGCCGACACGAACAGGTCCGCGCGCGGTGTTTCCGGCGGTCCGGGTACGCCGTCCACCAGCGGCTTGAGCTCGGCGTACGTGCCGGCCGACGCGACCCCGGCGAGCCGCCGTTCGTGCTCGGCCTCGGTCAACCGGCCGTCGGTCACCGCGTCGGCGAGCCAGCGATTGACCTGCTCCCGGTCACCCTGCCGGACCCGCAACTGGTCGGCCCAGTCCCGGACCCCGAGCTGGCTGGGCAGGTCGGCGAGCAGCGCGTTGAGTTCGCCGACGGACTTGGCGTCCTGGACCGACCGGGAGCGGTTGTCGTACTCCGCCGCGTCGAGCCGGCCCTCCCGCAACGCGGTCCCGAGCACGTCGGCGGCCCGCTGCCGGTCAGCGCTCGACGCGCGCAGCATGTCCCGCCGTTCCTTTGCCGTCACGGCCGGCCATCCTAGCGCACAAGATCAATACAGGTACGCGCCGTCGACGACCGCCACCGCCGTCGAGCCCACCGGGAGGTACGTCGTGAGGCGTACCGGGCGGCCTTGTGCCACGTCGTCGGCGGTGCAGATGTGCTCCCGCGTGACCAGGAACCGCCAGCGCTCGTCCCGGGCGCAGATCCGCTGCCCGACCCGGTCGCCGTACGCCACGATCGAGGTGAACGCCGGCCACGCCTCCTGCTGGACGTCGACCACCACCGGCCGGCCGGCGGCGTGCTCGCTCAGCGCGGTCAGCACCCGGGGCAGCTCGGGCAGGTGCTCCGGGTTGCTGGCCAGCGCCGGCGACCGGCTCGCGATGCCGAGCGCGCCGACCACCACCGCCAGCACCAGCACCACCGGCCGCGCCCCCACCCCGGCCACCAGCAGCATCAGCAGGAGCAGCGGCACCGCCCGGGAGAAGTGCCCGACGTACGTCTGCTCCAAGTCGTCGACGCCGCGCACGGCGTACCCGGCGAAGAGGACCGTCGCCAGCGCGGCCATGGCCAGGCCGGCGCCGAGGAACCGGCGCGGTGGCCCGGCCGGCTGCCACCGGGCGAGCGCCGCCACCCCGCCGAAGAGGCCCACGAACAGCACCACCGCGAGCGCCGTCCGCTCCGCCCAGAAGTGCAGCACGAACCCGGCCGTGGCGCCGGCCCCGTGCAGCCCCTGCTTGCCGCCGTACCCGAAGTAGCGGCTGAACTCGCCCGGCCAGTGCAGCAGCAGGTTGATCGCGATCGGCAGCAGGAACACGCCGACCACCGCGCCGGTGGCCGCCCACGGCACCCGCTGGGTGAGGGCGGACGCCCGCCAGGCCATGAAGAGGGCCGCGCCGACCAGCACCGGCACGAAGAACAGGAACCCGGCGTGCCCGTGCACCAGCAGCCCGGCGGCGAGCGCCAGCGCCGGCAGGTGCGCGACCCGCCCGGCCGCCACCGACGCTCCGGCGGTCAGCAGCAGCAGGAACGGCGCCACGTACAGGTGCGGCATCCACGCCGACGCCAGCAGCGGCGGCTGCACCGCGAAGAAGACCAGGGCGGCCGAGCCGGACAGCGCGGTCGCCCGCCACGCGCCCGTCCAGGTGTGCAGGATGGCCAGGCTCAGCGCCACGAGTACGGCGTTGAGCGCGAGCAGCGCCAGCCACTGGCCGTTCCAGGGGCGGGCACGACGCCCAGCAGGTCGTGGAAGAACCACTCGCCGAACGCCTGCACGTAGAAGAACGCCGGCCCCGGGTGCGAGAAGCCCAGCCGGGAGTAGTTGCCGACCAGCAGCTCGAAGTGCTTGGCGTCGGCCGTGATGATCGAGTTGGCGGCGAAGTCGCCGCGTTCGTACACCGCGCCGGTGAACACCCGGTGGTTGCGGGCCAGGAGCAGCGCCAGCACCGCCGCCGCGCCCACGGCGAACACCGTGCGACTCCCGGCGGCCACGCCGGCGCGTTCCGGCGCCGTCACCACTTGCCCGCTCACCCTGCCCCCGATGTGCCGCGCGGCCGTTCGCCAGCGCGTTCGTCATCGTAAGCGAAGCGGTGGAGCCGGCCCGTCCGCGCGCCGATCAAGGACTTTCGCGCCGATCAAGGGCAAACGGCCGTGGATCGGAGATCAAAGCACGACCGTTCGCCCTTGATCGACGGGAAAGCCCTTGATCGACGGGAAAGCCCTTGATCGGCGCGGGGGTTAGCCGTCTGTCGGCCACTCGTGGACGGGGAGGTTGGCGTGCATGAGGGGATGTAGCGCTGGAGCACGGCGCGCAGCGCGTCGGCGCGCTCCAGGTTGCGCTCGTCTTCGAGGCGGTGCAGCGCGTCCACCTGCCAGGAGGCGCCGTTGCGGCCGGTCAGGCAGCGCTGCTCGATGATGCGGAGCAGGCGGTCGCGCTCGCCGGCGTCGACGCCCCACGCGTCCAGGCCGTCGTACGCCATCGGGAGCAGGCGGCGCAGCACCAGCTCGGTGACCGGCACGTAGCCCAGGCCGGGCCAGAACACCGTGGCGGTGATGCCGTGGCGGGCGCCGCTGTGGAAGTTCTCCTCGGCGGCGCTGAACGACATCTGGGACCACAGCGGACGGTCCGACTCGGCGAGCGTGCGGACGAGGCCGAAGTAGAAGGCGCCGTTCGCGATGGTGTCCACGACCGTGGGGCCGGCGGGGAGCACCCTGTTCTCCACGCGCAGGTGCGGGAGGTCGCCCACCACGTCGTACACGGGGCGGTTCCAGCGGTAGACGGTGCCGTTGTGCAGCCGCAGCTCGCTCAGTTGGGGCGTGCCGCCCTGCGCCAGGATCTGCGCCGGGTCCTCGTCGTCACACACCGGCAGCAGGGCGGGGAAGTACCGCACGTTCTCCTCGAAGAGGTCGAACACCGAGGTGATCCACCGCTCCCCGAACCACACCCGCGGGCGTACCCCTTGGGCTTTGATCTCTTCGGACCGGGTGTCGGTGGCCTGCTCGAAGAGCGGGATGCGGGTCTCCCGCCACAGCTCCCGGCCGAACAGGAACGGCGCGTTGGCGCCGAGCGCCACCTGGACGCCGGCGACGGCCTGGGCGGCGTTCCAGTACGCGGCGAAGTCTCCCGGGCTGACCTGGAGGTGGAACTGGGTGCTGGTGCAGGCCGCCTCGGGCGCCACCGTGTCGGCGGTGGCGGCGAGCCGGTCCACGCCGTCGATGCGGATCTCCAGGTCTTCCCCGCGGGCGGCGAAGATCTGCTCGTTGAGCAGGGCGTACCGCGGGTTGGCCGACAGCGACTCCAGGGTCAGGTGCTCGCGGTGCAGGGTCGGCAGGATGCCGATCATGACCATGTGCGCACCGACGGTGCGGGCCTTGTCCTCGGCGGCGTTGAGGCTGGCCCGCACATGCCGCTCGAAGTCGGCGGGGCCGTCCCCGGCCAGCCGGCGTGGCGCCACGTTGATCTCGATGTTGAACTGTCCCAGTTCGGTCTGGAAGTCCGGATCGGCGATCGCGGCCAGCGCCTCGGCGTTGCGCATCGCCGGCTCGGCCTCGTCGTCGACCAGGTTGAGCTCGATCTCCAGCCCGGTCATCGGCCGCTCGAACTCGAACTTCGACCCGCGCAGCATCTCGGCGAACACGTCCAGACACTGCCGGACCTTCTGGCGGTGCCGGGCCCGGTCCTCCCGGGTGAACTGGTGCCGCCCGACCTCGGTGCCCATGCCATTACGGTGGCACGGCGCGGGCTAGGACACTAGTACCGGTTCGCGTTCCTCGGCGGTGTCGGGCTCTCCGACCGGCTCCTCCTCGGCGGCGGGCACGGGCGCGGGGTGGGCCAGCAGCACCACGCCCCACGAGGCGGCGGTCGCGGCGGTCAGCGCCAGGGCCGCGCCCGCGGCGCCGCCGGCGAACCGCTCGCCCAGCAGCGCCATGCCGATGACGGCGGACGCCATCGGGTTGGCCAGGGTCACCGTGGCGAGCGGGGCGCCGAGCCCCGAGTCCCGGTACGCCACCTGCGCCAGCAGCAGCCCGCCGACCGCCATGACGGCCAGCGCCAGGGCGACCGGGCTGAAGAGCGCGCGCACGCCGTCTTCGGCGGCCCGCAGGGCCACGGTCTGGGTCAGCGCCGACGCGACGGCGAACGCGATCCCGGAGGCGGTCGCGTAGAGCAGGCTGCGGGCCATGGCTGCTTTCGCCAGCCGGGCGGCGACCATCAGCGCGGCCACCGTCGCGGCGGCGACCACCGCGAGCAGTCCGGCGTCGCCGGATCCCAGGGCCTCCGCGCCGGTCGCGGGAGCGACAAGCAGCAGGAGTACGACGAGACCGGCGACCGTCAGGCCCGCTCCCCGCCAGTGGCCGGTGGACACGCGCCGCCCCACCATGGCCGCGCCCATCGGCAGGGCCAGCACGAGGGTGAGCACACCCAGCGGCTGCACCAGGGACAGCGGTCCGTACGCCAGCGCGGCCACGTGCAGCCCGCCGCCGGCCGCGTTGAGTCCGACCGCGAGCCACCAGCGCGCACGCCGCAGCAGGGCCAGGACGGGTTCGTGGTCGGCTTCCGCGGCGAGGCGCTCCTGCGCCACCGCTCCGGCCGCGTACGCCGCTGCGGACGCGATCGCGAAGATCACGGCCAGCGGTAACGCACTCATGAACTGATCATTGCTCGCGTTCGGCCCCTTGGCGTCAGCCAACGGAGGGTTTGTGTGCTACGTCATGCGCGGTAGACGGCCGAGGCGACCTCATCCTCAAGAGGGAGACCTGTCCTGCATCTCCCACACGTGGTCGAGCACGTGCCAGGCGATCCGGCGGGCCGCGTACCGGGCCGGCCAGCCCTTGGGGCGCAGCGGCGCACCGTCGGACGGCTTGGCCAGCACCGCGAGGATCTCGGCGCGCAGGGCGGCGACCGCCTCGGCGTCGTCGAAGGGCGGCGGCTTCTGCTTGACGCCGATCATCCGGGCGTACCCGGCCTCGGCCTCGACCACGTGGCCCAGCATCTTGTCCCGGTCGCGACCGCCGCCGCGCGGGCCCTTGCGCAGCTCGGCCGGGGTGACGGCGGCCACCGCGTCGAGCACCGACCAGGCGGCGGTGAGCAGCTTGCCGGCGCGGGTCGCCTCGGCCGCCTGGACCGGCTCGGCGTCGCCCGCGCTGACCTGCCCGGGGATCCCGAACTCGGTCGACGCGTTGCCGGGCAGCCGTTCCCGGATCTCGAGCGTGTCCCCGGCCGACTTCGGGTACCGCACCCTGGCCTCGGCCGCCACGACGGCGTACCGGGGGACGTAGTCGGCCAGGGCCGCGAGCGCCGCCTCCTCGGTGCGCCCGGAGCGGCACCAGCCCGGCCAGTCCACCGCCCAGACGAAGACCTTCTTGGCCCCGATCTCGATGTCGACCACGGTCGCCATGCCCTTAGGGTAGGCGCGATGGAGCTTCTACCGGCGCTGGCCGGGCGGTTCGGGGACCGGGCGGACGCCGTACGGGTGGGGGAGCGGCAGGCGTCCTGGGCCCAGTTGGCCGATCTTGCCGCCGCCCGCGCCGCCCAGATCGCCGGCCAGCCCGCGCTGGTGGTCGACGCCACCGCCTCCCTGGACACCGTGGTCGCGGTGGTCGCCGGGCTGACCGTGGGCGTACCCGTGGTGCCGGTGCCGCCCGACGCGGGGCCGCTGGAGCGGTCGCACATCCTGGCGGAGGTCGCGGACGCCGCGTCGGCGCCGGACGCGGCGTTGATCCTGTTCACCAGCGGCACGACGGGCCCGCCGAAGGGCGTACTCGTGAGCCGGGAGGCCATCGCCGCGGACCTGGACGCCCTCGCGGACGCGTGGGCCTGGACCGCGGACGACGTGCTGGTGCACGGCCTGCCGCTGTACCACGTGCACGGCCTGGTCCTCGGCGTGCTCGGGGCGCTGCGCACCGGGTCCCGGCTGGTGCACACGGTGCGCCCGCAGCCGGCGGCGTACGCGGCGGCCGGCGGCACCCTGTACTTCGGCGTGCCGACGGTGTGGCACCGGATCGTCCAGGACGGGGCGGCCGCGCGGGCCCTCGCGCCCGCCCGGCTGCTGGTGTCGGGGAGCGCCGCGCTGCCGGTGCCGGTGTTCGAGGCGCTGCACCGGCTCAGCGGGCACCGGCCGGTCGAGCGGTACGGCATGACCGAGACCCTCATCACGGTCGCCGCGCGGGCGGACGGCGAGCGCCGGCCCGGGTACGTCGGCCGCCCGGTGTCCGGTGTGCGGACCCGGATCGTGGACGACGAGCTGCAGGTGCGCGGCGCCACGCTCTTCTCCGGCTACCTCAACCGGCCGGACGCCACCGCGGCGGCGTTCACGGCGGACGGCTGGTTCCGCACCGGCGACGTGGCGGCGATCGACGCCGACGGGAGCCACCGCATCGTCGGCCGGCTGTCCACCGACCTGATCAAGAGCGGCGGCTACCGCATCGGGGCCGGCGAGGTGGAGGATGCCCTGCTGTCCCACCCCGCGGTGCGGGAGGCCGCGGTGGTCGGCGTACCGCACGACGACCTGGGCCAGGAGATCGTGGCGTACGTGGTGGCCGACGGGGTGGGGGCGGACGAGCTGATCGGGTTCGTGGCCACCCAGCTGTCGGTGCACAAGCGCCCGCGCCGGGTGCGCTTCCTCGACGCCCTGCCCCGCAACGACATGGGCAAGGTGCAGAAGCAGCGGCTCTAGTCTAGGCGGGTTTCCTGGTCGCCGGGATCAGCGCGATCGCCGGCAGCAGCAGGATCGGCACGACCAGCAGCGCCCGGAGCACGCCGACGTGGTCGCCGAGCAGCCCGACCAGCGGCGGCCCCGCCAGGAACGCCGTGTACCCGATCACCGCCACCACGCTGACCCGGGCCGGCGCGTGGCGCTCGTCGTCGGCGGCGGCGCTCATCCCGACCGGGAAGCCGAGCGACGCGCCGAGACCCCACAGCGCGACGCCGGCCAGCGCCAGGAGCCACGCGCCGGCGAGCACGGCCGTCGCCGCCCCGGCCGAGGCGAGCAGCATCGTGGCCGCCAGCACCCGCACCCGGCCCCAGCGGTCCAGGGCCACCGTGCCGGCGGTCCGCCCCACCGTCATCGCCGCCACGAACACCCCGAAGCTCAGCGCCCCGGCCGCCTGGCTCACCCCGTGCCCGTCCACGAACGCGACCGCGAGCCAGTCGTTGGCCGTACCCTCGGTGAACGCCATCACCAGCACCAGCAGTCCGATGAGGACGGTGCGCGGCTCCCGCCAGGCCGCGAGGACGCCGCCGCCCTTCCCGGCGGCCTCCGGCTCCGCCGCCGGCAGGAATTCGCGGGTCGCGGCCACCGTTCCGGCGCCCATCACCGCGGCGACCACCAGCAGGTGTACGGCGATCGGCACGCCCACCCGTGCGGCGGCCGCCCCGAGGCCCGCGCCGACCACGGTGCCGAGGCTCCAGGCGGCGTGGAAGCGCGGCATGATGGTCCGCCCGAGCCGGCGCTCGACGGCGGCGGCCTCGACGTTCATGGCGACCTCGCAGGTGCCGGAGCCGTAGCCGAGGGCGAACAGGCCGGCGGCGACCAGCGGGACGTTCTGCAGGACACCCGCCCCCAACCCGACGAGGGCCAGCCCGCCGGCCCCGACGACGGCGGCGCCGGCGACGGTACGGGCGGCGCCGACCCGGTGCGCGACCGCGCCCGCCGTGGGCAGCGACAGCACCGCCCCGGCGGAGATCGCGAGCAGCAGCACGCCGAGTTCGCCCGCGGTGAGCCCGAGTGCGTCGCGGGCGGCCGGGACCCGGGCGAACCAGCTCGCCAGCGACAGGCCGTTGAGCCCGAAGACGAGGGCGACCGCCGTACGGGCAGAGTTGGTTTGGGTCAGCGTCGCCGTCACGGTCTTGATCACACCCGCGGGAGCGCTCTCACATCAACGGTTGGGGTGCATGATGTGTGTCATGCCTCCCACGCTGGATGACGTCGCCCGGGCCGCGGGCGTCTCCCGGTCCACCGCGTCGCGCGTCCTCGCCGGGTACGGGCCGGCCTCGCCCACCACCCGCGACCGGGTCCACGCCGCCGCGACCCGGCTCGGCTACGCACCCAACCCGGCCGCCCGCGCGCTCGTGACCGGCGCCGGGTTCCGGCTGGTCGTGGCGGTCACCGGGATGGACCCGCACGTCCTGGACGACCCGTACGTCGACCGCGTCGTCCGCGCCGCCGCCGAGGTGGGAGCCGCCCAAGGCGTCGGCGTCTCGTTGCAGTGGCTGCCCGCCGACGCGCCCGGCCCGGCGCTGGCCCGGCTCGCGGCCGACCGGGGCGTGCACGGCGTACTCGTCCTCAACACCACCGAGTCGGTGCTGGCCGCCGTGCCGGACGGGCTGGCCGGGCGGGTCGCCTCGATCGGCATCGGCTCTCCGACCGTGCCGGCGTTCGACATCGACAACGGCGGCGCGACCACCACCATGATCCATCACCTGTACGCCTCCGGCCGCCGCCGCATCGCCATGGTGTCCGGCCCGCAGTGGATGCCGTGCACGCGGCGCCCCGTCGACGCGTACCGCACCGCCGTACGGGAGCTTGCCCTGCCGGTGCGCATGGTGCCCGGCGACTTCACCTACGCGGGCGGCGAGGCCGCGATGTCCACGGTGCTGGAGCAGTGGCCCGACACCGACGCGCTCTTCGCCACCAGCGACGCGATGGCGCTGGGCGCACTGGCGGTGCTCCGCGTACGCGGCGTGGACGTGCCCGGCGACATCGCGGTGGCCGGCTTCGACGACATCCCGTTCGCGTCGTACAGCGTGCCCGCCCTCACCACGGCCACCCACCCGGTGGAGCGCATCGCGGCAGCCGCCGTCACGGCCATCCTGACCGGCACCCGAGCCCCCGCGGCCACCTCCTACCCCTCCCACCTCCTCCTCCGCGAAAGCGCCTAACCCCGCCTCTCTCTTGCGCCTCTTTTGCCCCTCTTTTGCACCTCTTTTTTGCACCTCTTTTTGCGTCGATCAAGGGCGAACGGTCGTGCTTTGATCTCTTTTCCACGACCGTTTGCCCTTGATCGGCGCGGAAATCCTTGATCGGCGGGGTGGGCGGCTCGGCGGGCGGCGGGGCGGCGCTGGGCCGGCGAGTCCCAAAAGGGGACCCTTGTTGGGCGCTCCGGCGTGAGTGGGGCTCCCCTGTACCCGCTATGTCGTGAGTGGGGGCGCCCTCAAGGCCGGGTAGTTAAGGATTCCTGGGCGCTGTCAAGCCGCGCGGCTGATCGCTTGCCCAGCGTTGGAGCCGACGCCAGCCTGCGGTGATCATGAAGTTAGCGGCAGGGAAAAGGGCTCTCCCCGGGCGTCAACTTCATGATCACCGCAGGAGCCGGGTCACACCGTCCGGGTGATCGGGAACGGCGCGGTCACCTGACCCTGATGACACCCCCCTTGTCACCGGACAGCGCACAACAGGGGCGCCCTCCATGGCCGCAACATCAGGGGGCCGGTGCGGACGTCAAGGCCGCGACGACGAGGCGGGGTAGATCTAGACGAGTTATGGCTGACATCGAGCCCTAACTCGTCTAGATCCACCGCCAGCTTCGACCTGGCTAAGGGTGGGCCGGGCCCGCACCCGGATGTATCCGACACAACCGGCCACTGGATCCCGGTCCACCCACCGGGCCGGTCATGTGATCGACGGCAGGGCCGACCTACGCCGCGACCGTGGCGAGCAGTTGCCCCTGGGCGGGCAACTTCTCGACACAGTCGCCAAAGTCGAGGGCGATGGCCGCGTCACATCAGCGCTTCACATGGACCTGATTCCCTTAACTACCCGGCCTTTGGGGGCGCCCCACTCACGCCCGATTCCCCAGGAGGGACCCCTACTCACGGGTCACACGTTGCATCGGCCCGGCCCTATTCGCCGGCGTCCGCCGCCACGTGGGCAACCTCCCTGCGTCCCCACCGCGCCGATCAAGGACTTCGCCGTCGATCAAGGGCAAACGGTCGTGGAAAGAGATCGAACCATGGCCATATGCCCTTGATCGGCGGGGAGGCCCTTGATCGACGCGTCGGCGTGTCGGCGGGGAGAGGCGGTGGGGAGGGCGGGGCTACGTGGTCAGGGTGCAGGCGGCCACTGTGCCGAAGACGAGGAGGCCGATGGCGGCCTGGGCCAGGAGGGCGGGGCCGAGGTGGGACCACAGGTTCGGCGGGTGCGGGGTAAGCAGTTGGGCGGTGGTCAGGTTGACGATCCGCTCCACCCGGGGGGCCAGTTCGGGGTCCTTCTGGCGACGCACGGTGATCTGGACGTGGTCGGACGGCTCCAGGGCGCTCTGCGGCAGGTGACCGTGGATCTCCATCTCGCACAGCACGCCGTCGGTAGCCCTGATGCGCAGCGGCGTCACCAGGTACTCGGGGCCCTTGCGCAGCTCCTTCCAGCTGCGCCGGGAGCCGCCGCCGCTGCCGGCCCGCAGCACCGAGACGACGAGCCTCCCGATGATCCGCGCGACGCTCGCCGCGGCGAGCACGGCGACCAGGACGGGCTGGCCCACTTTGACCTCGCGGGGTAACCGGGTGAGAGGCGTACGACGTGCCCGGTGATGATCGGCCCCGGCCGGTGCGACACGGGTTCGGGAAAGAGTTCCCGGTCCCAGCTCATCCCATCCCCACTGATTGTTTATCGCGCAAGTACTTAGCGTATCGAGAGTTGCTCATGAACACGAGTGAGTGAATTCCTCACCCGCGGGGTACTCAGCGCCTCGCACTGACCCCAAAAGGGCTGCCGTATACCCGCGTCGGCGGGTATACGGGACCCTTTCTCGGAATTCACGCCCCAAGGGGCTGCCCTTTTGAGTCGAGGCGGGGCGAGGCCGGGGGAGGTGAGTTGAGGACGCGTTTGTAGAGGGACAGGTAGTGGGTCGCCATTACCGACGGGGTGAAGCGCGCCGCCGCCTCCTTCGCGCACTCCCGTGGGTCGATCTTGTCGGCCGCGTGTAGCAGGTCGGGCAGTTCCTCCTCCGCGGAGGTGAGCAGGCCGGTACGCCCGTGCTCCACCAGCTCGGGCAGGCAGCCGCGGGCAAGCGCCACCACCGGGGTTCCGAGCGCCAGCGACTCCACCACGAACGTGCCGCCGGGCTCTTCCCACCGCAGCGGCGCCAGCATCGCGCGGGCGGTGCCGACGAGCTCGTCCCGGAACGGCGGAGCCACCGTGCCGAGCCACCGCACCCGTACGCCGTCCACGTACGGCGCCACCGAGGAACGGAAGAAGCGCACATCCGGATTGTCCGAATCAAGAACAAGCGACGAAGCCGAGTGATGAGGCCCCACCGGCCCGGCCAGCACGAGGTCGAAGCCGTACTCGTGGGCCAGCCGCGCGCCCAGGTCCTGCCCTTTGCCCGGGGTGATCCGGCCGAGGATCACCACGTGGTCGCCCTTGGCCGGCAGCGGGCGCCGGTCGGCCCCGTCGGCGAGCGGGGTGGCGAGGTGCACGTGCCCGATCGCGTGGTCCCGCAGGGCCTGTGGCGCCCGGGCGAGCTGCGCCGCGGAGACGCCGTTGACCCACACCCGGCCGCCGCCGTCGAAGGTGCCGTAGAGCTCCGGGTGCTTGCCGAGGTCCCAGTGCAGCGTGTGGAGGGCGGGCAGCCCGAGCGCGGCGACGGTGGCGAGGCCGGCCGCCTCGACGTGGTCGTGCACCAGGTCGACGTCGAGGCCCGAGCGCAGGGCCCGGACGACGCCGTGCAGGTGCGCCTGGGCGACGCCGCTCACCTGGTTGTACGGCCGTTGCAGCGCCGCGAACTGCCCGTCCTCGAAGACCGTCACCCGGCCGTCCGCGGGCAGCGTGCTGGCGCCGACCGTGGCCAGCACCACCTCCACCCCGAGCGCGCGCAGCGGCGGCACCAGGGTGGCGACGACGTTCTCGATGCCCCGTATCCGCCGGGCGGGACCGGTAGCCACGGCCCGGCGTTCATCAGCACCCTCATGATCTGACCACCGCGCGCACGCGGGCGAGCGGCGGGCGTTCGCGCACCGACACGTCGGTCACCACGACCTCACGGTCCAGCCCCGGGAGCGCCTCCGCACCGCCCCGCGACGGAACTGGGTCAGGGCCGACGTCGGCGGCCTCGCCGTGGTCACCAGGCCCTGCCGGTGCAGCCGGGACCAGGCGGTGTAGAGGATCTGCGCAGCCATCCGGCCCAGCGCCTCGGTGCTCTGGTTGCGGTGCCGCCGTTCGCCGAGGTCGACCTGGGCCAGGGCGTCCAGCCCCACCAGCTCCAGCAGGTCGATCAGCATGGCGGTCTCCACGCCGTACCCGGACACGAACGGCACCTGCTCCAAGACGGTCCGGCGGCCCGCGTACTCGCCGGCGAGCGGCTGCACGAAACCGGCCAGCTCCGGCCAGAAGAGGTTGAGCAGCGGCCGCGCCATCAGCTCGGTCACCCGGCCGCCGCCGTCCCGTTCGGCGCCCGCCGAGCCCTCCAGCGGCCGGTGGTAGAACCCCTTCACGAACGCCACTGACTGGTCGGTCAGCAGCGGGCCGAGCAGGCCGCTGACGAAGTGCGGCTGAAAGCGCCGCAGGTCGGCGTCGACGAACGCGACGACGTCCCCCTCCGCCGCCGCGAGACCGGCCCACAGCGCGTCGCCCTTGCCCTCCAGGCGGGGCAGGCCGCGGGTCATCCGGTCCTGGCAGACCACCCGGGCGCCGGCCGCCGCCGCCACTTGGGCGGTGGCGTCGCGGGACCGGGAGTCCACCACGATGATTTCGTCGACCAGGGGTACCCGGTCGACCAGGTGCCGGCGGATCGTACGGACGATCGGGCCGACGGTGTCTTCCTCGTCGCGGGCCGGGATGACCACGCTGACCGAGCTTGCCCCCTTGTCGCGGACCAGATCGCGGGGCTTCCACTGGGTCGCGGTGCGGGTCCGGTAGGCGGACCAGGCTTCCACGACAGGCGTCACCGAACGCGAATGCCACATAGGTGTAGGAATTCCCGCGAATCCGGGTACTCAATCCGGCGTGAAAAACCTCAAGAAGTGTGCGGTAGGGATCATTGGGGCCGGAAACGTCGCACGGCGGCACGCGCGGGTCCTGGCGGGCTTCGTGGACGTGCGGCTGGTCGGGGTGACGGACGTGCGGGCGGACGCGGCCCGGGACCTGGCGGACGAGCACGGCACCCGGGCGTTCCCGGACGTCGCCGGGCTCCTCGACGCCGAGCCGGACGCCGTCTACGTCTGCGTCCCGCCGTTCGCCCACGGCCCGGCCGAGGAGGCGGTGCTGGCGGCCGGGCTGCCGATGTTCGTGGAGAAGCCGCTCGCCGCCGACCTCGCCACCGCCGAGCGGATCGCGCCGCTCGCCGCGGACGTCGTCACCGCGGTCGGCCACCACTGGCGCTACCTGGCCGCCGTCGACCGCGCCCGCCACCTGCTCAAGGACCGGCCGGTGCGGCTCGTCGTGGGCGCCTGGCTCGACACGGTGCCGCCGGCGGCCTGGTGGACCCGCCGAGCCACCTCCGGCGGCCCGGTGGTCGAGCAGGCCGCCCACGTCCTCGACCTCGCCCGCGTGCTAGCCGGCGAGGTGCGCCAGGTCCGCGCCACCGCCGGCGAGCTGTTAGCAAGGGTCCCCTCCTATGCAAAAAGCGATAACAGGGGGCCCTTCCTTGCAGACGTCGACGCGGCCAGCGCGGCTACGCTCAGCTTTGAGGGCGGTGCGGTCGGGTCGCTCACCACGGCCTGCGTCCTTGGCTGGAAGCATCGCGCGGGCATCGAGGTGTACGCCGAAGGGCTTGCCCTGTCGATCGACGAGAACCATCTGGTGGTGCGGGACGGTGCGGGCGAGGAGCGCATGCCCGCCGACGTCGGGGCCGCCCACCGCGCCGTGGACCGGGCGTTTGTCGACGCGGTGCTCGGCGTCGGCGACGACGTCCGCTGCCCGTACGGCGAGGCGCTGCGCACCCATCGGCTCGCCTGTGCGATCGCGGAGGCGGCCGCCACCGGGGAGGCCGTCGATGTCTGCGGACACTGAGGATCGAGTTGTCGTCGTGAGTGGACCGGGCACAGTGGAGGTCCAGCGAGTCAAGCGGGAACCCGTGCGGGACGGCACCTTCCGGGTCAACACGCTCTACAGTGGAGTTTCGGCCGGGACGGAACTGAGCTACGTCAAGGGCACGAACCCGTACCTGTCGGCGTCGTGGGACGCGGCCCTCGGACTCTTCCGCCCCGGCGAGCCGTCCACTGTGTACCCGGTGACCCGGCTCGGCTACATGGAGGTGGGCCGGGTCGCCGAGAGCGCCACCCCGGCCGTGCGCGAGGGCGCCGTGGTCGCGATGGCGTACGGCCACCGCACCGGCTATCTCGCCGACCCGCTGACCGACCGGTTCGTGCCGCTGCCGCCGGACCTGGACCCGATCCTCGGCGTGTACGTCGCGCACGCCGGGCCGATCTGCGCCAACGGACTGCTGCACGCGGCCGCCGACCTCTACGGCCCGGGGGTGCGGGACCTCGGCGACGGCATCCGGGGACGGCGTGTCGCGGTCGTCGGTGCCGGCCTGGTCGGGCTACTGACCGCGCTGTTCGCCTCTCGCCACGGGGCGCAGGAGGTCGTCGTACTCGATGAGACGTCGCGGCGGCGAGCGGTCGCGGAGGCCCTCGGTCTGGCGGCGCTCAACCCGGCCGGCGGCGACCCGGCGGTCGCGCTGAAGACCCGGTGGCGGGCCGGGCCCGGCGCGGACGTGGTCTTTCAGTGCCGCGGCCGGGCGGCGGCGCTGCACCTGGCGCTGCGGCTGCCGCGGCCGCAAGGGACGGTGATCGATCTGGCCTTCTACCAGGGCGGGGCGGACGCGGTGCGGCTGGGGAGGAGTTCCACCACAACGGGCTGGCGGTGCGGTGCGCGCAGATCGGCCGGGTGCCGCGCGGGCTGTCGGCGGCGTGGGACCGGGACCGGCTGTCGGCGGAGACGGTCGCGCTGCTGCGCGAGCGCGGCGCGGCGATCCGGCGGCATCTGGTCTCCGCGGTGGTGCCGTTCGACGAGGCGCCGGGCCTGCTCACCGACCTTGCCGCGCGGCGCCGCCAGGAGGTGTCGACGATCTTGGAGGGTTGAATAGTACCGTTGCGCCTCATGGGTGTGTCGCAACGGTTGAAGAGCAGGATGCAGCGCTTTCTCCAGCGCCCGGGTACGACGGTCGACCTCGGCCCGCTGGAGAAGCAGTTGCCCAAGATCAGTGCACGTGCGGAGGAGCTGGCGGAGCTCTCCGACGCCGAGCTGACCGAGGCCGCCGGTGAGGCCACCGAGTACCACGACCTCTGTGCCTTCGGGCGCGAGGCGGCCAAGCGCGGCCTCGACCAGACGCCGTACGACGTGCAGCTGCTCGGCGCGATGGCGCTCCTGTCCGGCAAGGTCGCCGAGATGGCCACCGGCGAGGGCAAGACGCTGACCGCCGCGATCGCCGCGTACGGGCACGTCCGGCGCGGCAAGGGCCCGGTGCACGTGCTGACCGTCAACGACTACCTGGCCCGCCGCGACGCGCTCTGGATGGCGCCGGTCTACCGCCTGCTCGGCCTGTCCGTCGGCTGGGTCACCGAGGCGTCCAGCCACGACCAGCGCCGGGCCGCCTACGGCAACGACGTCACGTACGTCTCGGTCAGCGAGGCCGGCTTCGACTACCTGCGCGACCAGCTCGTCACCGACATCGACGACCGGGTGCAGCGCGAGCTGGCCACCTGCATCGTCGACGAGGCCGACTCCATCCTGATCGACGAGGCCCGGGTGCCGATGGTCCTCGCCGGCACCGTGCCCGGCGAGCAGGACCCGGTGCACGCCGCCGCCGCGCTGGTGAAGGGCCTGGTCAACAGGCGCCACTACGAGATCGCCGACGACGGCCGCAGCGTCGCGCTGACCGACCGCGGGCTGCGCGCCGTCGAGGCCAAGCTGGACGGCATCGACCTGTACGCCGACGAGAACGTCGAGCAGCTCTCCGCCATCAACGTGGCCCTGCACGCCCAGGCCCTGCTGCACCGGGACGTCGACTACATCGTGCGCAACGGCGCCGTGGAGCTGGTCGACGAGATGCGCGGCCGGGTGGCCCAGCGCCGCCGCTGGCCGGACGGGCTGCAGGCCGCTGTCGAGGCCAAGGAGGGGCTCAACGCGACCGCCGAGGGCGAGGTGCTCGACACCATCACCGTGCAGGCGTACATCGCGCTCTACAAGACGCTGTGCGGCATGACGGCGACGGCGGTGCTGGTGGGGCACGAGCTGCGCGAGTTCTTCAAGCTCGAGGTCGCGGTCATCCCGTCGAACACCCCGTGCATCCGGGTGGACGATCCGGACCGCATCTACGCCACCCAGGCCGAGAAGGAAGAGGCCCTGATCGAGGAGATCCGCATCAACCACGAGGCCGGCCGGCCCGTGCTCGTGGGCACCCTCGACGTCAAGGAGTCCGAGCAGCTCGCCGCCGGCCTCACCGCCGCCGGGATCGCGTGCGTCGTGCTCAACGCCAAGAACGACGAGGAGGAGGCGGCGATCATCGCGGAGGCCGGCACGCACGGCGCGGTGACCGTCTCCACCCAGATGGCCGGCCGCGGCGTCGACATCCGCCTCGGCGGCAGCGACCAGGCCGACTACGACCGGGTCAAGGAGCTCGGCGGGCTCTACATCATCGGCAGCGGCCGGCACGACAGCCGCCGGGTCGACGACCAGCTGCGTGGCCGCTCCGGCCGGCAGGGCGACCCCGGGCACTCGGTGTTCTTCGTGAGCCTGGAGGACGAACTGGTCGTCCGGCACGCGCCCGAGCTGATCCCGGGCTCGCCGAAGATGGACGCCGACGGCCTGGTGCACGACGAGACCGTCACGTACGCCGTCGAGCACGCCCAGCGGGTCGCCGAGGGCGTCAACCACGAGATCCACCGCAACACCTGGCGGTACAGCGTGGTGATCGAGCAGCAGCGCATCGCCCTCGCCGCGCGGCGCGAGCGGCTGCTGACCACCGAGGTGGCCACCGACCTGCTGCGCGACCGGTACGAGGAGAAGTGCGAGGACATCGACGAGGAGCTGCTGTCCCGGGTGGCCCGCTCGATCGCGCTCTACCACCTCGACCGGCTGTGGGCCGAGCACCTCGCCGAGCTGAACGAGGTGCGCGAGGGCGTACACCTGCGCGCGCTGGGGCGGCTGGACCCGCTGGACGAGTTCCACCGCTCGGCGGTGCCGGCGTTCAACGACCTGTTCCCGAAGATCGAGGCGCGCACGCTGGAGACGTTCGAGCAGACCGAGGTGACCGAGGACTGGCAGCCGGAGGGGTCCGACATGGTCCGGCCGAGCGCCACGTGGACGTACCTGGTGCACGACAACCCGTTCGGCTCCGAGCTCGACCGCCTGATCTCCGCGGTGGGCCGCCGGCTGTCCTCCTCCCGCTAAGCCGGCTCCCTCCCCGCCGTGGGCTGGGCGCGTCGGGCGCTGGGCTCGCCCGGCGCGCTGGGCTCGCCCGGCAGGCTGGGCGCGTCGATCAAGGCCCGTGCCGTCGATCAAGGGCGAATGGTCGTGGTTTGATCTCCGATCCACGGCCGTTTGCCCTTGATCGACGCGAAAGTCCTTGATCGACGTCGCCTGCGGGCGCCGCCCGGCGCCCATAGCATCGGACGCATGAGCACACACTTCGACGTGGTGGTCCTGGGCGCGGGTCCGGGTGGGTACACGGCGGCGGTCCGGTCCGCGCAGCTCGGGCTGTCGACGGCGGTGGTCGAGGAGCGCTACTGGGGCGGCGTCTGCCTCAACGTGGGCTGCATCCCGTCCAAGGCCCTGCTGCGCAACGCCGAGCTGGCGCACCTGTTCACCCAGGAGGCCGGCACCTTCGGCATCCAGGTGGACGGCACGGTCAGCTTCGACTACGGGGCGGCGTTCCAGCGCAGCCGCAAGGTCGCCGACGGCCGCGTCAAGGGCGTGCACTACCTGATGAAGAAGAACAAGATCACCCAGTACGACGCCCGCGGGGTGTTCACCGACCCGCACACGCTGCGCGTCGGCGAGCAGACCGTCACCTTCGACCACTGCGTTATCGCGGCCGGCGCGACCACCAAGCTGCTGCCCGGTACGCAGGTGAGCGAGCGCGTCGTGACGTACGAGGAGCAGATCCTCAGCGACACCCTGCCCGCCAGCGTCGTCATCGCCGGGGCCGGCGCGATCGGCGTGGAGTTCGCGTACGTCCTGCACAACTACGGCGTCAAGGTGACCATTGTGGAGTTCCTCGACCGCGTGGTGCCGCTGGAGGACGCCGAGGTCTCCGCCGAGCTGGCCCGCCGGTACAAGCGCCTGGGCATCGACGTGCTCACCTCCACGAAGGTCGAGTCGATCGAGGAGTCCGCATCGGGCGTGCGGGTCACCGTGTCCCGGGACGGTCAGCGGCAGGTGCTGGAGGCCGACAAGGTGTTGCAGGCGATCGGCTTCCAGCCCCGCGTCGACGGCTACGGGCTGGACAAGACCGGCGTACGCCGCACCGAGCGCGGCGCGATCGACGTCGACGGCCGGTGCCGCACCAGCGTGCCGCACATCTTCGCGATCGGCGACGTGACCGCCAAGCTGATGCTCGCCCACGCCGCCGAGGCCATGGGCATCATCGCCGCCGAGACGATCGCCGACGCCGAGACCATGGAGCTGGACTACACGATGATCCCGCGGGCCACGTACTGCCAGCCGCAGATCGCCAGCTTCGGCTGGACCGAGGCGCAGGCCCGGGAGAAGGGCTTCGACGTACGGGTCGCGAAGTTCCCGTTCACCGCGAACGGCAAGGCGCACGGCCTCGCCGACACGGCCGGCTTCGTCAAGATCTTGAGCGACGGTAAGTACGGCGAGCTGCTCGGCGCCCACCTCATCGGGCCGGACGTGACCGAGCTGCTGCCGGAGCTGACGCTGGCCCAGCAGTGGGACCTGACCGTGCACGAGGTCGCCCGTAACGTCCACGCCCACCCCACGCTCGGCGAGGCGGTCAAGGAGGCGATCCACGGCCTGGCCGGCCACATGATCAATATGTGACGGCTCAGGCCACGCCGGCCACCGCCGCGTCCCGGGCGCCGCGCCAGACCAGGCCGGCCTCGGCGTACCCGGCGGCGCGCAGCGTGTCCAGGTGCCAGGACACCGGGGGTGCGAACTCGGTGGCGTGCCGCTCGGCGAAGACCTTCTTGCGTTCGGGCAGGAGCGGGCCCAGCACCGGGTCGCCGCCCACGTGCTCCCACCAGTCCTCCCAGGACAGCACCGCGCCGGCGGCGTACCGGGCCCGGCGGCGGGCGTCGGACCGGTCGCCCAGCCGCGCGCTGAGGCCGGGCAGCCCGTCGTCGGGCATGTGGTCCGCGTTGACGAACACGCCTCCGGGCCGTAGCGCGCTGCGGATCTCGCCGTACAGGTCGGTCAACCGGTCCGCCGGCAACCAGTGCAGCGCCGTCGCGGTAAGCACCGCGTCAAACTCCCGGTGCGGCAACGCCGCCAGCCATTGCGGGGTACGCAGGTTCGCCGTCACCACCGTGGCCCGGTCATCGAGGGTGGCGCCGGCGATGTGCAGCAGCACCGGGTCGACGTCGAGCAGCGTGGTGGTGGCGTCGGGGAAGCGGCGCAGCACCCGCAGCGAGATCGACCCGGTGCCGCCGGCCAGGTCGAGCACCCGCGGCGGCCGCCCATCCGTGACCGCGTCGACCACCTCCAGCAGGGCGGCGAACCGCTCCTCCCGGTCCGGCAGGTACGCCTCCTGCTGCCGGTCCCAGCTCTCCTGCCACGCCGAAGCATCGAGTATGTAAGGACTCATACTCAGTAGACTAGTTACCGCCCGCCCTCGTGTCGAGGGCCGCCGCCCCAGCGTGTAGAGCGCCCCAGGGCCGGGAAGTTAAGAGACTCGGCGACTGTGTCGACTAGTTGCCCGCCCAGGGGCAACCATTCGCCACGATCGCGGCGCCCGTCCGGTATCAGCTGCCCGGGGTGTGAGCGCGGCCGCGTGGGGGTACCGACACGGTATGACGCTCGTGCGCACGGAACCCTGCGACAGCCACGGCCTCGCGGTGGTCCATCTGCACGGCGACGTCGACATCCAGAACGAGCGCAGCGTGGTGGCCGCGGTCGCGGCGGCCCTGGACGGCCCGGTACGCGAGGTCGTGGTCGACCTGACCAACGTGCCGTTCCTCGACTCCAGCGGCGTCCGGGCGCTGCTGCGGGGCCGGCAGGCGGCGGAGACCTACGGCGCGACGCTGCGGGTCCGCAACCCCCGCCGGATCGTCGACCAGATCCTGCGCATCACCGGCGTCGCGCCGCTCCTGGGCCTAGGGCCTGTTTCATGAGGGCTGGCCGGCCTGCGGCGGACCCAGACGACGCCCGGCTTGCCGGATCGCCGCCTGGGCCTCGCCTCGGCTCGACCGACCCTCATAAAACTCGACCGACCCTCATAGAACAGGCCCTGGGGCCTGTTTGAGCGCCCGCTAGTGCGCGACCGCGCGGTGGGCGGCGAGCACGTCGTCGCCGAAGTCGCTCCTCGGGCGCCGCATGACCGTGTGCGCGTGGTTTCCGTCGTCGCTCGTGTTGTCGTACTCGATCAGCAGGTCCTCGCCCTGGACCCGGTAGTAGTGCCTGGTGCCCGGCCCGGTCGGGCCCTCCCAGGCGAAGTGCCGCTCGCCGGCGGCGATCCGCGCGTGCTCGCGCGCGGCGAGCTCGGCCGGGAGCCGGTCCAGGTAGAGCGCGACCAGGGCGTCGAGCGTGGCGCGCGCGGACGGGCCGAGCCGGCTGGTGGGCACGCCGCGCGGCTCGATCGGGTCCGTGCGGCCGCGGGTCGCGCTGCGGATGTCGTCGGGCGCCCGGTCGGACACGATGGCCGCGCGCCGCCCCGCCGGCCCCATCGCCTCCAGCAGCGCCCGGCCCAGGTCCTCCTCGGCGGCGAGCGGCCGCAGCACGGTGCGGCCGGCGTGGCTGACCCGGTGCGGGTTGGCGCCCAGGAACACCGGCGCGGGCGACACCTGGGCGCCGGCCACCGTCATCGTCACCGACACGTGGTGCCCCTCGAACCGCCACGACCACGCCTCGTCACCCGGATCGCCGAAGACCGCCACCCAGTAGTCGTTGCTGTGCCGCCCGCGCGCCCACCCCTCGGCCCGGTCGAGCACCTCCTCCAGCGCCACGATCGCCATCGCCTGGGCGTACGCGTGCGGGCTCAGCGCCGTCGCCAGCAACCGGTGCGCGGCCTTGCGGCCGGCGCGGTCCAGGTCGGCCAGGCAGGCCCCGGGCCGCGCCCGCGGCCGATACTCGATCCAGCGCCGGGCCGCGTCGTCGCCGAAGCTCCGCCGGGCCAGGTCGCGCTGCTCACCGTCCAGCGCGGCCAGCAGCGCGACCGCGGCTTCGCGCATCTCATCTGGTACGCCCACCACATGACCTGTATACCCTGCTCCTACGACACTTCCCGTCGCATGAGCCGGATCAGCCCGGCGGCCAGCGGCAGCAGGACCCACACGCCCACCGACGTGCCCAGCTTGGCCCAGCCGGACCCGGTCATCGTGTCCTCGGCGAGCGGCTGCATGGTGACGCTCAGCTCCAGCCACTCGGCGGGGGTCCGCAGCGCCCCGATCATGCCGGTGAGCACGCCCCAGATCGACGGCAGCACGAAGAACATCACGATGGCGAGCGCCGAGTTCATCAGCAGCATGCCGAACGCGACGCCCATGACGACGTTGATGACCTGGAAGAGCACGGCACCGCCGAGCGCGGACGCGCCCAGGTGCCAGCTGCCGTCGCCGTCGGCCACCGCCATGCCGACCAGGTTGCCCACCGCCGCGAAGACCAGCCCGGCCGCGACCGACAGCGCCGCCAGTACGGCCGCGGCGAGCAGCTTCGCCGCGGCGACCCGCCACCGCTCCGGCACCAGGGTGAACGTGGTCAGCGCCCCGCGCTGCGTCCACTCGCTGGTGACGGACAGGATGCCCAGCACCGGCAGCAGGATCCCGGACGGCAGCAGCGTCGCCTGGAAGAGCGACTGGAACGTCAGGTCCGGCGCGTCCGCCACGAAGATGATCACGGTCACCAGCGCCGCGTACGCCAGCGCGACCACCGCCAGCAGCCAGAACCCGGCCCGGGTGTCGGCCATCTTGCGCAGTTCCACCATGGTCAGCGTGGTCATCGGGCGGTCTCCTTCGCGGTCAGTTCCAGGAAGAGTTCTTCCAGCCCGCCGCCGTCGGCGGGGCGCAGCTCCAGCAGCACCACGCCGGCCGCGGTGGCCACCCGGCCCACGGCCTCGGTGTCCGACTGCGTGGTCAGCGCGCCGTCGTGCTCCCGGGTGACCGGGACGCCGGCGGTGGTGAGCGCCCACTCCAGCTTCTCCGGCTCCAGCGCCCGTACCCGGGTGCCGGCACCGGCCAGCAGCTCCTCCTTGGTGCCGTCGGCCACGACCCGCCCGCCCCGATGACCACGAGCCGGTCGGCGACCGCCTCCACCTCGCGCAGCAGGTGGGACGAGAGCAGCACCGTGCCGCCCCGGTCGGCGAAGCCGCGCAGCACGCTGCGCATCCAGAAGATGCCCTCCGGGTCCAGGCCGTTCGCCGGCTCGTCGAGGATGAGCACGCGCGGGTCGCCCAGCAGTGCGTACGCCAGGCCGAGCCGCTGCCGCATGCCCAGCGAGTACGCCCGTACCCGCTTGCGGGCCGCGGCCGTGTCGAGCCCGACGAGGTCGAGCAGTTCGCCGACCCGGCCGCGGTCGACGCCCATGATCTGCGCGGCCAGGGCGAGGGTCTCCCGGCCGGTACGGCCCGGGTGCTGGGCGGACGCGTCGAGGAGCACCCCGACGTGCCGGCCCGGGTTGGGCAGCCGCCGGTACGGCACGCCGCCGACGGTCGCGCCGCCGGCGGTGGGCGGGGTGAGGCCGCAGATCATCCGCATCGTGGTCGACTTGCCGGCGCCGTTGGGCCCGAGGAACCCGGTCACCGTGCCCGGCTCACACCGGAACGAGACGTCGTCGACGGCCGTGTGCGGGCCGTACCGCTTGGTCAGGTGCTCCACACTGATCATGCGGTCGAGCGTGCGGCCTCGGGGTGCTCGGGCGCGTCGGCCCGAGGTCGGCGGCCCGCGACCGAGGTCTACGGCGTGGATTCGACTTTGGTTGGATGCCCGGCCGGGCGGACGGCCGTACCATTTTGATCATGAGTACGGAGTACCGCGCGCTGCTGCCCGGCTCCCTGCTCGCGGAGCCGGACCCGGACGCCGGTGGCGTCGCGCGGCGCACGCCGCGCGACTGGGTCGTGGACGTGCTCGTCTTCGTGCTGGCCGTGGGCGTGGCGCTCGCCATGGCGGCCATCGGCTACGAGGAGGGCGTCGACCCGGGGCGCAACACGCTCGACCTGCTCCTGGGCCTGCTGTCCTGCGGCGCGCTGTGGCTGCGCCGCCGCTGGCCGGTCGGCGTCGCGCTGGCGCTCAGCGCGGTCGGCGTGTACGCGGCGACCAGCATCGGCGCGGCCGTCGTCGGGTACTTCACGGTCGCCGTGCACCGGCGCTTCGCCGTCGCGGCGGCGGTGGGCGCGATCGGGTTCGCCGGTGGCTTCCTCTTCCCGCTCCTGCGGCCGGAGTGGGACAGCAGCCCGCTCTGGGTCGACCTGGCCTGGAGCGCGTTCGCGACGCTGCTGATCCTGGCGTGGGGGATGTTCGTGCGGGCCCGCCGGCAGTTGGTGATCTCGCTGCGCGACCGGGCCCACCGGGCCGAGGCCGAGCAGCAGCTGCGGGTGGCGCAGGCGCGGCAGCTGGAACGGGCCCGGATCGCGCGGGAGATGCACGACGTACTGGCGCACCGCATCTCGCTGCTGAGCCTGCACGCGGGCGCGCTGGAGTTCCGGCCGGACGCGCCGCCCGACGAGGTGGCTCGGGCGGCCGGCGTCATCCGGGAGAGCGCCCACCAGGCCCTGCAGGAGCTGCGCGAGGTGATCGGCGTGCTGCGCGACGACCCCGCCGACGAGGCGCCGGACCGCCCCCAGCCCACCCTCGCCGACCTGCCCGGCCTGATCGACGAGTCCCGCCTGGCCGGCATGCGGGTACGCCTCGACCGCCAGGTCGACGACCTCGCCGCCGTACCGGCCGGGGTGGGGCGCAACGCGTACCGGATCGTGCAGGAAGGACTCACCAACGCCCGCAAACACGCGTACGGTTCCACTGTGGACGTGACACTGTCGGGGGCGGCCGGCGACGGGCTGTCCGTCGAGGTGCGCAACCCGTGGCCGGTCGGCGTGCCGCTCGGCCCGGAGATCCCCGGCGCCGGCACCGGCATCGTCGGGCTGACCGAGCGCGCCACCCTGGTAGGCGGGCGGCTGGAGCACGGCCGTACGCCCTCCGGCGACTTCCGGCTGTGGGCGTGGCTGCCGTGGCCGGCGTGACCCCCGTACGCGTCCTGATCGTCGACGACGACGCGCTGGTCCGGGCCGGGCTGGCGATGATCCTCGGCGGTGCCCCGGACGTCGAGGTGGTGGGCGAGGCGGCCGACGGCGCCGAGGTGGCCGCCGCCGTCCGTACGCACACGCCGGACGTGGTGCTCATGGACATCCGCATGCCCAAACTCGACGGGCTGGCCGCCACCGAGGCGCTGCGCCGCCGCACCGACCCGCCCGACGTGATCGTGCTGACCACGTTCCACGCCGACGAGTACGTGCTGCGCGCGCTGCGGGCCGGCGCCAGCGGCTTCCTGCTCAAGGACACGCCGCCCGCCGAGATCCTGCGCGCCGTACGCCGGGTCGCGGCCGGCGAGCCGATCCTGTCCCCGGCGGTGACCCGGCAGCTCATCGCGCACGTCAGCGACACCGGCGCGGACGGCCGCCGCCGGCGCGCGCTCGCCCTGCTCGGCCGGCTCAGCGACCGGGAGCGCGAGGTCGCGGTGGCGGTCGGCCAGGGCCGCTCCAACGCGGAGATCAGCGGCGAGCTCTACATGAGCGTGGCCACCGTGAAGGCGCACGTCTCCCGCGTCCTGACCAAACTGGAGTTCAACAACCGCGTCCAGGTAGCCCTCCTGGCCCACGACGCCGGCCTCACCTGACGGCCCGGTGCGCGCCCGCGCCGTGCCATGCCCGTGCGTCGCGCGCCGTGCTCCGCGCGCCGTGCTCCGCGCGCCGTGCGTCGCGCGCCGTGCGTCGCGCGTCGATCAAGGGATTCGACGTCGATCAAGGGCAAACGGTCGTGGATCGGAGATCAAAGCGCGGCCATATGCCCTTGATCGACGCACAAGACCTTGATCGACGCGTAAGACCGCGCGGAGCACGGCGCACGGCGCAAGACCGCGCGGAGCACGGCGCACGGCGCAAGACCGCACGGCGTGGGGCGTGGGGCGTGGGGGCAACGGGGGATAGCGAGGCATGTAAGAATATCGATATGCGTACTGTGGCGGCTGCTCTTGGCGTACTCCTGGTGTTGGTGTCACCGGCGGCGGCGCCCGCCTCGTCCGGCGGCGGATGCGCCCGGCAGGCCCTGCTCTTCTGCGAGGACTTCGAGCGGCTGCCGGCCGGCGGCGCGGCCAGCCTGCGGTGGGGGATCGACACCAAGCACGGCACGCTGACGGTGGAGCGGCGCGGCGGCGGCAAGGTGCTGCGCGTGCACACGGAGGGCAACGGGCGGGCGTTCCTGAGGGTGGACGACTTCGCGGCGCCCGGCAACAGCTTCTTCGGGCGGATCCGGCTGCGGGTGTCGGCGTTTCCGACCGCGCCGGACTGGGCGCACTACACGCTGGTCGAGGCGACCGGCCAGGGCGCGGAGATCGTGCGCCCGCTCGGCGGGCAGTACGTGCCGACGCTGGACCGGGCGCTGTGGGGCGTGGGCGGGGACGGCGGCCCGACCGGTGACTGGACCAACTGGCGGGAGTCGGCGCCGTCGGTGGCCGCCCGCTGGCAGTGCGTCGAGTGGGAGGCGGACGCCTCCGACAACCGGATCTCGGTGTGGATCGACGGGGTGGCCCAGCCCGACCTGACCGTCACCACCACCCAGCACGGCGGCAACCCGGTCGACTTCGTGTTCCCGCGCTTCGACACCGTGAAGATCGGCTGGCAGCTCTACCAGGGCAACCCGACGCCCCCGGCGTACGACGTGCTGCTGGACGACATCGCGCTGGCCACTACCAAGATCGGCTGCTAGCTAGAGCGGGATCTCGCGGAGCCGGTTGATCTCGGCCTGCTGCTCGGCCGCGATGCCGGTGGCCAGCTCCTGGATCCGCTGGTCGACGCCGACCCGCAGCACGTCGGTGCACATGGTGATGGCGCCCTCGTGGTGGGCGGCCATCATGTCCACGAACATCTTGTCGAACGCGTCGCCGGTCAGGCCGGCGAGGCCGCGGATCGCCTCCGGCGGCTGCATGCCCTTCATGGCGCCGTGGTCGTGGCCGCCCTCGTCGGACTTCTCGCCGAGGCCGCGCTGCTGCAGCCAGGTGCGGAAGAACCGCACCTCGGGGCCCTGGGCGGCGGTGATCCGGTCGGCGATCGCGCGGATCTGCGGGTGCTTGGCCCGGGTCGGCGCGAGCGCGGCCATCTCCAGGGCCTGCTGGTGGTGCGGGATCATCATCCGGACGAACCACGTGTCCAGCGTGTTGTAGCGGGAGCCGTCCGGCGCCTTGACCTGGTCGGACGGCACAGTGGACGCGGACTCGCCGGGCCGGCCCGGCATGATGACCGGGATCGGCGAACCGGTGGGGGAGGCGGTCGCGGTCGGGCTCGCGGCCGGACGGTCCGGATCGGACGATCGCAGCGCCACGGCGACGATCACGCCGGCCAGCGCGACCGCCACGGCGGCAGCGATCGTATATCCGCGGCGCGTCACGATCATCGACCTCCCCCGTTACGGTGCGCGCGATAGTACCTTTCGCCGATGCCCATCGAAGTGACTGGGGTCACATCGACGGTTACGATGCGTCGGTAAGGTGTGCTCCATCCTCTATACCTTTCGGGAAACGGGGAAAAGCCATGACAAGACCGACCCCACAAGGGTTACGACGGCTGCGCGTCGTGGCCGTGGCATCGGTGGCACTCCTGCTCACCGGTGCCGTGGCCGCCACACCGAGCAGCGCCCAAGCGCCGACCGCCGCCGAGATCCCCGGCGTCGACGAGATCGTCAGCAGCGACAACATCCGCCAGCTCGTCAACGTGCCGCAGCCCGGCCCGCTGGCGGGCGCCATCACCTCGGACATCGCCTTCCAGGGGAAGTACGCGTACCAGGGCAACTACAACGGGTTCGCGATCTACGACCTCAGCAGGCCGAGCGCGCCGAGCGTGGTCGCCACGGTGTTCTGCCCGGGCGGCCAGAACGACGTCTCGGTCTACAACGACCTGCTCTTCCTGTCCACCGACTCCTCCCGCAGCGACGACTCGTGCAACAGCACGGGCCAGTCGGCCACGATCAAGGAGTCGTGGGAGGGCATCAGGATCTTCGACATCAGCGACAAGACCAACCCGCGGTACGTCAAGTCCGTCGAGACCAACTGCGGCTCGCACACCCACACGATCGTGCCGACCAAGAACGGCCGCACCGTGTACGTGTACGTGTCGTCGTACTTCCCGTCGGCGACGTTCCCGGACTGCCTGCCGCCGCACGACCTGATCTCGATCGTCAAGGTGCCGGTCAAGTCGCCGACCGACGCCGCCGTGGTGGCCACGCCCAACCTGTTCCCGGGTGACACCGGCAACGGGCCGGGCACCACCAGCAGCAACACGACCGGCTGCCACGACATCACCGCGTACCCGTCGAAGGACATCGCGGCCGGCGCGTGCATGGGTGACGGCATCCTGCTGGACATCTCCAAGCCGGAAGCGCCCAGGGTGATCAACCGGGTGCGCGACCTGGAGAACTTCTCGTTCTGGCACTCGGCCACGTTCAACAACTCCGGCACCAAGGTCATCTTCACCGATGAGCTGGGTGGCGGCGTGGGTGCGGAGTGCACCGCGGCCATCGGGCCCACCAAGGGCGCCGACGCGATCTACGACATCAAGGGCTGGGGCGACCGCCGCCGGCTCGAGTTCAAGAGCTACTTCAAGATCCCGCGGGTGAACGCGGACACCGAGAACTGCGTGGCCCACAACGGTTCGCTGATCCCGGTGCCCGGCCGCGACATCATGGTCCAGGCGTGGTACCAGGGCGGCATCTCGGTCTGGGACTTCACCAACTCGTCCCGGCCCAAGGAAATCGCGTGGTGGGAGCGGGGTCCGCTGTCGGCGACCACGTTGACGCTCGGCGGATCGTGGTCGGCGTACTACTACAACGGCTACATCTACTCCAGCGACATCGTGAAGGGCCTCGACGTCCTGCAGGTGCGGGACTGGCGGCTCTTCGGCGCCGAGTTCAACAGGTTCCACCGGCTCAACGCGCAGTCGCAGACGCGCTACTGACGCCGTAGGGGCACCGCGTGGGCCCGGCCGCCGAGGGGCGGCCGGGCCTGCTCGTTTGCTCACGTATTCACATCCATGATTCAATAGCCGCGCGCGTGCTGGCTTGCGAGTGGCCTTTCTCGACCGCGATGGCGCGCCGGGTGTGGGTGTCAACGGGCGACACCCCCGGCGAGTGCCGTTGACGACTCTTGCGACGAAAGGCAACGATGTGAAAGCGAAACGCAGGTTGGCGGTGCTTGTCGCCGCCGCGCTGGTGGGTAGCGGGATCCCGCTGCTCATCAAACCCACCCCCGCGCTGGCGCACGGCGCGTTCGTGTCTCCGCCCACCCGCACGTACACGTGCTATCTGGACGGTAAGGCGAACGGCAACGGCGACCTCAATCCGACCATTCCGGCCTGTGTGGACGCCGTGGCCCAGGGCGGCAAGCAGCCGCTGTGGGACTTCTACGCCATCCTCCAGAGCAACGCCGCAGGCCAGCACCGGACGATCATCCCGGACGGCCAGCTCTGCGGCGGCGGCACCACGAAGTACGCGGCCTACAACGCGGCGCGGGCCGACTGGCCGGTCACCCAGCTCCAGTCCGGCGCCACGATGACGTTCCGCTACAACGCGTGGGCGCCGCACCCGGGCACCTGGTACCAGTACATCACCCGGGACGGGTTCGACCCGACCCAGCCGCTGCGCTGGTCCGACCTGGACGCCACGCCCTTCGACCAGGTCACCAACCCGCCGCTGGGCAGCGGGACGTCGGGCGCCGAGTACTCCTGGACCGCCCGGCTGCCCAACAAGACGGGCCGCCACATCATCTACTCGATCTGGCAGCGCTCGGACAGCCCAGAGGCGTTTTACAACTGCGTCGACGTGCAGTTCGGTGGGACGACGCCGACCACCCCGCCGACGACCCCGCCCACGACGCCTCCCACCACTGCGCCGACGACGCCACCCACCACGCCGCCCACCACCGCGCCCACGAGCGGCCCGGCCACGTGTACGGCGACGGTGCGCACCGTGAGCCAGTGGAGCGGCGGCTTCCAGGGCGAGGTGACCGTCCGCAACAACAGCACCGCCGCGGTCAACCCGTGGACGGCCACGTGGACCATGCCGGCCGGCGCGACGATCAACAGCGGCTGGAACGCCACGGTCACCCAGAGCGGCACCACGGTGACCGCCGCGGCGCCGAGCTGGAGTACCAGCCTGGCAGCCGGTGCGTCGGCGACCATCGGCTTCGTCAGCAGCGGCTCCCCCGGCCCCACAGGCGTACGCCTAAACAACGCTGTCTGCACCTAGCGTTCACCGGTTAGGAAGGGCCCCCTGCTATGCGGAAAGCGATAGCAGGGGGCCCTTCCTTGCATCCGGACGCAACCGCGGACCCCGCCGCATCCGTTAAGGGGGTGTGGATTCGGAGTACGTGGAGTTCGTGTCGGCACGATTGGCCAGGTGGCACCGCGCGGCGTACCTGCTGTGCGGTGACGAGCACCGGGCCGACGATCTGGTGCAGACCACTGTCACGAAGCTCTACGTGCACTGGGATCGCGCGCAGAAGGCGGACAATCTCGACGGGTACGTGCACCGGATGCTGGTGCGGTCGTACATCGACGAGCGTCGCCTGGCCTGGTCGAAGGTGTGGCTCATGTCGGCCACCCCGGAGCGGGGTGACCTGGGCGAGTCCGGTGTGGAGACCCGCGACCTGGTAGTCCGGGCGCTGGCCGACCTGCCCAAGGGGCAGCGGACGGTGCTGGTCATGCGGTTCCTCTGTGACATGCCCGTGGAGAGCGTCGCGGCGGCGATGCGCTGCTCGACCGGCAACGTCAAGGCACAGACCTCCCGGGGCTCGCGACACTGCGCGAGCGTCTCGGGGACACGCCCTTCGTGGCAGCGCGGGACGGCAACGGGAGGGAACCGGCGTGAGGAGCGACATCGAGGACCGGGCGAACGACGTACGCGTGCTGCTGGAGACGGCTCGGGTGCCGGACCCGCGCGCGGACCTGGCGCGCGCGATGGCGGCGGGCGTCACCGTGCGGCGGCGCCGCCGGTACCTCGCGGTGGCGACCGCGACGGTGGTGGCGGCGGTCGCCGCCGCGTCGGTCAGTCAGGCCCTGAACACGACCGGGAACGACCGGACGGCGCCGCCCATCGGCGACGCGGTCACCGCCACGCCGGCCCCGTTCGCCTCGTGCACGGTACGGAAGCTGGCGGCGCCGGCCGGTGTGGGGACGCTCACCGGGCGGGTGGCGGCCGACCCCACGGGCCGGTATGCGGTCGGGGGCGTGGTCACGAAGGACGGTCGCACGATGGTGGTGCGCTGGACGGACGGCACGCCCGAGGTGCTGAAGGTGCCGGCCGAGGCGGTCGACGCGGTCGCGGTCAACGCCTCCGGCACCGTGGTCGGGACGGCCGTCACCCCGGCGAGCGGAGAGCAGTTCGCGTGGGTGCTGGACGGCGGCGGCGATTTCCGCAAGCTGCCACTGGTGTCGAAGACGGGCCCGGTGACGCCGTACGCGATCAACGCGCGCGGCGACGTGGTCGGCGACGCGGTGCGCGGCGAACGGACGGTCGTGGTGCTCTGGCCGGCCGCCGAGCCGAAGCGGGCGGTCGTGCTGGACGCCCCCGACAACGCCCGGGCGACGGGCATCGCCGACGACGGGACGGTGGTCGGCGCGCTGGGCAGCGGCACCCTGCCGTACGCGTGGGGGCCGGACGGGAACGGCCGCCGGCTGGCGCTGCCGGAGGGCGCGGACACCGGCCGGGTGCTGGCCGTACGCGGGCAGTGGGCCGCCGGCTGGGTCGGCGCCGCGCCGGACGAGACCGCGCCGCCGCAGGCCAGCGACAAGGGCTTCACCGGCATCGACCCGCTGCTCCCGCTGGGCAACGACAATGTCCGCCGGATGGCGGCCCGCTGGAACCTGGCGACCGGCGACGTCGACGTCTGGCCGGACCGGTCCGAGCCGGCGATCGCGGTGAACTCCTCGGGCTGGGTGGTGCTGCCCGCGCCCGATGGGGGAGCGGCGCAGGTGGCCCGCGACGGCGCCCCGGTCACCCTGCCCGGCTCGGAGGCGGCCTACCCGGTGTCCCTCAGCGACGACGCCCGCGTCCTGTACGGGCTGCGCGCCCTCGTGATCGAGCCCACGCCGGTCCGGGGATCGTCGTCGAGAAGTTGGCCGACCCGCTCGTCTGGAGCTGCTAGGTCAGCTCGAACAGGTCGCGCAGGGCCGAGTCGAGCCGGGCCAGGCTGGCGCCGGTGATCATGCCGAGCCGTTCGGCGCCGGCGGCCGCCGGCAGGCGGCGCATCCGGTTGACCACCACGACGCCGGACACCGGGTCGGTCTCGGACAGCGGCACCGCGAACGGTGGCAGGTCCGTGGTGCCCCGCTGCCGGACCACGGGCGCGCAGTACGGCGCGGCGTTGGGGCGTTCGTTGTGCGTATCGCCGGAGAGCACGACGACCCGGTAGCGCAGGTCGGCCCGGTCGCCGATGGTCCAGACCTCGCCGCGGTTCACGGGCAGATGGTACGCCCGCCCTAGCGGCGGGGCACGCGCGAGATCCGCTCGCGGATGTCGGTGAAGTGGTCGGCCATCGCCGCGGCGAGCACTTCGGGGTCGCCGCCGCGCAGCGCGGTCAGGATCGCCCGGTGCGCGGCCGCCGCCGCTTCCGGCTTGTCTTCGGTACGCGGGAGCTGCGCGTTGACCTTGTCGAAGACGCTCCAGAAGACCCGCAGCAGGTCGCTGATCAGGTCGTTGCGCAGCGGCTGGTAGAGCGTCTTGTGGAAGAGCCAGTCCGCTTCCGGGGAGTAGTGCCCCTGGGCGGCCTCCCGTTCCATCGTGGACACGGCGTTTTCCAGCGTGTCGATGTCGGCGTCGTCGATCTGGGCCAGCACCTGGCGTACCAGGCCGGTCTCCAGCACCTCGCGGATCTGCACCAGGTCGCCGATGTCGCGCAGGTCACCGTGCAGGGACAGGTGGCTGTGGAAGGTCAGGCCGGCTTCGAGCGGCGAGAACGAGGGGGTGCCGACGTACGTGCCGAGACCGTGGCGGATGTCCACGATGCCGAGCGCCTGCAGCGCCTTGATCGCCTCGCGCAGCGGGTGCCGGCTGACCGACAGCTCGGCCATCAGCTCGCTCTCGGTGGGCAGCAGGGAGCCAGGAGCCAGTCCGCGCCGGACGATCAGGTCCTTGATCGCTTCTTGCAGCGCCCGCTGGTTTTCGCTGGCTCCCCGCCGCGGGTGGGTCATGGTGCTCCTCTAGCAAGTCATAGGACGTCCGAGGTTACCCTATCGAATGTCCTGGATGGCGATCCGGCGGAAGGCTATCCTCTCGTACGTCCCCCAGTCACCGGTCTCGTACAGCACGCCGATGCTGGTGTGGCCCAACTGGACGAGGTCCGAGTAGCCCGCCGGCAGCCCCGAAAGGGCCAGCGCCGGCCGCCAGGTGGCCCCCTGGTCGGTGCTCACCCGCAGCGTCAGCGCCGCCCGGGCCGCGGGGTCGGCCGGACCGGCGAAGAGCAGGGCGGCGCCCGGCCCGGCGAGCTGCAGCACGCTGCCCTGCACGACCGGCCCGGCGAGGGTGGCCTGCGGCCGGTACGGGGCCTCCAGCGTCGCGCCACCGTCCCGGCTGTACGCGTCCGCCCGGGTGCCCGGCCCGGTGCCGTTGTGCTCGCGGGTGTTCAGGTAGAGCCGGCCGTCCGGCAGCTCGGCCACCGTGGTCTCGTTGACGTTGAGGTACCCGTTCGGGTTGTCGTCCACCGCGCCGATCCGCCAGGTCTGGCCGCCGTCGTCGCTGTAGAGCGTGTGCCCGCCGTAGTACTTGGCCTCGACGCCGGTGTCCGCCGAGCCGGCCGGCGGGGCGATGGAGTGGTTGGCCGGGATGACCAGGCGGTCCCGGTGCGGCCCGCGGGCCAGCCGGACCCCGTGCACCGGGCCGGTGGCGTACCAGCGCCAGTTCTCCGCCTTGGCGCTCGCGGTGATCTCCCGCGGCGCCGACCACGTCGTACCCTCGTCGTCGCTGGACTGGACGAAGACCCGGCGGCTCTGGTCGGCCGGGACCTCGCCGCGCATGATCGTGGCCTCCGTCGCGGTCCCGCCGTTGTACGTCGAAAGCAGCACCACCCGGCCGCTCGCGGTGACCACCGGTGCGGGGTTGCCGGACGTGTTGGCGCCGCTGTCCGCGACCACCGTCAGGGGCCCCCAGGTGCAGCCGCCGTCGGTGGACCGGCGCAGCACGAGGTCGATGTTGCCGGCGTCGCCGAGCCCGCCGACCCGGCCCTCGGCGAAGGCCAGCAGCGCGCCGGACCGGGTGGCGACGACGGCCGGGATGCGGAACCCGCTGTACCCCTCGGTCCCGGCGGTGTACGGCACCGACTCGGCGCAGGTGGGACGCTCCGCCGGCGTGGCCGGTGGGGCGCACGCGGTGGCCAGCAGGGCCACGCCACCCAGGAGGGCAAGTCTCATGTTCGTCTCCGCTCGTGGATCAGACATAGGACGTCCGCTGTTGCGGAGACGTTAAGGGCGTGTGACGGCGCCAGTCAAGGAGGTTCGGTTCGCCCGGGGCTGGGTAAGGCGGCCTGAACTGGCCTTTCGACCGGAGGAGTTCACGATGCTCACCTTGACCGACAACGCGGTGGAAGTGATCCGCAACCTGACCGACCAGCCACAGGTGCCCGAGGGGGCCGGCCTGCGCATCGCCACCGACGCGACCGCGGGCTCGCTCATGCTCAGCCTGGCCGCCGAGCCCATGGAGGGCGACAAGGTCGTCGACGAGGCCGGGGCCCGGCTGTTCCTGGAGTCCGAAGCGGCGCGCATCCTCGATGACAAGGCGCTCGACGCCAACGTGGACGCCAATGGCGCCGTGCAGTTCGCCGTGGGCGAGCAGCCTGGTTGACGGTGAAGCGGGGGCGCTCCGCTGGTGCAGCGGTGCCCCCGCTGCCGCTTTCCGGACGACAGAAACCCCCTAGGGCTGCCTCGCCGAAGGTTGACACTGACTCGGGTCTATGTAACAAACTTGAAACGTAGCCTCGAATCTCGGCGATCCAGCCGGTAGCCGGGAGAGCGGCTGCCTGGGGAGGCCGGCAATGCGACAGGTACCGCCGTCCAGCGGGCGCCTCGTCAGGGTGGCGATCCGCTCCCATAAGCGAATCTTTCGGGACACACTCACGGTCTGCCTGGCCGGGCAGCCCGATTTCACCGTCGTGGGTCACGTCGCCGACGACGCCGCCCTGCTCGGCCTCTGCGACCTGTGCGGCCCCGACCTGATCCTGTACGACGCCGGTGCCGTCGTGGGGGAGGCCCTACGGGCTTTGCGTACCGTGCGTGACCGCCACGAACGCATCCGCGTGATCGTCCTCTACGAGCGGCTGTCCTCCGCCGAGCTGGCCGCCAGCCGGCAGGCCGGCGTGGACACGCTGATCCCGAGCTCGCACGGCCTCGACGCGCTGCTCATGCTGCTGCACCAGCACGTCGACGCGCTGCGCTTCGGGGTACCGGTGCCGGCCCCGGGCGGGCTCAGCGCCCAGGAACGGGAGATCATCACACTGACCGCCGCCGGCCACCCGGTGTGCCGCGTCGCCGAGCTGCTCAACATGACCCCGTTCGCGGTGGAAAACTGCAAGCGGCGCATCTACCAGAAGCTCGCCGTGACCAGCCAGAGCCACGCCATCGCCCGCGCCATCACCCTCGGGCTGGTCAACCGCGCGCCCCTGCCCCGCCCCCGGGTGTACGCCTCGGGCGGCCTGACCCTCGTCGTCCTCTGTGGACCCGACGTGCCCGCCCGGTATGACGTCGCCGTGGCGCTGCTCGCCCAGCGCATCCCGTTCGTGACCGACGGCGGCTCCGGTGGCGGGCTGGACCTGTGGGACCACGCCGGCTCCGGCACCGTCCCCGTGGTCCTCGTCGACCCCGCCGTCGAGGACTGGCAGCGGCTCGGCGACTCCCGCGTACCGGTCATGGTGGTCTGCTCCAAGCCGATGAGCCGTGGCGAGACCCTCGACGCGCTGGGGCGGGGCGCGGTCGCGATCGTCGCCGCGGAGCGCGTCAGCGAGGCCCTCGTGCCCGCCCTCACCCTCGCCGCCGCCGGCCACCTGATCATCGACCCCACCGCGGCCAACTGGGTCCTCGCCGCCGCCGGCACCCACGCGGGCGAGCCGGAAAGCGGCCTGCCCGAGCTGACCACCCGCGAGGGCGACATCCTGCGCTCGATCGCGGCCGGCCACAGCGTACGGCAGACGGCCCGGTCGCTCGGCATCGCCGAAAAGACCGTCGAGAACACCCAGGCGCGCCTGTTCCGCAAGCTGGGCGCCCGCAACCGCGCCGGCGCCCTGGCCACCGCCCACGCGCTCGGCATGCTGGAGCTCCTCAACCCCTAACCGTGCGGGTGGGGGTGAGGTAGCCGCCCATGGTGCGGAAGTATTCGAGCGCGGGCACGTCGGTGCCGTCGTCGAGGCGTACCCGCTTGATGAGCAGGCCGTGGTTGCGGCCATGGCGCGCGTCGGCGCCCGCGACGATCACGACGCCGTCGCCCTCGCGGATGAAGATCCGGCCGGGCGTGCCGCCGTAGCGGCCGTCGGAGACGGCGGCGGCCAGGATCCGCACCCGCTCGCCGCGGTGGTACGTGAACGCGTTCGGGTACGGGTCGGACTGCGCCCGGATCAGGCGTTCGAGGTCCTGCGCCGGCCAGTTCCAGTCGACGCGGCTGTCCTCGATGGAGCGCTTGTGGAAGAAGCTGGCCCGCGAGCGGTCCTGCTTGACCCAGTCGGTACGCCCCGAGGCGATCAGCGCCAGCCCGTCCACGGTGATCGGGCCGAAGAGCTCCAGCGTCTTGTGGAACAGGTCGGTCGCGGTGTCGGTGGGTTCGACGGGCACGGCGCGCTGGAGCACGATGTCGCCGGCGTCCAGCTCACCGTCCATCATGTGCGCGGTCACCCCGACCCGCTCCTCCCCGTTGATCAGGGCCCAGATGAGCGGGGAGAAGCCGGCGTACGCGGGCAGCAGCGAGTCGTGCACGTTGAGGGTGCCGAGGCGGGGCAGCGCGAAGATCTCCGGCGGGATCCAGGTGCGCCAGTTGGTCGCGACGATGACGTCCGGGTTGACCTCGCGCAGCCGTTCCACCAGGCTGTCGTCGGGGCGGTTGCGGATCTCCACGGGTACGCCGTGCTTCTCGGCCAACTCGGCGACGGAGTCGTCCCAGATCTTCTCGTACGCGTGATCGCTCTTGGGATGGGTGACCGCGAGGACGACCTCGTGGTCGGAGTCGAGCAGGGCCTGCAGGGTGCGGTGACCCCAGGTCTGGTACCCGAACATAACGACCCGCATTGACGACCCTCCACAGTGTGATCAGTTTGGCAAGGCTTGCCTAACTCGATAACTTAAGCAAGGCTGTCCTAAGTCGCAACCGAGTGATGGGGCAGGCATGTCGCAGGCGGTACCCGTGTACGACCTCGTCGGAGTCGGCTTCGGCCCGTCGAACCTGGCGCTGGCCATCGCGTTGACCGAGCACAACGCGGTCGCCCGGCACAAGACCACCGGTGTGTTCCTGGAGCGGCAGCCGCGGTTCGGCTGGCACCGCGGGATGCTGATCGAGGACGCGACCATGCAGGTGTCGTTCCTCAAGGACCTGGTCACGCTGCGCAACCCGACCAGCGAGTTCAGCTTCCTGTGTTACCTGCACGGCAAGGGCCGGCTGATCGACTTCATCAACCACAAGAACCTCTTCCCGCTGCGCGTGGAGTTCCACGACTACCTGGAGTGGGCCGCGGCCAAGGTGGACGACCTGGTCTTCTACGGCCACGAGGTGGTGGGCGTCGAGCCGGTCGACGGGGACCACCTCGACGTGACCGTGCGGAGCAAGGACGGGGTGAGCGTCTACCGCGCCCGCAACCTGGTGCTCGCCACCGGCCTGCGCCCGCACCTGCCGGACGGGGTGGTGGCGACGGACCGGATCTGGCACAACCGCGACCTGCTCGACCGGGTCACCGGGCTGTCGGACGGGTCGCGCTTCGTCGTGGTCGGGGCCGGACAGAGCGCCGCGGAGGTCGTCGCGTTCCTGCACGAGCGCTTCCCGCGCGCCGAGGTCTGTGCGGTCTTCTCCCGGTACGGCTACAGCCCGGCCGACGACAGCTCGTTCGCCAACCGCATCTTCGACCCGGCCGCGGTGGGCGAGTTCTACGAGGCGCCGCCGGAGGTCAAGCAGTCCCTTGTGGACTACCACGCCAACACCAACTACTCCGTCGTGGACGCCGACCTGATCGACGACCTGTACCGCCGGGTCTACCGCGAGAAGGTGCTCGGCACGTCGCGGCTGCGCATGTTCAACGTGTCCCGCGTCGAGGACGTCGCGGCGACCCCCGCGGGTGTACGGACCACGGTGCGGTCGCTGGTCACCGGCGCGAGCACCGTGCTGGACGCCGACGCCGTCGTCTACGCCACCGGCTACCGACCCGCCGACCCCGGCCCGCTGCTGGACTCCTGCGGGTGCCGCCGCGACGAGCAGGGGCGCCTGCGCGTCGGGCGGGACTACCGCGTGCTCACCGACCCGGATCTCGGGCCCGGAATCTACCTGCAGGGCGGCACCGAGCACACGCACGGCATCACGTCGTCGCTGCTGTCCAACACCGCCATCCGGGCCGCCGAGATCCTCCGTTCCATCGTGGACAGCGAAGTCCCGGCACCGCAGTACATCTGAGCATTCCCAGGGAGCGAACCCCATGTTGCGATCACGCCTGCCCCTGGCCCTGGCCGCCGTGGCGGTCCTGGCCATATCCGCCTGTGGCGGAGGGTCCGATGAGGACACCGCCGGCCCGGCCGCGTCCGCCACGGCCGGCGCCTTCCCGGTGACGGTGGCGCACAAGTACGGCACGACCGAGATCAAGTCCGCGCCGACCCGGGTGGTGACCCTCGGCCTCAGCGACCAGGACACCGCGCTGGCCCTCGGCGTCAAGCCGGTCGGCGCCGTGGACTGGTTCAAGGAGCGCCCGTACGGCAAGTGGCCGTGGGCGCAGCCGCTGTGGGGCGGCACCGCGCCGGAGATCGTCGGCGAGCGGGACGAGTTCAACTTCGAGAAGATCGCCGCGCTCAAGCCGGACCTCATCATCGCCCAGTACAGCGGCATGACGAAGGAGAACTACGACACGCTGTCCCAGATCGCGCCGACGGTCGGCCAGCCCAAGGAGTACGGCGACTACCTGGCGCCGTGGCAGGCGATGACCCTGGCGATCGGCAAGGCGCTCGGCAAGCAGGCGCAGACCGAGGAGCTGATCGCCGGGATCGACAAGAAGTTCGCGGACGTACGGCAGCAGCACCCGGACTGGGCCGGCAAGACGGTGGCCGTGGTGGACCCGTTCGAGCCCGGCCAGTACGCGGTGTTCTCCTCCACCGACCCGAAGCTGGTGTTCCTGAAGGAGATGGGGTTCACCGTGCCGGCCGAGATCGACAAGCTGGCCGGCAAGGAGAACGCCACCGTCATCAGCTCCGAGCGGCTCGACCTGATCGACGTGGACCGGCTGCTCTTCCTGACCAGCGACCCGGGCGCGGAGAAGCGGGTCACCGCCGACAAGGTCTACGCCGGGCTGAAGGTGGCCCAGGAGAAGCGGGCCGTGTTCCTGCCGTACGAGGAGCCGCCGCTGGGCGGGGCGCTGTCGTTCAACACGGTGCTGAGCATCCCGTACGCCATTGACCAGGTGGTGCCGATCCTCGCCGGGGGCACGGGCAAGTGACGGTGGAAGCGAAGACCTGGCCGGACCTGTTCGAGGCGCGGGTACGGCAAGCGCCGGACGCGGTGGCCCTCGTGTTCGAGGACACCACGCTGACGTACGCCGAGCTGAACGCCCGCGCCAACCGCCTGGCGCACGCCCTGATCGCGCGGGGCGTCGGGCCGGAACGGGTGGTGGGGCTGTCCCTGCCGCGATCGGTGGACATGATCGTCGCCGAGGTGGCGGTGCTCAAGGCCGGCGGGGCGTACCTGCCGCTCGACCCGGACTACCCGGACGAGCGGATCGCCTACATGGTGGCCGACGCCGCCCCGGTCTGCGTGCTGGACAGCGTGCCGGACGTGTCCGGCTACCCGGACACCGACCCGGCCAGGTCGTCGCGCGTCACCAACGCCGCGTACGTCATCTACACCTCCGGCTCGACCGGGCGTCCCAAGGGCGTGGTGCTCTCCCACACCGGCGTGGCCAAGCTGCTCGCCACCCAGGTCGAGCGGCTCGGCGTGGGGCCGCACAGCCGGGTGCTGCAGTTCGCGTCGCCGAGCTTCGACGTCGCGTTCTGGGACCTGTGCCTCGGCCTGCTGTCCGGCGGGCGGCTCATCGTCGTACCGGCGGAGCGGCGGGTGCCGGGCGCGGCGCTGACCGACTACATCCACCGGCACGGCGCCGATTTCCTGATCCTGCCGCCGGCGTTGCTCGCCGCGCTGCCCGCGGACTGCGTGCTGCCGGAGGGCGCCACGCTGCTCGCCGGCACCGAACGGGTGGCGCCGGAACTGGTGGCCCGGCACGCCCGCGGGCGCCGGATGTTCAACGCGTACGGGCCGACCGAGGCGACCGTCAACTCGACGCTCGGCTTCTGCGATCCCGACGCCAGCGGCTCGTCCGTCCCCATTGGAGTCCCCGACCCGGGCACCACCGCGTACGTCCTGGACGATTCCCTGCGGCCCGCCGCCGAAGGGGAGCTGTACCTGGGCGGCGCCGGGCTGGCCCGCGGCTACCTGGGCCGGCCCGGCCTGACCGCGGAGCGCTTCGTCGCGTCGCCGTTCGAGCCCGGGCAGCGGCTCTACCGCACCGGCGACGTGGTGCGCCGGCTCGACGACGGGCGCCTCGACTTCGTCGGGCGGGCCGACGACCAGGTGAAGATCCGCGGCTACCGGGTGGAGCCCGGCGAGGTCGAGGCCGTCCTCGGTGGATACCCGTCGGTCGCGCAGGTCGCCGTGGTGGCCCGGGAGGGGCGCCTGGTGGCGTACGCGGTCCCGGCGGCGGGCAGCACGGCCGACCCGGACGCTCAGGTCCAGGGCTGGAAGGACGCCCACGACGCGCTCTTCCAGGTGGCCGAGGACAACCCGTTCATCGGGTGGAACAGCAGCTACGACGGCGAGCCCATCCCGCTCGACGAGATGCGCGCCTGGCTGGACGCCACCGTCGACAGCGTACTGGCGCTGCGCCCGCGCCGGGTGCTGGAGATCGGTGTCGGCAGTGGAATGATCCTGTCCCGGGTCGCCCCGCAGGTCGAGGCGTACTGGGGATCGACCTGTCCGAGGAGGGCATCCGGTCGCTGCGTGCCCGGGTCGCCGCCGACCCCACGCTTGCCGGCAAGGTCGAGCTGCGCTGCCAGCCGGCCGGCGACCTGTCCGGGCTGCCGTCCTTCGACACCGTCGTCATCAACTCGGTGACGCAGTACTTCCCGACCGCCGAGTACCTCCGTGGCGTACTCGCGTCGGCGGCCGATCTGGTCGGGCCCGGCGGCAGGGTGTTCGTCGGCGACGTGCGCAACCTGCGGCTGCTGCGCCACATGCGCGTGGACATCGCCGCCCAGCGCGCGGGCACGGCCGACCCCGCCGCGGTCGACCGGGCCATCGCGTGGGAGCGCGAACTGGTGCTCGACCCGGACTTCTTCACCGGCGTGCCCGGTTTCGTGGCTGATCTGCGGGTCAAGCGCGGGCGCTACCACAACGAGCTGAGCCGCTACCGGTACGACGTGGTGCTCCGCCGCGGGCCGGCGTCCACATCGGACGCACCGGTGGTGCCGTGGGAGGGCCTCCCGGCGTACCTGCGGGAGCGGCGGCCGTCGCGCGTGCGGGTGACCGGGCTGCCCAACGCCCGCCTGAGCACGGCCGGCGTGCACCCGGACGACCTCCACGAGCTCGGCGAGTCGCTGGGATACGACGCCGCCGTCACCTGGTCGGGCGACGGCGACCGCGGCGAGCTGGACGCGGTGTTCGCCCTGCCGGGGGAGGACCCGGGCCAGGTCTACCGGCCCGGCCGGCCGGGCCGGGAACGGCACAACGTCCCGGCCGCGTTCCAGGACGTCAACGCGCTGACCCGGGCGCTGCGCGGGTACGCCCGGGAGCGGCTGCCCGAGTACATGGTGCCGGCCGCCTTCGTGCCGCTGCACGAGCTGCCGGTGGCGCCGAGCGGCAAGCTGGACCGCAAGGCGCTGCCCGCACCGGACTTCGCCGCGCTCGTCACCGGCCACCGGCCGCGCACCCCACGCGAGGCCGTGCTGTGCCGCATCTACGCCGACGTGCTCGACCTGCCCGGCGTGGGCGTCGACGACGACTTCTTCGCGCTCGGCGGCGACAGCATCGTCGCGATCGGCCTGCTCGTCCAGGCCCGCAAGGCCGGGCTCGCCCTGTCGCTGCGGGACATGTTCCGGCATCGCACCGCGGCCGCGCTCGCGGCGGTCGCCGGCACCGTGGCTGACCGTGCGGACAGTCAGCAGCCGGTCGAGCTGGAGCCGCTGCCCGACGAGCGCTGGGCGGCCGAGGTGCTGCCACTGACGCCGCTGCAGGAGGGCTTCTACTTCCACGCGTACGCCGACGGCGACGCCGGCGGGTACGCCATCCAGCTCGCCGTCGCGCTGACCGGGCCGCTGGACGCCGCCGCCCTGCGCGGGGCCGCCCAGGGGCTCCTCGACCGGCACGCCGCGCTGCGGGCCGGCTTCCGGCAGCGCCCCGACGGCCGGGTGGTCCAGCTCGTGGCCGACCGGGTCGAGCTGCCGTGGCGGGACGTCGACCTGTCCGGCGTGCTCGCCGTCGCCGAGCGGGCCGCCCACGCCGCCGGTGCGACGGGTGACGAGGCCCAGGCGGCCGTCGACGCCGTCGTCGAGCAGGCCCTGCGCGCGGTCGCCGAGGAGGAGCGGGACCGCCCGTTCGACCTGGCCCGGCCGCCGCTGCTGCGGGCCACGCTGGTGCGGCGCGACCGTGAACGGCACGACCTGCTGATCGGGTTTCACCACATCGTCGCGGACGGGTGGTCGGTCTCCGTCCTGCTGCGCGAGCTGATGGCCAGCTACGGCGGCGCCGAGCTGCCGGCCGCCACCCCGTACCGGGACTATCTGGCGTGGCTGGGCGGCCGCGACCGGGCGGCGGCGACCGCGGCGTGGCGGTCCACCCTGGACGGCCTCGACGAGCCCACCCGCCTGGTCGCGGACGGGCCCCCGGCGGCGCCGCGGCACGGGGAGGTCCGCGTCGCGCTTCCCGAGGAGGTCACCGCCGGCCTCGCCGCCCGCGCCCGCGAGCGCGGCCTGACCCTGGGTACGGTCGTGCAGGGCGCCTGGGGCCTGCTGCTGGGCCGCCTGCTCGGCCGCACCGACGTCGTCTTCGGCACCACCGTCTCCGGCCGGGCGTCCGATGTGGACGGTGTCGGGTCGCTCGTCGGGCTGCTCATCAACACGCTGCCGGTACGGATGCGGTGGCGGCCCGGCCAGTCCCTCGCCGGCGCGCTCGGCGCCCTGCAGGCGGAGCGCGCCGCGCTGCTCGACCACCAGCACACCGGGCTGGCCGAGCTGCAGCGGATGGCCGGGCTGGGCGAGCTGTTCGACACCATCGTGGTGCTGGAGAACTACCCGGTCGACGGCGACCTCGCCGATCCGGCGGGGACGCTGCGCGCCGGGGTCCCGGACTACGTGGACACCGGGCACTACCCCTGGCGCTCATCGTGCTCCCGGGGGACCGGCTGGAGCTGCGGCTCAAGCACGACGCCACCCGGCTCGACGGCCCGGCCGTACGGCGGATCGCGGACCGGCTCGCCCGCCTGCTCGCCGCGGTCGCCGCCGACCCGGACCGCCCGGTGGCGCGGGTCGACCTGCTGGAGCCGGCCGAGCGGGCCCCGCTCGCCGGCGCGGTGCGCGAGCTGCCGGCCACCACGCTGGTGGCCGACTTCGAGGCGCAGGCCACTTTCCGTCCACACGCGACCGCCCTGATCGCGGGCGACGAGCGGGTGTCCTATGCGGACCTCGACGCCCGCGCGTCCGCGCTGGCCGCCCGCCTGCGCGCCCAGGGCGCCGGCCCGGGCCAGATCGTAGCCGTCTCCATCCCCCGCTCCGTAGACCTCATCATCGCCCTCCTAGCCGTCCTAAAAACCGGCGCCGCCTACCTCCCCGTAGACCCCTCCTACCCCCGCGCTCGCCGCGCTTACATGCTCGCGGACTCGGGTGCCCTGGGGCCGATCTTGGACTTGTCAGGTTCCATACCCGGACAACTGGGCATGACAACTCCAAGATCGACGGCTGCGGCCAGCGACGCGGCGTATCTGCTGTACACGTCGGGGTCTACGGGGGAGCCGAAGGGGGTGCTTGTTACGCACGCCGCGATCGGTAACCAGTTGGCGTGGGCTCGGGAACACTTCCGGCTCGGGGCGGACGATCGGGTCCTGCATCAGTTGTCTACCAGCTTCGACCCGTCGATCCTGGAGATCTTCTGGCCGTTGGGGGCGGGCGCCACCGTGGTGCTCGCCGGGGCGGAGGGGCATCGGGATCCGCGCGAGGTCGCCCGGCTCGTCCGGGAGCACGGGGTCACCACGGTGTTGACGGTGTCCTCGATGCTGGGGCCGCTCGCCGAGGCCGATCCGGGCGCGTTCGCCGGCGTCCGGCGGGTGCTCGCCGGCGGCGACGCGCTCAGCGCCGAGTCGGCCGAGCGGTGGCGCGCCGCGACCGGCGTACCGCTGCACAACGTCTACGGCCCCACCGAGGCGGCCGTCCAGGTGACCTCCTGGGCGTACGAGGGCGGCGGCACGGTCCCCATCGGACGTCCGGTGTGGAACACCCGGCTCTACGTCCTCGACCCGTTCCTGCAGCCGGCGACGACCGGCGAGCTGTACATCGCCGGCGCCCAGCTGGCCCGCGGCTACCACGGCCGGCCGGGCCTGACCGCGTCGCGGTTCGTCGCCGATCCGTTCGCGCCGGGGCGCATGTACCGCACCGGTGACCTCGTGCGCCGCCGCGCCGATGGGGCGCTGGAGTACCTCGGCCGGGCCGACCACCAGGTGAAGATCCGCGGCAACCGGGTCGAGCTGGGCGAGGTCGAGGCCCGGCTGCGCCGGGAGCCGGGGATCGCCGAGGCGGTGGCCACCGCGGCCGGCCGGCTCGTCGCGTACGTCGTACCCGCACCGGACTCCATAGTGGACCCCTCCGCGCTGCGCGCCGCCCTGGCCGCGTCGCTGCCGGCGCCGATGGTGCCCGACGCGTTCGTGGTGCTGGACGCGCTGCCGCTGACCCCGAGCGGCAAGCTGGACCGGGCCGCCCTGCCCGCCCCCGAGGTGGAGCGCGCCCCCGCCCGGGCCCCGCGCGACGCCCGCGAACAGCTGCTGTGCGACATCGTCGGCGGCGTCCTGGGCCTCGCCGGCGTCGGCGTCGACGACGACTTCTTCGCGCTCGGCGGCGACAGCATCCTGTCCATCGCGGTGTCCAGCCGGGCCCGCGCCGCCGGCCTCGAGGTCAGCCCACGCGACGTCTTCGCGCACCGCACGCCGGCCGCGCTCGCCGCGGCCGCCACGGTCGGCACCGCCGCACCGGCCGCCGCGGACGCGCCGCTGGTCACCCTCACCCCGGAGGAGACCGACCGGGTACGCCGGGCCAGCCCGGTGCCGGTCGCGGACGTGTGGCCGCTGTCCCCGCTGCAGGAGGGGCTGTACTTCCACGCCAGCTACGACGCCGGGGCGATCGACGTCTACACCGCGCAGGCCGCGTTCGAGTTCACCCGCGGGGTCGACGCCGAACGGCTGCGGGCCGCCTGTGCCGCGCTGCTGGCCGGCAACCCGAGCGTGCGGGCCGGCTTCACCAGCGACGGCCTGCGGGCACCGGTGCAGTTCATCGGGGCGGCCGTCGACGTACCACTGTCCGAAGTGGACCTGTCCGGTCTGCCGGACGCCGAGCGGGACGCCCGCCTCGGCGAGCTGCTGGCCGCCGACCGGACCCGGCGCTTCGACCTCGCCCACCCGCCGCTGTTCCGGCTGCTGCTGGTACGCCTCGGCGGCGGCCGCGACCGGCTCGTGCTCACCCACCACGTGCTGCTGTGGGACGGCTGGTCCGCGTCCGTGTTCCTGGAGCAACTGCTGTCCGGGTACGGCGGGGACACCCCGGCCCCGGGCGGGTCGTACCGGGACTACCTGGCGTGGCTGGCCACGCGGGACGCGGACGAGTCGGCGCGGGCCTGGCGGGACGCGCTCGCCGGGCTGACCGAGCCCACCCTGGTCGGCCCGACCGCTGATCGTGGACTCAGGCCGACGCTGCCCGAGCGCCGCCGCGTCGAACTGCCCGACGGGGTCAGCGAGCGGCTGCGCGCGGTGGCCCGCGAGCACGGCGTCACCCTCAACACCGTGCTCAACGCCGCCTGGGCGCTGGTGCTGTCCAACCTGGTCGGCCGGGACGACGTGGTGTTCGGCGTGACGGTGGCGGGGCGTACCGCGCCGATCCCGGACATCGAACGGGCGATCGGGCTCTTCCTCAACACCGTGCCGGTGCGGGTCGCGCTCGACCCCCGCGAGTCGGTCGGGGACCTGCTGCGCCGGATCCAGGCCGAGCGGACCGCGCTCATGCCGTACGAGCACGTCGGGCTCGGCGCGATCCAGCGGGAGACCGGGCACACCCAGCTCTTCGACACGCTCTTCGCGCTGCAGAACGTGGGCGGCGAAGACCAGTTGACGGCGCTGCGCGAGCGGCACGGCGTCGAGCAGGTGGACAGCGTGGACGCCACCCACTTCCCGCTCGCCCTGGTGGTCACGCCGGCCGAGCGGCTGCGCGTCATGCTCGCGTACCGGCCGGACGTGGTCGAGCCGGCCCGCGCCGCCGCGGTGCTCGACCGCTTCGCCGCGGTGCTGGAGCGGCTCGGTGCCGCCGGCGGGGACCTGGACGCGCCGGTGGGCCGGCTCGACGTGTTGCCGCACGGCGAGCCGGCCCGCCTGGCGGCCGAGTGGGACGCGACCCGGCACCCCGTACCGGACGACACCGTCGCGGACCTGCTGGCCGCCCAGGCGGCCCGTACGCCGGACGACGTGGCGCTGGTCTTCGCCGCTGAGTCCTCCGGGACACCCGAACCCGAGGCGGTCACCTACGCCGACCTGGACGCGCGCATCAACCGCCTGGCCCGGCTGCTCATCGCCCGCGGCGCCGGGCCGGAACGGGTGGTGGCGCTCGCGCTGCCGCGGTCGACCGACATGGTCGTCGCGCTGTTCGCCGTGCTGCGCACCGGCGCCGCGTACCTGCCGCTGGAGCTGGACCACCCGGCCGAGCGGCTGGCGCTCATGCTGGACGACGCCGCGCCGGTCTGCGTGCTGTCCACAGTGGCCGTCGCGGCGACGTTGCCGGGGGAGTGCGTCGCCCTCGACGAGCCCGCCGTGGCCGCCGAGCTGGCCGGGCTGGACGGGAGCCCGGTCGGGCGCCGGTTCGACCAGCGGCACCCCGCGTACGTCATCTACACCTCCGGCTCCACCGGCCGGCCCAAGGGCGTCGTCACGCCGTACCGCGGGCTCACCAACATGCAGCTCAACCACCGCGAGGCCATCTTCGCCCCGGCGATCGCGGCGGCCGGCGGGCGCCGGCTGCGCATCGCGCACACCGTGTCGTTCGCGTTCGACATGTCCTGGGAGGAGCTGCTCTGGCTCGTCGAGGGGCACGAGGTGCACGTGTGCGACGAGGAGCTGCGCCGCGACGCCGAGGCGCTCGTCGCGTACTGCGAGCGGCACCGGATCGACGTCGTCAACGTCACCCCGACGTACGCCCAGCACCTGATCGAGGAGGGGCTGCTCGACGGCGCCCACCGCCCGCCCCTCGTGCTGCTCGGCGGCGAGGCGGTCTCCGACGCGGTGTGGAACAGGCTGCGGGACACCGACGGCACGTTCGGCTACAACCTGTACGGGCCGACCGAGTACACCATCAACACGCTCGGCGGCGGCACCCACGAGAGCGCCACGCCCACGGTCGGCCGCCCGATCTGGAACACCCGGGCGTACATCCTGGACACCTGGCTGCGGCCGGTGCCGGACGGCACCCCCGGGGAGCTGTACATCAGCGGCGCCGGGCTGGCCCGCGGCTACCTCAACGCGCCCGGACTGAGCGCGGCCCGGTTCGTCGCCGATCCGTCCCTCCCGGGTGGACGGATGTACCGCACCGGCGATCTGGTGCGCCGCCGCCCCGATGGAAATCTCGACTTTCTCGGCCGCACCGACGACCAGGTCAAGATCCGCGGATACCGGATCGAGCTGGGCGAGATCGAGTCGGTGCTCGGCGCGCACCCGCGGGTCGCCCAGGCCGCGGTCGTCGCCCGCGACGGGCGCCTGTCCGGGTACGTCGTGCCGGCCACGCCCACGGACGGCGACCGCGCGGAGGCCGAGCGCGCGCAGGTCGGTGAGTGGCAACAGATCTACGACGCCGAGTACGCCGAGATCGGCACCGCGGTGTCCAAGGAGGACTTCTCCGGCTGGGACAGCAGCTACGACGGCCAGCCGATCCCGCTGGACGAGATGCGGGAGTGGCGGGACACCACGGTGGCCCGGATCCGCGAACTGCACCCCGGCGGGTGCTGGAGATCGGCGTGGGCAGCGGCCTGCTGCTGTCCCGCCTGGCGCCGGACTGCGACGCGTACTGGGGCACCGACCTGGCCCCGTCGGTGATCGAGCAGCTGCGCGCCGACGTCGCCGCCGTGCCGGAGCTGGCCGGCCGGGTGGAGCTGCGCTGCCAGCCGGCGGACGACCTCGACGGGCTGCCGCGCGGCTTCTTCGACACGGTCGTCGTCAACTCGGTCATCCAGTACTTCCCGGGCGCCGACTACCTGACCCGGGTGCTGACCGGCGCCCTGGACCTGGTCGGGCCGGACGGCGCGGTCTTCGTCGGGGACGTGCGCAACCTGCGCCTCGCCGGGCACTTCCACGCGGCCGTCGCGGCGGCCCGGGCCGGCGGCGACACCCGGCGGGTCGCCGCCCTGGAGAAGGAACTGCTGGTCGACCCGGACTACTTCGCCACCCTCGCCCCGGCGGCGGTCCGGGTGCGCCGCGGCCGGGCGCACAACGAGCTGACACGCTACCGCTACGACGCCGTGCTCAGGCGCTCGGCCCCCGCGGTCGACGCGGCACCGACCACACTGGACGCCGTCACCGGGCCAGCCGCCCGGGTCACCGGCATCCCCAACGCCCGCCTGGTGGACGGGGGTGTGGAGCCCGAGGACCTGTACGCGCTCGGCGAGCGGCTCGGCTACCAGGTGCACGTCGCGTGGTCGGCGGCCGACGATGGCAGCCTCGACGCGTACTTCCTGCGGGACGGCGCGCTGCCGTTCGCGCCGGTACGCCCGGCCGGCCGCCGCCCGCTCACCAACGACCCGGCGGCCGCGCGCGGCACCGGCGCGCTGGTGCGGGAACTGCGCGAGCACCTCAAGCGCCACCTGCCGGACTACATGGTGCCGCCGGCGCTGGTCACGCTCGACCGGCTGCCGCTGACCGTCAACGGCAAGCTGGACGTGCGGGCGCTCCCGGCCGCCGAGCCGGCCGCCGCGCGGGGGCCGAGCCGGGCGCCGGCCACCCCGCACGAAGAAGTCCTGTGTGGACTCTTCGCCGAGGTGCTGGGCCTGGACCGGGTCGGCGTCGACGACAACTTCTTCGACCTCGGCGGGCACTCGCTGCTCGCCACCCGCCTGGTCAGCCGGGCCCGTACGGCGCTGGGCGCCGAGCTGGCCATCCGCGACCTCTTCGAGGCGCCCACCGTGGCGGAGCTGGCCGGTCGGGCCGGCACCAGCGGCAGCCGCCTGCCGCTGGTCCGCCTGGAGCGGCCGGACGAGATCCCCGCCTCGTACGCCCAGCAGCGCCTGTGGGTGCTCGACCAGCTCGACGGGGCGGCGTCGGCGGCGTACAACTTCCCGATCGTCATGCGGGTCCGCGGCGACCTCGACGTGGACGCGCTGCGGGCCGCGCTCGGCGACGTGGTCGACCGGCACGAGGCGCTGCGCACCGTCTTCGCCGAGCGGGACGGCCGGCCGGTCCAGCGGGTCCTGCCCGCCGGCTCGGCGTACCCGATCGTGGACGTCGCCCCGGACGGTGACGTCGCCGCGGCGGTCCGGCGCCCCTTCGACCTCGCGACCGAGCTGCCGCTGCGCGTCACGGTGGTCCCGGACGGGCCCGGCGAGCACGTGGTGGCGATCCTGCTGCACCACATCACCACCGACGAGTGGTCGGACGGACCGTTCCTGCGCGACCTTGCCACCGCGTACGCGGCCCGGCGCGCCGGCCACCGTCCGGAGTGGACGCCGCTGCCGATGCAGTACGCGGACTTCACGCTGTGGCAGCGGGCGTTGCTGGGCGAGGAGTCCGATCCGGACAGTCTCGCGGCCAAGCAGCTGGACTTCTGGCGCGGCGCGCTGGCCGGTGTCCCGGAGCGGATCGACCTGCCCACCGACCGGCCGGCGCACGCCGCGGCGGGCGGTGCCGGCGCGGCGCTGAGCATCGCGCTGGACCCGGCGGCGGCCCAGGGCCTGCGCCGCCTCGCCCACCAGAGCGGGGCGAGCATGTTCATGCTGGCCCACGCGGCGGTCGCCGCGCTGCTGCACCGGCTCGGCGCGGGCACCGACATCCCGCTCGGCGCGCCGATCGCGGGCCGGACCGACGAGGCGCTCGACGACCTGGTGGGCTTCTTCGTCAACACGCTCGTGCTGCGCACCGACCTGACCGGGGACCCGAGCTTCGCGGAGCTGGTCGCCCGGGTGCGCGGGGCCGACCTGGCCGCGTTCTCGCACCAGGACGTGCCGTTCGAGGCGGTGGTGAAGGCGCTCAACCCGGACCGGTCGCTGGCCAGCAACCCGCTCTTCCAGGTGATGGTGGTGTACCGCAACCGGTCGGCGGCCGACTTCGCGCTCGCCGGGCTGGCGGTCACACCGGAGCCGGTGGAGACCGGGACGGCCCGGTTCGACCTGGTGTTCGGGTTCGTCGAGTCCGACGTGGACGGTGGGCTGAGCGTCCTGCTGGAGTACCGCACCGACCTGTTCGACCGGGACACCGTGGTACGCCTCGGCGAGCGGCTGAACCGGCTCGTCGCCGCGGCCGTCGCCGACCCTGAGTCGCCGGTCAGCCGGCTGGACGTGCTGGGCGCGGACGAACGGCAGCAGGTGCTGGCCGGCTTCAACGCCACCGACCGGGAGGTGCCGGAGGAGGCGCTGCCGGCGCTGTTCGCCCGCCAGGTGGCCGCCCGCCCGGACGCGGTGGCCGTGGTCGACGGGGACCGGGAGGTGTCGTACCGGGAGCTGGACGAGCTGGCCGACCGGGTCGCCGGGCTGCTCGCCCGCCGCGGCGTACGCGCCGAGGACGTGGTCGGGATCGAGATGCCCCGCTCGGTGCGGATGGTCGCGGCGGTGCTCGGCACGCTGAAGCTGGGCGCCGCCTACCTGCCGCTGGACACCATGCACCCGGCCGACCGGCTGGCGTACATGGTGGCCGACGCCGGGGCGCGGGTGGTGCTCCGCGCCGGCGACCTCGCCGATCTGCCGCCGTCCGCACCGCCCACCGTGGACGTCCGGCTCGACCAGGCCGCGTACGTCATCTATACCTCCGGCTCGACCGGACGGCCCAAGGGCGTCGCCGTCCCGCACGACGGCATCGCCAGCCTGGTCGCCACCGCGGTCGACCGGATGGGGGTGAGCGCCGACAGCCACGTGCTGCACTTCGCCTCGGTCGGCTTCGACGTGGCCGTGTTCGAGCTGGCGATGGCGCTGTGCACGGGCGCCCGGCTGGTGCTGGTGCCCGACGAGGCGCGGGTGCCGGACAAGGTGCTGACCGACCTGCTCGACGAGCAGGGCATCACCCACATGATCCTGCCGCCGTCGCTGGTGTCCGCGCTGCCGCCGGAGTGCCCGCTGCCGGCGGGCGCGGTGCTGCTGGTCGGCACGGAGACCGTCCCGCCGGACCTGATCGGCCGCTGGGCCGGCCACCTGCGCCTGTTCGCGGCGTACGGGCTGACCGAGGCGACAGTCAACTCCACGCTGTGGGCGGCCGAGCCCGGCTGGACCGGCGCCGTCCCCATCGGACGCCCGGACCCCAACACCCGCGTGTACGTCCTGGACGCCGCCCTGCGCCCGGTGCCGCCCGGCGTGGTGGGGGAGCTGTACGTCGCCGGCCGCGGCCTGGCCCGCGGCTACCTGGGCCAGCCCGGCCTGACCGCGTCCCGCTTCGTCGCCGACCCGTTCGGGGCGGGGCGGATGTACCGCACCGGTGACCGGGCCCGCTGGCGCGCCGATGGGACGGTGGACTTCCTCGGCCGGGTCGACGACCAGGTGAAGATCCGCGGTTTCCGGGTCGAGCTCGGCGAGGTCGAGGCCGCCCTGGCGAGCCACCCGGGCGTCGGCCAGGCGGCCGTCGTGCCGCACCGCACCGGCACGCTCACCCGCCTCGTCGGGTACGCCGTACCGGAGGGCAACCCGGTCGACGGCGCCGAACTGCGCGCGCACGTGGCCGCCCTCCTGCCGGACTACATGGTCCCCGCGACGGTGCTGGTGCTGGACGGGCCGCTGCCGCTCACCCCGAACGGCAAGCTGAACCGCAAGGCGCTGCCGGCGCCGGTGTTCGCCGCCACCGGCGCCCGCCCCCGCGACCCGCGCGAGGAGGCGCTCTGCCGCCTGTTCGCCGGGGTCCTCAACGTGCCCGAGGTGGGCGTCGACGACGACTTCTTCGCGCTCGGCGGGGACAGCATCGTGGCGATCCAGCTGGTCCGCCGGGCCCGCGCGGCCGGGCTGTCCGTCACGCCCCGGGACGTGCTCCAGCACCGTACGGTGGCGGGCCTCGCGGCGGTGGCCTCCGTGGCCGCCGACGTGGTGTCCGATGTGGACGGCACCGGGACCGTCCCGCTCACCCCGATCCTGCGCTGGGTACGCGAGGGCGGCGGCTCGCTCGACGGCTACAACCAGTCGGTGCTGGTCCAGGTGCCGGCCGGGCTGGGCGCCGACCGGCTGGCGGCGGCGCTGCGCGCCGTAGTGGACCGGCACGACATGCTGCGCGCCCGGCTGGTCGGGGACGCCCTGGAGGTGCCGCCGCCCGGGTCGGTGGCCGTGCCGGTACGGCACGTCCGGGTCGACGGCGCGGACCTCCGGGACACCATCGCGGCGCAGGCCCGCGCCGCCCAGGAACGGCTGGACCCCGCGGCCGGCGTGCTCGTGCAGGCGGTGTGGTTCGACGCCGGCCCGCGCCCGGGGCGCCTGCTGCTGGTCGTGCACCACTACGTCGTGGACTGGGTCTCCTGGGCGATCCTGCTGCCCGACCTGGCAGCAGCCTGGCGCGACGGCACCGACCCGGCGCCGGTGCCGACGTCGTTCCGGCGCTGGTCCCGGCTGCTGACCGAGCGCGCGGTCGACCCGGCCCGGGAGGCCGAACTGCCACTGTGGACCCGGATCCTCGACGGCGGCGACCCGCTGCCCGTGGAGCGCCCGCTCGACCCGTCGCGCGACGTGGCCGCCGCCGCCCGGCAGCTCACCGTCGACCTGCCCCCGGACGTGACCGCGCCGCTGCTGACCCAGGACGTCGACGAGGTCTTCCTGACCGCGCTGGCGCTCGCCGTCGCGCGGTGGCGGGGCGACGGTGCCGTACTCGTGGCGCGCGAAGGCCACGGCCGGCAGGAGCACGTGGCCGGCGGCGTCGACCTGTCCCGCACGGTCGGCTGGTTCACCGGCCTCTACCCGGTGTGCCTCGACCCCGGCCCGGTCGACCTCGCCGAGGCGTTCGCCGGCGGGCCGGCCGCCGGGCAGGCGCTCGCCCGGGTCCGCGCCCACCTGCGGTCCATCCCGGACCACGGCCTCGGGTACGGCCTGCTGCGCCACCTCAACCCGCGCACCGCGCCGGAGCTTTCGGCGTACGGGGTGCCGCCGATCGAGTTCAACTACCTCGGCCGGTTCGACCTGCCCGAGGCGACCGACTGGGCGTTCGCCCCCGAGGCCGACGCGCTCGACATCGGCGTGGACCCGGACATGCCGCAGCGGTACGTCCTGTCCATCAACGCGCACACCGAGGACCGCCCCGAGGGCCCACGCCTGCGGGCCACCTGGATCTGGCCGTCCGGCGTGCTGGCCGAGCCGGCCGTGCGGTACGTCGCCGAGACCTGGCTGCGCGCCCTGTCCGGCCTGGTACGACACCTGAAGGAGACCCCGTGACCAACCCGTTCGAAGACCCCGACGGCCGGTACTTCGTGCTCGTCAACGACGAGGACCAGCACTCGCTGTGGCCATCGTTCGTGGCGGTCCCGGCCGGCTGGACCGCCGTGTTCGGCGAGGACTCCCGGGACGCCTGCCTGGCGTACGTGGAGACGCACTGGACCGACCTGCGCCCGCGCAGCCTGCGCGAGGCGATGGCCGATTGAGTGGCGGTGGCCGCTTGAGCTGCGCAAGCCTGACATGATCGGGCCGTGCCGTTCACCGCGACCAGGGCGCTGACGCGCCGGACCGAGCGCTGGTTCGTCCGCCGCGGCGTGCCGACCATGATCGAGGGGTACGGCTTCGCGTCGCACGTGCTGCCGCGGATGCTGCCGTCGCTGACGCTCGTGGCCGTGGCCAGCCTGGTGTGGCTGGTGCCGCTGAAGTCCGCGGGCTCGGGGCGCTGGGTCCTGCTCGGCGCGGTGGCCGCGGTGACGGTGGCCGTCCGGTGGGCCATCGGGGCGCTCGTGCGCCGCGCGCCGCGCCTGTCCCGGCGTACCACCGTGGCGATCCTCGCCGGGTACGCGGCGATGCCGGTCGCCGTACCCCTGCTGCAGTTGGCCGTGGACGGCGCGGTCACGCCGCCCGGAGGCGGCGTGGTCGGACTGCTCGGGTTCGTCATCTTCTTCGCCGCGGTCTTCGCCGGGACGCTGCTGGTCACCACGTACGGCCTCGGGGCGCTGTTGCGCCGCGCGGTCCGGCACACGATCTACGACCTGCGCAACAGCGTGCATCTGCTGGGGCGGGCGCTGCCGGCGCTGCTGTTCGTGACGCTGTTCCTGTTCTTCACCGGCGAGCTGTGGCAGGCCATGAACCGGCTCGGGTGGTGGCGGCTGGCGCTGGTCGTGGGCCTGTTCGCGGCCGTGACGGTGCTCGCCGCGGCGGCCCGGCTGCGCGACGAGATCGGCCGGGTGGAGCAGGACCTGAGCCCGCCGCGGCTGTCCGCGGCCTGCGCCGACACGCCGCTGGCCGACGCGCCGATCGAGGACGTCACGCCGGACGGGCCGCTCCCCGCGGTGCCGCTCAACGGCCGGCAGTCCCGCAACCTGCTGCTGGTGCTCGCCACCCGCCAGCTCGTGCAGGCGGCCGTGGTCGGGCTGGCGCTGTTCGCGTTCTTCCTGGTGCTGGGCGTGCTGGTGGTGACGCCCGAGACGGCCGAGCAATGGATCGGGGGCGAGCCGGCGCGGTCGGTGCTGTTTCCGGCGGTGCCGGTGGCGCTGCTGCGCAACGCGACGCTCTTCGCCGGGTTCGGCAGCATGTACTTCGCGGTCACCTCGATGAGCGACGCGGACCACCGGCGGCAGTTCTTCGCACCGATCATCGACGACGTGGAACGCACCCTCGCCGTCCGCGCCGTCTACCTGGCCGTACGCGGGCTAGATAGTCATCCGCCGATTGACAAAGTTTGACGACCCGACTTACTCTGCGTGCCACGTCTGGCGTCGTCTCAGCGAGGAGCGTGGCACCGTGCGAGGTACCCGTTGGCGGGTCGGTCTGGTGGCGGGCGGCGCGGCCGCGCTGCTGGCGGCCGGGGTAATGGTGGCGGTCAGCGCGCAGGCGGCGGCCGGCTGCCGGGTGACGTACTCGGTGGCGAGCCAGTGGCCGGGCGGGTTCACCGGCAACGTGGCGGTGACCAACCTCGGTGACCCGATCAACGGGTGGAGTCTGGTGTGGACGTTCCCGAACGGTCAGGCGGTGACGCAGGCGTGGAACGCGGCCGTCACGTCGTCGGGTAGCCAGGTCACCGCGAGGAACGTGAGCTACAACGCGGCCATCGCGACGAACGCGACGGTCTCGTTCGGGTTCAACGGCTCGTGGACGGGCTCCAACACCGCGCCGACGTCGTTCGCGCTCAACGGCACGGTCTGCACCGGCAGCGTGGGTGGGACGGCGTCGCCGACCGTGAGTCCGTCGGCCAGCGTCTCGCCGTCCGTCTCGCCGACCGTCTCGCCCACGACGTCGCCGCAGCCCGGCAACGCGATGGCGGCCGTCGCCGCGATGCAGCCCGGCTGGAACCTGGGCAACTCGTTGGACGCGGTGGGCGCCGACGAGACGGCGTGGGGCAACCCGCGGGTGACCGCCGCGTTGCTGGACAACGTGCGGGCGCAGGGCTTCAACAGCATCCGGATCCCCGTCACGTGGAGCAACCACCACGGGTCGGCGCCGAACTACACGATCGACGCCGCCTGGCTCAACCGGGTCAAGGAGGTCGTCGACTGGGCCATCGCGGACGGCTTCTACGTGATGATCAACATTCACCACGACTCGTGGCAGTGGATCAACACGATGCCCAGCGACCGCACCAACGTCCTGGCCCGGTACAACGCGCTGTGGACGCAGATCGCCGCCGCGTTCCGCGGCCACTCCTCGCGGCTGGTGTTCGAGAGCGTGAACGAGCCGCAGTTCACCGGCGCGTCGGACGAGGCACAGTCCATCAGCCTGCTGAACGAGCTGAACACGTCGTTCCGCAGTATCGTGCGCGCCTCGGGCGGCGGCAACGCGTCCCGGCTGCTGGTCATCCCGACCCTGCACACCTCCGCCGACGCCGCCCGCGTCGACCCGGCGCTGAACTGGTTCACCGCCACCGGCGACGCCAACCTGATCGCCACCGTGCACTACTACGGGTACTGGCCGTTCAGCGTGAACGTGGCCGGCGGCACCCGCTTCGACGCCACCGTCCAAAGTGACCTGACCGGCGCGTTCGACCGGGTCTACAACGCGTTCGTCGCCCGCCGCATCCCGGTCATCATCGGCGAGTACGGCCTGCTCGGCTTCGACCGGCACACCGGCACCATCGAGCAGGGCGAGAAGCTGAAGTTCTTCGAGTACTTCGGTTACTACGCCCGCAACCGGCAGATCACCACCATGCTGTGGGACAACGGCCAGCACCTCGGCCGTACGTCGTTCGCGTGGGCCGACGCGGAGCTGATCGGACAGATCAAGTCCAGCTGGACCACCCGCTCCGGCACCGCCTCATCCGACCAGGTGTACGTCTCCCGCACCGCCGCGATCACCAGCAAGTCGCTGACCCTGAACCTGAACGGGCTGAGCTTCCAAGGCTTGCGGCAGGGCACCACCGATCTGGCCAACGGCGCCGACTACACCGTGTCCGGCAGCACCCTGACGCTCACCGCCGCCGCGGTCACCCGGCTGGTCGGCAGCCGGGCGTACGGCGTCAACACCAACATCCAGGCCCGCTTCTCGGCCGGGGTGCCGTGGCGGATCAGCATCATCACCTACGACACCCCGATCCTCGCGGGCGCCACGGGTACGACCGGCGCGTTCGCCGTACCCGCCCAGTTCCGCGGCGACCAGCTCGCCACCATGGAGGCCAGGTACGCCGACGGCAGCAACGCCGGCCCGCACAACTGGACCTCGTTCAAGGAGTTCGACGTCACCTTCGCACCCAACTACACCGCCAACACCATCACCCTCAAGCCCGAGTTCTTCGCCGAGGTCAACGAGGGGCAACGCGTCACGTTGACGTTCCACTTCTGGAGCGGCGCCCAGCTCACCTACTACGTGACGAAGTCGGGCGGCAACGTGACGGGAACGCTCACCTGAGAGCTGCGGTCGATCTTGAACTTGTCAGGTTCCATTCCGGACATGTGGGCCTGACAAGTTCAAGATCGACGGGGTTGGGCCCGGCCGGGAAGTGAGAGGCTGGGGCAATGGCACTCACGATGGGCACCGGTCCGTTCGGCCACGCCCCGGCCGGTGTGTTCGCACCCGAGCTGCCGCGGGCCGGCTCGGTCTTGATCGATCCGTACCCGCGGCGCATGCGCGGCCTCGTCGCCGGCGAGCCGATCGTCGACAGCGCGCGCGGTCAGCTGCTGCACGAGCCGGGGCGGTTGCCGCGCTGCTACTTCCCGCCCGAGGACGTGCGCATGGACCTGCTGGAGCCCGCGGGCGCCGGCAAGCCGTCGGCGTTCCTCGGCGCGAGCGAGCTCTGGCACCTGCGCCTCGGTGACCGCTTCGTCGAACGCGCGGCGCTCGCGTACCCGGCCCCGCCGCCGGAGGCCGAGCGGCTCCGCGGGCTGGTCGCCCTCTTCTGGCGGGCCATGGACGAGTGGTACGAGGAGGAGCTGCTCGCGATCGCGCACGTGCGCGACCCGTACCACCGGGTCGACGCGCTCCAGTCGTCCCGGCACGTCCGGGTGAGCCTGGACGGGGTGACGCTGGCGGAGAGCCACCGGGCCACCGTCATCTACGAGACCGGCCTCGTGCCGCGCTGGTACTTCCCGATCGAGGACGTGGTCGCCCCGCTGACCCCGACCGAGCACACCACGCGGTGCGCGTACAAGGGCGAGGCCGTCTACTGGTCGGTGCTGGTCGGCGACGCGCCGTACGTGAACCTGGCCTGGACGTACCGCGAGCCGCGGCCGGACGCCGCGCCGGCCCGCGACCAGGTGGCGTTCTTCAACGAGCGCGTCGACGTCGACGTGGACGGCGTCCGCGAAACCCGCCCCGGCGGCCCCTGGGCCAACCCCGACTGGTGGCGCGACCGGAGCTTCGAGAACGACCTCTAGCCCCCTATTTGTGCGTCGATCAAGGGCATATGGCCGTGGTTGGATCTCTTTCCACGACCGTTCGCCCTTGATCGGCGGGAAAGTCCTTGATCGGCGAACGCCGGCCGGCGTCAGGCCCGGCCGGCGACGTAGCGGCGGAACGGTTCCTCGGCGCCCTCGATCGGTACGTGGATGAGCTGGTCGGGCGCGGCCGAGCGGAGCAGCTCCTGCATCCGGCCCAGCAACTCGGCGTTGTCGCTCGGGGCCGGGTAGCCCAGGTCCGGTACGGCCTCCTTGGGCGCGGCGTAGAGGATGCGCGTCACGCCGGCGGTCACGGCGACGGAGTGGCACACGGCGCAGGGCTCGCAGCTGGACACGATCGTGGCCCCGGTGACGTGCACCTGGCCCACCGCGCGGCAGGCGTCCCGGACGGCCGCGACCTCGGCGTGCGCGGTCGGGTCGCGGTCCCGCAGGGCGGTGTTGACGCCGGTGCCCAGGACGGCGCCGTCCCGTACCACCAGCGCGCCGAAGGGCAGTTGCCCGGCGGCGGCGTTGTCGAGGGCGAGCCGTATGGCGCGGGCCAACAGCGCCGCGTCCTGTGTGGATCCGGTCATGCCCGAACCCTAACGGGCCGCGCCCGGTGGCCCTCGGCGTTCGCCGATCAAGGAGCGCAGGAGGGGGCGTATGAGTGTTTGTGTCGCTGGGTGGGGTTGACTTTTGTGGGTGCGTCATCGAGGGGGGACGATGATCAGCGGGGTGGACGTGCGTTTCCGGATTCTCGGGCCGTGGGAGGTGCGCGCCGGCGGGCGGGCCGTGTCGGTGCCGGCGGGAAAGATGCGGGTGCTGCTGGCCGCGCTGCTGGTGTCGGCGGGAGAGTCGGTGTCGGTGGACCTGCTGGCGGCGCGGCTGTGGCCGGAGCGGGCGCCACGCCGCGAGCGGGCCACGGTCCACACGTACGTGGCGCGGCTGCGCCGGCTGCTCGGGCCGTTCGCCATCCAGACCGCGCGGGACGGCTACCAACTCGCTGTCGCGGTGGACCGGATCGACCTGTGGGCGTTCCGCGACCTGCTGCGGCGCGCGGCCGAGACCGGCGACGGGTCCGAGGGGGAGCTCAAGCTGCTGCGCCAGGGGTTGGCGCTGTGGCGGGGCCGGCCGTTCACGGGTGTGGAGTCGGTGTGGCTCGACCGCGAGGTCGTACCCCTGCTGGAGGACGAGTGGTCGGCCGCCGCCGAGCGGCGGATGGACCTGGAGTTGCGGTCCGGGCAGTCCAGCGCCGTCATCCCGGAGCTGCGCGATCTGGTACGGGTGCACCCGACCCGCGAGTCGCTGTGGGCGCGGCTGATCGACGCGCTGCACCGCTCCGGCCGGCGGGTGGAGGCGCTGGAGGCGTACCGGCAGGTGCGGGCGGCGCTGGTCGACGAGCTGGGCATCGAGCCGGGCGGCGCGTTGCAGGAGGTGCACGCCCGGGTCCTGCGCGACGGGGCGTCCGCCGCGCCACCGGTGGAGGCCGGCGCCACCCGGCAACTGCCGCACGACGTGGCCCACTTCACCGGCCGGGCCGAGCTGGAGCAGCTGCACCGGCTGACGGCGGCGATGGGCGGGGACGAACGGCGGCTGACCCGCATCGTCGCGCTGGACGGCGCACCGGGCATCGGGAAGACGACGTTGGCCGTCCACTTCGCACACTCGATCGCGCCGGCGTACCCGGATCTGCAGTTGTATCTGAACCTGCGGGGCTACGGCCCCGGCGAGCCGGTGTCGCCGTCCGCGGCGGTGGAGGCGCTGCTGCGCGGCCTCGGCGTGCGCAGCGACCTGATCCCGCCGGGCGCCGACGAGCGGGCCGCCCTGCTGCGCAGCACGCTCGCCGGCCGGCGGGTGCTGATGCTGCTGGACAACGCGCGGGACGCCGGCCAGGTGCGCGCGCTGCTGCCCGGCGGCGACAGCCTGGTCATCGTCACCAGCCGCAACCAGCTGCGCGGCCTCTCGGTACGGGACGGCGCGCACCGGGTGACGCTCGGGCCGCTGCGGCCGGGCGAGGCGCTGGCGCTGCTGGCATCGGCGTACGGGCCGGACGGGGTGGCCGCCGAGAGCGGTCCCGCGGCCCACCTCGTGGAGCTGTGCGCGGGGCACCCGCTGGCCCTGGCGATCGTCGCCGAGCGGGCCCAGCGGGCGGGCGGCCTCACCCGCGTCGTGCGGGCGCTGACCGACGAGCGGGCCCGGCTGGACGTGTTCCGCGACGGGGACGGCGACCCGCACAACGACCTGTGGGTCGCGCTGTCCTGGTCGTACCGCGCGCTGAGCCCGGACGCGGCCGGCATGTTTCGCAAGCTGGGGCTGCACCCGGCCGACGAGGTCTCGCTGGCGGCCGCGGCGGCGCTGTCCGGCCTGCCGGTGCACCGGGCCGAGCGGGTGCTGGACCACCTTGTGGCCGCGCACCTGGTGCAGCAGCGCCGGCCTGGCCGTTACGAGCTGCACGACCTGGTCCGCTGGTACGCGCGGGAGCAGGCCAGCCGCGACGAGAGCGAGCCGGAGCGGGTGCGGGCGGTGCACCGGCTACTCGACTGGTACCTGCACGCGGCGGTCGCCGCCGACAGCCGCCTGCTCCCGCACCGCCGCCGCGACTACGTGGCGCCGTACCTGCCCCAGGCGACGCCGCCGCGGTTCGCGGACGTGACGACCGCGATGGCCTGGTTCGAGGAGGAGTACGACGGCATCCGGTCGGTGATCCGCTGGGCCCACGACAACGGCTGGAGCGGCCACTCGTGGCGCATCGTCATGTCGATGATCGCGTTCTTCGAGCGCCGGATCCCGTTGCACGACGCGATCGAGCTGCACGGGTGGGCGGTGGCGGCGGCCGCGGTCGCCGGCGAGCGGATCGGCGAGGGCTACGTGCTCAACGCCCTGGGCTGCATGTGTTACTACAAGGGCGACCCGGCCGCGGCCGGCCACTTCCAGGCCGCGCTGACCTGCTTCCAGGACGCGGGGGACGCCCGCGGCGAGGCGATGGTGCTGGGCAACCTGGGCCTGGCATACGGCGAGCAGGGCGACCACGAGACCGCCCGCTGGTACGCCAGCCGCGCCCTGGCGTACTGCGAGAAGATCGGGTACGACTGCGGGCGCGCCCTCAACCTGGACAACCTCGGGGTCGCGCTCCAGGCGGCCGGCGACTACGACGCGGCGATCGACTGCCACGTGCGGGCCCAGGCCATCAACCGTGAGCTGGATCAGGTCAACGGCGAGGCGACCAACCAGCATCACCTCGGTCGCGCGTACCTGGCGCTGGGGCGGCACCGGCAGGCCCTGCACGCCTTCCGCCGATCCATCGGCATGTTCCGCTCGCTCGGCAACCCGCGCTTCGAGGCCATGGTCCGCGTCGACGTGGGCAAGTCCCTCTTCCTGGCCGGCCACGCCGAGCTGGCCCGGGCGGCGTGGGACGGCGCCGTGGCCACCCTGAAGGAGTTCGACGACCCGCAGGCCCGCGAGGTCAGCGACGCCATCGCGACCCTCCAGGCCGAATCGGCCGGGCGGGATGCGAGACGTGAGGCAGATACCTCACAGGTATAAATATGACTCTCAGGTATGCGGTCCCCGACCATGTCTAGACCCGTCCACATCGGGGACATCGGGGTTCGGCGGCAGGGTGGCGGCGTGCAGAGCGCCGAGGGCGAGGCCAAGCTGGAAGCGGTTGTCCACGCCGAGCCGGTCCATGAGGGTCCGCACGATCGAGGAGACCGACCGCGTACTGATGCGCAGCTCGCGGGCGGCGGTGGCGTCGGTGTGGCCCTGCGCGAGCAGCTTGACCAGCGCCTGCTCGCGGGGGTCGAGCATGTCCTGTGGCACGCGGGCATGTAACCACCCACCGGCCGGCAGGGTCCATCACCCGTTGCCGATTCGTGTCCGGCGCCTGCGCGATCACGCAGGTGGCGCTGCGCGATGGCGCATCGGGCACCTAGTCGGCCGGAACCACTTCCCAGACCTTGTGCTCCTGGATCACCGGCCGGTCCTGGTCTTTCTCCGTTGTCAGCACGGGCACCCACAACGTGCGTACGCCGCGCCGGTTGACCAGCCGGAGCCGATGGCCGCAGCCGGGGCACGTGAGCGTGCCGCCTTCCAGGCTCGCGGGTTCGGCCGGGAAGTAGCCGAAATAGTCCGTGGCCGGCGCGTCGCCAGGGAGCGCGAGGTGGCGGGACCAGGAGATGGCACCGGGCTGGCGGTCGGCTGGCCGGCAGCCCGGACAAGGGACGCGGACCGTGTGCCAGAAGCTCGGCGTGGTGAACTCCGGTTTGTACCAACCGAACCGCCGTACGAAGAGCCGGGTCAGCCGGCCCAGCCCGCGCGGCGCGATCTGGGTCTCCGGCGCCGACGTGTACGGGTCGGCGTTGTTGAGGAGCTCGACGAGGCGGTCGAGCTCGGGGTCGGTGGGCCGTGGCAGCGCGATGTCCCGCAGCGGTGCCGGCGCCTTGCCGTCCGCGACGAAGAGGGCCTCGTCCAGCATGGCTCGGCCGGACCGGTCGAGGTGGTTGTGCATCCACAGCGCCAGCAACAGCTCGCTGGACGTCCAGAACGAATCGAGGTATCCGGTGGCAGACCAGTGCACTATCACGCGCCGAGTGGCGGTCATCTCCAGCCGCAGGCGGGCCACGCCCTCCCACATCTGTTGCTGGGTCACGCACTCGGTGGGGTACGAGTACTCGCCCGCCGGCACCATGCGCACGGTCACCCCGTGGGTCCGTGCGTACGCGGCGGCCCAGTCGGCGGCGCTCTCCTCGTGGGTGCCGCGAAAGCTGAGGAAGTAGTCGGCGGGCCGGTCGTACATCCAGTAGTGCCGAGCGAGGTCGGCGGTAGGTGCGTCGCTGACCGGGTCGCCAAACCGGTTGGCCAGCCAGCGGTCGAGCCATTCGCCGAGCACCGCGTTGCTGAAGGTGGCGCCATGGATCGGCGCGCATTGGTGCCGCGCGAGCACATTGCGGGGCAGCGGGGTGCGGCTGACGAGCAGGTTGTTCTCGCGGACCTTGGACCAGGTGTCGAGCGCCCCGTACACGTGGCCGGCCGGCTCGACGGAACAGTCCCACAGGACGAGGTCCGCGAACACCTGGGCCTTGAGCGCCGTACCCCGGTGTGCGCCGCGGTCGGCAACCCGCAGGCGGACGCGGTGGTCGCGGCACGCCGGCCGCACGTACGAGTCCAGTAGCTCTTGGCCGCGGTCGTTGTGCGCGGGGAAGAACACCAGCGAGGCCATCACGTCAGAAGGTACGCCGGGGGGACCGATTCGGTGAGCCAGACGCCGTTCGCGCTGCGGTAGAAGTCGTGCCCGTCGGCGGCCATCGCCGCGGCGTTCACGGTGATGATGACGACGGCGCCGCCGCGCCGGGCCCCGACCCGGTGGGCGGTGGCGGTGTCGGCGGACAGGTGGACGTGGTGGCGGCCGCCGCGGTTGAGCCCGGTGGCGCGGATGGACGGCAGGACGGCCGCGCTGGTGCCGTGGTAGAGCACCTCGGGCGGGGACTGCGGGCGCAGCTCCAGGTCGACCGCGATCGAGTGGCCCTGGTTGGCGCGGATCCGCTCCACCCCGTCCGGGCCGTGCTCGATGGCGAAGCGCTGCTTGTCGTTGCCGGCCACGACCGCGTCGAGGTCGGGCCGGCTGATCCCCATCGCGGTCAGGAAGGTGTCCACCGGGACCCAGCCGGCGGCGTCCAGGACGAGGCCGACCCGGCCGGGGTTGTGGCGCAGCGCCTTGGACATCCGCTTGCTCAGCTTGACGAGGCGGTCACGCTCCATGCTCGTCCTCCCGCGGATGGATGGCGCAGAAGAGCACGCCGTCCGGCGCGGCCAGGACCGTCCAGCGGTGCGGCGAGGTAACCTCCCAGCGGACCGTGGCGCCCGCGGCCACCAGCGCGTCCAGCTCGGCCAGGTTGTCCAGCCGCAGGTCCAGGTGGACCAGGCCGCGGCCGCGTTCGTCCAGGTCGTCCTCGGTCGGGCTCACCCACACGTCCGGCGACCGGCCCTGCGGGTCGCGCAGCAGCACCGACTCGTCCGGTTCGAGGGTGCGGCTGGCGAGCTTGTCGCGGTCTTCGTCGACCGGCGGCAGGCCGAGCGCGCGCGACCAGAACGGCCCGGCGACGTACGGGTCGCGGCAGTGGATGACGATGGCGGCGAGCCGGCTCATGGCGGTAGTCTGCCGCCGTGATCCGGCCGGTCAACCGGGTTTCGCCCGGCGCCGCCGGGCGGCGGCCCCGCCGGCGGCCGCCAGGATCGCTGCCGTCCCGGTGAGCAGTCCCAGCAGGCTCCGCCCGTCGGTCACGACGGCCGCGCGGGCGTCGACCATGAGCAGCGCGAGGAACGCGGCCCCGGCGGCCGCCGCGACGGCAAGAGACCATTTGGTACGCCAGGGGAGCCGCCCGGCGTGCGCGGTGCGGTGCAGCGCGAGCGCCCACAGCGCGGCGGCCCCCGTGCACACCAGCACCAGGAACGCGGCGTGGTACCAGCCGGCCACCGTGAAGTGGTGCGCCTGGGGGAGGGTCCAGTTGAGCCGGGGCGAGTCGGCGCGCAGCCACACCGCCTCGGTGGCCATGCCGAGGGCGCCGCCGAGGAGGCCGGCCGCGGTGGCGAGCGGCGCGTCCCGCCGGGCGGCCGGGAGGGTGCGCACGGCGTACACCAGGGCGCCGCACATGATTGGCAGCGCCAGCCCGTCGCCCCACGTGGCGCTGGCGAAGTCGAACAGGCCCGGCAGGGCTGCGGGCGCCGGCCGCAGCGCCGAGAATACGGTGAGCGCGCCGAAGCCAGCCGCGCACACGGCGACGGCCGTGCCCACTGCCCACAGTGGCGTGACGGGTGAGGGACGCGGGGGCATTGACCAGGATCCTACATTTCACCGACGCCACGGTCGGTGGCGTCAACGGCATCGCGTCCTCGATCAGGCTGCTCGTCCGGTTGCTGGGCGGGCGCGGTCACGACAGCGCGGTGGTCAGCACCGGTCCATTGTGGGGTGACGCCGAGGCCGGGGTGGGCGAGGTGATCTGGGTGCCGTCGATGCCGACCGGGATGGGTGACTTCCGGTTCGCGTTCTTCCCGATCCGGGCGATGCGCGAGCGGGTACGGGCGTGGCGGCCGGACGTCGCGCACGTGCACACGCCGGGCCCGCTCGGGGCGGCCGGGCTCACCGTGGCGCGGCAGCTCGGCGTCCCGGCGGTCTACACGTACCACACCGACATGCACGGGTACGCGGAGCACTACTACATCCCGACCCCGGTGATCCGGGCCGGCACCGCCGTGTACGGGCGGCACCTGCGCCGCGGCCCGGCCGTGCACCCCGGTGGGCAGTACGGGGCGGTCGAGGAGGCCAACGCGCGGATCTTCGACGCGGTGCGGGTCATCATCGCGCCGACGGCGAACGCCCTGCGCCGCTGCCGGATGGCGGCCTACGCCGGCAAGGTGCGGGTCATCGCCACCCCGGCGAGCCTCCCGCCGGACGGTCCCACGGGTGCCGAGTTCCGGGCCCGCTTCGGGATCGCCGGCGATGCCCCCGTCGTGCTCTTCGTGGGCCGGCTGTCCGCGGAGAAGGGCATCCGGCTGCTTCTCGCCGCGTTCCGGATCGTGCGCGGGCAGGTGCCGGCGGCGACGCTGCTGCTGGTCGGTCCCCGGTCCGGGCGGCTGCGGCTGGAGCGCCGGCTCGACCGGGCCGGGCTGGCCGCGCACACCGTCGTCACCGGGGCGCTGCCCCCCGCCGAGGTGCACGGGGCGTACCGGGCCAGCACTGTGTTCGCGTTTGCGTCCGCGACCGACACGCAGGGCATCGTGCTGCACGAGGCGGCGCTGTCCGGCGTGCCGATCGTGCTGACGGACGGGGCGCTGCACGGGAGCCACCCGCTGTCCGCCGCCATGCGGCTCACCGACCCGGCCCCGGCCGCGTTCGCCGCCGGCATCGCCGCGCTGCTGCGGGCGCCCGACCAGGCGCGCGGCCTGGGCCGGCGCGGGCAGATGATCGCGCGGGAGCACACGCCGGACCGGTTCGCCGACGAGACCCTGCGGGCGTACGAGGACGTGCGTACACCTTCATCCTAGGATGCCTTAGGGGTGGTGGCCCGCGGCACCCGGCGACGGCGGGTCACCACGACGATCGCGATGCCGGCGGCGATCAGCAGCCCGCCGAGCCCGGCCACGGGCAGCACGAAGGCGCTGCCGGTACGGGGGAGCCTGCCGCCCCCGCCGCCCGGCGTGGTCGGGTTGCTCGGGTCGACCGGGTCCTGACCGGCGAAGCCGACCCGGACGGCGACGTCCTGGGAGCGGTCCGCGCTGTTGCGGTGGTCCACTCTGGTCACCACCGCGCAGGTCACCTGGAAGCAGTCGAGGCTCTCGTCCTTGGCGCTCAGTGTCAGCTCGACCTCGAACGACCCGTCCGGGCCGTACGGGGTGGCCAGGCCCGCGCCGTACGGGTCGTCGTTGGCGATCCACGCGGACGTGTGCGAGTCACCGCTCATGTCGGCGCCGCCGAGGCAGGGCGTGGGCAGCTGCCCGGCACCCTGGTACGCGCAGAAGGCGACGTAGATGCCCTTGGACTCGTCGTACCCGCGACCGGTGACGGTGACCTTCTGGCTGGCCGGGTCGAGGTTGTTCACCGGCGTGACGGTCAGCGTCTGGCCGTCCGCCCCGGTGCCCGTGCCGGTGCCGTACGGCCCGTCGGGCGTGGCGGTGGCGGTAGGCGTGGCGGTCACGGTCGGGGTGGGCGCGGGCGTCGGCGTGCTGGCGCTCGGCGACGGGCTCGGCGCGGTGACCGTCAGCGTCGCGGCCGTCGTACGCGTCGTCCCCAGCTCGTTGGTGAACAGTGCCCGGTACCGGTATCCGTCCTGTGTGGACCGCGCAGGGAACGACAGCGTCGTCTCGGTCGCGCCGGCCAGATCGTGCCAGGTCTGGGCGCCGTCCGGGCTGACCTGCCAGCGCACGGTGGGCGCGGGCGTGCCGGTGGCCGCGGCGGTGAAGGTGACGTCGGCGCCGGGCTGGGCGGCGAGGTCGGCGGGGTGCGCGGTGACCGCGGGGGAGACCAGCTTGGCGTACCGGGAGACGGTGTCCTCGGCGTTGTTGGTGACGAAGAACTCGGCGCCGCCGGGCCGGGCCGCCACACCGTGCACGTTGGACGGTGCCGTCACCGGGTCGGCCAGCGGTGCGAGCGTGTCCGCGTCGTAGAGCAGCACCCGCGACTCGGGGTGCCCGGGGGCCAGGACGTACAGGACCTCGCCGCTCGGGTCCAGGTAGGACCGGGTGGGCGGGCGCTCGGGTTCGCCGGCCACGCGGTGCAGGACGGCGCCGGTGCCGGCGTGGACGACCACCACCGCGGCGGGCAGGTTGGCGGTCAGCACGAGCCGTCCACGCCGCGGATCGGCGGTGAGGGACGAGGGTCCCTCGGTGCTGCCGGTCTCGATGGCGAGCGTGCTGGCGGTGAACGTGCCCGCGTCGACCTTGGTCAGCGCGCCGATGCCGGTGCCGACCCAGACCGTACCCGTGGTGGTGTCCACTGTGACCGGTCCGCTGCCACCGATCGGGACGGATCGGGTGGTCTGCCAGGCGCCGTCCGTGTACCGGGCCTCTTCCAGGGTGCCGTCCGCGCGGGAGACGAACACCGTGTCCGGGGTCAGGCCGGGCGCGGCGCCGCGGACCGTGCGGGCCAGCGGGGCGGCGAGGCCGACCGCCTGGGTGTCGCCCGTGCGGGTGTACCCGAGGACCGGGCCGGACGCGAAGTACACGCCGTCGCCGGGCGCCGGGCCGATGAGATAGCTGACCTTGGCGTTGCGGCGGACGGTGGCGCCGAGGTTGACGTCGGTGACCCGGCTCAGTTCGGCGCCGGTGGCCGGGTCCAGCGCGTACACGCCGCCCTTGCCGCTGCCGAGCACGGCGCCGACGTAGAGCGTGCCGGACTCCGGGTGCAGGAGCACCGGCGACGGGCCCTCCGGTACGCGCAGCACGCCGGTCTCCTTGACCGCGACCGTGCCGGGCTCGACTCCGTCTCCCTCGCCCGGTCCCGCCGGCGGCGTGGTGAACGTGACCGGTATCCGTACGTCCTGGGAGCGGTCCGCGCTGTTGCGGTGGTCCACTCTGGTCACCACCGCGCAGGTGAGCCGGGCGCAGTCCAGTCCTTCGGACTTGCCCCGCACCACGATCTGCACGTCGAACGTGCCGCCCGGTCCCCACGGGATGGCCAGCCCGCTGCCGTACGGGTCGGTGCCGATCCACTTCATCGCGTCGGATCCGCCGGTGGTGTCGGCGCCGCCCGCGCACGGTGTGGGCAGGTTCCCGTCCCCGTTGTCCTGGCAGACCGCGACGTAGATGCTCTTCGCCGTGTCGTACCCGGTGCCGGTCACCCGCACGGTCTCGCCGGCGGGGTCCAGCACGGTCTTCGAGACGGTCAGCCGCTGGCCTTCCGAGCCGGTACCGGTGACGGGCTCCGCCGCGGCGCCGGCCGGGACGGCCAGGGCGGTCGCGGCCGCGGCGAGTACCGCCAGGCAGAGGGGCAACGTTCGGCGCACGGGTATCTCCTCGGTCGACTCACGGAGGAGATCATCTTAGGTTAGCCTAAGCTATTTTTCTAGCTGGCGGCGCAGCCCGAGGTAGGTGGTCAGGCCGACCGGCAGGATCAGCCAGAACGAGATGATCCGGTAGCCGAGCACCGCGGCCGCCGCGCCGGTCTGCGCCGCGCCCGCCGCGACCAGGCCGGTGAGCAGGCTCGTCTCGATCAGGCCGATCCCGCCGGGCGTGAGCGGGATCTGCCGGGCGACCTGGGCCGCCAGGTACACCGTGGCCAGTTCGCCGTACCCCACGGTGAGGCCGCAGGCGTGCGTTACGGCGGCGAGGCAGGCCAGGTCGAGCAGCCAGTTCGCGGCGGCGAACGCGATGGTCGCCACCCAGTGGCGGGCGGGCACCGCGCGGGCCTCGCGGGCGAGGTTGGCCAGCTGCGCGAGTACGCGCCAGCGCGGCAACCGGGCCGGGCGCCAGGTCCGGGCCACGTGGACGGCGGACCACGCGGCGCCGCCGAGGAGCGCCGCCGCCGGGATGGCGAGCCACGGCCGGGCCACCACCGGGAGCGCCGCGTACAGCACGACGAGGCCGACCGTGGACGCGACGCCGGACAGGATGGCCACGGTCGCGGCCGTGCTGCGGCTCGCCCCGCGTACCCGGAATTGCTGGAAGGCGAAGGCGGCCGAGACCGCCGATCCGGCGGGCAGCGCCATGCTGATCGCGGAGCGGCTGTAGCTGATGGCGAGGGCGCGCAGCGGCGAGATGCCGACGCCGAACGCGGTCAGCAACTGGCGCTGCTGCCGCGCGAACATGGCCTGGGACAGGGTCTGGGCCAGCACGGCGAGGGCGGCCCAGCGGACGTCGGCGGCCTGCGCCGCGGCGAGGACCGCGCCGGTGTCGGGCAGGCGGCCGCGCAGCACGACGACCGCGGCGGCGCCGGCCACGGCGACGAGGGCGATCCGCCACCAGCGGCTGCGCACGGGTACGGCGAGCGTGGTCACGGTAGCCGCCGGCCGGCCAGCACCGGGGTGCGCGTCTCGATCCGGACCGGGCGGGGCAGCCGTGCCATGACGAGGGCGATCGCGCCGAGCAGCGCCAGGGCGACGGCGGCGTCGAGCCAGTAGTGGTTGGCGGTGACCACGACGACGGCGAGCGTGATGACTGGATGGAAGAGCCAGAGCCACCGCCACGGGCCGTGGGTGGCGCGGATGAGCACAATGGACACCACGGCTGCCCAGCCGACGTGCAGGGACGGCATCGCGGCGAACTGGTTGGCGAGCACGTCGCTGGTGGGATTGCCGTAGACGCTCGGTCCGACCGCGTGGCCGGTGTCGACCATGCCGGCGGCGGCCAGCAGTCGCGGTGGCGCCAGCGGCAGCAGCATCTGGACGGCGAAACCGGTCGCGGTCAGGGCCGCGAGGGTGGTGCGGGCCCAGCGGTAGAGGGCGGGGCGGCGCAGGTACGTCCACAGCAGAAGCGCGGCGGTGGCCGGGAAGTGCACGCCGGCGTAGTACAGGTTGGCGGCGCGGACCAGCCAGTCGACGCCGAGGATGGCGTGCTGCAGGGCGGCTTCGCTGGGCAGGCCGATGGCGCGTTCGAGGTCCCAGACGTGGGCGGCGTTGGTGTACGCGGTGGACACGTCGCCGGCGACGGCAAGCCGTCCGAGCTTGTACGCCAGGAACAGTCCGGCGACGAGCAGCAGTTCCCGGAGCGGGCGCGGACGTTCCACGGCGTTGTCCCTTTCGGACGGAGGAGAGTGCGCGGGCCGCCGCCGGGTGGGCGGCGACCCGCGCGGGGTGCGTCAGGCCGGAACGCGTTCGGGAACGCGGTCGGCGGGGGCCGGCTCGGGCACGTCGTCGAGCTGGTGGCGCAGCTTCTCGCCCTCGACGTCCACATTGGGCAGGAGCTTGTCGAGCCAGCGCGGCAGCCACCAGGCGGACTTGCCGAGCAGCGTCATCACGGCCGGCACGATCGTCATCCGGACGACGAGCGCGTCGAAGAGGACGGCCACGCCGAGGGCGAACCCGATCGACTTGACGATCGACTCAGGCGAGAGGATGAAGCCGGAGAAGACGCTGATCATGATGATCGCGGCGGCGGTGACCACCCGCGCCCCGTGGCCGAAGCCGCTGACCACGGCCTGCTTCGCCGGGATGCCGTGCACGTAGTCCTCGCGCATCCGGGTGACCAGGAAGACCTGGTAGTCCATGGCCAGGCCGAACACGATGCCGATCAGGATGATGGGCAGGAAGCTGATGATCGGCCCGGTGTGGTCGACGCCGAGCAGGTCGGCCAGCCAGCCCCACTGGAAGACCGCGACGACCGCGCCGAACGTGGCCACGATGCTGAGCAGGAAGCCGGCGGTGGCCTTGATCGGCACCAGGATCGACCGGAACACCAGCATCAGCAGGACGAACGCCAGGCCCACCACGACCGCCAGGTACGGGATCAGCGCGTCGCCGAGCTTCTTGGACACGTCGATGTTGATGGCGGTCAGGCCGGTGACGCCGATGCTCGCGTCCGGCACCGAGCCGTCCAGCTGGCGGATGGCGTGCACGAGGTCCTCGGTGGCGGTGTCGCTGGGGCCGCTCTTCGGAATGACGGTCAGCAGGGCGGTGTCGCCGGTCTGGTTGAGGACCGCGGGAGTAACCGCGGCGACGTCGGACAGCGCGGTGATCTCCTTCGCGACCTGGGCGGCGGAGGTCTGCGCCGAGCCGGCCGGGGCGTCGACCACAACGGTCAGCGGTGCGTTGAAGCCGGCGCCGAACCCGCCGGCCAGCAGGTCGTACGCCTTGCGCTGGGTGGTGTCCGGCGCGGCGGTGCTGTCGTCCGGCATGCCCAGGTGCAGGTCCAGGGTGGGGATCGCGATGACGCCGAGCCCGATGACGCCGATCAGCAGCGCGATGACCGGCCGGCGGGCGACCCCGCGGGCCCAGCGGGTGCCGAAGTTCTTGGTGCCGGCCTCGGGGTCACGGGTGTGCTGGCCGCTACGGGCGCGCTTGCCGAGGATGCGCTTGCCGGCGAAGCCCAGCATGGCGGGCAGCAGGGTCAGCGCGATGAGCACGGAGACCGCGACGGTGCCGGCGGCGGCGATGCCCATCTGGGTCAGGAACGGCACGCCGACCACGGACAGCGCGGCCAGGGCGATCACGACGGTCAGCCCGGCGAAGACGACGGCCGATCCGGCGGTGCCGACCGCCCTACCCGCCGCTTCCTCGGGGGCGCGCCCCGCGCCGAGCTCGTGCCGGTACCGGGAGACGATGAACAGCGCGTAGTCGATCGCGACCGCGAGGCCGAGCATCAGGGCGAGGGTCGGGGTGGTCGAGGACAGGTCGACGAAGCCGGTCGCCGCGGTGATGGCGCCGATGCCGATCCCGATGCCGAGCAGGGCGGTCAGCAGCGGCAGGCCGGCGGCCACGAACGAGCCGAACGTGATGACCAGCACCACGGCCGCCACGGCGACGCCGACGATCTCGGTGATGCCCTGTTCCGGTTGGAGCTGGAGCGCGTCGCCGCCGACCTCGACGGTCAGCCCCTGGGCGCGCGCCTCGTCGACGATGCCGGTGAGCGTGTCCCGCGTCTGGTCGGTCAGCTCCCCGGACTGCACCTGGTACGTCGCCTGGGCGAAGCCGACCGTGCCGGCCTCGTTGACCGCCCCCGAGGTGAACGGGTCGGACACCGAGGCGACCTGCGGGGCCTGCTTCAACTCGGCGACGACCCGCTCGATGGTCGCCTTGTTGGCCGCGCTCGTGAGCTGCTGGCCGTCCGGTGCGGCGAAGACCACCCGCGCGGTGGCGCCGTCGGCGGACGCCTGCGGGAAGCGCTCCTGCAGTAGGTCGATCGCCTGCTGCGACTGCGTACCGGGGATCCGGAACGCGTCCTGGGTCTTGCCGGACAGGGTGGCGGCGCCGACCAGCGCCGCTATGAGCACCGCGAGCCACAGGCCGAGGACCAGCCAGCGCCTGCGGAAGGCGAACCGGCCGAGCCGGTACAGGAACGAAGCCATCGGTGTCTCCTCTGGGATGTTGTGCTGACCATCGGGACGCTAGCCGATCGGCAAGTCGAACACTAGCCGATCGTGAAGCAGATCACTAGTCGATCGGCTAGTTGCTGGCTTGCCGATCGACAGGCTTGCGCCTAGCCGAACGGCAAGCTAGGCTGCGGGTCCAGGGAAGTTACGGAGGAGTAAACATGTCCACCGCAGCAGCAGTGAAGGCGCAGGACAGCCGGCAGCGCTTCATCGACGCCGCCATCCGGCTGTTCACCCGGCACAGCTTCGCCGGCACGTCGCTGCAGATGATCGCGGACGAGGTGGGCGTCACCAAGGCGGCCGTCTACCACCACTTCCGTACCCGCGAGGAGCTGCTCGCCGCGGTGATCGAGCCGCTGGTGACGCAGATGCGGGAGTCCGTCGAGGCGGCCGAGGCGCAGCGCACCGCGCACGCCCGGGCGGACACCGTGCTCACCGGTTTCGTCGACCTCGTCGTGCGCAACCAGGACCTGATCCCGGTGTTCGCGGGCGACCCGGGGACGGTCGAGATGCTGCGCTCCCAGCACAACGTGGAGGGTCTCGTCGAACGTCAGGTCGCGCTCCTGGAGGCGCTCGACCCGACGCCCGCGGGAAAGGTCAGGGCCGCCGTGGCGCTGGCCGGGATCGCCTGCTCGGTGGGGCCGTCGCGGCTCGCCGCCGACTTCGACCCGGAAACCCTGCGCCCGCTGCTGCTCGACGCCGGCCGCCGCACGCTCGGCCTGCGCGCGCCGCGCCGCCCTCAGTAAACGGTTCCGAGAAAAGCGAGTCCGATCATGAAGTCAGTCCAGACCGGCGCCCCGGGCGCCATCGCCGTCGTCGACATCGAACGCCCGGCGCCCGGCCCCCGCGACGTGCTGCTGCGCATGCGCGCGGTCGGCATCTGCGGCACCGACGTGACGTTCCTGCACCTGGGCGGCATGCCCATCGGCCCGGACGGGCAGACCCGGGCGGTGCCGCTGGGGCACGAGCCGGCCGGCGAGGTCGTCGAGGTGGGCGCCGAGGTCACCGACGTCAAGGTGGGCGACCGTGTGGTGGTCAACCCGCAGGCCGCGCCCTCCGGCATCATCGGCTGCGGCGGCGCGCTGGGCGGCATGAGCGAGTACCTGCTCATCGAGGACGCGGTCGTGGGCACGAGCCTCGCGGTGATCCCCGACGAGGTGCCGTACGACGTGGCCGCCCTCAACGAGCCGATGGCGGTCGCGCTGCACTGCGTCAACCGGTCCGAGGCCAAGCCGGGCGACAAGGTCCTGGTGTTCGGCGCCGGCCCGATCGGGCTCGGCGCCACCATCTGGCTGAAGCTGCGCGGCGTGGCGCACGTGACCGTCGCCGACGTGCTGCCCGAGCGCCTGCGGACCGCCCTCGCCGTCGGGGCGGACGCGGTCATCGACTCCTCCCGCGAAGACGTCGCCGCCCGCCTGGCCGAGCTGCACGGCACCGGCGCGAACTCGCTGGGCCAGCCCCGCCCCGACACCGACATCTACATCGACGCGGCCGGCGTCGCCGCCGTGGTCAACACCGCGCTGACCTCGGCGAAGTGGGGCGCCAAGCTGGTCACGGTCGCGGTGCACAAGAAGCCCGAGCCCATCGACCTCGGCGCCATCCTGCGCAGCGAGATGACCATCCTCGGCTCCCAGGGCTACCCCACGGAGATCTTCGAGGTGACCCCGCAACTGGCCCGGCACTGGGACCGCTTCGCGCGGCTGATCAGCCACCGCGTGCCGTTCGCCGACGTCGAGCACGCGTTCCGGCTCGCGCTCACGCCGGGGGCGGCCGAGAAGGTGATCGTGACCTTCGGCGACGAAGGGTAGCGCTCAGGCGCGTACCGGCAGGATCACCGCCGACGGGCGGTCCGGGTCGTGGTGGACCGCCTGGTCGGCGGCGCGCAGCGTGGTCGCGGTGCCGATCGGCTCCCCGGTGCCCGGGTTGCGGGCGTACCGGGGGAAGGCGCCGCTGGAAACCTGGACCCGGATGCGGTGGCCGCGCCGGAACAGGTGCGCGGTCGGCCACATCGACACCGTGGCGGCGCTGACCTCGTCGGCGCCGGACAGGCTGGTCAGCCCGTCGCAGACGTTCGTCGAGCGGCCCCGCGGGTCGACGTCGCACAGCCGCACGAAGACGTCCGCGTGCGGGAGGCTGGAGCCGAACCAGATCTCCGCGCTGACCTCGCCGACCACCTCGACGTCCCGGTCGAGCGCGGCGGTGGTGTAGGTGAGCACGTCCGGGCGCGCCTCCAGGGCCGCGTTGTCGACCCGGGCCGAGCCGCGCTCCAGGCGTACGCCGCCGACCGCCGGGGTCGGCTCGGCCGGGTCGTAGCGGTACCGGTCCGGCTCCGACGCGCCGGGCGGCTCGGTGGACAGCCCGCCGCCCGGTTGGAGGTGGAACCGCTGGGCGGCGTACCCGGCGGGCGGCCAGGAGTCGAAGTCGCGCCAGGCTTCCTCGCCCATCACGTACAGGCGTACCGGGGCGCGCTCGGGCGGCTGCTCGCCGCGGGCCAGCGGGAGCGCGAACTCGATCGCCTCCTGTACGCCGGCGCTGGTGAACTCGGCGTGCGTCCACGGGCCGACCGTCAACCGCGCGGGTCGGCCCGCCTCCTGCAGAGCCTGGAAGTCGCGCAGCTGGCCGGGCAGGAAGATGTCGTACCAGCCGCCGATCGAGCTGACCGGCACGCTCACCTCGGCCACCCGGTGCCGGTGGTCGACGTCGGTCCAGTACGGGTCGTCGGCGTCGTGCGCGAGGATGTCCTGCACGTACGCCGAGGGGTGGCCGAGGGCGGCGACGTCGGCCCGGTTCAGCGGCAGCGTGTCCATGGCGCGGCGGGTCCTGCGCATCTGGAACGGCTGGCGGAGCAGCGCCGCGCGGCGCTCCTGGCTGCCGACCAGCACGCCCCACATGAACGGGGCCTCCAGCGCGAAGCCGTCCCGGCGCAGGAACCCCAGACTCAGCGCGGACTCGGACACCTGCGGGACCAGCGCCTTGACCTGCGGCGGGAGGCGGTCGGCGACGGCCCACTGGACGTACCCCATGTAGCTGACGCCGACCAGCACGAGCGCGGCACCGAACCACGGCTGCTTGACCACCCAGTCCATCGTCGCCAGGCCGTCCGCGCGCTCCTGCCGCATCGGCGCGAACGTGCCGCCGGAGCCGAACCCGCCGCGGGTGCTCTGCACGAGCACCTGGAAGCCGCGCTCGGCCAGCGGGCGGGCCATGACCACGCCGAACACACCGCGGCGGCCGTACGGGGTGCGGATCAGCGCGGTCGGCAGCCCTTCGCCCCCGGCGCCCGGCGCCCAGCGGTCCGCGAGCAGGTCGACCCCGTCGGGCATCGGCACCCGCAGGTCCCGCTGGACGACCAGGTCGCGGGTCAGCGGCGGGGACAGCTTCAACTGGCGTTCCAGGACGCGGCTAACCAGGCTCACGACACAATACTGGACGCATGTCAAATAAATGGCAAGCGTTGAGCTTGACGCTGGTGATGCGCGCCCCCATACTGCTTACTCGGTAACTACTTACTGAGTAAGGTGGCGGGGGATTTGAGCGTGAAGTTCGGCCTGCTGGCGCTGTTCGCCGACGGGCCCAAGTACGGCTACCAGGTGCGCACCGAGTTCGAGGCGCGGACCGGCGGCACCTGGCCGGTCAACGTCGGCCAGGTGTACACGACGCTGGAGCGGCTGGATCGGGACGGCATGGTGGCCGCCGAGGGCACCAACGCCGAGGGCCGCGCCCTGTACGCGATCACCGAGGCCGGGCGGGCCGCGCTGGACACCTGGTTCAGCACCCCGGTGGCCGACGCCGACCGGCCGCGCAACGAGCTGGCCATCAAGCTGCTGATGGCGGCGACCACCCCCGGCGTGGACGTCGGCATGGTCGTGCAGCGGCAGCGCACCGAGTCGCTGCGGCTGATGCGCGACTACAACACGCTGCGCCGCACCGCGGACGAGGCCGACGACGTGGCCGGCGTACTGCTGCTGGACAGCCTCGTGTTCGCCCTCGAAGGCGAGGTGCGCTGGCTCGACCACGTCGAGTCCACCGTGCTGCGCCGGGGCGGGCGCCTCACCCCGGTCATCCGCGTGCGCAAGCCCGGCCGCGCCAGCACGAGGAGTGGACGATGACGGTACTGCGTTTCGCCCAGGTCAGCCGGCTCTACCAGTCCGGCCGGGCCACCGTCCGCGCCTTGGACGCGCTGGACCTCGAGGTCGCCGCCGGCGAACTCGTCGCGGTGATGGGCCCGTCCGGCTCGGGCAAGTCCACCCTGCTGGCGATCGGCGGTGGCCTGGACACCCCGACGTCCGGCCAGGTCTGGGTCGAGGACACCAGCCTCTACGGCCTCGCCCCGGGCGCGCTCGCCAGGCTGCGCCGGGACCGGATCGGGTACGTCTTCCAGGACTTCAACCTGGTCTCCGCGCTCACCGCGGCGGAGAACGTGGCGCTGCCCCGGGAACTGGCCGGCGTGCCGGCGCGTACCGCCCGGGGTGAGGCGCTGGCCGCGCTCGCCGAGGTGGGCCTGGCCGACGAGGCGGGCCGGTTCCCGGACCAGCTCTCCGGCGGCCAGCAGCAGCGGGTGGCGATCGCGCGGGCGCTGATCGGGCAGCGCCGGCTGCTGCTCGCCGACGAGCCGACCGGGGCACTGGACTCCGGCACCGGGCAGGCCGTGCTGGACCTGATCCGGGCCCGGGTGGACGCCGGCGCGGCGGCCGTCCTGGTCACCCACGAGGCGCGGTTCGCCAGCTGGGCGGATCGGATCGTGTTCCTGCGCGACGGGCGCATCGTCGACACCACCGGCGGGCCGGACCGAGTCGAGGAGCTGCTGGTCCCGTGACACGTCTCGTGGAGATCGCCGGTTCCTGGCGGGTCGCGGTGCGCGTCGCCCGCCGCACGGCGTACCGGAGCAAGGCCCGCACCCTGCTCGTCGTGCTGATGCTGGCGCTGCCGGTGTTCGCCGGCACCGCGCTGGCCCTGTCCTACGCCAGCACGTACACCTCGGCCGACGCCGAAGCGACCTGGCGGCTGGGCCGGGCCGACTACAAGATCGACGGACCGGGCGCGGACAAGGTGCTCGCCACCCTGCCGGCCGGCAGCGAGACCACCCGGATCACGTACGGCCGCACGGTCGTGCGCGCGGACGGCTCCTACAGCCTGCGCGACTACGAGGCGGTCGACGTGGACCACCCGCTGACCCGTGGGATGTTCGCGGTCCGGGCCGGCCGGGCGCCGCGCGGACCCGCCGAGGTGGCGGTCTCGGCGAGCCTCGCCAAGGCGGTCGGCGTCGGCGTCGGCGATCCACTGTGGACCGGCCTGCCGCTGCGCGAGCGGACCGTGGTGGGCCTCATCGACAGCGCCGAGGAGCTGGGCAAACCGATCGTGGTCAGCCCCGCCGACCACCCACTCGGCCCCAGCGGCCCGCACACCCTGGTGGGGCTGCCCGCCGGCGGACAAGGCTGGCAGCCGCCGAACCCCGCCACGCTCATGACCTGCCGGGACCAGGTGGGCGGTGGGCGGACCTGCACGTCAAGCTTCAGCACCTTCCACCGGCCCGACCTGCGGCCGGACGCCGCCGAGTTGGCCACCCGTACGGCGGCCTTCGTGCTGGTCGTCGGCTTCGCCGGTACGCAGGTGGCGCTGCTGGCCGGTGCGGCGTTCGCGGTCGGTGCCCGCCGGCAGCGGCGCGAGCTGGCCATGATGGGCGCGGTCGGGGCCGGGCCCGCGCAGGTCGCCCGGATGGTGCTGGCCAACGGGCTGGTCCTCGGCGCGTTCGCGGGCGTCTGCGGCGTCGGGCTGGGCGCGCTGGCGTACGGGCTGAACCGGGACCGGGTCGAGCGGATCGCCAACCATCCGCTGACCGAGGGCGTGCTACCCGTACCGTGGCTGGTCCTGATCGCCCTGTTCGCTGTCGCGGTCGGCCTGCTGGCGGCGCTCGGGCCGGCGCGCGCGGCGGCCCGGCAGTCGTTCCGGTCCGCGACCTCCGGCCGCGAGGAAGCGTCCCGGGGCGACAACCTGGTCTGGCTGGTCGGCGGCCTGCTGCTGGCCGGCGCCGGGGCGCTGGCCGCGCTGGTCGCGTCCGGAACGACCGATGGGGTCGTCACCGTCACGGCCGGCACGGTGGCCGTGCTGCTCGGCGTCACCGCGTTCGCCCCGGTGCTGGTGAGCATCGCCGGCCGGGCCGCGCCCCGGCTGCCGCTGGCCGTACGGCTGGCGGCCCGGCACGCCGCCCGGCACCGGCTGCGCACCGCCGCCTCGGTCGCCGCCGTCTGTACGGCCGTGGCCGGCAGCATGGCGCTGATGCTCTACCACTCGGCGGAGAGCGTCGACAGCATGGCGATCCAGCCGACCGCCCGCACCGGGCAGGTGCTCGTGCCGGCGGCGGTGGCCCAGCGGCTGACCCCGGAACGCCTCGGCGAGCTGGAGCGTTCGCTGCCCACCCGCGCGGTCGTGCCGGTACGCCCGGTCGCCGCCACCGCCGCGGCGCACACCGACAGCGCTCCCGAGTACGGGCAGACCGGGCTGCCCGCGTTCCCCTCCCAGCTGGTGGCCGTCGGCGGCGCGGAACTGATCCGCGCGGTGACCGGTGCGCAGGCGCCGCCGGAGGCCCTGGAGACGCTGCGCCGCGGCGGGGTCGTCGCCTTCGCGCCGTCCCTTGTGGACGGCGGCACGGTCGAGCTGATCCCCAGGGACGGCAGGCCCGCGTTCCGGCTCCCGGCGACCGTGGTGCCCGCACCGGACGTCTACACCGACGTGCCCGGCGCGGTCATCGCCGAACCCACCGCCGCCGCGCGCAAGCTCGCCGTCGAGACGGGCGGGCTGATCGTCGACACCACCCGGGTGCCCACCGGCGCCGAGCTGGTCGCCGCGAACTCGGTAGCGCTGGCCGCACAGGTCGAGGCGGGGGAGCACCTTCCAACGGAGATCACCGTCGGCAGCAAGCACAGCCCACACCGCAAGTACGGCCCGATGTTCCTGGTCCTGGCCGTGATCAGCGGGTTGGTCACGCTCGCCGCCAGCGCGGTCGCGGTCGGGCTGGCCACCGCGGAGATGCGCAACGACCTGTCCACCCTCGCCGCCGTCGGCGCCGGCCCACGGCTGCGGCGGCGGATCGCGGCGGCCCAGGCCGGCCTGATCGTCGGCCTCGGCGCGCTGCTCGGCGTCGCGGGCGGCATCGCGCCGGCGGCCGGCATGGTGGCGTTCCGCCGGGACCTGGCCTGGCAGGTGCCGTGGCTCCCACTGGCGATCACCGTGCTGGCGGCACCGGTGCTCGCCGTGGTCGCCACCACCCTGCTGACCCGGCCCCGGCTGATCCTGGTCCGCCGGATGGTGGTCTAACCCTGGTCGGCCATCCACTCCCGGGCGGCGGCCTCGACCTCCGCGTCGGGCACGTCACGGTCGTGCCGGGCGATGCACCAGCGCACCCCGAACGGGCAGCGCAGCACGCCCATCCGGTCGCCGCTGAAGACGTCCGCCACGGGTGAGAGCGCGGTCGCGCCGAGCGCGACCGCGCGCTCGTACACCGCGTCGACGTCCGCGGTCCAGAAGGTCATCGTGAAGGCGTTGCCCTCCGCCGGGGGTCCGACGATCCCGAACGCCGGCATCGGCTCGCTCATCATGAACAGCGAGTCGCCCAGCCGCACCTCGGCGTGCGACACCGACCCGTCCGGCGCGTCCATCCGGCGTACCACCTCGGCGCCGAACGCCTCCCGGTAGAACTCCAGCGCCTTCGCCGAGTCGTACACGGCGAAGAAGGTCGACAGCGAGCGGTGACCGGCGGGGGCCGGGCTGGTTTTGTCAGTCATGTCGTCCATGCTGGTCGGGTGGACGGGGATCGGCTTGGACAAACGCGACAGCAGACGACCAGCGAGTACGGCCTGCTCGGGGTGCGCGGCGTCGACTTCCGGATCGACCGGGTGCCGGCATCGGCCGGGCTCGCCGCCCTGGTCGAGCGGCACTGGCTGGTCAGCTGGGACCTGCCCGAGGGCCGCCGCGCCCCGGTCACCCTCCTGCCGCACCCGTGCGTCAACCTGATCGTCGACCGGGGCCAGGCCATGATCGGCGGCGTCGGCCGCGAGCGCTTCACCTACGAGTGCGCCGGGAGCGGCCGCGTCTTCGGCGTCAAGTTCCGGCCGGGCGGGTTCCTGCCGTTCCTGGGCCAGCCGGTGTCCCAGCTGACCGGCGAGGTCCGGCCCCTGGCCTGGCTGTGGGGCGCCGCCGACGCCGGGCGGTTCGCCGCCGACCTGGCCGCCTGCCCCGACCTCGACGCGCTGGTCGACGTCGCCGAGCGGCACCTGCTCGCGCACTGGCCGGCGCCCGACCCGGAGGTGGCCCGGGTCGGCGAGGTCGTCCGCGCCCTGCTGCACGACCGGTCCGTCACCCGGGTGTCCGACGTGTCCGGGCGCTTCGGCATGTCGCCGCGCTCGCTGCAGCGCCTCTTCGAGCGGTACGTCGGAGTCAGCCCCAAATGGGTGCTGCAGCGCTACCGGCTACACGAGGCGGCCGCCCGGCTCGCCGAGGGCACCGCCGGCACCTGGGGCGAGGTGGCCGCCGAGCTGGGTTATTTCGACCAGTCCCACTTCATCCGCGACTTCACCCGCGCGGTCGGCATGACCCCGGTCGCCTACGCCGACGCCTGCACCCGCCACCAACACCCCGTCACCACCTGACGCCCCCTCCCACCCCCGCGCGCGCTTGGCCCCGGCGCGTGGTGGGCGCCGCGCGTGGTGGGCGTCGCGTGGTGGGCGCCGTGTGGTGGGCGCCGTGTGGTGGGCGCCGCGCGGCGGGCGCCCGCGCGGCGTCGATCAAGGACTTTCCCGTCGATCAAGGGCGAACGGCCGTGGTTTGATCTCCGATCCACGACCTTTTGCCCTTGATCGACGCAGAAGTCCTTGATCGCCGCGAAGCGCCGCGGCGCGGGGAGCGCGTCGCGGGGGGCGCGGCGCGGTGGCCGCGTCGCGGGGCGGGGCGTGGCGTGGCACGGGGCGGGGCGGGGCCGGGCGGGGCGGGGCGTGGCGCCGGGCGGGCGTGGCGCGGCGGCGGGGGCGCGTCTGTTCGGGTGATCGTGGTGACCAATTGCCCCTCGGAGGGCAATTGGTCACCACGATCACCGGCGTCCGGGTTCCTGCGGGCGCATCGACCCGGTACCGGGTGGACCCAAAGCCCAACGGCTTGGGTGATCATGAAGTTGTCCCCGGAAGGAAGCGCTCTCTCGCACGCTAACTTCATGATCACCACCTTGGTCGTGAGTAGGACACCCACCGCAGAGTGGGGCGGTGGGTGTCCGGTTCGGGGGTGGGGGTTCGTCATGCTGGTGACGATCCGACGAGGAGGAGCGCACGATGAAGTACCTGATGTTCGTCTGCACCGACACCGCGCCCGACACCGATACCGCTCCCGAACCGGACATCGAGGTCTGGGTGGCGGACAACGACAGCAACGGCCGGCGGTTGAAGGGCAACGCGCTGGCGCCGACCTCCGCGGCCACCACGGTCCGGGTGCGCGACGGCGAGCTGCTGGTCTCCGACGGGCCGTTCGCCGAGACCAAGGAGGTCATCGTGGGCTTCGACATCCTGGAGTGCGCCGACCTGGACGAGGCGATCGAGGTGGCCCGCACGCACCCGATGGCGCGCGGCGGGCGGCTGGAGCTGCGCCCGTTCGCGGTCGATGAGTTCTAAAGCGACAGCGGAGGCCGTCGCGGCGGCGGCCGCCGACTCGTACGCCCGGATCGTGGCCACCCTGATCCGGGTCACCGGGGACTGGACGCTGGCCGAGGACTGTGCCCAGGAGGCGCTCGCGCAGGCCATGGAGCGCTGGCCGCGCGACGGCGTGCCGGGCAACCCGGGCGGTTGGCTGATGACGGTGGCCCGCAACCGGGCGACCGACGTACTGCGTCGGGTCACCGTCGAACGCCGCAAGCTGCGCGACCTGGCCGTGCTGACGCTGTCCGACCCGGGTCCGGAGGTGGCGCCGGGCGAGGTGGTGGACGACCGGCTGCGGCTCGTTTTCACGTGCTGCCACCCGGCGCTGTCGCTGGAGGCCCGGGTGGCGTTGACGCTGCGCACGATCTGCGGGGTGCCGACCGGCGACATCGCGCGCGCGTTCCTGGTCACCGAGTCGACCATGACCCGGCGGCTGACCCGGGCCAAGGCGAAGATCTCCGACGCGCGCATCCCGTACCGGGTGCCGACCGGGCCGGCGCTCGCCGAGCGGCTGCCCGGCGTCCTCGCCGTGCTGTACCTGCTGTTCACCCGCGGGTACGACGCCGACGGCGAGCCGGCGTTCGCGGAGGAGGCCATCCGGCTGGCCCGCCTGCTCGACCGGCTCATGCCGGGCCAGCCCGACGTGGCGGGGTTGCTGGCGCTGTTCCTGCTCCAGCACTCCCGGCGCGACGCCCGCCGTGACGGCGCCGGCAACCTGCGCACGCTCGACAAGCAGGACCGGTCCCGGTGGGATCACGCGGCCATCGACGAAGGGCTGCGCGTGCTGAAGACCGCGCCGGGCGCCGGCCCGTACACGCTGCAGGCCCGCATCGCCGCCTGCCACGCCACCGCGGCGACGGCCGAGGCGACCGACTGGCCGGCGATCGCGGCGTGGTACGACGAGTTGGCCGCGCGGCAGCCCTCGCCGGTCATCGAGCTGAACCGCGCGGTCGCGCACGGCTACGCGTACGGGCCGGCGGCCGGGCTGGACCTGCTGGCGGCGGCCCGGGCCGGGGGAGCGCTGGACAGGTATCCGCTGGCCGTGGCCGTGGAGGCGGACCTGGTCGCCCGGGCCGGCGAGCCGGAGCGCGCCGCCGGCCTCTTCCGCGAGGCGGCGGCCCGGTCCGACAACGGCCCGGAGCGCCGCGCCCTCCTCCACCGTGCCGAGGAGGTCAGCGCAGGCGTGCCAGGTGGAGCGCCACCGGGCCGGCCGTGAGCAGGCCGCTCGCGGCGGCGAGCTCGCCGGCCGCCGGGGTCAGCTCCGCCGTGGCGCGGTCCACCAGCGGGCGGTCGCCGAGCAGGGTGGCGGCCCGGCCGGTCAGGCACCACAGGGCCTCGAAGAGCAGGTCGCGCGGCGGGTCCGGGATCCGGCGCAGCGCCGCCGCGGCCTCGGCCGGCCGGTCGCGGGCGATCAGCACCAGCGGGCGGGCCCACGGCGCGTACGGGCCCCAGTCGGTGGCGTCGTCGAACCCGGCCGGCCGGTCGTGCCAGACCCGCAGGCACAGCAGGGCCAGCGGCAGCAGGCCGCGCTCGACCCGGGCATTCCGGCGCCGTCGAGCCCGACCGCGGCCGCGCGGTAGGCGGCCTCCGCGTCCGCCGGCGCCGCCCCGGTCGCGGCCAGCCGCATGGCGCGGTACCAGCCGGTGAACACCCCGACCAGCGGCCGCTCGTGCCGCGCGGCCAGGCGATCGGCCGCGGCGGCGTGCTCGTCCGCCCCGGCGAAGTCGGCGAGCGCGCCGCGGGCCTGCACGCGGATCAGGTGACCGAGGATCTCGAAGGTGGACAGGCCGTGCCGCCCGGACAGCGTCACGAGTTCGGCGCCGACCTCGTCCCGCCGCCTGGCCAGGCCGGCGCGGTGGAAGCTCTGCATGAACACGCCGTTCAGCGCGAAGGCCAGCACCGCCGGGTCGCCGAGCCGGCGGGCGATCCGTTCGGCCTCCCGGGCCGCCTGCGGCCCGCGCGCGGCGCGCGTGCCGCGCGACTCCACCGCGATCGTCGCCAGCAGCCGGGCCCGGGCCGCGTCGTGCCCGTCCGGTTCGAGCGCGGCCAGGGCGCGCTCCGCCGCCGCCACGATCCGCGCGGACTGTTGCGGGTCGTCGGACCGGGTCCAGATCGCGGGTACGTCGTAGCCGCCGATCACCCGGGCGGTGAGTTCCGGGTCGCCGAGCCGCTCGGCCGCCGCGACCGCCGCGGCACGCTGCTCGCGGGCCGCCGCCAGCCCGCGCGCCCCGGTCACGGCCAGGCTCCGCAGCAGCCCGACCGTGGTTTCCAGCCGGGCCGGGCCGGTCACCGTCCGGTCGTACGCGGCGGTGGCCGCCGTCCAGACCCGCTCCGCGTCCCCGGTGTCGGCGTGCCGGAGGATGTCGCTCTCCAGCCGGCGCAGGCGCGGGCCCGGGTCGACGCCCAACTGCTCGCGCAGCAGGTCGCGGGCCCGGCGCAGGACGGCGAGGGCGTCGCCCTGCCGGTCCGCCCGGTACAGGGCCAGCGCCAGCAGCCGCCACGCCTCCTCGCGCCACGGATGCTCCGCCGCATGGACATCCAGGCCGGGTACGGCGTCCGCCGCCCGGCCGAGCGCGAGCGCCGCCTCGGCCCGCCGCTCCACCGCGGTCAGCCGCAGCTCGTCCAGCCGGGACCGCTCGGCGCGGATCCACGGCTCGCCCGCGAAGTCCGCGTACGCGGGACCGCGCCACCAGCCGAGGGCGGCGTCGAGGCGTTCGTGTGCCGGGGCGGGCGGTGCCGTGGCCGCGGCGGCGACGGCGTCCTCGAACCGCCAGGCGTCGACCGCGTCCGGGGCGGCCCGCAGGGCGTACCCGGGTCCCTCGGTGACCAGCAGCCGTGCCGGCTGGCGCGGCGGGCGCCCCGGCTCCAGCGCGCGGCGCAGCGCCGCCACGAACGTGCGGACCGTGGCCACCGCGCCCGGCGCCGGCGCCTCCCACAGGTCGTCGACGAGGCGGTCGACCGGCACCACCCGGCCGCGCGCGACGATGAGCCGGGCCAGCACCGCGCGGTGCCGCGGACCCTTCACATCGACGGGTGTGCCGGCGCGGTCCCAGGCCACGACCGGTCCGAGCACCCCGAAGCCGACCTCCACGGGCAGAAACCTACCGCGCTCATCGGTTGCTCATCGGTGATCGGCACGGTGGGGGCATGACGCTTGCCATTCCCGGATTCGACTACCAGCGCGTCGCGGCCGCCGACGGCGTGACCCTGAACGTGGCGGTCGGCGGCGCGGGCCGCCCGATCGTGCTGCTGCACGGCTTTCCGCAGACCCACCTGATGTGGCGGCACGTCGCCGCCGACCTGGCCGCCGACCACACCGTGATCTGCCCCGACCTGCGCGGCTACGGCGCCAGCGACAAGCCGGCCGAGGCGGGCCCCGCGACGTACGCCAAGCGGACCATGGCCGCGGACGTCGTGGCCGTCGCGGCGGCGCTCGGCCACGACCGCTTCGCCCTCGCCGGCCACGACCGCGGTGCGCTGGTGGCGGTCCGCGCCGGCCTCGACCACCCGGGCGTGGTCACCCACCTCGCCGCGCTCGACGTCCTGCCGACCCTGGACATGTGGGACGTGCTGCGCGGGGCCGGCGCCGCCGTCGCGTTCCACCTGTACCTGATGGCCCAGCCGCCCGGCCTGCCCGAGCGGATGATCGGCGCCAGCGCGGACGCGTTCTTCGGCCACTTCCTGGACGCCTGGACCGGCGACCCGGGGGCCATCCCGGCGCAGGTGCGCGCCGAGTACCTGCGGGCGTCGCGGGAGGCGGTGCCCTCGATCGTCGCCGACTACCGGGCGTCGGCCGGGATCGACGCCGACCACGACCGCGCCGACCGGGCCGCCGGACGGCGACTGGGTATGCCGGTCACCGTCGTACAGCAGGACTGGGGTGCGGTCCTCGGCTACGACGCCGCCGCGCTGTGGCGCGCGTGGGCCCCGGACCTGGAGCACCACACCACGTCGGCGGGTCACTTCCTGGCCGAGGAGGCCCCCGCCGAGGTGGTGAAGGCCCTGCGCGGGTTGCTCGCGCGGCCTTGCCTTGACACCGGCGGCAAGGTCTAGCATCCGGCGGTGTGAAGTTCGCGATCAACTACAGCACGCCGTTCTACGGCGTCGACCCGGACCGGCTCGCCGGGTACGCGCGGCACGCCGAGGAGTGTGGCTTCGAGGCCCTGTACATCCCCGAGCACATCGTGCTGTACCCGGGCGCGATGGTCGGCCCGATGCCGCTGCCGCCGGCCCTGCCGTTCGCCGACCCGCTCGACTGCCTGAGCTTCGTCGCCGCCGCCACCAGCCGGATCCTGCTCGGCACGGCGGTGCTGCTGCTGCCGTACCACCATCCGGTGGTGCTCGCCAAGCGCCTGGCCACCATCGACGTGCTGTCCCGGGGCCGGATGCGCCGGCTGACCGTGGGGCTGGGCACGCTGCCCGGCGAGGCGGCGGCGGTGGGCGTGGACTTCGGCAGCCGGGGCCGCCGCGCCGACGAGGCGATCGACGTGCTCCGGCTGCTCTGGGCCGGCGGCGAGGAGGGGGTGAGCTTCCACGGCGAGTTCTTCGCCTTCGACAACGCGTGCAGCTTTCCCAAGCCGTACGGCGGCGGCACCCTGCCCGTCCACATTGGTGGGTCGAGCCGGGCGGCCGCGCGCCGGGCCGGGCGGCGGGGCGACGGCTACTTTCCCGGCGGCGCGCTCACTCCCGACGAGCGGGCCCGGCAGCTGGACCTGGCCCGGTCGGCCGCCGCCGGGGCCGGCCGCGACCCGGACGCGCTGGAGTACACCCGCTGGGGGTCGATCGACATGCCCCCGGAACGCGTCGAGGCGTTCGCCGCGCAGGGCGTGACCCGGATCGTCGTGGCGGCCACCGCCGACGATCCGGCCGAGCAGCACGACCAGATGTCCGTGTTCGCCGAGCGGTTCGGGCTCACGATGACGCCACGATGACGTCCCGGTGGGACCGTGTCCGCGGTCGCCGTCGGGCGGCCCACGGGCGCGACGGAGGGGGACACCATGCGGGTACGGGCGAGGGTGGGACTGTGGTCGGCCGCCACGCTGGCGGCGGTGGGGCTGGCGGTGCCGGGTGGCGGGCCGGCGCACGCCATCGACGACTGTGACGGGCACATCGGCGCCTACATCGAGGGCACGTCCGGCGACGACGTGCTGGAGGGGACCTCCGGACCGGACATCATCCGCGGGCACGGCGGCGACGACCTCATCCTCGGGTACGGCGGGCGGGACACCATCAACGGCGGTGACGGCGACGACCTCATGATCGGCGGCGACTGCGCCGACGTCATGCACGGCAACCAGGGCAACGACGACATCGCCGGACTCGCCGGCGACGACGTGGTCAACGGCAACGTCGGCGACGACCTCCTCATCGGCGGGCCGGGAGCGGACACTGTGGACGGTGGGTCGGGCGCCGACGAGTGCTCCGACGAGCCCACCTCGGACGAGCAGTACATCGTCTACATCATCGACTGGGTCAGCACCTATGCCTGCTGAGCGGCGGCCCGCACGCGCAGCACGGCACGGCTCGGCACCGGGGCGTCGATCGACCGCATCGCCCCGGCCCACCGGTCGTACGCCCGCTGGGCCTCGCCGTGGCGCCCGGCGGCCAGCAGCACCTCGACCAGCGACCGGTGGGCCGGCTCGTCGAACGGGTCGGCCACCAGCAGCCGTACCAGGATCGTCGCGGCCTGGTCGAGGTCGGCGCAGCGGCGGCACAGCTGGGCCAGCTCGCGCAGGCCGCGCAGCCACACGGCGCGGGCCTCCTCGCGCAGGCCGTCCGCCCAGTCCTCGTACGGGTCCTCCGCGAACGGGTCGCCGTGGTACGCCGCGTCCATCTCGGTGAGGATCTCCCGCGCCCGGTCCGGTTCGCCCTCGCGGGCCAGGCGCAGCCCGTGCGCCGCGTCCCGCAGCAGCCCGTCCACGTCGAGCGCCACCCGGTCGAGGTCGAACGACACCCCGGCCAGATCCGCGCGCAGGTAGTGGTCCGCGGGCCGCAGCCGGGTCGGGTCCAGCACGGTCCGGACCACCGACAGGAGTACGGACAGCCGGTGCCCGGTGCGCCGCGGCTCGTCGTCCGGCCACAGCAGCTCGCACAGCTCCGCGCGCGGCACCGGGCGCCCGCGCCGGGCAATCAAGATCTTGAGCAGGGTACGCGCCTGCCGGGAGCGCCAGGCCGGCAGCGGCACCGGTTGCCCGCCGACGTACACCTCGAACCGGCCGAGCACGCGCACCCGCACGGGGGCGGCGTCGGCCGGCACCAGCCCGGCGCCGTCGACGGCCGGGACGCCGAGCGCGACGAGCCGCCGCGCCGCCGTCTTGGCCGCCCAGCGCTGCGGGCCGTCGGCGCCAGGGAGTCGGCCGAGCAGCACCCGGATCCGGTCGGCGGCGGGCGGGGCGCCGGCGCGTTCCCAGATCGTCTCCGCCTCGCGCAGCGCGGCCCGGGCCGCCTCGACGTCGGCGCCGGCGACCGCGGACAGCTCCAGCGCCTCGGCCAGCGCGTCGGCGTGCCGGCTGGCCCGGGCGGCGCACACGGCGTCGGCGGCCCGCCCGCGCGCCTGGTCGGCGTCGCCACCGGCCAGCGCCACCCAGCCCGCCGCCACCAGCGCCACGGCGGCCAGCCCGGGCGGCGCCGCCTGCTCGGCCTCCGCCGCGGCCGCCAGCGCCGCGGGCACATCGCCGCCGTCCGCGAGCAGCCGCGCGAGGCCGGCCAGCGCCGGCACGAGGACCTGCGGCTCGCGGTGGCCGCGGGCCAGCTCGATCGCCTCCTCGAACGCCACCCGGCTCTGCTCCGGCCGGCCGAGCTGCCGGTTGATCTCGCCCAGGCCGTAGAGGCCGGGCGCGGTGCGGCGCAGCCCGGCGCGGTGCGAGATCTGGATGGAACGTTCACAGTGGAGCGTCGCTTCCTCGTACCGGCCGAGGCGGGTGAGCGCCTCGCCCGCGTTGTGCAGGGCGGTCACCAGCACGCCCGGTGGCGCGCCCGCCTCCGCGGTCCGTACGGCGCGGGCGGACGCCCGCAGGGCCTGCGGGTAGCGGGCCGCGCGCAGCAGGCAGTCCGCCTGGTTGGCCAGCACCCGCGCCTGCTGGACGACGTCGCCGGCCCGCTCCGCGGCGGCCAGCGCCTCCGCGAGGTGCTCCTCCCGACGTACCCCGATCGCGATCATCGCGGCGGCGATGTGCGCGAACGCCCGGGCCCGGTCGTCGCCGGCGGTCCCGGCGGCGGACAGCGCCCGGGCGGCGGTGGCCGCGGCGGCGTCGCTCTCGCCCAGCAGGTGCAGCGTGGTGGCGCGGCAGGCCAGCACCGAGGCGTCGTCGGCGGTCGGCACGGCGGGGGGTTCCGGTGCCCGGTCGAGCAGGTCGAGGGCGGCCCGGAAGTCGCCGCGCATGTACGGCAGCATGGCCGCCCGCCAGACCAGGCCCGCCGTCCAGTGGCCGGTCTCCGCCGCGTCCACGAGGAGCGGCGTGAACGCCTGTACGGACTCCAGGGCCCGCCCGGCCATGCGCAGCGCGTCGGCCCGGATCAGCCGCACCCGCGGCGTGCGGGCGGTGGCCGGCAGCTCGTCGATCAACCGGACGACCTCGGCCGCGCCGCCGGCCGCGAGCATGCCGTCGCCGCCGGACTCGACCAGCGCGGCGCACGCGCCCGCGTCGCCGGCACCCTGGAACGCGCGGGCGGCCGCCACGGCGTACCCGTGCCGCTGATACCAGGCGGCGGCCGTGCGCAGCCGGCCGGGCAGGCCCTCGGCGGCCGTCCGGAGGTGCCGGTCGCGGAGCAGAACCGCCCGCAGCACCGGAACGAGCCGCGGTGCACCGAGGCCGTTGGCGACGAGCAGGCCGGTGCGGGCGAGCGGGCGCAGTTCGCCCGGTGTCCACTCCGGACCGTCCGATGTGGCCGCCATGACGGCGGCGCAGAGCGGCTCGGTGATGGGATCGAGGTCCGCCACGAGGTCGAGCAGCCACGCGGGCAGGCCGGCGAGCACCTCCTCGCGTACCCAGGTCGTGGCGGCCTCGACCAGCGCGGGCAGCAGGTCGTGGCGGCCGGCGCCGCGGCGCAGCACGTCGCCGGCCAGGTGGGTCAGGGCCGGCCACCCGGCGGTCAGGTGGTGTACGTGGTACGCGAGGTCGGCGTCGGCGAGGCCGTGCTCCTCCCGCAGCACCCGGAACAGGGCGTCCGGGGTGAGCGCGAGGTCGGCCGGGCCACGCTCGGTGACCGGGCCGGGCAGCTCGGCGACGGCCGCCGGGTCCAGCGGGTGGCGGGAGGCGACCGAGACCCGTACGTGGCCGGGGAATGCCGCGAGCAACCGGGCCAGCCGGACCTGCCTGGGCGGGTCCAGCCGGCAGGCATCGTCGACGGCGACGTGCCCGACCGTCCCGCCGACGGCGGCGCCGCCGAGCAGGTCGGACGCGGTGACGTACGCCGTCTGGCCGTCCGCGCACGCGGCCTCCAACGCCGTGGTCTTGCCGTAGCCCGCCGCGGCAACGACGAGCAGGCTGCCGGATGCCATCCCACCTCCCGCTGGTTGGTGAAGTAGAGCACCCCGCGGCCGCTTACGGCGGGTCGGTAAGCCGACACCGGGCATCACCGGCCGTAGTCGCCGGCTCTGGATACGGAAGGAGGCAACGATGCGGGCCAAGGGAAGGCGAGCGTTGGCGGCCGCCGCGGTCGCCGTGGCGCTGAGCGCCGCCGCCGTCGTGGTCGGGCCGGGCAGCGCCGGCTACGCCGTGTCCGGCCGGGTCAACGTGTACGGCGGAACGCCGATGAACTCGGACCCGAAGGACGCCGTCGCGACGTGTCCGGGCGACACGAAGGTGCTGGGCGGTGCGGGCTACATCTCGAACGGGTTCGGCGACGTGGTGCTCGACCGGATCGTGCCGAACGCCGACCTGACCAGCGTGAGCGTGCGGGGGCTCGAACACGGCGGCGTCGCCGGCGCCTGGTCCGCCACGGCGGTGGCGATGTGCGGCGACCCCGTGCTCAACCTGCGACGCGTCAGCTACGAGCTGCCGCGCAGCTGGACGTCGCCGAAGAACGCCGTCGCGTACTGCCCCGGCAACCTGTCCGTGTACGGCCTCGGCGCGCAGATCGTCGACGGCCGGGGCGACGTGGTCCTCGACGACCTGGAGATCAGCGACGACCTCAGCTTCGTCAACGTCGGCGCGTACCAGGTCGGCGACCCCAACCACGCCTGGGGCCTTGTCGCGTACGCCATCTGCGGCAACCGGGCGACCACAATGGAGCGTGTTGTCGCCAGCCCGGCCAGCGGCTCCGACAACGCCTCGCCGAAATCGGTGCACTCGGCGTCCTGCCCGGCGGGCACCACGCAGACCGGCGTCGGCGGCGAGGTCAGCGGCGGCCGGGGCGCGGTCACGCTGGACGAGCTGACCGTGAGCGCGGTGGCCGGCGGCGTCGCCCAGGTGCGGGCGCACGACAACGGGACCGGCGCCGGGCCGTGGAACGTCCTGTCGTACTCGGTCTGCGCCGCGTAGCCCTGGGGCCTGTATCAAAGTGGGGGCCGGAGCGAGGCGAGGCCCAGGCGGCGATCCGGCAAGGCGGGCGGAAGGTCGCATACCGGTGTTGTATGCGGCCTTTCGACCGGCGCCGCCGGTCGTCGTCTGGGTCCGCCGCAGCCCGGTCATCCACGTTGATACAGGCCCCAGGCAGCGGTCTGGCGGTCGAGGACGAACTGCTGCACGTCCAGGTGGCCGGTGGCGAACCGGTGCGGGAGGCGCGCAGCCGTTCGTGCGGCACGGTGATCGCCTGCAGCCCGACCCGGCCGCCGGGCGCGAGGAGCCGGTCCAGGGTCGCGAAGTAGGTGGGCCAGTAGCGTTCCCCGACGGCCTCGATCATCTCGACGCTGAGGACGGCGTCGAACGGCTCCGCCTCGACGTGCCGGTAGTCGCGCAGGTCGACGGTCACCCGGTCGGCGACGCCGGCCGCGGCGGCCCGGCGTACCGCCAGGTCGCGCTGCGCGGCGGAGATGGTGACGGTGTGCACCAGGGCGCCGCGCCGGGCGGCGCGGATGGCCAGCTCGCCCCAGCCGGTGCCGACTTCGAGTACGCGGGTGCCGGCGCCGACCTCGGTCCGGTCCAGCAGGCGGTCGATCTTCCGGCGCTGGGCGTCGCCGAGATCGGCCGCCGTCGCCCCGCGCGGGTCCGGGTCGAACAGCGCAGACGAGTACGTCATCGTCTCGTCGAGGAAGAGGGCGAAGAGGTCGTTGGACAGGTCATAGTGATGCTGGATGTTGCGCCGCGCACCGTCCACTGTGTCCTCCTCGGCAGGCGGGATGCGCGCGCCGTACAAGGGACGCAGCGCGGCGACGTGCCGTAGCCGGCCGAGCTGGCGCAGCGGGCCGAGGCGGCCGTCGAGCAGCCCGCCGGCGAACGCGGTCAGCAGCCCGGCCAGGTCGTCGGTGTCCCAGTCGCCGGCCTGGTACGCCTCGCCGAAGCCGATCAGCCCGCGGGCGCCCAGCCGCCGGTGGAACGCCTCGGGGCGGTGCAGCCGCAGCACGGGCACCCCGGGACGGTCCGGACCCTGCGTGCCGCCGCCGTCGGTGACAACCCGCAGCGGAAGGCGGCGGGCCACCCACCGCACCAGCCCGGCGACGGCGGCCGCCCGCAGCGGCGCCCGGGGGACGGTAGCCACGTCCGGCCAGCGCTCGCGGTCGGGGCTCGTACGCATGCCCCAATGGTCCCCCAGCCGGCCGCCCGAGCGCGCAGGGCAGGATGGCGGTCATGAGCCGCATCGACCCGAGCCGGCGTCCGCCCGGCCGCCGCTGGTACGCGGTGGCCGGTGGGGCGGCACTGCTCGGCGTCGCCGCATCGGGCGCCCTGCTCGTCACCGGGATCCTGTCCTGGATCGAGGACTTCCCGGCGCTGGGCGACCGCTTCCGCGGCGGCGAGTCGGTGCGGGTGGACCTGCGAGCTGGGCAGCCGGCGGTGCTGTACGTCAGTCCGGACACCGCCTCGTACGACTGGCGGTGCACCGGGACGATGGCCGGTGCGCCGGTCGCCGTCACCGAGGCGCCCTACACGTTCACCTTCTTCAGCGGGGGTCGGACCTGGGCGGCGCGGTACGAGCTGCGGGCCGACCGCGACGGCAGCGTGGACCTCACCTGTGCCCCGGCGGCGCAGACCCGCAGCGCCCTGCTCGCGGTGGGGAGGAGCCCGACAACGGGCGGCTGCTGCGCAAGCTGGCGACCACGGTGGCGGCGAGCGGGGCTGCCGCCGTGCTTGGCCTCGCCGTGGGCGGCGTGCTCACCGTGGTCGTGTGGCGCAGGCGGCGGGCTTACCGGCCCGGCTGACCTACGCGCCGACGGTCCCGTCGACTCCCTCGCGCAGGAAGTCGGCGTGCCCGTTGTGCCGCGCGTACTCGTGAATCAGGTGCAGCATCACGAAGCGTAGCGACACGTCCTCGCCCCACCGGGCCTGATACCCGGTCACGTCCAGCGACTGCGCAGACCGTTCGATCCGGCGGGACCGCTCGACCTCCGCCTGCCAGGCGTCGAACGCCTCCGACCGGGTGGCCGTGCCCGCCTCGTACGCCATCTGGAAGTCGCCCTCGGCCGACCACACCAGCGGCACGTCCTCCCCGTCGATGACCCGCCGGAACCAGGTGCGCTCCACCTCGGCCATGTGCCGCACCAGGCCGAGCAGGGACAGCGTCGACGGCGGCATCGACCGGCGGCGCAGCTGCTCGTCGGACAGCCCGTCGCACTTCCAGGCGAGTGTCGCGCGGTGGTAGTCCAGGAAGGCGCGCAGCATCTCGCGCTCCCCACCAACGCGCGGCGGATCAGGTCGTTCGTCAGCCATCCTGAGATCATGACGCCCTCGGGCCCCCGCTGCTGCGGCGGCTACGGCGGCGATCATGGGTCTAGCGGCAGGAAGGGCCCTTCCTCCGCGGCTAAGCCCATGATCACCGCCAGCACCGGGCAGCTCGGCGGGGCCGGTCGCTTGCCGGCAGTGGACTTGGTGGGGCAGGGCGGGATCTTGCGCCCGGTTATGTCCCCACCGATCAAGGAGAACCCCGTCGATCAAGGGCAAACGGTCGTGGATTGGAGATCAAAGCACGACCATATGCCCTTGATCGACGCGTAAGCCCTTGATCGACGCGCGAGAGGGGCGCGGGGAGGGGCGCGGGGAGGGGCGCGCGGGGTTAGGCGGGGGTGACGGGGGTGGCGGGGTTGCCGTCTGCGGCGGCGGCTAGTTGGGGGACGAGGCGTTCCAGGACGTACGGGAGGCTGAGCGCCGACACGAACGAGATGGCGTTGCCGTAGTCGCCGGTCTCGTCGATGTAGACCTCGCGGCCCTGCTTGACCACGTTGAGTCCGTTGTAGACGGAGTCGCCGTGCAGCTTCTTGGCGTCGTCGGCGACGTTCGGGACGATCCACACCAGGGCGTCGCGGTCGAGCAGGTCGGTGCGTTCCCGGCTGATGTTGGCGCCGACCTTGTCGCCGAGCACCTTGTCCAGGTCGGCCGGGAGGGAGAAGCCGAGCGAGGTGAGCATGCGCGAGCGGGGGTCCTCGCTGCCGTACACGAAGATGCCGTCGTACGGCGTGGCCATGAGCGCGGTCTTGCCGGCGAACGCCGGGTTGGCCTGCTTGGCCGCCGTGAACGCGGCCTCGGCGTCCTGGACGAGCTGCTTGGCCTGCTCGGGCTTGCCGACCGCCTGGCCGACCTTCTCGGTGAGCTCCTGCCACGGGATGCCGTAGTCGCCGTACGCGGCGGGCTGGGCCACGGTCGGGGCGATCTGGGAGAGCGTGCCGTACGCCTCCTTGGTCAGTCCGGAGTAGAGGCCCAGGATGAGGTCGGGCTTGAGCGCGGCGATCTTCTCGAACTGTGGCCCGTCGCCGGCGTCCTTGAGCACCTCGGGCGGGGCGGCACCGCCCAGCTTGGGCTGCGCCCAGGGGCCGATCGCGCCGGGGTAGCCGCCGAGCCATTCGGTGGTCGCGACCGGCACCACGCCGAGGGCGACCAGCGGGTCCTGCTCGGTGAGACCGACGGTGACGATCCGCTTCGGCTCGGCCGTGATGGTGGTGCTGCCGTACTTGTGCGCGATCGTGACGGGGAAGGCGCCGCCGCCGGAGGACGCCGCCGCCGGCTCATCCCCCGAGGAAGAGGAGCCGCAGGCGAGGGTGGTAGTCAGGACGAGGACCAAGGGGGTGACGCGGAGAAAACGCATGGAGTGCTCCTTTATCCGTGGTTGCTCCGGTACTCGCGCACGATCAGCCAGCCGAGGTAGATCCCGCCGAGGCAGACCGTCACCACGCCGACCGGCAGCGGCGTGGACGTGAACAGACGTTGGGCCAGCAGGTCGCCGGCCAGCAGCAGGAGCGCCCCGGTCGCGGCGGCCGGCAGCACGCCGGCGCCGGCGGTGCCGACCAGCCGGCGCGCGATCTGTGGCGCGGCCAGCCCCACGAACGCGATCGGGCCGGCGGCGGCCACCGCCACCGCGGTCAGCCCGGTGGCGAGGAGGATCAGCCACAGGCGGCTGGCCTCGACCCGGATGCCGAGCGCCTTGGCCGCGTCGTCGCCCATCTCCAGCATCCGCATCCGCCGGCCCAGGGCGGCCAGCGCGGGCAGCAGCACCAGCACGGCCACCGCGAGCGGGCGGACCTGGTCCCAGGTGCGGCCGTTCAGGCTGCCGGTCAGCCAGACATACGCCTGCTGCGCCTCCTCGATGTTGGCCCGCAGCAGCAGGTACGAGTTGATCGAGGTGAGCACCGACCCGATGCCGATGCCCACCAGGACCAGCCGGAAGCCCTGCACCCCCTTCCGGTACGCCAGCAGGTAGACCAGCGCGACCGTGGCCAGGCAGCCGACGAGCGCGCCGAGGGCCACCTCGACCTGCGTGCCGTGCCACACCACGATCACGAGTACCGCCCCGGTGGCGGCGCCGGTCGTGAACCCGATGATGTCCGGGCTGCCGAGCGGGTTGCGGGACAGGCTCTGGAACGCGGCACCGCTGGCGCCCAGCGCGACGCCCACGAGGGCCGCCGCGACGGCCCGCGGCAGCCGCAGGGTCACCACGATGAAGTGGTCGGCGGCCGTCCCGTACCCGAAGATGGTCTTGATCACGTGGGTGGGCGCGATGGGCAGGTCGCCGGTGCCGACCTCGAGCACCAGTATCACCGCGGCGGCGGCCAGCAGGACGGTGGTGACCGCGACCGAGCGCGGGTGGTAGCGCAGCCGCACGGCGCCGCCCAGGCGCAGCGTGTTCACGACTGCGCCAGCCGGCGGCGGCGCACCAGCGCGACGAAGACCGGGGCGCCGATCACCGTGGTCACCAGCCCCACCTGTAGCTCGCCCGGCGGCGCCACGACCCGGCCGACCACGTCGGAGCCCAGCAGCAGGGTCGCGGACAGCACCATCGAGTACGGCAGCAGCCAGCGGTGGTCCGGCCCGGTGATCGCGCGGGCGATGTGCGGCACGGTGAGGCCCAGGAAGCTGACCGGCCCGATCGCCGCGGTGGCCGCACCGCACAGCAGGGTCACCGCCACGACGCCGATGACCCGGGTACGGACGATGTGCGCGCCCAGGGCGCGGGCCAGGTCCTCGCCGAACGCGATCGCGTTGAGCGGGCCCGCCAGCGCCAGCGCCGCCACGATGCCGACCAGCAGGAACGGCAGCACCTGGCGGACCGTCCCCGCGTCCCGGCCGGCCAGGGACCCCACGCTCCAGGCCCGGAAGCCGTTGAACGCGGTCTGGTTGAACAGCACCACCGCCGACGTGAAGCCGGTCAGGACGGCCCCGATGGCGGTGCCGGCCAAGGCCAGCCGCACGGGCGTGGCCGCGCTGCGCCCCACCGACCCGAGCGTGTACGCCAGCACGGTGGCGATCAGCGCACCGGCCAGCGCGAACCAGACGTACCCGGTCAGCGTGCTCACGCCGAAGAACGCGATCGCGCAGACCACCGCGAGCGCCGAGCCCGCGTTGACGCCCAGGATGCCGGGGTCGGCGAGCGGGTTGCGGGTCAGCGCCTGCATGAGCGCGCCGGCCAGGCCCAGCGCGGCGCCGACGGCCAGCCCGAGCACGGTGCGCGGCACCCGCAGGTCGCGGACCACCAGCTGGTCCGGCGACCCGTCAAAGTGGACGATCGCGTCCCACACCGTGCCGAGCGGGATCGACCGGGTGCCGACCGAGACGCTCAGGAAGAGCACCAGCGCCAGCACAGCCAGGCCCGCGACCAGGCCCACGGCCCGCCGGGACAGCGCGGGCCGCACCACCGGGCCGGCCGCTTCGGTCAGCACGGTGCGACCGCCGCCCGCTCGGCGCGCGGGGCCTGCTGCGCCGCGGGTACGACCAGAGGAGTGCCCGTCTCGGGGTCGTCGATGACCCGGCAGCGCACGTCGAAGACGCTCTCCACGAGCGCCGCGGTGACCACCTCGGCGGGTGGGCCGGTCGCCACGATCTTCCCGTGCTTGAGCGCGATCAGGTGGGTGGCGTAGCGGGCCGCCTGGTTGAGGTCGTGCAGCACGGCGACCAGGGTGCGGCCGTGCTCGGCGTGCAGCCGGGCGCACAGCTCCAGCACCTCGATCTGGTGGGCGATGTCGAGGAACGTGGTCGGCTCGTCCAGCAGCAGCACGGGCGTCTCCTGGGCCAGCGCCATGGCCAGCCACACCCGCTGGCGCTGCCCGCCGGACAGCTCGTCGACGTACCGGCTTGCCAGGTCGGCGACCCCGGTGCAGTCCATCGCCCAGCCGACGACCCGTTCGTCGGCGTCCGACCACTGGCGGAAGAGGCGCTGGTGCGGGTAGCGGCCGCGGGCGACGAGGTCGGCCACGGTGATGCCGTCCGGCGCCACCGCGGTCTGCGGCAGCAGCCCGAGGCGGCGCGCGACCTCCTTGGTCGAGTACGACGAGATGCGCGCGCCGTCGAGGAAGACCGCGCCGGCGGTCGGCTTGAGAACGCGGGCCAGCGCACGCAGCAGCGTCGACTTGCCGCACGCGTTCGGTCCGACGATGACGGTGAGTGAATTGTCCGGGATCGCCACAGAAAGGCCGTCGACGACCCGCCGTTCGTCGTAGCAGAGCGCCAAGTCGGTGGCGTACAGGGGGGTCGCTTCGCCTGCCATGAAGCGAATGAAACAGCCGTTACATACGAACAGTCAATACCACGAGTTGAAGTTTCTGTTTCACGGGCGGTCACCGACCCGTTCGTACACGTCCGCCTCGAACTCCTCCAGGAGCCGCTCGCACTCGGCGATCTTCGCGACGGCGTCGGCCCGTCCGGGCGCCTCGAACCAGTCCCGCTCCTCGACCCGCTGCATCCAGCGGCGCAGCTTTTCCAGGTCCTGGCGGATCTCCTCGGTCTCCTCGAACGTGTAGTTCTCCCGGAACCGCTCGAACTCGATCTCCTTGAAGAACTTGGTCTCGCACTCCTCGACGATCTCGGCGTACTCCTTGGCGGAGTTGGCCCGGAACCCGTCCAGGATGAACGCCTGCTCGTGCTCCTCGACGCCGTCCAGGACGAAGAACAGGCTCGATCCGTCCATCTCGTTGATCTTGGCGCGGACCTTCTCCAGGGCGGCGCGCACCGGCTCCCGGTCGGGCAGCACGCAGACGGCCTGTTGCAGGTAGAGCGCGCCGAGGCGCTTCAGCTCCCGCCACACCGCCACCCGGGCGCGGGAGGACTGGGTGGGCACCCGGTAGACGAGCAGCAGCCAAGACATGTCCCGTGACATGAAGAGAGCCTAGCCATCGTTGACAATCCGAGCACACTGTAACTACCGTCGCGTCGTAACAGCTGATACATCTGATCAAGGGTGGGTGCATGGACGCCACGACCTGGGGACTTCTGACCGCCACGTTCGCCGCCTCGTTCGTCGAGTTCGTCGAGGCGCTGACCATCGTGCTGGCCATGGGCTTCACCCGCGGCTGGCGTTCGGCCCTGGCCGGCACCGCCGCCGCGCTGGTCGCGCTGGTCGTCTTCACCGCCGCCGTCGGCTACGCGCTGTCCAGTTGGCTGCCCGAGGCGGCACTCCAACTGGTGGTCGGCACGCTGCTGCTGATCTTCGGGCTGCAGTGGCTGCGCAAGGCCACGCTGCGCTCCAGCGGGCTCAAGGCGCTGCACGACGAGACCAAGGAGTACGCGTCGCAGACCGCGGCGGCCCGCGAGGCGGGGGAGAAGCGCCGGTACGGGATCGACACCTTCGGCTTCGTCGTCTCCTTCAAGGGCGTCTTCCTGGAGGGCGTCGAGGTGGTCTTCGTCGTCATCACGTTCGGCCTGAACGCCGGCAACATGGGCGGCGCGATCGCCGGCGCGGCCGCGGCGGGCGTCATCGTGCTCGGGCTCGGCGCGGCGCTGCACCGCCCCCTCGCGGCGATCCCGGAGAACCTGCTCAAGTACGGGGTCGGCGTGCTGCTGGCCGCGTTCGGCAGCTACTGGATGTTCGAGGGCATCGGGTTCTTCCGGGACGGCCGGGAAAGCCTGCACTGGCCCGGCGGTGACTGGGCGATCCTCGTCCTGCTCGCCGGCTGGCTGGCCCTGTCCCGCCTGCTGGTCGCCGGCCTGCCCCGGCTCAAGTCCACTGTGGAGGTACCGTGAGTTCGCGCAGCGGCGCGGCGTCGTTTTCCCGGCGGCGTCGCGCACCTAAACCGCCCTCGTACACCGCCGCCGGCGGGAAGGCGTCGCCTTCCGGCGCCGCTGCGCGAACTCACCAGGAGGTCTCGTCATGAACGCGCTGCGGGCGTTCGGCCGCTTCTGGTACGACTTCATCGTCGGCGACGACTGGAAGATCGCGGTCGCCGTGGTCACCGCGCTGGCCCTCACCGGTGCGCTGTGGGCGGCCGGCCTGCTCAGCGTCTCCGCCGTCCCGGTGGCCGGAGCGGTTCTGCTGTTCGCCCTGTTCGCGCTGAGCATGGTCGTCGACGTACGCCGGAGCACGCGATGACCTCTTCGGCGTACCCGATGGAGCTGCACCGGCACCACCGCGACGTGACCGGCGGATGGCTGCGCCCGGCGGTGTTCGGGGTGATGGACGGCCTGGTGTCGAACGCGGCGCTGATCGCCGGCGTTGTCGGCGGCGGCGGGCGCGGCAGCGTGGTCGTGCTCGCCGGGCTGTCCGGCCTGGCCGCCGGTGCCTGCTCGATGGCGGTCGGCGAGTACACGTCGGTGGCCTCGCAGTCCGACCTGGTCCGCGCCGAGCTGGACATCGAACGCCGCGAGCTGGCCCGGGACCCGGACGCCGAGCAGGAGGAGCTGACGCTGCTCTACCAGGCCCGCGGGCTGGACCGTGACCTGGCCGAGCTGGTGGCCCAGCAGCTGCACCGCGACCCGGAGACGGCCTGGCGGGTGCACGCCCGCGAGGAGCTCGGCGTCGACCCTGACGACCTGCCCTCGCCGTGGCTTGCGGCCGTATCGTCGTTCACCGCGTTCGCCCTCGGTGCGCTGGTGCCGCTGCTGCCGTTCCTGCTCGGGCTGGACTCGGTCGGCGGCGCGGTCGCGCTGACGCTGCTGGCGCTCTTCGCGACCGGCGCGGCCGTGGCCCGGCTGACCGGGCGCGCGCTCTGGCGCGGCGGTGGCCGGCAGCTCCTATTGGGCGTGTTGGCGGCGGCCGTGACGTTCACGATCGGCAGTCTCGCCGGCTAGGGTGTGACTGGTGGATCTTGTAGTGGTGGGCGCCCGGGTCGTCGATCCCGCTTCGGGCCTGGACGCCGTCCGCGCGGTCGGCATGCGCGGCGGCGCCATCGTCAGCGTGAGCGAGACGCCGCCGCCGGCCGCGACGGTGCTGGACGCGACCGGGCTGGTCCTGGCGCCCGGCTTCATCGACCTGCACAGCCACGCGCAGGACCGGGTCGGCATGCGGTTGCAGGCCCTCGACGGGGTGACGACCGCGCTGGAGCTGGAGGCCGGCGGGCTGCCGGTAGCCGCGCGGTACCGCCAGGCGGCGGACGAGGGCCGGCCGATCAACTTCGGCTACTCGGCGGGCTGGGAGGTCGGCCGGATGCACCTGTTCGACGGGGTGCCGCTGGACGGCGACGCGCTGGACGTCGGCCTGGCCAACGTGCACCTGCCCAACTGGAGCCGCCCCTGCTCGCCCGGTGACCTGGCACGCCTGCTCGACCTGCTGTCCCAGGAGGTCGCGGACGGAGCGCTCGGGTTCGGCGTCCTGCTCGGGTACGCGCCGGACACCGACCGGTCGGAGTACCTGGCGCTCGCCGCCCGCGCCGCGTCGCTCGGGGTGCCGTGCTGGACGCACATGCGGTACGCCGGGATGGCCGGCGTCGCCGAGGTGCTCGCCGCCGCCGAGCAGACCGGCGCGCAGCTGCACATCTGCCACCTGAACAGCTCTTCCGAGAACGACGTGGAGGAGATCTGCGCGGCCATCACCGGCGCGCGCTCCCGCGGCGTGCGGGTCACCACCGAGGCGTACCCGTACGGCGCGGCGTCGACGAACATCGGCGCGCCGTTCCTGTCGCCCGAGGCGCTGGCTTCGCAGGGCCGGCCGACGACCGTGCTGACGTACCTGGCGACGGGGGAGCGGGTCGCCGACGAGGCGCGGCTGCGCCAGTTGCGCGCCGACGACCCGGGCGGCCTGGTCATCATCGACTTCCGCGACGAGGCCGACCCGGTCGAGCGCGACCTGCTGCTGCGCACGCTGTTGCTGACCGACACCGTCGTCGCCACCGACACGATGCCCATTGTGGACGGTGGGCGGCGGCTGCCGGGCGACACGTGGCCGGTGCCGCCCACCGCCCGCGTGCACCCGCGCAGCGTCGGCGGGTACGCCCGCACGTTCCGCTGGCTGGTGCGCGAGCTGGGCGTACTGTCCATGATGGAGGCCGTACGGCGGTGCTCGCTGCTGCCGGCGCAGCTGCTGGAGGGCGTCGCCCCGGCCATGCGCAACAAGGGCCGCATCCAACCTGGCGCGGACGCCGACCTGGTGCTCTTCGACCCGTCCACGATCGCGGACCGGGCCACCTACACGGCGATCCGGCCGTCCGCCGGGATCGCGCACGTCCTCGTGAACGGCGAATTCGTGGTTCGGGACCACGAGCTCGTGCTCGACGCCATGCCCGGCCGGCCGGTCCGCGGCTCATCCTGAAGGGGTTCGTTGCCCGCGCTGTACGAACGCGACCTCGCCGCCGTGGCGAGCGTGCTGCACCTGCGCTTCTACCCGCTCGCCACGACGAGCGGGTCCGGCCCGTGGCTGGTGGAGGAGGGCGGCCGGCGGCTGCTGGACCTCACGGCCGCGTTCGGCGCCGCCGGCCTCGGGTACGCCCACCCGGCCGTCGCCGCCGCCGTGACGAAGGCGGCCGGCGAGATGGCCGGCGTGTCCGCGCTCATGGGAGCCACGCCCGAGACGGTCGGGTTCGCCGAGGAGCTGCTCGCCCTGCTGCCCGGCGGCACCGACCGCCGCGTCTACATCGGACACGCCGGCACCGACGCCAACACCGCTGCCATCCGGGCCGCCCGGGCGGCGACCGGCCGGTCCCGGGTGCTCACGTTTGGCGGCTCGTACCACGGCGGGCTGGGGGAGTCGCAAGGCGTCTCCGGCGTGTACGTCTCCGGCGGCCTGCGCCCCGAACCCGGCCTCGCGCAGGTGCCGTACCCGTACCCGTACCGGCCGCACGCTTTTGTTGATTCGCTCCTGGCCGACGTGCTGGGCCGGGTCGACGCGGAACTGTCCACTGGGGACGTCGCCATGGTGATGGTCGAGCCGGTCACCAACGACGGCGGCGTGATCGTGCCGCCCGACGGGTTCCTGGCCGGCCTGCGCGAGCGGTGCGACCGGCACGGCACGCTGCTGTGCGCCGACGAGGTCAAGGTCGGGCTCGGGCGCACCGGCACGCTGCACGCGTTCGAGGCCGACGGTGTCGTCCCCGACGTACTGACGCTGGGCAAGACGCTCGGTGGCGGCCTGCCGCTGTCCGCAGCCGTGCTACCCGCCGAGGTCGACGCGGCCGCCGAGGGCCAGATCCTGCTGACCACCATCGGCAACGCGGTCTGCACCGCCGCCGGGCGCGCGGTGCTGAGCACCATCGTGACCGAGCAGCTGTGGACCCGGGCCGCCGTCCTCGGCGAGCGGTTCCTGGCCGGCCTGCGCGCGGTGGCCGAACGGCACCCACTCGTCGGCGACGTACGCGGCCGCGGCCTGACCATCGGCGTCGAGCTGGTCACCGACCGCGCCACGAAGGCGCCGGCGACGTTGGAGACGGCGCTGACCGTGTTCCGCGCGTTCGAGCTGGGCGTGCTGGTCGACTACGTCGGGCCGGACAGCAACGTCATCGAGCTGACCCCGCCGCTGGTGCTGACCGAGGAGGAGGTCGACCTGGCGGTCCAGGTCCTGGACGCCGCCCTCGGCGACGTCGAGTCCGGCCAGGTCCCCGAGGACGCGATCGCCCGCTACCGCGGCTGGTGAGGCGCCCCCTTCTTGCCCTCTCCCCTCGTCGATCAGGGGCCTCCGCGTCGATCAGGGCCTCCGCGTAGATCAAGGGTTTCCGCGTCGATCAGGTTTTTCCGCGTCGATCAAGGGCATATGGTCGTGCTTTGATCTCCAATCCACGACCATTCGCCCTTGATCGACGCGGAATTCCTTGATCGACGAACGCGGGGGTGGGGTGGGCGGCCTGCGCGGGGCGGGGCTCGCCCACAGTAGGGGTCCCCTGTGGGGAGTTCGCGCGTTAGTGGGGCGCCCCAAGGCCGGGTAGTTAGGGGAACCCGGTGCGGGTCTTGACGACTGTGGCGAGTAGTTGCCGTCCACGGGGCAACTACTCGCCACGGTCGTGGATGGCCTGGGGTCTCGCGGTCGGGTATGCCGGATACGTCCGAGCGGCCGGCCCGATCGCCCCGGCCACGTCGAACAGCGCCGACACCGCTTGACAAGGGCCCACTTTCCTTAACTACCCGGCCTTGGGGCGCCCCTGTACCCGCGCAGAGCTGTACAGGGGCGCCCCGCTCACGGCCGGTCGCCCAAGAGGGGACCCCTACTGGCGGGTCACCCCCGACCCGGACGGCGTGCCGCTCGTGGTTGGGCTGGGAGCGGCCCGTCCCGCCGTCAACGCTCGTCGATCAAGGACTTAAGCGCCGATCAAGGGCAAACGGTCGTAGAAAAGAGATCCAATCACGACCATATGTCCTTGATCGACGAGGAAGGCCCACGGGCGACGAGGAAGGCCCACGGGCGACGAGGAAGGCCCAACGGCGACGAGGAAAGCGCAAGGGTTAGGTGGTGCGGCTGGGGCCGCCGGAGCCGAGGCCGCGTAGGGCGTTGTCGACGCGGTCGAGCAGGTCGGTCCAGGGCCGGGCGGGCACCACGGCGATCCCGCATCGCACGGCGCGTCCGGCCAACTGGGCGCCGATCATGGCGCTCACCCGGGCACGGTTGCGCTGCTCGCCGTAGCCCGGTTCGCGGGCGCGGTAGTTGGCGACGATCTGGTCCTCGTCGGGCTCGTCGATGACGACGGCGCGCACGGCACCGCCCGCGTACCCGGTGGCGAGCTCGGGCAGCAGGTAGTCGCCTTCGAGGACGACCCGCGCCCCGGCCGAGACGTGGTCGGCGATCACCGCCGACAGGCCGGGCTCCACGGCGTCGGCGACCGACAGGTGCAGCTCGGCGACCTTCTCCGGCGGCCACGCCTTGACCTGGGGGTGGGTGTCCCAGTAGTGCAGCAGCGGCTGCTGCTCGGCGGTGGTCATGGCCCGCAGCGCGGTGACGACGTCGTCCACCTCACCCAGGGGCGTGCCGTACCGGCGGGCCAGCGCGGCGGCGACGCTCGACTTTCCCACTCCGGCCGCGCCGCAGATGAGGGTGACTGTCCACACGCGCGCGAGCTTAGCGGGTACCGTCCTATAGGGCATTTACCAAAGTGGATGACCGGGCTGCGGCGGGCCCAGACGACGACCGGCGGCGCCGGGCGGAAGGCCGCATACAACACCGGTATGCGACCTTCCGCCCGCCTTGCCGGATCGCCGCCTGGGCCTCGCCTCGCTCCGGCCCCCACGTTGGTAAAGGCCCTACAGCTTGCGTCCCTCGTGGGCGGCCCGCGCGCGTTGATCTTCGCCGATGTCCCCGCCGAACGGGGAAAGGCCGGGCAGCCCGTCGATGCTGTGCTCGTTGTTGACGTCGCAGTAGTCGCGGATCGCGCTGGGCCCGCGCTGCTCCAGCCACGCCTCGGCGGTGCGGTAGAGCTGCCGGCGCTCCTCCTGGTACGCCATCACCGGCACGACGAACCCGCACGAGTCGGATATCCGGGCGGCGTCGATCCGGACGATCCCGCGCACCGAGCTGCGCGCCTCCTCGGCCAGGTCGAAGCGGGCCAGCAGGTCGGGAAAGCGCGGGTCGGCCATCTCCACCGGCTCGCCCCGGCCGTGCACCCGGATGATCATCGGTGGGCCCTCGAAGGAGCAGAACATCATCGTGATCCGCCCGTTCTGCTTCAGGTGGGCGACCGTCTCGATGCCGCTGCCGAAGAGGTCGACGTAGGCCAACTCCTGCTGGCCGAGCACGGCCAGCGTGCCCTTGCCGCCCTTGGGCGAGAGGTTGACGTGGCCGCCGTCGCCGCTCGGCGCGGTCGCCACGAAGAACATGGGCTGGCGCAGCAGCCACCCACGCAGCCGGTCGTCGATCTCGGGGAGGACGGAGCCCATCAGCTATCCCTTCAAGCTAGCCAGGCGCTGGCGCATGGCCTGCGCCAGGGCGGGGTTGGCGTGGGTGGGGTCGCGGTCCAGGGCCGCCATGACGCTGTCCACGTCGGCGGCGGGCTTGTCCTGGCTGAGCTTCGCCTTGCCCACGATCCGGTCGGGGCGGAGCCGGAACGCGGTGGTGCCGCCGGAAATCCGGTGGGCGTACTCGGCGACGCTGGCCAGCCGCCACGGCACCGGCCGGTCGCGCTCGAAGTGGTCGACGGTTCGTTCGAGCACCTCGTAGGTGTCGGCGGGGCCGAGCACGTCCGGCCGCCCGTGCAGGTGGGCGACCACGAAGTTCCAGGTGGGCACGTACGGGCCGGACACGTAGAAGCTGGGCGAGACGTACCCGTGCGGGCCCTGCACCACCAGCGCCACCTCGTGCTGGCCGAGTCCGTGCAGTTCGGCGTCGGCACGGGCCAAGTGTCCCAGCACCGCCAGGTCATCGCCGCCGTCCGGGTCGAGCAGGACCGGCAGGTGGGACACGACGGGGCCGGCCGCCGTGCCGGTGACCAGCGTGGCCCAGCCGTGGTCGCGCACGAGCGCGCGCACCTCGGCGACGTCCGTCATCGCGTACCCGCGCTGCTCCAGCATCGCTCACCGGATCCGGTCGAAGCGGAGGTTTCGGGCACCGTCGGTGCTGTACAGCAGGTGATCCGCGCCGAGCACCAGGGTGACCCGCTCGTCGCCGGCCACGTCGACCTCGAACGTCTCGGGCCCCACCGGCCGCAGCGGCGTCGCCGCCAGCGTCGGCCGGGCCAGACACAGGGCGCCGTCGTGGTCGACCAGCCGCACGTGCGCATCCGCCTCGTCGCAATAAAAGATTCCGGGGTACGCCGCTGGCGCCACCCGATCGGCGGTGCCGACACTCGCGGTCGGGGCGGGCTTGGGCGCCGGCTCGGGGATGCCGACGGCCGCGGCGCACAGCCGTTCCGTGTCGACGCCGGCGTGGTTGGCCAGCACGATCCCGGCGACCCCGGCGTCCGGCAGCACCAGGAAGTGGCTGCGGAAGCCGGCGTCGGCGCCCGCGTGCCACACCCCCGTGGTGTCCACGTGGACGCCCAGCCCGTACCCCGCACCCGTCTCGCGCAGCGCCCGCATCGGCGGGGTCATCGTGTGCGCCGCCCACCGAGCCAGGTCGCCCACGGTGGTGTTGAGGCTGGTGGCACCGGCGGTGGCGTACGACAGCGCGATCCGCCGGTAGCCGCCCGCGGGGCGGGTGGCGTACGAGTCGGCACGGTCCTCGACCACCTCCTGGTGGTCGTCGACGAAGCGGGTGCGGGTCATCCGCAGCGGCTCGAAGACGCGTTCCGCGCAGAACTCGCGCAGCGGCTGCCCGGACACCGCCTCGACGACCAGGCCGAGCAGTGTGTACCCCGTGTTGCAGTACGCGTAGCGGTCGCCGGGGGAGAAGTTGAGGGTGCGCTGCGCGGCGACCATCCGGACGACGTCGGCGGTGGTGATGACGTCTTCCATCCGGCGGCCGGCCGCCTCGACCATCTCCCACTGGTCGCGCAGCCCGCTGGTGTGCCGGACGAGGTGGTCGAGCGTGATGTCCGGGAACGGAAACCACGGCAGGTGGGCGGCCACCGGGTCGTCCATGCCGAGCTTGCCGTCCTGGGCCAGCGCCGCCACGGCGTACGCGGTGAACTGCTTGGACACCGAGGCGACGTGAAACACCGTGTCGTCGGTGATCGGCACCCGGTGCTCGAGGTTGGCCAGCCCGCGCCGCGCGGTCACCAGCGGCTCGCCGGGCCGGACGAGCCCGACGACGCACCCCGGCCCGCCCGGGTCGGCGACGGCGCCGGCGACGAGCCGTTCCAATACGTCGTTCACGCCAGGTCGCCGTACACGATGCTGCCGCCGACGATCGTCGCGACCACGTCGAGCTTGGCGATCCGGCTGGGGTCGACCCGGCGTGGGTCGTCGGACAGCACGGTGAAGTCGGCGTGCTTGCGGGCGCTGACCGTGCCGAAGTCGCGCTCGCGGTGCGCCGCGTAAGCGGCGCCGCTGGTGTACGCGGCGATGGCCTGCTCGACGGAGAGCCCTTCGTCCGGGCCGGTGACCGTGCCGCGCAGCGAGGTCCGCTCGACCATGAACTGGATGCCCACGAGCGGGGAGCCGGCGCCGAGCGGGCGGTCCGAGCCGCCCGCGATGCCGATCCCGCGGTCCACAAAGGACTTCCCGCGGTACTGCCAGTGCATCCGCGCAGGGCCCAGCACGGCCGCGTAGTCCTCGGCGTTGTCGACGAGGAAGCACGGTTGGATGGACGCGATGACGCCGAGCGCCGCGATCCGGTCGAGCTGGTCGTCGCGGGTGATGCCGCAGTGCTCGATCCGGTGCCGCGGATCCGGCCGCGGGTACGCCCGCTGGGCCGCCTCGATCGCGTCCAGGGCCAGGTCGATCGCCCGGTCGCCGATGGCGTGGATGCCGACCTGCCAGCCGGCGGCGTGCGCGTCCAGGACGACCGCGCGGATCTCCTCGGCGGGCTGGGCCAGCACGCCGACGTTGTCGGTGCCCTCGAACGGCGCGGTCAGCGCGGCGGTCCGCACCATCACGCCGCCGTCGGTGAAGATCTTCACGGCGCCGAGGCCGAGGTGGTCGTCCCCGAATCCGGAGCGCAGCCCGAGGTCGATGCCCTGCCGGATGGGGTCGTCGCGGTGCGCGGCCAGCGGGTGCAGGGCGTCGGCGGAGACCATGAGCTGTACCCGGATCGGCAGCCGGCCGGCGGCGCGGGCGGTCTGGTACGCGGCGACCTCGGCCGGGCTGAAGCCGATCCCGAGCGCGCCGACGCCGGCCTCCACCGCGCCGGTGAGACCCTGGGACACGCAGGTCTGGGCTGCGTGCCCCAGGGCGTCCACCAGTTCCCCGGTGGACAGGGGTAACCGGAGTCCGCGGGCGAGCCCGGTGGCCCGCTCGTACAGCACTCCGGTCGGCTCGCCAGCGTCGCCCCGAGCGACGCCGTCGAGGTCGGGGTGGGTGGCGGGGAAGCCCGCCAGGACGGCCGAGCTGACCACGGCCGCGTGCCCGGATATGTGGTCGACGATCACCCGGCGCCCGCCGCCGGCGCGGTCCAACTCGGCGCGGGTCAGGTGGCGGCCGATCCGGCGCTGGTCGTACCCGACGACGTCGATCCAGGCGCCGGCGTCCGCAGCCGCGGCGGCCGCGGCGATCGTGTCCAGGACGGCCTCGACGGTGGTGCCGGCCGAGACGTCGACGGCTCCCTGGGCGAAGCCCTCGGCGATCAGGTGGGTGTGCGAGTCGACGAGGCCGGGCAGTAGAGTCGCGCCGCCCAGGTCGATGGTCCGCCGGGCCGGGAGGCCGGCGATCTGGTCGTCGAGGCCGATGATCCGCCCGGCCCAGACCCCCACCGCCGTGGCGGTGGGCCGGGCCGGATCCATGGTGAGGACGTTCGCGTTCTGTAGCCGGAGGTCGAGCACGGGAAGAACTATACGTTACAGAATCAGCGTTGACACCATGATCTGTATGTGACATTACTTGGGAAGTGACGGCATCCCCCTCCTGGCGGCGCCTGCGCCGCGACCGGACCGCGCTGGCGAGCGCCATCGTCCTCGCCGTCGTCACGCTGCTCTCGATCGGGGCGCCGGCGGTCTGCGGGCTGCTCGGCATCGACACCGAACGCCACATCGAGCTGCTCAGCATCGACAACGTCGGGTTCCCGGAGGGCGCCTTCGGCGGCATCAGCGCCGACCATCCGCTCGGCGTCGAGCCCAAGACCGGCCGGGACGTGCTCGCCCTGCTGCTGTACGGCTCGCGCACCTCGCTGCTCATCGCGCTGGGTGCGACCGCGCTGTCGATGCTGCTCGGCGTCGGGTTCGGGCTGGTCGCCGGCTACTTCCCCGGCGCGGTCGACAGCCTGCTCTCGCGCATCATGGACGTGCTGCTCGCGTTCCCGGTCCTGCTCTTCTCGATCGCTCTGCTGGTCGTGCTCGGCGGCGTCGACAGCCTGTTCTTCCTGTCCGGCAACGGCCTGCGCGTCGCGGTGCTGATCCTGGTCATCGGGTTCTTCGGATTCCCGTACGTGGGCCGGCTGATCCGCGGGCAGGTCATCTCGCTGCGGCAGCGCGAGTTCGTCGAGGCGGCCCGCGCGCTGGGCGCCTCCAACCGGCGCATCCTGTTCGCCGAGATCCTGCCGAACCTGCTCTCGCCGATCCTGGTGGTGTCCGCGCTGACCATCCCGACGCGCATCCTCGCCGAGGCGGCGCTCTCGTTCCTCGGCGTCGGTGTCCAGCCGCCGGAGACCTCGTGGGGCCAACTGCTCGGCTCGGCCTCGCACGTGTTCACGGTCGACCCGGCCTACATGCTCTTTCCCGGCCTCGTCGTGGTCCTCACGGTGCTGGCGTTCAACCTGCTCGGCGACGGGCTTCGCGACGCGTTCGACCCGCGGTCACATTAACCCTAATTTGACACTGATTCTGATTGAGGCGCAGATGAGACGTTCGATATCGGCCGGCGTGCTGGCCACCGTCATGCTGGCCGGCTGTTCCGGAACCGCGGAGAAGAAGGAGGGCGGCGACGGCTCGGGCGGCTTCGACGCGGCCCGTACCGGCGTGGTCAACGCCTCCGACAAGACCGGCGGCACGCTGCGGCTCGGCGGCACGGCGGACTGCGACTCCTGGGATCCGGCCGCCACCTACAACGGGTACTGCTGGAACCTGCAGCGGCTGATGACCCGCACGCTGGTCGCCTCGCCCGGGTACGGCGACCAGGCCCGCACCATGAAATCCGGCGAGCTGGTGCCCGACCTGGCCACCGCGCTGGGCCAGTCGAACGCCGACAAGACCGTGTGGACGTACAAGCTGCGCTCGGGGCTGAAGTTCTCCACCGGGGCGGCGATCACCAGCGCCGACATCAAGTACGGCTTCGAGCGGATGTGGGCCACCGACGTCATCTCCGGCGGGCCGGCCGGCTACTTCCTGTGCCTGCTGGACACCTGCGACGACGAGGGGACGCCGGAGTACGAGGGGCCGTACAAGGACAAGAAGGGTGGGCTGGAGCGGATCGAGACGCCGGACGCGCAGACGATCGTGTTCCGCCTGACCGGTTCGTTCGCGGACTTCGACTACCTGATGGCGCTCCCGGCGACCGCCCCGGTGCCGCGCGCGCAGGACAAGGGCGCGTCGTACACGAAATCGGTGGTCGCCTCCGGGCCGTTCGTCTTCGAGTCGTACACGCCGGGGCAGAGCGTGGCCTGGAAACGCAATCCACATTGGAGCCAGGACACCGACGAGGTGCGCCACCCCAAGGTGGACAAGGTCACCCTGACCCTGCTCAGCAACCCCGACGACCTGGACGCCCGGCTGAAGAACGGCTCGCTGGACCTGGCCGCCGGGGGTGGCGTGCAGCCGACGTTCCAGTCCGAGATCCTGGGCAGCCCGGCGCTGAAGGCCAACGCCGACAACCCGGTCAGCGGCTTCGTCGGGCTCTTCGCGATCTTCCCGACGGCGCCGTCGCTGGACAACGTGCACTGCCGGCGGGCCATCGCGTACGCCCTGGACAAGCGCGACCTGCTCGTGCAGTCGGGCGGGACGTACGGCGGCAGCTACGCGGCGACGCTGCTGCCGCCCGCGGTGCCGGGGCACGACGCGAACGCCAACGCGTACCCGTCGGGCGCGGACTGGACCGGTGACGTGGACAAGGCCAAGCAGGAGCTGGCCGAGTGCGGCAAGCCGGACGGGTTCAGCACGGTCATGGCGTACACCAACTCGGGCCAGGACCCGCAGATCTTCGCCAGCGTCCAGGCGGCGCTCAAGCGGGTCGGCATCACGGTGACCGGCAAGCAGCAGGACGAGAGCGTGTACTACGGCAACTACATCGGCGCGCCCGCCACCGTCAAGGAGCAGCAGCTCGGCATCGCGTCGATCGGTTGGGCGCCGGACTACCCCAGCGGCAACGGCTTCCTGAGCCTGCTGGTCGACGGGGCCCGGATCCAGGCGGAGGGCACCACCAACTACGTCAGCGTCAACGACGAGGTCCTCAATGGACTCATCAAGCGCTCGGCCACCGCACCGCTGGCCGAGCAGGCGCAGATCTTCAAGGAGCTGGACAAGCAGACCATGGAGCGCGCGCTCTACCTGCCGTACTTCTACCAGAAGGCCCTGCTCTACCGGAACCCGCGGGTGACCAATGTGGACCTACGCGCCGACGCCGGCGGGTACGACCTGGTCAACCTCGGGGTCAGCGACGGAAAGTGACGATGGTCCGGTACTTGCTCGGGCGGCTTGCCGGCGCGCTGATGGTGGTGTTCGTGATCAGCGTGGTCACGTTCGCCATCTTCCAGCTCGCGCCCCGGCTCACGGGGGCCAACCTCGCGTTCTTCTACACCGGTAAGAACACCAGCGAGGCGCAGGCGGCGGCGGTCGCGCAGAAGTTCGGCTTCGACCGCCCGCTGCCCGAGCAGTACTGGACGTTCATGTCCGGCATCGTCGCCGGGCGCGACCTCAGCGACGGCGCCACCGAGGTGCACTGCGCCGCGCCCTGCCTCGGCTACTCCTTCCGGCAGAACCGGCCGGTGCTGGAGATGATTGGCGAGGCGTTCCCGGTGACGCTGGGGCTCACCGTCGGCGCGGCCGTGCTGTGGCTGCTGTTCGGCGTCGCATCCGGCGTGCTGTCGGCCGTACGCCGCGGCTCGGTCTTCGACCGGCTCGCCACCACGGTCGCGCTCGTCGGCGTCTCGGTGCCGGAGTTCTTCACCGGCATGCTGCTGATCTACCTGCTCACCTCGGGGCCGGCCTGGCTGCGGTGGTACCCGGACGGGATCAACTACGTCGCGTTCACCGACGACCCGGTGGGCTGGTTCGTCAACATGATCCCTCCGTGGATCTGCCTGGCACTGCTCTTCGCCGCCCTGTACGCCCGGCTGACCCGCGCCACCATGCTGGAGACCATGGGCGAGGACTACGTGCGGACCGCCTGGGCCAAGGGCCTGGCCCCGCGCGTGGTGATCGGCCGGCACGGGCTGCGCGCCGCCCTGCCCCGCTGGTCACCCTCGTGGGGCTGGACATCGGCGCGCTGCTCGGCGGCGCGGTGCTCATCGAGACGCTGTTCAGCTTCCCCGGCATGGGCCGGCTGGCCTACGCCGCCATCACCAAACAGGACCTACCGGTGATCATGGGGGTCACGATCGTGTCCGCGTTGTTGATCGTGCTCGCCAACGTCATCGTGGATCTGCTGTACGGGATCCTGGATCCACGGGTGCGCCATGCCCGATGAGCCGCTGCTGCGCGTACGCGACCTGCGCGTGCACTTCCCGACCGACGACGGCCTGGTCCGCGCCGTCGACGGGCTGTCCTTCGACGTCGCGCCCGGCGAGATCGTCGGCATCGTCGGCGAGTCCGGCTCCGGCAAGTCGGTGACCAGCCAGGCGATCCTCGGGCTGGTCCGCACCGGTCCGGCCCGCGGCCGGCTGCGTCCGTTTCGAGGAGCGCAGCGACGAGGACGGACGCAGCCGGCCGTCGGGGCCGAAGCGAGCCAGCCAGCAGGGCCGAGGGTCTCCGGCGAGATCTGGTACGGCGGCCGGGACCTGGTCGCCGCGCCCGAGCCGCAGCTGCGCCGGCTGCGCGGTGCCGAGCTGGCGATGGTCTTCCAGGACCCGCTCTCCGCGCTGCACCCGTACTACACGGTCGGACGGCAGATCAGCGAGGCGTACCGGGCGCACAACCGGGTCGGCCGCCGGGCCGCGCGGGCGCGCGCCGTGGAACTGCTCGACCGGGTCGGCATCCCGGAGCCCGACCGCCGCTACGACGCGTTCCCGCACCAGTTCTCCGGCGGGATGCGGCAGCGCGTGATGATCGCGATGGCGCTGGTGAACACGCCGAAGCTGCTCATCGCCGACGAGCCGACCACCGCCCTCGACGTCACCGTGCAGGCGCAGATCCTCGAACTGGTCAAGGACCTGCGCCGGGATTTCGGATCCACGATCCTGCTGGTCACCCATGACCTGGGCGTGGTCGCCGAAACCTGCGACTCGGTGGTCGTCATGTACGCCGGCCAGTGCGTCGAACAAGGGTCGGTGACGGACGTGTTCAGCCGGCCGCGGGCGCCGTACACGTGGGGGTTGTTGGAGTCCATGCCACGCATCGACCGGGACCGGCGGGAGCGGCTGGTGCCCATCGGCGGCCAGCCGCCCTCGCTGCTCGCGCTGCCGGACGGCTGCGCCTTCGCGCCCCGCTGCACGCACCGTGGCGAGGTCCCCGACGGCCGCTGCGACACCGAGCGGCCGGAACTGGTGCCGGTCGGGGACGGGCACACGGCGCGCTGCCACCTGGCGGTGACCTCATGACCGACCTGCTCACGGTCACCGACGTGCGCAAGCACTTCGGCCCCGTACGCGCCGTCGACGGCGTCTCCTTCTCCGTCCGCGCCGGCGAGACGCTCGGACTGGTCGGCGAGTCGGGGTGCGGCAAGTCCACCACCGCGCGACTCGTCACCCGGCTCATGGATCCAACATCCGGGAGCGTTCATTTCGACGGCCACGAGATCGGCCGATGGCCGGAGCGCAAGCTGCGGCCGCTGCGCCGCGACCTACAGATGATCTTCCAGGACCCGTACGCCTCGCTGAACCCGCGGCACACCGCCGGCGCCATCCTCGCGGCACCGTTCCGCATCCAGAAAGTACGCCCGGCGCACGGCGTCCGGGCCGAGGTGCGCGACCTGATGGCGCGGGTCGGCCTGAACCCCGAGCACGAGAACCGCTACCCGCACGAGTTCTCCGGCGGCCAGCGGCAGCGCCTCGGGATCGCCCGCGCGATCGCGTTACGCCCGAAGCTGGTCGTGTGCGACGAGCCGGTGTCCGCATTGGACGCCTCGGTCCAGGCGCAGGTCGTCAACCTCCTCGACGACCTGCAGGACGAGTACGGCCTGGCCTACGTCTTCGTGGCCCACGACATGGCGGTGGTGCGGCACATCTGCGACCGGGTCGCGGTGATGTACCTGGGCCGGATCGTCGAGGTCGCCGACTGCGACACCCTGTACGCCTCGCCGCAGCACCCGTACACGCAGGCCCTGCTGTCCGCCGTACCGGTGCCGGACCCCACCCGGCGCGACCGCCCCGACCGCATCCTGCTGCGCGGCGACCCGCCGAAGGCCGGCGAGGCGGCGGTGGGCTGCTCCTTCCGCGGCCGCTGCCCCCGCTACCGGGACGCGCTGGACGACACCCAACGCGCCCGCTGCGCCACCGACACCCCGCACCTGACCGACGGCGTAGCCTGCCACTTCCCAACCCCCACCCCCACCCCGATCCCACCCCCGCCTAACCCCTCGCCCCCGCCCCCGCCCGCCCCCGGCCCCCCGCGCCCCGCCCGCGCGTCGCCCGCGCCCGCCTGCCCCGCGCGTCGCCCGCCGCTGGGCCGCGTCGATCAAGGACTTCCCCGTCGATCAAGGGCAAACGGTCGTGCTTCGATCTCAGATCCACGACCATATGCCCTTGATCGACGCGCAAGTCCTTGATCGACGCGGCCCAGTGGCCCGGCTCACGCGGCCAAGCGCGGTGGGCGGCGTAGGTCGTGCGGCCGAGGTCAGGCGTGGTGGTCAGGCGTCGTGGGCGCGGAGGAAGGCGCCTACCACCGCCAGGAACGCGTCCGGCTCCTCAAGATGCGGCAGGTGGCTGGAGTTCGGGAAGACGTGCGAGCGTACGTCCGGGATGCGTTCGACGAACGGGGCCCATACCTCCGGCGCCGCCTCGTCGTACGCGCCGGCCACCACCAGTGTCGGTGCCGTGATGCCGGGCAGCCGGTCCACGATCGTCCAGTCGCGGAACGTGCCGGTGGCGGAGAACTCGTGCGGGCCGTTCGTGGTGTGGTAGACGGTCGGGTCGGCGGCCATCTGGGCGTACGTCGCCGCGAGCGGAGCCGGCATGGGATCGAGCCGGCACACGTGGCGCTGCTCGTAGACGCGCACCGCGGCCTGGTATTCCTCGGCGTCGAGGGTGCCGGCGGCCTCGTGGCGCTCCAGCGCGGAGAGCACGTCGGGAGGGAGGGCGGCGCGCAGCCGGTGGGCGGCCGCGCGCCACAGCTCGTTGGCGGCGGGACTGTCGCAGATGGACACCGACAGCAGGCCGTCCGGGTGCGCCAGCGCGTACTCCGCGGCGAGCATCCCGCCCCACGACTGGCCGAGCAGGTGGAAGCGGTCCGCGATGCCGAGCGTACGCACCAGGTTGGCGAGTTCCTCGACCCACAGCTCGACGGTCCAGAAGCCGGGGTCGGCGTCCGGCAGGTGGGTGCTGTTGCCGCAGCCGAGCTGGTCGTAGAGCACGACCGCGCGGCCGTCGCCGGCGAGTGCGCCCATCGGTACGCAGTAGTCGTGGCCGGCGCCCGGCCCGCCGTGCAGGATGACGACGGGCGCCCGTGGGCCGTCCCCGATGACCCGGTACCAGGTCTCGTGGCCCCGATAGGCGACGGTGGTCATGCTCTGCCTCCTTGGTGAGCTCGCCCGGCGGCGCCCGAAGGCGATGACTTACCAGCGGCGACGAGGTCCGGGGGTGGCGCGGGTCCGTGACGCCGCCGGTAAGACATCGCCGCGCCGCCGGGCGAGCTCACCTGGCGTCGGCGGAGCGGTTGCGCAGCGCCCGAGCGATCTCGTCGCGCTTCTCCAGCACCAGCCGGCCCTGGGCCGGGGGAGTGTCGTCCCGGGCCAGCCACACGTCGGCGGCCTCCAGGGTGGACGGTGCGACCACGGCGGGGAAGAGACCGGAGGTCAGCTCCTTGGCGACCAGCCCCGCGTCGTGCCGGCGCCAGATGCTGTCCAGCGCGGCGAAATAGCGCGGCACGTACGCCGTCAGCGACGAGGCGCGGTGCCAGAAGCCCTCGGCGTACGCCGCCCGGGACTGGCCGCTGAGCGGGCTGCCGCCGGTCAGCAGGGTCCAGGTGCGTTCCTTCGCGTCGGCCTGCGGGCGCAGCGCGCGGGTGGTGGCGGCGTGCAGCTCGGCGGAGGAGTTCGGGTCCCGTGCCAGCTCGGCGGCGATGTCCTCGTCGCCGGCCGCGCCGTACGGGACGAGGCCCTGCAGGATCCGCCAGCGCGCGTCCAGGTCCAGTGCCAGCCCTTCCACCTTGACGTCGCCGTCGTAGAGGGCGCGCAGCTGGCCGGCGTGGTCGGTGCCGCCGGCGGACCGGGTGAACGCGCCGAGCCAGGCGAGTTGCCGGTCGCTGGCGGGCTCGGCGGTCTCCAGCGCGGACCATGCCTTGGCGGCCAGCGCGGTCCAGCCGGGGTCCGGGTCCGCCACGTACTGGCGCAGGGCGGTGTCCACATTCGACAGCAGGGCGTGGAAGACGGTGAACTCGGTCTCCGCGTCGATGCCGGCGAGCACCAGGTCGACGTACTCGCGGGCGGGCAGCTGGCCGTCGCGGGTCATGTCCCACGCCGCGGCCCAGCACAGCGCGCGCGGCAGTGTGTCGGCGAGGTCCGGGATGCGGCCGCGCAGCACCTCCAGGGACGCGGGGTCGAAGCGCACCTTGGCGTACGTCAGGTCGTCGTCGTTGACCAGCACGAGGTCGGGCTGGGCGACGCCGACCAGCGCGGGCACCTCGGTCCGGGCCCCGGTGACGTCCACCTCGACGCGATGCACGCGGCGCAGGGGAGTCCCGCTGTACAGGCCGATGGCGAGGCGGTGCGGGCGAAGGGTGGGGTGCCCGGGCGGAGCATCCTGCGAAACCGCGAACGCGGTGAACGCGCCGGAGGAGTCCACTGTGAACGCCGGACGGACCGTGTTGACCTGGGACGTCTCCAGCCACTGGGCGGACCAGGCGCGCAGGTCCCGGCCGCTGGCCTCCTCCAGGGCCGCCAGCAGGTCGGCAAGCGACGTGTTGCCGTACTCGTGGCGGCGGAAGTAGGCGCGCAGAGCGGTCAGGAAGGCGTCCCGGCCGACGTACGCGACGAGCTGCCGGAGCACGGACGCGCCCTTGTTGTACGTGATGCCGTCGAAGTTGAGCAGGGCGGCCTGCTGGTCCGGGACGTCCGCCGAGATGGGGTGGGTGGTGGGCAGTTGGTCCTGCTCGTACGCGTACGCCTTGGTCTGCTGGGCGAACACGGTCCACGACTCGGTGAAGCTGGTGGCCTCGGCCAGCGACAGGTGGGCGGCGAACGTGGCGAACGCCTCGTTGAGCCACGTGTCGTCCCACCAGCGGGTGGTGACCAGGTTGCCGAACCACATGTGCGACAGCTCGTGCACGAGCGTCTCGGCCCGCTCGAAGCGTTCGCTGCCGGTGACCCGGGAGCGGTACACGAACTCGTCCCGGTAGACCACCACGCCGGCGTTCTCCATCCCGCCGGCGTAGAACTCGGGCGCGAAGACCTGGTCGTACTTGCCGAACGGGTACGGGTAGTCGAACGCGGAGTGGAAGAAGTCGAATCCGGCCTTGGTGACCGCGAAGAGGTCGTCCGCGTCGAGGTACTGGGCCAGCGAGGCTCGGCAGTACAGGCCCAGCTCGATCGGCCCGTCCGGACCGGCGACGGTGTCGGTGACCCGGTGGTACGGCCCGGCGACCACCGCGGTGACGTACGTCGGGATCGGCTTGGTCGGTGCGAAGTGGACGGTGTCGCCGTCCCGTGACGCGACCGGGCCGTTGGACACGACCACCCAGTCCGCCGGGGCGGTGACGTGGAACGTGAACGGCGCCTTGAGGTCGGGCTGGTCGAAGCAGGCGAACATCCGCTTGGCCTCGGCCAGGAACGTCATCGAGTACAGGTAGACGGCGCCGTCCACCGGGTCCACGAAGCGGTGCAGCCCTTCGCCGGACGTGCTGTACGCGAAGTCGCCCTCGACGACGAGCTCGTTGTGCGCGGCGAGGTCGGGCAGTTCGAGCCGGGTGCCGGTCAACGAGAGCGGCCGCCCGTTCAGCGTCGCCACCCGCGGCGCCGACGGGGCAACGTCCACAAAGGAGTGCGCGCCGGTAGTCGTACACGCGAAGGTGATGGTGGTGCGGGAGCGGAAGGTGTCCGCGGCGCTGTCCACGACGAGCGCGATGTCATAGGAAATGTCGCGCAGCAGCGCGGCGCGCTGCTGGGCCTCGGTGCGGGTCAGCCAGGTCGTCACGCGTGGGCCGCCAGCGAGAAGCGGGCCGGGGCGGGCGCCGCACCGGTCACGAGGTCCGCGACGATCCGCCCGATCGCCGGTACGAACTTGAAGCCGTGCCCGGAGAACCCGGTGGTCACGGTGACCGGCCCGACGCGGTCGAGGACGAAGTCGGAGCTGGCCGTGTTGTCGTACAGGCAGCTGATCGGTGTGGCGGTGTCCGGGTCGAGCCCGGGCAGCCACCGGCGGACGTAGTCGCGCAGCATGCGGCTGCCCTCCTCGGTCGGGGTGTAGTCGCGGCGGTCCGGGTCGACGACCGGCCCGGTGCCGTGGAAGCCCACCTTCACGCCCTCGCCGGGCGTGAGCAGCCCGTACGCGTCGTGGTCGGGGCGCCAATGGATGAAGCTCGGCCAGGTGGCGTCGCCGTCGAGGGCCTGGAAGTGCGCCGGCTCCTCCTGCGTCACGCGCAGCGGCGGCAGGTCGGCGATGCCGCGCAGCAGCCCGGGTGCCCACCCGCCGGCGGCCACCACCACGTGCCGCGCGCGCAGCATGCCTTCGGCTGTGCGCACCTCGACGTCGTCGTCGCCACGGACGGCGATGCCGGTGACCTGGCGGCCGTGCTCGATCAGCGCGCCCGTGGAGGTCGCCAGCCGCTGGAGGACCTGGATGGCCGCGTCGGCCAGCAGGCGCCCGCCGTCCGGCTGGTGCAGGACGGGGGAGTCGAAGGCCATCCCGGGCCACCGCCGGCTGGCCGAGGCGGCGTCGAGGACCGTGAACGGCACGCCGTGCGCGGTCAGGACGTCGGCCACACCGAGTGCCGCCGGGCCGTGGTCGATCCCGCCGGTGGTGGTCAGCAGCGGGGTGCCGGACTCCTCCTCCAGGTCGCGCCAGAGGCGCAGGGCGCGCTGGGCGAGCGTCACATAGTCGGGCTCGGCGTAGACCAGCCGGAAGATCCGGGTGGCGCCGTGCGAGCCGCCGCGGTCGTGCCCAGGCTCGAAGCGTTCGAGCAGGTGCACGTCGCGGCCGGCCGTGGCGAGGGCCCAGGCGGTCGCCGAGCCCATGGCGCCGCCGCCGACCACGATCACGTCCTGCATGTATCAAACGCTACAGACAGCACATCAAGACCTCAAGGTGAAATGATTGACTCGTCGGCTTCCGGGGTCCAGCCTGCGTCCATCCGTAGCTCCTCCAGCCGCCGCACCCGCTTGCGTGTCTCCTCGCCGCGCTTCTCGCTGACGCCCGCGACCAGGCTCTCCACCAGCGCCATCGCGGGCACCAGGCTGTCGAACGGGCTCGGCGCGTCGACCCGGGCCGGCAGCACCGCCTCGGCGATGTCGGCGATGGGGGACAGGAACTGGTCGGTCAGCAGCACCACCGAGGCTCCGGCCGTGGCGGCGGCGGTGGCCAGTTCGATGGTGGTGCGCTGGTAGCGGCGGAAGTCGAAGATCACGAACACGTCCCGTCGGGACGCGTCGAGCAGCGCGCCGGCCCGCGCCATGTCGCCCCCGGTCAGGCACACCACGTCGTTGCGCATGATGTGCAGGTGCGCGGCGAGGTACTCGGCGAGCACGTGGCTGAACCGCCCGCCGAGCAGCCTGATCTGGCGCCGGCTGTCGGCCAGCAGCTCGACCGCGCGCAGGAAGTCGTGCCGCGGCACGTTGTCGAACGTCTCCTTGACCGTGGTCACGAACGTCGACGAGACGTACGGCAGGAACTGCTGCCCGCCGCGGCGCGCCTCCTGCTCGTCGTACTGGGCCAGCGGCGAGCCCATCCGCTCGTGCACCTCGCGGATCAGCACGCGCTGGAAGTCGGGGTAGCCCTGGTAGCCCAGCCGGGTCACGAAGCGCAGCACCGTCGGGGTGCTGACCTTCGAGCGTTTGGCCAGGTCCGCCGCGGACTCCAGGCCCGCGGCGGGATAGGTGGCCAGGAGGGTACGCGCGACCTTGCGCTCGCCCGCGCTCAGCTCGTCCATCCGGTCCTGCACGCGCCGCTGCACGGTCACCCCCACCGTCGGGCGGGTGCCGTGCGACGCCTTGCCTGCCTCGGCCATGGGCGGAACCTTACCTTCAGTAAACTCCGATGCGGGTAGCGGCGAGGTATCCGGCCAGCATCACCTCGGCCACCCGGTCGACGGCGCCGTCGTCGGGCAGGAACGCAGGGTGATGTAGGGCCGGGCCCCGGCCGTCGCCCAGGCCGACGAAGAGCATGAGCGACGGGTACCGGGCGGCGTAGTACGCGAAGTCGTCGGCGCCGCACGAACGCAGCGAGTCAACCACCTCGTAGCCGGCCGCGGCGAGCAGGACGGACGTGGCCGCCGCGAGCCCCGGGTCGTTGTGCAGCACCGGTTCGCCGCTGATGATCTCCACGGTCGCGGTGCAGTCGTGGACCTGGGCCACCCCGGCCACCACCGTGTGCAGCCGCTCGTGCAGCGTGCGGCGGTGTGCCTCCGACATGGACCGGATGATGCCGCGCGCGGTGGCCACGCCCGGGGTCGCGTTGGCCGCCTCGCCGCCGGCGATCGCACCGACCGTGAGCACCGCCGGCACCATCGGGTCGGTGTCCCGGCTGATCAGCTGCTGCAGGCTCACCACGCACTGCGCGAGCGCCAGCACCGCGTCGCGGTTCAGATGGGGGTACGCGGCATGGCCCGCCCGCCCGTGCATGCTCACCACGAACTCGTCCGCGGCCGCGTTCACCGCCCCCGGCGTACAGGCGATCTGGCCGCCGGCCAGCACCGGCTGCACGTGCGCGCCGACCACCGCGGCGACGCCCTCCCGGTCGAGCGCGTCGGACTCGACGATGTCCCGGGCCCCGGACGGGTACGTCTCCTCCCGCGGCTGGAACACCGCGACGAGCGGGACCGCGCCGTCGACCTGGGCCACCGCCCGGGTGAGGGCGACGAGCGCGGCCAGGTGTACGTCGTGGCCGCAGGCGTGCATCGCGCCGTTGACCGAGGCCCACGCGACCCCGGTCTCCTCGACCAGCGGCAGGGCGTCGAGTTCGGCGCGTACCGCGACGGCGGGGCCCGGCCGGCCCATGCGCACCAGCGCGCCGGTCTGCGCCACCGGCTGGGCCGGGCCGGGCAGCTGCCCCAGCACCAGGTCCAGAGTGGACTGTTCGTCCGCGGCGAGGCGGGGGTCGGCGTGGATCCGGCGGCGCAGCCGGCGCGCGGCGGGCAGCTCCGCGCGGAGGGCGGCATGCAAGGCGGCGAACTCGATGTCGGGCCGCGCGTCGACACTCACCTAGGACTCCCGGAGGCGGTAGACGCGGCGGGCGTTGCCGGACCCCATCATTTCCGCCACCCTGGCCGCCTCGCCGGCCGGCCACGCCCAGGCCCGCGCCACGGCCGACATCGCCCGGCGCCACAGCAGCGCGCCGAGGTAGTGCAGCTCGGCCGGGCCCCAGGCGTCGGAGGAGTAGAGCACCTTGGCGTACGGGGCCAGCTCCAGCGCCTCGGCGAGCACGGTCGAGGCGGCCGCGCCCACGTAGTTCAGCGCCAGGCCCACGTCGAAGTGGACGTGCGGGTACGCGTGCGCCAGGTACGCCGCCTGCCGGTGGTAGGGGTAGCAGTGCAGCAGCAACACCGGCACTCCGGTCGGCTCGACCTGCTCCAGGAAGCCGGTCAGCAACAGGGGATCGGCCCGGTGCAGGCGCAGGTCCGGGTCGCCGAAACCGGTGTGCACCTGCAGCGGCAGTCTACTGTCGACGCCGGCCCAGATGACGTGCCGCAGCAGCACCGGGTCGGTCAGCCGGCCGCCGCCCGCGCGCAGCCAGTCCCCGGCCGCCGCGGTGACCTCGCGGGCGCTCGGCCGGGCCGGGTCGAAGTCCAGCCCGTGCCGGTACGCGACGACCGTCTTGAGTCCCACGGCCGTGCCGGCCCGTTCGGCGAGGCGCTCGGCGTACCGGGGGGCGAAGTCCGCGGCGGCGACGCCGGCCAGCTCCTCCGCCACCGTTTCCAGCCGGACCACCTCGTCGGCCTTTGCTCGTGCGGCGGCGGCCATCCCCGCCGGGTCGAGCAGCTCCTCGCCACGAAAGCCGGTCTCGACGAGGAAGCGCGCCACCCCGGCGCCACCGAGGAACCGCCGGTTCACCTCGGCGGCGCCCAACTCCCGGCGGCGTTCCACATAGGCCGAAGGGTCGGCGTACGGCGGCAGGTCCAGGACGGGGGCGCACCAGCGGCGTACCGCGAAGCCGAGCGAGGAGTCGAATGTGGATATCCACGCCGGCACCGGCCGGTCGGACTCGGTGATCGACGACTCGAACTCGGCGCGCGTCAGGTCCCGCCGCAGCGCCCCGTGCACGTGGTGGTCGACCAGCGGCACGGGTGGCAGGTCCTCAGTAGACATCGGCGAGTCGCTGGCAGCGGTCGGCGTCCTTGAGCCCGTCCAGCGCGGCGATCTCAGCCCGCTTGACGGACACGTACGTGGACAGCAGGGTCGGGTCGAACCAGCTCGCGGCCACCGGGTCGGCGGCGAGGGCGTCGAGCGCGTCCTCCAGACTGCCGGGCAACGGGGGAACGTCCGTCGGCTCGCCGGTATGGACGTGCGCCTCGTCGTACCCGTCGAGGATGCCCTGCAGCCCGGCGGCGACCACCGCGCCGAGGGTCAGCCACGGGTTCGCGGTGGCGTCCGCCGCGCGGTACTCCACATTGAACTGTGCCGCCGGGTCGGCGCCGGCCATCTGCACCGTCGGGCTGATCCGCAGCAGCGCCTCGCGGTTGCGCTCGCCAAGGAACGCGCCGCCGGCGCTCCACCGGTGTGGCCGCAGCCGCAGGAACGAGACCGGGCTCGCCGCGGTCACCGCCGCGACCGCCGACGCGTGCCGCAGCACCCCGGCGCAGAACCGGGCGCCCAGCGTCGACAGCCGGCCCGGCCGCGCCGGGTCGTACAGCGCCGCCCGGCCGTCCGCGTCGCGCAGCGACAGGTGCACGTGTACGCCGTTGCCGACCGCGTCCGGATCGGTCAGCGGAGCGAAGGTCGCGCTCGACCCGTGCCGGCGGGCCAGGTCGCGCACCAGTTCCCGCAGCAGCACGGCCCGGTCCGCGGCGACCAGCCCGTCCGCGGGCCGCAGGGTGATCTCGTACTGGTCGTCGCCGTACTCGGGGAGCCAGTTCTCCGGCTCCAGCCCGGCGCCTTCGAGCAGGTCCACCAGCGCGGTGCCGAACCCGCCGGCGGCGCGCAGCCGGCCGAACGTCATCGCGCTCGTGGGCGCCGCCCCGCGCAGCGTGAACTCGTGCTCGAAGGAGGCCACCACGCGCAGGCCCGTCTCCCGCTGGAGCCGTTCCAGCGTCCGGACCAGCATCGCACGCGGGCAGGCGTGCCAGGGCTCACCGTCGGTAGTGGTCTGGTTGGCCAGGTAGAGCAGGACGCCGTCCATCTCCACGCCGGTGGCCGGGTCGGGCAGCAGCCGCAGGTCGCCCACCGAGCCGAATCCGTTGGGTTCGGCGATCGGGCCGAAGCAAGTCAGCGCCAGGTTGGCGGGCACCCAGCCGGTGCCGTGGTCGAGCACGGCCTGGTGCCGGGAGTACGGGACGGACCGCCCACGGTACTGGCCGGACAGATCGCAGGTGCCGACGAATACGGTCCGTGCGGCCTGAAGCATTCTGCTCACATCTCCCGTTTCAAGTGGAACCTGAAACTATCATTTCTTCCCTTGATCCGCACGAGGCGGCTTGACAGGCCACTAGTAACTCGGTTACTACTTTGGGCGTGACAATCGCGGAGACTCTGCTCGGGCTGCTGGAGGCCGCCCCACGGCACGGCTACGACCTGCGCCGGGACTACGAGCACTCGTTCGGCGAGCGCCGGCCGATCAAGCCGGCCCAGGTGTACGCCACGCTCGGCCGGCTGAGCCGGGACGGCGCCATCCACGTCGTCTCCGTCGAGCAGGTCGGCGGGCCGGAGCGCACGACGTACGCGCTCACCCCGGACGGGGTGACCCGGCTGGAGCGGTGGTTCGCCGAGCCGGAGGGGCACACGCCGTACCTGCAGTCGGTGGTCTTCACCAAGCTGATCCTCGCGCTGCGCTCCGGCCGTCCGGCCGGCCGGGTGCTGCACGCCCAGCGGACCGCGCACGTGGCCAGCATGCGCGAGCTGATCCGGCGCAAGAGCGGCGCCGACCTGACCACCGTGCTGGCCTGCGACTTCACCATCTTCCACCTCGAAGCCGACCTGCGCTGGCTGGAGCACACCGCCGCCCGCCTCGACCGTCTCGCCTTGGAGTTAGCGTGATCGAGCCCCTGTTGTACGCCGAGGACCTGCGGCTGGCGTTCGGCCCGACCCAGGCCCTGGCCGGCGTCGACATCACGATCCAAGCCGGCGAGGTGGTGGCGCTGCTGGGCCAGTCCGGCTCCGGCAAGTCCACGCTGCTGCACTGCCTGGCCGGCATCCTGCGTCCGGACGGCGGCCAGGTCCGCTACCGTGGCGCCCGCCTCGACGCCCAGTCCGAGGAGGCGCGCAGCCGGCTGCGCCGCGACGAGTTCGGGTTCGTGTTCCAGTTCGGCTCGCTCGTGCCGGAGCTGACCGCCGCGGAGAACGTCGCGCTGCCGCTGCGGCTGGCCGGCACCAAGAAGCGGCCGGCGGAGGCCCGCGCCCGGGAGTGGTTGGCGCGGCTCGGCGTCCCCGACGTGGCAGGCAAGCGCCCCGGCGAGATGTCCGGCGGCCAGGGGCAGCGGGTCGCCGTCGCCCGCGCGCTGGTCGGCGAGCCGCGCGTCGTGTTCGCCGACGAGCCGACCGGCGCGCTGGACAGCCTCAACGGCGAGCTGGTCATGGACGAGCTGATGCGGGCCGCCCGCGCCCAGGGGCCTCCGTCGTGCTGGTCACCCACGAGGCGCGCATCGCGGCGTACGCCGATCGCGAGGTCGTCCTGCACGACGGCCGCATCATGGCGCCGGGGCCGACAGATTCCGGAGCTTGGCGCGGAGCGACGAGCCCGGAATCTGCCGGCAACCGGCGCCAAAGCGAGCGGAGCGAGCCAGCCAGCTCGGCCCCGCCGGCCGCCCTGTGATCGGGCTCGGGCTGCGGTTGACGTTCAGCGCCAACCGGGTGCGGCTGGTCATGATGGTCGGCGGGGTGGCCGTCGCGGTCGCGCTCCTGATGGGCATGACCGGCGCGCTGCCGGCCGCCGCGGAGCGCGTCGCCAAGACCGCCGGCCGGGGCGCCGACGTCGAGTCCCTGTCGGGGTCCGAGGGGGTGCGCACCCGCCTGTCGGTCGGGCTGTGGCGGGAGCGGCAGGTCCGCGTACTCCTGGTGGAGCTGGTGGGGCCGGACGTGCCGCCGCCGCCCGGCCTGCCGCGCACGCCGCGGGCCGGCGAGGTCTACGTCTCGCCCGCCCTGAGCCGGGCCCTGGCCGGCGAGCACGGCGACGAGCTGGCGCCCCGGCTGCCCGGCAGGGTGCTCGGCGAGGTGACGCGGGCCGGGCTGGTCGGCCCCGACGAGCTGTACGCGGTGGCCGGCGTCGCCGCGGGCGAGCTGGACGGGGTCGGCGCGCGGGAGGACTACGCGCCCGGGTTCGCCAAGCCGGCCAGGGGCCTGCTCGCGTCGCAGGGCGCGTTCGTCGACGGCACCGGCATGCGGAGCACCCGAAACCCGGTGGAGGCGCTGCCGATCATCCTGGGCCTGGCCGCGGTCGGCCTGATCACCCCGCTGCTGGTCCTGGTCGGCACCTCGACCCGACTCTCGGCCGCCAGCCGGGAGCGCCGTGCCAGCGCCATGCGCCTGGTCGGTGCCACGCCCCGCCAGCTGCGCCGGCTCGGTGCCGTCGAGGGCGCCGCGGTCGGCGTGCTCGGCGCCTTGGCCGGGCTCGCGGTATTCCTCCTCCTGCGAGCGCCGGCGGCCGAGATCATGCCGATCCGGGACGGCCTCTACGCCGGCGACCTCGCGCCACCCCTGCCGGTCATGCTCGCCGTCCTGCTCGGGGTGCCCGTCCTGACCGGCGCGGCCGGCGTGCTCGCACTGCGCCGCGCGGTGTCCACGCCGCTGACCGCGCGCCGCCAGGCCGGCCGGCCCGCGGCCGGCCCACTGCGGCTGGCGCCGCTCGCCCTCGGGCTGCTGGCGCTGGCCGGCGCGTACGCCGACCGGGGCGCCCTGCCGACCGGTGCCTGGCACGCGAAGGCGCTGCTCTTCGCCGGGGCGCGGCGTGCCTGGTCGGCATCGCGATCGGCGCGGCACCGCTGTCCCGGCTGGCCGGGGCGCTGCTGGCCCGCTGGGGTCCCGGCCTGTCCAGCCAGTTCGCCGGGCGCCGGCTGCTGACCGACCCGGCCGGCGCGGCCCGCACGGTCACCGGCACGGCGCTGGTGGTGGTCGTGGTCGGGTGGGTGCTCGCGTTCCTGCCGATCCTGGCGCCGGGCGGCATGGGCGGCAACAGCCACCTGGCCGGCGTCCTGCCGGACCACACGGTCATCGTGACGCTCGCCGCCGACTCCGATGCGGACGGCGCGGCCACGGCCCTGCGCGCGCTGCCCGGAGTCGCCGCGACCGCCGCGATCCGCTCGGTCACGCTGCGCCCGCCCGGCGTCGCGGCCACGCCCGACAGCACCGGCGTCGACCGGGGCGTGACGGCGGTCGTGGCCGACTGCACCCAACTCGCCGCCGTGGTGGGCGCCCTGCCCGGCTGCCGTCCGGACACCGTCTACCGGCTACCGTCCAGCACCTTCGACGCCGAGACCCTCGCCGCCGCCGGCCGGCTGCAACCGGCCGCCGAGACCGAGGAACGGTCCGACCCGGCGGCGCCGATCGTCCGCGTACCCAACACCGTGGACACCGTGGACCTGCCCGGCGGCCTGACGCAGGACGTCTCGTACGGCTTCACCATCTGGGGCGACCTGCTCGTGCCGCCCGCGCTGCTGCCCGGGTACGACGCGCCGGGCCGCTGGTTCCCGACGCTGCTGGTCAGCACCGACGGCCGGCCCGGCACGGTCGAGGCCGTCCGCACCACCCTCGGCCCGGTCGCGATGGTCCTGCCGCCGACCACGCCGGCGGAGGCGGTGGACCTGGCCCGCTCCGAATCGGACGGCTACCGGCAGGCGGCACTGATCGCCGCGCTCGCCGTCATCCTCACTGGTGGGCTGTCGCTCGCCGTCACCACCGCCGACGCGGTCCGCGAACGCCAGCGGGCGCACGCCGCGCTCACCGCCATGGGTACGCCGGCCCGACTGCTGCGCCGCAGCCTCCTGCTGCACACCGCGTTGCCGCTGCTGCTCAACGTCGGCCTCGCGCTCCTCGTCACGGCGGCCACCTCATGGCTGTACCTGCGGGTGACGACCGACCCGGCGGCCACCGGCATCCACCTGCCCTGGCCCGGCTACGCGGCCATCGCCGGCACCGCCCTGACCGCCTGCCTGCTCGCCACCGTCGCCGCGCTGCCCTTCGTCCGCGCCGCCACCCGCCCCGACGCCCTCCGCACCGAGTAACCCTCCATCCCCGCGGCCTCCTCTCCCCGCGGCCTCCTCTCCCCGCGGCCTCCTCTCCCCGCGGCCTCCTCTCCCCGCGCGCGCCGCTCCCCGCGCGCGCCGCTCCCCGCGCGCGCCGCTCCCCGCGCCGCTCCCTCCCCGCGCCGCTCCCTCCTCGTGCCGGCCTCCTGGTGCCGCTCTCGCCGTGCCGGCCTCCCCGTCGATCAAGGGCGAATGGTCGTGCTTTGATCTCCGATCCACGGCCGTTCGTCCTTGATCGACGCGAAAGTCCTTGATCGGTGAGGTGCGGGGTCGCGGGGGAGGTGGGGCGGCGCCCGTTGCGTGAGTGGGGCGCCCTCATGGCCGGGTAGTTAAGGGTTCTTGGCCGCCCAAGATTCCGCCCTGCCCCACCAAGTCGAGCGATCGAATCGATCTAGGAAGCATCGTGGGTATAAATCGGACTCGATACCCACGATTCTTCCTAGATCGACACCAGCCTGCGGTGATCATGAGGTTGGCGTCGGGGAGAGCGTTTGCTCTGACGCTAACCTCATGATCACCGCAGCTATCGGGCTACCGTCCGAGTGGTCAGGGAACGGCGCGGCCACCGGCGAGGCATCTTGCGCTGTGCCGGGTTCCCCAACCATCCGGCCTTGCGGGCGCCCTGGTTGGGTGTTGTGGCGTGAGGAGGGGCGCCCTGTTCACGCCGGGGCGGGTATAGGGGCGCCCTCCTCACGTCCGGGCCGCCAACAGGGGACCCCTTTTGGGGGCTCCCGTCGCGCGTGTCGTGCCCAGCAGCCCCGCCACAGCCCGCCCGCGTCGATCAAGGACTTTCGCGTCGATCAAGGGCAAACGGCCGTGGATCGGAGATCAAAGCACGACCATTCGCCCTTGATCGACGGGAAAGCCCTTGATCGGCGGGGAAGCCGGCGGTCGGCGGGGGAGGGTGGGAGCTAGGCGGTTACCTTCACCGCGGTCCATGTGCGGCGGGCGCCGGTGCCGGTGCTCAGGTACGTCATGCCGGGCTGGTTGTCGCGGCCGTAGAGGGTGCCGTCCGGGAGCTGGCCCACCCAGTCGAGCCGTGGCATGCCCGGGGAGGGGATGTAGGCGCCGCCGTCGAGGTATCCGGACACGTCGGGCCCGGTGATCGCGAGCAGGCCACCGCCGGCCGGCGCCACCGCGTACGGCATGCGCCGCTCCTGGGTGATGCCGGTGATCGGGCGCGGCACCCAGGAGCCGCCCTGGAGCTGCCAGATCAGCGGGAGGCCGGTGCCCTTGCGGGCGGCTGCGTGGCGTACGGCGAGCCGACCACCACCCTGGCCGCCGGACGACGCCTGCTCCTGGTCGGCGACCAGCCAGACGTCGCGGCCGTCCGCGGAGGTCGCGACCCGGGCGTTCCAGATCGTGCCGCCGGGCTGCTCGGGCACGGCGAGCGGGGTGAAGTGGCCGGCGGACTTGCCGTACGCGGTGACGGCCCGCCCGCCGTCCACGCCGGCCAGCCAGAGGCGCCCGTCCCGGCCGTTGGTGAGCGACCGGGCGCTGTCCAGATCGGCGGGTACGTCCTGGTGCCAGTCCGGCGCGGTCCAGTCCCGGAAGGCGCAGCCGCCCTTCTCCGGGCAGTCCAGGTAGAACTGTCCATCCGCGGAGTGATAGTCGGCCGGCGGCACGCCCGAGGCGTCGTACGGGCGGGATTGCCAGGTCGCGGCGCCGGTGCGGGAGACGTACCAGGCGTGCGGCTCGGCGAGCAGCACCACCACCGGTCCGCCGCCCACGTAGATCTGGTGGTTCTTCGCCTGCGGCCGGGGGTGGGTGCGTGCCCGCCAGCTCCGGCCGCCGTCCTCGGTGCCGAACAGCCGCGCCTCGCACCGCTCGCCGCCGCAGCGGACGAACAGCGCGTACCCGCGCCGGGCGTCGGCGAACTCGACGGACAGCGGCGCGTACCCGGCCGGCACGTCGAGGCGGGCGGTCAGGTGCGCCGTTTCCGCGGGGACTGGGAGCGAGGGCTCGGGCCGCTGCGCGGTGCAGGCGGCCGTGGCCAGCACCAGCACGGTGACGGCCAGTACCCGCCGCGATCGTCTCGTCATGCCGTGAGGAGTCACCAAGGAACGCGAAGGATCCGAGTCGCCATGACGACCCGGATCCTTCACGATCAGAGTTACTCCAGCCAGAGGCCGTGAGCGGTGGTCGCCGCGGGGGCTGACCGGGCCGCTGTCGTTGCCACGACGCGTGGCGGGATGGTGGATGTGTCGTTCGCGAAGGTGGCGACGGCCGTCGCTACGGCGTCGGCGTTCGTGTCGATCGCGAACGTGTTGACGTTGCCGAACAGCCGGTACTCCCGCCGGAGCTGCCGGTAGAGGGCGGCGTCGGCGCCGTCCCGTTCGGGCGTCAGGCTGTCGCACTTCTGGTGGTAGCACGGGTCGTACTGCGCGCCCGCGACACCGCCCCACAGCGCGACGTCCGCCGCGGTCTTGTGCACCTCGGCGCCGGTGAACAGGCCGCCGGCCGGGATGCCGGTCGCGATGAACGGGCCGTAGTCGGAGCGTCCGGTGAAGTCGGACGCGGCGGTGGCTTCACCGCGCCTGGCGAAGAACGCCTGGAAGACGGCCTCGATCTGGGCCGAGCCGGCCGGCCCGGGACCCGCGCCTTCGGCGGCCGAGTCGTCGCCGTCGTACACGCCGAACGTGTAGTTGGGCGACCCGATCATGTCGAAGTTGAGGTAGAGAGCGATCTTGGCGTGCTCCTCCGCCGGCAGGTTGTTGATGTAGAACGTCGAGCCGACCAGGTTGGCCTCCTCGGCGCCCCACCAGGCGAAGCGGAGCTTGTTCTTGGTCTTGACGTTGCGCAGTTGGAGCGCGACCTCGAGGATGCCGGCGCTGCCGGATCCGTTGTCGTTGATGCCCGCGCCGGCCGGCACGGAGTCGAGGTGGGCACCGGACATCACGACCTCGTTCGGGTCGCCGTACCGGGACTCGGCGATCACGTTCTCCGTGTTGCGGACCTCGGCGATCGTCTCGGTCGTGATCGTCACGTTGAGGTTCGCGGTGCCGGCGAACGCGACACCCATCGGGTACGACACCGAGATGGCCGGGATGCCGACCGGGTTGCCCAGGGTGCCGAAGAACAGGTCCTGGCGGTCCGGGCCGGTCGTATTGCCTTGGTTCATGATGATAACGCCGGTCGCGCCAGCCGCCTCGGCGTTCGCGGCCTTCTGCCCGAACGGGCAGGTGCCGCGCTGCACCAGCGCGATGTTGCCGTTGACCGCGGGTGTGAAGTCGGTCGCCTCGCAGCCCGACGAGCTGGCGTTCGGCGTGGTGAGCACGAGGTCGACGGGGACCACCAGCCCGGCGGCCGTGCCGTCGCCGGAGCAGTCCAGCACGTCGTAGTCGACCTGGTCGACGTACGTCGTCGGGGTGGGCGAGTTCTGCGCGAACGACGAGCCGGTGTCCTCGCAGAAGTTGAACTGGAACGGTTGGCGGGTGACGCGGTAGCCGGCGAGCCGCATCAGGGTCGCCACGTAGTCGGCGCTCCGGTCGAAGCCGGGGCTGCCCGACGCGCGGGTGCCGCCGTTGAGCGAGGCGAACGCCTGAAGCGCCACGAGGTGCCGCAGGACGCCCGCGAGCGTGACGGATTTGGCTAGTTTGTCAGGGTTGACCTTGCTGGAGGTCGCCTGCGCGGGTGACGCGACGGCGAACGTCCCCAGCAACATCGCCACGGCAGCGGTCGCGCCGAGGCGTCGTCGTAACGAGCGAGTCACCACGGTGTGTCCTCTCTCTCGGGGAATGTGGAACGATCTCTCGGGGAATGTGCAACGACATCTCAGAATCTAGGCGCGAGCGACCAAGATCATCACGTTCTGTCCCTAGCTCGTCACAGGAAATCTCGCTTGGCGCCGATGAGTCCCGTGGGGCTGGTAAGTCTTAGGGGCATGAGACTGACATTGACCGAATTTGTCACCCTCGACGGCGTCTGCCAGGGGCCGGGCGGCCCGACCGAGGACCCGCGCGACGGCTTCACCCAGGGCGGCTGGCTGGTCCCGTTCTTCGACGAGGAGCTGGGCCAGTTCATGAGCGGCGTGTTCGACGAGGTCGACGCGTTCGTGCTCGGCCGCCGCACGTACGAGATCTTCGCCGGGAGCTGGCCGAACTTTCCCGACCCGGACGACCCGATCGCCAGCCGCCTCAACACCCTGCCCAAGTACGTCGCCTCCCGCACCCTGACGCGGGCGGACTGGAACAACAGCACCGTCCTCGGCGGCGACGTGGTGGCGGAGGTCGCCAAGCTCAAGGAGCAGCCCGGTCGCGAGCTGCAGATCCACGGCAGCGGCGCGCTGGCGCAGACGCTGTTCGACGCGGGGCTCATCGACACGATCCGGCTCATCGTCTTCCCGGTGGTGCTCGGCACGGGCCTGCGCCTGTTCGCCGAGGGACGTACCCCGGCGAAGTTCCGCCTGTCCGCGGTGCGCAGCACCCCGGCCGGCGTCACGGTGCAGACCCTCGACCTGGCCGGCGCCCCGGAGTACGGCACGGTGGACTTCTGACCGTGTTAGATGGGCGGCGTGCGCCCTGACCTCACCGTGCCACGAAAGCTGTCCGCCGGCGATCGCGTCGCCGTCGTGTCGCCCTCGTTCGCCGCGCCGGGCATGTTCCCGGCCATCCACGAACGGGCGATGCGACGGCTGCGGGACGACTTCGGCCTGGAGCCGGTGGAGTACCCGACCACCCGCCGCCTGGGCGCCGCACCCGAGGATCGGGCGGCCGACCTGATGGCCGCGTTCGCCGACCCGGGCGTGCGTGCGGTCCTGGCGAGCATCGGCGGCGACGACCAGCTGACCGTCCTGCCGTTCCTGGACCCGGCGGTGGTGACCGGCGACCCGAAGCCCTTCTGCGGCTTCAGCGACAACACCAACCTGCTCAACTGGCTGTGGAACCAGGGCGTGGTCAGCTATCACGGCGGATCGACCATGATGCACCTCGGCCGGGTCGGCGGGCCGCACCCGGTGTCGGCGGCGTCGCTGCGGGCGGCCCTGTTCGGGCGGGAAGACCTGGCGCTGCACGAGGTCGACGTGTTCAGCGAGGAGGAGCTGGACTGGAACGAGCCGGCGTCGCTGGACACCCCGTCGCCGACAGCGGCGGCGCCCGGCTGGAGCTGGCACCAGCCGGACCGGGTGGTGACCGCGCCGACCTGGGGCGGCAACCTGGAGATCCTGCACTGGAACCTCGCCGCCAACCGGTGGATCCGCCCCGCCGGCGACTACGCCGGCTGCGTGTTGCTACTGGAGACCTCCGAGGAGATGCCGCCGGCCGCCGAGGTGTACCGGATGCTGCGCAACGCCGGCGAGCGCGGCCTGCTGGAGCAGTTTCCGGCGATCGTGGTCGGCACGGCCAAGGCCAGCAGCCTGGAACGCCGGACCGAGCCGGCCGAGCGGGAGCGGTACCGGGCCGACCAGCGCGCCGCGATCCTGCGCGCCCTGGACCGCTACAACGCGTCCGCGATGGTGGTGTTCGATGTGGACCTCGGCCACACCGATCCCCAGTGGATCCTGCCGTACGGAGGGCTGGTCACCGTCGACGGCCCGGCCCGCCGGATCACCGCCCACTTCTGACGGGGCACACGTTTGCCTGATCTTGCGGCAAGATGTCCGGCGTGATTCGTCTCTACGGCCTGCTGTTCCTCATCGACCTGATCCTGGTCGTTGTCGCGCTGATCGACTGCCTGTCCACCGAGGAGTTCGCGGTACGGAACCTGCCGAAGGTGGCGTGGGTATTCATCATCCTGCTCTTCCCGCCCATCGGCCCGATCGTGTGGTTCGTCGCCGGGCGCCCGCAGCACCAGCGGGCCGGCCGGGCCGGCGCGTGGAAGCCCGGCAGCGGATTCCCCGAGTACGAGCGGCCGCGCCCGGTCGCCCCGGACGACGACCCCGAGTTCCTGCGCGGCAAGTCCCGCGAGCGGCGTGACGACGACGAACTCTTCCGCAAGTGGGAGGCCGACCTGCGCCGGCGCGAGGAAGACCTGCGCCGTCAGGACGGCGAGAGCGAACCGTCCTGACCGGACGTCGGGTACCTTTCCAGGCGTTGTGCGACAGCGTCGCCGGGCCGCGAAGGGAACTTGATGTCGAGGGTGCTGTTCACGATGGCCTTTGCGCTGGCCATTCTCGTCTCGGTGAGCCTGCACGAGGCCGGGCACCTGATCACGGCGAAGCGTTTCGGGATGCGTGTCACGCAGTACTTCGTCGGTTACGGGCCGACGATCTTCTCGTGGCGCCGGGGCGGGACCGAGTACGGCTTGAAGGCGATCCCGCTCGGGGGCTTCTGCAAGATCGTCGGGATGACGCCGGCGGACGACGACGTGGCCCCGGCGGACCAGCACCGGGTGATGTGGCGGTTTCCGGTGTGGAAGCGGACCGTCGTGATGGCCTCGGGTGTGACGATGCAGTTCCTGCTGGCGATCGTCGGCCTCTGGTTCGCGGCCGCGTTCGTCGGCGTGCCCAACCTCGACTATCCGCAGACCCAGGCCGAGCTCGCCGCCCAACCGGCCGCGATCGTGGTCGGCGACTGTGTCACGGCGGACGCGGTCCGGGCGTGCGCCCCCACCGACCCGGTGTCGCCGGCCAAGTCTGCCGGGCTGCGTGACGGCGACGTGCTCACCGCCGTCAACGGGGTGCCGATCGCGACGTACGCCGACATGCTCCGGGTGATCCGGCAGACCACGCCGGGGCCGGCGTCGGTGGCCTACACGCGTGACGGGCAGCCCGGCACGGTGCGGGTGGACCTGAGCGCGGTGCGGCGGGCGCCGCTGGACAACCCGACCGGTCCGGTCGGCACCGTGGCCGCCCTGGGCGTGGGCCTGCACGTCTCCGCTCCGCGGGAGGTCACCTTCGGGCCGATCGGTGCCTTCGGGGCGACCGTGGAGTACTCGGGCTGGATGGCCGGGCAGACCTACGAGGCGGCCAAGCGGATCCCGTCGAAGGTGCCGGCGCTGTGGCGCTCCATCACCGGCGCCGAGCGCGACCCGGACACCCCGGTCAGCGTGGTGGGTGTCAGCCTGCTCGGCGGCGAGGCGGCGTCGCTGGGCCTCTGGTCCACGGTGTTGATGATCTTCATTGGGCTGAACGTGTTCATGGGCTTCTTCAACCTGCTGCCGCTGCTGCCGCTCGACGGTGGTCACATCGCCATCGCCTGGTTCGAGCGGGCACGTTCCTGGGTCGCGGCCCGGCTGGGCAGGCCGGATCCGGGCCGGGTGGACTACCTGAAGATGATGCCGCTGACGTACGCGGTCATCCTGATCGGCGGAGCCTTCACGCTCCTGACGGTGACCGCCGACGTCGTCAACCCCATCACCATCAGGTGACGAGCCGGGCCGCGATGTCGGCACGCAGCGCCTTCTTGTCCACCTTGCCGACCTTGGTGGTGGCCAGCTCGTCGACGAGCACGAGGCGCTCGGGCAGCTTGAACCGCGCGATCCCCATCGCCTCCATGCCGAGCCGGATCGCGTCGAGCCGCGGCGTGTGCCCCGGCTGCGGTACGACGTAGACGCAGACCCGCTCGCCCAGCTCCCGGTCGGGCATGGCGACGGCGGCGACCTGGCTGATCCCGGGCAGCTGGTAGATGAGGTTCTCCACCTCCTCGGCGGAGATCTTCTCGCCGCCCCGGTTGATCATGTCCTTGTCGCGCCCTTCGACCACGAGATTGCCCTCCGGGGTACGCCGGCAGATGTCGCCGCTGCGGTACCAGCCGTCGGCGGTGAACGCGCGGGCGTTCTGCTCGGCGGCGCGGTAGTAGCCGCGCGGCGTGTACGGCCCCCGGGTCAGCAGCGAGCCGGGCGCGCCCTCGGGCACGTCCCGGTCGGCCTCGTCGACCAGGCGTACCTCGTCGTCGGGGCACATCGGGCGGCCCTGGGTGGTGCAGATGACGTCCTCGGGGTCGTCCAGCCGGGTGTAGTTGAGCAGGCCCTCGGCCATCCCGAAGACCTGCTGCAGGCGCGCGCCGAGGACCGGCCGGACCCGGCGGGCCAGCTCGTCGGCGAGGCGTGCCCCGCCCACCTGCAGCACCCGCAGCGACGCCAGCTCGGCGGCGCCGTGCGTCTCGGCGTGCTCCAGCCAGCGGCCGGCGACGGCGGGCACCACCGCGGTGTGCGTGACACCCCGCGCGGCGATCGTGGCGAACGCCCGGGCCGGCTCGGGGGAGGGGAGCATGACGACGGTGCCGCCGGCCAACAGGGTGCCCAGGATCCCCGGGCAGGCCAGTGGGAAGTTGTGCCCGGCCGGCAGGCTCACCAGGTATACGGTGCCGGCGTCGACCCCGCTGACCGCGGCGCTGGCCCGCGCGTTGTACGCGTAGTCGTCGTGCGTACGGGCGATCAGCTTGGGCAGTCCGGTGGTGCCGCCGGAGAGCAGGAAGACGGCGACGTCGCGGCTGTGCGGAGGCGGAAGGGCCGGTGTCGGCGAGGCGCCCGGGGTGCACAGCGCGCGCAGGTCCACGCTGCCCGGCGCGACGAAGTCACCGGCCACCAGCACATGCCAGGGGCCCGTCACCTCGCCGGCCAGCTCGTGCGCGAGCGCCTGGTGGTCGAAGTCCCGCAGCCGGTCCGGTACGGCGATCGCGGCGGCCTCGGCGTGCCGGGCCAGGTAGGCGAGCTCGGTGCGGCGGTGCCCGGGCAGTGCCATCACCGGCACGATGCCGGACCGCAGGCAGGCGCCGGTGAGCACGACGAACTCCCACCCGTTCGCCAGCTGGACCAGGATGCGGTCGCCGGCGACAAGGCCCAGGTCGAGCAGGCGGCCGGCGGCGGCGTCGATCCGGTCGAGCAGCTCGGCGTAGCTCAGGCTCACGTCGCCGTCGACCAGGGCCAGGGCCCGGGGCGTACGGTCCGCGGCGGCGCGTAGCAGGTCGCCCAGCGGCGCACCGGTCCAGTAGCCGGCCGCGACGTATCGGGCGGCGTCCGCGTCCGGCCAGGGGACGGTGCCGTCAGCAATCGGTGTGGCCATCGGGTGTCTCCAGCTCTTGGGCAAGCGCGGTGTCCGCCACGACCACGGCGTCCAGGGCGATGAGGCCCTGCGCGGTCAGCCGGAGCGGGTTGATCTCGATGTCGGTGAGCGTGGGATGGGCGTGCAGCAGGTCGCCGAGGGCCACCAGCACCGTGGCCAGGGCGTCCCGGTCCAGGGCCGGCCCGCCGCGCCAGCCGTCCAGCAGCGCCCGGCCGGCCAGCTCGTTCGGCATGGCGGCGGCCTGCGCCCGGCTCAGCGGGGCCAGCCGCAGCGCCACGTCGGCGAGGGCCTCGGCGATGGTGCCGCCGAGGCCGCAGAGCACCAGCGGGCCGAAGTCCGGGTCGCGGCGCGCGCCGACCACCAGGTCGACGCCGTCCGGTGCCATCGCCTCGACGAGGAACCGCCGGGCGCCGGCCGCCTCCAGCGCGTCGAGGGCGGCGTCGAGCTGGTCCGGGGTGGCGACGCCGAGGCGTACCCCGCCGATGTCGGTCTTGTGCAGGACGGCCGCGTCCAGCAGCTTCACCGCGACCGGGCCGGGCAGGTCGGCTAGGGCCCGGTGGGCGGCGGCGCGGTCGGCGCAGGCGCGGCGCGGCATCGTGGCCACGCCGAGGCGTTCCAGCAGGGCCTTGGCCCGGTCCTCGTCGAAGGGTCCGGAGCCGACCTCCACGATGTGGCCGGCGGGTGCCGGGGTCTCCGGATCGCGGCGGGCTCGGGCGTCGGTGATCAGGGCACCCACCATGGCCGCCACCCCGGTCGGGTCCACGGCCGCGGGCACGCCGCGCGCCACCAGCTCGCGGCGGATGCGCTGGACGTCCGGTCCGGCGCCGCCGACGCCGAAGACCAGCGGTGCGTCGCCCGCCGCCGCCACGGCCGCCACCAGGTCGAACGCGTCGGGCTCGGCGAGGGCGTACCCGGCGACCAGGTCCACACCGGGGTCCGCGGCGACGGTGGTGAGCACCCGCGCGAAACCGGGCCCCGGCCGGCCGGTATCCACCGGGTTGCGCTGGTAGGTCAGCGGCGGCAGCACGGTCGCCAACTCGTCGCGGGTCGCGGCGGTCAGCTCCGGCACCCGCGCGCCGCGCCCGCGCAGGTCGTCCAGGAGCAGCAGGCCCGGCCCGGCCTGGGCGGTCACCACGCCGACGCCGGGGGCGGCCGCCGGTTGCAGCCGGGTCAGGGCCAGGGCGGAGACGGCGTCGACCAGCTCCCGCTCGTCGTCCACCAGCACGGCGCCGGCCTGGGCGAGCGCGGCCCGGGCGGTACGCCACGAGGTGGCCAGCGCCCCGGTGTGCGACGCCGCGAACGCGCCGATCTCGTGCCGGCCGACGACGAGCGCCACGACCGGCCGGGTGGCGGCCAGCCGCGCGACGGATTCGACCAGCCGCCGCCCGTCGGGGACCGACTCCACGTGCAGCGCGACCGTGGCGGTGTCCGGCGTGCCGGCCAGGTGGTCGAGGACGTCGGCGGCGGCGACGTCGGCGCCGTTGCCGAGCCCGACCGCGAGGCTCACCCCGTGCCCGGCCTCGGCGAGCAGGAACGCCAGCGCGTGGTTGACCCCGCCGCTGGCGGCCACGACCGCGATCCGGCCGGCGGGCACCGCGGCCGCCCCGGGCACGAAGCTCGCGGTCAGGCCGTGCCCGGGGGCGAGGAAACCGGACGTGTTGGGCCCGAGCAGGCGTACCCCGGTGTCGGTGGCCACGGCCGACAGCTCGCGCTGGTGCGTGGCGCCGTCCGGGCCCGCCTCGGCGAACCCGCCGCCGTAGACGATCGCCGCCCGGGCGCCCGCCGCGGCGGCCTCGGCCAGCGCGGGGGCGCAGGCGGGCGCCGGCAGGCAGATCATCGCCAGGTCCAGCGGGCCCTGCGCGGCGGCGTCGCGGACCGTGGCGTACACGCCGTCGGCCGGTCGCGGCTCGCGGGCGTTGACCAGGCCGACGTACCCGGGAAAGGGGCGCAGCGAGCGGGCCAGTGCGGCACCGAGCTTGGCCGGGTCGCGCGACGCGCCGACCACCGCGACGCCGCGCGGCGCGAACAGCGGCACAAGGCTCACGGTCCCGCCCAGGAGGCCACGGTGTCGGCGGCGGCGCCGACGAGGTCGGCCCGGCCGGACAGCAGCGCGGTCACCGCGCGATCGCGGTCCAGGCCGTCGTCGACCAGCAGCGCGGGAACGCGATGCCGCAGCCGGACCTGCTCGGTGAGCCGGGCCCGGGTGTACGCGGTGCCGCCGTGCACCGCCACCAGCACCGGCCCGGATGCCACCACAGTGGACAGTCTCGCCTCGGCGGCGGGCAGCCCGGCTTCGTCGTCCGGCGCGGCGAACCAGGCGCCCCACGCCGGCCCGGCCGGGTCGCCGCCGTCGAGCAGCGGCAGGTCGGCGCCGGGCAGCCGGGCGGTTTGCCGGGTCACCACGAGCGCGCGGCCGGGCAGCGTCTGGCCGGCGAGCCGGAGCGGGCTGGCCAGCGGCTCGGCGCCGTGGTTGGCGCGCCACCGGTCGTGGCTGGCGCGGACGAAGTCCGGGGCCCGGCGGGCCAGCCGCGCGTCGGTGATGCTGCGGGACAGGAAGTGGTAGGCGAACTGCCACGGCTCGAAGGCGTCGTGGTACTCGCCGAAGCGCTCCCACCAGCCCAGGCTCGGGCGCGCCGAGTCCTGGATCGCGCGCACCGACGGGTGGGCCGCGGCCTCGTACGCGGGCAGCGCCGCCGCCAGGTCGTAGCCGTGCGCCACGAGGGCGGCGCTGAGCGCGATCGCGTCCTCCATGGCCATCTTCGTGCCGGAGCCGACCGAGAAGTGCGCGGTGTGTACGGCGTCGCCGAGCAGCGCGACCGGCCGCGGGTGCAGCACGTGCCAGCGCCGGGTGCGGCGGGTGCGGAAGCTGGCCCAGCGGGAGTTGTTGACCAGCAGCCGGTGCCCGTCGATCTGCTCGGCGAAGAGCTTCTCCAGGTATTCCTTGCTGTCCAGGTCGCTTTGGCCGGGCGGCTGGGTGGCGTCGAACCCGTCCAGGCCCGCCGCCCGCCACGCCGGCTCGTCGCACTCCACGATGAACGTGCTCACCCGTTCGCTGATGGGGTAGCCGTGCACCGCGAAGACCCCGTGCGGGCCGCGCTCGTGGACGAAGGTGAGGCCGTCGAAGAGGTAGTCGGTGCCGAACCAGATGAACCTGGCCGTGGCGGTCTCCACAGTGGACTCCAGCCCGGCCAGGCTCTCCCGGGTGCGGGAGCCGGCGCCGTCGGCGGCCACGACCAGGTCGTACCCGGTGAGGTTGGTGGGGTCGACCTCGGTGCGGAAGCGCAGTTGGGCGCCGACCTCGACGGCGCGGGCCTGCATCAGCGCCAGGAGGGTGCGCCGCTCGATCGCGGCCATGCCGTTGCCGCCGCAGCGGATCCGCTCGCCCTTGACGCGCACCTCGATGTCGTCCCAGTGCCGGCCGTGCGCGTCCAGCGCCTCGCGCAGCACCGGGTCGGCCTCGTGGATGCCGGCGAGGGTCCGGTCGGAGAAGACCACGCCGAACCCGAACGCGTCGTCGGCGCGGTTGCGCTCGAAGACCGTCACCTCGACCGACGGGTCGGCCTGCCGGATCAGCGTGGCGAAGAATAGGCCGCCGGGGCCGCCGCCGATCACCGCGATGCTGGTCACCGACCCAACATATAACGTCCGAGCTACGGCCGTCCAGATTCCGAAACAAGTTCGTCGACGTATGCCTCGGCGGGCCCGCGCAGCAGCCCGTGCGCCTCCAGGAAGACCTCGTGCGCGGCGCGGCCGGACCAGCCCGCCGGCAGCAGTTCGGGCGGCAGATCCGGGTCGCGGAACGGGAAGAGCCGGTAGTCGTGGATCAACCGGGTGCGCTCGACCAGCGCCGCCCGGCCGTGCCGCTCGCCGGCCCGGTACTCGAGCACCTGCGGCCGGTAGCGCGCCAGCAGGTCCACATAGTCCTGGTTGAGCCTGTTCAGGTCCCACGCGCGGGCGGCCATGTCCTGGTCGGCGGCGAGCCCCTCGGACTTCGCCCGGAACGCGTCGATCCGGACCACCGGGTGCTCGGCGAAGCTGGCCCGGACCTGGCCCACGCGGTCGTGCGGGCTCAGCCAGACGCCGGATGCGAGCGAGCCGAAGCCGAGCCAGGCCAGGCGCTTGCGCAGCTGCTCGCGCAAGGCCCGCTCGGACTCGGGCACCGAGTAGATGACCATGTGCCAGTGCCCGTCCCATGGGCCCTTCGCTCGGGCGAAGATGCGGTCCCGGCCCTCGTCGAGCAGCTCCCAGGCGGTGTCCGTCAGCGCGTACACGGTCTCCCGGCCGTCCCGGGTGGAGGCCAGCCAGCCCTCGCTGCGCAGCCGGGTGACCACGACCCGGACGGTCGGCTCCGGGACGTCGAAGCAGTCCATGAGCGCGATCAGCGTGCGCAGCCGGGCCGATCCGCCGCGGTAGCGCAGGTAGTCCCCGAACAGGTCGAACACCAGCGACCGTGCCTTCATGTTTCATCCTCTTGACGATCGTCCCACAGACGTTTCACTATAAACCCCTGATAGGCCCTTTCAAGGAGAACATCATGGCGGAGACCTTCGTCCTCATCACCGGTGCCGGCCACGGGGCTGGAGCTGGCGCCCGGTCGCCGAGCACCTGCGCGCGGCCGGCCACCGGGTACTCACCCCGACCCTGCCGGGTCTCGCCGACGGCGACGACCCCCGCGAGCACAGCCTGGCCGACGTGGCCGACTTCGTGGTCGACCTCGTCGAGGGCGAGGACCTGCGCGACGTGACCCTGGTCGGGCACAGCTGGGGCGGCTACCCGCTGACCGGCGCCGCGCCCCGGCTCGCCTCGCGACTGCGCAAGCTCGTCTACTGGAGCGCGTTCGTGCCCGCCGAGGGGGTGCCGCTGATCGAGGAGGTGCCGCCGCACTACGCCGAGATGTTCCGGCAGGTCGCGGCCGCGTCCGGCAACGACGGCGTGATCTTCCCGTACGAGGTGTTCGTGTCGGCGTTCATGCAGGACGCGGGGGAGGAGCTCCAGCGGGTGGTGCACGGGCTGCTCACGCCGCAGCCGTTGCGGTACTTCACCGAGACGGTCGCACCGATCGACCCGGCCGCGCTGGGCGTACCGGCCAGCTACGTGATCAGCGTCGACGACCTGGCGCTGCCGCCGGGCGAGTGGGGCTGGACGCCGCGCTTCCCGGAGCGGCTCGGCGACGTGCCCGTGATCGAGACGCCCGGCAGCCACGAGGCCCAGTTCACCCGCCCCGCCGAGCTCGCCGCCGCCCTCCTCAAAGCCTGACCGGTCTGGGCAGGAAGGGGCGAGCTCCACCCAGCGGTGGCCGCAGGCGCATCGGCGGTATCGGACCAGCCCCTGGGACGTGTGGTGCGCCGACTCCGTCTCGGCGAGCGCCGTCGGGTGCCCGCAGCTGTCGCAGAACTCCATGCGTTCCAGCGTGCTGTAATGGTCTTGTGCAGTTCAACCATTACGGTGGCACCGGCGCGTTCCTGGCCGCCGCGCTCGCCAACGCCGACGACGTCAGCCCGCCGGCGCTGGAGCGGATGCTGACCGAGCACGAGATGACCAGCCGCAAGCTCGACGCGACCCAGGCCCGCGCGCTCGATGCCTGGGTCGACCGGGTCCGGCCGGTGTTCGGCGAGCGCGACCGGGCGCGGCAGACCCGCCTGGTCAACGAGCTGCTGGCCGAGGCCACCACCTCGGTACGCGTCTCGGCGCACGACGGGCACCCGCCGCACCTGCACTACATCACCGGCACCGAGGACCCGGTCGCGCGGATCAAGGCCGCCGTCGCGGGCGGGCTGGCGGTGGCGCTGTGCGGAGCGGGCGGGCAGCGCCTGGGGCGCTGCGACAGGTCCGGCTGCGCCATGGTGTACGTCGACACGTCCCGCAACGGCCGCCGGCGCTTCTGCTCCCTCGCCTGCGCCAACCGCGTGAACGTCGCCGCGCATCGCTCAAGATCGACGGTTGGACACGGCGACGGCGACGGTGTTCGCGGCGACGACCATCGCGATGCCTAGCCACTCGTGCCCGGCTAGGGACTGGGCCAGGATGGCCCAGCCGGCCAGGGCGGCCAGTACGGGGTGGATGCTCATCACCAGGCCGAAGAAGCGCGGTGGGACGCGGCGCAGGGCGACCAGGTCGGCGGCGTACGGGATGACCGAGCTGAAGACGCCGGCGGCCACGGCGTACAGGATGCCGGTGGCGTCCACGCGGCCCTGAGCGATCAGGAACACCGCGACCGGCAGGTAGAGGGTGGCCGACACGGCGGTCGCGGCGGCGGGCGCCTGCAGGCCGGGCAGCCGCGCGCCGAGCAGCCGGTTGAGCAGGATGTAGGCCGCCCAGCAGGCGGCGGCCAGCAGGCCCAGGCCGACGCCGAGGTAGTCGCTGCTGCCGCCGGGCAGGACCAGGACGTACACGCCGGCGGCGGCGCCGACCGCGCAGAGCAAATCCATCCGGGTACGCGAGCCGGCCAGCGCGACGGCCAGCGGGCCGAGGAACTCCAGCGTCACCGCGAGGCCGAGACCGATGCGGTCGACGGCGGTGTAGAGGCTCAGGTTCATGGTGGCGAAGACCAGCCCGAGCAGCAGCGTCGGCCACCACTGGCCCCAGGTGAAGCGACGCACGTCCGGCCGGGCCACGGGCAGCAGCACGGCGGCGGCCACGAACTGCCGTACCGCGACCACGCCGGCGGGCCCGATCGAACCGAACGCGCGGGCGCCGATCGCGGCACCGATCTGGTTGCTGCCGCCGCTGGCGATCATGGTGGCCACCCCACCGAGCACGTTCATGGCGCCCAGTGTTCGGGGGGCCGGCGCGGATGAGAAATGCGCCAGCCGCTGCACCTATACGCTCGACGCATGGATTTGCAGCTGCATCAGCTGCGCGCGTTCGTCGCGGTGGTCGACGCGGGGACGTTCACCGACGCCGCCGCGCGCCTGGGCGTCTCGCAGGCGGCGGTCTCCCGCGCGGTGGCCGCGCTGGAGGCCGCGCTCGGCGCCCGCCTGCTGCAGCGCACCACCCGCCACATCGCCCTCACCCCACGGGTACGCGGGTGCTCGCCGGCGCGCGGCGGGTGCTGGACGAGGTGGCGCACCTGCACCGGGTCACCGAGCAGGCCCGCACCGAGTTGCGGGTCGGATACGCCTGGGCGGCGCTGGGCAAGCACACCCGGCGCCTGCAGAAGACCTGGACCACGCTGCATCCCGGGGTGCCACTGGTGTTCGTGCACGCCAACAGCCCGACCGGCGGCCTCGCCGAGGGGTCGCCGAGGTCGCGGTCGTCCGCCGCGCCCTGGACGACGCCCGGTTCGCGACCGCGCTGCTGGGGCAGGAGCGCCGCTTCGCCGCGGTGGCCACCGACAACACGCTGGCCCGCCGCCGGTCCGTGCGGCTGCGCGACCTGGCCCGGTACACGGTGGCGATCGACGCCCGCACCGGCACCACCACGCTCGACCTGTGGCCGCCGGACGCCACGCCCGCGGTACGCCACACGCACGGCGTCGACGAGTGGCTCACGCTGATCGCGGCCGGGCAGGCCGTCGGCGTCACCTCCGAGGCGACCGCGAACCAGAACCCGCGGCCCGGTGTGGCGTACCGGGTGCTGCGCGACGCCCCGCCGATCCCGGTATGGCTCGCCTGGTGGACGGACGACCCGCCGGCCCACCTCGACGACCTGGTCGCGCTGAGCCGCGACGCGTACGGGCGGTAGATCTCGACAGCCGTCACTGCCTCGGCAACAATGAGAAAGTCTCACGTTCCTAAAGGAGGATCCCCCGTGCGCAGAGGACTTCTCCGGGTGGCGGTGGCCGCGGTCGCCGCCACTCTTGCCCTGCTCAGCCCTGCGGCTACGGCGCCGGCCGCCGCCGCGCTCCCGTCGTACGCGACGTGGGTCGCCGACGTGACCGCGGTCGCCGACACCGCCCGGCAGTACCTCGGCACCCGCCTGCCGGACCCGTCCGTACGGGCCGCCATCGTGCTGGACATCGACAACACGGCGCTGGAAGAGGCGTACGCGTCGGGCCTGGTCTACCCGGCGACGGCGCCGATCCTGCGGACCGCCCAGCAGGCCCGGGCGGCGGGCGCCACGGTGTTCTTCGTGACCGCCCGGCCGGAGATCATCACCGGTTGGACGCGCTACAACCTGGAGACCGTCGGGTACGTGATCGGCGGGCTGTACCTGCGCGGCACGTTCGACTTCTCGTCCAACCAGACCATGAAGACCAACGCCCGGATCGCCATCGAGCGGCTCGGCTACACGATCGTGGCGAACATCGGCAACAACGACAGCGACCTGGCCGGTGGGCACGCCGAGCGGACGTTCAAGCTGCCCGACTACGGTGGTCAGCTGTCCTAGCCGGCGGTAGCTGCTCGACGCGGCGAGGTGGGCGCCGGACGGTGAAGACCGTCCGGCGCTGCACCAGGTAGCTGACCGTGAACAGGGTGGCCTCGGTGGCCAGCTTCGCCGGCAGCAGCGCCAGGCCGGCCGCGGTCAGCCCGGCCATCACCGCGAAGTTGGCGGCCAGCAGGGCGGCCACGAGCAGCCAGTAGCGCACCGCGGCCGCGTGCCACGTCCGCCGCTCGCCGGCGAAGACGTACCTGCGGTTGACCAGGAAGTTGACGGTGGAGCTGAGCGCGCGGGCGCCGACCACCGACGGCAACAGCGCGCCGGTGACCGCGTGCAGCGCGAGCAGCGCCGCCGTGTCCACGCCGAACGCCAGCACCGACGACGCGGAGAACCGCAGCAGCGGCCGGTAGATGCGCACCGAGTCGGCGAACGGGCGGAAGTGCGAGGAGGCGTTGCGCTCCAGGTAGATGGTGGCGATGTCGGCCTCCTCCACGGGCCGCCCGGTCCGCGCCGCCTCCAGCAGCACGTTCATCTCGTACTCGAAACGGTCGCCGGGCACGGACTGCAGCCAGTCGAGCATCGAGGCCGGGTACGCGCGGAGCCCGGTCTGGGTGTCGCGGACCCGGCACCCGGTGGCGGCCGCGAAGAGCACCCGGGTCGCCGAGTTGCCCACCCGGCTGCGCAGCGGCACCCGCCCGGTGAACCGCCGGGTGCCGAGCACCAGGCGGTCGCGGCGCACCTGCCCGGCGACGCGCAGGATGTCCACCACGCTGTGCTGGCCGTCGGCGTCCGCGCACACCACGTCCTGCCCGCGGTACGCCTGGGCGATGTGCCGGAAGCCGGACTTGAGCGCGCGCCCCTTGCCCAGGTTGACCGCGTGCCGCAGGACGGTGCAGCCGAGGCGCTCGACGGCGTCGAACACCCGCCGGTACGCGGGTCCGCTGCCATCGTCCACTGTGACCACTTGGGCGTCCGGTGCGGCGGAGCGCAGCGAGCCGATGAGGTTCACCAGCCGGTGGTCCGGCTCGTACGCGGGGATGAGCACGATCACGGCCGGCTCACCCACCGATGTAGAGGATGTCGGAGGTGCCGCGCTCCTTGCCCTTGCCGAGCGGGTTGTTCACCAGTGCGCCGTCGTAGTACATCGTGGACGATCCGCCACCGTCCAGGTTGTACGCCGTGGTAGCGCCCAGGTCCTTCATGATCTGCGCCAGCCCGGTGAGCGTGACGCCCTTGCTGTAGCCGGAACTGCGGCCGTCCACCACGACGAAGACGAGATGGTTGCTGTCGATGACGCCGATCGCGGTGCGCGGCTGGTCGCCCTGGATGGAGTGGTTGCCGAAGTTGGTGTCCACCTCGACGTTCTCGATGCCGGCGACGATCTCGCCGTCCTGCAGCACGGCCGGCCCGAACGACAGGGTGTTCCACACGCCGTCGGCGACCAGTTGCTCGGCGGTGGTGGCGGTCTCGTCGTACACCTTGACGGTGCCGTCGCGGTAGAACGCCAGCCCGGCGCGGGCGCCCTCGTCGCGGTAGACGACCCCGTTGCGGATGACGATGCCGGTGTCGCGGAAGCCGTAGTAGTCGCCGTTGATGGCGAAGAGGGCGTCGTTGTCCTCGGCGATGGCCGACGTGTTCTCGATGATGTTCTCGCCGAAGCTGTTCTCGGCGAACGCGGAGCGCAGTTGCGTCGCGTCGGTGAGCGTCACGTCGGCGACGTAGTACGTCACCGTGTCCGCGCCGCTACCGGTGGTCACCTTGTTGATCTTTATGGTGGCGTCGCCGGTCGAGCTTTCCACCGTGGTGCCCGACTGTGCCGCCTCGTACGCGCGGACGTCGGATATCTCGACGTGGTCGACGACGTACCGGTTGAGCGCCCAGGCGGTGCCGCCGCCCGCGGACAGGAGTACCGCGGCCACCGTGGCCACCACGACGCGTTTCGCTCTTCGCAACATGCGGCAGGTCTACCGGCCGTTTGTGAGGGCCCGATGTGACCAACCTGTGTGCCAGCTCAGCGTCTACTGAGCGGACTCATGCGCTCCGCACACCGTGGTCATAGGAACCACACAGGTAAGGCCGGTCAACTGAACGCGTCGTTAACCCCGGATGAAGGAAAAGCCGTGAATCAGCTGACGGTCATCGCCGCCGACCTCGCCGCCATCGCGATCCTCGCGTTCGCCGTCTACTTCCCCCGGCACCACCGGCGGGACCTGGTGACCGCCTTCCTGGGCGTGAACATCGGCGTGCTCGCGGTCTCGATGGTGCTCGGCTCCTCCGGCGTGGGGATCGGGCTCGGACTGGGCCTGTTCGGCGTGCTGTCCATCATCCGGCTGCGCTCCTACGAGATCGCCCAGCACGAGATCGCGTACTACTTCGCCGCGCTCGCGCTGGGGCTGCTGGCCGGCATCACCGGCGGGATCAGCGCGCTGACCGGTGGCCTGATGGCGCTCATCCTCGCCGCGCTGTACGTCGGCGACCACCCGCAGCTCTTCCGCCGCTACAAGCAGCAGAGCCTGCGGCTGGACACCGCGTACACCGACGAGGCGGCGCTGCGCTCGCACCTGGAGATGCTGCTGGGCGGCCAGGTGGTCAATGTGGACGTCAAGCACGTCGACCTGGTCAACGACAGCACCCTGGTGGAGGTCCGGTACCGCGCCGGCCAGGGCGCGATCCGGCACGAGCCGAGCCCGCGGATCGAGCGGGTGGCGTCCTGATGCTCGACCAGTTGCGCCCGATCGGGCTGGCCGAACTCGTCGAGCGGGCCGCCCTGCTGACCCGCCGCGACCGCAAGTACGTGCTGCCCGCTGCCGACCTGCCGGCGCTGCTGCACGGCCTGGGACCCGACGTGCGGATCCTGCAGATCGAGGGCCGGCGCGAGTTCGGGTACCGCTCCGACTACTTCGACACGTCCACTCTGGACAGCTACCTCGCCACCGCCCGCGGCCGCCGGCGCCGATTCAAGGTCCGGATCCGCGAGTACGTCGACACGGGCGGCCACTTCCTGGAGGTCAAGACCCAGCAACGGCGGGGCGACACGGTCAAGTACCGGTTCCCGTACCCGGATGGCGGGATGCACGACCTGGACGCGTCGGCGTACGCCCACATCGACGCGGTCCTGCCCGGACACGGGCGGCGGCCGATGGACCGGGTGCTGGTCACCCACTACCAGCGCGCCACGCTTTTCATCCCGGCCAGCGGCGGCCGGGTGACCATCGACACCGAGCTGTCCTTCGCCTTGCCGGACGGGTCCGGCGTGCGCATGCCGGACCGGGCGGTCGTCGAGACCAAGTCACCGGGCGCCTCGGCCAGCGCGGTCGACCGTCTGCTGTGGTCACTCGGGCACCGGCCGTGCGCGCTGTCCAAGTTCGGCACCGGCCTGGCGGTGCTGCGCCCCGACCTTCCCGCCAACCGCTGGCATCCGGTGTTGAGCCGGCACCTCTCCCCGATGACGATCGACAGGAGCTATTCATGAGGATCCGCAGGAAGTTGACCGCGGCGGTGTTTTCGGCCGTGCTGGCCACTGCCGCGGTGGCCGGCTGCTCGACCGGTGAGGACGCCGCGAGCACGTCGTCCGGGGCCACGACGGCCGCGGCGGCGGTGAGCGGCGACCTGAGCGCCGCCGCGGTGCTGGCCGACAACGAGTCCGACCACGCCGAGGATCAGGACGTCGCGTACGACGAGTCGCAGGTGGTCGACGTCAAGCTGACCGGCGACTCAGCGACGGCGAGCGGCGACGGGGTGAGCGTCGACGGGGCCACGGTCACGATCACGGCGGGTGGCACGTACCGGCTCAGCGGCAGCCTCAACGGCCAGGTCGTGATCAAGGCGGCGGACGCCACGGTGAAGCTGATCCTGAACGGGGTCGACATCTCCAGTTCGTCCACGGCCGCGATCGCCGCCACGGCGGCGGACAAGGTGGTCGTGCTCCTCGCCGACGGCAGCCAGAACAAGCTGAGCGACGCCAGCGCGTACGCCGACGACGCCGACGTCAACGCGGCGCTCTACAGCGCGGCCGACCTGACCATCGCCGGAAACGGCGCGCTGACGGTCAAGGGCAACGGAAACGACGCGATCGCCAGCCAGGACGGTCTGGTCATCGCGTCCGGCACCATCACCGCCGAGGCGGCCGACGACGGCATCCGCGGCAAGGACTACCTGGTTGTTGACGGCGGGACGATCACCGTGACCGCGGGCGGGGACGGCCTCAAGGCCGACAACGCCGACGAGGCGGACGCCGGCTACATCGCGGTCGCCGGGGGCACGGTCACGGTCACCGCCAAGGGCGACGGCGCCGACGCGGCCACCGACCTGGTGGTCACCGGCGGCACGCTGACCGTCACGGCGGGCGGCGGCAGCGGCGTCGCCCCGACCGACGAGACCTCCACCAAGGCGCTCAAGGCCGGCGTGGCCGCGGTGCTGGAGGGCGGCACGGTCAAGCTGGACTCCTCCGACGACGCCATCAACAGCGACGCGGCCGTCCGGCTGGGCGGCGCCACGGTCACGGCGGCGAGCGGCGACGACGGCGTACACGCGGAGGCCAAGCTGGTCGTCGACGCCGGCTCGCTGGACATCACGAACTCGAACGAGGGCCTGGAGAGCGCGGCGATCGTGCTGAGCGGAGGCGAGGTGAACATCGTGTCCCGCGACGACGGCATCAACGCGGCCGGCGGCACCGGCGGCGGGGTGGCGCGCCGGGCGGCGGTGGGCCGGGCGGCGGCGAGGCGGTCGGGGACTACTCGGTCACCGTGTCCGGCGGGACCCTGGTGATCAACGCGGACGGCGACGGGTTCGACTCCAACGGCACCGCGACCATCACCGGCGGCACCGTCGTGGTCAACGGGCCGACCAGCAACGGCAACGGCGCGCTCGACGTCAACGGCACATTCACGATCAGCGGTGGTGTGCTGCTGGCGGCCGGCAGCGCCGGGATGGCGGTCGCGCCGGACACCGACTCCGCGCAGGGCTGGCTGTCGGCGACGTTCACCTCGACGGTCGCCTCCGGCACCACCCTGCAGGTGGTCGACGCGGACGGCAAGGTGGTCGCCACGTTCGTCACCAGCAGCGACGTGCAGAACCTCGTGCACTCCTCGTCGGCCATCACCAAGGGCGAGAAGTACCAGATCTACAGCGGTGGCACGGCGTCCGGCGACTCGACCGGCGGCCTGGCCGCGTCGGGCAGCCTCGGCTCGGCGACGTCGATCGCGACGGTGACGGCCGGCGAGGCCCCCGCGGGCGGCGGCGGCCCCGGCGGAGGCCGCCGCCGCTAGCCCTGTGTACTATCGCACTAGTACAAGAGGACACTGTCTGAAGGTGTGGTGCGATGTTCGCGTTCCGGCTCGATACCCGGTCGGGGGTGCCGACCTATCTCCAACTGGTGGATCAGGTCCGCCGCGGCCTGCTGCTCGGTTACCTGCGCGAGGGTGACCAGCTACCCACGGTGCGCGAGGTGGCCGCCGCGCTGGTGGTCAACCCCAACACCGTCGCCAAGGCGTACCGGGAGCTGGAACGGGCCGGGCTGGTCACCCCGCGGGCCGGGCAGGGCACCTTCGTCAGCGGCAACGTCGACCAGGTGCCCGCCGCGACGTACGCCCGGCTGTCCCGGGGCCTGCGCGGCTGGCTGCGCACCGCCCGGGACAGCGGGCTCGACCACGAGCAGGTCCGCGCCCTGGTGAGCGCGACCCTCGACGACGACGAGCAGGCCCAGGCGGGAGCCGCGTGACCGGCGAGCCCGCGCTGCGCACGGTGGGCCTGGGCAAGCGGTACGGCCGCGGTGCCTGGGCGCTGCGCGAGTGCGACCTCGACCTGCCGGCGGGGCGGATCGTCGGCCTGGTCGGGGTCAACGGTGCCGGCAAGAGCACCCTGATGCACCTGACCATCGGCCTGTTGCAGCCCACCGAGGGCACGGTCGAGCTGTTCGGCCAGCCGCTGCGCATGGACCGGCCGGCCGCGCTGGCCCAGGTGGGCTTCGTCGCCCAGGACCACCCCTCTACCGCGGCTTCAGCGTCGCCGACATGCTCCACTTCGGACGGTCGATGAACCCCGGCTTCGACCGGGCCGGCGCCGAGGCGCGCCTGCGCGAGCTCGGCATCCCGCTGGGGCGCAAGGCTGGCAAGCTCTCCGGTGGCCAGCAGGCGCAGGTCGCGCTCACCCTGGCGCTGGCCAAGCGGCCCCGCCTGCTCGTGCTCGACGAGCCGGCGGCCAGCCTGGACCCGGTCGCCCGGCGCGAGTTCATGCGGTCCCTTGTGGAGGCCGTCGCGGACAGCGACCTGACCGTGCTGCTCTCCTCGCACCTGGTCACCGAGATGGAACGGGTCTGCGACCACCTCGTCCTGCTCCACCAGGGCCGGGTACGCCTGGCCGGCGAGGTGGACGACCTGCTCGCCGACCACCGCCTGCTGACCGGCCCGCGCCGCGACGACACCGGCCCGTTCGACGGGCTGGTCTGCGCGACCCACGGGCAGCGGCACAGCAACCTCCTCGTGCGGCAACCCGCCGCCGTGCCGGCTCACCCCCGGTGGGAGTCCCATCCGGTCAGCCTCGAAGACCTCGTCCTCGCCTACCTGCAAGCCGACGGGAAGGCGGAGTGATGCTCTGGGTGACCTGGCGGCAGCACCGCGCCGAGCTGGTCCTCGCGGCGGCGCTGCTGGCCGCGATCGCCGTACCCCTGGTGCTGGGCGGCATCGGCATGCACGAGGCGTACCGGGCGGACGGCGTCGCCGCGTGCGTCACCAACTCCGCCAGCCGCAGCGCCTGCGCGCAGATCGTCGACCAGTTCGTGGTCCGCAATCTGGAGTGGAGCAACCGGCTGGTGTTCGTCGCCCTGCTGCCCGGCCTCGCCGGGGTGTTCGTCGGCGCGCCGCTGTTCGCGCGCGAGTTCGAGCGCGGCACCTGGAAGCTGGCGTTCACGCAGAGCGTGACCCGCACTCGCTGGCTCACCGCCAAGCTGGCCGCCGTCGGCCTCGGCGTGACCCTGGTCGCGGTCGCGCTCGCGGCGCTGCTCACGTGGTGGCGCGGCCCGCTGGACGACATCGACGGTCGCATGCGCTCCGCCGCGTTCATCATCGCGGCGCCCAGCCTGGGCTCCGCCACGCTGTTCGCGTTCGCGCTCGGCGCGCTGGCCGGCGTCCTGCTGCGCCGGACGATCGTGGCCATGGGCGTCACCCTCGTCGCCTTCGTCGCGGTCCGGGTGCCGATGGAGGAGTACCTGCGGCCCCGGTATCAGGCGCCGCGGCTACGGATCACCGATCCGGGGGTCGACGCGTCCGCCGCCTGGCGGCCCACCACGGACTGGGTCGTCGAAAGCGGCTGGGTCGACGGCTCCGGCCGCCGGCTCACCGACGCTGAGCGGTGGTCGATCCTCATGAAGATCTACGACGGCGAGCACGCCATGTACGGGTCCGACACCGCCGCCGAGCGGTACATGGCCGACCACGGGCTGCGGCACTTCGCCGAGTACCACCCCACGAGCGCCTTCTGGACGTTCCAGGCCATCGAATCGGGGCTGTTCCTCGGGCTCGCCGCCGTCCTGCTCGCCGCCGTCATCGCCATCGTGCGCCGCCGTACGACGTGAGCGTGGCCGGCGTACGGCGAGGGCCGCGATGACGAGGGCCAGGGCCACCGGGACGGACCACGGGTGGTGCCGTGCCGTCGCGGTGAAGGCGGTGCCGGACACCTCGCCGCGGATGGTGTAGGTGCCCAGGGCCGGGGCGGGGAGCGTGACCGGGATCCGGATCGCGCGCTCCTCGCCGGGGGCCAGCGGGGGCACGGCCGGCGGCGCGACGAAGCCGGTCGGGTCGGCGCCACGGCCCACCGTGACCACCGGGGTCACGCCGGCCGGCGCGGTGCCGTCGTTGCGGACCCGCAGCACGAGGGTGCGCCGCGCCGGCCAGCCCAGCCAGGGCTGGCCGCCGTCGAGGTCGACGCCGACCAGGACGGGTACGGCGGTGGCGGGGGCTGCGGTCGCCGGGACGGTGGGCACGCCGCGCACCGCGAGCGGGGCCGTGGCGGTGACGGCACCGTCCAGAGTGGTCACCCGGATGGCGCAGGGGCAGCCGCCGGGCGGCGCGGTGACGGTCAACGGCGCCCCGCCCGCCCCGGTGCGGGCGACGTACGTCTGCACGGCGGCGTCGATCGCGCAGTCCGCCGAGCCGCCCGGCCGGCACCGCCGCACACCTCGATGCCCACCGTGCCGGCCGGCCACCCGGCGAGGCGGACGAGCACCCGGTCGCCGGGAACTTGAACGTGCCGTCCGCGTTGCGGGTCGCGCCGTTGCTCACCGCGATCGGCGGGTTGCCGTTGCCGGTCTGCACGTACGCCCGGAACGACGCCTTGAAGCCCCAGTCGAGCGCGCCGCCGGTGACGTCGACGGGCGCCGCCGAGGCGGGCGCGACGGCGGCGATCGAAGCGGCGACGCCGACGGCGACGGCCGCCACCCACTGCAGGGACCGGCGGATGCCGCCGGTGTGGTGTATGTCCATGCTGATGCCTTTCCTTCTGGACGCCAGAAACGCCATTAGGTTAGGCTCACCTAATCTTCTGCGAAATCCTCCGGTCACCCGCTTGCGCGAAGCGCGTGATCCACTTAGGTTAGGCTAACCAAAATTCCGGGAGGCCGCCTTGCGGATCAGCGTCGTCGCCGCCATCTGCGGGATCGCTCTGCTGAGCGCCGGTCCGGCGTACGCGGACACCACCGTCCGTGGGCCGGGCGGGCAGAAGCTGACCGTCAGCAAGACCAGCGGGCTCAACCGGGCGGGGGAGACGGTGACCGTCTCCGGCTCCGGGTACGACGAGAAGAAGGGCATCTACGTCGCGTACTGCGTCGACAACGGGGCCGGCAAGCTGCCCACCCCGTGCGGCGGCGGCGCGGACACCAGCGGGAGCCTGGGCGCCTCGCACTGGATCTCGTCCAACCCGCCGTCGTACGGCGAGGGCCTGGCCGTGCCGTACGGGCCGGGCGGCTCGTTCCGGGTGCGGATCACGGTGACCCCGAAGATCGGTGACATCGACTGCACGGTCCGCAAGTGCGCGGTGGTGACCCGCAACGACCACACCCGCAGCGCCGACCGGTCGCAGGACGCGCGGGCGCCCATCGCGTTCGCGCCGAAGCAGGCGGCGGCCCCCAAGACCACCGCACCGAAAACCACCGCACCGAAGACCTCGGCGCCGACAACCACCACGCCGGCCCCGGAGCCGAGCCAGGCCGCCGCGAGCACGCCGGCGCCGGCCACGCCGCCAGCCGATGCCCCCTCGAAGTGATCCGGGTCAGCGACAGCACCACCGCCGGACGGTGGTGGATGGTCAGTGTCGCCCTGCTGGGGGCCGCTCTCGTCGTACTCCTGGGAATGCGTGCGTGGCGGCGGAGGTCCCGGTCGTGAGGCGAGCCTGGCTGGCCACGGCGCTGGTCCTCGCCGCTTGCGGCGCCCCGGCACCGCGGGCCGAGACCGCCGGATGCGGCCCGGCCACCGCCGTGGTCGCGTCCACCGACGTCGCGCCGATCGGCGCGGACCCCGGCAGTGCGCTGCCGGCGACCGTGTCCTCAGTAGACGGTCGCGCGGTCACGGTGACCGACGCGAGCCGGATCCTGCCGGTCAACCTGTACGGCTCGATCGCCGAGATCGTGTTCAGCCTGGGCCTCGGCGGGCGCGTGGTGGGGCGGGACACGTCCACCACGTTCACCGCCGCGGCGGGACTGCCGGTGGTCACCCCGGCCGGGCACGACCTGTCCGGCGAGGCGATCCTGAAACTGAACCCCACCGTGGTCCTCGCCGACGAGAGCATCGGCCCGCCCGAGGTGCTGAACCAGCTGCGCAAGTCCGGCATCGCGGTGGTGCTGATCGACGACGAGCAGACGCTCGCCGCGGTGCCCCGGCACATCCGGGCGATCGCCGCGGCGCTCGGCGTGCCCGGGGCCGGCGAGGCGCTCGTCAAGCGCGTCGAGGAGGAGATCGCGCAGGCCCGCGCGGCGCTGCCGGCCGGCACGACGCCGCCGCGCATCGCGTTCCTGTACGTCCGCGGCACCGCCGGCGTCTACCTGATGGGCGGCAAGGGCGCCGGCTCCGACGAGATGATCGCGGCGATCGGCGGGGTCGACGCGGGTACCGGGATCGGGCTGCGGAAGTTCCGTCCACTCACGAGTGAGGGGCTCATCAACGCCGCCCCGGACGTGATTCTGGTGATGACCGAGGGCCTGGCGTCGGTGGGCGGCGTCGACGGCCTGCTCAAGCTCCCCGGCGTGGCGCAGACCCCGGCGGGCCAGCAGCGGCGGATCGTCGACATGGACGACGGGCTGCTGCTGAACTTCGGCGCCCGCACCGGCAAGGCCATCCAGGCGCTCGCCACGGCCGTGCACGAGTCGTGCCGGTGAGGCGGACCACCCTCCTCATCGGACTCGGCGTCGGCCTCGCGCTGCTGTGCCTGGCCGCCGCCGGCACCGGTCAGGTCCGGGTGCCGCCGGCCGAGGTGCTCGGCTCGCTGCTGCACCGGGCCGGTGTCGACATCGGACCGATGCCCAGCGCGGCGCAGGGCGAGAACGCCCTGTGGGTGGTCCGGTTCCCGCGCGTGGTGCTGGCCGTCATCGTGGGCGCCTCGCTCGGCTGCGCGGGCGCGCTCATGCAGGGCCTGTTCGGCAACCCGCTCGCCGAACCGGGTGTCATCGGCGTCTCGTCGGGCGCCGCGGTCGGTGCGGCCGCCGCCATCGCCACCGGGGTGTCCACACTGGGCGGTTGGACGGTCGTGGCGGCCGCGTTCGCCGGCGGGCTCGCCGCAACGTTTCTCGTCTACACGATGTCCCGGTCCGGCGGCCGCACCGAAGTGGTCACGCTGGTGCTGACCGGCATCGCGGTCAACGCCGTGGCCGGCGCGCTGATCGGCCTGCTGATGTTCTTCGGCGACGCGGACGCGGTGCGGGCCATCGCGTTCTGGCAGCTCGGCAGCCTCGCCCAGGCCACCTGGGCGAGCGTGGGCACGACCCTGCCGTGCGCGGTCGCGGGCATCGCCGCCGCCCTGTTCGCGGCCCGCCGCCTGGATCTGCTCGCCCTCGGCGACCGGCCGGCCCGGCACCTCGGCGTGCACGTCGAACGGCTGCGGGTCACGATGATCGCGGTCACCGCGCTGCTGGGCGCGTCCGCGGTCGCGTTCACCGGCGTCATCAGCTTCGTCGGCCTGGTGGTGCCGCACCTGGTGCGCATGGTCGCCGGGCCCGGCCACCGGGTGCTGCTGCCGGCCAGCGCGCTCGGCGGCGCCATCGTCGTGGTGGCCGGCGACCTGGCCGCCCGTACCCTCGTCGACTACCAGGAGCTGCCGCTCGGGGTGCTCACCGCCGTGGTCGGCGGACCCTGCTTCTTCTGGCTGCTGCGCCGCACCCGCACCCGCGCGGGCGGCTGGGGATGAGGCGGTTCCGCGCGCCGGTGCGGCCCGCGCCGGGCGATGTCGCCATCCGGGTACGCGGTCTGCGGGTCGACCGCGGCGCGACGCCGGTCCTGTCCGATGTGGACCTCGACGCGCGGGCGGGGGAGCTGCTCGCCCTCGCGGGGCCGAACGGGGCCGGCAAGACGACGCTGCTGTCCGCCGTGTGCGGCGACCTGCCCACCGCCGCCGGCACGGTCGAGCTGGACGGCGTACCCCTGACCGACTGGTCCACCGTGGAGCTGGCGCGGCGGCGGGCGATGCTGCCGCAGCGGACCGCGCTGTCGTTTCCGTTCGCCGTCGCGGACGTCGTCGCCATGGGCCGGGCGCCGTGGGCCGGCACGCCGCTGTCTGCCGAGGACGACGACGCCGTGGCCGAGGCGATGCGGCTGACCGGCGTGGAGGGCTTCGTGGCGCGCCCGTTCTCCGCGCTGTCCGGCGGCGAACAGGCCCGCGCGGCGCTGGCCCGCGTGCTCGCCCAGCGCACCGCGATCCTGCTGCTCGACGAGCCGACCGCCGCCCTCGACCTGCACCACCAGGAACTGGTGCTCACCCTGGCCCGCGATCGGGCCCGGGCCGGCGACACGGTCGTCGTGGTGCTGCACGACCTGGGCCTCGCCGCCGCGTACGCGGACCGGATCGCGCTGCTGGCCGGCGGCGCGCTGGTCGCCGCCGGCCCGCCGGCCGAGGTGCTGACTGAGGGCACACTCAGCGCGGTGTACCGCCACGACATCGAGGTGCTCGCGCACCCCCGTACCGGCAGCCCGCTGGTGCTGCCGGTACGAGGAGCCGCCGTCACACCGCGGGACTGACCGCGTCCCAGAGCGAGCAGTGGTGCTCGGTGCCGATCTGGGCGTGGCTCACCCGCTGGGCGCTGGGCGCCGCGAACTGCAGCAGGTTGCCCTGCGGGGCGTACCGTGGCCAGGCCGGCGCGTACCGCACGTCCGGGTTACCGTCCTGGGCGAAGCTGCCCCAGTAGCTGATCATCTGGTTGGACAGGTCGACCTGCGCCGTGCTGAACGGCAGCGCGGTGCCGAGGTAGTCCCACAGGTAGCCGAGGTCGTTGACGTGCGTGGCGCCGAACGGGTAGTCGGTGTGCAGGCGCCAGATCGAGGTGAACGGCGGGCCGTCCTTCTCCGCGAACTCGTACGCGTACGTGCGGGTGTCCCGCGCCAGCCGGTCCCGCAGGGTCTGGTCGCGGCAGGCGCGCTGGTCGCTCTGGATCGTGCCCCAGGCAACCGTCGGGGACTTGTAGTTCGCCGCCGGGTAGAGGGCCCGGATCTGGGCGGCGCCGTTCGGGTACGCGCCGGCGATCAGCGCGTCGAGTTGGGCCGGCGTGACCGGGTTGCCCCGGTAGTCGTACTGGCCGAAGACGCTCTGCTGCGACTCGTCGGAGGTGCCGCCGACGAGCACCGGGAGGTTGGTCAGCTTGCCGGCCTTGAGCAGGTCCAGCGGGTCGGTCGGCAGCACCTTTGTGCCCACGACGGAGACCGACTGGGCGACCTTGCCCTGGGTGGCGAGCACGTCCGCCGGGCTCTTCGCGCGCAGGCAGCTCACCTGGCCGGCGCCGGTCGGACAGCCCAACTCGGCCGCGAACCGGTCACCGCTCACCGTGGCCTCGGCGCGGGTCCGCCCCGGCGCGTTGCACCCTCCACTCTGGAGGATGACGCGGTCGAAGAGGCCGGCCGCGGAGGGGGAGGCGAGCTGCGTACAGGTGTTGCGCGCGCCCGCGGACTGGCCGGCCAGCGTGACGTTGTCCGGGTTGCCGCCGAAGGCGCGGATGTTCTTCTGCACCCAGCGCAGCGCCGCCTGCTGGTCGAGCAGGCCGAAGTTGCCGGCGGAGCCGTCCGTGTTCTCGCTGTCCAGCCCCTGGGTGTAGAGCCAGCCCATGGCCCCGAGCCGGTAGTTGATGGTGACGTAGACGACGTCCTGCCGGGTCACGAACTTGTCCGGGTTGGTGTCCCGGCCAGCCCCGCCGGTGTTGCCGCCGCCGTGGTTCCACACGAAGACCGGCAGGTTCTTCTTCGACGTGTCGGTCGGCCGGTAGACGTTGAGGTAGAGGCAGTCCTCGGTGAGCGTGGGCTTGTCGTAGCCGGGATCCCAGCCGGTGCCCTGCACGCAGGACCCGCCGAACTGCGTCGCGTCGCGCACGCCCTTCCACTGCGCGGCCGGCTTGGGTGCCTTCCAGCGCAGGGCGCCGACCGGCGGCGCGGCGTACGGGATGCCCTTGTAGACGGTCACCAACGACTTGGCCTCACCGCGGACCGCGCCCTTGTCGGTGTGGACGACGGGGTACTGGCCGGGGTAGGCGGGGTCGGGTCCGCCTCCGAGGTTGCCCATGGCGGGCAGGGCGGTCGCGACCACCGCCGCAGCCGACGCCACGGCTATCAACACTTTTCGCATCTGGTTCGTACCTCCGGTTATGCGGGCACGGCAGGTCCCGGCGTGCACCGGACCTGGTGCCGCTCGTGGGTGCGAGGCATTGAACGGGGAGTGCTGGCCAGGCGACGTTCAGGCGGGTACGCCGGACGGGAAGCCGGCGTGGAACGGTCGCGGCGCTGGCGCCTTCACCGGCCGGCCGAGGTCGGGAAGGCTTTGTTGTGTGCCAGAACATATCCCGTGGGCGGGGATCCGCGCAATGGCTACGGCCGATCCGTCCGGGCCAGGGCGACCGCGCCCAGCAGCTCGGCCCGATCGCCCAGCTCGCCGGGGAGCACCCGCACCGTGTCCGCCAGCACGCCCGGGGTGTGGCGGTCGATCATCTCGCGCACGCCGGCGACGAACGGCTCGGCCGCCGCGCCGAGCATGCCGTCCACGATGAACGCGTCCGGGCTGAGCAGCACGCACATGTCCGCGAGTACGCGCCCGACGCGCCGGCCGGCGTCCGCCATGATGCGCCGGGTGCCCCGCTCGCCCGCCGCGGCGAGCCGCCCGATGTCGGCGACGGTCAGCGGCGTCGGGTATGCCGGCCGGAACGGCGGGACGAAGCCGCCGTACGTGGTGGCCAGGCACCCGCGGCTGCCGCAGACGCACCACGGGCCGTCGTCGAGGACCTGCACGTGCGCCAGCTCGCCGGCCATGCCGCGGGCTCCCCGGTGCAGCCGGCCGCCCAGGATCAGCCCGGCGCCGACGCCCTCGACCACCTTGACGTACACGAAGCTGTCCACGCCGCGCCCGGCCCCGAAGGCGGCCTCGCCGAGCGCGGCCAGGTTCGCGTAGTTCTCGGCCACCGCGGGCACGCCCAGGCGCGCGCCGACGGCCGGCGCCGGATCGGACCGCAGCCACCCGAAGACCTCCGCCAGTCCGGGTACGGCCTCGCGCGCCGTCTCGGGGATCCGGCCGAGCGTGGGCCCGACCCCGCGTTCGTACGCCGCCGGCACGCCGACGACCGCGCGGCTCGCCTGGTCGGGGCGCAGCCCGGCCTCGGCCAGCGCGTCGGTGAGCAGGTCGACCCCGCGGCCGATCACCCGCTCCTCGTCGCGGTCGCCCGCCAGCGCGTCCTGGCGGTGGGCCAGCACCGTGCCGTCCCAGCCGACCGCCGCGGCCCGGATCGTCGTGTGGCTCAGCGCGAGGACGGCGACCGGCCCGCTAGGAGTGGCGAGCGCGAGCGCACCCGCCGGCCGGCCGCGACCCGCGCGCGGCGCCGGCGGCCGCTGCGTCACCGCGCCGCGCCGCAGCAGCCGGTCGACGATCCCGCCGACCGTGGTCTTCGGCAGGCCGGTCCGCGCGCTCAGCTCCGCCCGGCTGGCCACGCCACCCCCGGCGAGGGCGTCGAGGACAAGCCGTTCGTTGGCGCTGAGATCCATCGGCCCAGCGTAACGCTATTAGAACGAAAACGGTTCTATTACAGGGGTGTTGACGGGGCATTCCGGCACGGATAGCGTCGTCCGCGGCTCGAATTTGAACGGGATGAGCCGAAAAGGTGTGTCCGGTTGGCCGAGCCGGTGCGCCATCCGGTCCTCGGACCCGGGGCCAGGCCAGTCGCGGGTCGAGAGTGCCGGCCGGCCGCGGGACCGCGGTCAGCTGCGGTGGAACTCAGGCGAGTACGCAGCCGGCCGCCCCCGCGTCCGCGCACTTCCCGCCGTTCCCGCGCTCCCGGCCTCGCCGCGCGCCGCCGCCCTCACGCGCTCCCCACGCGCTGCTCCCGCTCCCCGGGCACCGCGCCGGCGCGTACCCGATCAAGGCTTTCCCCGTCGATCAAGGGCGAACGGCCGCGCTTTGATCTCCAATCCACGACCATATGCCCTTGATCGACGCGGAAAGCCTTGATCGACGGGGCGCGAGGGCCTTGATCGGCGAACGGCCGTGGTGGCGGAGAGCGCTATGGCAACGTGTCTGTAACAAGCTCTTGACAGTGGTATGTGACTACGTAGACAGTGAGAGGCGACACAGCCATGACTACGTAGTCAGGAGCCTCGCCATGCCCGAGTCGCCGCCTCGCCGCCCACCGGGGAGCACCGATGTGGCGCGCCTGGCGGGCGTCTCGCAGAAGACCGTCTCCCGCGTCATGAACGGCGAGCGTTACGTCAGCGTCGACGTACGGGACCGGGTGCTGGCGGCGGCGCGCGAGCTCGGATACCGGCGCAACACCGCGGCCCGCGCGCTCAACCTGGGCAAGTTCCACCGGATCGGCGTGGTGACGCTGGGCAGCGCGCTCTACGGCCCGGCGCAGACGCTGGTGGCGCTGGAGCGGGCTGTGCGCGGCGTCGGCTACTCGCTGAGCCTGGTCACCATCCTGGAAGGCCAGGCCGGCATCACGCAGGCCATGGAGGCGCTGCTCGACCAAGGCGTCGACGGGATCATCCTGTCGGACCCGGTCGACGAGGGCGAGGGCGTCCGGCTGGAGCTGGACGTGCCGGTGGTCAGCCTCGGCCCGATGCCGGGGCTGGCCGGGCCGAACGTGCTGGTCCTCGACGACGAGGGCGTCGTGGCGGGCCGCGTCGCCACCGAGCACCTGCTCGGGCTCGGGCACGCCACGGTGTGGCACGTGGCCGGGCCGAGCCGGTGGTTCTCGGCCCGGGATCGGGTGCGCGGTTGGCGGCAGGCGCTCGCCGCCGCCGGCGTACCCGAACCGCCGGTCATCGAGGGCGACTGGTCGCCCACGTCCGGCTATGCCGCGGGCCGGCAGTTGGCGCGGGTGGCCGACCTGACCGCGGTGTTCGTGGCCAACGACGAGATGGCCGTCGGCGTCATGCGCGCGTTCGCCGAGGCCGGCCGCCGCGTGCCGGACGACGTGAGCGTCGTCGGCATCGACGACATCCCCATATCGGCGTACCTGTCGCCGCCGCTGACGACCGTCCGGCAGGAGTTCGACGTCATGGCCGCGCACGGCCTGGAACTCCTGGTGGAGCGCATCGAGGACACGAGCCCACCGACGCCACACGACGAACCACCGGTGCACCTGGTCGTCCGCGAGTCGACCGCACCACCCCACTAGGTAAGGAGTACCGCCATGACACTACGACGATCCGCGATGCGGTGGTTGGCGTTCGGGGTCGCCACCACGCTGACGCTCGCGGCCTGCGGCGGGGGTGATGACGGCGGCTCGGGCCAGACCACGGCCAGCGTGAGCCAGGCCGACATCGACAAGGCGATGCAGACGCCGACCGAGCTGACGTTCTGGACATGGGTGCCGCAGATCGAGAAGGAGGTCGCCCTCTTCGAGAAGAAGTACCCGGCCATCAAGGTCAATGTGGTGAACGCCGGCCAGGGCGAGCCGCAGTACACCAAGCTGCGCACGGCGTTGAAGGCCGGCAGCGGCGCGCCCGACGTGGTGCAGATCGAATTCCAGTACATCCCCACCTTCACGATCACCGACAGCCTGCTGGACCTGCGGCCGTACGGCGCGGAGGCGCTGAAGAGCCAGTTCGTCGACTGGACCTGGCAGCAGGTGACCGGGCGCAACGGCGAGGTGTGGGCCATCCCGCAGGACACCGGCCCGATGGGCATGCTCTACCGGCAGGACATCTTCGACAAGTACGGCATCCAGCCGCCCAAGACGTGGGACGAGTTCGCCGCGGCCGCGCGCAAGCTGCACGCCGCCGACCCGGACGTCTACATCACCAACCTGGCCTCCAACCAGAACGGCGTCTGGATGGGCCTGCTCTGGCAGGCCGGCGCCAAGCCGTTCACCAGCTCGGCCCCCGACCAGATCAGCGTGAACGTCAACGACGCGACCTCCAAGAAGCTGGCCGACTACTGGAGCGGGCTGGCCAAGGAGGGCGTCGTCTCGACCGACCCGGACTTCACCGACCAGTGGTACCAGGCCCTCAACCGGGGCAAGTACGCCACCTGGCTGACTGCCGCGTGGGGCCCGGTCTTCCTGTCCACCAGCGCCAAGGACACCAGCGGCAAGTGGCGGGCCGCACCGCTTCCACAGTGGACGGCGGGCGACAACAAGTCCGGCAACTGGGGCGGGTCGACGTCCGCGGTCATCAAGTCCACCAAGAACCCGATCGCGGCCGCCAAGTTCGCCGAGTTCCTCAACACCGACGCGGAGTCCACCCGGCTCTTCGCCACCGAGCAGTTCCTCTTCCCGCCGACGAGGGCGCTACTGGCCGACCCGAGCTTCACCGGGCAGAAGCCGGCGTTCTACGGTGGACAGACGGTCAACGAGCTCTTCGCGGGCATCAGCGACACGGTCTCCACCGGCTTCACCTGGCCGCCGTTCCTGGACCAGACGGTCAGCGACTGGGACGAGACGGTCGGCAAGTCGCTGGCCGACAAGGCGGACACCTCGGCCGCGCTCGACCAATGGCAGTCCCGTATCACGACGTACGCCAAGAACCAGGGATTCACGGTCGGGTAGGCGGATGTCCACAGTGACCACCAACACGATCCCGCGGCGGGCCCGGCGGGCGCAAGCCCGCCAGGCCGCCAGCGGCTACCTGTTCGTCGCGCCGTTCCTGGTCGTCTTCCTGGCGATGCTCGTGCTGCCGCTGCTGTACGCCGCGTACCTGAGCCTGTTCAAGGAGCAGCTCATCGGTGGTACGACGTTCGCCGGGCTGGACAACTACCGCCGCGCCCTCACCGACGACCAGCTCGTCGAGGGCGTCGTGCGGGTCGGCAAGTTCTTCCTCCTGCAGGTGCCCCTCATGCTGGGCCTGGCGCTGTTCTTCGCGCTCGCGCTGGACAGCGGCGTGCTGCGCCTGGCGAGGGTGTTCCGGCTGGGCATCTTCGTCCCGTACGCGGTGCCCAGCGTCGTGGCCACCCTCATGTGGGGCTACCTGTACGGCCCGGACTTCGGCCCGATCGCGCAGCTCGCCGACAAGCTGGGCGTCACCGCGCCGAAGTTCCTCAGCGACGACCTGATGCTCGGCTCCCTGGCGAACGTCGTCACGTGGGAGTACACCGGCTACAACATGATCATCCTGTACGCGGCCCTGCGCGCCATCCCGAGCGAGCTGTACGAGGCCGCGGCCGTCGACGGGGCGGGCGCGTGGCGTACCGCGTGGAGCGTGAAGATCCCGGCGATCCGGCCGGCGCTGATGCTCGCCCTCATCTTCTCGGTGATCGGCAGCTTCCAGCTCTTCAACGAGCCCAACCTGTTGCAGCGGCTGGCACCCAACGTCATCGCCAACTCCTACACGCCCAACCTGTACGCGTACTCGCTGGCCTTCACCAGCCAGGAGGTGAACTACGCGGCGGCCGTGTCGTTCCTGCTCGGACTCGTCATCGTCGTCGTGTCGTACGCGTTCCTGCTCATCGGAAACCGCCGGAGGGCGTCGTGACCCGGCGGCGCCCGCGCAGCACCCTGCTGTTCCTGGCGATGCTCGCCTTCCTGGTGTACTTCCTGCTGCCGCTCTTCTGGCTCGTCGTCGCCTCCACCAAGACCACCGGCGACCTGTTCAACAGCTTCGGGCTGTGGTTCAGCGGCGACTTCTCCTTGCTGTCCAACGCCCGTGAGACCCTGACGTACGACGGCGGCGTCTACAGCCGCTGGCTGCTCAACACCGCGGTGTACGCCGTGGTGAGCGCGGGCGGCGCGGCGCTGCTGGCCGCGCTCGGCGGCTACGGGTTCGCGAAGTACAAGTTCCGCGGCAACGGCCTGCTCTTCAACGCGGTCCTCGGCTCCATCATGGTGCCGGCCACGGCGCTGGCGATCCCGACGTACCTGCTCTTCAGCAAGGTCGGGCTCGTCAACACGCCGTGGGCCATCATCCTGCCCTCGCTGGTGAGCCCGTTCGGGCTCTACCTGATGCGCGTCTACACCGAGGAGGCGGTGCCGGACAGCCTCATCGAGGCGGCCCGCATCGACGGCGCCAGCGAGTTTCGCATCTTCTGGCAGGTGGCGCTGCGGCTGCTCGCGCCGGGCCTCGTCACGGTGCTGCTCTTCACGCTCGTCGCGACGTGGAACAACTACTTCCTGCCACTCATCATGCTCAACGACCCGTCGCTCTACCCCGTCACCGTGGGCCTGGCCAACTGGTCGTCGCAGGCGCAGGCCGGCGGCGGCGCGACCGGCGGGCTGCTGTCCTTGGTGGTGACGGGCTCCCTGTTGTCCGTCATCCCACTCATCGCCGCCTTCCTGATGCTGCAACGGTATTGGCAGAGCGGCCTGGCCACCGGAGGAGTCAAGCAATGACCGATGGTCGCGTGCTGTTCGGCGCCGCGTACTACTACGAGTACCAGCCCCACGAGTTGCTGAAGACGGACCTGGACCTGATGGCTGACGCCGGGTTCACGGTGATCCGGGTCGGCGAGTCCGTGTGGTCCACCTGGGAGCCCGAGGACGGCGTGTTCGACCTGGACTGGCTCCAGCCGGTCCTGGACGGCGCGCACGACCGGGGCATCGCCGTGGTGCTCGGCACGCCGACGTACGCGGTGCCGCCATGGCTGGCCCGGCGATACCCGGAGATCGCGGGGGAGCGCGCGACCGGTCAGCGGATCCCCTGGGGCGGCCGGCAGGAGGTGGACTTCACGCACCCGGCGTTCCGCTTCCACGCCGAGCGGGTGATCCGCAAGATGGTCGCCCGGTACGCGAACCATCCGGCCGTCGTGGGCTTCCAGGTGGACAACGAGCCGGGCAACGAGCTGCTGCACAACCACGGCGTGTTCCAGCGGTTCGTCGACCACCTGCGGGAGCGCTACGGCGACGTGGAAACGCTCAACCGCGAATGGGGCCTAGTCTACTGGTCGCACCGGCTGTCCACCTGGGCCGACCTGTGGGTGCCGGACGGCAACTACCAGCCCCAGTACGACCTGGCGTGGCGGCGCTTCCAGGCCACGCTCGTCGACGAGTTCATCGCCTGGCAGGCCGGCATCGTCCGGGAGTACGCCCGGCCGGGACAGTTCGTCACCACCTGCATCTCGTACGACCGGCCGGCAGTGTCCGATGAGGACCTCACCCGGAGCCTCGACGTCACGGCGGGCAACCCGTACTACGTGATGCAGGACGGGTTCGCGGTGCCGGCGGGGGAGTCGGCGCGGCAGTTCTGGCTGACCGAGGGCACCTGGGCGCTGTACCTGACCGCCGACCGGATGTTCTCGTCCCGGCAGGAGCCGTTCCTCGTCACGGAGACGAACGCGCAGTCCATCGGCTACCCATGGACAAACCAGCCCGGGTACGACGGCCAGTGGCGCCAAGCCGCCTGGGCGCTCGTCTCCCGGGGGGCGCGCATGGTGGAGTACTGGCAGTGGCGCAGCATCCACTTCGGCACCGAGACGTACTGGGGCGGCGTGCTCCCGCACAGCGGCCGGCCCGGACGGACGTACCGGGAACTGGCCCGGATCGGCGCGGAGCTGGCGACCGCCGGCGATCTGGTGGCGGGCCTCGTCCCGGACGCCGACGTCGCGCTGCTCTACTCGACGCCGAGCAAGTGGGCGCTGTCGGCCCAGCCGCAGCTGGCCACGCCGGACGGCGGGCCGGACCGCCGCACGTACCAGACCATCATCGAGCAGTTCTACCGCGGCGCGTTCGACGCCGGGCTCCAGGTGCGGGTGCTGCACGCCGGGCAACTGGGTGATCCGGCCGCCTTCGCCGCCCGCCATCCGGTGCTCGTCGCGCCCGGGCTCTACATCGCGGACGACTCCATATTGGACGCGCTAGCGGCGTACGCGGAGGCCGGTGGGCACCTGGTGCTCGGACCCCGCTCCGCGTACGCGGACCCGGAGGCGCGGGCCCGCCGCGAGGTCCAGCCGGCGCGGCTCGCCGGCGCGGCCGGCGTCTGGTACGACGAGTTCTCCAACCTGACCGCCGACGTGCCGGTACGCGCCGCGGACACCTCGCCGCTGCGGCTGCCGGACGGGGCGGCCGCCACCCGATGGGTCGACGGGCTGCAATTGGACGGCGCCGAGGTGCTCGCCGGCTACGAGCACCCCCACTTTGGACGGTGGCCGGCCGCGACCACCCGGGCGTACGGGGCGGGCCGCATCACGTACGTCGGTACCGTGCCGTCGGCGGGGCTGGCCGAGGCGCTCTTCCGCTGGGCGGTGCCGGACGTGACGGGCTGGCGCGACACCCCGCCCACGGTCACCTCCACCGGCGCGACCGCTCCTGACGGGCGCCGCGTCCGCTTCCTGCACAACTGGTCCTGGGAGCCGGCCACGGTAACCGCCCCCGAGCCGGTGCGGGACGTCCTGTCCGGCGCCGAGTACGAGGCGGGCGCCGCCCTAACCCTGACCGCCTGGGACGTCCGCATCCTCCACCCCCGCCCTTAACCCCTCCCCACAGTCCCTTCCCCGCGCCGATCAAGGGCTTTCCCGTCGATCAAGGGCATATGGTCGTGCTTTGATCTCCGATCCACGACCGTTTGCCCTTGATCGACGCGGAAGCCCTTGATCGACGCGGAAGTCCCTGATCGACGAGGCCGCACGAAGCGGAACCGGCCGGGGTTGACGGGGAGAAATAAGGCGGGACACCTGTCCCTGTTCGCCGGTCGCGGGCCGCCTTAGCGTCGCACTCACATCACCCATCCACGACTGGGGGAAGACAAGTGCGACGCTTGCGACTGACCACGCTCGTCATCGTGGTGTTTCTGCTTCTGCCGGTGTCCGTGCTGCTCGTGGTGACCGGACAGCCCGGATTCACCCCGTTCAGCTTCGGGCGATGACCTCGTTGGCGGCCAGGCTCTTGGTGCGGTTGGCGATGAGGGTGCGCAGGGTGGCGGCCTCCTGGTCCGCGGTGGACTGGTCGCCGCCGTTGGCGGTGCGGGCGGCCACGGCCCGGTCGACGGCCGCGGTGGCGGCGCCGCTGGCGTACAGCTTGTGGTAGAGGTCGCGGTAGGCGTCCTCGTAGACCTGCGTGAACGCCGAGGCCGCCAGGAAGCGGTCCTTGAGCGGGTGGCCCATCGAGGGGCCGCCACCGCCGGGGCCCTGACCGCCGCCCGGGGCCGCGGCCCCGCCGTCAGGAGCCGTGGCGCCGCCGGCGGGCATCCGGAAGCCGCCCATCCGGCCGGCGTCGTGCGGGCCCTGGTTGGCGTCGCCGCTCAGCGCGAGGTTGAGGTCCCAGGTGAGCACGGTGAACTTCTTGGTGTCGAGGTTGTAGTACAGGTAGTAGTTCTTGCCCGGCCCGCTCATGTCGTCGAAGTTGAGCAGCAGGTTCTGCAGCGCGACGTAGCGGGCCAGCGACGGTACGTCGACCCGGTCGGCGAGTCCCGCGGCGAACTCCTGGTCGGACGCGCCTTCTACCCACCTGATCAGGTCGATCACCGGTTGCAGGTCCTGGCTGCCCTTGAGGTTGATCTGGTCGAAGTCGTCCTGGTAGTCGGTCGGGTCGCCGCCCTGGTCGGTGAACTGGCTGCTGGCCCGGGACTTGTAGAGCACGCCGTCGTCGGTCAGGGCGTCGGCGTACGTCTGGTCCGGGTGCTCGACCAGCAGGCGGGTCACGGTGGGGCGGTCGTTGACCGTGAACGTGGAGTAGGCGTACTCCTGGCTGGGCTCGCCGGAGGCGCCGGTGAGGGTGAGGGCGACGGCCTCGTTCAGGCCGGTGCTGCCGCCGCGGCCGGCGGGGCGTACGGCGATCTCGGTGCGGCCCTGGTAGCGGCGGCCCTTCACGTACTCGTCGAAGCTGATCAGCCAGGGCAGCGACTCGGGCTCCTCGGCCTTGAGCGCGCCCATGCCCCCAAAGCCGCCGCCGGGACCGCCGCCGCCAAAAGCACCACCAGGAGCCCCGCCGCCAGGAGCACCGGCAGGGGAGCCCCGCCGCCAAAAGCACCGCCGCCGGCCGGACCGCCGCCACCCATGGCCCGGCCGCCGAAGCCGTTCGGGGCGCGCTCGCCGTTGCGGGTCAGCGCGGCCAGGGTGGAGTTGCCCTTGAGCCGGATCCCGACGCTGTCGAGGGCGGTGCCGTCGATGACGAGGTCCGCCTCGACGTACTCCTTCTCGCCGTCCTCCCAGTACTGGTCGAGCATCCGCTGGTAGTCGTCGTCCGAATAGGACAGCGTGAGCCGGTGCGGTTTGGTGCCGTCGAAGAGGTCGACGGTGCCGGTGACGTCCTGCGTGACGACCGCCGCCTCGGCCCGTTCGTCGCTGGTGACGATCGGCGTCACCCGCGTGGTGCCGGCGAGGCCGACCAGGGCGGCGAAGAACAGCCCGCACGCGGCCACCACCTTCCAGTGGTGGCGCAGCCGGACCGGGAGCCGGTGCAGGAGGCGTCGCATCACAGGTCGGTCTGGTCGTAGCCGGTCAAGATGGTCACCCGCTGGCCGAACGTGCGCTCGCGCAGCGCCGCGATCAGGTCGCCGGGCTCGGTGGCCTTCTTGAGCTTGACCGTGTAGAGCAACTCGGTCAGCGCGCCGCCGCGTATCGACTCCATGCTGACCAGCTCGAACTCGGCGGTGTGCCGGATCAGCACGTCTTGGACCTCGTTGGTGTAGTCCTCGTCGGCCGGCACCTGGATCTTGACCACCTGGCGTTGCACGTTGAGGTGGAACCAGTTGAACCGCTGCATCACGACCACGGCCAGGCAGATGGCGACGGTGGCCACGACGGCCAGGGTGTAGAAGCGGGTGCCGCAGGCCATGCCGATGCCCATGACGAGGAAGATGAACCCGACGTCGCGGGTCTCCTTGATGGCGTTGCGGAACCGGATCACCGACAGCGCGCCGACCAACGCGAACGCGCGGGCGATGTTGGAGCCGACCACGAGCATGATGAGCGAGATGATCATGCCGAGGATCACCAGCGTCTGTACGTACGACTGGCTGTACGACACGTTGCGGTGGGTGGCCCGGTAGACCCAGCCGATCGCCGCGCTCAACACGAACGACAGGGCCAGGGCGATCGCGATGTCGCCGACGCTGAACGTGCCGGACAGATCCTGGACGTTGAGGTCCATAGTGGTCAGTACTCCATTTCGGCGAGAACGATTGGCTCTTCGGGCACGTGGAACACGGACCGTGGCGCCCGGCCGAACGCCTCGACGCTCTGGCAGTACTTGGACACCCGCACGACCGCGAGGTTGCGCTTGGCGGTGAGGTCGGTCAGCCAGTACGGCACCCGGTCGTTGGCCTTGACCTCAAGCACCGCCAGTCGAGGCGGGATGATGAACCGGTTTTCCGCCGCCGCGCCGAGGTGGAAGTCGCGGTCGCGGCCGCGTACCCGATGATCGAGCGTCACCCGGAGACCGACGTCGGCGGCCCGGCCGACGAACGCCTCGCGCTGATAGCCGGTCATCGCCATCGGCCGCAGGTCGAGCCGGCCGACCAGGCCCAGCACCTCCTGCAGGAACCCGCCACCCGAGTCGCCCACGTCGATCATCTGGCGCTGGTCGCAGAGCTGGCGCGCCTGCTGGTACGGCACCCGCACCCGCCGCTTCTGGGTGACCCTGTTGACCCGCTGCTTGATCTCGACGTACACCGGGGTGTCGTCACCGACGGCGAACCGGTCGCCGTAGTGCCGCAGGCGCAGCTTGCGGCGGAACCGCAAGCCCTCGATCTTTTCCCAGTAGAACCGCAGCCCAGGAGTGTCGTAGTAGACGCTCCAGACGCCGTAGCCGCCGCCGGCCGCGTGCGTGTCGAGGTCCAGACGCGCGGCGAGCTCCTCGCGCAGCACGTCGACCAGCGACCGCTCGACCAGGTACTTGATCTCGTACCGGTTGAACGCGTGTAGCCTGCTCGGCCCGCGCAGGGCATGGCCAGCCTCCGAACCCATCACACCAGCAAAGCTGACACACATCAAAACAACCTCAAAACGCACAGCGAACGAAAGGTGAACGACGCGGCGTCGGAAAGCTGACCGCGCCCGGCCGCCGCCACGGCTAGCGTGGATGGATGGCGGAGAACTTCCTGCCGTCCCGGCACGGCTTCGTATTCGACAACGCGTGGCCGTCGCAGCCGGCCGTGCTGCTGCCCACGCCGTTCGGCGACATCGGCGTGGGGAACGCCGCCGACGGGCTGTGCGGGGCATGACGTTCGCCGCGCTGGACTACTGGCGGGCCGACGCGGCACCGCCACCCGAGCGCCCGCCGGCCGGCGCCCCGCTCTACCGCTACATCGTCCAGCGGCTCATCGACTCCTGGCACGTGCCGGCCGGCGTCGCCCAGTACTACCAGTGGATGAACCTGCCGGACGGCGACAGCGCGTTCACGGTCTTCGGCCGGAAGGTACTGACTGAGCGCGGGCTCAGCTGGCGGACGATCCGCGTCCAATGGCCACAGATCAAAAAGGACATCGACCGGCACCTGCCGGTGCCGATCGGCGTGGTCACCGTGGCCTCGGCGCGGCCGCAGGACCTGGGCCGCAACCACCAGGTGCTGGCGTATGCGTACGACACGGCCGGCAGCCGCGTCACCGTCCGGGTGTACGACCCCAACCGGGGCCGCCGCGACGACGTCTTCATCGCGTTCGACGCCGGCGCGCCGGCCAAGCCGACCTCGTTCGCGCACAACCTCGGGCTCGGCCAGCGCCCGATCCGCGGCTTCTTCCGGGCCGCCTACACCCCGCACGACGTACCCGGCCGGTGACGCCGCGCGCAGGGCTATGCTGTCGCGCGTGGACACGTCCATCCCCCAGACCGCCCGGATCTGGAACTACTGGCTGGGCGGCAAGGACAACTTCGCCGTCGACCGGCAGGTCGGCGACGAGATCCGGGCCGCGTTCCCGCAGATCGTCGAGAACGCCCGCGCCTCCCGCGCGTTCCTCGTGCGGGCGGTGACCTACCTGGCCGGCGAGGCCGGGGTGCGCCAGTTCCTCGACGTCGGCACCGGGCTGCCCACCGCGGACAACACCCACGAGGTCGCCCAGCGCGTCGAGCCGACCTCCCGGATCGTGTACGTCGGCCACGACCCGCTGGTGCTGGTGCACGCCCGCGCGCTGCTCACCTCCAGCTCCGAAGGGCCACCGACTACATCGACGCGGACGCCCGCCAGCCGGCCGCGATCCTGCGCGAGGCGGCCCGGACGCTCGACTTCACCCAGCCCATCGCGCTGATCATGTCCGGCCTGCTCGGGCACGTCACCGACGGCAGCGAGGCACGGTCCATCGTGGACCATTTCGTCGGCGCCCTGCCGTCCGGCAGCTACCTGACCGTCCTGGACGGCACCCGCAGCGAGCGGCACACCGAGGCCGAGCGCATCTGGAACGAGTCGGCCAAGCCGCCGTACCTGCTGCGCAGCCCGGACGAGATCGCCCGCTTCTTCACCGGTCTCGACCTGGTCGAGCCCGGCGTCGTCTCGGCGCCCCGGTGGCGGCCGGCGACCGACCCGCCCGACGAACTGGATGTCTACTGCGGAATCGGCCGCAAGCCCTAGACGGTTCCCCCCGGGGTGTTCGCCGAGCCGGCCGAAACCGCTAGCGTTCCCCGTATGCTGCCGCGCGAGCCCGACGTCACCGGTCTGGCGCTGGCGGCCCGCGACGGCGACCAAGAGGCCCTCGCCGCGTTCGTGCGCGCCACCCAGCCGCGGGTCCTGCGGTTCCTGGCCCACCTGGTCCACCCGCGGGCAGCGGAGGACCTGACGCAAGAAACCTACCTGCGCGCGGTGCGGTCGCTGCCCGGGTTCGCGGCCCGCTCGTCCGCGGTGACCTGGCTGCTGGCCATCGCCCGCCGGGTAGCGGCGGACCACATCCACGCCGTGCGCGCCGCGCCGCACGTCGTGGCCCTGGACGCCCGGCAGGCCGCGGCGGGCCGCTTCGAGGACTGGGTCATACTGCGCCAACTGCTGGACGCGCTGCCGATCGACCGGCGCGAGGCGTTCGTGGCCACCCAAGTGGCCGGTCTGACGTACGCGGAGGCGGCCCAGGTGTGCGACTGTCCGATAGGGACGATCCGGTCCCGGGTGGCCAGGGCGCGCGAAGACCTCATGGCGGCCCTGACCACCGCGGCGTAGCGGATCACGCCAGCACGGCAGCGAGATCCGCGGCGGCCACCAGCGTCACGGCTGCGCCGTCCAGCCCAGCCGGGTGCAGCGCGTACACCCGCGCGCCCACCGGCACCGGCAGGTCACCCCGGACCAGGAACTGCAGCGCGGCCACCGCCGCGTCCCGGGCCGTACCGACGGCGTCCGCGCCCCCACCACGCAGCCGGGCCGCGAGCCTTGGTCTCCCGGCCCGGCACAGCGGCCGGCAGCCACGACACGTACGTCGACACCGCCACCGACGTGTTGCGGCTGCTCGTCGCCCGTTGAGAAACGCGGGCGGGGCCGTTGAGTCGACGCGCTGATCGCATCGATTTACAGTCGAGATAGAAGGAAGCACGTCTGGGAGCCGGCCCCGCCGCCGTCGTGAGCCCCGGTGTCGATCCGGGCACACCGTCCTTATGAGGGACGGCCGGGCAGCCAACGCCCGCGCTCACGCTGTCCACAGTGGATGGCATTCTCGAGCGTGCCCCGAGAGGACTCGAACCTCCGACCTCCCGCTTCGGAGACGGGTGCGCTTCCGCTGCGCTACGAGGGCATGGTGCAGGCGGCAGGAGTTGAACCCACAGGGCTACCGGTTTACAGCCAGCGCCTCGCGCCACGTGAGCGCCTGCATGGGGTGACGGACGGGAGTTGAACCCGCAACGACTGGGGCCACATCCCAGCGCTCTACCGTTGAGCTACCGTCACAACTTCGGCCTTCTGGTCAGTGCCCGTACCCGGTAGAGGGCTGGTCCAATGTGATCGTGGCGAGCAGTTGCCCCTCCAGGGGCAGAAATTCGCCACGGACGACCCGAGCAGCCACGGCCGCCGGGCGCAACGAAGCAACTCAAGTGGGCCGCCAGGGACTCGAACCCTGCTCTCCGGGGTAAGAGCCCGGAGCATAACCATCCATGCTCACGACCCTTGCTGTGTACTGCGTACCCGGAGCGCGACTCGAACGCGCACTATGCCGGCTCTGAACCGGCCGCCTCCTGCCGTTGGGCTACCCGGGCATGGTGGACAACCTCGGTATCGAACCGAGCGGGCGCTGTTTGCAAGACAGCGCTGCACACCTGTGCGTCGCCCACAGAGCCAGCGGGGCGGCTCGAACGCCCTACCTCCGGGTTACGAATCCGGTGCACCACCTGTCGTGCTGCGCTGGCATGGAGCCGACGGCCGGCCTCGAACCGGTTTTCTTGCGCTTGCAAGGCGCATGCTCTACCCGTTGAGCTTCGTCGGCGTGCGTGCCCTCGGCGCGAGTCGAACGCGCACATGACCGCCTCCTCAAGACGGTGCCTCTGCCATTGGGCTACGAGGGCGAGATAGCTGGGAGTTGGAGCGGTTACCGAGAATTGAACTCGGATCTTCGCCATGGCGAGGCGACGCTCTTCCGTTGAGCTACAACCGCAACGAGCCTCCGGCGAGCCTCGAACTCGCTGACCTGCCGTACCGGGGCAGGGCCCGACCAGTCGGGCGAAGGCGTAAGTACCGCGAGCGGGGGTCGAACCCGCGCTGAGCCGGGTTTGGGCCGGCTGCCTCTCCCGTTGGGCTACCGCGGCATGGCTCCGAGGGCAGCTTTACGGGCAGCGCCTCGGAACCACCATCCGGCGTGTGTCGTGCCCGACGCGCCGCTGGTGGAGGAGATTGTCCTATTCGTCCACCGCGCCATCGGGACGGGGGCGGGTGTGGGAGTCGAACCCACCTGACTCGGCTTATGAGGCCGTTGAGCACGACCGGTGCTCCTACCCGCAGTACGCCGTCGGAGGATCGAACTCCGGACAGTCCGCTTAAAAGGCGGCAGCTCTACCACTGAGCTAACGGCGCTCGTCGTCTCCCGCCCGGGACTCGAACCCGGACAGCCGTCTTAGGAGGACGGTGCTCTGTCCGTTGAGCTAGCGGGAGAGGCGTGGCGGAGAGGGTGGGAGTCGAACCCACACGGGCAAGCCCTACACCGTTTTCGAGACGGGCGCCGGCACCAATCGGCTGGCCTCTCCACTGTCGGGCTGGCCGGACTCGAACCGGCGGCCTCCGCGTCCCGAACGCGGCGCGCTGACCAAGCTGCGCCACGTCCCGATGCGTACCCCCAGCAGGACTCGAACCTGCGGCCTCGACGTTCGTAGCGTCGCGCGCTTTCCGGCTGCGCCATGGGGCATGAGTGTCGTCGGCTGGGCTCGAACCAGCGCATCTCTTCGTTATCAGCGAAGTGCCTTAACCAGCTTGGCCACGACGACCTGGCGGAGGGTGCGGGAGTCGAACCCACAACGGTGTGACCCGCGACGGGTTAGCAACCCGCTTGCCGTGCCGATGGCGAACCCTCCATGTGCGGCGCCGGACCGGAGTCCGGCGCCGCGTCGGCTATCCCTTCACGCAGACGACCTGCTTGAGGCGCGCGACCACCTCGACCAGGTCCTGCTGCTGGTCCATGACCTCCCCGATGTCCTTGTACGCGCCGGGGATCTCGTCGACCACGCCCACGTCCTTGCGGCACTCGACGCCGGCGGTCTGCGCTACCAGGTCGTCGGTCGTGAACGTCCGCTTCGCCTGCGCCCGCGACATCCGCCGCCCGGCGCCGTGCGACGCCGAGCAGTAAGCGTCCGGGTTTCCCCGGCCGCGCACGATGTACGAGCCGGTGCCCATCGACCCGGGAATGATGCCCAGGTCGCCCGCGCCGGCACGGATCGCGCCCTTGCGGGTCACCAGCACGTCCACTCCGCCGTAGGTTTCCTCGGCGACGTAGTTGTGGTGGCAGGAGATCGGCTCGCCGTAGGTCGCCTGCGGCAGGTGCTGCCGCACGACGTCGCAGAGCACGGCCATCATGACCGCCCGGTTGCGGCGGGCGTACTCCTGGGCCCACCACAGGTCGTGGCGGTACGCGTCCATCTGTGGCGTGCCGGCGAGGAACACGGCCAGGTCGCGGTCGGGCAGGCCGTCGTTGTGCGGCAGGCCGCGGGCGACCGCCATGTGCCGCTCGGCGAGCTCCTTGCCGATGTTGCGGGAACCCGAGTGCAGCATCAGCCAGACCTGGCCGTCGTCGGGGCCGCCCTGCTCGACGCAGACCTCGATGAAGTGGTTGCCGCCGCCGAGCGTACCCATCTGGTGGTGGGCGCGGTGCTCCAGCCGCGACACGCGGTCGTCGAGGCCGGTGAAGCCGGCCCAGAAGGCGTCCCAGCCGCGCTGGTCGAGGCCGCGGACCCGGCGTGGGTTGATGGCCGTGTCGCGCTGGGCGAAACCGACCGGTATCGCCGCCTCGATGGCGCTGCGCAGCGGCCCGAGGTCGTCGGGCAGGTCGGCCGCGGTCAGCGAGGTGCGGACCGCGGACATGCCGCATCCGATGTCGACGCCGACGGCGGCGGGGGAGACCGCTTGCCGCATGGCGATGACCGATCCGACCGTCGCGCCCTTGCCGTAGTGGACGTCCGGCATCACCGCGACGCCTTCGACCCAGGGCAGCTGACTGATGTTGCGCAGCTGCTGGGCGGCCTGCGGCTCGATGCCGTACGGGTCGGTCCAGACCCGCACGGGCACCTTCGTGCCCGCCAGCATCTCGTATCCCATGACCGTCTGCCTCCTGTGGTCGGCGCTGTTTCTACGTACGTCGCTGGGAGCCCAGGATTCGAACCTGGACGAGCTGCTTCAGAGGCAACCATGCTGCCGGTTACATCAGCTCCCAGAGGCGGCCGGCGGAGCGAGAGGTCCGCCGGCCGCACCATCAGCGCACGGTGAGCGACGCCCACGTCGGGACGGTCGCCCGGAACCGCGACCGCATGCCCGCTTCGGCGGGCGTGCGGTCACCCTTGCGCTGGTTGCAGCCGCCACAAGCTGCAATCGTGTTGGTCCAGGTGTTCCGGCCGCCGCGGGAGCGGGGCAGGATGTGGTCGACGGTCGTGGCGGGACCGCCGCAGTAGCCGCACCGGTGGCCGTCGCGGTGCAGGACGCCGGACCGTCGGAGACGCGCGAGTCGAACGCGCTGCGTCCTGGTCCCAAACCAGGCCCGGTCGCCGTGCCGGTCGTCCCCGATTGCCCGGCCAGCCGGTGTGTTTGCCGGCCGGCCGGGCCTTTTCGTGTTGTGCCATCCACTGTGGAGTTCTCAATTTTCGGCGCCATTCCGGGCCGGAGCCCAGGGCGAAGCAGGGGTGGCAGGAGTCGAACCTGCGACAACCGGTTTTGGAGACCGGCGCTCTGACCGTGCTGAGCTACACCCCTGAGAAATGTGATGCGGTGCAACGAAAAACGCCGCCCGGGTCCCGTACTGGGTGGGCGGCGTTGGCGCTTTGGGTGCGCGCTATCGTCGCCGCCTGGTGCCCAGGTAGGGGTTTTCGCTGGCGGTGATGTCTATGGATCGCCGGACACGTGGCATGCCCGCGATCCCGCACGGCGCTAGTCGCCGCGGCTCGGATGAGGGTTGCCAGAACATGTCTTCGTCTCCCATTCGGTTGTTCTTGTGGTAAGTACGGTACGGCGCTTTTCCGGTGCCGCGCAACAGTATTTCGGTCGGAATGACTATGGCAGTGGCCATCGGCCGGCGGAGCGGGCCGCCGCCACCTGTTGGGGTGCGACCGCCGCGAGCATGTCGCCGATCTGGCGCTGCCGGTTGGCGAGCGAGTCGGCGGCTGTGCCGAGGCCGGCGAGCAGTGCCCCGGCCCGGCAGAAGAGCTCGACCGCGGCGCGGGGGTTCTGCACGAGCGCGGCGATGTGCGCGCCGAGCAGGAGCGAGTTGGTCAGCTCCCATACGGCGAGGCCGTCGACGTGGGCGAGACTTTCCCGGATCGTGACGGCGTCGGCGATGGTGCCGCCGAGCTGCGGCCCGGTGTAGGGCAGCGGCGTGCCGGCCTGGGCGCTGTGTACGACGGCGTTGGTCATCGCGTTCGCCTTGTTGTGCAGCAGCGTCCCGAGCGCCCGTTGGATCGCCTGGTCCGCGGCGGTGTCCAGGCGGCCGAGCCGGATGCCCTCGTCTGTCAGCACCGTGCTCATGCCGGCGTCGCCGGTGCCGTTCGCGATCTCGGCGACGTCCGCGAGGACGGTCATGAGCTGAGCCGTGACCTCGGCCAGTTCGGCCGATCCGGCGGGGGCGAGGTCCTTGGCGGTTTGGTAGCACCAGATGGCCCGCTGCCCGGCGTCCAGGGCCTCGGCCGCGTGGCCCCGGGCGTGTGCCGCGATCACATACCGCCAGTGTGCCTTGCCGGAGCGGCACAGTAGCGCCCGGTCCCAGCCGGTCGCCTTATCCGGTCGCAGGTCGGGGTCGATGAGCAATGTGGACTTTGCCATCGCGTCGGCCAGCAGCGGCTCCGCCTCGGCCAGGCGCCCGGCGCGGCTGAGCTGGATGCCCTCGTCGAGCTGCCGGTCCAGTTGGACGATGGCTGGGCCGGCGATGAGTGGCAGCGCCTCGTCGGTCAGCAGGGCCTCGTGGTGGGCGAGGTCGTCGGCGTGGCCGGGGTCGTCGGCGGTGAGGCGTCGCAGGATCTCGGTGGACCGGGTCAGCACCCGCTCGGCCTCGGCGGGGCGGCCGCTCTCCAGCGCGGTGATGGCGGCCGCGTCCTGGGCGAGGACGAGGGCGGGCTGGATGCGGCCGGCCCGGGACAGGTGCCGGGTGAGCACGGCGATGGCGTGTTCGGCCTCGGCGCTCGCCGCGTCGGTCAGGTCGGCGTCGAGCAGCAGGTGGGCGTGTAGGGCCAGCGCGAGGCCGAGCAGTGGACCGTGCCGCTGCGGGTCGGATCCGGCCAGCTCCTGGCGGCGGGCGATCACCTGGGTGGGCCAGTCGGGCTCGTACTCGGTGGACCCGATCCGCTCCAGGGCGAGTAGGCGTTCGTCGGCGTCGGCGATCGCGCTCGCGTCGCCCGATTCGCGCAGCCGGCTCAGCAGGTCGCGCGCGGCGGCCACGTCGGTCACGCCGGCCGCGGCGTCCGGGCCGGCGGCGGCCCGGGCCCGCAGGAACCGTTCGGCGGTCAGCAGCGGCGGACCGAGCAGGTCCGCCGGGTCCACATCGTCCTCGTCCGCCGCCGGCGCGGCTGGCTGCGCTGCGGGAGCCGGTGCGTAGGACACGATGTAGTCCCGTTCGCGGGAGGGGGCCATCTTCGGCCGGCGCGGGACGACCTGGTGCAGCAGCGCCTCGAACAGCCCGCCGATGCCCAGCGGCCCCAGCAGGTCGAAGCTGTCGGGCAGGCCGTCGCCCAACACCAACCAGGCGGGCAGACCGGTCTGGAGCACGTGCGTGCCGTACCAGTGCCGGAACTTGTCGTCGTCGAGCAGCAACCTGGCCCACGGCACCGCCCGCGGATCGCCGTGCGCCGTGTCCAGCCGCGCCGGCAGCTCCTGCAGGCGCCGCCGCTCGGCCTTGCCCGCGGCCGTCAATCCGGGCAGCGGGAGCCGGCGGGTGAGGCCGAGCTCGGCGGCGCTGCGCTGAGTCGCCTTTCGCAGATCGTCGAGTCCGATCCGGTCGGCCCACGAGTCGGTCATCGCGCTGCGCGCCGAGGGCCGCAGCAGCGTGGCCTCCAGGCTGAAGAAGAGCCCGGCCAGCAGTTCCGCCCGCTCGAACGGCAGGCCCGGTGGGACCTCCTCCGTCCGGCGCAGCGTGTACATGTCGGCTTTGGCGATGACATCGAGGAAACCGTCCTGGGCGAGCGCCAGGAAGTCACCGAGGATGGCGGGTCGCTTGTCGCGCGTGCCGGTCAACTCCGCCGCCAGCCAGCAACTGACCGTCGGCCACGCCGTGTCCGTCACCTGGCGGCGCCGTCGACAGTGGACAGATCTCTCATGCGCACAGCCTATCGACGTTCCGCAAGATTGAGAACGCGGAAGGTGATGCCGGACCGCTCCAGGCGCGCGCGTAGCGCGTCGCCCATGGCCACGGCCGTGGTGAGCTGCCCGCCGGTCGCCGGGAGCGGGTCGTGGGCCAGGCACAGCGCGGATTCGGCGAGCATCTTGGCGGTCTCGCCGTAGCCGGGGTCGCCGCCGGCGACCTCCGTGACGATCCGCTGGTCGCCGGCCTCGGCGACGAACCGCATCCGGAACCAGGCGGTCGCCCGCTGCGCGGCGGTCGGGCCGGAGCCGGGCGGGCGGAGCCGGCGCAGCGCCCGCCGAGCCGGGCCGATCTGCGCCAATGCGAAAGCGCCGCCGGCCACGACAGCCAGTCCGGCGGCGGTTACCGGGGTACGCACAGCGGCGAAGTGGCCGTACGAGAAGTCCGGGCCGTACCGGTCGAGCGCGCGGGCGGACCGCAGGACGATCTGCGGGTCGATGCTGTTCATCGGCAGGGCGTACGCGCGGATGGCCGGCTGGTGGTGCGGGCGGCCGGCGGCGCCGCGGACCGTGCGGGACGGGTCGGCCGGCTCGGCGCGGCGCCGCTCGCGGTGCGCCTGGGCGGCCGGGCGCCAGCGGGCGAAGTTGGTCAGGACCGTGTCGAACGTCCCGCCGGACGGCCGGCCGCTGGCGCTGATGTAGCCGCGCATGCGGATCGGCTGGTCGGCCGGCAGTTGCTGGACGGTGAACAGCGCGCCCAGGTCGGGCGGGATCGAGTCGAACCCGCAGGCGTGCACCAGCCGCGCGCCGGTGCGGGCGGCGGTGGCGTGGTGGGCGAGGTAGACGCGGTCGACGAACTCGGGTTCGCCGGTCAGGTCGACGTAGTCGGTGCCGGCTTCCGCGCAGGCGGCGACCAGCGGCTCGCCGTACCGGATGTAGGGGCCGACGGTGGTGATGACGACGCGGGCCGACTCGGCCAGGTCGCGCAGCGATCGGGGATCGGCGGCGTCCGCCTCGACGACCTCGACGACCTCGACGTCCGCGCCGAGCCGGTCGCGCAGCTCCCGCAGCCGCCGGCCATCACGCCCGGCCAGCGCCCACCGGGTACCGGCCGGTGCCTGAGCCGCGAGGTACTCGGCGGTGAGCGTGCCGGTGAAGCCGGTCGCGCCGAACAGGGCGATGTCGAACGCTCGATCCGTCATGACCGAAGAGCCTTCCGCATTTGTTGGGTTACCACGGTGTAGCCGGAGGACTCGTAGAGGCCGATGGCCCTGGTGTTGCCGCCGAAGACGTTGAGCTCCAGGGAGCCCACGCCCTCGGCGCGGACGGCGTCTTCGCCGGCGGCCAGCAGCGCCCGTCCGTAGCCGGCGCCCTGGTGCTCCTGGTCGACCTCGATGTCGTAGATGAAGGCGCAGTCGGGGGTGCGGCGCGGATGGGTCAGCCCGATCCACAGCGTGCCCACCACGGTGCCGTCCGGGCGTACCCCTTGAGCAGCAGCATGCCCTCGGTCGCGAGGCCGTCCGGCAGCAGCGCGGCGTTGCCGTCGAGGGCGTGCTGGAGGGCCTCGTCCGCTGCCCAGTTGCCGGCCGCGACCTGCTCGGCCGCGAACTCCTCGGCCAGATGCCGTTGCCACCGCTCGAACTCGACGTCCGTCATCGGCCGTACCGAAAGCTCCGCCATGACCGCGAATCTAGTCCCCCGCTGCGCCGCCGCGTCCTCGCGCCGATCAAGGACTTCGCCGTCGATCAAGGGCATACGGCCGTGGTTTGGAGATCAAAGCACGACCATTCGCCCTTGATCGACGGGAAAAGCCTTGATCGGCGGGGCGGGGCGGGATTGTTCGGTCGGGGCCGAAGGGTGGGGACCTAGCGTCGGGGGCATGGAGATCGTCTTTAGCGGGCCCGACGACGTACGCGCGGTGCTGGCCGACCCGCGCTTCGTACCGCCTCCACCGGGAGCGGCCGGGCCGGTCGGCACCATGGCGTGGCTGCGGTCGGCGGTGGTGCGGTTCAGCCACGGCGTCGAGCACGCCCGGCGGCGCGCCCTCGTCGTGGCGGAGCTGGCCACGCTGGACCCGGCCGACCTGCGCCAGGCGGCCGCGAAGCTGACCGCCCCGGCCACCGCCGAGGAAGCCGCCCGGACCGTGCCCGTGGCCGTCCTCGCGTCCGCACTAGGCGTCCCCGCGGACCGAATCGACGCCGTGGTAACCGCGGTAGCGCAGATCGCCGCGGTCTACCTGTCCCCGGGAGACCCCGCGCGCGAGCGCGTCGCCGACACCGCGGTCGCCTCCCTCCTCGCCGATCTCGAAGTTCTCAGGCCCGAATCGACGGGAAGGGGCGTGGGCGTCGCGCGGATCAGCATTCTCGTGCAGGCGTACGTGGGGACCGGGGTGCTCATTCGCGAGGGGCGCGATGCGGGTCGGTCGCCGAGGCGCTGCGCGAGGCGCCGCCGGTGACCACCACCCGGCGACTGGCCACCGTGGACGTGACGGTGGGCGACGTCGCCGTGCCCGCGGGCGCCACGGTCACCGTGGATCTGGCCGCGGCGGGGTTGCCGTTCGGCGGGGAGCCACGGGTCTGCCCCGGTCGCGACCACGCGCTCGCCATCGCGGTCGGCGCCGTGCACGGGGAGGAGAGCGGATGAGCTCGTTCCACGCGCTGCACCACGCCGACCGGCCGCTGCTGCTCCCGAACGCCTGGGACTACGCCTCCGCCGCCGCCCTCGCCGACCGCGGCTTCCCGGCCGTCGGCACCACCAGTCTCGGCGTCGCCGCCGCGGCCGGTAAGCCGGACGGAGTCGCCGCGACCCGCGCCGAGACCGTTGATCTCGCCCGCCGCCTGCGCGGGCTGCCGTGCCTGGTCAGCGTCGACGTCGAGGGTGGCTTCAGCGACGACCCGGCCGCGGTGGCGGACCTGGTCGCGGAGCTGGCCGAGTTGGGCGTCGCCGGCGTCAACATCGAGGACGGCCGGCCGGACGGCACCCTCGCCCCGATCCACCGGCAACGCCAGGTGATCGCGGCCGCCAAGGCCCGCGTACCCGAAATGTTTGTCAATGCCCGCACCGACACGCACTGGCTGCGGCCCGCGACGGCGGCCGCGCTGCCCGAGGCGGTCCGGCGCATCCAGGAGTACGCCGGCGCGGGCGCGGACGGCGTCTTCGTGCCCGGAGTGGTGGACGACGAGGCCATCGCCGCCCTGGTGGCGGCGGTCGATGCCCCGCTCAACGTGCTGTTCGCGCCCGGCCGGCACACCGTCGCGCAGCTGGCTGGCCTGGGCGTGCGGCGGATCAGCACCGGGTCGCTGCTGTTCCGGGCGGCCCTGGACGCGGCGCTGCGTACGGCGGCCGCCGTCGCGGAGGGCGGGCCGATCGCGGCCGACCTGGTCGGCTACGCCGAGATCCAGCGGCTGCTCGGGTGAGCGTCGCTGGCTTACCCTCGGCGCATGGTGATAGCGACGATCGTCGGTGCGTTCGCCGCCGTCTTCGGCGGCCTCATCGGTTTCGTGGCCTGGCGTGACCGGCGCCGGCAGGGCTCCACAGAAGATGCCGCCACCACCGGGGAGGCGGAGCTCCGCAAGGAGCGGTTCGCGGCCGGGCGGGATACGCAGCAGACCCAGCGCTGGTTGGGCGGCCAGATCGGCGACGGGCACTGAGTAGACAGATCGCGGTCTCCCGTCGAAAATAGATGCACCTGGTAGTGAACCAAATACTGAGCGTCGACGTACTGGTCGAAACACATCCGCGGTTCTCTGGCGGGAGGAGCCGTGACAGTAGCCCTTGTACCCTTTCCCCGACGCGCGAGTGCCCGGCGCAGGCGGGCGTTCGCCCTGCTCGGCCTCGTGCAGGCGACCCTGATCTTCACGATCACCGTGGTCTCCGTGCCGCTCCCCACCATCGGCCGTGAGCTGGGGCTCGGCCGTTCGGAGCTGGTACTGGTCAGCGCGGCGTACGCGCTGTCGTTCAGCGGCCTGCTGCTCTTCGGCGGCCGGCTCACCGACCGGTACGGCGGGCGCCGGATGCTCGTCCTGGGCCTGCTGATCTTCGCGGGCGCGTCCGCCGTGGCCGCGTTCGCGCCGCAGTACGCCACGCTGGTCGGCGCCCGGTTCGGCCAGGGCATCGGGGCGGCCCTCATCGCGCCGGCCGCGACGTCGGTGCTGCGCCGGATCTTCCCTGACCCGGCCGGCTACCACCACGCGATGGTCCGGTGGGGCGGGCTGTCCGTGCTCGGCGCGACGGCCGGCATCGTACTGGCGGGCATCGCGTGCACCTGGGCGTCGTGGCGGTGGATGTTCGTGCTGCCGGTCTTCGTGGCCACGCTCGCGCTGCTGCTGACGGCGCGGCTGGTGCCCCGCGCGCCCCGGTCCACGGTGGATCGGCCGCGGCTCGACCTGCCGGCGGCGATCCTCGCGACCGCGGGCGTGACGCTGCTCAGCTACAGCCTCGTGATCACCGACGAGCACGCGTGGTCCTCGCCGGAGGTGCTGCTCCCGCTGGGCGCGGCGCTGATCCTGCTCGGCGCGTTCGTGCTGGTCGAGGTGGCCGGGCGGACGCCGCTGCTGCCGATGTCGTTCCTGGCCAACCGGCAGCGGGTGATCGCCCTGCTCGCGATCGGCCTGTCCGCCGCCGGCTCCTCGGTGATCTGCCTGCTGCTGGCCCTGTATCTGCAGCAGGTCCAGGGCTGGTCGCCGCTGCGCACCTCGGTCGCCTTCGTGCCGTACGCGATCTCGTTGATCGTCATGGGTCGGATCGGCCGGCGGCCGATCGAGCGGTACGGCGCCCCTGCCGTGATCGCCACCGGGCTCGCGCTCGCCGCCGCCGGCTTCCTGCACCTGGCCGCGCTGGCGCCGGGCACCGACTACGTCACCGGCCTGCTCCCGGGGCTCGTGCTGCTGCCGGCCGGGGTGGCGCTGGCGTTCTCCGGCTCGACCGTGCTCGCGATGGCCGACGTGACCCCACGCCAGGCCGGGCTGGCCGGCGGCATGATGAACACCGCCATGGAGGTCGGGCCGACCGTCGGGGTCGCGCTGCTGATGGCGGTGGCCGCGGCGCGTACCACGCACGTGGCCAGCACGGACACCGGCGGCGCCGGCGGCGGTGTGGGCCTGGGCGACGCCGTGGACGTCGCCACGACCAGCGGGTACGGGTGGGCGTTCGGTGCGGCCGGGCTCGCGTTCGCGTTCCTTGCCGTCGCGACGCTGGCCGTGACCAGCCGCGAGGTGGCGCCGCGCGAGGAGCCGAGCTTCAGCCTGCGGGAGGCGGCCGCGTAAGGGGCAGGGCCAGCAGGGCACCGGCGATCGCGAACAGGGCCGGTAGGGCCAGCGCCCCGGCGGCGCCGGCCCGCTGCCCGACCACCCCGGCCAGCGCGCCGGCCGCGGCGCCGCCGACCCCGATCGCGGTCGACAGCCAGCCGAACGCCTCGGCCTGCGCCGTCGTCAGCTCGTCGACGAGCAGGGACGCCGTGGTCAGCGCGGGGTTGAGGGCGATCCCGGCGAGGAAGAGCGCCACCCCGATCGCCGCCAGCGGGCCCAGCACGGCGACGAGCGCGAGCGCCCCGGCCATCGCGGCGAGGAGCGCGACGAGGCGGGCCGCCGGGCGGACCGTCCACCGTGGCACGCCGTACCCGATGGCGCCGGCGATGCCGCCGAGCGAGAGCGCCGCGACGAGGGCGCCGCTCGCGGCCGGCGCGCCGCGTTCGGACGCCAGGGCCGGCAGGCCGACCTCCAGCGCCCCGATGGTCCCACCCACGAGCACGACGACGGCGAACAGCAGGCGCATGCCGTTGCTACGCAGCGGGTTCGAGCGGGGGCCGGCCGCGGTGCTCGCGCGCACGCCGCGCACCGTCCAGGCGAGCGCGAACGTGCCGGCGCCCGCAGCCACCGCGACCACCGCGACGGCCGTCCGGGTGGACACGGCGGCGACGATCACCGCGAACGCCAGCGGCCCGGCCAGGATCGCCAGCTCCTGCACCAGGAAGACCAGGCTGTACGCGGCGGTGCGGCCGGCCGGGTCGGCCAGCTGCCCCCAGGCGACCCGCATCGTGACCGAGACCGGCGGCAGCGCGAGCCCGGCCAGCGTGGCGAGCGCGACCAGGGTCCAGGCCGGTACGCCGTACCGCGCGCCGAGGACCAGCGCCACCAGCGCGGCGGCGTGCACCGCGCCGGTGGCCGCGAGAACGGGCCGCGGCCCGCGCGCGTCGATGATCCGGCCCTGGACCGGCCGGGCGACGCCGGCGCCGAGCGAGAACCCGGCGACGGCCAGGCCGGCGACGGTGAGCGAGCCGGCGGCCTCGTCGACGATCAGGACCGTGCCGATCGGCGCGACCCCCTGGGTGACCTGGGCCAGCAGCCCGCCGACGGCCTGCGCCGGCACACCCGGCACGCGCAGCAGCGTCCGGTACGCCTCCATCAGCCCTCGGGTCCTGGGCCAGCACCGACCGTCCACCGTCGACCGGCACGGTCGCGCCGGTGATGAAGCTCGCCACGACGCCCCGCCCTCCGCCGGTGACCACGTAGGACCGGCTCACGACAGGCCCAGGTGGGTGTGGACGCGGGCGCGCAGGAGGTCGTATTGCTCGCGGCAGCGGCGCGGCGGACCGGGTGGCACGTCCACGACCTCGCCGCCCGTGACGACCTCGTCGGGGCCGAACTGTTCGCGGGTCAGGTCCACCTCCAGGCCGCCGGGCAGGCGGTTCCACCAGTGGCCGCCGGTGCGTACCCCGGCGACTCGTACGTCGCCGAAGAGCAGGTCGCCGCCGATCAGTTCGCGCAGGACCAGCGCGGTCACCCCACACTGCCCGCGGGCCTTGTTATCCGTCCGCCACTGGGCCAGGTCGTGCTCGTCGCAGGTGTCCCGGCCCCAGGCCCCGCGGAACGCGCCCTCCACATCGTTCAAGGTCCACGTCGGCATGTCCGGAGCGTATGCCACGCCCCGCCTCCTCCTCTCTATCCCCGTTGATCAGGGAACGGCTCGGGCGGGTTGCGGCGCGCCGGGGAGCCCGTCCCTGATCAACGCGGCGTCGGGCGGGTGCGGCGCGTGGCGCTGCGGCGCGCGTGGCGCTGCGGCGCGCGTGGCGCTGCGGCGCGCGTGGCGCAGCGGCGCGTCGATCAAGGGCTTTCACGTCGATCAAGGACGAATGGTCGTGGTTTGATCTCCGATCCACGACCGTATGCCCTTGATCGACGCAGAAGCCCTTGATCGGCGCGCGCCGCGGGTCCTAGGAGGCGACGCAGTTGGTGCCGTCGGGGCCCTCGCCGACCTTTTCCGGCTCGTCGCCGGTGTCGTTGCCCTCGAAGAGGTCGCACAGGCCGATGTCGCCGTCGACGGTGACGCCGGACAGCCGCGCGGTGTCGCCGAAGTTGACGTTGATGCCGACCAGCACGCCGCCGGGCGCGGTCGCGGTGACGTTGCTGAGCACCACGTCGCGCCGGGCCTGGGTGGAGCAGTTGCCGCAGGAGCGGTAGAGCTTGCCGAAGGTGTCCACCTCGAAGTCGCGGATCGTCACCGAACCGCCTGCGCCCCGGTTGTCCTGGAACACCTTGTCGTCGGCGTTGCTGGCGGACCCGCCCTCGATGACGACCGTCGCGCCGGTGCCGCGGAACGTGGCGGCGTCTTCGCCGACGTCTTCCCAGAAGACGTTGCGGAGCGTGCAACTGCCCGCGCAGTGCACGCCGTCGGCGGCCGGCGACCCGATGATCACATTTTCCAGGGTGGCGCCGTCGGCGAGCTGGAACAGGGGGTCCTGACCCTCCTCCTGACCGCCGCCGCCGAGGTCGCCGCCGCCGATGAACCGGCGGTTGGCGCCGTCGAAGGTGCCGCTGACGGCCATGGTTGCGGTGAGGGTGACCTGCCCGGTGGCGGGCGGGGTGTCGGCGGCGGCCAGATGTGCGCCGACCACGCCGGCGGCGGCGAGGGTGGCGGCGGCCGCCCCGACGATGACGCCACCACGCCATCTGCTGAGTGCTCGTATTGACATGTCGTGACCTTCCAATGGGGACTCTTGCTGGACGATGTGCGGCAAGAGCGCCCAGGTCACCGTGCGGAGAGCCGGGGACGGAACGCGACCGTCCCCGCGTGGCGAACCAGGGCGGTTACGCCATAGACCTCCCGAAGAAAGCGGTTTCCTCCCGTCGAGGCTAGGGCAAGACCCGCATAACCGTCAATGCCGGAGCAACTCGTTGAGCCTGCCGTAGTCGAGCGCCCCGGCCAGTGCGTCGTACGTCCCGGTGGTGAACAGCTCGCGAGCCGCCCGCTGGGCCAACCCGTACGCCGACAGGGCGACCGACGAGCCCACGCTGACCCGGGCGGCGCCGAGCCTGCCCAACTCCGCGATCGTGGGCGCGCCCGGCCCGGCCAGGATGTTGAGCGGGACGGCGATCGAGGCGGACAACTCGGCGACCGTGGCCGGGTCGGTGACGCCCGGGACGAAGACGCCGTCCGCGCCGGCCGCGACGTACGCCGACGCGCGGTCGAGCGTCTCGCGCAGGCGGGTGGCCGGGTCGCCCACCCGCAGCAGGTAGGTGTCGACACGCACGTTCACGAACAATGGGATCCCGGCGGCGTCGGCGGCCTGCCGCGCCGCGGCGATCCGGGCGGCCTGCTCGTCGACCGGCCGCAGCCCGTCGCGGTGGGCGTCTTCGATGTTGACGCCGGACGCACCCGCGTCGAGCAGGCGGCGGATCGTGTCGGCGACCCCGGCCGGATCGGCCCCGAACCCGCTCTCGATGTCGGCGGTGACCGGCACGTCTACCGCGGCGACAACGCGGGCCACGAGGTCGATCGCGCGGTCGCGGTCGAGTAGGTCGCCGTCCGGCGCGCCGAGGCTCCAGGCCACGCCCGCGCTCGTGGTGGCGACCGCCGCGGCCCCGGCCTCCTCCACCAGGCAGGCGCTGGCGACGTCCCACGCGTTGGGCAGGACGAGCGGGGTGCCGGCGACGTGCAGCGCGTGGAAAGCCCGGGTCTTCTCAAGGTGCTCCGAAGTCATGCCGCCAGTCCACCACGCAGGTACGACACGCGCACCGGCGTTAGATGAGCCAGATCAGGAGGAGGATGACCGCGGCGACGATGAGCACCGGGGGGATCAGGCGGATCAGGATGGGGCCGGCGGCTACCCGGAGCAGGTTCGCGGGGCCGGGTCCGCGGCGGGAGGGGCGGCGGCGGGGGTGCCTCCAGATCAGGGGCGGCCACCGGGGGCGCTGCGGGCGCAGGCTGAGCGTCCGCGAGGACGGTGTTGCGGAGTTCCGCCACGAACTGGTCCAGCAGCCGGCCGCTCACCTGGGCGATCGCGCCCCGGCCGAACTGGGCCAGCGGGCCGGCGATGCTCAGGTCGGTGCTGACCGTGACCCGGGTGTTGCCCTCACCCTCGGCGGCCAGGTCGGCGGTGACCAGTGCGGACGCGCGACCCGGGCCGCCGCTCTGCTTGCCGGTCGCCTCCAGCACCGCGTGGTGCCGGTCCGCATCGCGTTCGCGGAAGCGGGCCACGCCGGCGTACTGGGCGACCACCGGGCCGACCTTCACCTTGACGGTGCCGTGGTAGTCGTCGCCGTCGATCTCGGTCAGCTTTGCGCCGGGCATGCAGGGCGCGATCCGCTCGATGTCGGTGAGCACCGCCCACGCCTCGTCGACGGGGCGGGGCACGACGAACTCGTTGTCCAGCCGCACGGAAACCTCTCTCTTACTCGATGACCGGCAGGAACGCCGCCGAAGCCGGCACCACCGGTGGGGGCGCCGCCGACCGGGGCCGGCTGGCCACGATCTCGGCCAGGATCGACAGCGCCACCTCCGGGGCGGTACGGGCGCCGATGTCCAGGCCGGCGGGGGAGTGCACCCGGGCCCGGTCCACCTCGGACACGTCCAGTGTGGACAGTACTGCGGCGCCCCGCTTGCGGCTGGCCACCAGCGCCACGTAGGGCACGCCGGCCCGCAGCGCGGCGGTCAGCACCGGCTCCTCGTCGCGCCCGTGCGAGGCGACCACCACCGCCACGGCGTCGGCCGGCACCGCGACCCCGGGGTCTTCGGTGGCGACCACGTCGTACCCGAGTGGTTTGCCGATCTCGCAGAGCGCCCGCGCCACCGGCGCGGCGCCGAGGACGTGCACCAGCGGGGGCGGGATCATCGCCTCCAGGAAGATGTCCAGCGCGCCGCCGGACAGGCAGGGGTTGGCGACGGTGATCGAGCCCTCGTCGGGCTCATCGGAAGACGACGGTGACGGCGTGATGCGCAGCAGCGTCGACTCGCCGGAAGCGAGCAGCCGCAAGCCCTGCTGGCGCACCGTCGACTCGGCGCAGGTGCCGCCGACGAAGCCGTCCAGCGTGCCGTCCGGCAGCACGAGCGCGCTGTCGCCGGCCTTGGCGCTGGTCGGCCGCTGCGCGCGGACGACCGTGGCGAGCACGAACGGCGTCCGCCGGGCTCGCAGGTCCTCCGCACGCAGCAACAGATCCGACCGACCGTAACCGTAACTCCTGGTCGCGAGGACCGCGGCGCCCGAAGGCTCCGCCTTCCCAGCGGCGGCGGTGTCCGCGGGGGTCGCATGCTCGTGACGCCGCTGGGAAAGCGGCGCCGCGCCGCGGTCCTCGCTCCTCATTGGATTGCCAGGTCTGTGCGTAGTGGGCGGCCCTGGATCGCCCGCCACACCTGGGCCGGGGTGAGCGGCATGTCCGCGTGCCGTACGCCGAACGGCTTGAGCGCGTCCATTACGGCGTTGACGACCGCGGCCGGCGATCCGACCGTGGCGGATTCACCGACGCCCTTGGCGCCGATCGGGTGGTGCGGCGACGGGGTGACCGTCTCGCCGAGCTCCCACGACGGGCACTCCACCGAGGTCGGCAGCAGATAGTCCATGAAGGACGCGCCGAGGCAGTTGCCGTCCTCGTCGAACGCGATCAGCTGCATCAGCGCCATGCCCACGCCGTCCGCGAGTCCACCGTGGACCTGACCCTCGACGATGGTGGGGTTGATCCGCACCCCGCAGTCGTCCACCGCCACGAAGCGCCGCACCTTCACCTGGCCGGTGCCCGGGTCGACGTCCACCACGCAGATGTACGCGCCGAACGGGAACGTGAGGTTGGGCGGGTTGTAGACGGTGGTCGCGTCCAGGTGGCCCTCGACGCCGTCCGGCAGCTCCAAACTGGAGTGTGCGGCCATCGCGATCTCCTGGATCGTCTTGCCCTGCTCGCGGTCGCCGCGCACGTACCAGCGGCCCTTCTCCCACTCCAGGTCGCCCTCGTCCACCTCGAGCATCGCGGACGCGACGAGCTTGGCCCGCTCGCGCACCTTGCGGGCCACGACGGCGGTCGCCGCGCCGGAGACCGGGGTGGAGCGGGAGCCGTACGTGCCCAGCCCGAACGGGGTCTGGTCGGTGTCGCCGTGCACCACCTCGATGTCGTCCACCGGAATGCCCAGCTCCTCGGCGACGATCTGGGCGTACGTCGTCTCGTGCCCCTGGCCCTGCGACTGCACCGAGATGCGCAGCACGCCCTTGCCGGTCGGGTGCACCCGCAGCTCGGCGCCGTCCGCCATGCCGAGTCCGAGGATGTCCATGTGCTTGCGCGGTCCGGCGCCGACCGCCTCGGTGAAGAAGCTGATGCCGATGCCGGTGAGCGTGCCGGTGTGGTCGCCGGCGAGCCAGTTCTGCAGCTCGGCCGCCTGCTGCTTGCGCAGCTCCTCGTAGCCGGCGATGTCCATGGCCAGGCGCAGCGCCTTGGGGTAGTCGCCGGAGTCGTACTCCCAGCCGGTCGGGCTGGGGTAGGGGAACTGCTCGGGCTTGAGCAGGTTCTTCATGCGCAGCTGCGCCGGGTCCATCTTCAGCTCGTACGCCAGCACGTCGATGAGGCGCTCGACCAGGTAGGCCGCCTCGGTGATGCGGAACGAGCAGGCGTACGCGACGCCGCCGGGGGCCTTGTTGGTGTAGACCCCGGTGACCGCGCAGTGCGCCGCCTCCATGTCGTACGAGCCGGTGAAGACGTGGAAGAAGCCGGCCGGGAACTTGGTCGGCTGGGCGGTGCCGTTGAACGCGCCGTGGTCCGCGATGACCTTCACCCGCAGCGCCCGGATCTTGCCGTCCCGGTCGGCGGCGACCTCGCCGTGCATGTGGTAGTCGCGGGCGAAGCCGGTGCTCATCAGGTTTTCCGAGCGGTCTTCCATCCACTTGACCGGCTTGCCGGTGACGATCGAGCCGACGATCGCGCAGACGTACCCGGGGTAGATCGGGACCTTGTTGCCGAAGCCGCCGCCGATGTCCGGCGAGATCACCCGGATCTTGTGCTCGGGCAGGCCGGCGACCAGCGCGTACACGGTGCGGTGCGCGTGTGGCGCCTGGGTGTTGCACCACATGGTGAGCTTGCCGGTGACCTTGTCGAAGTCGGCGACCGCGCCGCACGTCTCCAGCGGCGCCGGGTGTACGCGCGGGTAGAGCACGTCCTGCGCGACCACGACCTCGGCGCGGGCGAACGCGGCGTCGGTGGCCGCCTCGTCCCCGGCGCTCCAGTCGAAGATGTGGTTGTTGGCCTTGCCCTCCTTGTCGTCGCGGATCACCGGGGCCTCGGGGTCGAGGGCCTTGCGGGCGTCCACGACGGCGGGCAGCGGCTCGTACTCGACGTCGATCAGCTCCAGGGCGTCTCGCGCCGAGTACTTGTCCTCGGCGACGACGAACGCCACCTCCTGGCCCTGGAAGCGGACCTTGTCGGTGGCGAGCACGGCCTGCGTGTCGTACGACAGGGTGGGCATCCAGGCGAGCTTGAGGCTCTCCAGGACCTGGCCGGTGATGACCGCCTTGACCCGGGGGTGGGCCTGCGCCGCGCTGGTGTCGATGGAGACGATCCGGGCGTGCGCGTACGGGCTGCGCAGCACCGCGCCGTACAGCATCCCGGGCAGGTTGACGTCGTCGACGTACGTGCCGCGGCCGCGTACGAACCGGGCGTCCTCCTTGCGGTGCATCCGCCCGAAGCCGATGGGCGGGGAATCCACAGTGGTCACGACGTCACCTCGCTGACGGCAGGAGCCGGGTGCTCGGCGGCCCAGCGGACCGCCCGCACGATGTTCTCGTAGCCGGTGCACCGGCAGGACTGGCCGGAGATAGCCTCCCGGATCTCCTCTTCGGACGGATCCGGGTTGCGGTCGAGCAGCCAGCGGGCGGTCAGCATCATGCCGGGCGTGCAGAATCCACACTGGAGCCCGTGGCACTCGACGAAGCCCTGCTGCACCGGGTCGAGCTCGCCGTCGTGGCCGAGCCCTTCGACGGTACGCACGGTGCGGCCGTGCGCCATGACGGCCAGCACGGTGCAGGACTTCACGGGAGTGCCATCCAGCCACACCGTGCACACGCCGCAGTTGGACGTGTCGCAGCCCCAGTGCGTGCCGGTCAGGCCGAGCTGGTCGCGCAGGAAGTGGACGAGCAGCAGCCGCGGCTCGACGTCCGCGGTGTGCTCTTGCCCGTTCACCGTGACGGTGATTTGCATGGGTTACGCCGTCCCTCTCGCTCGTGCCACCGCGCGGCGCAGCGCGCGCACGGTCAGCTCGCCGGCCAGGTGCTTCTTGTAGTCGGCCGGGCCGCGCTGGTCGGCCGCCGGCTCGCAGTGCTCGGCGGCGATCCGGCCGGCCTCGGCCAGGTTCTCGTCGGTCGCCGGCGACCCGCGCAGGAACGCCTCCGCCTCCGGCGCGTGGAAGTGCTCGGCGCCCACCGCGGTGAGGCCGATGCCCACGTCGGAGACCGTGTCGCCGGTGAGCCAGATCGCGGCGCCGGCGGCCGCCACCGCCCAGTCGCCGACCCGGCGCTCCACCTTCTCGTACGCGCTGCCGCCGCCCGGCTTGACCGGCACGGACAGCTCGATCAGCAGCTCGCCGGGGCCGACGACGGTCTCGTACGGTCCAACGTGGAACTCCCGGGCCGGCACCGTGCGGACGCCGTCCGGGCCGCGGATCACCGCCGCCGCGTCGACCGCCGCGAACGCCGCCGACAGGTCCTCGGACGGGTCGGCCTGGCAGAGGGAGCCACCGACGGTGCCGCGGTTGCGCACGATCGGGTCGGCGATCACCCGTTCGGCGTCGTGGAAGATCGGGTAATGCTCGCCCACCAGCGGCGAGGCGAGCAGGTCGGCGTGCCGGGTCATCGCCCCGATGACCAGAGCGTCGCCGGACAGCCGGATGTACGCCAACTCGTCAAGATCATTGATGTCGATGAGTGCTTCGGGCCGTGCCAGCCGCAGCTTCATCATCGGGATGAGGCTGTGCCCGCCCGCGACGACGCGCGCCTCGCTGCCCCACTTAGCCAGCAGGGTGAGGGCATGGTCGACGCTGGTTGCCCGTTCATACTCAAAGTGCGCGGGAACCTGCATTATGCCATGGTGGGAGCGTTGTGAGAGGCTAGCAATACCGCGATAACCGAAAGGTTAGGACTACTGCTGTGACCCTCACACAGCTCGGGGTTTTCGTGCTCGTCGCGCGCCTGCGGTCGGTGAAGGCAGCGGCCGACGTGCTCGGAGTCAGCGAGCCGGCCGTGTCCCGTTCGCTGGCTGCCCTGCGCCAGCACCTGGGCGACCAGCTTGTGATCCGCGACGGCAACGCGATGGCCCTGACCGAGGGCGGCAACCGGCTCTTCGGCATCGCGTCGCAGATGGTGGCGCTCGGCGCGGAGGCGGAGGCCGCGGTGCGCGCCGGGCAGGGCGCCCCCGCCCAGCTGCGGTTGCTGGTCACCAGCACGATCGCCGAGTTCATCGCGACACCGCTGGTGGAGGCGTTCGGCCGCCGGTTCGGCGGAGCGATCGAGACGTCGTCCGGGGTGGCGTCGGCCGCGGAGATGCGGGTGCTGCTGCCCAACCGCCTGGCCGACGTCGCGCTCGGCCCCGACCTCGGGTCGGATCCGGAGGCGGGCCTGACCTCCGAGCCGGTGCTGCGCTACCGGATGGTGGTGGTCGGCGCGCCGCGCGTGCGCCACGCCGGCCCGCCGGGTCGCTGGCGGTGGCTGGTGGACCCGTCCGGCGCCGACCCGGACAGCGACACCGGCCGGCTGCTGCGCGGATTCCGCGTACCCGAAGAGCGCATTGAGGTCTTTCCGAACCAGACGGCGGCGTGGGCCGCGGCGGCCGATGGCGCGGGCGTCGCGCCCGCGGTCTCCGGACTGGTCAGCCGCCAGCTGCGCCGCGGCGAGCTGTCCATCGTGGACACCGAACGCACGCCGGTGCACGCCTGCTGGCACGTGACCACGCTCGGCGCGGACCGCCGCTCGGACGCGGCCCGCCGGCTGCGCAACTTCCTCGGCACCCCGGACGCGATGCAGCTGATGTGCTCGCCGGGTGCCGGTGTGCCGCCGTCGCGGTTCCGTCCGCCGGTGTATGTGACTATTTGGAGTTGACCGGGATGGTGACGAGGACCCGCCCGTTCTCGTCGACCACGTCGAAGCGTTCGAATGCCTTGCTGGTCGTGCCGCCGAGCAGGGTGACCTCGTCGGTGCCGGCCGGGATCCGCCAGCGCAGCGCGGTCTCGGTCGTGCCCTTCGTCGTTACGGCGAGCAGCGTGCCCTCCCGCGGCCCGGACAGGTGGGCGAGGGTCAGCGTGACGTCGGCGCCGGCCGCCGTCGGCACCACCTCGACCTGCGCGGTGGTGCCGGTCGCGGGGTCGCTGCCGTCGTACCGCTCGGCGTTTCCGTTTCCGCCGGCCGGTCCGACCTTGATGGTGTCCGTCGCGGACGCGCCGGGCGTCGGCGTCGGGGTCGATGCCGGGGTACGCCGGGGCGGGCTCGGCTCCGGGCCGGTGTTCCGGCGCGGGGGCGAGGTCGTGGCGGCCGGTCGGTTGCTCGCCGGCGCCGTGCGCGGCGGGGGAGCGGTGGTGGCCGTCGCCGCGGCCGCGCCCGGCGGCGGCTCGGCGAGCGGGATGACCGGCGTGTGCACGCTGGAGCGGGCCACGTAGGTCACGAGGCCCACCAGCACCACGACCGCGGCGGCGGCCGCCGCCAGGGTCAGCCGCCGGGTGTACGGGTGCGCCGGCCGGGGGCGCTGGACAAGAGTGACGACCGGTTCGGGTGGCCGCTCGGGAAATCGATGGCCCATTCCCGCACCGGTCGCGGCCACCAGGCTCGCCGCGTCGACCGTGCCGAGCAGTTGCACCAAGGGGTCCAGGCCCGCGAGGGTCCGGGTGCAATCGGCACAGCCGCGCAGGTGTCGCTCGTACGCCGCGAGCTCGTCCGGTTCGAGCAGGCCCAAGGCGTACGCGCCCACGTCAGGGTGGACGCAGGGATCAAACATCGTCACTCCCCGGTCCAAGAAGGACCTTTTGCAGGGCGCGAAGGGCGAAGAAGAGCCGCCATTTGACGGTCTCCGGCGGCAACCCCAGCTCGGCGGCGACGTCGCGCACGCCGCGTCCCCGGAAGTACGCCTCGACGAGGATTTCACGGTCGGGCTGCTGCAATGCGCGCAGCCCGTCCAGCACCATCATGCGTTGCAATGCCTGCCCAACGTCGTCCGCGGCCTCCACCACCGGCGACCGGTTGACCGGCGCGCCGTCGTCCGGCTCCCGCCGCCAGTCGTCGACGATCCGCCGCGCCAGGCTGACCAGCCAGGGGCGCAGCGACGAGGCGGCCACGTCGATCTGGTCGACGTCCCGCCAGGCCGACAGGAGCGTCTCCCGTACCACCTCCTCGGCCATCCGCCGGTCGCCGTCGGTCATGCTCAGGGCGATCATGAGTAGCGGCTCGGCGTGCTGGTCGTACAGGCTCCGGAGCAGGCCGCCTTCGGCCCGATGGATGCCGGTCCGGTTGGCCGTCCGCCCGACCGGACGCGCAGGTGTTCGAGAATGTCGGCCGCGGCTCGTCGCCGGGCGGCGCCACCAGGCATCGTCGCCGGACGCCATAGCCGTTTCCGGCCGCGCTTCTAGGTGGCGTGGCGATGACATGAGAGCTTCCACACGCGGTCCCCCAACCAGTCGTGATCGTTTGTTGTCCTCGCATACGGGGTTGAGCCGGGCATGGATCGAACCTAAGGAAGATTTAAGGAAGTCTTCAGATCTTGACGCGTCGTGGCCCCGGGGATACCGTGCGTCCACCCAGAAGCATAGGCTTTTCTGGATTGCTCGATTGGCCCTCACGGAGAGGAACAATGGTATGAGCGCTACGTACCGCGTCCCGGCCGCCGGCCGTACCCAGTGGCGGCGGTTCGCGGTGGCCGTTGGCGTGGTCACGACCGTGACCGCGGCGGTGCTGATCATGATCTCGAACGGTGTCCTGGCGGCCGGTTTCATGGTCTCCGGGCAGCAGTTCAAGGTCTCGGCGGACACCCTGGACGCGAACGGCTTCGTCAACTACGGCTGGATCGACCAACACGCCGACGGCTCGGCCGAGCCCGTCGCCGTGGCCGCGATGAAGCACGCGGAACTGACCAACCTGTGCCAGTCGGTGCTCACCACGCTGCCCTTCGTCGGCGACATCAGCCTCAAGCTCACGGCTGGTGCGAAGACGCCGGTGGTGGCGGAGAACATGTTCGTCGACATGGCGCAGATGGACGGCAACGCGACCTTCACCAACATCGAGATCGGCCGCGACGCCTCCACGTTGGACAAGGGCCCGCCGGGCGCGCAGGGCCTGCAGGGACTGTTCAGCCAGCAGGCCGACAAGGTGCACATCGACAACCTGCAGCAGGTGGCGTGGTCCACCAACGCCGGCACGTTCAAGCTCTCTGGCCTGCGGATGAAGGTCAGCTCGGGCAAGGACGAGTGCTTCTAGTACGTCGCGGCTCCGGGCCGGGGCGGGGGTCCCTTGACTAGATCGACGCTTGGGAATAGCGTCACGAGCAATCCAGAAAAGCCTCATTTTCTGGATCAGGGGATTCCCCGCCCCCGTCCTGCCTACGATCAAGGAGATCGAGATGGGCAACCCGTCCCCACCCTCCGGCGCGCCGCTGTCCTCGCCGCGCTGGTCGCCGCCTCCCTGGCGGTCGTCCCCGCGGCGCCGGCGCTCGCCGCGTCCTCCACCACCGTCACCCCGGCCGGGCACAGCTTCAGCGCCTCCCTGGTAGCCGGCACCACCGCCAGCTTCCAGGTCGGCAGCGTCACGGTCGCCTGCAACACGTCCACCACCACCGGCGCCGTCCCGCCGAGCCCGGCAACGCCAGCCCTGACGGCCCGGTCACCTCGGTCGTCGCCCCGCCGGTGTTCAACAACAACGGCGGCGCCTGCCCGACCGGCATCTTCCTCACGACGGCGACCAGCGTCACCAACAACACCAACGGGGACTGGTCCATCGCCCTGCAGTACGACCCGGCCGGCTCCACCGGCACCATGACCATCCCGACCGGCGGCGTGGTCACCACCATCTCCGGCCTGGCGTCCTGCACGATCGTGGTCGCCCCCGACGGCCCGGCCACCATCACCGGCCCGTGGGTCGACGGCGCCCCGCCCCGGCTGGACTTCTCCGCCGGCGTGAACGTCCCGATCCGCGTCACCGGCGGCCTCGGCTGCCCGACCGCGGCGACGAGCGCGGTCTTCCGCGCCACGTACGAGGTGGCGAACACGACGGACCCCGCGTCCCCGATCACCGTGACGGCGTAGCGCTCCGGATCCCCGTCGACGGCCTCGTCCCCCGTCGACCAAGGGCAAACGGTCGTGGTTCGATCTCCGAGCCACGACCGTTTGCCCTTGATCGCGCTGGTTTCCCTTGATCGGCGCGCGCCGTGGCCGGCCTCTCCCCAAAGGGCAGCCCTCTTGGGCGTGAATTGTGAGGAGGGCTCCCCTGTCACCGTCTCAGCGGGTATAGGGGAGCCCTTTTGGGGCCAGGGCGAGGGGCGAGGGCGAGGGGGAGAGCAACCCTCAGGGGAGTCCGGCCGCGGCGGCCGCCGCCTTGGGGCCGATGAACGGGGACAGCACCGCGTACGTCAACCCGGGCAGCTGATCCGGCAGCTCCGCCGCGCGCCCCGTCGACACGTGGTCGTAGATCACGCCGTACACGCCGGCGATGACGGCCTCGACGGCGACCCGGGGCACCTCCGGCTGGCCGCCCCGGCGCGGCGCGTCGTCGAAGAAGTCCACGTAGCTGCCCAGCAGCGCACGCCGCCCGGCGATCGCCCGCGGCCCCGCCGCCAGCACCTCCACCACCGCCAGCGCCGCGAACGCGGGCTCCGCCGCGAGCAGGTGCAGCAGCGTGCCGAGGCCGCGCCGCATCCGCTCGGGCCAGCGCCCCGGCTGCCCGTACGCGACGACGACGCTCTTCTGCAGCAGCTCCACGCCCTTCTCGAAGGCGGCCAGGAAGCACGCCTCCTTGTCGGCGAAGTGCTGGTAGTACGCCCGGGTCGACACGCCCGCGGCGGTGCACACGTCACCGAGCGACGTGCTGGCGTACCCCTTCTCCGCGACGGTCCGCGCCATCGCGTCGATCAGCCGGTCGCGCTGGGTCCGCGCCACGAACTCCCGGGGCAGGTCGTGCCGGCCCCGCGGCAGCCGCCGATCGGGGGCGGTGGCGGACCGTGACCCGGGGATCCCGGTGCCCAGCGGGGCGAACTCCGACATCTCCTCATAGTGCCGCATCGGGTCCAGCTCAGGCGTACCGGCGGATCTCCCGGCGGGCCAGCGCCGCGCGGTGCACCTCGTCCGGGCCGTCGGCGAGGCGCAGCGTCCGCGCCGCCGTCCACAGCTGCGCGAGCGGGAAGTCCTGGCTCACCCCGCCGGCGCCGTGCACCTGGATCGACTTGTCCAGCACCCATTCGGCCATCTGCGGGGTGGCAATCTTGATGGCCTGGATCTCCGTGTGTGCCTCCTTGTTACCCACCGTGTCCATCAGCCAGGCCGTCTTGAGGACCAGCAGGCGGGCCTGCTCGATGCGTACCCGGGCCTCGGCGATCCAGTCCGCGACCACGCCGTGCTCGGCGATCGGGCGGCCGAAGGCCACCCGCGCCGCCGCGCGGCGGCACATCAGCTCCAGCGCCCGCTCGGCCATGCCGATCAGCCGCATGCAGTGATGCACACGCCCGGGCCCGAGCCGTGCCTGGGCGATCGCGAAACCGTCACCCTCCGTCGCGATCAAATTCTCCAGGGGTACGCGGACGCCCTCAAACGTGATCTCGGCATGACCGCCATGGGGACCGTCGCCGTAGCCGAACACCCGCATACCCCGCCGCACCGTCACGCCGGGCGTCTCGCGGGCACCAGGATCATGCTCTGCTGGCGGTGCCGCGGCCCCTCCGGGTCGCTCTTGCCCATCACGATGAGGATCTCGCAGCGGGGGTTCATCGCGCCGCTGGACCACCACTTGCGCCCGTTGACGACGTACGCGTCGCCGTCGCGCTCGATCCGGGTGGCGATGTTGGTGGCGTCGGAGGAGGCGACGTCCGGCTCCGTCATGCAGAACGCAGACCGGATCTCCCCGGCCAGCAGCGGCGCCAGCCAGCGCTCCTGCTGCGCCGGCGTGCCGAACATCGCGAGCACCTCCATGTTGCCGGTGTCCGGCGCGGCGCAGTTGAGCGCCTCCGGCGCCAGGTACGGGCTGCGCCCCGTGATCTCGGCGAGCGGGGCGTACTGGAGGTTGGTGAGGCCGGCGCCGGCCGGGTGGTGCGGGAGGAACAGGTTCCACAGCTTGCGTTCGCGGGCCCGTTCCTTGAGCTCCTCGACGATCGGGGAGTGGTCCACTCTGGACCCGCGCCGGCCTGCTCGGCGAAGACGGTTTCGGCCGGATAGACGTACTCGTCCATGAAGGACAGCAACCGCGCGCGGAGGTCCTCGGTCGTCGCGTCGTAACCGAAGTCCATGGTCAGTCCTCTTTCGACAGAGCGGAGTGGCCGGCGGCGACCAGCGGCTCGACCACCTCGCCGATGTGGTCGAACCCGGCGCCGACGGTCTTACCCGCCACGAACCGGTAGTGGATGCCCTCGGCGATGACCGCGAGCTTGAAGTAGCCGAAGGCGATGTACCAGTCCAATGTGGTCAGGTCGGCGCCACGGCGGGCGGCGTAGCGGGCGGCGAGCGCGTCGCCGGACGGGAACCCCGCGCCCGGGTGCACCGCGGTGGAGACCGCGTTGCTGCCCAACCCGGCCAGCCCGTCCCAGTAGACCAGCAGCAGGCCGACGTCCGCGAGCGGGTCGCCGAGCGTGGCCATCTCCCAATCGAGTACGGCGGCCACGCGGCCGTCGGCGCCCACGATGACGTTGTCGAGGCGGTAGTCGCCGTGGACGATGCCGCTTTTCATGGATGCCGGCGTGCTCGCCGTGAGCCGTGCGTGCAGCTCGTCGATGCCCGCCAGATCGCGGCTGCGGGACGCGTCGAGCTGGGCCTTCCAGCGGCGAAGCTGCCGCTCCAGGAATCCGGCCGGATGCCCGAAGTCGCCGAGTCCCACCGACTCGGGGTCCACCTCGTGCAGGTCGGCGAGGACGTCGACGAGCGTGTACGCCAGGGTGCGCGCCCGCTCCGGCCCGAGCCCGGCGGTCTGCTCGGCGGTGCGGTAGACGGTGCCGTCGACGTACTCCATGAGATAGAACGGCACGCCGATCACCTCGGCGTCGGCGCACAGCAGGACGGTCCGGGGCACCGGCACGGCGGTCGGCGCGAGCGCGCTGATCACCCGGTGCTCGCGGGCCATGTCGTGCGCGGTACGCAACACGTGCCCCAGCGGCGGCCGGCGCAGCACCCAGGTGTGCGTCCCGTCGCGCAGGACATAGGTGAGGTTGGACTTGCCGCCGGCGATCACCTCGGCGCTCAGCTCGTGTGCGCTGCCCAGGTAGTCCCGCAGCCGGGCGAGGTCGAGCCCCGGTGGGCTCATCCCAGTGTTCCGACGAGGGTGAGGCCGCCGTCGACGACCAGCGTGTGCCCGGTGATCCAGGAGGCGTCGGCGGAGACCAGGAACGCGACGGCCGCGGCGATGTCCTCCGGCACCCCGAGCCGGCCCAGCGGGTAGCCGGCGGACACCTGCTCCTCGCGGCCCGCATAGAGCGCGGTGGCGAAGACCGTCTTCACGACGGCGGGGGCGACCGCGTTGACCCGTACCGCCGGGGCCATCTCGACGGCCAGCTGCTCGGTCAGCTGCATCAGCGCCGCCTTGCTCGCCGCGTACGCCCCGAGCCCCGGCGCGGGACCGAGCCCGGCGATGGACGACATGTTGACGACGGCTCCGCCATGCTGGCCCAGCCACGCGTCGCGGGCCTGGCGTACCCAGGAGATGGCGGCGAGCACGTTCACCTCGAACGTCTTGCGCACCGCCGCGAGGTCCACGTCGAGCAGCGGCCCGAACGTCGGGTTGATGCCGGTGTTGTTGACCAGGATGTCGAGGCTCCCGAACGTCTCGACCGTACGCGCGACCGCCTCCGCCTGGTGGTCGGCGTCATCCGCCTTCCCCGGTACGGCGATGGCGTACCCGGGCCCGCCCAGCGCCGCGGCCGCCTCGGCGAGTGGCTCCGCCTTGCGCGCGGTCACGCACACCCTGGCCCCTTCGGCGATGAGCCGCGCTGCCACGGCGTACCCGATGCCCCGGCTCGCGCCCGTGACCAGCGCGACCTTCCCGTCGAGTCGGCCCTCCACCTGGCTGCCTCCCACTCCTCGCTCCTACTCCTTGGTAACGTCCGCCCAGCATGCCACGCCCCACCCCTCACCCCTCCACTCCCCACCGCGCCGCCCTATCCCCGCGCCGCGCCGCGCCGCCCTCTCTTCCCGCCGATCAAGGGCATACGGCCGTGCTTCGATCTCTAAACCACGGCCGTATGCCCTTGATCGACGGGGTATTCCTTGATCGGCGGGGTGGGGCGGGTGGGCCGGGTTGAGCACCCTAAAGGGGGCCCCTATTGGGCGTCCCGACGTGAGCGGGGCGCCCCTGTACCCGCGCTGAGCTGTACAGGGGCGCCCCACTCACGCCCGATCTCCCAGGAGGGGCCCCTACTCACGGGTCACCCGCGGCCCGCGGCGGCGCAGCGCTGGCCGGATGGGACATTGCCCACGACCGTGGCGGTGATGCGCGGCGCTCGGGCGGCCGGCCCGCTGTGCACCAGGTCGGGCCGCCGTCGTCGCCAGGGCAGACCGCCCGTGGCCGGCAGCCGGGCGTTCGCCAGCGGCCGTTCGTCGGTGGACTGCGGCAGGGCGTGCGGCGGTGGGCGTGCGGCGGTGGGCGGGCGCCCCGGCAGCCGGCGACCTTCAGCACGCCCGCCTCACCGCGTCGATCAAGGAATTCCGCGCCGATCAAGGGCAAATGGTCGTGGATCGGAGATCAAAGCACGGCCGTATGCCCTTGATCGGCGAGAAGAGTGGGCGGGGCGGCGGGGCGACGAGGGGCTGTTAGGGGTGTGGGTGCGGATCAGGGTGGCGGCGGTCGTGAGGGCGGCTGCTTCGGGGGCGGTTTGGTTTGGGTCGGCGGCGCGCATCGCCACCGCGCGGTCGAGCATGCGGGTCGGTTGGCCGCCGGCGTAGCGGAGGAAGGGCGGCAACAGGGCGCGCGCCGGCTCGGACCATTGTCCGGGGGTGGTCGCGACCTGGGCCAGGATCAGTGCGGACAGGGCGACGTCCAGGTCGGCGGGGCCGTCTGTCGCGTTGCGCCAGTCGATGACGACCGGGCCGCGCGCGCTGAGGATCACGTTGTCCGGGTGCAGGTCGAGGTGCAGGACGCAGTCCGCGCCCCGGGGTGGCACCGCGTGCAGGCGGGTGTGCAGGTCGGCGAGCAGTCGGGCGCCGGCGTCCAGGTCGAGCGTCCCGGCGTCGAACGCGGCGAGCATGGTCGGGCCGTCCAGCCGTTCCAGGACCAGGTCGGGGCCTTCGGCGCGGTGTACGGCGGGCACGGGGTAGCCGCGCCCGGCGACGTACGCCATCACCTCCGCCTCGTGGGCCACGTCCCCTCCCTCGCGGTACCGGCGCAGCACGCGCTGCTCGTCGAGCGCGAACACGTCGGCGTTCCGCCCGGAGCCCACCAACCTCATAGCGGGATGCGGAGGGACGCGGCGCCGCGCAGGTCGAGCCAGGCGCTGTCCGGGGCGCGGACCAGCCGCAGGACGACCTCCTCGCAGCCGGGGCAGCGGGCGACGAGGCCGGGCGCGTGGGCGTACACCCGGAGGGTCGCGACAGGTCCGGCGTGGCCGCAGGCCGCGCATCGGCTGGTGGCCGCGGTCATGTCGACCGCGAAGATCTCCCGCAGCGGGCCGGCGAGCGCGTTCCCGTCGGTGAAGTCCATGTCAACCTCCAGTGGGGCCGAAGCGTTCGGTGCGGACCCGTCGCGGGTCGTGGCCGAGCGCGACGAGGATGTCGGCGACCGTCTCGACGAAGCCGGTCGGCCCGCAGACGTAGCAGGCCGGCGCGAGGTCGGGCGGCCAGCCGGCGGTGTTGATGTCCGCGACGCCCAGCCGCCGCGGCTGGCCGGGCCAGCCGTCGGGGACGGTCCGGGTGTACGCGTACGTTACGTCCAGGCCGGCGTCGTCGCGGACCCGGCGGCGCAGTTCGTCGGCGTAGTAGGCGTCGGCCGGCGTGCGCACCGAGTAGATGAGGCGGAACAGGGTACGGCTGCCGGCCGCGCGCCGGGCCCGGACCATCGCCATCAGCGGCACGATCCCGGAGCCGCCGGCCACCAGCAGGACCGGGGCGGTGTCGGCCGGCCGCCACACGAACCAGCCGCCCACCGGGCCGCGGATCTCCACCTGGTCGCCGACGGCGAAGACCTCGGTGAGGTACGGGGAGACCTCGCCGTCCGGGACACTTTGGACGGTCAGCTCGACGCGGTCGCCGTCGGCGGGTGCGGCGATCGAGTAGCTGCGCTGGGTGCTGTAGCCGTCGTCGGCGGTGAGCCGTACGTCGACGTGCTGGCCGGGCAGGTGTCCCGGCCAGTCGGGCACGTCAAGGACGAGGGTGCGGGCGGTGGGGGTTTCGGCGCGGGCTTCGACGAGCTGGCCGACCTGCCACGTCAGTCGCCTTGATACCGCTGCTCGCGCCACGGGTCACCGTAGTCGTGGTAGCCGGCGCTCTCCCAGAAGCCGGGCTCGTCGTCCAGCCGGAGCTGGATGCCGCGCACCCACTTGGCCGACTTCCAGAAGTACAGGTGCGGCACGAGCAGCCGGGCCGGCCCGCCGTGCTCGGGGGCGAGGTCGGCGCCGTCGTACCGGTAGGCGATCCAGGACTGCCCGTCGAGGAGGTCTTCCAGCGGCAGGTTGGTGGTGTATCCGCCGTACGAGTGGACGAACGCGAAGTCGGCGGCGGTCTCCACATCGGACAGCAGGGTGTCGAGGGAGACGCCGACCCAGTCGGTGCCGAGCTTGGACCACTTGGTGACGCAGTGGATGTCGACGGTCGGCGTCTCGGCGGGCAGGGCCATCAGGTCGGCCCACGACCACCGGTGCTGCTGGCCGGTCTCGGTGGTGACGACGAACTCCCATCGGTCCACCGGGACGCGCGGCGTCGGTCCGGCGGTGAGCACCGGAAAGTCTTCGGTCAGGTACTGCCCGGGCGGCAGTTTGGGCCCGGACGAGCGCGGCCGGCCACGGAAGCCGGGGGTCACGATTCCCACCCGGCCCAGTCTTCCACGTCCGCGCGGCGTGATCAGGGCGTCCCTCAAGTTGCTCTCATGACTTGAGGGACGCCCTGATCACGCCGTCGCGATGATCTCCTGCGCGGTCTGCGAGGCGCGCTCGATCGGGATCGCGAACCCGATGCCGATCGAGCCGTTGCCCTCCAGCGTGGCGATCGCCGTGTTCACGCCGACGACCTGGCCGCGGGCGTTCACCAGCGGGCCGCCGGAGTTGCCGGGGTTGATGGACGCGTCGGTCTGCACGGCGCTCTGCCGTGCCGAGTTGCCCAGCCGTACCTGCCGATCCACGGCGCTGACGATGCCGGCCGTGACGCTGCCGGACAGGCCGAGCGGCGAGCCGACCGCCAGCACCGGCTCGCCCACCTTCAGGTCGGCGCTGCGGCCCAGCGTGAGCGGGCGCAGCGTGGTCAGGTCACCGCTCACCTTGATCACCGCGATGTCCGTACGCGACACGCGGCCGACCAGGCGGGCGGTGCGTTCCCGGCCGTCCTGTCCCACGACGGTGATGTCGCCGCCGGCCAGCACGACGTGGCTGTTGGTCATGATGTGGCCCTGGTCGTCCATGACGAAGCCGGAGCCGGTGGCGGCCTCGTCGTCGCTGACCACCTCGATGGACACCACGCCGGCGAGGGCCTGTTCGGCGGCGTTGACCAGGGCGTCCGGCACCGCGGTGTTGGCGGCGACGTTGCGGGTCTGCAGGCCGGGCGCGTTGGCCCACAGCGACGCGTACCAGCCGGCGGCGCCGCCGGTGCCGGCGGACACCACGGCCACGACCAGGCCGGCCACCAGAAGGCGCGGGCCGCGCCCGCGCGGCCGTTGCGGCGGCGGCGAGTCCCACACCGTCCCCGGGGGCAGGTCGGCCCGGTGTCTCGGGTACGACCGCGGCGGCGCGAACTGTGGGCCCTCCAGATCCCGCAGTCCCAGCGGTGATGTCATGGCCCCTCCAGCGTCCCGGTCCGTCGCGTAACCGTTGGTACGGATGTTGGGCCCGTTTGGCTGAGTGAAACGCAAAAGAGATTTTCAACGCAGATCAACTACGGTAGGTCCGCACACCGTTTCAGGTCGTTGGGGACCGATGGACGTGGCACGCATGATTTACGTGTTCGATGCCTACTGTGCGTGGTCGTACGGCTTCGCACAGACCATGGTGGACATTGCCACCCTGCATCCAGGCATCGAGGTCGAGGTGGTGTCCGGCGGACTGTACGTCGGCCAGGGGCGGGTGCCGATCCGCCAGCTCCGCGACGTACGGGCCACGAACCGGCGGATCAGCGACCTCACCGGTGTCTGGTTCGGCGACGGGTACGAGCGGTTGACCGCCGATGGTTCGTTCGTGATGAACTCCGTCGCCGCCGCCCGCGGGTTCGCCGCTTTGCGCCGGGCCGCGCCGGAGCGGGCGGTCGAGCTGTCGGCCGCCCTGCACGAGGCGTTCTTTGTGGACGGTATGAGCCTGGCCGAGCCGTCCACGCACAAGCGGATCGCGGTGTCGTACGGCCTGGACGCGGACGCCGTGGTGGCCGGGTTCGACCACCCGTGGTCGCTCGGCGTGGCGCAGGACGACTTCGCGAAGGTACGCGAGATGGGCGTGCGGGCGTTCCCGACGCTGCTGGTGCAGGTGGGCGACCGGATGGTGCCGGTGATGGTCGGCGCGGCAACGGCCCAGCAGGTCGAGGAGCGGCTCGGCGTCTTCCTGCGCGGCTGACGTGATCAGGGCGTCCTTCAAGTCGTCCGGACGACTTGAAGGACGCCCTGATCACGGGGACTAGCGCTCGGGGTGCCAACCGTCCACGCCGGACAGATAGGTGCGCGGGGTCAGCGTGGCGGCTTCGGCGGCGGTCAACTGTGGACGGTCGGCGCTGGGCACGGCGCCGGCCCCGCGGTTGCGGTACTCGGCGTACCGGGCGTCGCGCCAGGACCAGGTGCCGAAGTCGGTCCACGGTGCGGCGGCGATGACGTGTGCGCCCAGTGTGGACTCCCGGATGAGGGTCTGCGCGATGGCGTTCGGGTCCTGGCTGGGGTGCCATGGCCGGCCGAGGTAGACGGTGCCGGCCGGGGCGTCACCGGTGAAGGTGCAGTGGGTGAACAGCAGCCCGTACGGGTTGGCGATGCTGGTGCTGGCCGCCGTGACGTACCCGTTGTTGGTGGTCGATCCGCGGTCGAGCGAGTGGATGCGGCAGCGGTCGAAGACCGCGGTCGCCCGGCCGAAGATGAAGTCGACGTCGCCCTCGACGTAGCACTTGCGCAGGTAGACCCGCGCCGGTGTGGCGGCGTCCGGGCTGTTGACGTAGAGCGTGTCCTGGTTGCCGAGGAAGCGCACGTTGTCGAAGACCAGCCGGTCCGCGCGGGTGAGCACCGCGACCGCCTGCTTGCCGCTGATCTCGGGGTGGGCGGCCTCGTCGAAGCTGTTCGCGAACGTGAGGTTGCGCGCCTGGAAGTCGTGGCCGTCGATGGTGACCGAGGCGCTGCCGGAGGTGCCCCAGGTGCCGCCGTCCGGCTTGGGGGTGCCGTTGGCGCGGTCGTCGACGATGACCACCTGGGTCGGGTCGGCGCCCTGGCCGCGGAAGAAGACGTACGGCTTGGTGGCGGGGACGATCACCTGGCCGTGGTAGACACCCGGCTTGATCTTGATGGTGAACGTGCTGGCGTTGCCCGCCGGTACGGCGTCGACGGCCGCCTGGACGGTCGTGAAGTCCCCGCTGCCGTCTGCGGCGACCGTCACATGCGGGCCCGGCCAGGCCACTGCCGCACCGCCGCCCGCGCCCGCCGCGACCACGGCGAACACGCCCGCGAACACCGCCGTCATCGCCCGCATAAATGGCCTCCCGCTGCTGAGGAAAGGGCTTTCCAGTGGGAAAACCATAGATGTCTATAGGTGGCCCGTCAACTAGGCGGAAAATTGGCTGGGATGTGAACAGAAGGGGCCCATGTGATCTGTGGGACAGAAGTTCCGACAGAATTATGGACACGCGGCGTCCAATAAACTACTTTGCCCAGGGGGCAGCGGAAGCGACACGTACTGCGCGGCCTGCCGGAACGATTCACTGGGCATGCGGGCGAGGTGGTGCGCGATGGGGAGGCACGCACGGCTCGACGTGGTTGACGTCGGCACGGTCGCCGCCGCGCGCGGCGGGGACAAGCGGTCGCTGGACGACCTGGTCGCCGAGCACCTGCCGCTGGTCTACAACATCGTCGGCCGGGCCCTGGACGGCCACCCCGACGTGGACGACGTGGTGCAGGAGACGATGCTGCGGGTCGTCCGCAAGCTGGACAGCCTGCGCGACTCCAGCCGGTTCCGGTCCTGGCTGGTGGCGATCGCGATGCAGCAGATCCGGGCCCGGGCGAGGGCGCGGCAGGAGATGTTCGCCCGCAGCGGGCTGGAGGAGGCCGGCGACCTCGCCGACCCGTCCGCCGACTTCGTCGACCTCACGATCACCGAGCTCGGCCTGACCGGGCAGCGCAAGGAGGTCGCCGAGGCCACCCGGTGGCTCGACCCGGACGACCGGCGGCTGTTGACGCTGTGGTGGCAGGAGGCCGCGGGCGAGCTGACCCGCGACGAGCTCGCCGCCGCGCTGAAGATCAGCACGCCGCACGCCGCCGTCCGCGTCCAGCGGATGAAGACCCAGTTGCAGTCCGCCCGGGTCGTGGTGCGGGCGCTGTGGTCGGACCGGCACTGCACCGACCTGATCGACATGCTGGAGGGCTGGGACGCCAAGCCCAGCACGCTGTGGCGCAAGCGCCTGGTCCGGCACACGAAAGCCTGCCGCGAGTGCGGCCGGCACTGGGCCGACCTGGTCCCCGCCGAGCGCCTGTTAGCCGGCATCTCGCTCCTGCCGATCCCGATCGAGCTGGCCGCCCGCCTCGGCGACACCGCGCAGGGCCTCGTCGTCGCGGACGCCACCGCGGACGGGCTGAGCGGCGGTGCCGACGCGCCGGACGGGGAGGGCTGGCTCGGTCAGGCCCGCGACCAGCTCGCCCAGCGGCCCGGGGCCCGCGCCGCCCTGTACGCCGGCGCCGTGGTCCTCGCGATCGGCGGCGTCTACCTGCTCGTACCCGATGGTCCGGCCGACCCGCCGGGCGCCGCCGCGCCGCCGGTGGCCACCAGTGCCGCCGCGGAGCCGTCGCCGAGCGCCGCGGACAGCGGGCGCGGCGCGCGCGCCCAGCTTCCCGAGGAACGCGCACCGGTGCCGGTCGACGTGGCGCCGAAGCCCGGGTACGGCAGCAATGTGGACGGTCCGGACCCCGCGCCACCCGCGGACAGGAAGCCCGGGGCACTGCCGCGGCGGCCCGAGGGCGCACGCGTCCAGCCGGTGGGCGGCTCGTACTGGCAGCCGTACCCGGGGCAGCCGATGATGCTGCAACAGCGCGGGCAGAAGGTGACCCTGCGGGGCCAGGGCTACTTCCACGTCGGCTGGGCGGTCGCGTACTACAACTGCGGCGGCGAGATCGCGATGCCGACGTGGACCGGGCTGAAGGGCAAGCTCTTCCACGCCGGGTCCGGCGGCGGTCGCCGCATGGACGACGGCATGCCCGGCACCACCACGCCGGGGTACACCTGGATGGGCCGGCCGGGCAGCGACCCGGCCCGGCTGCCATCCGGCGCCCAGCAGATGTGGCAGGCGGAGTTCTACTACCTGGACGGCGAGGTGACCCTGCACCACAACGAGCGCAGCGGCACCTCCGCCGACTACGACCTGACCGTCACGCCGACGACGTGGAGCGGGGTGACCCAGGACCTGCGCCAGGGGCCCGACTACCAGCGCGGCGCCATCCGGTACGGGCACGTGCGGGACACCGGTTCCGACGGCGCGCCGGTGCCCCAGTACCTGACCAGGTCGACGCCGGCCGACCCGAGCCGGGTGCCGCAGCGGTCGATGGTGACCTAGGGCCCGTTTTATAAGGGCTGGCCGGCCTGCGGCGGACCCAGACGACGACCGGCGGCACCGGTCGAAAGGCCGCATACAACACCGGTATGCGACCTTCCGCCCGGCTTGCCGGATCGCCGCCTGGGCCTCGCCTCGGCTCGACCGACCCTTATAAAACGGGCCCTAGCTCGCGGTGCCGGCGTCGGCGGTGCGCAGGCCGTGCAGGACCATGTCGACGATCTGGTTGACGTACACCTCGGTGCGGTAGGCGACGTCTTCGTCCGGCGCGGGCGGGGCCATCGACACCTGGACGGTCGCGACCCCGAAGAGCGTGCCGAGCACCAGCGCGGGGGAGGTCGACGCGGGCAGCTCGCCGCGGGCCGCCGCCGACCGGACCATGTCCTCGACCATCTTCACGCTGCCGAACAGGTAGAAGTTTTGCAGCTCGGCGAACAGGTCGGGGTAGGTGCGGGCGTCCAGCCACAGCCGCATGATCGCCAGGCCCGCCCAGCCCCAGTACATGCGGAAGACGTACCGGGCCATCGCCTTGAGGTCTTCGCGCAGGTCGCCGGTGTGGGTCCAGCCGCGGAACGGCTCGAGCCGGTCGCGCATCGCGGCCAGCAGCAGCTCGCGCTTGTCGCGCCAGCGCAAGTAGACCGACGCCTTTCCGACACCGGAACGGCGGGCCACCTCGTCGAGGGTGAAGCCGGCCCAGCCCTTCTCGGCGAAGACCAGGACGACGACGCTGTAGACCCGCGCCTCCATCTCGGGGTCGCGGGGGCGGCCGCGCTGCCGCCGTAGGGCCCCCGAATCGTCCACCGCGCGAGCTTATCCGGCGCCCGAAGCGCAGGTCGCACCGGCTATGGGTCCGATGTGCCCCGGCCCGCGCAGGTAGGCGTCCACATGGGGTCGAACCGCGTCGATGCGGTGATGTCCGCCATGATTCCGCCGGTGAGACGTGCGCATCAGCGTTGAACCACTGATGCCGGTGGTGCGTGAGCTGGGTAAAGTGCCGATCCGACGGTTGCGGAGCGTTCCGAGAAAGGGACGCAACGTAACAACACCGCCGGAATAGGCTTAGTCTGCTCTAAAAGACGTTTTCAGCTTCCAATCCGGCATGACTGCTCCTTACCGTGTCCCGGGGTTGTACGGGAAGGAGGGGCGGTCATGACGCGCGGATGGGACTGGGACTAAGTGCGGTGAGAGGGTGTCGATCTCACTCTGCGCTGCGGTAGCCTGACCGGATGTCGACCGGTCGATGGAAACGCTCCACAGTGGAGAGAGCAGGTTGGCGTGCGCAAGGGTGAGACCGGGCAGCTACGGCTGTTGACCGGTCTCGTCCTGCTTCTGGCCATCGGTTGCCTCGCGTGGGCCCTCGCCCACCTCTCCCCGCCGTCCCGGACCGAGATCCCGTACCTGGTGGTGGCCCTCGGCCTGATCGCCGTCGGCGTCGGCTGCTCCGCGCCGGTGCGCATCCGCACCGAGACGCGCCTGACCTCCATCACCGCCGCGGTGCTCATCGCGGCCCTGATCCTGCCGCCCGCCTGGGTGATCGTCTGCACCGCGTCCGCCGCGGCCGTCACCCGCGCCGCGTTCCGCCGGCGCAGCGCCACCTGGGTACACAAGGCCCTGCACAACACCGGCAAGGACGTCCTCGCCGCGGCCGCCGCGACCGGCGCGGTCGCCATCGCCGGCGTCCACCCGGCCCCCACCGGCACCGACCTCCTTCGCGAGTGGACCGCGTACGCGTTGGCCCTGCTGCTGGCGGCGGTGGCGTACACCGTCGTCGAGGAGGTGCTGACCGGCACGACCCTGTCCCTTGCCACCGGCCGCACGTGGGGCCAGGTGACGCGCACCGACTGGGACGTCCGGGCCGGCATCAACGCGGCCAGCTTTCTGCTCGCGGCCGGGGCCATCCCGCTGGCCGTCATCGACCCGTGGCTGATGATCGTGATCCCGCCGGCGCTGCTCGTGCTGTACCTCGTCTACATGCACCGGCTGCACCTGCGCGCCGAGCGGCACACCTGGGAGCAGCTCGCCGCCGCCACCGACGCGCTCAACGACGTCGACCTCAAGGGCGTGCTGCACACCGCCGCCCAGGGCGCGGTCGCGCTCTTCAACGCCCGCCAGGCGCAGGTCGAGCTGTGGGACGCGGAGCCGCCGCGGGTGGTCCGGGCCGGCGCCGGCAAGATCGTCTACGACGGCCCCGCGGCCGACGCCCCGCCGCCGGCCGCCCTCACCGCGAGCCGGGTGCTCGGCGGCCGGGACGGCGCCGCGATCGGCGTCCTGCGGCTGGCCCTGCCGCCCGCCGCCGGCCTGAGCGGCCGGGAGGAGAGCACGCTGCGCGCGTACGCCGCGTCGCTCACCACGGCGGTGCACAACGCGCGGGCGTACGAGTGCCTCGCCGACCAGGCCGACCGGCACGCCCGCGACGCCCGGATCGACCCGCTCACCGGGCTGGCCAACCGCCGCCAGCTGCTCGACCTCATCGCGGCCGGGCAGCAGCCGCCCACCAGTGGCACCACGGCGCTGGCGCTGGTCGACCTCAACCGCTTCAAGGAGGTCAACGACACGCTCGGCCACGCCCTCGGCGACCAGCTCCTGGTCGAGGTCGGCGGCCGGCTGCGGGCGGCCGCCACCGCGGCGAAGGCCGCCGTGGCCCGGCTCGGCGGCGACGAGTTCGCGATCCTGCTCAGCAACCTGCCCGCCCCGGCGACCGCGCTGCACCGGGCCCGGCGGATCCTCGACTGCCTGCGCGAGCCGGTCGGTCTCGCCGGCATGCAGGTCACCGTGCAGGCGAGCGCCGGCATCGCGCTGGCCAGCCCCGGCATGAGCGCGGGCGAGCTGCTGCGCCGGGCCGACGTCGCGATGTACCAGGCCAAGCGCGCCGGGATGGCCATCGTGGACTACCAGCAGGGCCGGGACACCGCCGACCACCGCCGGCTCTCGCTCGGTGGCGAGCTGGCCCGGGCCGTGGCCGGTGGCGAGTTCACCGTCGACTTCCAGCCGATCGTCGACCTCGGCAGCGGCGAGGCGGTCGGTGCGCAGGCGCTGCCCCGGTGGCGGCATCCCCGGCACGGCGACCTGCCGCCGGAGCTGTGGCGGCCGCTGGTCGAGCGGTCCGACCTGTTCGGCGCGTTCACCGCCGGGGTGCTGCGGCAGGCCCTCGCCGGGCTGCGCCAGTGGCGGGCGGCCGGGTTCGAGCTGGCCCTCGCGCTGAACGTGTCCCCGCACAGCCTCCTCGACCCGACGTTCTCCGGGCTGGTCCTGACCGAGCTGCGCGCGCACCGGATCGAGCCGGCGGCCCTGGTGCTGGAGCTCGCCGAGACCACCTCGGTCGGGCAGCTCCAGACGGTCGGCGAGGTGCTCGCCGGGCTGCGTGCCGCCGGCGTACGGTTCGCCCTGGCCGACTTCGGCACCGGCCACTCCTCGCTGGCGGTGGTGTCCGAGGTGCCCGTCCACGAGCTGAAGATCGACCAGACGTTCGTGGCCGCGATGCGCGCCTCCGCGCAGGCGGCGGCCGCGGTGCGGTCCACAGTGGAGCTTGGCCGCTCGCTCGGGCTGGACGTGGTCGCCGAGGGCGTGGAGACCGCCGAGCAGCGGCGGGCGCTGTGGGAGCTCGGGTGCACGGCGGGGCAGGGCCAGCTGTTCGGCCCGCCGTCCGGCGCCGACGAGCTGCTCGCCGCGCTGCGAGCCGGCGCGCTCGCGCCGCCGCTGCACCTTGGCGCGCGGGTGATCGCGATGCGCCACCGCCCGACCGCGTGAGTGCAAGGAAGGGCCCCTTGCTATGCAAAAAGCGATAGCAAGGGGCCCTTCCTTGCACTCGCTCAGTGGCCGCGGAACGCCTCCTCCAGCCACCATGAGCCGCGGGCGGAGACCACCTTCGCGTCGACCACGAGCGGGCGCTCCCGCGGCCCGTCCAGCCAGGCCCGCACGCCGTCCAGGTCGCCGCGCCCGCGTACGGTCAGGCCGGCGCAGCCGTACCCGCGGGCGATCGCCGCGAGGTCGGCGTCCGGAAACGTGACGGTGTCCAGCGGGTGCCCGTCCGGGCCGAAGTGGTGCACCTCGGCGCCGTACGCCGCGTCGTCGTACACCACCACGAGCAGCGGCGCGCCGAGGCGTACCGCGGTGGTCAGCTCCGCGGCGGACATGAGGAAGCCGCCGTCGCCCAGCGCCGCGACGGTGAGCCGGTCCGGCCGGGCGACCGCCGCGCCGAGCGCGGAGGCCAGCCCCAGCCCGATCGACTGGAACGCCTGCGTGAAGCAGAACCCGGCGGCGTCCGGCACGGACAGGAACATCGACGGGTACCCCATGAAGTTGCCCGAGTCGACGACCACCGTGCGCTCGGCGGGCAGCAGGTCGTCCAGCGCGACGCTGAGCGTGCGCGGGTCGATCCGGCCGGCCCCGCTCTCGTCCACGTAGGACACGTCGCGCCAGCGCCCCTCGGCGGCGATGCGGGCGCGTAGCTCGGGGGTGCGCCAGCCGGGCGCCGGTGCCAGGGCCGCGGCGCACGCCTGGGCCACCGCGACCACGTCGCCGCGTACCGCCACGTCCACCGGCCGGTTGACGCCCAGCGCCGCCGGATCCCGGTCGACCTGGGCCACGACCGCGTCCGGCGGGATCAGCTGGCCGTGCCGGGTGGTCCACATGTTCAGCGTGCTGCCCCAGGCCACCACCAGGTCCGCGCCGGAGATCAGCTCGGCGGCCAGGGGCGTGGCGAACCCGCCGGACACGTCGACGTACCAGGGGTCGCCGGCGAACAGGCCCTTGGCGGCGGCCGACACGGCCAGCAGGGCGCCGCACCGGTCGGCCAGCGCGGTGAGGGCGGCCCGCGCCGGCTCACCCCGGCGGCTCGCGCCCCGGCCGGCGATGAAGACCGGCCGCCGCGCCGCCGCGAGCGCGTCCACAAGGGATGCCACGGGAGGCGCGGGCTCCTCAGCGGGCGCCGCCACTGCCACCGCCGTGAGTGCCGCCGGCTCACCCTGCACGTCCAGCGGCAGACCGAGAACGACGGTGCGGCCGGCCCGGCAGGCCCACGCCGCGTCGTCCGCCGCGGTCGCGGCGCCCACCCGGCGGAACTCCGCGCCCACCGACGCGGCGAGCCCGGGCAGGTCGATGAAGAAGTTCGAGCGCGGGCTGGTCGCCTCCGGGGCCAGCACCACCAGCGGGGTACGGCTCTTGGCCGCCTCGGCGACGCCGGTGAGCGCGTTCGTCACGCCGGGTCCCTGGTGCACGGAGAGCGCGGCGAGCCGGCCGGAGACGCGGGCGTACCCGTCCGCCATGCTGGCCGCCCCGCCCTCGTGCGCGGCCGGCACGTACCGGGCGCCGGCCGCCACGAGCGCGTTCGTGACGTGGAAGTTGCCGCTGCCCACGACGCCGAACACGTGCTTGACGCCGTGCGCGGCCAGCGACCTGCCGACGACCTCGGCGACTTTCATGCTCTCTCGATTCATGCTCTCTCGACGAGGGCCAGGACTCGCGCCGGGCTGCCCGAGCCGCCCACGATGGGCAGTGGCGAGGCGATGAGGACCGCGCCGGTCGGTGGCAGGGCGGCCAGGTTCTGCAGCTGGGTCAGGCCGTACTTGCCGGCGCCGAGCAGGTACGAGTGGCACGGGAACGGCGGGTCGAACGAGTGTGCCGTGCCCGCGTCGGTGCCCACCGTCTCCACGCCGACGCCGAGCAGCGAGGTCTCCTCGGCGAGCCACTTGGCGCAGGCCACCGAGATGCCCGGCGTGTGGCCGCCGTTGAGGTACGCCGCGTCGTCGTCGCCGCGCGCGTCCCAGCCGGTGCGCAGCAGCAGCCAGCCGCCCTTCGGCAGCCCGCTGGGGTAGTCCTCCTGCCAGGCCAGGACGTGCTCGATCTCCAGCAGGAAGTCCGGGTCGGACTTGGCCTGCGCGCTGAAGTCCAGCACCACGGCGGGCGCGACCAGCTGGCGCGGCGGCACCTGGGACACGTCGGCCTTGTCCTGACCGGTGACCCAGTGGATCGGGGCGTCGAAGTGGGTGCCGGTGTGCTCGCCGGTGGAGATGTTGTTCCAGTACCAGGCCGGGCCGGCGGCGTCGTAGCGGCTGATCTGGCTCAGCGCGAAGCGGTTCGTCTGCCCGAAGGGCTCGGGCAGGGTCAGGATCGGCGTCCGCGAGGACAGGGGAGCGGTCAGGTCAACGACCTCGACACCGCCCGAGGCGATCGCGGCGGCGAGGTCCGTCAGGAGCGTCATGCGGCGACGCTACCGCCTCCTGTCGGGCCCGTCACACCCACTTCGATTGTGTGCAATCGAGTTGTGCACTACCGTTCTGGGTGTGGACGAAGAGCTGCTCCTGCGCCGGCAGGTGTGTTTCGCGCTGTACTCCGCCTCCCGGGCGGCGACCGCGCTCTACCGTCCGCTGCTGGACGAGCTCGGCCTGACGTACCCGCAATATCTGGTGCTCCTGCTGCTCTGGGAGCGCGACGGGCGGACGGTGAAGGAGCTGGGCGACGAGCTGGACCTGGATTCCGGGACGCTGTCGCCGCTGCTCAAGCGCCTGGAAGCCGCGGGGCTCGTGACACGCCGGCGGTTCGCCGGCGACGAGCGCGTCGTCGAGATCGCTCTCACCGCCGCGGGTACGGCGTTGCGCCGCCGCGCGCGGAAGGTGCCCGCCGCACTGGGGACCGCCACCGGACTGTCCACAGCGGAGCTGTCCACATTGCACCGGACGTTGACCGAGCTGGCCGGCGTGCTGCGCACGGCCGCCCACTGACCCCCTAGAAGGGACGATCCCCCCATGCAGGTGCTCTACACCGCCGAGGCCGTCGCGACCGGCGATGGCCGCAACGGCCACACCCGCACCACGGACGGGCTGCTGGAGGCCGACCTGGCCGTGCCGAAGTCGATGGGCGGCCCGGGTGGCGCCACCAACCCCGAGCAGCTCTTCGCCGCCGGCTACGCGGCCTGCTTCCACTCCGCGCTGAAGCTGGTCGCCCGGCAGGCCAAAGTGGACGCCACCGGCTCGACGGTGACCGCCCGGGTCGGCATCGGCCCGACCGACGGCGGCGGGTTCGGTCTCACGGCCGCGCTGACCGTGGCGATGCCGGCGGTCGAGCGGGCGATCGCCCTGGACGTCGTGGAAAAGGCGCACCAGGTCTGCCCGTACTCCAACGCCACCCGCGGCAACATCGACGTGACGCTGGCGGTCGCCTGATGGCCGGCCTGATCGGTAGGCAGATTCAGCTGGCGTCGCGCCCGGGTGCCGGCTGGCCGACGCCGGAGCACTTCCGGCTCGTCGAGGTGCCGGTGCCCGACCTGGGCGCCGGGCAGGTGCTGGTGCGCAACACGGCGATGTCGGTCGACCCGTACATGCGCAACCGCATGAACGACGTGAAGTCGTACGTGCCGCCGTTCCAGATCGACGCCCCGCTCGACGGCGCCGCGGTCGGCGAGGTCGTCGCGTCGCAGTCGCCCGACCGCAAGGTGGGCGACATCGTGGCGCACGGCCTGGGCTGGCGCGACTACGCGGTGCTGGACGCCGCGCAGACCAAGGTGTTGGACACCGCGATCGCGCCGGCGACCGCGTACCTCGGCGCGCTCGGCGGGATCGGGCTCACCGCGCAGGTCGGGCTCGTGGAGATCGCCCAGCTGAAGCCGGGCGAGACGGTCTTCGTGTCCGGGGCGGCGGGCGCGGTCGGCAGCCTCGCCGGGCAGATCGCCAAGCTGCGCGGCGCGGGCCGGGTCATCGGCAGCGCCGGCTCCCCGGCCAAGGTGGCGTATCTGCGGGAGTTGGGCTTCGACGCGGCGTTCGACTACCACGACGGGCCGATCCGGGACCGGCTGCGCGAGGCGGCGCCGGACGGCATCGACGTCTACTTCGACAACGTCGGCGGCGAGCAACTGGAGGCGGCCCTCGGGGCGCTGCACGTGCACGGCCGGGTGGCGCTGTGCGGCGCGGTCGCGCAGTACAACGCGACCGAGCCGACCCCGGCGCCGCGCAACCTTGCGCTGGCCATCACCAAGCAGCTGACGCTGCGCGGGTTCATCGTCACGTCGTACAGGCATCTGGCGGCGGAGTTCACCGCCGAGCTGGCCGGCTGGCTGCGCGACGGCACGGTCCGCTTCGACGAGACCATTGTGGACGGTCTGGAGAACGCGCCGGCCGCGTTCCTCGGCATGCTGCGCGGGAGAACGTCGGCAAGATGCTGGTACGGATAGAGAGTTAGTCGCAGGGCGTGCCGTTGACGGCGCACGCGCTCGGGTCGTTGTCCTGCCCCCACCGCTCGAACTGGAACCGCAACGGCACCGACGAGCGGGCCGGCACCTCGACCCCACTGGTGAAGACGTACGCGGGCCCCAGGCGCTGAAGCGTCGCCTGGGGCGCCCCTTCGACCCAGAACGTGTGCAGCCGCCCCACGTTCGTGGGGAACTGCAGCCGGACCGTCCAATCCCGGCCGCTGCCCGAGGAGTTGGTGACCAACACCTCGGCGATGAACGAGTCGCCGTACGAGTTGAGGACCCGGTAGTCGCCGGTCACGGCGGGCGGCGCGGGCGGCGCCTGCGTGGTCGGCGGCTTCGCCGTGGTACGCCGGGCGACCGGCGAGCGCGACGGGGACGGCTTGGGGGACGCGCTCGGCGACGGGCTGGGCGTCGTGGTCCCCGGGATGTCGGCGGGCACCGGTGGCGGTTCGTACGCGGGCGGTGTCCACGCGTAGTTGATGGATGCGCGCGGCCGGACCTCGTCGTCTTCCCGCGCCTCGCCCGGGGTCAAAGTGACCGCCGCGAAAAGCGTCAACGCCACGGCGACGCCCAGCGCGGCCGGTGCCCACAGGACGAGGACCTCGGAGTTGCTGGGCTTCCCGAAGGGCCGGAAGTCGGGCCGGGTGCGCACTCACTCTCCCCATGAACCTTTTTCAGGTATCTGCACTGCGCGGGACAGCGTAACGCGATCTACAACGGGCAGGGAATCCCCTCGTTGACATGATTTATGTGAGTCGATACTCTATCGACGGGAAAGCGCTTTCCGCCGCTTCCCCGACCACCGGGCTCCCACCGGGCCGCACTCACCGGGTGCCGTTCTGCCACGGCGCCGACCGGATGCGACTCACCGTCCTATGGGAGGTTTCCCCATGACGCAACACCAAGCCGACCCGTCCGACCGGCACCGGTCACGCCGCTGGCGCGGACCGCTCATCGGCGTAGCGGCCCTCGCGCTCGCCGGCGCCGGCGTACTCGTCGCGATGCCCAACGCGTCCGCCGCCACGTTCAACCTGCAAGGCTGGGCCACGCAGGGCGGCGGCACCAGCGGCGGCGGCAGCGCCTCGCCGGTCACCGTCACCACCGCCTCCGCGCTGATCAGCAACATGCAGGCCAGCGGCTCGCGGGTTATCCGCGTGTCCGGCACGATCGCGATCAGCGGCATGCAGAAGGTGGCCGCCAACAAGACCATCATCGGGGTGGGCAGCGGTGCCGCCATCACCGGCGGCGGTCTCAACGTGGCCAGCGTCAGCAACGTCATCATCCGGAACATCAACTTCCGGAGCTGGGGCGACGACGCCATCAACGTGCAGTACTCGACCCGCGTCTGGATCGACCACAACAACTTCAGCAGCGGGTACGACGGGGCGGTCGACGTCAAGCGCGCGTCCGACTTCGTCACGGTGTCGTGGAACCGGTTCTTCAACCACGACAAGACCGCGCTGCTCGGTCACTCCGACAGCAACGGCGGCGAGGACCGGGGTCACCTGCGGGTGACGTACAACAACAACTACTTCGACGGCAGCAACCAGCGACACCCGCGGGTGCGCTTCGGCAACCCCGTGCACGTGTTCAACAACTACTACCGCAGCATCGGCAGCTACGGCGTCGCGTCCACCTGCGAGGCCGGCGTCCTCGTCGAGGGCAACTACTTCGAGAACGTCTCGGACCCGTTCCACCGTGGAGAGGGCAGCTCGCCGGCCGGGTCGCTGGTGGCCCGCAACAACCACTTCGTCAACTCCGGCAGCGGGCAGACGGGTGGCAGCGTCGCCGGCATCCCGTACTCGTACTCGATGGATGCCGCGAGCACCGTGAAGAACACGGTCATCAACGGAGCCGGCACCGGCAAGATCTGATGCGTTTCCGATGAAGAAAGGGCGGCGGGCGTTGGCCCGCCGCCCTTTGCGGGTAGCCTCCGCGGGGTCGTCAGACTCACGGGGAGGATGAATGTCCATGGGCATCAGCAGGCGCGTAGCCATCGGAGCGGGCGCCGCAGTGGCGTCCCTGGCGGTGGCCCGGCCGGCGTCGGCGGCCGCACCGGCTACCGGACCGGACGCGATCCGGCACTGCTACGAGCGGCAGAAGACCAAGGCCGGCGGGCACTGGCACTCGCACGTCGCCGCCGTCGACGCGACCGGCGCGTTGCAGACGGTGATCGAGGACGACATCGACTTCGTCATCAGCGGCGCCAGCGTGCAGAAGCTCTTCGTCGCGATGACGGTCCTGGACAAGGTGGACCGTGGCGAGCTGAGCCTCGGGCAGAAGCTGGACCTGCCGGGCAGCATCATCCTCGGCGGCAGCGGCATCTACCACCTGCATGGCGTGTGGGGTGACGACATCACCATCGCCAACTTCCTCACCGCGATGCTGCTGGTCTCCGACAACACCGCGGTACGCATGTGCGGGCGCGTCGTGCCGGCGCTGGAGATTAACCAAATCCTGGCCGCCAAGGGGTTCACGTACACGCGGGTGGAGCCGGTGGCCAACCCGAACCGCTTCTTCCTCGGCGTGACCACCCCGCGCGAGACGCACGACCTGCTGTGGCGGCTGGCCAACAAGACGCTGCTGTCGCCGGCGTCGTGTGACTTCCTGCTGCGGATCACCCGCTGGATCAACGGCTACCACGACGGGATCCGGCGCAACATGTCGTCCGCCGAGCGCAGCCGGATCGCCATCAAGTACGGCGCCGACGGCGATCGGCGGCACGAGGTCGGCATCATGTTCGGCGCGGATGGGGCGCCCGCGCTGACGTTTGCGTTCTTCGCCGGGGGTCTGTCCGATGTGAACAACTACGGCGCCACCCAGCCGGCGGTGCAGGCGCATTCCGTACTGGGCCGGATGCTGTTCGACTCCATTGCCACGGCGACAGTCCCGGCAGCGACCGCCCGCCAGACCGTAACCCCCTTCCACGCCGTAGACGGCGGCTGACCCCCACGCTCCTCCTCCGCGCCTCGCCGCCTCTGCGCGCCTCTGCGCGTCGATCAAGGGCATATGGTCGTGGTTTGATCTCTTTTCCACGACCGTTTGCCCTTGATCCGCGTGGAAGTCCTTGATCGGCGGCGAGGTCCGCTTGCTGGCAGCGGACTTGGTGGGGCAGGGCGGGATCTTGCGTCCGGACGTGTCCGACATAACCGGGCCCAAGATCCCGGTGTGCCCCACCAAGTCGAGCGGCCGAATCGATCTAGGAAGAATCGTGGGTATCGAGTCCGGTTTATACCCACGATTCTTCCTAGATCCAATGCCGCTCAGTTAAGGCGTGGTGTGGCGTCGTCAAGGGCTCTGGGGCACGAGGATGTCGATGCTGATCGTGGCCTGGTAGGTCTTCCGGTCGATGTTGGGGCCTTTGGCGTTGTACTTGGAGATCGCTCGTTTGACGATCCGCGGGGCGCGCCTGGTCCGACGCTCGGGCATGAGGTTGGCTAGGACTCGCCGGCCGATCGCGCCGACCAGGTCGATCACCGCGCCGGTGATGGCGTTCGCCGCCTGCACGACCAGGTCACGCGCCGCGCTCAAGGCGGTAGTGAAGCAGGCCCGGTCGGGGTCAAGGTCGGGCTGGGTGTCGGTGGCGTCGGCCATGGCCAGGCGGATGGCCTGGTAGGTCACCAGCAGGGCGTAGACCTCCTGGCGGACCCCGGCCGGGGTCCTGGCTCGTAGTACCCGCCCGCCCAGGATCGTCGATTTCAGTTCCAGGAACGCTGTTTCGACCTCCCACCGTTCGTGGTAGAGCCGGACCAGGTCGAACGCCGGATAGTGGTGGTGCTCAATCAGCGTGGTGACGAGGCGGTACATGGTCGTGGCACGCCCGGCCGTGGTCTGCACGTGGATTTGACACTCCACCACGCGGACCCGCAGTTGGCCGATCACCGATAGGTATGAGCCGTCCGGCAGCCGCTGTATCACCGGCAGTTTCCGGTTGTCCTTGACCCGCACCACCAGGTATGCCCTGGCCTGCGCGATCGCCTCGATCAGGTCCGCCGCCCCAAAGGCCCGGTCCAACAGCACGACCATCGACGGACGCAGGCTGGCCACCAACCGTTTGGCGTAGGGCATCTCCCCCACCCCGGTGGGCCCGAAGATCGCGTCGATGACGGTCCGGGTTCCGCAGCACACCAACACCAGCAGCCGCAGCTTCGGATAGCCCGACCCGCCATGGTTGCAGCGATGCGGGGTGTACTCGGCCAGATTCGCCGCGCTGGCCGGGACAGCCGCGCTGGTCCCGTCTATAGCGCAGACCAGCAGCCCTCGCCACCACCGCCCACGGGTACGCGGCGCCGGACCCGGTCCCCGCACCAGGTCGAACAAGGCCCGCAAAGGAGCCGGTCCCATGCGTTGGCGGGCCTGGGCCAGCACACCCGAGGTCGGGTTCGCCACCGGCACACCGTCCAGGGCCGCTACCAGCTTGTCCCAGACCTGCCGGTAGCCCACCTCGGCGAACAACGCGCCGGCTAACAGCAGGTAGACCACAACCCGGGCTGGTACCTCACGCACACGGGACTTACCCAGACCGGCCTCCGCCAACGCGGCATCGACCATCTCGAACGGCACATGCTGCGTCAACTCCCCAACGTGCCCTGGGGCGAACACACCCGCAGCGACCTTGATCATCCGGCGGGTGACAAAATACGTGGACAGCGAGGCTCCCTACAGATCATGACCGTCTTGTGAGGACAGCCATGTCTACCGGAGCCTCGCTGCCCGTCTACCCCGGCCCCATCAACAACGCCCGGCCAGACCCTTAACTGAGCGGCATTGTTCCTAGATCGACGCCAGTCTGCGGTGATCATGGGGTTAGCGTCGGGGAGAGCGCTTACTCGGACGCTAACTTCATGATCACCGCAGAAGTCGGGGCTACCGGCCGAGCTGTACCGAGGTCCCTTACTGCCTGGCCTTGAGGGCGCCATCATGGGCGACCTCAGCGGTATAAGGGTCGCCCAACTCGGGTCCGCGCCCCCAAGAGGGCAGCCCTACTCAGGGGTAACCCCCGCGCGCACCCGACACTGCCCACGTCCTCGCCGGGCGGCTCCCGCGAGGCGGCGCACGAGGTCAGGCCGAGGGGTGCAAGCCCTCACCGCAGCCTGTCGTCGATCAAGGACTTCTGCGTCGATCAAGGGCAAATGGTCGTGGAAAAGAGATCAAAGCACGACCGTTTGCCCTTGATCGACGGGTAGGGGGCGGGGGCGGGCGGAATAGGGGAGCCCTACTCGCGACGGATCGCCCAACAGGGGTCCCCCGCTCGGGCGGGAAAGCGCTGCCCGCGCTCCCTGCGGAGGGTCCGGGCGGTGGGCTGCGGGCAGCCGGTCGGAGATTCTTTGCTCCGGGATGTCGATTGCGGGCGTCTTCGCCGTCGTCAGGATGAGAGGTGGCCGGTACGCGGCTGCCGAGAGCGTAGGAGACGTCATGCGCTACATGTTGTTGATCTACGGCGAGGAGCCGACCGGCGCGCCTGACCCGGCCGAGGCCGAGCAGGTCATGAACGACTACTGGGCGTACTCGACGGCCGTCGCCGAGGCGGGGGTGCAGCGGGCCGGCGACGCGCTGGAGCCCAGCACGACCGCCACCACGGTGCGGCTCAAGGACGGCGAGCGGGTCGTCACGGACGGTCCGTTCGCGGAGACCCGGGAGGTCCTGGGCGGGTTCTACCTGATCGACGTGCCGGATCTGGACGCGGCGATCGAGTGGGCGGCCCGGTGCCCGGGCGCGAAGTACGGCTCGGTCGAGGTCCGGCCGATCATGGAGTTCGACACGGCGGGTTAGGAGCCTGGGTGAACGGGGCGGCCGACTCGGTCGAGGCGGTTTTCCGGGAGGAGTGGGGCCGCCTGCTGGCGGCGCTGGTCCGTACCCTCGGCGACCTTGACCTCGCCGAGGAGGTCGCCTCCGACGCGGTGGCCACCGCGCTGCAGCGGTGGCCTCGCGACGGGGTTCCCGCGCGCCCGGCGGCGTGGCTGCTGACGGTGGCCCGCCACCGGGCGGTGGACATCCTGCGCAAGGACAAAAGGCTCGCGACCCGGCTGGCGCTGCTCCAGGCGGACGCCGACCGGCCGGAGCCGCCCCGCCCGCCCCCGGACCCGGACTGGGGCGACGCCGACGACGAGCCGGATGAGCGGCTGCGGCTCTTCTTCACCTGCTGCCACCCGGCGCTCGGGCTGGAGGCGCAGACCGCGCTGACGCTGTCCTGCCTGGCCGGCCTCACCACCCAGGAGGTGGCCCGGTCGTTCCTGGTGCCGACGGCGACCATGGCGCAGCGGCTGGTCCGGGCCAAGCGCAAGATCCGCGATGCCCGCATCCCGTTCCGCGTGCCGGACGCCGCCGAGCTGCCCAACCGGCTGCCGGCCGTCCTGCGGGTCGTCTACCTGATCTTCACCGAGGGGTACGCGGCCACCAGCGGGTCGGCGCTGACCCGGGCGGACCTGGTGGACGAGGCGATCCGGTTGGGCCGCATCCTGCGCCGGCTGCTGCCCGAGCAGCGCGAGGTCGCCGGCCTGCTGGCACTGATGCTGCTGGTCGACGCCCGGCGCGCGGCGCGGGTCGACGCCCGCGGGCAGCTCGTGCTCCTCGACGACCAGGACCGGGGGCGGTGGGACCGCGACAAGATCGAGGAGGGCCGCCGCCTGGTGGTCGCCGCCCTGACCGGCGGGCGCCCCGGCGGGTACGCCCTACAGGCGGCCATCGCCGCGGTGCACGACGAGGCCGCCACCGTCGCCACCACCGACTGGCCGCAGATCGTCGCGCTCTACGCGGTGCTGCGCTCGATCGCCCCGTCGCCGCTGGTCGAGCTCAACCGCGCGGTGGCTCTGTCCATGGTGGACGGACCCGCGACCGGCCTCGCCCTGCTCGACGAGTTGGTGGACGACCGGCGGCTGGCCGGCTACCACCTGTTGCCGGCCGCCCGCGCCGACCTGCTGCGCCGGCTCGGCCGCCGGGACGAGGCCGTGGAGGCGTACCGGCAGGCCCTCGAACTGGTCGGCAACGAGCCGGAGCGCAGGTTTCTGGAGCGCCGCCTCAGCGAATTGAGCTGAGCCGCGGCGCGATCCGCTCGGCGACCGCCTCGACGAACTCGACCGGGTGCCGGTCGGGCAGCACCTGGATCTCGCTGACGCCCAGCTTCGCGTACGCCTCGGCCTCGGTGAGCAGGCCGTCCACGTCCGCCAGCACCGGGGCGCTGACCATCACGGTCTTCTCGATCGCGTCGTAGTCCCGGCCCTCGTTGGCGCAGTGCGCCCGCAGGACGTCCAGCTTGTGCGCCACCCGGTCCACGCCGGCGAAGAGGTTGCAGGCGTCGGCGTACCGGGCGACCAGCAGCAGCGTCTTGCGCTCGCCGCCGCCACCGATCAGGATCTCCGGCCGCCGCCCACCCAGCGGTGCCGGTACGCACAGCGTCTCGGCCAGCCGGTAGTACCGCCCCTCGTACGGGCCGTTGTCGTCGCTCCACATCTGCCGGCAGATCTGGATCGTCTCCTCCAGCCGCTCGAACCGCTCGCGCACCGGCACCACGGGCACGCCGAGTCCGCGCTGCTCCCGCTCGTACCAGGAGGCGCCGACGCCGAGCTGGGCCCGCCCGCCGGACAGTACGTCGAGGGTGGTGACGATCTTCGCGAGCAGGCCGGGATGCCGGTACGTCACGCCGGTGACCAGCACGCCGAGGGTCATCCGGGTGGTCAGCGCGGCGACGTACCCCAGCGTGGTGTAGCCCTCCAGCATGGGCTCGTCGGCGGCGCTCAGCCGGGTCTGCATCTGGAAGTAGTGGTCCATCACGCTGAACGAGGCGATCCCGGCCTCGTCGGCGATCCGGGCGGTCTGGGCCAGCGTCGGCGCGATCCGTGCGGGGTCGGCGGGGGTCGTGTAGTTCCAGTAGTGCAAGCCAAGCTTCACGGGCCACCAGCCTACGTCGGCCGTATGGTGATCGGGTGGGCCCGTGGTGGCTGCTGCACGTCGACCTCGATCAGTTCGTCGCCGCGGTCGAGGTGCTGCGCCGCCCCGAGTTGCGCGGCCGGCCGGTGGTCGTCGGCGGCGACGGGGACCCGACCCGGGCCCGCCAGGTGGTGGCGACGGCGTCGTACGAGGCGCGGGCGTTCGGCGTGCGGTCCGGGATGCCGCTGCGCGCGGCGTTCCGCCGCTGTCCGGAGGCGGTGTTCCTGCCGTCGGACCCGCCGGTGTACGAGGCGGCGTCCGCGCGGGTCATGGCCACGCTGCGATCCTTTCCGGTACGCGTCGAGGTGTGGGGCTGGGACGAGGCGTTCGTGGGCGCCGAGGTGGCCGACCCGTGGGCGCTGGCCGCCGACCTGCGGCGCGCGGTGCTGGACAAGACCGGGTTGAGCTGCGCCATCGGGATCGGCGACAACAAGACCACCGCGAAGATCGCGGCCCGGTTCGGCAAGCCGGGCGGCATCTACGAGCTGACCGCCGGGAACTGGATGGCCGTGATGGGTGAACGGCCGGCCGGCGAGCTGTGGGGGATCGGCCCGAAGACGGCCGCCAAGCTCACCGAGCTGGGCCTGCACACCGTCGCCGACCTGGCGACCGCCGACGCCGACGCGCTGCGGGCGCGGTTCGGGCCGCGGCAGGGAGCGTGGCTGCTGGTGCTCGCCCGCGGCCTGGGGGACACCGAGATCGTGACCGAGCCATGGATCGCTCGGTCCCGTAGCCGCGAAACGACGTACCCCCGTGATCTGACCGATCGCGAAGAGATCGCCGCCGGCGTCGCTGTGCTGGCGCGGGAATTGGGCGCCGAGATCGTCGGCGCCGGACGCCGGGTGACGCACGTGGCGGTCAAGGTGCGTTTCGCCTCGTTTTATACCCCCACCCGGGTGATGAAATTGCGCGACGGTCCGACGACCGATGTCGCGGTGATCGAGCGGGCGGCGCTGATCGTATTGGAGAAATTCCGGCTCGACCGGCCGGTGCGGCTGCTCGGGGTGCGCGTCGACCTGGCCATGGACGATTAGTAGATATCAACGGTGGCTATATACTCCGGGATCAAGAACGGAGTCGCGGCGATGATGTATCGAATCTTGGGTCGGCTGATCATTGGCGCCGGTCCCGGAATAGATCTCCCCCGGGGCACCGGTTGTCGATCTTAGCGTTTCTGATGATCAACGCCAATGATCGGATTCCGACCGGTGAATTGCTGCGGGTTGCCTGGGGCAAAACAGATGTAGACGAGACGCAGTTATACAAATGCGTATCAAAGCTGCGGGGACTGCTGGCCACCATTGGTCGCGGCGACGATATCGTGACGCACTCCGGTTACGGGTACGAGCTCCGGGTCGCGCCGGACGACCTGGACAGCCTGCTGTTCGAGCGGCTCCTGCGGGAGGCGGAGGCCGCCGTCGGCAACGGCACCGACGACGAGGCGCGGCTGCTGCGCGAGGCGCTGGCGCTCTGGCGCGGCCCGCACCCGCTGGACGGCATTCCCGGCGACTTCCCGCCCGGACTCGGCGACGATCTCCGGCGGCGCCGCAAGCGGGCCGTCGTCCGGCTGGCCGAGATCGAGCTCGGGCGGGGGCGGTACGAGTCGGTCGTCGCGGACCTCCAGGCGCTGACCCGGAACGACCCGACCGACGCCCGCCTGTGCCAGCTGCTGATGTTCGGGCTGTTCCGGTTGGGTCACGCGACCGAGGCGCTGGCCGCGTACGACCGGTACGCGGCGGCGCTGGAGCACGAGGCGGCCGCCCCGCCCGATCCGCGGCTGCGCCGGCTGCGGTACGCGGTCGCCAGCAACGACGAGCGGGCTGCCACCGAGCACGCGGGGGTGAACGCGCCGCGGCGGTGGCCGCTGCCCCGGCAGGGCGCGGTGCCCCGGCAGCTCCCGATGGACGCCGCCGACCTCGTCGGCCGGGACCGGCAGGTCTCCGAGGCGGGCCGGCTGCTGCGCCAGGGAACGGCGGGGGCGCCGCCGGTCGTCGTGCTGACCGGACCGGGCGGCATCGGCAAGACCGCCCTCGCGGTCCGGGTCGGCCACGCCGTCCGGCAGCGGTACCCGGACGGCCAGGTGTACGTCGAGCTGCGCGGCACCGGCACCGAACCGGCCGTGACCGACGAGGTGCTGGCGCAGGTCCTGCGCGCGTTCGGCATCGTCGACGTGCCGGAGTCGGCGGACGAGCGGCGCGGGCTGTACCGGACCCTGCTCGGCGACAAGCGGGTGCTGCTGGTGCTGGACGACGCCCGCGACGAGGCCCAGATCCGCGACCTCATGCCCGGCAACCCCGGGTGCGGGGTGCTGGTCACCGCGCGGCACCGGCTGCCGGACATCGCCGGCGCGCACCACCTGCCCAGCCTGGAGCCGCTGGCGCCGCCCCAGGCCGCCGAGCTCTTCCGGCGCATCGTGCGCCGTTCGGCGGTGGATCCGCTGACCGAGCCGGCCGCCACGCGTACCATCGTCGAGCTCTGCGCCGGCCTGCCGCTGGCGATCTGCGTGGCCGCGGCGCTGCGGGCCAGCGACCCGGACCGCAGCGCCGCGGAGCTCGCGGAGCGCCTGGCCGACGAGAAGCTCGGCGCGCTCGTGTACGGCGACCGCAGCGTGGCGCGCAGCATCGGCGCCGGCTTCGAGCGGCTCGACGAGGACGCCCAGCTGCTCTTCGTCGGCCTGGGGTTGGTGCGGGTGGTCGACGTCGGCGTCTGGACGGCGGCCGCGATCCTGGCCGGCCGGGGCGCCGACCCGGTGGCGGCGCTGGACCGGCTCGCGGCGTGCGGGCTGCTGCAGCCGGCCACCGTCGGGCGGTTCCGGCTGCACGACCTGACCCGCCAGTACGCGCGGGCCCGCGCCGAGCGGCACATCCTGGCCGCGGCCGAGCGCCAGGCGCTGGCCGAGCGGGTCTACGGCGCCCTGCTGACGCTGTGCCGGCGCGCGCACCGGGCCACGTACGGCGGGGACTTCGAGGTGGTCCACGGCGACACCCCGGACTGGCTCGCGCCGCGCGCGCTGCTGGCCGACGTCGACGCGGCGCCCTCCGAGTGGTACGAGCGGGAGCGGCAGAACATCCGGGCCGCGGTGCGCCACACGGCCGACCTCGGCCTGGCGGAGCTGTGCTGGGACCTGGCCATCTCGACGCACGAGTTCTACAACGTGCGGGCGTACCTGGACGAGTGGCACGCCACCCACCGGTGCGCCCTGGACGCCTGCCGGCGGGTGGGCAACGTGCGCGGCGAGGCGGCGATGACGGCGATCCTGGGCCAGCCGGCGCTGCTCGCCAGCGGCCGTCCGGGCGTGGCCGGGCCGCGCGAGCTGGCGTCCGCCGCGGCGGCGTTCGAGCGGTGCGGCGACGCGCACGGGCAGGCTATCGCGCTGCGTACGCTGGCCAACGCGCTGCGCCGGCGGGGCCGGTTCGCCGACGCCATCCAGACGTTCCGGCGCGCCCTGGAGCTGTACGAGGAGAGCGGCGACACGGTCGGCGCCTGGCAGTCGCTGCGGTACATCGGGCAGACCCACCTCGACCTGGGGGACAACGAGGAGGCGCTGCGGGTGCTGACCGCCGCCGCCGAGATCGCCCGGCCGTCGGGGCAGCCGCGCCTGCTGGCCCAGACCGCGTACTGGCTCGGCCGGGTGCACCTGGCCCGCCGCGATGTGTCGCCGGCGGTGGCGCAGTTCCAGTACGTCTTCGCCGCGGCCGGCGACGCCGACGGCATCGGCCGGGCGTACGCCCTGCACGGGCTCGGCGACGCGGCCCGGCTCGCGGGCGACGGCGAGCTGGCCGCCCGCCACCTGGAGTCGGCCCTGGAGCTGGCCCGGCGCGGCCACGACGCGGTGCTGGAGGGGCGGATCCACCAGTCGCTGGCCGAGCTGCACCAGGCCAACGGCCGTGGCCGGGAGGCGACCCAGGAGCTGGACCAGGCGGTGTCGTGCTTCGACAGCGGCAACGCGCTCTTCCTGCAGAATCAGGTGCTGGAGGCGCTCGGTTCGTCGTAGTCCACTGTCGACCTCAGCATCGGCGGGTAGAGCGTCGTGGCCGGCCCCCGGCGGTACAGGGCCGCCGGCCGGCCCACCTCGGAGGTCCGTTTGGCGTCGAGGGGGACGAGAAAGCCCGCGGTCTTGGTCACCTTCCGGTGGAAGTTGCGGGTGTCGACGGGCATGCCCCAGACGACCTCGTACACGGTGCGCAGTTCGCCGATCGTGAACGCGTCGGCGCAGAATGCCGTGGCGAGCGTGGTGTACTCCAGCGCCTGGCGGGCCCGTTCGAGGCAGGTGCGCAGGATGTCGTTGTGATCGAAGGCGAGCGTTCCCAGCGCCTGGTCCACCGGCTGCCAACACGCCCCGCTCGCGTCGGAGCCGGCCACCGGCAGCGGCAGGTCGGGCGCGATCGCCAGGTAGGCGACCGTCACGACCCGGCCGCGCGGATCCCGCCCGGGGGTGCCGAAGACGGCGACCTGCTCCAGGTGCAGCGCCGTGCCGTCCAGCCCGGTCTCCTCGGCCAACTCCCGGGCGGCCGCCGCGTCCGGGTCCTCGTCCTCGCGTACGAAACCGCCGGGCAGCGCCCATCGCCCCCGGTACGGCTCGTTGCCGCGCTGGACGAGCAGGACCTGTAGCTGCCCGTCGCGCACCGTCAGGATCGCCAGGTCCGCCGTCAGGCGCAGGGTGGCGTGGTCGCGGGGTCGAGCGGTCATGGTCGACAGCCTACCTAAATGTCACCTTGACACAAACAGCCGGCAGGGCTTAATGTCTAAGTGACGTAAAGTCCGGCCGAGGAAGCCCGCAACTGCCCGGGGCCCGCACGCCGTACGACTCGGGCAGTGCGGCGGGGCGCCGTGCAGGGCGCCACCGTCATCCGCCGGCGGGCGACGGCCCACCGACCGGTTCGCTCGCGTCCCCGGGGACGCGAGCCGGAGCGTCTCGGTCCGCGGCCGAGGTCTCGGCTCCTCGCGTACGGCAATCACGGTTTCTGCTTGAGAGGACAACGATCATGCGCGCCTTTTTCCGGAACACCCTGCTCTGTCTCGCCATCGCGGTAGGCGTCCCCGCCGCCGCGGGAATGGCCTTCGGGGCCGCACCCGCGTACGCCGAGTGCCCGCAGGGCACCAACTGGGACGGCACCACCTGCAAATGAGCTGATCGGTAGCTCAGCGGCAGGAATCCGGTAGGTGGGTGAGCGACACTGACGTCAGGTTCCCATCCTGCCTGGGTCCGGGCGGGTCGCACGTGCGGCCCGCCCGGCTCGTGTCCGGCGTCGACTCCCCATCCCACCTCCGGAGGGACAAGATGCAACGATTCCGGGAGTTCGAGATCGACCTCAACCGGCGCTCCAGGGTCCTGCTCCTGGTCGCCACCGCGAGTGAGCGGGAGGCCGTCTTCGCCGCGGCAAAGGCCGTCACCGGCAGCGAGCCGACCAAGCGGTTCCTGCCCCACCACACCGTGTACGAGCTGGGCCTGATCGGCGACGCCGAGGTGCTGCTGGCGCAGACCCAGCCGGGCGCGGTCGGCCCCGGCGCGGCCGCGATCACCGCGTCGGCGCTCATCTCCCGCCTGGGCCCGGATTTTCTGGTGGTGACCGGCATCTGCTTCGGGCTGCGGGAGGCCGAACAGCGCCTCGGCGACGTCATCGTGTGCCGCCAGCTGCGCGCGATCGACCACCGGAAGGAGATCGACCCCGACGACGGCGGGCCGAGGATCGTGCTCATCCGCGGCGACTTCGTCTCCTCCTCGGTGACGCTCTTCGACCGCTTCCGCTCGGCGGAGGTGGGCTGGACCGCCACGAAGGTCCACTACGGCACCCTGCTGTCCTCCAGCGCCCTGGTCGACTCGCGGGAGCTGCGCGCCGACCTGCGCCGGCTCGACCCGGAGGCGTCCGGGGGCGAGATGGAGGGAGCCGGGGTGTACGCCGCCGCGGCCCCGGAGAAGGTGGACTGGATCGTGGTCAAGGGAATCTCCGACTGGGGGTACGACAAGGACGACGCCGCGCAGGAGGCCGCCGCGGGAAACGCCGCCGCGTTCGTCATCGGCACGATCCGCAGCGGCGCGCTCGACGAGCGGGCGTCCCGCGCGAGTCTGGGCTGACGATGCGGATCAGTCGCGGTAGCGCGCGGCCGGCGGCTGCGGCACCGGGCCCACGCCGCCGAACCAGCGGCGGTAGCTGGTGCGCCAGCTCCCGTCGGCGCGCATCTCGTCCAGCACGGCGTTGACGAAGCGTACGAGGTCGGCGTCGTCGCGGGGCATGGCGATGCCGGCCGGGTCGTCGGTGATCCGGTCACCGACGATCGTGGTGTTGGGGTCCTGCGCGGCGAGCGTGGCCAGCAGCGTGTCGATGCTGGAGATCGCGTCGACCTGGCCCTGCTGGAGCAGGACGAGGCAGTCCACCAGCAGGTCGGTCGCCACGGCGATCGGGCGGGACGCGGCGCGCTGGATGTTGGGGATGCTGCTGCTGCCGTTGGTCGCGCAGATCTTGCGGCCGCCCAGGTCGGCCAGCCCGTTGATGCCGGAGCCGGCGCGCACCAGCAGGCGCTGGCCGGACGACAGGTACTCGGTGGAGAACGCGACCTGCTGCCATCGCTCGCAGGTCATCGTCATCGTGCGGATCACCATGTGCACGTCGCCCCGCTCCAACACCGGTACGCGTTCGGCCGTGGAGATGGCCCGGAACTGCACCGCGTCCGGGTCGCCGAAGATGGCGGCCGCGATCCGCCGGGCGATGTCGATCTCGAAGCCGACCAGCCGGCCGTCCTGGTCCCGGTAGCTGAACAGGTACGCGTCCTGGTCGATGCCGACGATGAGCCGCCCGCCCCGGAAGATGCCCTCCATCGTGGACCCGGACGGCATGCGGCGCGGCGCCGGCAGCGATCCGCCGGGGCGCAGGCTGGCCCGCCGGTCGCAGGCGTCCGCCGCCGGCCCGGACGCCGCCGCACTTGCCTGCGGCGCCGGATCTCGTACGCCGAGCGGCTGCGGCGCGGCGATCGGGTCCACCCCGCGGCCCGCCGAGGGCGTGGCGCCCTGTCCGCAGCCGGCGACGACGAGGACAGCGGCGAGGAGGAGACCCCGTAGGCGTGCGTCGACCATGCCGGCATCGTTGCATCCTCCCTCTACTGGGGGAGGCGGTTGGCTCCCGCTGGGGAGGCCCCGGCACCCGGCGTTTTCATAGCGTCGAGGCATGGTTGACGTTGCCGTGACCGCCGAGCCGCTGGCCCGGGCGGCGGTGCTGGTTCGGTTCACCCGGCCGTGGTTCTGGCCGCTCGGCTGGGCCGGGGCGTACCTGGGGGCGGTGCTGGCCACCCGGACCTGGCTGCCGCCCGCGCACGCCGTACCCGAATCGCTGGCCGCCATGGTGGTCCTCGGCCCGCTGGTGTGGGGCGCGGTGCTCGCCGTCAACGACCGGTACGACCTGCCGAGCGACCGGCGCAACCCGCGCAAGGCCACCGCGCCGCTGGTGACCGGTGAGGTGACCGAGGCCGACCTGACCCGGTGGGGCCGGCTCTTCGCGGTCGTGGCGATGGCGGTGGCCCTGGCGGTCGGGCCGGCGTTCACCGCCGGGACGGGCGCGGTGCTGCTGCTGGGCTGGCTCTACAGCGCCCCACCGGTACGGCTCAAGGCCCGCCCGGGCGCCGACGTGGCCGTCAACGCCGTCGTGGTGGGCGTGCTGGGACCGCTGGCGGGATGGTCCCTGTACCGGCCGGTCGGCGACTTCCCGCCCGTCATGGTCGCGCTGGGCCTGCTGCTGGCCGCCGCCCTGTACCTGCCCACCACGGTCATGGACCTGGACGCCGACCGCGGCGCCGGTGACGCGACCGCCGCCGTACGCTGGCGGCCGCGCCTGTGCTACCGCCTCGGCGTGACACTGTGGACCGCCGCGATCGCACTGTGGCTGGCCTGCTGCCACCTGGAGCTGCTGGTTCCGGGCCAGGCGTCGCCGACCCAGGACCTGATGGCGCCAGTCCTGCTGGCCGGGTACGCCGTGCTGGCCCGCCGGCCGTCCATCCCACGCATGGCGGTCGTGTCGCTGCTGTTCGCACTGCCAGCCGCCGACTTCCTCTCCACCTGCGTAGCCACCACCCCCACCCCGCCCTAACGCCCTCCGCCCTCCGCCCTCCGCCGGGCGTCCTCCCCGTCGATGCTGGGCGTCGTCCCCCGACGCCCCTCCCGTCGATCAAGGGCATACGGTCGTGGTTTAGAGATCAAAGCACGACCATTTGCCCTTGATCGACGGGGACGGGGCGCGCGGCGGGGCGGGAGAGCGAGGGCTACTCGCGGCGGGGAGGGGGATGGGGAGGTCGAGGGTGTGGGCCGAGTGGGTGGCTTTGGTGGCGAGGTAGCGGGCGTTCGCGGCGGACAGGTGCACCTCCGTCGGGACGACCTCGCTCACCTCCACGCCCAACCGGCTCAGTTGTGCGCTTTTGTCCGGGTTGTTGCTGAGCAACGCCACCCGGTCGGCGCCCAACGCCAGCAGCATCTGGGCCGCCACCGTGTAGTCGCGCTCGTCCTCGCCGTGCCCGAGCGCCAGGTTCGCCTCGTACGTGTCGAGCCCCGTGTCCTGCAGCGCGTACGCGTCGACCTTGGCGTACAGGCCGATGCCCCGGCCCTCCTGGCGCAGGTAGAGCAGGAACCCACCCGCGTCGGTGATCCGCTCCACCGCCTCGCGCAACTGTGGACCGCAGTCGCAGCGCTGGCTGCCGAACACGTCCCCGGTCAGGCATTCGCTGTGCGGCCGGACGAGGGGCAGCGCGGTCCGCCAGTCGCCGAGGCCGAGGGCCAGGTGTTCCTTGCCGTCCGCGAGCCCGTCGAAGGTGAAGACGCGCGCGGTGGTGGCGTACCCGTCCGCGAAGCGCAGCGGCACCGTCACCTGCCGCCGGACCGTGGCCGGCGCCAGGCGGACCTCGGGTGGCGATTGGGTCATCGGCTCTCCCTGTACGTTCATAACTCTCCGAGCAGACCAGACACTCTCCGAGCAGGCCAACTGTCCCGACGGCAAGGAGGCGCCAGCCGTGGTCGAGCGACCGTACATCCTGCTCAGTTGCGGCATGTCGATCGACGGCTATCTTGACACCGCGGCGGGGACACGGTTGCTACTGTCCAATGACGCCGACTTTGACCGAGTTGATGCCGTACGTGCCGGATGCGACGCGATCCTGGTCGGGGCGACCACGGTACGCCGGGACAACCCGCGGCTGCTCGTGCGTTCCACCACCCGCCGGGAGGAACGGGTGGCGCGAGGGCTTCCGCCGACGCCGGTGAAGGTGACCGTGACCGGGCGCGGCGAGCTGGACCCGGCCGCGGAGTTCTTCGTGGCCGGCGACGTCGACAAGCTGGTCTACTGCGCGAGCCCGGCGGTGGCGGCGGCGCGCGAGCGGCTCGGTGCGGTGGCGACGGTGGTGGATGGCGGCGACCCCGTGGATCTGTGCCTGGTGGTGGCGGATCTTCATGCCCGCGGGGTGGGGCGGCTGATGGTCGAGGGCGGCGGGGCGATACACACCCAGTTCCTCACCGGGGGCCTGGCCGACGAGTTGCACCTGGTCATCGCCCCGTTCTTCGTCGGCGACTCCCAGGCGCCGCGGTTCGTGCGCGACGGCACCTTCCCGTGGGGGCCGGACCGCCGGGCGGTCCTGGCCGAGGTACGCCAGATCGGCGACGTGGTGCTGCTCCGGTACGCCCTGTCGGAGCGTTTCGAGAGCTGAACGAACCAGCGCACCACCAGCACGCCCGCGCCCGGCAGCGCCGCCGCGAAGGTGAGCACCCCGTACACCACCGCGACCGTCAGGCCCAGGCTGGCGCTCATCCCGGCCGCCGCGAACGCCCACGCGGTGACGCCCTCCCGCGGTCCCCAGCCGCCCACGTTCAGCGGCAGCATCATCGACAGCAGCGCCAGCATCAGCAGCGGCACGAGTTGGGGGAGCGGCACCGAGGCCCCGGCGGCCCGCGCCGCGACCACGAACGTGGCCAGGTGGCCGACCAGCACGAGCGCGGAGGCGAGCACGATTCCCGGCCATCTTCCGCGCGCCAGCAGCCCGCGCCGCACGTCGGAGCCGGCGGTACGCAGGGCGCGGGTCCACCGCGAGGCGCCCCGCCGCAGCAGCGCCCACCCGCCGGCCACGGCGGCCAGCCCGAGCGCCGCGAGCACGGCCAGCGCCGCCCCGGGGACCTCGACGAGACGGGTTCCCGACACGACCAGCACGCCTACCCCGAGGGCGACCACCACGGCCTGTCCCGCGGAGCGTTCCAGGACCACGGCCCGCACGCCCCGGCCCACGTCGCCGGTGTCCTTGCCGTGCCGCACCGCCCGGTGTACGTCGCCGACGATGCCCCCGGGTAGCGCCGCGTTGAGGAAGAGCGCGCGGTACGAGTCCGCGACCGCGCTGCCCAGCGGGAGCCGGATCCCCAGGCCGCGAGCCACGATGCACCACCGCCACGCGCTCAGCACCGTGGTCGCCAGGCCGATCCCGCAGGCCACCAGCAGCGTGCCGCCGTCGATCACCCGCAGCCCGTCCCGGAGCGCGCCGGTGCCCAGCCGCCACACCAGTAGCGCGAGGATGCCCGCCCCGCCGAGCAGCTTTACCCAGGCCCACACCGTCCGCCTCACGGGAACACATACGGTGACGAGCCCATTTGGGTTCATTCGAAGTTGGCCAGCAGGTCGCTGTGGTGCACGACGGCCGCGAATCCGTCCGCGAGCCGGCGCGAAAGATACGCCGCCGCCGCCGGCCCGGCCAGTTCCGGACGCTGCTCGACGGCGGCGCCGACCCATCCGCGCAGCCACTCGGCCGCGAGGTCGGCCCGTGCGGGGCCGAGCCGCCACGGGCTCGGCGCCACCCGCACGGCCATGCCGAGCCGGGTGAACGCCGCGGCCGCCGCGTCGACCGCGTCGGGGCCGAGCAGGTCCCGCCCGCCGGTGCGGCGGCGCTGGTGCTCGTTGAACGCCGCCTCGATCGACGCGTCCAGCGGGTCGGCCGGGGTGAGTTCCACGCGGCCGGTCACGGAGATGGTCAGCAGCGCGGGGCACCCCGCGCCCGCGCACGCCTCGACCAGCCGGTCCAGCTCCGCACGGGTGAGCAGGTCCAGCAGCGCGGACGCGGTGACCAGGTCGGCGCCGGCGAGGTCGGTGGCGGTCAGCCGGGTGACGTCCGCCTGCCGGGTCTCCACCGAGACGCCGGCGGGCAGGCCGGCCGCGGCGAGGGCGAGCAGGTCCGGGTCCGCGTCGTACAGCACCCAGTGCTGCGGGCCGGGCAGCCGGCCGGCGAGCCAGCGCCCCATCGAGCCGGTGCCGCAGCCCAGGTCGCGGATCACCTTCGGTGCCGCGCCGAGCAGGGGTTCGAGCAGCGAAAGCGCGCGGGCGTCGGCGTCGGCCGGTTCCCGCAGCGCCAGCCAGGTCGGGCTGAACGCCATCAGATCATTCCCACCACGTCGGTCACCGCGCGGGCGGTGACATCCCAACCGGTCAAGGTCTCGCGCCGGGCGCGCGCGGCGGCCCGCAGGCGCTCCCGGGTGTCCGGCTCGCCGAGCCAGCGCCGCAGCGCCCCGGCCAGCGCCGCCACGTCGCCCGGCGGCACCAGCAGCCCCGGCACCGCGCCGCTGGGCGCGTGCCCCAGCGCCTCCGGCACCCCGCCCACGGCCGTGGCCAGCACCGGCACGCCGCGGGCCAGGGCCTCGGTCACCACCATCCCGTACGTCTCCGCGTGCGACGCCAGCACCAGCAGGTCGGCGGCGGCGTAGCGGGCGTCCAGGTCGGCGCCGACCTGCGCGCCCTCGAACCGCACCCGCCCGTCCAGCCCGTGCGCGGCTACCAGCCGGTCCAGCCGGTCCGGGTCGCCGGCGCCGGCGCACAGGCACTCCCAGGGCCACTCGGCGACCTTCGCCAGCGCCGCGACCAGCACGTCGTGCCCCTTGCGCGGGGTCAGGGCGGCGACGCACAACAAGCGCCTGCCGTCCGGCGTACCCGATGCGAGTGATGCGCGGTCGGCTCCCGGCGCGGCCACGTGGACCCGTGCGGGCGCCAGCCCGTGGTGCTCGACCAGCCGGCGCGCGGTCGTGGCGCTGGTCGCGACGACGGCCGCCGCGGCCCGCAGCGTGGCCCGCTCCCGGGCGTCCAGCTCCGCGGCCTCGCCGGGGGTCAGGCCGGTCTCGTCGGCGAGCGGCAGGTGCACCAGCACGGCCAGGCGCAGCCTGGCCGCCGCCGGCACGACCACCTCGGGCGCCGCGCACGCCACCAGGCCATCCACGAAGACAGCAGATCCATCTGGTACGCCAAGCAACGCACCGGCCAGCGCGGATCGTTCGGCATCCCCCGCCCAGGGCCAGTCCCCGGGCACGAAGACCTCGCGCACACCGAGCTCCTGGCACACCCGCCGGTTGTAGTTGGTGCCCCCGCTCGGGCCGCTCAGCTCCGGTGCAACGAACCTCACAGCCCGCGCTCGTAGGAGGCCCAGGCGATGTGCGACTCGTGCAGGGTGACCGTGATGCCGGTCAGGCCGCGGGCGCCCTCGCCGAGGTCGCCGGCGTGCACCCGGTCGGCGAGGCGGTCCGCGATGACCTTGGCGAGGGCCTCCGTCGACGTGTTGACCCCGGCGAACTCCGGCTCGTCGTCGAGGTTGCGGTAGTTGAGCTCGGCCAGCACGCCGCCCAGCTCCGCGGACGCCTTGCCGATGTCGACGACGATGTTGTCGGCGTCCAGTTCGGGTCGGCGGAATGTCGCGTCCACGACAAAGGTCGCCCCGTGCAAGCGCTGGGCGGGGCCGAAAACCTCGCCGCGGAAGCTGTGAGCGACCATGATGTGGTCACGGACGGTGATGCTGAACAAGGGCGTCAGTCTCCATATCTCACGACGTGGCACAGGGCCGGCAGGTCGCCGCCGGCCAGCCGGGGCAGCACCTCGGGCAGGTCGTCGAAGTCGCACTCGCCGCTGATCAGCGCGTCGAACGCCGGGTCGGCGAGCAACTCCAGGGCTAGGGCCAGCCGGTCGGCGAAGCTGCGCCGGCCCCGCTGCGCCGGCGACACCGTACCCACCTGGCTGCCGCGTACGACCAGCCGGCGGGAGTGGAAGTGCTCACCCAGCGGCACGCTGACCCGGCGGTCGCCGTACCAGCTCAGCTCGACGACGGTGCCCTCCGGGGCGAGCAGCTCCAGCGACCGGGCCAGCCCCGCCTCGGTGGCGCTGGCGTGGACGACCAGGTCGCGCTCGCCGTCCGCGTCGCCGGGCAGCGCGAAGTCGACGCCGAGCGCCGTCGCCACCTCCGCCCGCCCGGGGTCGACGTCGACGAGCTGCACCCGTACGCCGGGGAAGCGGGCCAGCAGGGCGGCCACGCAGCTGCCGACCATGCCGGCTCCGACCACCGCGACCCGGTCGCCGACCAGGGGAGCGGCGTCCCAGAGGGCGTTCACGGCGGTCTCCACGGTGCCGGCGAGCACGGCCCGGCGAGCCGGTACGGAGTCCGGCACGGTGGTGACCGCGGTGGCCGGCACGGCGTACCGCGTCTGGTGCGGGTACAGGCAGAAGACGGTCCGGCCGAGCAGCGCCGGCGGGCCCTCCTCGACCACGCCGACGTTGAGGTAGCCGTACTTCACCGGGCCCGGAAAGTCGCCCTCCTGAAAGGGGGCGCGCATCGCCGAGTGCTGGCTCGCCGGCACGCCGCCGCGGAACACGAGCGTCTCGGTGCCCCGGCTCACGCCCGAGTACAGAGTCCGTACGAGCACCTGGTCGGGGCCGTGCCGGGCGACCGTGACCGGGCGGATCTCGCCGTGACCGGGAGTGCGGAGCCAGAACGCGCGGTCACGCAGCGTCATTGGCGTCCTTCCTCAAACCCGGCTGAACCGAAATCGCCTGTCGACCGTTCAACAGGTGAGCTGCGGTTAACCATACGCGGCGACGGGAACGGCTAAGACGACTGCGGAGGAATGTTGACTGTCAGCGATCGCCCCATCGCCACACCCTCGGTGGACGGACCGACGGTGGGCATGGCGGTCCAGTTCGTCCTGCTGGGGGCCCTCGCCGCCGGAGTGGGCCTGGGCGCCGCCGGATGGCTCGCCGGAACGGCGTACGCCGGCGTCACCTGGGTCGTGCTGAGCCGCGCCATGCGCCGGTCCGGCATGAGCCTGCTCGGTCCGGCCAACCAGGTGACCCTCGCCCGCGCGACGCTGGTCGGGGTGTGACGGCGCTGACGGCCGACTCACTCCGCGGGGCGGTGCCGATCGCGGCCCTGGTCACCCTGGCGGCCGTCGCGCTGGCGCTGGACGCGGTCGACGGGCAGGTCGCCCGGCGTACCGGCTCCACGTCGGTGCTCGGCGCGCGCTTCGACATGGAGGTCGACGCCGTCCTGATCATGGTGCTGAGCGTCGTCGTCGCCGGGTCGCTGGGCCCCTGGGTGCTGGCGATCGGCGCCTTCCGGTACGTCTTCGTCGCGGCCGCCTGGGCGCTACCCTGGCTGCGCGGTTCGCTGCCCCTCGCTTCTCCCGCAAGGTGGTAGCCGCCACCCAGGGCATAGTCCTGGTGGTAGCCGCCTCCGGCGCCCTGCCCTACCCGGCCGCACTGGCGATCGTCGCCCTATCCCTGGCGGTTCTCACCTGGTCCTTCACCCGCGACACCGTCTGGCTCTGGCACCACCGCGAGATCCGCTCCCGTTGATCATGAAGTTATCCGCGGAGATGATCTCCTTCGGCGCGATAGCTTCATGATCAACGGGACGAGCGGAGGACGCGGACGCCGTATGCCGGGAGGTTGACGGTGGCGGTGGGGGTGCCGGTGTCGAGGTCCGCCAGGGGGTGCCCTCCAGGGTGACGGTCAGCGGGTCTGGGGATTGGCTGACCAGCCAGATGAACTGGGTGCCGTCGTCGCGGACCAGGCGGTCGACCAGCACGCTCGGGTCGCCGGAGCGGACCGGGGGGCGTACGCCGGCGTGGTCGGCGAGCGCGGCGTACAGGCGCCAGGTCTGCTCGGGGTTGACCTCCGGGGTGGCCGCCGCCATCGCTTCCAGGGGTAGGTGCACAGCACCAGCGCGCCCGTCCCCACCGCGCGCCGCAGCAGGGCCGGCCGGCCTTCCGCGTCGGTGGCGATCACCTCGGCGTCCACGGGGTCCACCGGCAGGTACGCGCGCTGGTGCGGGTTGCCGCCGGCGGTGAACGACAGCACGGTGCCGGCGGCCAGCGACCCGAGGTCCCGCTGGAACGTGAACTCCACCGTGTCGGCGGTGATCCGGTCGACGATGCCGTACCGGAGCCGGTGGCGTACGCCGAACAGCGCGTTGAGCCCGGCGTACCAGGGGCCGCGCTGGTTGTCGGTGCCGCCGTGGCAGTACGAGACGTACACGGTCGCGCCGGCGTGGGCGAGGGCCTCCAGGCGGCGCCAGCCGGGGCCGGTCAGCTGCTTGGCCGACGGCAGCAGGTAGAGCCGGCAGTCGTCGGTGATGCCGCCGCTCTCCCGGACGATCCCGGCGGGCACGCCGGCCTCGCGGGCGGTCAGGTACGCCTGCTCGATCGCGGCCAGCGCGGCGGCCTGGTCGCCGAGGTCGGTGAACGGGTGCTCGCTGTCCACGTGGGCCGGCACCACGATGCCGACCTCGGTGTCGGCGCGCGCGCACCGCGCCAGGTCGACCGCGTCCAGCACGGTCCGGAAGTCGGCCAGTTCGCGCAGCGCGGACTTCGGCGCGCCGTTGCTGTCGGTCACCCCGAAGTGCAGCTCGAACGGGTGGTGCGAGTACGGCGGCTCGTCGATCAGGTCGTCGAAGTCGGTGTTGTTCCAGGCGACCCAGCCGGCGGAGCCGCCCAGCAGCGAGTTGTGCAGAACCTGGCGGTAGTAGTGGCCGAGGTTCTCCTCCGAGACGAAGTCGGTGGACGCGCCGAACTCCTCCAGCACCACCGGCTTGCCGGCGACCGTGGCCAGCTCGCACAGGAACGCCGTGCGCAGGTGCTGGCGGACCGGGTCGTCGCCCATCGGGTACACGTGTGGGCCGACCCAGTCGACCAGCGGGCCCAGCTCGCGCAGCCGGTAGCCGCTCGGGCTGGCGTTGGTCTCCACGGTCCACGCGCCGTCGCCGATGGACACCGGCTGGTGCGCGCCGCCGGCCCGCAGGCCCTGGATGACCAGCTGCGCCCAGGCGGTGACGGTGGGCACGGTGCCGAGGCCGCCGTACAGCGGCATCTCGTTGGACAGCAGCCAGCCGGCGACGGCGGGATGGCTGGCGAAGCGGCGGGCCATCATCTCGGCGAACCACGCCTGCCGCCCGACCAGCCACACGTCGGCGTACAGGTCGCGGCCGTCCCGCCAGGCCGGGTCCCAGTTCTCGCCGGACATGTGCCCGACGATGAGCGTCGGCACGGTGCGCATGCCGATCGCCTCGTGCAGGTCGAGGAAGTCGGCGAACCGGTCGAGCAGCGTCTCGTCCAGGGTGTCCGGGGTGGGCATGAAGTCCGGCCAGAAGAAGAAGGACCGGGTCATCGTCAGGCCGTGGTCGGCCAGCACCTGTAGTTCCTTCGCCACGGTCTGGCCGTCGTAGCGCGGCCACATGCGTGGCCCGCCCACCCGGGACCAGAAGTTCACTCCCAGCCAGACGCGGTCGGCGGGAGGCAGCGCGAAGGCGCGACGCATGGATGGACTCCTCTGCGGCCAGGTGGTTGCGGGGGTTTGGGCAAGAGCCTTGATGACATCACCGAACCGGTTCAGTGTCAACGGATCTAACAAAGCTGCATCGACACTTGACGTGATCACCCGACCGTGTTTCAGTGTCGTAACTTACGCGGTTCAGTTTCCGCGCTGGGCCCATTGATCATCGACGTAGTCGCCCGAGCCGTATTGCGTGGTCGGTGTCGGCGGGGGCGAGTGCGCCCCGAGGGAGGATATACGTCAATGCGGAATCGATTGCGTTATCTCGCGGCGCTCACGGTGGTGGGCCTCCTGGCGGCCTGCCAGGGAGGCGACGGCAAGTCCAACACCTCCGGTGGCCAGTACCCGCGCAACGAAACCCTCTACACCAGCGGCACCCTGTGGGGCCCGCCGACGAACTGGAACCCCCTCGTGCCCGGCGGTCTCGTCACCGGCACCGAGGGCCTGGTCTACGAGCCCCTGTTCCTCTTCGACCCGGAGACGCTCAAGCTCGAGCCGTGGCTGGCCGAGAAGGGCGAGTGGAGCGCCGACAAGAAGCAGTACACGGTGACCCTGCGCGACGGCGTCAAGTGGGGCGACGGCAAGCCGTTCACCGCCGACGACGTGAAGTTCACCCTCGAGGTCGGCAAGGCCAAGGCCGTGCCGTACAGCAACATCTGGAACTGGGTGTCCCAGGCCGAGGCGGTGGACGCGCGCACCGTGCGGGTCACCTTCTCCGACCCCCGCGTGCAGGAGTGGGAGAACTGGCTCTACCAGCGCGCGATGCTGCCCAAGCACATCTGGGAGTCGCGCTCCGAGGCCGACCTGACCTCGCACAAGAACGAGAAGCCGGTCGGCACCGGGGCGTACGAGTACTCCACCCACGGGCAGGACCGCATGGTCTGGAAGAAGAAGAGCGAGTGGTGGGCGACCAAGGCGCTGGGCCTGGAGGTCAAGCCCACGTACGTCGTCGACATCGTCAACTCCAGCAACGAGGTGGCGCTCGGCCTGCTCACCTCCGGCCGGCTCGACCTGAGCAACAACTTCCTGCCCGGCGTCGCCAACCTGGTCAAGGGCGACTTCCACATCAAGACGTACTACGCCGAGCCGCCGTACATGATCCCGATCAACACGGCGATGCTGATCCCGAACACCACCAAGGCGCCGCTGAACGACGCGGCGTTCCGCAAGGCGCTGGCCCAGGCGATCGACACCAAGAAGATCGCCGAGGGCGTGTACGGCAACATCGTCAAGGCGGCCAACCCGACCGGCCTGCTGCCGTTCTTCGACCAGTATGTCGACCAGGCCACCGTGAGCCAGTCCGGCTTCTCGTACGACACCGGCGCGGCCAAGAGCACCCTGGCCGGCGCCGGCTACCGGGACGCCAACGGCGACGGCAAGGTCGAGGCGCCCGGCGGCAAGGCGATAGCCCTGAAGCTCATCGTCCCGTCCGGCTGGACCGACTGGATGGAGGCGGCCCGGGTGATCGCCGAGGGGGCGCAGGCGGCGGGCATCAACGTCGTCGCCGAGTTCCCGGACAGCGCGGCCGTCGACGACGCGCGCACCACCGGCAAGTTCGACCTGCTCCTGAACAACTGGACCGAGGTCAGCAACACGCCGTGGACGTACTACAACTACATCTACCAACTCCCGGTGCAGAAGCAGCAGTTCGCGGCGAACTTCTCCCGCTACCAGAACCCGCAGGCGTGGAACCTGGTGCAGAAGCTGGCGCGCACAGCCTCCGACGACCCCGCGTACAAGACGACGATCGCCGACCTGCAGAAGGTGCATCTGGCCGAGCTGCCGGCGATCCCGCTCTGGTACAACGGCCTCTGGGCACAGTTCAACGACTCGGTCTGGACCAACTGGCCGTCCTCCGCCCAGGGCGCGCCCAAGTCGTTCCCGTGCACCTGGAACAACATCTGGGAGCTGGGCGCGGTCAAGACACTGACCCAGATCAAGCCCGTCGCGGCTAAGTAAGGGAAAGAGGAGGGCGCGCGTGGGTCGGTACTTCGCCCGCAAGGTGGCGATCTACGTCCTGACGTTCTTCGTCGCCGTGACCATCAACTGGATCGTCCCCCGGTTCATGCCGGGGGACCCGGTCAGCCGGATGCTCAGCCGCCATTCGGTGTCCAACCCGGACGCCGTGGCACCGATGCTCGAGTACTACAACAGCGTCTTCGGCCTGGACGTGCCGCTGTGGCGGCAGTACGTGAACTACTGGGCCGAGCTGTTCCAGGGCAACATGGGCGTGAGCGTCTGGCTGTTTCCGGCACCGGTCACCGAGGTCATCCTGGGCGCCGTGCCGTACACGCTCGCCCTCCTCATCCCGTCGATCCTGCTCAGCTGGTACACCGGCAACAAGGTGGGCGCGCTGGCCGCGCGCCGCAAATGGCTCGACAACAGCGTGCTCCCGCTGGGGTACGCGCTGATGGCCACGCCGTACATGTGGCTGGCGATCCTGCTGGCGTGGAGCCTCGCGATCGTCGCGGGGCTCTTCCCGGTGGCCGGCGGCTACGCCTTCGACCTGCAGCCCAGTCTGTCCTGGACGTTCCTGAACAGCCTGCTGCAGCACTGGTTCCTGCCGTTCCTGTCGCTGTTTCTGGTGGCGTTCGGCGGCTGGGCCATCGGCATGCGCAACCTGATCATCTACGAGCTGGAGGCCGACTACGCGAACTACCTGGAGTCGCTGGGCGCGCCCCGCCGCCTGATCCGCCGGTACGCCTTCCGCAACGCGCTGCTGCCGCAGCTGACCGGCCTGGCCCTGCAACTGGGCGTGCTCGTCGCCGGCGCCCTGGTCACCGAGATCGTGTTCGGCTATCCCGGCCTCGGGCGGCTTATCCTGATGGCCATCCAGAACCAGGACTTCTTCCTGCTCCAGGGCGCCTTCCTCTTCATCGTCATCGGCGTACTGCTCGCCAACTTCATCATCGACATCGTGTACGTCCTGGTCGACCCGCGTACCAGGACCGGCATGCAGGGGAGCGCGGCATGACCGACGTCGAACCCCAGGCCCGGCGAGTCCGCGAGGCGTTCGGTTTCGCGCTGCGCAACGGGAAGTTCGTCGGGGGCGCGGTGGTCGTCCTGGGCTTCCTGGGGCTCGGGCTGATCGCCCCGCTCTTCTTCGACCACGGCCATAGCGAGTACGTCGGGCCGCCCGGCGAGCCGCCGTCCGCCGACTACTGGTTCGGCACCACCACGTTCGGGCAGGACGTGTTTCTGCAGTTCACCCACGGCATCCGGTCGACGTACCTGGTGGGCCTGCTCGGCGGCGGGATCGCCGCGGCCATCGGCATGACGATCGGCTTCGTGGCCGGCTACCGCGGCGGCCTCGTCGACGAGATCCTCAACATGCTGACGAACATCGTGCTCGTGCTGCCCGCCCTCGCGGTGCTGATCATCCTGCACTCGTACATCGGCATCAAGAGCGTGCCGAGCCAGGCCCTGTTCATCGGGCTGTTCTCCTGGCCGTGGGTGGCGCGGGCGGTCCGCGCGCAGACGTTCTCGCTGCGGTCGCGGGACTTCGTCGACCTGGCCCGGCTCAGCGGGATGCGCTCCGGCGCGGTCATCCGCCGGGAGATCGCGCCCAACATGAGCTCCTACCTGTTCATGACGTTCATCCTGCTCTTCGGCGGGGCGGTGCTGGCGGCCGCGACGCTCGACTTCATCGGGCTCGGCCCCACCGACACCATGTCGCTCGGGCTGATGATGAACAACGCGGTGCACTGGAGCGCGTTACAGCTCGGCCTGTGGTGGTGGTTCATCCCGCCGGGGCTCGGCATCACGCTGATCGTCGGATCGCTGTTCATCATGAACGTCGGGCTCGACGAGGTGTTCAACCCGAAGCTGCGGGAGATGTAGGGATGGCACTGAAGGTCGACAACCTCCGGGTGTACTACCGGACCCTGCGCGGCGACGTACGGGCGCTCGACGGCGCCACGTTCACCGTCGCCGACGGCGAGATCATGGGGCTGGCCGGCGAGTCGGGCTGCGGCAAGTCCACGTTGGGCAAGAGCCTGGTCCGGCTGGACGGCCGCATGAAGCACGTCGGCGGCACGGTCGAGCTGGACGGCCAGGTCCTGCCGATCGCGGACGCGCAGGCGATGAACGCGTTCCGGTTCAAGACCGTCTCGGTCATCCCGCAGTACGCGATGAGCGCACTGAACCCCACCCGCAAGATCGGCAAGATGATCTCCGAGCTGCTGACCTCGCGCGGGTTCGACTACGCGGCGATCCGCCCCGAGCTGGAACGGCGGCTACGCCTGGTGGGCCTGGCCAAGGAGGTGCTCGACAACTACCCGATCGAGCTGTCCGGCGGGATGAAGCAGCGGGTGGTCATGGTGCTGTCCACATTGCTCGATCCCCGGCTGCTCATCGCCGACGAGGTCACCTCCGCACTCGACGTGTCGACCCAGCGGGCGGTGGCCGAGGCGCTCGTGGAGTTCCGCGACCGCGGCTTCGTCACCAGCATGATCGTGGTCACCCACGACATCTCGCTGGTGTACCAGATCGCCGACACCATCATGGTCATGTACGCCGGAAAGCTCGCCGAGAAGGCCCCGGCCGAGGCGGTGGTCAACGCGCCGCTGCACCCGTACACGCAGATGCTGATCTCGTCGCTGCCCGAGGTGGGGGTGCGGCACGCCGACAAGCCGCTGACCGGCATCCCGGGCCGCCCACCGGGGCTGCTCAAACCGCCGGCCGGCTGCCGGTTCCGGGCCCGCTGCCCGTACGCGTTCGACAAGTGCGCGCAGGAGCCACCGTTCGTGGAGGTCGACGACGAGCACTACGTGGCCTGCTGGAAGGTGGCGTAGCGATGCTGGAGCTCGACGGGGTCGGCAAGACGTACAAGGTCGGCGCGTTCGGCGGCCGCGAGATGGCCGCGCTGCGCGACGTCAGCTTCGCCGTACGCCCCGGCGAGGTGGTCTCGCTGATCGGGGAGAGCGGCAGCGGCAAGACCACCCTCGGCCGGCTCGTGCTGCGGCTCGCCTCGGTCACCCGTGGCGCGATCCGGTTCGACGGCACCGACGTGTCCCGGCTCAGGGGCCGGCGGCTGACCGGCTACTACCGCCGGGTGCAGGGCGTCTTCCAGGACCCGTTCAGCAGCTACAACCCCATCTTCAAGGCGGACCGGGTGCTGCACGCGATCCGCGCCGGCTTCTTCCCGGGCGTGCCGGCGGCGCGCTGGCGGGAGAAGGTGGACGCCGCCCTGGAAGCCGTCCGGCTCGACCCGGCGCAGGTGCTCAACAAGTACCCGCATCAGCTCAGCGGCGGCCAGTTGCAGCGACTGCTGATCGCGCGGGCGCTGCTGCTGGACATCGAGCTGCTCGTCGCCGACGAGATCATCAGCATGCTGGACGCGTCGACGCGCATCGACGTACTCAATCTGCTGGCCGACCTGAAGGCCCGCGGCCTCGGGATCCTGTTCATCACGCACGACCTGTCCCTGGGCCACTACCTCAGCGACCGGGCGGTGATCCTGCGCCGCGGCGTGGTGGTCGAGACCGGGCCGGCGGACAAGGTGTTCGGCGACCCGCGGCACCCGTACACGCGGACGCTGCTGGCGTCGGTGCCGCAGCTGCACCGCAAGTGGCGCAGCCGGCCCCCTATCGACTCCGCGGATCCTTGTGCCTACCATGGGCTACGCGCCGACGGCAGTTGCGAGGCCGACGGGAAGGTGCCGGCGCTGGCCAGCGTGGATGGCGACCATCTCGTGGGGTGCGCGCGGCTTGGTCAGTAACCCTTGGGGGTCCTGCGGAGATCGTGGGAGCGGTCCCACAATCTGGATCGAATCCATCGATCCAGGAGGACCCTCATGGGTGCACGACGACGAGGTCGTCACGAGTCCACCTCAGCAAGTTCAGTCAGCCGCCGCGGGTTTATCACCCGGGTGGGCGCCACCGCGGCCGGCGCCGTCGCGATCGGGGCGGCCCCCGCGGCCATCGGCGCCCACGAGGCGTACGCCGCCACCCCGGCCGACCGGTTCGGCCGCATGTTCCCCGACCTGCCCCCCTTCATCCCCGCCGACGACCGGCGCCGGGCCGCGCTCATCGACATCGGCAAGCCCGGCGGCATCTTGGACGCCAAGGACCCGCTCGCCGAGGGTCCGGTCCGGCTCATCACCAACCCGGAGCTGAGCCCCAACAACCGCGACAACTCCGACGGCACCACCATCCACATGACCGCCGGGGTCACGTTCTTCGGCCAGTTCCTCGACCACGACATGACGTTCGACACCGCCTCGCCGCTGGGCATCCCGACCACGCCGGAGTCGTCGCCGAACAGCCGTACGCCGTCGTTCGACCTGGACACCGTGTACGGCGGCGGCCCGGTCGCCTCACCCGCCCTCTACGAGTCCGACCGGGTCAAGCTGCGCATCGAGTCCAACGGACTGTTCGAGGACCTGCCGCGCAGCAGCAACGGGACGGCGATCATCGGGGACCCGCGCAACGACGAGAACGCGATCATCGCCGGGTTCCAGTCCGCGTTCATCCTGGCCCACAACCGGATCGTCGACGAGCTGCGGGCCCAGGGCGTACCGGCGGCGCAGCAGTTCGCCCAGGCGCGGCGGACCCTCACCTGGCACTACCACTGGATCATCCTGAAGGAGTTCCTGCCGACCATCGTCGGGCAGTCGATGGTCAACACCATCCTCAGCGGGGGCCGCCGCTGGTTCCGCCCCGACCCCAACCCGGCGTTCATCCCGGTCGAATTCCAGATCGCGTACCGCTTCGGGCACAGCATGATCCGGCCGTCGTACCGGCTGAACCTCGCCGGCAACGCGGACGGCACGCCGTTCTTCGGGTTCATCTTCGACCCGGCCGGCGAGGGCCAGGCCGACCCGGTCGACCTGCGCGGCGGGGCGCGGGCGCGCCGGCGGTTCGTGGGCTGGCAGACGTTCTTCGACTTCGGCGGCGCGCAGACCACCCACGTACGGCCGAACAAGCGGATCGACACGAAGATCTCCACGCCGCTGTTCCACCTGCCGCTCGGCGCGATCGCGAGCGGCGACCCGCCGACCTCGCTGGCCACCCGGAACCTGCTGCGCACCCTGACCTGGGGAGTGCCCGCCGGGCAGCGCATCGCCCAGAACATGGGCAACCCGATGCTGCACCTGCAGGAGCTGGCCGACTACGGAGTGGCCCTGGAGAACCAGACCCCGCTCTGGTACTACGTGCTCGCCGAGGCCGAGCGCCTCGCCAACGGCGTCACCCTCGGCCCGACCGGCGGCCGGATCATCGGCGAGGTCTTCATCGGCCTGCTGCAACTCGACCCCAACGGCTACCTGCGCGTCCAGCCCGGCTGGACGCCCACCCTGCCCGCCGTCACCCCCGGCACGTTCAAGATGACCGACCTGCTGCGCTGGGCGCGGGTGGACCCGGCCAGCCGCGGGCAATGAGTACACTCATCGGCCGGTAGGTACCAAGATCGGTCGATATCCACGGGGTTGTGGTTTGAGCACCAAGTTGGACGCCGACCTGGGCACGTTCCAGGTCGGCGTCGACTTCGGCACGTCGAACACGGTGGCCATGCTGAGGTGGCCGGACGGGCGCGCACGGCCGGTGCTCTTCGACGGTGCCCCGCTGCTGCCGTCGGCCGTCTTCGCGGACCCGTCCGGCGAACTGTTCGTCGGGCGGGACGCGGTCAACGCGGCGATGTCCTATCCGGAGGGCTTCGAGCCGTACCCGAAACGCCGGATCGACGAGGGGGTGCTGCTGCTCGGGGCCGCCGAGGTGCCGGTGAGCGAGGCGATCGCCGCGGTACTGCGCCGCGTCGTCGAGGAGACGCGGCGGGTCGCCGGCCGGTGGCCGGGCGAGGTCGTCCTGACGTACCCGGCGTCGTGGGCCGCGCGGCGGCGCGGCGTGCTGCTGGACGCGGCGGCCCGCGCCGGGATCGCCGGCCCGACCCTGGTCCCCGAGCCGCTGGCGGCCGCGTTCCACTTCGCGGAGCTGCTCGGCGCCCGCGTCCCGGACGGCGGCCACCTGCTGGTGTACGACTTCGGCGCGGGCACGTTCGACGCGTCGGTGGTGCGGCGCACGCCCGAGGGGTTCGCGGTGGTGGCCTCCGAAGGGCTCGGCGACACCGGCGGCCTCGACGTGGACGCCGCGCTCGTGGCGCACCTCGGTGCCGTCTACGGCGGCCGCGACCCGGGAGCCTGGCGCCGGCTGGAATCGCCGGCCGAACCGGCCGACCGGCGGCGGCACCGGCAGCTTTGGGACGGCGTCCGGGCGGCCAAGGAGGCACTGTCCCGCACCGGGACCGCGTTGGTGCACGTACCGGTCCTGGAGCAGGACGCCCCGATCGCCCGCGAGCAGCTCGAACAGCTGGCCCGGCCGGTCGTGGACCGGTCCGTGACGGTGGCGCGCGGCGCGCTGCTCGACGCCGGCGTCGACCTGCCGCAGCTGGCCGGCGTGATCCTGGTCGGCGGCGCCAGCCGGATGCCCATCGTGGCGACCCAGCTGCACCGCGCGCTCGGCATCGCGCCGACCGTCCTCGAGCAGCCCGAGCTGGTGGTGGCCGAGGGCAGCCTGCGCGCGGCCTTCTCTGCGGCCTCCGTCGGTGCCGCGGCCACCGTCGTCATGGATCGGGTACGCGCCGCGGCACCGCTCCCGGCCGTGGACGCCAAGCCGGGCCGGCGCCGGCGGGTCGTGCTGGCGGTGGCCGGCGGGACCGCGGCTGTCGTGCTGGCCGTCACCGGCGTCGTCGTCGGCAAGGGCCTGCTGTCGGACGGGGACCGCGGCGGCCGGCTGGCCGGGGACGGGGCCGGTGAGCGCTCGGCGGCCTTCGTCGACGCGGCCGGCACCGGCCAGGCCGGGACCGTGTCACCGGGCGGCACCGCGACCGGGGCGGCGGCCACCGGGCCGAGCGGCACCGCCGGCCCGACCGGGGCGGCCGGGCGCCCGGGACGGCGACCACCACCCGGGCCGGCAGCACGCCGACGAAGGCGACCGTGGAACAGACCATCGCCCCGCGCAACCGGACCGACGACGAGGACCTGGTCTCCGAGTCCGTCGGGGTGCGTATGACCCGCAAGTCCGGGAGCGGGACGGTGCCGGAGGTCCGGTTCAGCACGTCCATCAAGGGCCGCAACGGCTTTCCCGCGTACGCCGGCGCCAGCATGACCCTGGAAAACGTCTTCGACTACGACACGGTGTCGTCGAAGGTGCGGTACGTGATCGAGACGTACGAGTGCGGCGGCGGGCTGGTCGAGCAGAAGGACACCGGCGTGATCGAGAAGGCGTCCTCGCAGAACAGCTTCACCATCGACATCGACGGCTACTCGGGCGAGTTCTACGTCAAGTCGAAGCTGCAGGTGATGGAGTACACCCTGGACGGTGCGGTCTGGAGCGGGCAGACCCAGACGGCGACGAGCCCGTGCATCACGCTGTGACGCACGGGCTCGCCGGTGGTGTGGCGGCGGGTCAGCCGACGTGCACCATCGCTCGGGCCTCCTCGGTGGCGCCGGCCGCGGTGTCCTGCTTGGTGTTGCGGACCAACAGGAAGACGATCAGCGTGGAGGCGGCGATCAGCACCGCGCTCACCGTGAACGCCACGTTGTAGCCGTGCACCACGCCCAGCGGCGCGGACTGCGGGCCGTGGTCCGTGACGTACGAGGCCAACGCCGTGGTGAAGACGGTGTTGAGCACCGCGACGCCGAGCGAGCCGCCGACCTGCTGGGTGGTGTTGACCATCGCGCTGGCGACGCCGGCGTCGTGCTCGTCCACGCCGGTCAGCGAGGTGTTGCCCAGCGGCACGAAGACCAGGGCCATGCCGACCGCCATGATGACCAGGGCCGGCAGGATCAGCGTCAGGTACGACGAGTCGATCCGCAGCTGGGTCAGCCAGATCATGCCTGCCGTGGCCAGCAGGCCGCCGACCGTCATCATGCCGCGCGGACCCACCTTGGGCAGCAGCCCGCTCGCCACGATCGCGGTGATGATGAGCGCGAACGAGAACGGCAGGTACGCGATGCCGCTCTTGATCGGCGAGTACTGCAGGGTGCCCTGGAAGTAGTACGTCATGAACAGGAACATGCCCATCATGCCGGCGCCGAGCAGCACCGAGGTCAGGAACGAGCCACCCCGGTTGCGGTGCAGCACCACCCGCAGCGGCAGCAGCGGGTGCGACGAGCGGGCCTCGAACACCACGAACCCGACCAGCAGGATCGCGGCGACCGCGAAGAAGCCCAGCGTGATCCCGGCGGACCAGCCGTCCTCGGCCGCCTTCGTGAACGCGTACACCAGCGCGACCAGCCCACCGGTGGCCAGCACCGCGCCCGGGATGTCGTACTTGGTGTTGCCGTGCGCCTTGCTCTCCCGCACGATCGGCAGTGCCAGGGCCACCGCGATCAGCGCGATCGGGATGTTGACCAGCAGCGTCCAGCGCCAGCTCGTGTACTCGGTGAGCAGGCCGCCCAGGATCAGGCCGATCGCCGCGCCGACACCGGAGATCGCGCCGAACACGCCGAACGCCTTGGCCCGGTCCTTGACGTCCGTGAAGGTCACCGTGATGAGCGACAACGCGGCCGGCGCGAGGAGCGCACCGAACGCCCCCTGCAGGCCACGCGCGGCGAAGAGCGTGCCCGCGTTGGTGGCGATGCCGCCGAGCGCCGAGGCGCCGGCGAAGCCGACCAGGCCGATCAGGAAGACCTTCTTACGCCCGACGTAGTCGGCGATCCGGCCGCCGAGCAGCAGCAGGCCGCCGAAGGTCAGCGTGTACGCCGTGACGATCCACTGCCGGTTGGCGTCGGAGATCTCCAACGCCTCCTGCGCCCGGGCATCGCGATGTTGACGATGGTGGCGTCGAGCACGACCATGAGCTGGGCGATGGCGATGACGACGAGCGCCAGCCAGCGCTTGGGGTCGACGTCGGCCGCGCCCCCCGCGACCGGCGTCGCCGCGGCGGTGTCTTGTGACATCTCAATGCCTTTCGGTGAGGTCCCCCGTGCCGGCCCACCAGTGGGAACTGCCGGCACCTTCTGGCTCTGGTGAAGATAAAGATCCGGTGCGACAGAATCCGTACCAATTACCGGTAAAGGTGTCGCTGATCACAGCCGGCCGGCCGGTAGGTACCGCCCACCCACCACAATGGACAGACTTCCCCGCGCCGCGCGGCACCCCGCCCCGCCCCGCGCTGCACCCCGCGCCGGCGCCGTCCCGCAGCGCGCGGGCGTGCGCCGATCAAGGACATAGCCGTCGATCAAGGGCAAAGGGTCGTGCTTTGATCTCCGATCCACGACCGTTTGCCCTTGATCGACGGGAAAGTCCTTGATCGGCGCGTAGGGCCCGCGGTAGCCCTGCGGCGGGGCGGGGCTACCGCGCGGGCCTCGTACTCCTCGGCGTGCGAGGCGCGGTGCGGCGCCCGGGTGTGCCCGCCTGGGGTGCCGCGGCGTCGATCAGCCCTTGCCCGTCGATCAGCCCCTGCCCGTCGATCAAGGGCGAACGGTCGTGCTTTGATCTCCGATCCACGACCCTTTGCCCTTGATCGACGCAGGAGTCCTTGATCGACGGGCGGCGCGCCGGGCGGGCTGCGGTGCGGCGCACGGCACGACGTGCGGCCACGCCGGGCGGTGCGTGGGTGGTGGGTCAGGCGCGGAGGTGGGCTCGCCGGTGGGTGTGTTGTTCGATGTCGCCAGCCGCCGCGTCCAGCAGTTGGTGGGCGAGATCGGACAAAGCACGGGAAACGGCCAGTTCGTCGCCGATCGCGGGCACCTCGGGATCGACCGGGTTGCGCCGCGCCGTGCCGATGCCGGCCAGGCCCACCCGGTCCTGCGACTCCAGCCGGGCCTCCGCGCGCGTACGCCGCTCGTCGCCCTGCTCGTCGATGAAGATATCCACGGTCCACCGCTTCGCGAGAGCCATGGGGACCACCTCCTGGAGCACTCATCCTTAGCGTCGCCCTTCCCGGCCGGTAGCGCCAGCCCTTCGTGGGGGACCCCCGTTGGGCGTCCGGCCGTGAGGAGGGCTCCCCTGTACACGCCTGGGCAGGTATAGGGGAGCCCTGCTCACGTCGCAACGCCCCACAGGGGACCCCTACCGGGACCGCGTGCGCCGGCTCAGGCGGTGAGGGCGGGCAGCGCCGCGCGGTGCAGCCAGGTCGCGAAGAACTCGCCCAGCGGCCGGCCCGCGTGCTGCTCCGCCAGCGCGGTGAACGCCGGCGTCGTCACCGTGCCGTGCCGGTGCTCGGCGACCCACGCCCGCAGCAGCCGGAAGAACCGCTCGTCGCCGACCTCGCGGCGCAGCGAGTGCAGGGTCAGCGCGCCGCGCTTGTAGAGGCGCTCGTCGAACATCCGTGCCACGCCCGGGTCGGCGATCCGCAGGTCAGCCGGCCGGGCGGCCAGCCGCGCGTGCCACATCCGGGCGAGCGCCTCCGCCGGTGCCCCGCCCGACGCGCCGGACCACAGCCACTCCGCGTACGTCGCGAACCCCTCGTTGAGCCAGATGTGCCGCCAGTCGGCCACCGACAGGCTGTTGCCGAACCACTGGTGCGCCAGCTCGTGCACGACCAGCCGCTCGTGCGTGCGCCGGCCGTCCACGTGGTTCGCGCCGAAGATCGACATGCCCTGCGCCTCGATCGGATCGTCCAGGTCGTCGTCCGTGACCACGACCGTGTACTCCCCGAACGGGTACGGGCCGAAGAAGCGCTGCAGGGCCTGCATCATCTCGCCCTGGCGCCCGAAGTCGTACGCGAACCGGCGGCGCAACCGCGTCGGCAGCGCCGCCCGCTGCGGCGGCCCCCCGGCGTCCAGGTCGATCCGCTCGTACCGTCCTATCTGGACACTCACCAGGTAGGTCGGGGTCGGCTCCGGCAGATCGTAGACCCAGGCCGTCGTGCTCGCGCTCCGCCGGCGCTCCACCAGCCTTCCGGTGGCGATGACGGAGTACGGCGTGGCCGTGCTCACCGCGATCCGGTAGCTGGCCTTGTCCGACGGCTGGTCGTTGCAGGGAAACCAGGACGGCGCGCCCACCGGCTGGCTGGCCACCAGGACGCCGTCCGACAGTTCGTCCCACCCGATGTCGCCCCACCGTCCGTCGACCGGCCGGGGGCGGCCGGCGTACCGCACCTCCACCCGGAACTCCGCCTCGGCCGGGATCGCCGCCGCCGGCCGGACGTGCAGCTTGCGGCCCTCGTGCGCGAACTTCGCCGGCGCGCCGTCCACGAGTACCTGGCCGACCCGCATCCCGGCCAGGTCGAGGCTGAACCGGGACAGCCCGTGCGTCGCCAGCGCGGTGATGGTGGCGGACCCGGCGAGCCGGTTCGTGGTGATCCGGTAGTCCAGGTCCAGGTCGTAGTGGATGGCCCGGTAGCCGCCGTTGCCGTGCTGAGGAAGGTACGAGTCTCCGGACCGGTCCGCACCCGGCCTGGCGGCTTCCCTCATTCCCCGGCTGCCGGTCCAAGCCGGACCGGTCGCTGCGCGCCCAGCTCCGGCTTGGACCGGCCCCGGGGCTCTGCTGGCTGGCTCGCTGCGCTCGCTTCGGCCCCGGCTGCCGGTCCAAGCCGGGCCGGTCGCTGCGCGCCCAGTTCCGGCTTGGACCGGCCCCGGGGCTCTGCTGGCTGGCTCGCTGCGCTCGCTTCGGCCCCGGCTGCCGGTCCAAGCCGGGCCGGTCGCTGCGCGCCCAGTTCCGGCTTGGACCGGCCCCGGGGCTCTGCTGGCTGGCTCGCTGCGCTCGCTTCGGCCCCGGCTGCCGGTCCAAGCCGGGCCGGTCGCTGCGCGCCCAGCTCCGGCTTGGACCGGCCCCGGGCTCTGCTGGCTGGCTCGCTGCGCTCGCTTCGGCCCCGGCTGCCGGTCCAAGCCGGGCCGGTCGCTGCGCGCCCAGCTCCGGCTTGGACCGGCCCCGGGGCCAGGCCGCGATGGGGTTGCCCAGCCAGCGGGAGTCTGCCGGCACGGTGTCGCCCCGGGTGACCAGGGAGCCGGGCCCGACCGTCGTACGGGCGCCGATGCTCGCGCCGGGCAGCACGATGCCGTGCGGGCCCAGCGTCGCGCCGGGCGCCAGCGTGACCTCGTCCATACTCATGATCCGATCGTGGAACAGGTGGGTCTGCACGACGCAGCCGCGGTTGATGGTGGCTCCGTCGCCGATGCGGACCAGGTCCGACTCCGGCAGCCAGTACGTCTCCAGCCATACTCCACGGCCGATCTTGGCGCCCATCGTACGCAGCCATCCGGTGAGCACGGGAGTGCCGGTGGCCGCACCGATCAGCCACGGCACGGCGAGCACCTCCACGAACGTGTCCGCCAGCTCGTTGCGCCACACGAACGAGTCCCACAGCGGCCGGTCGGTGGCCCGGAACCGCCCCACCAGCGCCCACTTCACGGCGGTCGCCGTCGCGGCGGCCAGCACGCCCGCGCCCAGCAGCACCGCGCCGGCCAGCGCCCCCGCCGCCACCGGCCCGAACGCGTTCCACAGCGTGACGAGCGCGGCCAGTACGAGTACGGCGAGCACCGCGCCGCAGGCCACCGGCACCAGCCGGCACAGCTCGACCAGGGCCCGGGCGACCTTCAGCCGTACCGGCGGGTCGAACGTCCGGCTGCTGTCCGCCTCCTCCGGCGAGCGGCGCAGCGGCATGGGCGGCATGCCCAGCCAGGACGAGCCCTTCTTCGCCTTCCGCGGTGCGGAGGACAGCACGCCCACCAGCCCGCGCTTGGGCACCGAGTGACCGGGCGCGGCCATCCCCGAGTTGCCGAGGAACGCCTGCTTGCCGATCCGGGCCGGGGCCGCGTGCAGCCAGCCGTGCCCGAGCTCGTAGGTGGCCACCATCGTGTCGTCGGCCAGGAACGCGCCGTCGGCCACCGTGGTCATCTTTGGCAGGGCGAGCACGGTGGACACCTCGACGTCCCGGCCCACCTTCGCGCCGAGCAGCCGCAGCCACACCGGCGTGAGCAGGCTGGCGTACAAGGGGAAGAGCCCGACCCGGGCCATGCCCATCAGCCGTTCGGTCGCCCAGATCTGCCACGCGATCCGGCCGTGCACCGGGTGGTAGCCGGCGTGCAGGCCCACGCTCAGCGCCCGCACCGCGCCGAGCACCAGCGCCGCGTACGCGGCGAGGTACGCCAGGGCGGCCAGCGGCGCGGCGAGCAGGGCGGCGGTCACCGCGGCGCCCACGGTCGCGGTGCCGTGCACCGCGTACGCCAGCACCGCCACGCCTGGTAGCGCCGCCACCGCCGGCAGCACACCCAGCAGGACCGAGGTGACGCCGTACGCCGTGGCCCACCGCCGGGACCGGGGCGCCCGCTCCTCCGGCCAGGCGTGCGCGCTCCGGCCGGCCCGGGTGGCCGGCGAGCCGACCCAGCGCTGTCCCTGCGGCACCGTCCCGCGCACCGTCGAGCCCGGCCCGATCTCCGCGCCCTTGCCCACCCGTACGCCCGGCAGCAGCGTGCTGCGCGCGCCGATCCGCGCGCCGGCGCCGATCCGGATCTGTCCAATGTGTACGACGTCGCCGTCGACCCAGTACCCGGACAGGTCGACCTCGGGCTCCACGGCCGCGCCCCGGCCGAGCCGCAGCATGCCGGTGACCGGCGGGGCCGAGTGCAGGTCGACGTCCGGCCCGATCTGGGCGCCCAGCGCACGCGCGTACCGGGTCATCCAGGACGCCCCGGCGACGCTGGTGGCGCCGCTCAGCTCGGCGAGGCGTTCCGCCGTCCAGAGCCGCAGGTGGACCGCGCCGCCGCGCGGATAGCGACCGGGACGGACGCCGCGCAGCAGTAGCCGCGCCCCGCCGGCGGCGATGGCGATCCGGCCGACCGGGCTGAAGAGCACCAGCCAGCCCAGCGCCACCCACCACCAGGAGACCACCGGCGCCCACGGCGTGCCGAGGAGCTCGGCCGCCGCGGCCAGGACGGTCAGCCAGCGCAGCCCGACGACCGTCATCAGCGGCACCATGAGCAGCGTCTGGATCACGCCAGCGCGCCGCGGGGTGGGTGCGACCTCGCGTTTGGTGGTGGTGGCCGCGCCCCGCGTCTCCAGCACCGCGGCCAGCTGCCCGAGCCTCGGGTGCTGGTAGAGGTCGCCGACGGAGACCTGCGGGAAGCGGGCCCGGATCCACGCGACGAGCTGCGCGGCGGCGAGGCTGCCGCCGCCGTTGCTGAAGAAGTCCGCGTCCGGGGCGGTGACGCGTACGCCGAGGACCTCGGCCCAGCCGTCGGCCAGCCACGCCTCGGTCGCGGACAGCTCCGCCGGCGCGGTGTCCGCCGCCTCCGTGTCGGGCAGCGGCCAGGGCAGCGCGGCCCGGTCCACCTTTCCGGAGGTCCGGGTGGGCAGCGCCTCGACGACCGCCAGCCGGGGGACCAGCGCGGCGGGCAGCTGCTCGCGCAGCCGGGCGAGCGCCGCGGCCGGGTCGAACGGTGCGCCTTCGCGCACGGCCACGTAGCCGACCAGGATCTGATTGCCCGATCCGGTACGGCGCACCGCCGCCGCGGCGCCCGCGACGTCCGGCAGGGCCTGCAGTGCGGCGTCCACCTCGCCCAGCTCGATCCGGCGGCCGCCGAGCTTGACCTGCTCGTCGTTGCGGCCCACGAAGATCAGCCCCGCGGGGTCGGCGCGGACCACGTCGCCGCTGCGGTAGGCGCGGTCCCAGCCGAGCGACGGCAGCGGCGCGAACCGCTCGGCGTCCTTGTCGGCGTCCAGGTAGCGGGCCAGTCCCACGCCGCCGATGACCAGCTCGCCGGTGTCGCCCATCGGCACCGGTTCGCCGTCCGCGTCGACCACCGCCAGCTCCCAGCCGGCCAGCGGCAGCCCGATCCGCACCGGGCCCTCGCCGGTCAGCTGGGCGGCGCACGCCACGACGGTGGCCTCGGTCGGCCCGTACGTGTTCCAGACCTCGCGCCCGTCCACGGCGAGCCGCTCCGCCAGTTCCGGCGGGCACGCCTCGCCCCCGAAGATCAGCAGCCGTACGTCGTCCAGCGCCTCCGCGGGCCACAGCGCGGCCAGGGTCGGCACCGTCGACACGACGGTGATGCGCTGGTCGGCCAGCCACGGGCCGAGGTCGACGCCGCTGCGGACGAGGGACCGCGCCGCCGGCACCAGGCAGGCGCCGTGCCGCCAGGCCAGCCACATCTCCTCGCAGGACGCGTCGAACGCCACCGACAGCCCGGCCAGCACCCGGTCGCCCGGCCCGATGGGCGCGTTCTTGAGGAAGAGCCGCGCCTCCGCGTCCACGAACGCCGCCGCGGACGCGTGGCTGACCGCGACGCCCTTCGGCCGGCCGGTGGAGCCGGAGGTGAAGATGATCCACGCGTCGTCGTACGGCCGCGGCTCGTTGCCGGCAGCGTGGATGGTGAGCGCGCCGCCGTCGCCGAGCACCGCGCACACGCCGGCCTCCGCGAAGACCAGCGCGGCCCGCTCGTCCGGATCGTCGGCGTCCACGGGTACGTACGCCGCGCCGGCCGCGAGAACCCCGAGGATCGCGGTGTACAGCTCGGCCGTACCCGAAGAGATCCTGATCCCGACGCGGTCGCCGGCGCCGATGCCCGCGGCGGCAAGCTTTTCGGACTGCGCCTCGACCTCGGCGGCCAGCCGGCGGTAGTCGTACACCTCGGTGCCGTCGTCGAGTGCGGGCGCGTCTGGATAGCGGGCGACCGTCGCGGCGAAGATGTCCAGCAGCGTGCGGCGGTCGGGGGCGCGTTCCGTTGCGTACACAGCGGCGGGCAGCACAGGGGTGAGGGTCATCGCGCACCTTCCTGGACGGACGCCATCGGGGCGCGCGTGCCAACCGTCCAGGGTACGGGACCTGACGAGCAGGTAACGGCCGAACGACAGCTTCGTGTCCGCCGCCACAACGCGTCCCTATGGTGCGGGGTAGAGGCCGCGTTCCCGTGCGGCCAGCCGGGTCAGGCCCAGCAACGCGTTCATGTACGGGGTGGCGACGCCAGCGGCAGCGCCGATTTCGCGTACGACGGTGACCATGGCGTCCAGTTCCAGCGGCCGTCCGGCCTCCGCGTCCTGCAGCATCGACGTCTTGAACGCGCCGAGCCGGCGGGTCACGGCGTTCCGGTCGGCGGCGGTCTGCGCGATCGGGCAGCCGATCCGTTCGCCGATGGCCGCCGCTTCGCCCATCACGGCGCGGATGAACCCGTCGACGAGGTCGTCGTCCAGGATCCGGTCGGCGGTCGCCCCGGTGAGTGCCGAGATCGGGTTCATCGTCATGTTGCCCCACAGCTTGTACCAGATCTCGTTCTGGATCCGCGTGGAGACGGTGACCGCGAAGCCGGCCGGTGTCAGCAACTCGGCGAGGGCGTCCACGCGCTTGCTCGTCCCGCCGCGCGGTTCGCCGAGGATCAGGCCGTTGCCGGCGTGGTGCCGGGCCAACCCCGGCTCGACGACGCTGGCGCTGAGGTGGACGACGCAGCCGGCGAGGTTGGCGGTCGGGATCGCGGCGGCCACCGACCCGTCCGGGTCGACCGCGCGCAGCCGCAGCCCGTCGAACGGCCCGCCGATGCCGTCGAAGAACCACCACGGCACCCCGTTGATGGCCGGCACCACCACGGTGTCCGCGCCGATCAACGGTCCGAGCGCGGGGGCGAGGGCGGGCAGCGCGTGGGCCTTGACGGTCAGCACGACGACGTCCTGCTCGCCCAACTCCGCCGGGTCGTCGCTGGCCGTGACCGGCCCGGTGACGAGGCCGTCCGCCGTATGCAGCCGCCACCCGTGCGCCCGCAGCGCCGCCAACGTCCCCCCACGCGCCAGAGCTGTGGTCGTGGCGCCACCGCTAGCGGCCACCCGCCCCCCGATGACGCTCCCGACGGCGCCCGCCCCGACGATGCACACCCTCACACCCGCGACGTTAGCAAGGGACCCTTCCTATGCAGAAAGCGATAACAAGGTGCCCTTCCTTGCACTTAGAGGGCTGACACCACCAGGTAGACGGCGTAGCCGGTGATCAGGGCGGCGGTGCCGTAGCAGGTGGCGGCGATGGCGGTGCCGTGCCGCTGGAGCTGTAGTCCGTCGCGGACCGTGTGGCGCAGGCGATGCGCGGCGTGCATGAGCCCGAGCCCGGCCAGGCCCACCACGACGAGCCGGGCGAGCGGGTTGCGCAGCAGCGTGAAGATGTCGGCGTACGACGGCGGGTCCAGCCAGCCGAGCGGGAACGCGATGCCGAACAGGAAGAGCACCGCCGGCACGGTCAGGGCGGTCACCACCCCGCCGGCGCTGAACGCCAGCCACAGAAACGGCTCGGGCGAGGCGCGATCCTCTTTCACAGCAGCCACAGGATCACCGCCGACACCAGGAACCACATCGCGTACAGCGCGCCGGCGAGGGCGGCTCCGGGGATCCGGCGGCCGCGCACCTTGAGCACCATGGCCTGCGGCGTCACCAGGAACCAGGTGACGGTGTGGAAGACGGCCAGCGCCAGCGCGACGGCGTTGACGGCCACCATCCACGGCCGCGCGGACCAGTCCAGGAAGTCCTGGTACGACTCCGGTCCGGCGCCGACCGCGCGCACCAGCAGCAGCAGGTACACCACGAACCACACCACGGCGACGGAGGTCAGTTCGCGTACCACGAAGAGCAGGTAGGTCGGCTTGGACAGCCACCAGAACAGCGATACCCGCTGGCGGTACAGGCGTTGCCGCAACTCGGTCATCGCGCCCACTTGGGGAGCAGGAACGCCTTCATCGCCTCGTTGGCGGCGACCAGCTTGGCGCGCTGGATGGCCCCGGCGGGGTCGACGCCCTTGGGGCAGGCCCGGGTGCACTCGCCGACGAACGTGCAGCCCCACACGCCCTCGTCGTCGGACAGCACGTCGAGCCGCTCGGCCGCGCCCTCGTCGCGGGAGTCCAGGTTGTACCGCTGGGCGAGCGCGATCGCGGCCGGGCCGATGAACGCGGAGTCCAGGCCGTACACCGGGCAGGCCGAGTAGCACAGCATGCAGTTGATGCACATGCTGTACTGCTTGTAGTCGTCCAGTTGGGACGGTGTCTGGAGGAGCTCGCTGCTGGGGTCGTCTTCCGTCTCGTCGCGGATGATCCAGGGCTGCACCGCGCCGAGCTTGTGCATGAAGTCGGTCATCTCGATGACGAGGTCGCGGATCACCGGGAAGTTGCGCAGCGGCTCCACCAGGATCGGTCCGGGCGCGTGGTCGACCAGGAACGTGCCGCAGGACAGCTTCGGCTCGCCGTTCACGGTCATGCCGCAGCTGCCGCAGATGCCCATCCGGCACGACCAGCGGTACGACAGGGTCGGGTCGAGCTCGTCCTTGATGTAGTTGAGCGCGTCGAGGATCGCCCAGTCCTCGCGCAGCGGCACCGCGTACTCCTGGAAGGTTGGCGCGGTGTCGGTCTCCGGCTGGTAGCGGGAGACCCTCAGGGTGATTTCCGCCATTTCACCTCCCGTAGACGCGCTCGCCCGGCGGCCAGCGGGTGACGGTGACCGGCGCGTACTCGATGCGGCAGCCGCCGTCGGCCTCGCGGTGGGCCAGGGAATGGGCGAGGTACTTGACGTCGTCGCGCGCCGGGAAGTCGGTGCGCTGATGCGCGCCGCGCGACTCCTCCCGGCGCACCGCACTGTGCACAATGGACTCCGTGATGTCGAGCATCGCGGCCAGCTCCAGCGCCGCGACCAGCTGCGTGTTGAACGTACGGCTGCTGTCGCCGAGGCCCGTGGAGGCGGCCCGCTCCTGTAGTTCGCGGAGCGTGTCGGCGGCCTTGGCCAGGGTGTCCCCGTCGCGGTAGATGCCGGCGGCGCCCTCCAGGGCATGTTGCATCGCGGCCCGGATGGTCGCGACGGACTCGCCGCCCTCGCGGGCCAGCAGCGCTTCCAGCCGGCGGGTCTCGTCGGCGGCCTGCGCGGCCACCGCGGCGCCGATCGGCGGTGCCTGGGCCGCGTACGCCGCGGCGGCCGCCCCGGCGCGGGCGCCGAAGACGAGGATCTCCGGCAGCGAGTTGGAGCCCAGCCGGTTGGCGCCGTTGATGCTGACGCAGGCGGTCTCGCCGGCCGCGTACAGGCCGGGCAGCGGGGTGGCGGCCTGTATGTCGGTGTGGACGCCGCCCATCATGTAGTGCACGACCGGCCGGACCGGGACGAGGTCGCGCACCGGGTCGATGCGCTCGTACTCCCGGCACAGCTCGCGCACCATCGGCAGCTTGGCCTCGATCTTCGCGGCCCCGAGGTGGCGCAGGTCGAGGTGCACCACCGGCCCGTACGGGCTGTCGATGGTCCGGCCCTTCGCCGCCTCGTGCACGAACGCCTGGGAGAGCCGGTCGCGCGGCCCGAGCTCCATGCTGCGCAGCACCGGGTCCGGGGTGGGCTGGCCCAGGTCGTAGTCCTGCAGGTAGCGGTAGCCGTCCTTGTTGAGCAGCCAGCCGCCCTCGGCGCGGGCCGCCTCGGTGATGAGGATGCCGGTGAACGGCAGCCCGGTGGGGTGGTACTGGACGAACTCCATGTCCTTCAGCGGCGCCCCGGCCCGGTACGCCAGGGCCATCCCGTCGCCGGTGGAGATGTTGGCGTTGGTGGTGAACGGGAAGACCTTTCCGCCGCCGCCGGTGGCGAGGACGACCGCCTTGGCGCCGATCGCCTCGATCCGCCCGGACATCAGCTCGATCGCCACCACGCCGCAGACCCGGCCGTCGTCGACGAGCAGCTTGGTGGCGTACCACTCGTCGTACCGGATCACCGGGCGGTATTTCAGCGACGTCTGGAACAGCGTGTGCAGCAGGTGGAAGCCGGTCTTGTCGGCGGCGAACCAGGTGCGCATCTTCTTCATGCCGCCGAACGCCCGCACCGCGACGTGCCCGTCCGGCGTACGGCTCCAGGGGCAGCCCCAGTGCTCCAGGCGCAGCAACTCGGCCCGCGCCTCGCGCACGAACATCTCCACCGCGTCCTGGTCGCACAGCCAGTCGCCACCGGAGATCGTGTCGTACGCGTGCTCGTCGAAGCTGTCCTCGGCGGTGATGGACGCCGCGGCCCCGCCCTCGGCGGAGACGGTGTGGCTGCGCATGGGGTAGACCTTGCTGACCACGGCGACGGACAGCCCCGGGTCGGCCTCGGCGACCGCGATCGCCGCGCGCAGGCCGGCGCCGCCCCCGCCCACGATGACGACGTCGTGCGTCGTGGCGAGGTCAGGAGGCATCGTGCAGCGGGCCGCAGTCGTCGAAGAGCACCTTGCCGTCGTGGCGGACCGACCGCGTCTGCACGCTGCCGTCGTGGAACTGGTGCTGGATCTTGCGGCAGCCGCAGGAGTAGTACTCGTCGGTGAAGACGAGACCGTAGTCGTCGGAGTCCCGGTAGTGGTCCCCCTCGACCATCCGGCCGCACGGCGCGCGCTCGCTGACGAAATGGATCCGGTGTCCGACCATCGCCCGCTCCTCTGATCGATTAGGGCGGAGTCTGTCAATATGGTCCCACTCCCTGAGCGGCCGTGGAACCCTTTCGTTCCAGATCTTGAAACAGTCCGTTTCCGGACAGATGGCGTGATCAACTAGAAACCGGCCCTACCGTGGTCAGGATGCGTCTCACCGTGATCGGCACCGGCTACCTCGGCGCCACCCACGCGATCTGCATGGCGGTCCTCGGCTACGAGGTGCTGGGCGTCGACGTCGACCCGGGCAAGGTCGAGCGCCTCGGCTCCGGCGAGGTGCCGTTCTTCGAGCCCGGCCTGCCGGAACTGCTGGCCAAGGCCCTCGAATCGGGCCGCCTGCGGTTCACCACCTCGTCCGCGGAGGCGGGCGAGTTCGGCGACGTCCACTTCGTCTGCGTCGGGACGCCGCAGCGGCCCGGGTCGTACGCCGCCGACATGAGCTATGTCGACAGCGCCGTCACCGAGTTGGCCGGGCACCTGCGCCGCCGCACCCTGGTGGTCGGCAAGTCCACCGTGCCGATCGGCTCGGCCGCCCGGCTGGCCGCGCTGGTCCGCCGCCTCGCGCCGGCCGGCGACGCGGTCGAGCTGGCCTGGAACCCCGAGTTCCTGCGCGAGGGCTACGCCGTCGACGACACCATGAAACCGGACAGGCTGGTCTTCGGCGTGACATCCGCCTGGGCCGAGGAGCAGCTGCGGGCCGCGTACGCCCCGGTGCTCGCCCAGGGCGTCCCGGCCGTGGTCACCGACCCGGCCACCGCCGAGCTGGTCAAGGTCGCCGCCAACTCGTTCCTGGCCACCAAGATCTCCTACATCAACGCCATGGCCGAGGTGTGCGAGGGGACCGGCGCGGACGTGCACGACCTCGCCGCGGCGCTGGCCTACGACAACCGGATCGGCGGCCGCTTCCTCAAGCCCGGACTGGGCTTCGGCGGCGGCTGCCTGCCCAAGGACATCCGGGCGTTCATGCACCGCGCGGAGGAACTGGGCGTCGGCCAGGCCGTCTCGTTCCTGCGCGAGGTCGACGACATCAACAAGCGCCGCCGGTCCCGGACCGTCGACCTGGTGCGCGAGCTGGTCGGTGGCGATCTTTCCGGGGTACGCGTCGCCGCGCTCGGCGCCGCGTTCAAGCCCAACTCGGACGACGTCCGCGACGCGCCGGCCCTCGACGTGGCCAGCACGTTGCAGCGCGCCGGGGCCGTGGTGCGCGTCTTCGACCCCGCCGCCATGGACAACGCCCGCCGGATCCACCCCGAGCTGACGTACGGCACCAGCACCCTCGACGTGGCCCGCGACGCCGACGTCGTGGTGCTGCTGACCGAGTGGGCCGACTTCCGCCAGATCGACCCGGCGGTCCTCGGCGACGCCGTGACCCACCGCCGCGTGGTCGACGGGAGGCACGCCCTGGACGCGGCGACGTGGCGCGCGGCCGGCTGGGAATACCGCGCCCTAGGCCGCCCCTAGATGCAAGGAAGGGCACCTTGTTATCGCTTTTTGCATAACAAGGTGCCCTTCCTTGCAAGGTCAACGGAGGGCTGCGCGCAACACGCGAATCGCCGACGGTGGGGCGCCGAATGCGTCCAGGGCGAGTAGGGCGGCGCCGGTCACGGGGGCCGCGGTCAGGAACGTCAGCGCGGCGTACGGCGAATGCGCCGCGACCCCTCCTCGATGGCGTCCTGCAGCAGGCGGTGCCGGGCGGCGAGCACCCCGCCGCCGAGCACCACCGCGTACGGGGTGTCGTGCAGGTCCAGCCGCCCGGCGGCCACCCGGACCAGGCTCACTATCTCCTCCGCCTGCCGGGCGACGATCCGCTGGGCCACCGCGTCACCGGCGGCGGCGACCGCGAAGAGCACCAGGCTCAGCTCGTCGACCCGCGTCTTCGGGATCTGCTCGAAGTGCAGCCCGGCGGACACCTCCTCGACCGAGGCCCGGCCGAAGTGCCCGGCCACCGCCGCGGACAGCGCCGTCGCCGCGCCGCGCCCGTCCTCGCCGCGGGCTGCCCGGTACAGCGCGATCTGGCCGAGGTGCTCACCGCCGCCCCAGTCGCCGGAGATAGGCCCCAGCGACGGGAAGCGCGCCGTGCGCCCGTCGGCCGTACGCCCGACGCAGTTGATGCCGGTGCCGCACACCACCGCGACCGCGTCCCGGGCGTCGGTGCCGGCGCGCAGCAGGGCGAACGTGTCGTTGTCGACCCGGTGCTCGCGCGCCCAGCCGGCCTCGCCGACCGCCTTGTCCAGCACCTCCACCTCGGCCGGTAGGTCCGCCCCGGCCAGGTAGACCTCGGCCCGGTCCAGCACCGCCGACGCTGGCAGCCCGGCCACGGCGCGCGCCTCGCGGACCAGCGCGTCGATCACCGCGATGCTGCCGTCCACCCCCACGTAGTGTGGCGACGACCGCGCCCCCGCACGGACGCCAGCACCTCCCCGCTGGACGTCCCGAGCACAAGGGCGGTCTTGGTGGCCCCTCCGTCGACGGCGACGTAGAGCCCTCGCCGGTGTTGATCAGGGACCTGCTCCCTCGGCACGCTGCGACACGCCCGAGACGGTCCCTGATCAACACGAGGGCCGGCGCCTAGCGGCGCGCTCACGCGAGGACCTCGTCGGCTAGGGCGTCGGCCTGCTCGTGCTGGCCGATCAGGGGGTGGGCTAGCAGCGCCTCGTACACGCGGGAGCGTCCGCCGTGCAGGGCCGCCGCCAGCGCCAGCTCCTCGTACCCGCTGACCGCGGCGATGAGGCCGGACAGGGCGGGGCCGACGGCCTTGACCGGGCGGGGCGTGGCGCCGTCCCGGTCCACCGCGCAGGTCACCTCGATGACCGCGTCGTCGGGCAGGAACGGCAGGGTGCCCCGGTTGCGGACGTTGACCGCGTGGTGGGCGCCGTCGCCGGACAGCAGCGAGCCGATGAGCCCGACCGCGGCCTCGGAGTAGTACGCGCCGCCGCGCTGGGCCAGCTGGGCGGGCTTTTCCGTCAAGCCCGGGTCCGCGTACAGGTCGAGCAGTTGGGCCTCGATCCGGGCCACCTCGTGCGCCCGGGTGGGCTTGCCCCGCATCTGTCGGACAACGAGATCGTGGGCGTAGAAGTAGCGCAGGTAGTACGAGGGCACGCTGCCCAGAGTGGACAGTACGGCGGTGGGCAGCTGGACCTCGGCGGCGAGCGCGTCGAGGTGGTCGCGCAGCAGCTCCGGCATCCGGTCCACACCGTCCACATAGGCCGAACGCTCCCAGGTGAGGTGGTTGAGCCCGACGTGGTCGAGGTCGACCGCCTCGGGCGCGACGCCCAGCAGCGCCGCGAACCGGCGCTGGAAGCCGATCGCCACGTTGCACAGCCCGACCGCCCGGTGGCCGGCGTCCAGCAGCGCCCGGGTGACGATGCCGACCGGGTTGGTGAAGTTGACGATCCAGGCGTCCGGTGCGACCCGCGACGCGACGTCGAGGACCACCGGCACCGTGCGGACGGCCTTGGCGAGCCCGCCCGCGCCGGTGGTCTCCTGGCCGACGCAGTCGCACGCGAGCGGGAAGGTCTCGTCGTGGATCCGGGCCTGCTGCCCGCCGACGCGCAGCTGGATGACCACAATGGACGCGCCGTCCAGGCCGGCCGAAAGGTCGGTGGTCCAGGTGGTGCCCGGCAGCAGCCGCGCCGCGAACGGCCCGACCACGGCCAGCCGGTCGGCCGCCGGGTCCACCAGGCACACCTGCGCGTCCGGGAGCAGCCGCGCGAACCCGTCGATCAGCTCCGGCGTGTACGTGGACCCGCCGCCCACGACCGCGATTTTCATCCTTTGACCCCTGTGAGTGTCACGCCCTGCACGAACGCCTTCTGCGCGAAGAAGAAGACGACGACGATGGGCACCATGGTGAGCAGCGTGGCCGCCGAGATCAGGTTCCACTCGACGTGGTGCAGCGAGCGGAACGAGGCCAGCCCGATGGAGAGCGTCCAGTTGGACTCGTTCTCGCTGGTGTAGAGCAGCGGGCCGTAGTAGTCGTTCCAGGCGTAGAAGAACTGGAACATCGCGGCGGCGGCGATGCCGGGTTTGGCCATCGGCAGCACCACCCGCAGCAGCGTGCGCCATTCCCCGCAGCCGTCCACCCGGGCCGCGTCGAGGTACTCGTCCGGGATGGTGAGCAGGAACTGGCGGAGCAGGAAGATGGAGAACGCGTCGCCGAGCAGCATCGGCAGGACCAGCGGCCAGATCGTGCCGGTGAGGCCGTAGTTCGCCCACATGAGATAGAGGGGAACAGTGGTCACCTGCGGCGGCAGCATCATCATGCAGATGATGGCCACGAAGACGCCGGTGCGGCCGCGCCAGCGCAGCTTCGCCAGCGCGTACGCCGCGGGCACGCTGGCCAGCAGCATGAAACAGGTGGCGCAGACGGCGTACACGATGGTGTTGAGCAGGTAGCGCGGCAGCGGCGTGCGGGCGAAGACCTCGGTGTAGTTGCCGGGGTGCCAGCTGGCCGGCCACAGGCTGGCGGTGAGCGCCTGGTCGTCGGTCATGAACGAGGTCAGCGCGAGGAACACGATGGGGCACAGGAACATGACGGACAGCGCGATCGCGATCGCGTGCCGGCCGACGAAGGCGAGGGTTCTCATGCGAAGCTCCGGAACCGGCGTAGCAGCACCGCGGTCACCGCGATCGCGACCACGAAGAGCACCACCGCGAGGGTGTTGGCGTAGCCGAGGGCGCCGTACCGGAAGCCGACGACGTACAGCCACAGTGGATAGGTGAATGTGGACCCCTCCGGATAGCCGAACGTGGAGGAGATGCCGCCGCCGGTGGTGGCCGCGCCGGAGGCGACGCTCGCCGCGACCGCCGCCTGGGTGAAGTACTGCAACGTCTGGATCACCCCGGTGACGGTGGCGAACAGGAGCACCGGCGCGATGTTCGGCAGGGTGACGTAGCGGAACTGGTGTGCCGGCCCGGCGCCGTCGAGCGAGGCGGCCTCGTACTGCTCCTTGGGCACGTCCAGCAGGGCGGCCAGAAATATGATCATCAGGTCGCCGATGCCCCACAGGCCCAGCAGCACCAGCGACGGCTTGGCCCACGTCGGCGAGTTGAACCACAGTGGACCCTGCACGCCAAGGTCGGCCAGGAGCGTGTTGACCGGGCCGGTGCCGGGCTTGAAGAGGAAGACGAACGCCAGCGTCGCGGCCACCGGCGGGGCGAGCGCGGGCAGGTAGAACAGCGTCCGGTACAGGCCGGAGCCGCGCTTGAACCGCGCCAGGAGTACGCCGGTGCCGAGCGCGCCGAGGATCCGGGCCGGCACCAGCACGGCGACCAGCCACAGGGTGTTGGTGGCCGCCTTGCGGACGTTCGGGTCCTCCAGCAGGTGCCGCCAGTTGCGCAGGCCCACCCACTGCGGTGCGTTGATGAGGTCGAACGTGGTGAACGAGAAGTACACGCTGGCCAGCAGCGGGTAGACCAGGAAGACGACCAGGCCCAGCAGGACGGGGGCCATGAAGCTGAGTACGACGAGGCGTTCGCGGCGCCGGCGCTGGCGCAGGCCCGGCGGCGGGCCGGCCGCGGTGGCGCGGCCGGCTCGCCTCTCCAACAGAGCCGTCATCGCTCAGCCCGCGAGCTGGACGAGCTGGTTGATCTGCTTGTCGACGTCCTTCAGGCCGGCGCTCGGGTCGCCGCCCCGGCCCGCCTGATACTTCTGCACGAACGTCGCGAGCGTCTCCTCGTACGCCGGCCCGACCGCGCTGGGCGGCGTGGTGACGGTGTGCGGGTTCTGGAGGATGTCGATGAACACCTTGAAGTCGGCGTCGGTCGCCAGATCGCCGGGGGCGGCGAGGGCGTCGGTGGTGCTCGGCACGTTCTTGATGAGGTTGGCCAGCTTGACGATCGCGCCTGTGTCGGTGGTCAGGTAGCGGATCAGCTCCCACGCGGCCTCGGGTTCTTGGCCGTCTTGGACACGCCGATGACGTTGCCGGTGACGTAGCCGGCGCCGTACCAGTCGGGGTGCGCGTCGCTGACCGGCAGCGGGGCCGTGCCGAACTGGACGTCCTTGGCCTGGTCGCGCAGGAACGCGATCCGGTACTCGCCGTCGACCATCATGGCGACCTGTCCCTTGTGGAACGCGTGGTCGGCGGACCATTCGTCGCCGAGGCTGGCGCGGAACTTCTCCAGCTTGTCGTAGCCGTACCAGTCGACCAGGTCCTTCTGCCACTTGAGCAGCTCGAGCCAGGCAGGGTCGGAGCCGATCGCGCTGGTGCCGTCGCCGTTGAGGAACTTCGCGCCGACGGCGGGGGACAGGTGCGAGGGGGAGTTCTCGTAGAAGCCGAACAGCGGCAGGAAGCCGGCGCGCTCGATGGTGCCGTCCGCCTTGCGCTTGGTGAGCTTCTTGGCGGCGTCGGTGAGCTCGCTCAGGGTCTTCGGCGGGGAGGTGATGCCGGCCTCGGTGAAGAGCTTCTTGTTGTAGTAGAAGCCGTACGTGTCGGCCAGGAACGGCATCGCGCACCGCTTGCCCTTGAACTCGGTGTAGCTGCGCACCGTCGGCTGGAGCTTGCCGAGGTCGACGCCGTCCCGCTCGACGTACGGCTTGAGGTCGAGCCAGGCACCGCTGGCGCAGAACTTCCCGACCGTGTCGGTGGAGTACGACAGGCCCACGTCGGGGCCCTGGCCGGCGCCGATGGCCTGGAGCATCTTGGTGTCGTCCTGGCCGGACTTCACCACCACGGTGATCTTCGGGTGCTTGGCCCGGAAGTCGTCGACGATCGTGTCGATCGCCTTGGCCTCGCGGTCGGTGAAGAAGTGCCAGAACTCCACCGTCCCGCTGGCCTCGACGCCGGGGGAGGCGACGGGCTTCTCGGCCGCGCCGGGCGTACAGGCGGCGAGGACGAGCACGGCGGCTATTGCACTACTTACACGCATTTTTCGGCTGATTGTGGGCATGGTGAATCCACTCCCGTGTGCGGTGTTGAAATGAGGGGGTTAGGCGGCTGGGACGGCGTCCCGCAGGTTGTCGATGATCTGTTCGCGGAGGGCCTGGTGCGCGGCGACGAGCGCGCCGAGCAGGACCGGGTCCCCGGTGATGCCGGTGACGGCGATGGCGGTGTCGAGCGGGGTGGTGGCGCGCAGCGCGGCGGTCACCCGGTCGGCGAGCCCCGGGCCGCCGGCCCGCGCCACCTCGCCGGCCAGGACGATCAGGGGCGGATCGAGTACCGCGGCCACCGCCGCGAGCCCGTACGCGATGCGCCCGGCGAGCGCGTCGAGAAAAGCGTCGCCGCCAGCGGCCACCGCGTCGTGGGGGTCGGTGCGGCCACGCCGTGTTCGGCCGCGAGCCGGAGTACGCCGGGGCCGCCGACCAGGTCGGTCAGGTCGCCGCCGCCGAGCCCGACCGGGACGTACCCGATCTCGCCGGCGCCCCCGCGCGCGCCGCGCAGCAGCGTGCCGCCCAGATCGATGGCGAGGCCGAGGCCGCCACCGAACCAGACGAGCGCGAAGCTGTCGGCGTCGCCGGCCACGCCGTGGTGGCGTTCGGCGATGGCCGCGAGGTTGACGTCGTTGTCCGCCGCGACCGTGGCCCCGATGCGGGCGGCCAGGTCGGCGACCAGCCCGGGTCGGTCCCACCCGGGCGCGTCGATGTGCCGGACCAGGCCGGCCCGCGCGTCGTACGAGCCGGGCAGCCCGAGTTGGACCAGATTGACGGCGCCCGGTGTGAGTCTGGCGCGGGCGGTCAGGTCGGCGGCGAGCCCGCTCACCGTCGCGACCGGCTCGCCCGCCTCCGCCTCGGCGCGGGCGACCACCGTGCCGGTCAGATCGCACAGGACACCCACCAGGCCGGGCGGCGTCTCCCGTACCGAAATGGCGATGGCGTGCCCGGCGGCCGGGTTGGCGGCGTAGATCTCCGCGCTCGGGCCCGGGCCGCCGCTGGTGTGACCCACCACGAGCGCGAGGCCCGCGTCGGTGAGGCGGCGCATCACCTCGGACGTGGTGGGCTTGGACAGGCCGGTCAGCTCCCGCAGATCGCCCCGGGTGAGCGTGCCACGGTCGAGCAACAGCGCCAGCGCGGCGCTCTCGTTCATGGCGCGCAGCAGCTTGGACGAGCCGGCGAGTCGCGTCATCCCGTCCCCTCGAAGTGTTAGGCAACTTAACTAACTGATCCGAGAGGTTAGGTCTCGCTGCGACCCCCGGTCAAGCCCCCGACTCGGATCCTTCACGTAGGTCTCGTGGCCGCCCAGTCGCCGGCCAGCGCGGCCACGACCGAGCGCGCCTGCTCGTACCCGGTCGCCATCAGGAACGTCGGCGCCCGGCCGTAGCTCTTGACCCCGATCGCGTAAAAGTTCGGCTCGGGATGGGCAAGCTCGTCGACGCCGTGCGGCGGGACGGTGCCGCAGGAGTGCTCGTTCGGGTCGATCAACGGCGCCAAGGCCCGGGTCGAGCCGAGCACGGGATCGAGGTCCAGGCGCAGCTCCGCCAGGAAGCCGTGCTCGGGCCGGAAGCCGGTCGCCGCGACGATCCGATTCGCGGTGACGGTCCGGGTGCCGTCCGAGACGGCCACACCGTCGCCGGATGGCGAGACGGCATCGACGCCGAACCCGGTGAGCAGCTCGATCGCGCCCGACTCGACGTGCTCGCGGAGGCGGCTGCCGATGGCACCCCGGGCCGGCAGCGCGTCAGCGGCCCCACCGCCGTACGTGCGGGTCGGGCTGGCCGATCGGATCGCCCACACCACCGACGTGCCGGGCGCCCGCACGGCGAGATCCGCCAAGGCCAGCAGCGTGTTGGCGGCTGAGTGGCCGGCCCCCACGACCAGTGTGCGGCGGCCAGCGAACCGGTCCCGGTCCGCGCCCAGCACGTCCGGCAACGCCTGCTCGATGAAACGCCCGGCGGCCGTTTCGCCGTGGGCGGGGATGCCAGAGGCGCCCATCACGTTGGGCGTCTCCCAGGTGCCGGACGCGTCGATCACCGCCCGCGCGAGCAGGTCTTCGCCGCCGGCGAGCCGGACGAGGAACGGCGTCGCCTCCCGGCCGGCGGTGCGGACGCGGTCCACGCCAAGACGGGTGACCGCGGTGACCCGAGCGCCGTAGCGCACATGCGGCTTGAGCGCGGGCAGATCCGCCAAGGGCTGAAGGTAGTCGGCGGCCAACCGCGCGCCGCTCGGCAGGACGTCCGGGTCGGGCTCGGCCCAACCTTCGCCGGTCAGCAAACGGCGGGCCGCGCCGTCAATGTTGTCGCGCCAGGGCGAGAACAGCAGCACATGGCCCCACTGCCGCACCGCCGCGGCCGGCTTGTCGCCGGCCTCGAGGACGGCAAAGGGAAGGTTGCGCTCATGAAGGTGAGCGGCAGCGGCAAGCCCGACCGGGCCAGCGCCGATGACCACGACCGGCAGATCCGCACGTACGTCCACAGTGGAACTCCTTCAGCCGATGACGGGGCTGCGGCGTTCGATGAAGACGACGTCGCGCCACCAGCCGCCGTGCATGGCGTGCTGGCCGATCCGTTCGCGGACGCCGACGACGCGAAAGCCCGCCCGGCGGTGCAGGGCAAGACTGGCGGTGTTCTCCGGGAAGACTCCGGACTGGATGGTCCAGATCCCCGCCGCCTCGGTAGACGCGATCAGAGCTTCGAGCAGCGCCTGGCCGACGCCGCGGCGCTGGGCTCGCGGGTCGACGTACACGGAGTGTTCGACAACCCCCGCGTACACCTGCCGGCTGGAGACCGCCGAGACGGTGACCCAGCCGAGGACCTCGTCGTGGTCGCTGGCCGCGACGTACCGGTGATCGGGCAGCTTGCTCGCGTCGAACACCGCCCACGGCGGCGCCACCGACTCGAAGCTGGCGTGGCCGCAGTCCATACCCGCCTGATAGATACGCAGCACCGCGTCGGCGTCCGCCTCGCGCATCGGTCGGATCTTCATCCGCACACCTCCGCGGGAGGATCCGGTGCGGGGTTGCCCATCACCACGTCCGCCGCGGACGGGAAGCAGGTGACGCAGTTGCGGTTGATCCGGTAGTACCGGGCCGTGCCGACCGGCTCGACCAGGACGAACCGTACGTCCGCCAACACCTTCAAATGCTGCGACACAGTCGACTGCGCCAACCCGACCGCGGCGACGATCTCGCCGACCGGCATTGGCCGGTCCTGCCGGGCCAGGTACTCCACGATCTGCACCCGGCTCGGGTCGGCCAACGCGCGGAACCAGGACGCGTATTGCTCCGCGACCTTCCGATTCAACAGCTCGGACATCAATATGAACCTTCATCGTCTATCGCCGATCAACGATGAAAGCTTAGCGCCTCGGTTGTTGGTCTCGCGAAGCGCAGTCAACGCGGGACGATCCACGCCCGGACCGACGCCTGGCCGCGCTCGTACCGGCGCTCCGCCCGTTGAGCGGCGGTCGTCACCTCGGCGCAGCTGTCGCAGAACCGCACCCCATCGCTGATCCGGCGGCGAACGATCCGGAACATGACCCACACTCCTCAGTCTGTTTAGACGCTTCTCTAATCAGGTTTGCACCCTGCTTCGAGACCTGTCAAGCTAGACGAATGTCAAAGCAGGCTGGTCTCTCGCTCACCGACCTCTCCGCGGGAGCGGCGTGCTGCGAGCCGATCAGCGAGCAGACGGTGTCCCCCGAGACGGCTGCCGTGCTCGCTCCGGCGTTCAAGGCCCTTGGCGACCCGGTCCGACTTCAACTCATGTCGATGATCGCCTCAGCGCCCGCCGGTGAGATCTGCGTCTGCGAACTCACCCCGGCGTTCACGCTGAGCGGGCCGACGATCTCTCACCACCTCAAGACCCTTCGCGACGCCGGCCTCGTCGACGCCGAACGCCGCGGCACCTGGGTCTACTACCGCCCCCGACCCGGCATCATCCGCCAACTCGCCGCCCTGCTCGCAACGCGAGACACAGTCGAGGCGTAGTACTGCAGGGCGTCCCGGCGCCGTCTACTGGGTCAGCGCCGGCGACGGGTGCCATCCCGCCGCCGGCGCCGGCGCCGGTTGACGACCGCGGTGGCCAGGACTGCTGTGGCGGTGGCGAGTTTGATCAGGTCGTTGGTGATGGTGTCGGTCCAGATACCCATGGCGGAGTTCCTGTCGGTGGTAGGTGTTGCGGGCCGGCGTCGGCTCCGTCTGACCGGCTCAGCGTCGCCGATCGAACGGGCGCTGCGGGCGCGTCGATGTGCTGTGCCGGCCGGCGGCGAACCGTTCCCGGCGTTGACGTGGGTGGAGTGGTGGAACCTTCGGGACGATCGGAGGACACTTGCCGCACAGTCCCGCAATGTCAGCCAGGGGGTGGCGTTGGCGCGTGGGGGCCGATCGACTCGTCCGGGTGGCCCGCGGACCGCACGGTCCGGTCGTGGTTCGTCTACTGCGACCGGCTGCACCGCGCCAACGGCATGCCCAGCCAGCGGACCGTCGCGGGACTGATGGGGCTGTCCGCGCCGACCCGGGTCGGGGAGCTGTTGCGCGGTCTGCTGCCCGCCGACGCGGACCAGGCCCGACGGTTGCTGGAGGCGCTCGGCGCGGTCGGTGACGAGGTCGACCTCGGGCTGCGCAAGCATGCCGCGGCCCGCCGGGCCCGCGATGCGGCCGAGGCCGCGGTGGTCCGCCAGCACCCCGGCTGGTGGATCCGGTCGGGATACGTCGCGCAGGTCCGGACGATCGCCCCGGTCGAGCTGCACGACCGGGACGCGGAGCTCGCGGAGTTGGCCGGGTTCTGCGACGGCGCCGAGCGTTACGTGTGGTGGCGGGCCGACGCCCGGGCGGGCAAGACGGCGCTGATGGCCTGGTTCGTCACCCATCCGCCGCCGGACGTGTGGGTGGTGTCGTTCTTCGTGACCGGCCGGATGGTCGGCTACGCCGACGCCACCGCCTACACCGATGTGCTGCTCGAGCAGCTGGCCGCGATCACCGGCCAGACCCTGCCGAACCTGGTCACCGTCGCTCAGCGCGATGCGCTCCGGCACCGGCTCCTGGAAGCGGCCCTCGTCGAAGCCGCGCGGCAGCGCGCGCGGCTCGTCCTGGTCGTCGACGGGCTCGACGAGGACCACAGCACCCGGCCCAGGTCCGGGCTGGCGAGCATCGCCTCCCTGCTGCCCCGCCACGACGAGCGGCTACGCGTGATCGTCGCCGGGCGGCCCGACCCGAGACTTCCCCGGGACGTCGACCCCGACCATCCGCTGCACACCTGCGCGCGCCGGCCGCTGCCGCCGTCGCCGCACGCGCGCAGCCTGACCGAGGCCGCCCAGACCGAACTCGACCACGTGCTGACCAGCGACCCCGACGGCCTCGCCCGCGACGTCGTCGGTCTGGTCACCGCCTCCGGCGGCGGCCTGGCCCAGCCCGACCTCGAGCACCTGACCGGCCGCGCCCCGTACGAGCTCGACGCTCTCCTGAGCAGCGTGTTCGGCCGCACCGTCGGCAGCCGGGCCGGCCCCGGCGGAGCCGGGCCACCGGTGCTGCTGTTCACCCACGAGACCCTGTACGTGCAGGCGGTCGCGCGGTTGGGTGTCCGTCTCATCGATGACTGGCGCCAACGGCTCCACGACTGGGCCGCGACCTACGCCGCCCGGGACTGGCCGGCCGACACTCCGCGGTACCTGATCCGGGGCTACCCGCAACTGCTCGCCGAGACCCGCGACAGTCCGCGTCTGGTCGCCCTGGCCACCGATCCGACCCGGCACGACCGGATGCTGTCGCTCACCGGCGGGGACGCCGCCGCGCTCGGCGAGATCACCACCGCGCAGGACCTGGTCCTCGCCCAACCCGAGCCCGACCTGCTGGCCATGGCCCGACTGTCGATCCGCCGCGACCGTGTCGCGTCGCGCAATGCCGAGATACCTACCGTGCTGCCCGCCGTGTGGGCGGCGATCGGCCAACCGGACCGGGCCGAGGCGGTCGCGCACGGCATCACCGACCAGTTCCGCCGGGCTCGGGCACTCGCCGCCGTGGCGATGGCGGCCGCCGGGTCCGGTGACCTCGACCGGGCGCAGCGGACGGCACTCGCCGCCGAGACGGTCGCCGGCAACGTGACCGACCCGCACGACCGGGCCCGCGCGTTCGTCGCCGTGGCGAAGGCGTTAGCCGCGGCCGGCGAGTTCGACCGCGCCGAGGCGGCCTGTGACCTGATCGACGACCGGTACCAGCAGACCCGGGCCCAGGCCGCGGTGGCCGCTGCGATCGCCGCCGCCGGCGAGTTCGACCGCGCCGAAGCGCTCACCCGCGCTGCCCTCGACCCGTACCAGCACGGGCAGGTGCTGGCCGCGGCAGCCGGGGCGATCGCCGCCGCCGGGGACCTCGACCGTGCCGAGAAGGTCGGCCGCGACACGACCGACCCGTACCCGCGGCTGCAGGCGCTGGCGGCGGTGGCCGAGGCGGCGATCGCCGCCGGTGACCGGGACCGCGCCGGCATGCTGGCCGACAAGGTCGAGGCGCTCGCCCGCGGGACCGTCGATCCGTACGCGCGGGCACGGGCGTTGGCCGCCGCCGCCCGGGCGATCGCCAGCGCCGGCGAGTTCGACCGCGCCGAGGTGACCGCCCGCAGCACAACCGATTTGTACCCGCAGGTGCAGGCGCTCGCCGCGGTGGCCGACGTGGCGGCGCGCGCCGGTGACCGCCGCCGCGCCGGCCAGCTCGCCGACGCTGTCGAAGCGCTCGCCGACCGCGCCGACCACGGCTACGAACGGGCGCGGGCCCTGGCCGCGGCAGCCGGGGCGATCGCCGCCGCCGGGGACCTCGACCGGGCCGAGGCCGTCGCCCACCGTATCTACAACCCGGACAACCAGACTCAGGCGCTCGCCGCGGTGGCCACCGCCGCTGCCGCCGCCGGGCATCACGACCGTGCCCGGCGACTGGCCGACGAGGCCGAAACGGTCGCGCACCGCAGCATCGCCGACCGGCGTCAGAGCGCCCGGCGGATGACCGAACTGGCCGACATGGCCGGACCCGGCCGGTCGGAACTGACCAGGCTGACCGCACGCATGCTTGCCGACCCGTACCAAGATGCGCAGATCCTGGCCGCCGCGGCGACGGCGACCGGCGCCGCCGGTGACCTCGACCGCACCCGGCGACTGGCCGACGAGGCCGAATCGGCCACGCGTGGCGTCGCCGACCCGTACCGGCAGGCGCACCTTTTCGCCGTGGTCGCCGAGGCGAGAGCCGCGAGCGATGACCTCGAACGTGCTGAGGCGACCGCCCGCGGCATCGTCAATCGGGACCTGCGAACGGGGGCGCTCGCCGCACTGCGCGCCGACGACAACGGCGTCCGCCGCCAGCTGCTGGACGACACGACCGAAGCCATCGCCCGGAGCGTCGCCGCCCCGAGCACGTCGGCGCAGGCACACGCGTTGGCGGCAGCGGCCAGGATGGCCGCCGCCATCGGCGACCTGGACCGCACCGGGTGGTTCGTCGACGAGGCCCGCGAGGCCGCCCGCGGCATCACCGACCACGACCAGCGGACGCAGGTGCGGGCAGCACTGGTCGAGGCGTCCGTGGCGGCAGGAGATCTCGACCGCGCCGACGCGATCGCGCGCATCCACGACTTCGTTCGGGGGCGGACGTACAGATCGCCATGGTCGCCGCCGTCGCCGCCGCCGGCGATCTGGACCGGGCCGAGGCCGCCGCCCGAGACATCCGGCCGGGCAGGTCGGTGAAGGCGCTGGCGGCCGTGGTGAACGCGGCCGCCGCCGCGGGAGACGTCGACCGAGCCGAAGCGATCGCGCGGAGCGTCACCTCTCCCCGGGAACAGGCGCAGCTGCTGGCCGCAGCGGCGAGGTCCACCGCCGCGGCCGGCGACCTGGACCGGGCCCGGCCGCTCGCCGATGCCGCCGAAGCGGTCGCGCGCGGCATCACCTGGCAGTTCGCGCAGATGTGGATGCAGGCGGAGGTCGCCGAGGCGCTGTCCGTCGTCGGCGACCTGGCTCGCGCCGAAGCGATCGCCTGCGGCATTACGGGGCCGGAGGTGCGGATGCAGGCGCTGGCCGCGTTGGCCGTCGTCGATGCGGACCACTCCCGGCACCTGGCCGAGGCGGCCGCCGCGACCGCGCTCGACATCACCGGTTCCATGCTCGACGTCCATGCGCTGACCCGGGCATTCGAGAAGATCGCCATCGCCGCGGGCATCGACCGGGCCGACGTTCTCGCCCGTCGCATCAGCGATCCGAATCGGCGCGAGACGGCGCTGATCGGGGTGGTTGAAGCGGCCGTCGCCGCCAGAGAGCTCAGCCGCGCCGAGGCATTGGCCCGCAGCCTCACCAACTCCTACCACTGGCCGCCGGTGCTGACCGTGGTGGTCGAGGCGACCGCCGCCGTGGGTGAGTTCGATCGCGCCGAAGCCATCGCCGTCAACGGTCGGAATCAGGACGATCAAACCCGGATGCTGGCCGCGGCGGCCAAGGCCATCGCCGCGGTCGGCGATCGGGACCGTACCCGGGTGCTCGTCGACGCCGTCGAGAACGCCGCCCGCAACGTGACCAATCCGCATCGGCGGACAGGAATGTTGACCCTGATCGCCGAGGCGGCGGCCACGGTCGGCGACCTCGACCGAGCCGAGGCGATCGTGAACGGCATCGATGATCCGGAGCAACAGGCGCAGGCACTGGCCGCGGTGGCCGCCGTCGCCGGCGACCCGCACTCGACCCGGCGGCTCATCACGGATGCCGAGGCCGCCGCCGGCCGCGTCACCGAACTGTATGGGAAGGCAAGAGCCCTGGTCGCGGTGGTCGAGGCGGCCACCGCCGCGGGGGAGCTGGATCGTGCCGAGGCGATCGCCCGCGGCATCACCGAACCCGACGAGCGGGCGCGGGTGCTGACCGGCGTGGTCGAAGCCGCCGCCGCGGGTGAGTTGGATCGTGCCGAGGCGGTCGCCCGCGGCATCACCGAACCCGAGGAGCAGGCACAGGCACTGGCGATGTTGGCGGAAACGGCGAGCCCGGCCCGCGCCGGTCACCTGTTCGGCCACGCTCTGGCCGTAGGGTCCTGGTCCGCCCTCCTACCGGCAATGGCGCGCCGATACCCACAGGTCGTCGTCAAGATCATTGATGAGCTATACGAGCACCCCGAGTGACATCGAGACCGCCGGCCACCAACGGCACCGTCTACTGGGCGCCGAGGTCGGGGATGCTGATCGCGCCGTCCGGGCCCAGGGGCAGACCGGGGTTGTAGGCGACCTCCCAGACATGGCCATCCGGGTCGGCGACCCCCGGGGTGACCAGGCTGATGCGCTGTTCCACCCCAGCAAAGTACCCCTCGCCACCATCTACCGCAGCGGATCGAGGCCGACCGAGGCGGGCTCACTGGTCGTACACGGTGGTGGCGATGCTGTGGTCGCACAAGGCCGCGGTGACGAGTGGTTCGATGCGGTCCCATCGGCCGCCGGCCAGGCCGCAACCGATGCGTGGCATGTGGACGGTGGCGGTCAACCGCGTGGCGTGCTCGGCGACCGTGCGCAGGCAGCGCTCGACGGCGTCGTATCGAATCGGTGGTCCGTTGCTGCCGCTGCGGATGCCGCGCTGGGCGACCATGTTGGCCACCCAGGTGTCGGGCCGGACCTGGACCAACTGGGTAGCGCCAAGGCCGAAGTCATTGCCGGAACGCTCGCGGTGCCACTGCCGGTAGGCGCGTTCGGGTTCCGGCCACCGACGCGAGATCGCCAGGACGAAGCCCTTGCCCCACCCGCCGAGGTCGTTGCAGATATGGGCGATGACCTTCGGCCCCTTGGCCTGGGGACTGGTCGCGTCGCCCCTGATGATCCGCAGCGGTACCACGCCGCAACGGTGTCAGAGGACCGCGACGAGCTCAAACCGCTCCAGTACGGCTGGCGTGTCGTCGTCCACGGTGAAGTCCTGGTCGCCCAGCCAGCCTCGGTAGTCCGGGCCGTGCCAGAAGTTCTCGTGCCCGGCTCGCCAGGCGGCTACCGAGTCGTGGCCCTCGCCCTCGCCGCGGGCGTGGTCGAGATCGACGTCGCCGAGTCGGCTGACCCGGACCTCGGTCAGTTCGATGACCGCGACCGGGCGGCCGGCGGAGTCGATCACGGCCGACCGGGTGCCCACGACCGGCAGCGGCTCGTCGTCGATCTCGTAGTCCTGGAGCAGACCGGTGGTGGTGGTCTTGGTCCCGTCCAGCACGGCGGCGACCAGCTTGTCGCGCAGCGGGCCGGGGAAGGCGAACTCGAAGGTAGGCAGGTCGGTGGTCACCGCGTGAGACTAGCCGCCCGGCTTGACCAGGCCGGCCTTGTACGCCATCACCACCGCCTGGGCGCGGTCGCGGGCGCCGATCTTGGCGAGGATGCGCTTCACGTGCGTCTTCGCGGTCGATTCGGCGATGACGAGCAGGTCGGCGATCTCGTCGTTGGACAGCCCTTCGGCGATCAGGCGCAGCACCTGCACCTCGCGGTGGGTCAGCCGGGCCAGCCGGGGATCCTCGACCGTGCCCGGGTCGGTACGCCGGACGAAGTGCTCGACCAGCTCGCGGGTGACCGCCGGGTCGAGCAGCGTGTCCCCGGCCGCCACCGTGAGCACCGCGTCCACCAGGCGCTCCGGCGAGGCGCGCTTGAGCAGGAAGCCGCTCGCCCCGGCGTGCAGCGCGCCCCAGACGTACTCGTCATGCCGGAACGTGGTCAGGACCAGGACCTTCGTCGGCAGCTCGGCCGCGACGACGCGCCGGGTGGCCTCGATGCCGTCGATGCCCGGCATGCGTACGTCCATGAGCACCACGTCGGGGTTCAGGGTGCGGCACAGCTCCACGGCCTGGATGCCGTCGCCGGCCTCGCCGACCACGTCGATGCCGGCGGCGGTGCGGAGCACGACGCCGAGCCCGGCGCGCATGAGCGCGTCGTCGTCGGCCAACAGCACGCTGACGGGCCGTGCCTGATGGTTCGCTCGCTCTGCGGCGCCCGAAGGCGACGTCCTCACAGCGGCGGCGGCGTCCGAGGGCGGTGGCGGTTCGTAACGCCGCTGTGAAGACGACGCCGCGCCGCTGCGCTCACTCATGGCAACGGGAGGACGGCCCGTACGCGGAAGCCGCCTCCGTCACCTCCTCCGTGCTCCACGGTGCCGGCGAAGACCGCCACCCGTTCGGAGATCCCCAACAGCCCGCGGCCCGGCCGGTAGCCCGCCTGCGGGCCGCGCCCGTCGTCGCGCACGTCGAGCTGCACGCGCCGGCCCTCACAGCGCACCTCGACGCTGGCCGACGAGGCCCGGCCGTGGCGGAACGCGTTGGTCAGCGCCTCCTGCACGATCCGGTACGCGGACAGGTCGATGCTGCGCGGCAGCGCGGGCTCCGGCGGGTCGAGCCGGACCTCGACGTCCATGCCGACGCCGGCCATCCGCTCCACCAGCCGGGGCAGCTCGGCCAGGCCCGGCTGCAGGTCGGTGCCGTCCTCCCGGCGCAGCACGCCCAGCACCCGGTCGAGCTCGTCGAGCGTCTCCCGCCCGGTCCGCTCGACACCGGTCAGGATCTCCCGGGCGTGGTCCGGGTCGCTGTCCAGCACCACGCGGGCCGCGCCGGCCTGCACGAGCATCACGTTCACCGTGTGGCCGAGCAGGTCGTGCAGCTCCCGCGCGATCCGGTTGCGCTCGTCGGACACGGCGTCGCGGCTCATCAGCCGCCGCTCGCGCTCCATGCGCTCGCGGCGCCGGGCCCCGGCGTACCCGGCGGCCCAGGCCAGCAGCCAGACGAACACCACCCCGGCGACCAGCGCGGCCGGTGCGTCGGTGTCGTTGCCGGCGAAGAACGCCACGATGCCGGGCAGCATGAGCGGCGGGCCGAGCAGGGCGCGCCGCGGGGTCGCGTAGGCGCCCATGGAGTAGATGCCGATCAGGTTCACGAACGGCGACAGCCCGTCCGTCGGCACCCACAGCGACTCCGCGACCAGGGCCGCGGAGCCCGCCGCGTACGCGGCCACCGGGAACCGGCGCCGCACCGCGAGGGCGCCGCCCATCACCACGGCCAGCGCGATCGCGGCCGGCAGCCGCGCCCCAGTGGCGGCGACGCGGTGATCCGCACGGTCACCATCACCGCCACCGCGAGGCCGGCCAGGGCCGCGTCGACGGCCTGCGGCGGCAGATCGACGATCCGTCTCATGACGCTTACTTCACCACGTCGGCGCGAGCGGGGCTAAGCCGCGTCACGGTGGCGGCGGCCGCGACCATGACGGCCAGGGCGCCCGCCGCGATGAGCGCAGCCATCGCCGCCGTGGGCGAGGTCCAGGCTCGGCCGGCGTACGCGGTCGCGGCCACCCCGCCGAACACCGCCGCATAGCCGGCGGCCGCCAACACCATGATCTTGATCTGGGTACGCCGTGCGACCGACCCGATGGCCAGACCGATCGCCAGCAAGCCCAGCAGCTGCAACCCGTGCATGCCCACGGCGTGAGCCAGCTTGGCGCTGCCCTCGGCGCCGAACTTCACCGTCTCGGGCACCTGGCCGGTGGCCTCCACCGCCTTCTCGCCCTTGTCCGCCATGCCGAACCCGATGTAGCCGCTCACCTCCATCGCCAGCAGGCCCACCACGACGGCGATCCGGGCCGCCGGCGAACCCTCGAACCGCACCAGCGACCAGACCAGGAACACCGTGAGCGCGAGCGCGACGAGGAGCACCACATTGCCCATCGTGGACCAGACCGCCTCGTCGAACGAGGAACCGTAGTTGAAGTGCGACGCCTCGCCCCGCCACCGCTGCATCGTGACGGCGATGATCTCGACGACCGACCCGGCGCCGAGCAGTACGGCCGGCAGCCACCCCACCGCCGTACCGGCAGCTGCCGCATGATCCACACCGCCGACCAGGACAGGATGCCGAACGACATCCCGAACACCGCCGGCTTGCGCCACGACACCGCGCCCCACCAGGGCGCCCAATCCACCACCGCCACGACGGTGTGCGCGGCACCGGACGCCAGCATCAGCGTGCCGCACCACCACAGGAACCGCTGCTGCGCCGTCAGCGGCCGCACCGCGTACCAGACCTGCTTCAGGATGCCTCTCATGGCGTGGGACGCTATGGCGCCGCGCCGCCCAAACCGTCGCCCTCCCGGGGACCCTTCCCATACCCCCGCTGGGGTACACGATCAACGACTTCCGCGCCGATCAAGGGCTTTCCGCGTCGATCAAGGGCATATGGCCGTGCTTTGATCTCCGATCCACGACCGTTTGCCCTTGATCGGCGGCGTATTCCTTGATCGACGACGGACCCATTGGCGTGTCGATGCGGCTGGTTCGCGGTGCGACGTAAGGTCTGCGCCATGATGACAAAGGCGCGGGAATGGCAAAAGCTCGGACTCATCGCGTTGGCCGCAATCGTCATCGTCATTGTTTACAGCCAAATCATCGTCGTCTCGCAGCCCAGCTCTCAGGCGGCGGACATTACCGCCGTCATCAGGGGAGTCAACCCCGACAACGGTGCGGGCTTAAGAATGGACGTCCTGGTCGACGTGCCGGTTCACCTGACGGGATGCGAAGACACTGTCAAGGTGAAGGCGATCGTCTCCGGGACGCCTCAATTCTGGAAGACGCACGGTGCACAGATAGGCGGCGCTGGCCATCTGGGGCTGGCCTTGCACACGACGTACGACGGACTGCGAATGCTCGACTGGTCCGGCTACGACCTTCCGGATGCCTTGCTCAACGTATACGGCCCCGACCAGGTGCCTAATCCGAACCGGAGCGGAAAGGTCACCTTTACGCATCGAGAGGACTCGACTACCGGCGGTAGCCTATACGGGGTGTCGATTCAAGATTGGGCTAGCCACCGGACGCCGCTCGTGCTCGAGTTCGACGCCAAATGGACCTCGCCCCGCTCGACCGGATCCTGCTACCTCGTACTGCCGGAACTGGTGGCCGTTGAGTCCACCGCGGTGGGACAAGCGCGGGCCGGGGCGTACGACGCCGGGAGCGTGTTCGATGTCGCGCTCAACAGTTCCAACGGCGGCGAGGCCGCCACTCTCCCAGCCGCGGTGACGTTCGGTCGGGTCATTGTGCGGACCAACGGCCACATCGCGGACGGCCAATCCAGACCTGCTCCTCGGTTGGTTGACGGCAACCCCTGGACGAAGTCCCTTGGCGAGATCGGCGAAGAGGCGGGCGTGTGGACCTGTGAGCCGCCGGCATCGAGAGAGCAGTACCCCAATGCCGGGGTGGTCAGTCCCGACGGGAACGAGAGCAGCCCTCCGCTCGACGCCGCGGCGCCGGCCGGCTGCGGAGGATTGGCGGTGATCGAGGCGCGAAACGCCGGCACGGTCCGGGACTTGGGGATCCTTCTGGTCGGCGGGTTGTTCAGCTTCGTTTTTGGCGCTCTGCTTCAGCACGGCGTCGGTTTGGGCGGGCGATCGTCGAAGGTGGACGCGAAACAAGACGGCGCCAGTCCGCCGGCGTGACACCGCGGGTCGACTGGATGACGCGGATCGTCGCGCGGGTCAGCGGCACCAGGCCGGCCCGGTCCACCTTGTCCAGCGTGTCGGCGCGGTCGAACAGGTAGTACGGCGCGGACAGGAAGTTCACGATCGGTACGCCCGCGCGGTAGTAGAAGGCGGCATCGGTGGGCGGCTGCTCGCCGAGCGCCGTGGGTGTCAGGATCAGCGACCGGTGTACGCCCTCGGCGACCAGCGCGCCGCGTACCGCGGCCTCCAGCGCTGGCACCTGGCTGGTGAAGAACCAGCGCGGCACCGGCAGCCCGTTCGCGGGCAGGCGTGCCGCGTGCTCCAGGTGCACCTCCAGCACGGTGCGGTCGAGCTCGGCGCGGTGCCGGGCGATGAAGTCGAGCTGGCCGGTGAAGCCCGCCACGTGCGCGGCGTGCAGCAGGAACACCATCCGGTGCGGGCGCTCGGCGGCGGGCACGGACGACCAGTACGCCGCCTGCGCGAGCACCAGCGCGATCCCGCTGCCGTCCTCGACCGCCGAGGACCAGGGGCCGTCGTGGTGCGAGCCGACGATCACCAGGTCGTCGTCGGCGCCGGGCAGCTCGCCAACCACGTTGTGCGAGGTGATCGTGTCCACTGTGGATGTGGCGGTGAGCCGCACGTGGACCGGCCCGGCGGCGAGCAGGCCGCGCAGCCACGCACCGTCGCTGCCGCTGATCCACACGCCGGGGATCGGGCGGCGGACCGCGTCGTACGGGACGTAGTAGTGGTGCGAGTCGTCGGGATGCCCGGTCAGGGAGCCGATGAACGCCGCCGCGCCGGCCGCGATCGACGGCTCCATGACGGCCAGCAGCTCCGGCCCGAACGGCAGCACGTGCTCGGTGCCGGGCAGGGTCCGGTCGGGGTCGACGACGCGGTCCGGGAGGACAGCGCTGAGCCCGAGGTCGGCGGGCAACCGCAGGAACCGTACGTCGTACAACACCGCCTTGCCCGCGGCTGACACCGAAGGGTCGTATCCGGCCAGCTCCAGCTCCAGCCCGTCGGCCGGAGCGGCGTACGGCACCGGGTAGCACGGCACCGACCGGGTCGCGCCGCCGTTCGGGGTGACCCGCAGGGACCAGCGATGCGGGCGCCAGCGCTGGGCGGGGACCGGCTCCAGCCGTACGCGCTCCAGCCCGAAGCGGCGGAACCGGGAGGCGATCCACCGCTCGGCCCACACATCGGCCGGGTAGCCGGGCCGCCGGATGCCGTGCGAGTAGACGGTTTTGATCCAGCCGAAGATGGTGTCCTCGTCCGGGAGGTAAGGTGCCGGCGGTAGAGCAGGTAGCGCCGCACCCACGCCCAGCGCGCTGGACCCCAGCAACACGTCGCGCCGCCGCATGGATTGACTGTAGTCGACTTATGCCGCTGCTAGAACGGGAGATTATGGCAGGCGAAGACCGTCCGCGATTCGTGCTGCACGAGCACCGGCGGCCCCGGCACCACTTCGACCTGCGCCTGGAGGAGGGCGGCGTCCTCCGGTCCTGGGCGCTGCCGCGCGGCCTGCCCACCGACCCGACCCACAACCGCCTCGCCGTCGAGGTGGCCGACCACGACATGGAGCACCTCACCTACCAGGACGAGGACAAGTCGATCGCCGATCTGGGCTGGTGGGAAGAGCACGATCGCAACGAGCGGCGGCTGCTGTTCACGCTGCACGGTAGGGGTCTGCCGCGGCGGTACGCGTTGATCCGTACCGCCGAAGGGTGGCTGATGCACCAGACGAAGGAGCAACCACCCGCCGCGTAGGCCGTCGGGCCGCCGATCAAGGAATCTCGCGTCGATCAAGGGCATATGGTCGTGGTTTGGAGATCAAAGCACGACCATATGCCCTTGATCGACGCACAAAGGGGGCGGCCCGCGCGACGGCGCGAAGGGCGGCCCCGCGACGGGCAGAGGGAGGGGCGCGGCCGGGGTTAAGGGCCGCGAGGGTGTCTAGGATTTGTTGGCCGAATTTGGCCAGTTTGTTTTCGCCTACGCCGTTCACCGTTGCCAGGGCGGCCAGGGTGGTGGGGTGTTCGGTCGCGATCTGGCGCAGGGTCGCGTCGTGGAAGATGACGTACGCCGGCACGCCCTGCTCCTTGGCGGTGGCCGCGCGCCAGGCCCGCAGCCGCTCGAACACCGGTGCCGCCTGCGCCGGCAGCTCCGCGGCGGCCGCCGCCGAGCGCGACTTGGCGGGTGTGGTCGGCCGCGCCTGCTCGCGCCGCAGCCGGACCTCGCGCTGCCGGCTCAGCACCGACGTGCTGCCCTCGGTGAGGACCAGGACGCCGTACTCGCCCTGCACCGCGAGCAGGCCCTGGGCCAGCAGTTGGCGCACCACGCCCCGCCACTCGGACTCGCCCAGTTCGGTGCCGATGCCGAACACGGTCAGCGCGTCGTGGCCGTGCTGGGTGACCTTGTCGGTCTTGCGGCCGAGCAGGATGTCGATGGACTGGCCGGCGCCGAACTTCTGGTTGCGCTCGCGCTGCAGCCGCAGCACCGTCGACAGCAGCTTCTGCGCCGCGATCGTGCCGTCCCACGACTCCGGCGGCGTCAGGCACGTGTCGCAGTTGCCGCAGGGCTTGCTCTCCTCGCCGAAGTACGCCAGCAGCTGCACGCGCCGGCACTCGACGGTCTCGCACAGGGCCAGCATCGCGTCGAGGTGCGCGGCCAGGTTGCGCCGGTGCGCGAGGTCGCCCTCGGAGGAGTCGATCAGCTTGCGCTGCTGCACCACGTCCTGCAGGCCGTACGCCAGCCAGGCGGTCGACGGCAGCCCGTCCCGCCCGGCCCGGCCGGTCTCCTGGTAGTAGCCCTCCACCGACTTGGGCAGGTCGAGGTGGGCGACGAAGCGTACGTCCGGCTTGTCGATGCCCATCCCGAACGCGATCGTGGCGACCATGACCAGGCCGTCCTCGCGCAGGAAGCGGGACTGGTTGGTCGCGCGGGTGCGGGCGTCCAGCCCGGCGTGGTACGGCAGCGCGGGGATCCCGCTCTCCACCAGGAACTCGGCGATCTTTTCCACCGACGCGCGGGACAGGCAGTAGATGATGCCGGCGTCGCCCGCGTGCTCGGTGCGCAGCAGCGTGAGCAGCTGCCGGCGGGGCTCGTTCTTCGGCACGATCCGGTACTGGATGTTGGGCCGGTCGAAGCTGGCCACGAAGTGGCGGGCGTCGCCGAGCTGCAGCCGGGTCGCGATCTCCGTGTGGGTCGCCGTGGTCGCCGTCGCGGTCAGCGCGATCCGGGGCACCTTCGGCCAGCGCTCGTGCAGCATCGACAGCGCCAGGTAGTCGGGCCGGAAGTCGTGCCCCCACTGCGACACGCAGTGCGCCTCGTCGATCGCGAACAGCGAGATCGTGCCCCGGTCCAGCAGCCGCTGGACGGCCGCGGTGCCGAGCGCCTCCGGCGCCAGGTACAGCAGGTCGAGGTCGCCGGCCAGGAACGCCGCCTCGACCGCCCGCCGCTCGCCGAAGTCCAGCGTCGAGTTGAGGAAGCCGGCCCGCACGCCGAGCGTCCGCAGCGCGTCGACCTGGTCCTGCATGAGTGCGATCAGCGGCGAGATCACCACCCCGGTGCCCTCGCGCACCAGCGCCGGGATCTGGTAGCACAGCGACTTGCCGCCACCAGTGGGCATGAGCACCAAGGCGTCGCCGCCACCGCTCACGTGGTCGATGATCTCCCGCTGGTCGCCCCGGAACGAGTCGTACCCAAATACGCGTTGCAGGACCTCCAGAGCCACCGGGCGATTCTAGGCCGACCGACCGACAGCCTGGGGGACCGACCGCAGCGCGCCGGGGCGCCGCCCGTCGAGCCGGTCCAGCGCCGCCGAGGTGGCCTCGTCGGCCGGCAGGTAGACGACCAGCCGCTGGTCGTCGGCCTCCGGCAGCTCCAAGATCTCGTACGCCAGCCGCAGCTCGCCCACCTCGGGGTGCGCGAGCCGCTCGATCCCGGTGCGCCGCGGCACGGTCGCCGCCGCCAGCCGCGCGGCGAACGCCGCCCCCGCGATCACGGTCAGGTCGTCGACCAGCTCCGCCCGATGGTGGTCGTCGGGGCCGATCGCCACCGCCAGCGTCGCGGCCCGCTCGCCCGCCACCCGGTCCCAATCCGGGTACGCCGCCCGCGCCCGCGCGTCGGCGAAGACGTACCGGGCCAGGTTGGGCGGGTCCGCGTCCAGCAGCCCGACCGGTCCCACCAGCCGCGCGAACCCCGACGTGTACGCCAGCACGTCCGCCAGCCGGTTCATCACGTACGCGGGGGCCGGCTCGAGCCGGTCCAGCAGCGCCCGCACGGTGGGCCGGACCTCGCGTGCCGGCGGCTCCAGTCCCGCGCACACCAACGCACCGCCGCCCCCGGCCACCTTGGCCAGGCCACGCAGGTGCATCCGCTCCTCGCTGGACAGCCGCAGCGCGTCGGCCAGCGCCGCCAGCACCTGCATCGACGGGTGCCGGTCGCGCCCCTGCTCCAGCCGGGTCAGGTACTCGACGCTCACCCCGGCGAGGGTGGCCAGCTCGGCCCGGCGCAGGCCAGGTGTGCGGCGGCGGGGCCCGGTCGGCAACCCCACCTCGGCGGGAGTGACGGCTTCGCGGCGACCGCGCAGGAACGCCCCCAGGTCGGTCATATTTGCGAGGCTACACACCCACGGCGTACCCCATCGTGGCCCTGACAAGGCCAGCCTCGGCGCGGTCTGGTTCCGCGGCGGGCGACCAACGACGGTGGTGGGTATGGATCTAGGACTTACCAACCGCACCGTCATCGTCACCGGCGCATCCGGGGGCATCGGGCGGCACATCGCCCGCGGCTTCGCCGCGGAGGGCGCCGACGTGGTCATCACCTACCGCAACTCGCGCTCCGACGCCGAGCAGGTGGCCAAGGAGATCGGCGACCGCACCCTGCTCATCGGGTACGACCTGAGCGACCCCGCCGCGCCCACGGCCCTGGTCAAGCAGGTGCTGGACTGGACCGGCCGGATCGACGTGCTGGTCAACAACGCGGTCAACTGGGGCGCCGACGGCCTGCCGCAAGGGCACTTCGAGGACGCGCCGGACGACTACTGGCTGCCGGTGCTGCGGGCCAACATCGAGGGCGCGCTGCGGCTGACCCGGACCGTGGCGCCGGTCCTGCGCGAGCGCCGCTGGGGCCGGCTGGTGCACGTCTCGTCCAGCGTCGCCGAGGACGGCATGCCCAGCGGGGAGTACTACGGCGCGGCCAAGGCGGCGCTGCACGGGTTCAGCAAGTCGGCCGCGATCGGGCTCGGCCGGGATGGGGACATCCTGTCCAATGTGGTCATGCCCGGCCTGACCCGGACAGACCGGAACACCGAGATCACGGACGCATTCGGCGACCACTACAGCGCGTTGGCGCCGATCGGCCGGCTGCTGGACGCCGCCGAGGTGGCCGGCGCCGTCGTCTACCTCGGCTCGGCCGCCAACACGGGCATCACCGGGCAGGTGATCAGGGTGACCGGCGGCGCCTGACGGCTGTTGTCGGTGCTGGCGGCTACGCTGCTGGCGTGACCGAGACGCTGTACGGGGCTGACGACCTCACCCACCTGGAAGGGCTGGACGCCGTCCGCAAGCGTCCCGGCATGTACATCGGGTCGACGGACAGCCGCGGCGTCAACCACCTGGTCAACGAGATCCTGGACAACTCCACCGACGAGGGTGTCGCAGGTCACGCCACCCGCGTCGTGGTCACCCTGCACGCCGACGGTTCCGTCCAGGTCGACGACGACGGCCGCGGCATCCCCACCGACGTGCACGCCAAGTCCGGCCTGTCCGGCGTCGAACTGGTGCTGACCCGGCTGCACGCGGGCGGCAAGTTCGGCGGCTCGGGCTACAAGACCTCCGGCGGCCTGCACGGCGTCGGCGCCTCCGCCGTCAACGCGCTGGCCCGCCGCTTCGACGTCACCGTCCGGCGGGCCGGCAAGATCCACGAGATGTCCTTCGAGTACGGGGTGCCGGGCGTGTTCGACGGGCCCGGCCCCACCGCCCGGTTCACCCCGCAGGCCGGCCTGCGCGTCATCGGCAAGCTCAAGGCCGGGCAGCCGACCGGCACCTCCATCCGGTACTGGCACGACCCGCGCTACTTCGAGACCGGCGCCGCGCTCGACCTGGAGGCCGTCCGCGCCAAGGTGCGCAACACGGCGTTCCTCGTGCCCACCGTCACCTATGTGCTGCGCCACGCCGACGGGGAAGACGTCAACCACTTCCCCAACGGCCTGGTCGACATGGTGGACTACCTCACCCCGGACGGCGACAAGCCGGTCTGCGGCACCGTGGTGATCGAGGGCACCGGGACGTACCGGGAAAACGCCGCCGACGAAAACGGCGTCATGCAGTCCAATGTGGAGCGCAAGGCCGAGATCGAGGTCGCGCTCCGCTGGGGCACCGGCTACGACCGCACCGTCGAGTGCTTCGCCAACACCATCCGCAACGTGCACGGCGGCACCCACCGCAAGGGCTTCGAGCGCGCCGTCACCCGCGCCCTCGTCGACGCCATCCGCAACACCCGCGGCCTGCTGCGACCCAAGGAGGAGCCGCCCGTCCTCGACGACGTCCTGGAGGGCATGACCGCGGTCGTGCACGTGCGGATCCCGGAGCCACAGTTCACCTCGCAGACCAAGGACGAGCTGTCCACCGCCGGCATCACCCGGGTCATCCAGGCCGTGGTCGAGCAGCACCTGCGCGCCTGGGTCGACGGGCGCAAGACCAAGACCGAGGCCCGCACGATCCTGCAAAAGATCGTCGACGCCGGCCGGGTCCGGCTGGTCCAGAAACAGCAGAAGGACGCCGCCCGCCGCAAGACCGCCCTCGAAGGCGCGGCCATGCCGGCCAAGCTGGTCGACTGCCGATCCACCGGCGTGCAGCGCAGCGAGCTGTTCATCGTCGAGGGCGACAGCGCGCTCGGCACCGCCCGGCTGGCCCGCTCCTCGGAGTACCAGGCGCTCCTGCCCATCCGCGGCAAGATCCTCAACGTGCAAAAGGCCAACCTGCAACAGGTGCTCGACAACGTCGAGTGCTCGGCGATCGTGCAGGTGCTCGGCGCCGGCTCCGGCCGCACCTTCGACCTGGGCGCCATGCGCTACGGCCGCATCCTGATCATGGCGGACGCCGACGTCGACGGCTCGCACATCCGCACCCTGCTGATCACGCTCTTCGCCAAGTACATGCGCCCGGCGATCGAGGCCGGCCGGCTGTACGCCGCGATGCCGCCCCTCCACAAGATCACGACAAAGGGTCGCGAGCCGCGGACCATCTACACGTACACCCAGGCCGAGATGACCAACACGGTCGCCCGGCTGGAAAAGGCCGGCAAACAGGTCGTCACGCCGATCCCGCGCTTCAAGGGCCTGGGCGAGATGGACGCCGACGAGCTGTGGGAGACCACGATGAACCCGGGCACCCGCTCCGTGCGGCGGATCACCCTGGACGACGTGGACGAGGCCGAGCGGGTGCTGGAGCTGCTCATGGGCGACGCCGTGCCGCCCCGCCGTTCCTGGCTGATCGACTCCGCCGGCCGGGTCGACCGCGACACGATCGACGCCTGAGGGAGAGCGCACAGCAATGGCACGCCGCAAGGGCACCCAGACGAAGGTCGACCTGTCCGCGTTCGACCAGGCGGGCGCGACGGTCCACGACAACTCGCTGATCGCCGAGGTCGAAGACTCCTATTTGGAGTACGCCTACTCGGTGATCCACTCCCGGGCGCTCCCGGACGCGCGCGACGGACTCAAGCCGGTGCACCGCCGCATCCTCTTCTCGATGCACGAGCAGGGCCACCGGCCAGATCGCCCGTATGTGAAGAGTGCCCGAGTTGTCGGCGACTGCATGGGTAAGTACCATCCACACGGGGATGGGGCGATTTACGACGCGATGGTCCGGCTGGCGCAGGACTTCTCGCTGAACGCGACACTCATCGACGGGCATGGAAATTTTGGGAGCCCAGACGATGGACCGGCGGCCTCGCGATACACCGAGGCTCGGATGTCGCGCGAGGCGATGCTGCTGGTCGGTGAGCTGGGCGAGGGCACGGTCGACTTCCGGCCCAACTACGACGGCTCGCTGGAGGAGCCCGTCGTGCTGCCCGCGGCGTTCCCCAACCTGCTGGTCAACGGCACGTCCGGCATCGCGGTCGGCATGGCCACCAACATGATCCCGCACAACCTCGGCGAGGTCGTGGCGGCCGCCCGGTGGCTGATCAACCACCCGGACGCCACGCTGGACAAGCTGATGGAGTTCGTCCCCGGCCCCGACCTGCCGACCGGCGGGATGCTGCTGGGCCTGGACGAGGTGCGCAAGGCGTACGAGACCGGCCGCGGCGTCGTGCGGATGCGCGGCAAGGTGGAGATCGGCCCGCTCGAAGGCAGCCGCGGGCGCCAGGCCATCACGGTGGTCGAGCTGCCGTACGGGGTGGGCGCCGAGAAGGTGATCGAGAAGATCACCGACGAGGTCACCAAGACCAAGCGGCTGCAGGGCATCGCCGACGTCAAGGACCTGACCGACCGGGAGAACGGCACCCGCCTCGTCATCGAGTGCAAGGTGGGCGTCAACCCGCAGGCGCTGCTCGCCGACCTGTACCGGCTGACCCCGCTGGAGCAGTCGTTCGGCGTCAACAACCTGGTGCTGGTCGACGGGCAGGTGCAGACCCTGGGGCTCAAGGCCCTGCTGGAGGTCTTCCTCGCCCACCGGTACGAGGTGGTGACGCGGCGCACGACGTACCGGCGGCGCAAGCGGCAGGAGCGGCTGCACCTGGTCGAGGGCCTGCTGCTGGCGCTGATCGACATCGACAAGGTGGTCCGGCTGATCCGGGCCAGCGACAACGCCCAGGCGGCCAAGGACGCCCTGATGGCGCAGTTCAAGCTGTCCGACATCCAGGCGACGTACATCCTGGACACGCCGTTGCGGCGGCTGACCAAGTTCGACCGGATCGAGCTGGAGACCGAGGGCGAGCGGCTGCGCGCCGAGATCGCCGAGCTGTCCGCGATCCTCGACGACGACGCGGTGCTGCGCAAGGTGGTCGCCGACGAGCTGGCCCAGGTGGCGAAGGAGTTCGCGAGCGAGCGGCGTACGACGCTGATCGACGGCGACCTGAAGGTGACGCTGGCCGCGTCCGTGCCGTCCGGGCCGCTGGAGGTCGGCGACGATCCGTGCCAGGTGATCCTGTCGGCGACCGGGCTGGTCGCCCGTACGGCGGTGGAGTCGGAGGAGGCGGCGGAGGGGCGCAGCCGCAAGGGTCGGGTCAAGCACGACAGCGTGCGGTCGGTGGTGCACACGACGGCGCGGGGCCAGGTGCTGCTGGTGACCAGTAAGGGGCGGGCGTTCAAGACCGACGTGCTGCCGTTGCCGGTCCTGCCGGAGCAGACCGGGACGGTGTCGTTGAGCGGCGGGATGTCGGCGTCGGAGCTGGTGCCGCTGGAGCCGGGGGAGGCGGTGATCGGGCTGGCCCCGCTTGCCGGCGCGGCTGGCTCGCCGGGGCTCGCGCTGGGCACCCGGGAGGGCGTGGTGAAGATCTGCGCGCCGGAGTGGCCGGTCCGGTCCGACGAGTTCGAGGTCATCGGCCTGCGCGAGGGCGACGAGGTGGTCGGCGCGACGTGGCTGGGTGACGGTTCGGAGACGCTGGCGTTCGTCAGCTCGGACGCGTCGCTGCTCAAGTACCCGGCCGGGGTGGTGCGTCCGCAGGGCCTCAAGGGTGGCGGGATGGCCGGTATCAACCTGGACGCCGGGGCGCAGGTGGTGTTCTTCGGCGCGGTGCGTACGGACGACCCGGAGCACGGGGAGCCGATGGTGGTCACCTCCACGGGTGGCAGCGTCAAGGTGACTCCGCTGTCGGCGTACCCGCCGAAGGGGAGGGCGACCGGCGGGGTGCGCGCGCAGCGGTTCCTCAAGGGTGAGCGGCGGCTGGCGTTGGCGTGGGTGGGTCCGCGCCCGGCGGCGGCGAGCGGCACCGGTGACCCGGTGACGTTGCCGGCGGTGGACCCGCGGCGGGACGGGTCGGGTGCGGCCATGTACGGGCCGAAGGTGGTCGGGCACCTGATCGAGCGCGGCTAGCCGCGGTTGACTTCAACCTTGGTTGAGGTTGGAGGCTGTCCACATGAGAGCGGCAGCGTTCAGCGAGTACGGGGGCCGGACGTGCTCCGGCTGATGGAGTTGGAGACGCCGGAGGCGGGTGCCGGGCAGGTGCGCGTGCGGGTGCGGGCGGCGGGGGTGCAGCCGTACGACTGCGCGGTGCGGGCGGGCTGGACGCCGCCCGGTGTGGCGCCGGGCCTGCCGAAGATCCCGGGCAACGAGTTCGCAGGCGTCGTGGACCAGGTCGGTTCGGGCGTGGAAGGCGTCTTTTTCGGTGCCGAGGTGCTCGGCTTCGGGCAGGTCCAGGCGTACGCGGAGTACGTGGTGGTGCCGGCCACACACGTCACGGCGAAGCCGGCGGGCATGCCGTGGGAGGTGGCCGGCGGGTTCACCGCGGGGGCGCAGACCGCGCACATCGCGCTGAACGAGCTGCGCATCGGGCCTGGGGCTGGATCAATCCGGAGCTGGGCGCGGAGCGATCAGCCCGGATTGATCCAGCAGCCAGGGCCGGAGCGACCGAAGGGAGCCAGTCAGCAGCGGCCGGGCGACACGCTGCTGATACACGGCGCGGCCGGGTCGGTCGGCACGGTGGCGGTGCAGCTCGCGGTGCTGTGGGGCGCGCGGGTGATCGGCACCGCCCGGGAGGACAACCACGACTACCTGCGGTCGCTGGGTGCCACGCCGGTGGCGTACGGGGAAGGGCTGCTGGACCGGGTGCGGGCGGTGGCGCCGGACGGGGTCGACGCGGCGCTGGACGGGGCGGGCGGCGACGCCCTGGACGTGTCGCTGGAGTTGGTCAAGGACCGGGACCGGATCCTGACCCTGGTGGAGCACGACAAGGCCGCCGACCTGGGCGTCCGGCTGACCCCGCCGCTGCGGTCGGCGGAGCGGCTGGCCGCGCTGGTGGACCTCTACGAGAAGGGTGACCTGCGCATCCACGTGCGCCGGACGTTTCCGCTGGAGCGGGCGGCGGACGCGCACCGCGAGATGGAGACCGGCCACGGGCGCGGAAAGCTGGTCGTGCTGATCGACTGAGCGTGCCAGGATGTCCGTCATGACGGGGGTCTTCGGTGCGGTCGCGGACATGTACGACGACGTGCGGCCCGGCTATCCGCCGGACATCGCGGACGCGGTGCTGGACTACCACGGCGGCGTGCCGGGCGAGGTGGTCGAGTTGGGCGCCGGCACCGGCAAGGGTACGGCGGTGCTGGCGCGGCTCGGGGCGCCGCTGACCTGTGTGGAGCCGGATCCGCGGATGGCGGCGGTGCTGGGGTCGCGGTTTCCGCAGGCCAGGGTGCATCTCGGGACGTTCGAGCAGTGGGCGCCGCCGGCCGGGGGCGTGCCGCTGATCGCGTGCGCGATGGCGTGGCACTGGCTCGACGAGGCCACCCGCAACCAGCGGGTGCGTGCCGCGCTCGCCCCCGGCGGGACGCTGGCCGTGTTCGGCCACAAGTACGACTACGCGGATCCTGTGCACGCCCAGGCGATCGCGGATGCGCTGCACGCGGCGGATCCGGGGACGACGGAGCGGACGGAGGGGTGGTTCGTCGAGGACATCGCCGGGAGTGGGCTCTTCGTGGGCGTCGAGGCGCGGGTGTTCCGCCGCCACGAGTCGCTGTCCACGGAGCGGTACCTGCAACTGGTGCAGACGTTCTCCCCGTTCCGCCGGCGCAGCCCGACCTCCAGGCCCGCGCGCTGGCGGCGTTGCGCTCCACTGTGGACGGCTTCGGCGGCGCGGTGGTGCTGGACCTCCGTACCACGCTCGCGCTGGCCCGCCGCCCCTCGTGAATCCCTTGATCGACGGGGGAGGGGGCGCGGCGCGCGAGCCGGGGCGGGGTCAGCCCACGGGGTGGGGACCGGGGTGGGTTCGGGCTGGGCGATGTCGTCGCCCTCGCGGCGGGCCCAGCGGCCGCCGACCAGCGCGTACCAGCCGGCCACCACGGCGTACCCGGCGGCGACGACGAACACGGCGGTGGGTGAGTGGCCGTCGCCGGGCAGGGTGAGCGCGGCGAGGAAGAGCCCCACCACGTACGAGAGGTTGTAGGTGGTGTCGTTGACGGCGAAGACCCGGCCGCGGTAGTCGTCGTCGCACTCGTGCTGGATCGACGTGTCCACGACGATCTTGGTGCCCTGGGCGGCGATGTTGATGCAGAACACGGCGACGACGAGCAGCGGCTGGGTGAACGGCACCGCGAAGATCGGCAGGGCGATGGCGACGCCGACGAGCAGGGTGGCGATCCACGCCCAGCCGCCGATGCGGCGGGTGATCGGCGGCGTGACCAGGGCGGCGACGAACACTCCGGCGCTGCCGGCGCCGACCACGAAGACCAGGCCGGTGATCGAGTCGTGCACGTTGTCGTCGGTGACGAAGTAGTTGCGGTAGAGCAGCAGCAGGGCCAGGGTCATGACGCCGAAGAGCACCCGGAAGCCGGCCTTGGCGGCCATCGCGTACGCGGCGCCGCGCCGGGCGGCCAGGTGGGACAGGCCGTCGGCCATGCCGCGGACGGTCGCGGCCAGCGCCGAACTCATCGAGGCCGGGGTCTTGAGGGTGTGGTCCGGGCCCAGGTCGTCCACCTCGAAGGAGCGCCGGGCGAGCAGCGAGGAGAAGACCCACCCGAGCGGCGCCAGCAGGGCCATCACGGCGTACCCGGAGTTGCCGGCCGACACGGTCGAGTTGACCAGGAGCACGGCGATACCCAGGCCGGCCGAGAAGCAGATCGTGCCCAGCGTGCTGGCCAGCGAGTTGGCGGTGACCAGTCTTCGGTCCTCCACCACGTGTGGCACGCCGGCGGACAGCCCGGACAGCAGGAAGCGGTTCAGCCCGATGATCGCGAATGCCACGACGACGAACGCCACGCCGTTGTCGCCGGCGTGGATCAGGGCGGCGGCGGGCAGCACCAGCAGCGCCCGGATCAGGTTGGTGATCACCACCAGCTGCCGCCGGCTCCACCGGTCCAGGAAGACGCCGACGAAGGGGCCGATCAGCGAGTACGGGGTGACGAGCAGGGCGGAGCCGGCCGCGATGGCCATGGCGCTGGTCTGCTTGTCGGGGTTGAACAGGACGCTGCCGGCCAGTGCCGCCTGGAACAACCCGTCCGCGAGCTGGCTGGATAGGCGCACGCCGAGCAGGCGCCGAAACCCGCGTACGGCGAGCACGGCGCGCAGGTTGTGCGAGTCCCGGGTGGTGGCCATGACGCCCTAGCGTATGCCCACCTTCTGGGTACGGCCTTGTGAGCGAGCTTTCCAGTGGCTGTGCGTGTTTCGGTCGGTACGCTCAGCAGCGAGACTGTGTGCGTCCGGCCGCGTATTGGATCGCGCCGAGGAGGTGGGCGCGGAAGTCGGGCTCGGCGTACGCCGCCGCGGTGTGGCCGGCGCCGGTGTAGAAGGAGCGGCCTCCCGCGAACTCGTGGCACCAGGCATGCGGGTGGTCGGCGCCCATCCCGCCACCGTCGTACGTCGACTCGTCCAGGGTGGCCAGGACCCGCACGGTGCCGCGCGGGTTGGCGCGGAAGTCGTACCACTCGTCGACGCGGCTCCAGCTCTCCGGCAGGTGCGCCGTCGCCGGGTGTGACCTGTCGCTCACCCGTACCGTGGCGGGCTGGACGGCGGGGTGCCGCGCGAAGTACGCCCCGACGAGCGCGCCGTAGAACGGCCAGTCGTACTCGGTGTCGGCCGCCGCGTGCACCCCGACGTACCCGCCGCCTCCTCGGACGTACCCCTCGAAGGCCGCCTGCTGCGGCGGGTCCAGCACGTCGCCGGTGGTGTTGAGGAAGACGACGGCCGCGTACCGGGACAGGCTTTCGGCGGTGAACGCGCCGGGGTCCTCGGTGGCGGTCACCGCGAACCCGTCCCGCGCGCCCAACTCCCGCATGGCCTGGACGCCGTCGGCGATGGAGTCGTGCCGGAAGCCCTCGGTGCGGGTGAACACGAGCACGTCGTACCCGGTGGGCGCGGCCGGCTGCCGGGGCGCCTCGGCCGCGCCGCAGCCCAGCAGGAGCAGGGCGGCGGCGGGCCAAAGACGCACGTCTACGAGGCTACAGTTGGCGGGTGGCTGGACGGCTGACGACGGAGCGACTGGTCCTGCGCCCGTGGGAGCTCGACGACGCCGAGGCGGCGCTTGCCGTGTACGGCGACGCCGGCGTGTCCCGGTGGCTGAGCCCGGCGATGGACACGGTCCCCGACCTGGGCGCGATGCGCCTGATCCTGCAGCAGTGGACCGCCGAGGACCAGCGCCTGGTCGCGCCGGCCGGCCGCTGGGCGATCGAGCGCCAGGACGACAAGCAGGTGATCGGCGGTGCGGTGCTGCTCCCGCTCCCGCCGGGCGGCGACGACCTGGAGATGGGCTGGCAGCTGCACCCCGACGCGTGGGGCCAGGGGTACGCCGCGGAGGCCGGTCGCCGGGTGGCGCGGTGGGCGTTCGACGAGGGCTTCGACGAGGTGCTAGCGGTCGCCCGCCCGGCCAACACCCGGGCCGGGCGACCGCCCGGCGCATCGGGATGCAGTGGGTCGGGGAGACGGAAAAGTACTACGGCCTGCGGCTGCAGGTGTTCCGTCTGCGCCCGGCCGACCTGGAGTAGCTCGCGCCCCTCGCGCCACGGGCCCAGCCCGCCCGCGATCACCACGATGCTCATCCCGATCGCGATCAATGCGGTGCGCCCCATGCCATCGACGCTAGTGCGGGCCGCCGCCCGGCGCGTCGCACTACGGTGCCGCTCCCGTCTCCCCCTGGGGAGTGACGGGGCCTGCGACCATAGTCGTAACGAGCCAGCGGCGCAGCACCGCGACGAACTCGGCCGGGCGTTCCATGTGCAGGTAGTGCCCGGTGCCCTCCCATACGACCGTGGTCGACAGCGGATGGCGCAGCTGCCGGGCCTCCCACGCCGCCGGCTCCGGCAGCGACGCGACGCACAGCGCCGGGCAGGTCCGCCGGGCCAGGTACGCCTCGGCCGCCGACCGCTCGCCGAACGCGTCGGGGGCCAGGTACATGCCGGCGTACGCCTGCGCGAGCACGTGCCCCGGCGTGCCGAGCATCTGCCGGACCAGCCAGGTGCGCAGCCAGGCCGGCGTCGACGGGCGGAACGCGCCGGCCATCCCGTGTACGGCGGCCTCCGCCCCGCCCGCGTTCAGCTCGCCGAGGCGCTCGGCGAACCGGTCCGCCTCCGACCCGGTCGCGCCGTAGGCCGGGTCGATCACCACCACCCCGCGTACCCGGGGGCGTGCTCGACGGCGAGTGCGGTGACCACCTGGGCGCCCATGGAGTGCCCGACCGCGATCACCGGGCCGGCGTCGAGGCGGTCCAGGAGCTGGGCCAGGTCGAAGGCCATGTCGCGCGGGCCGTACCCGGACGGCGGCACCGAGGAGTAGCCGTGTCCCCGCAGGTCGGCCGCGATGACCCGGTGGTCGCGGGTCAGCTCGGGCAGGTGCGGCGCCCAGTTGTTCGAGTCACCGCCCCACCCGTGCACGAGCAGCAGTGGCACCGCCGCGTCGGGGCCGTCGTCCGTGTAGAAGAGCCGGACGTCGGCAAGATCAGCAAAGGCCACGCCGTCATCGTATGCCCGGCCTAACGTACGTCTGCCGTGTGCTCATCGACGTGCTGCACCTTGTGGCGCCGCCGACGGCGCTCATGCGGCCGGCGGTCGCGCTGCGGGTGCTGCGCGGCCGGCCCGGGCCGCAACTGTCGGCCCCGTCCCTATGAGTTGGTCGAGGGCGCGCCGGGCGCGGGCGGGCGCCCCGGGGTCGCGGCGCAGGCGCAGGCCGTAGTTGAGCGCCATCAGCACCCCGCCCAGCTCGAAGACCACCTGGTCCGGGTCGGTACCGGCGGGCAGGTCGCCGGCCGCCACCGCGAGCCGGACGTGGATGCGCAGGTCCCGCTCCCAGAGCGCGGTCAACCCGGCGACGGCGTCCCGCACCGGGCCGGCGCGGTCGTCGAACTCCGCGGCCGCCGCGATGAAGAAGCAGCCGCCCGGGAAGACCTCACGCTCCAGATAGGACACCCACGCGGCGCAGAGCGCGCGCAGCCGGGGCAGGCCGGGCGCGGTGCCGGTCGCCCGGTCCGCGACCTCGCGCGTGAAGATCGCCGCGGCGGCGTCGACCACCTCCAGCTGCAGCGCCTCCTTGGAGCCGAAGTGACCGAGCAGGCCGGACTTGCTCATCCCGAGGTCGGCGGCGAGCCGGCCGATGGTCAGCCCTTCCAACCCCTCGACCGAGGCGACGGCCACGCCGCGGGCGACGATCGCGGCCCGGGTCCGGCCAGTCTCCACGACAGATCTGCGGGGGCTCACAGCGCAGAACGATATAGCATACGAACGTTCGGTCGCTATAGTGCGGGGATGCTCGTCTCGGTCACCCGGCGCATGATGGCGCCCCCGCTCCGGCTCCTGTACCGCCCCGCCGTGGAGGGCCGGCACCACGTGCCCCGGCGCGGCCCGGTGATCCTGGCCAGCAACCACCTCTCGTTCGTGGACAGCCTGGTGATCCCGCTGGTCGCGCCGCGCCCGGTGGCGTTCCTGGCCAAGGCCGAGTACTTCGACGTACGGCTGACCCGCTGGCTGTTCACCGGCCTCGGCGCCGTACCCGTCCGCCGGGGCGCCCACCGCGCGGCCCTGGCGTCCCTGGACGCGGCCATGGAGGTGCTCGGCGCGGGCGGCGCGTTCGGCATCTACCCCGAGGGCACGCGCTCCCGGGACGGCCGGCTCTACCGTGGCCGTACCGGGGTCGGCTGGCTCGCGCTGACCGCCCGCGCCCCGGTCGTACCGGTCGCCGTCGCCGGCACCGACGACATCCAGCCCATCGGCGCGCGCCTTCCCCGCATCCGCCCGGTCACGGTCCGCTTCGGCGTGCCGCTCACGTTCGACCCGTCGTACGGCGAGCCCGGCGACGCCCAGGCCCGCCGCCGGGTCACCGACGAGATCATGGACCGCATCGCGGAACTGTCCGGCCAGGAGCGGGTGGCCGCCTACAACACCGCGCCCGCCGGGGAAAACTCGCGGGCGCCGCGGGGCCCCGAGGGCTAGCGTCGGGGTCCATGACTTTTTCCCGTGTACGCCCTCCGTTCGTCGCCGACGAGCGCACCCAACTGGTCGGCTGGCTCGACATGCAGCGCGCGATCGTCCAGTGGAAGTGCGCGGGACTGTCCGAAGAGGACGCCCACCGGCCGGTCCTGCACGCGTCGCCGCTGATGACGATGGCCGGCGTGGTCTCGCACCTGCGCTGGACCGAGCGGACCTGGTTCGAGGTCCTCTTCCTGGGCCGGCCGGCCGACGGGCCACAGTTCGCGGAGGAGCCCGAAGACGCCGACATGCGGGTGGACGGCGTACCGCTGGCCCAACTGCTGGACGAGTACGAACGCCAGTGCGCCGCGTCGAACGAGATCATCGCGGCCCACCCGCTGGACGAGGTGGGCAAGCATCCGGACTTCAAGTCGTCCGCCGCGACCCTGCGCTGGATGGTGATCCACATGGTCGAGGAGACGGCTCGCCACGCCGGCCACCTAGACGCCATCCGCGAACTCCTAGACGGCGAACGCGGCTACTACTAACCCCCGCGCCCGCCCGCCGCGACCTCCGTCGATCAAGGACCTCCGCCGTCGATCAAGGGCCTCCCGCGCCGGTCAAGGCCGTCCGCGCCGATCAAGGGCTCCCGCGCCGATCAAGGGCAAAGGGTCGTGCTTGGATCTCCAATCCACGGCCGTTTGCCCTTGATCGACGGTGAAATCCTTGATCGACGCGCCGTGGCGTGCGGCCTGCGCTGCGGGCGCCCGCGCCCCACGCCCCCGGGCCCCGTGCGCAGCGCGCAGCGCGCAGCGGCGCGCGGGCGCGCCTGGCGCTCCGCGATCAAGGGAATGTCCGTCGATCAAGGGCGAACGGTCGTGCTTTGATCTCCAAACCACGGCCGTTTGCCCTTGATCGGCGAGGGAGCCCTTGATCGACGCGCCGGGCTCCGCCGGGACGCGCCGGGACGCGCCAGGACGCGGCGGGACGCGGCGGGGACGCGCGGGCCTGCGCAGGGCCGGCGTGCGCCGAGCCTGGCGGTGGCCGGCGGGTCTGTGACCAAAAGGAACAGAAGGCACTCTCCGATCACAACCGTGACCTGGGTCACCGGTCCCACCACGATGTGCCGTAACACGCACGCAACATCTGGGACGAGGAGCGACATCGGTGATAGAGAGAGCCATTCGGGTACGGCAGGGCGTTCTCGCCTTCGCCGCTGGCGTGCCCCTCGTGCTCGGCGCCACGGCGTGCGCCGACGGCGGCAACAGCGTCGGTACGAAGTCCGAGACGGTGGAGTACCCCACCAGCACGATCCGGATCATGGCGCCGGCCTCCCCGGGCGGCGGCTGGGACCTGACCGCGCGCACCATGCAGAAGAGCCTCAAGGATGCCAGCATCACCTCGCAGGCCGTCGAGGTCGACAACGTGGCCGGCGCGGCCGGGACGATCGGGCTGGCGCAGCTGGTCAGCAAGCACAAGGCCGACCCGCACCGGCTGATGGTGACCGGCCTGGTCATGGTCGGCGGCGTGGTGACCAACAAGTCCGCGGTCAGCCTGTCGCAGACCACGCCGATCGCGACGCTCACCGCCGAGGCCGAGGTCATCGTGGTGCCGAGCAAGTCGAAGTACAAGACGCTGCAGGAGCTCGTCGCCGACCTCAAGGCCGACCCGTCGTCGATCAACTGGGGTGGCGGCTCGGCCGGCGGCACCGACCAGATCCTCGTCGGGCTGCTGGCCAAGGCGGCCGGTGTCGACCCGAAGCTGGCCAAGTACACCCCGTACTCCGGTGGCGGCGAGACCAAGGCCGCGCTGCTGTCCGGCGACCTTTCGGTGGGCGTGTCCAGCGTCAGCGAATTCAAGGATCTGGTGAAGGACGGCCAGGTGCGGGCCCTCGCGGTCTCCGGTGCGAAGGGCGTCGACGCCGGCGCCGGCACGCCGGCACCCACGATCAAAGAGGCCGGGTACGACGTGGAGCTGATGAACTGGCGCGGCGTCGTGGCCCCGCCCGACGTCACCGACGCCCAGCGGCAGGCCATCGTGTCCATGGTGGACAAGCTGCACCAGTCGCTGCCGTGGCAGCAGGTGCTGACCGACCAGGGCTGGGAGGACTTCTACAAGAGCGGCGACGAGGCCAAGCAGTTCTTCGAGAGCGAGACCACCCGGATCACCGCCGTGCTGAGCGAGATCGGGCTGGCCAGCAAATGAGCATCACCGACGAACGTCCGAAGGGGACGGTGGCTGACACCGTCCCCTCGGGGCGTGCGCCGATCGGGCCGCGCGTGCTCGGCGGGGTCGTACTGCTCGCCGGCCTGGGCCTGCTGGCCCAAGCGATCGGCGAGGCGGTCGAGCGTGGCATCACAGTGGACGGTCCGCGGCTGGCGCCCCTCATCGTCACCAGCGGTTGGGTGGCACTCGCGACGGCGTACCTCATCCAGGCGTGGAAGGCGAAGCCGGCGCAGGACGACGGCGAAAGCGCCGCGCGGACGTCGTGGTTCGTCCCGGCGGCCCTGATGGTCGCGCTGGTGGGCTACGCGCTGGTGCTGGAGTACACAGTGGTCGGTTATGTGCCCGCCACGGCGGTGTTCTTCGTCGTGGCTGCCCGGCTGCTGAGCAGCCGGCCGGTCCGCGAGGTCATCCTGCGCGACATCGTGGTCGCGCTGGGCCTGTCGCTGGTCATCTACCTTGCCTTCACCCGGTTCCTGGACATCCAGCTCCCCGCCGGAGTGCTACCGATATGAGCTTCCTGCCCAACCTCTTCGACGGCTTCGGCGCCGTGCTCACCCCGGAGAACCTGCTCTTCGCGGCCATCGGGGTGACGATCGGCACGCTCGTGGGCGTGCTGCCCGGCATCGGTCCCGCGCTGACCATCGCGCTGCTGCTGCCGCTGACCTTCAACATGAACGACCCGGTGGGCGCGCTCATCATGTTCGCCGGCATCTACGCCGGCGCCATGTACGGCGGGTCCACCACCTCGATCCTGCTCAACACGCCGGGCGAGTCCGCGTCGGTCGCTACCTCCATCGAGGGCTATCAGATGGCCCGGCGCGGGCGGGCGCGGGCGGCGCTGGCCACCGCCGCCATCGGGTCCTTTGTGGCCGGAACCATCTCGACGGTGCTGCTGAGCCTGCTCGCGGTGCCGATGGCGAAGTTCGCGGTGATGTTCCGGGCCGCGGACTACTTCGCGCTCGCCGTGCTCGCCCTGGTGGCGGTCACCGCGCTGGTCGGCCGGTCGATGGTACGCGGACTGATGTCGCTGAGCCTGGGCCTGTTCTTCGGCCTGGTGGGCATCGACTCACTGACCGGTCAGGCAAGGTTCACGTTCGGCTCGGTGAACCTGCTCGACGGCGTCAACATGGTGGTCGTCATCGTCGGGCTCTTCGCGATCGGCGAGACGCTGTACATCGCCAGCCGGCTGCGCGACCTGCCCGCGACCGTGGCGCCGCTGGAGCCGGCGCGCGGGTTCGCGTGGCTGACCCGCTCGGACTGGAGCCGGTCCTGGCGCCCGTGGCTGCGCGGTACGGCGCTGGGCTTCCCGTTCGGCGCGCTGCCCTCGGGCGGAGCCGAGCTGCCCACGTTCCTGTCGTACACGTACGAGAAGAAGCGGTCGCGCAACCGGGAGGAGTTCGGCAGCGGCGCCATCGAGGGTGTCGCCGGCCCGGAGGCGGCCAACAACGCGTCGTTCTCCGGCGTGCTCGTGCCGCTGCTGACGCTGGGCATCCCGACGTCGGCCACGGCCGCGGTGATGCTGGCCGCGTTCCAGATCTTCAACGTGCAGCCCGGGCCCGACCTCTTCGAGGAGGGCAGCCCGCTGGTGTGGGCGCTCATCGCGTCCCTGTACGTCGGCAACGTGCTGCTGCTGTTGCTCAACCTGCCGCTGATCCGGGTGTGGGTGAAGGTGCTGCAGGTGCCGCGGCCGGTGCTGTACGCGTCGATCCTGGTCTTCGCGACCCTCGGCGTGTACGCGGTGTCCGGCAGCATCTTCCAGGTGCTGCTGGCGTACGGCATCGGCGTCATCGGATTCTTCATGCGCCGGTACGACTTCCCGATCGCGCCGGTCATCCTCGGACTGATCCTCGGCCCGATGATGGAGGAGCAGTTCCGCCGGGCGCTGGGGCTGGCCAACGGGGACTTCACCGTCTTCGTGAGCAGGCCGCTCACCACGGTCCTGCTGTCGCTCGCGGTGCTGGCGGTCCTCGTGCCGTACGCCCCGCGGGTCGTCGCCCGGATCCGCGGCGGCCAGGCCACCAAGATCGCCCTGGCCGAGGACGACTGAGCCGGTCGACGCGTTCGCGGCTCACGCGGCGCGCTCGTCACGCGCTCGCTTGCCGCGCGGCGCGCTCGCCGGTCACGTGGCGCGCTCGTCGATCAAGGACTTCTGCGTCGATCAAGGGCAAACGGTCGTGGAATGGAGATCAAACCACGGCCGTTCGCCCTTGATCGACGGGCAAGCCCTTGATCGGCGCGGGCCAGCCCCGCGGCGCGGCCACGCCGCGCGGGCCCCGGGAGGGTGGGGCCGCTCAGTGGGTACGGCCTGGGGCTGGGCGGGCTCGCCACAGCGCGATCGCCAGCCACACGCAGCCGGCGCCGAGCAGTACGCCGTGCGCGATCCGGACCGGCGCGGGCGTGAAGAACTGGGGAGGAACAGCGCGAACCCGACCGCGAAGAGCACGCCGCTGGCGCGGGGCAGGACGAGGGAGCGGCGCACCGCGAGGGCGGCCAGCACCGCGCCGGCGGCCAGCGCGAGCAGCCCGGCGGCGAAGAGGGTGACCGCGACCGGGTGGTAGCGGAACGCGTCGACGGTGCCGAGCAGGTCGAAGCGCTGGCCGTCCCGGTACTGCTCGGCGATGGCGTGCAGGCCGAAGTCCTCGGCGCCGTAGTACGGCAGGGTCAGTCCGGCGCCGATCCAGGTGGTGACCACGGCGGCGTGCGCGAGGCCGCCACCGATCGTGTCCCGCAGGGCGAGCAGGCCGAGCGCCACGAGGATGAAACCGAGCATTGCGAACAGATGCGCGGCCACCCATGCCCCCGAACTGATGGACGCGACGGCTCCGTCCACCGTGGACTCGTCGTGCCACGGCCGAACGGCGGGATAGAGAACAAACAGGACACCCGCGACAGCGAGCGCGATGGCACCGACGGCAGCCTGGCTAGTCTTCATAGCCTAAAAGCTAACCCCATTAGCCAGCGACGTCAACCCGGGCGTCCATCGATCATGAAGTTGTCCCCAGGGAGAGCGCTCTCTGATCACGACAACTTCATGATCACCGGGGCGAAGGGTCAACGGACACGGGCAGGCGGGGAACGGGGCAAAAAGGATCAGCGGGAGGAGGAAACCCAGTGGTAGCGGCGTTCGGGGCGGCCGGTGCCGCCGTAGCGCAGGCGGACCTCGGCCTTGCCGGCGGCGACGAAGTACTCCAGGTAGCGCCGCGTGCTGACCCGGGACAGGCCGGCGCGTTCCGCGCACTCGGCGGCGGACAGGTCGCCGGCACTGTCCCGCAGCACCCGGCCGACCAGCTCGGCGGTCGGCGGCGTGAGCCCCTTGGGCAGGCTGACCTGGGCCGGCCGCAGCGCACCGAAGAGCCGGTCGACGTCGTCCTGGCCGACCTCGCCGGCGCCGGCGAGCTGGCGGTGGGCGGCCGTGTACCGCTCCAGGTGCTCGCGCAGCGTGTCGAAGGTGAACGGCTTGATCAGGTAGTGCACGACGCCGCCGCGCAGCGCCGTGCGTACCGTGTCGACGTCCCGCGCGGCGGTGACCGCCATGACGTCCGACTCGGCGGTGGAGTCGCGCAGCCGGCGCAGCACGTCCAGCCCGGACATGTCGGGCAGGTAGATGTCGAGCAGGACCAGATCCGGGCGTAGTCGCGAAGCCTCGGTGAGCGCGTCGGCGCCGGTGTGCGCGGTGCCGACCACCGTGAAGCCCGGCACCCGGCCCACGAATCCGGCGTGCACCTTCGCCACCATGAAGTCGTCGTCGACGACCAGCACCCGGATCATGGCAGCACCGCCCGTACCGAGGCGAGCGGGATCCGCGCGGTGAACGTCGACCCGGCCACCTCGACCGACCCGCCGCGCCGGGAGCAGACCAGCCGGATCAGGGCGAGCCCGAGGCCGTGGTGGCCGGCCGCGGCCTTGGTCGTGTACCCCTGCTGGAACACCTCTTGCACCAGCTCCGGCGCGATCCCGGCACCGGAGTCGCGGACCACCACGAGCACGTCGCCGCCGTCGGCGGTCAGCTCGACCTCCACCCAACCCCCACTTCCGACCGCGTCGTACGCGTTGTCGACCAGGTTGCCGACGACCGTCACCAGGTCGGCCGACAGCCCTTCGTCGACCGGCGGCATCTCCGAACGCGGCGAGATGATCAGCTGGATGCCCTGCTCGGCGGCGAGGCTGGCCTTGGCGATGAGCAGCGCGGCCAGCGCCGGATCCGGCACCCGCGAGGTGACGTCGCTGGTCAGCTCCGCGAGCGCCCGGCTGGCCCGGCTGATGTACCGGGCCACCTCGTCGAACTCGCCCAGCTCGACCAGCCCGGCGATGGTGTGCAGCCGGTTGGTGAACTCGTGCGCCTGCGCCCGCAGCGTGTCCGTGGTGTGCCGGCTCAGGTCGAGCTCGCGGCGCAGCGCGGTCAGCTCGGTCCGGTCGCGCAGCGTGGTCACCGACCCGACGCGCCGGCCGCGCACCATCACCGGCATCCGGTTCAGCACGAGCACCCGGCCGGCCCGCAGGCCGATCTGGTCGGCGCCGGCGGCCTGCCCGGTGAGTACGTCCAGCAGGCGCGGTTCCAGCTTCAGCGCGTGCAGCGACCGCCCGACCGCGTCGTCCGGCAGGTCCAGCAGCCGGATCGCCTCGTCGTTGACCAGGGTCACCCGGTCCGCCGCGTCGCTGCCGAGCACGCCCTCCCGGATGCCGTGCAGCATGGCCTCCCGCTGCTCCACCAGGCCGGTGATCTCGCGCGGTTCCAGGCCCAGCGTCTGCCGCTTGACCCGGCGGGCCAGCAGCCATGACCCGAGGACGCCCAGCGCGGTGCCCAGCAGCAGGTACGTCAGCAGGTCGGTGGCCGCGTCGGCGAGCTGCTCCGGCCAGGTCGGGTACTCCTGGCCGACCACGACCAGGCCGACCAGCTCGCGGTCCTCGCCGAGCACCGGCACGTGCGCGACGAGGGCGCTCCCCACCACGCCCACCCAGGACTTGCCCGCCTTGACCGTGCTGCCGCCGAGGGGCACCGTCTGGCTGCGGTCGAGCCCGGTCAGCAGCACCCCGCCTGCGTCGGCGATCAGGACGAACGACGCACCGGACACGCTTCTGGCCGTCTCCGCCTCGGCGGACAATCGCTCGAAGTTGACTGACGACTCAGACAGCTCCTGGCGTACCGTCGCGTTTGCCGCCACGGTCTCCGCGACGGACCGCAACTGGCGGCCCTCGCCGGACCGGAAGCGGGCATCGGCCTGGGCGACCGAGACGGCCGCGACCGCGCCCACCACCAGCAGCACGATCCCGAGCTGCAGGAGCAGGAACTGCCGGGCGAGGGACAGGCGCCACGGTCGACGGAGAAGGCTGGTAGGCAACATGCTGGAAACAGCAAACTGCCCGAAGGTCACAAGAGCAAGAGGGGGTACCCATGCGACGCCGTGCCGTGCTCGCGGCCGCCGCGCTGCTGGCCGGCGGCTGCGGCTCGCGCGGCGCCGGGTCCGCGGACCTGCGGATCATGGTGCCCAACGCGCCCGGCAGCGGGTACGACATCACGGCGCGCACGGTCGCGCGGGCGCTCGACGCGGCGCGGATCGTGCGTGATCCCGAGGTCTTCAACCTGCCCGGCGCGAGCGGCACGGTCGGCCTGCAGCGCCTGGTGTACGAGCGCGGCAACGGCGACCTCATGATGCTGATGGGACTGGGCGTGGTCGGTGCCCAGCAGACCGAACAGGCGCGCGCGAGGCTGAGCGACACCACCCCGATCGCGCGGCTCATCGAGGAGCCGGCGCTGGTCGTGGTGCCGAACGCGGCCCCGTACCGGACACTTGCCGACCTGATTACGGCGTGGCGGGCCAACCCGGCGGCGACCCCGGCCGGCGGCGGCTCCAGCGTGGCCGGGCCGGATCACCTGGCGCTGATGCTGATGGCCGAGGCGGCGGGCATCGCCCCGGCCCGGGTCAACTACGCCAGCTTCGACGGTGGGGGAGACCTGCTGGCGGCGGTGTTCCGGGGGGTGGTCGCGTTCGGCGTGTCGGGGATCGGCGAGACGGTCGACCAGGTGCGATCGAACCAGTTGCGGGTGCTCGCGGTGACCAGCCCGGCCCGGATCCCCGGCGTCGACGCACCGACGCTGCGCGAGGTCGGCGTCGACGTGGTCTTCGCCAACTGGCGCGGCCTGGTCGCCCCGCCCGACCTGAGCGGGGACGACCGGGCCGCCCTCCGCGAGGTGGTGTCTCACCTGCACGGCTCGGCGGAGTGGCGGGACGCGCTGTCCCGCAACGGCTGGACCGACGCCTACCTGGCGGACGACGCCTTCGGCACCTTCATCGCCGCGGAGAACGCCCGCATCGCCGCCGTCCGCTCGTAGCCGCGTGATCATGGGGTGTGCAGCAGCTAACGGACGATTTCTGCTGCACACCCCATGATCACTGGGAGGGTTCGAGGCGTTCGCGGTCGGCGGTGCGGCCGAGGGCGGCCAGCCGTGCGGTGTGCTCCAGGCGGTGGACTAGCAGCGAGCCGGCCGCGAATGCCGCCAGCGGTACGGCGATGAGCAGCGTCCACTGCACCGGTACCAGGTAGATCGGGTGTCCCATGTGCATGTTGGAGTACGCCCACCCCTCTAGGGTGTACTCGACGATGGCCGCGATCGCCGCGACCGGTGCCAGCAGGAGGGCGATCCGCCGCCACACCGGTCCGGGCAGGGTGAACGCGGCAAGCGCGGCGGCGACCGCGCCCACCACGACGGCCGCGAGCATCAGGTACAGGACGGTCTCCGACGTGCTCTCGAAGCCGTACCACATGTAGGACACCCCGCCGCCGTCCTCGAACATGGAGACGCGCTGGTGCCGGTTGACGACGGTCATGGTGTGGATCAGGCCGACGCCCGCGACGAACGCGACCAGCCGGGGCGCCCGCAGCACCGCAAGCGCGCGCCGGGGCGGGGCCGGCACGGTCAGCGCGGCCGCGGCGACCACGCCGAGCGCGAACGGCCAAAGCGTCTGGATCGTGGATACCGGATCGGTGTCGTACCGCCCGGCGAGGAGTGCGGCCTCACCCACGACGGTGGCCCACGCGAGCACGGCGCCGACGCGGCGCAGGCCGGCCGCCGCGGCGAGCACCACCGCGCCCCAGTCGGCGGCGCGCAGGTAGAGCTCGGGTGCCAGGCCGAAGGGGTCGAAGAGCCGGACGATCCGCTGGGACACCAGCACCAGCGCGGCGAGCAGGCCGAACACGGCGGCCGCGTCGACCCAAGACGGGTTGGCGAAGCCCGGGACCGCGGCCCGCAGGCGGGCGCCCAGCCCAGACGCGATCAGGTTGGCCGACTCGCCGAGCGTCGGGCGCCGCTGGCCGGGCTCCGCGCCGGCGACCAGGACGGCGAGCATCTCCTCCTCGTACACCCTGCGGTGCGACCACGGGTACCAGGCCAGCAGCCGCCGGTAGCGGCTCTCCAACTCGTCGCTCACGCCGTCCCCTCCGCGAAGAGGCGCAGCCGCGCGGCGGCGGCGTTGGCGTTGCGACGCAGCCGGGCGGTCTCGTCGGCCAGCCGCTCGGCGCCCAGCCCGGTCAGCCGGTAGTAGCGGCGCAGCCGGGACTGCACCACCTCCTCCCGGTCGACCTCGATGAGGCCGTCGGTGCGCAGCCGGTCGAGCACCCCGTACAGCGTGCCGGCGCGCAGCCGCACCCGCCCCTCCGAGATGCGCAGGACATCCTCGACCACCCCGTACCCGTGCTGCGGTTCGCCCGCGAGCGCGGTGAGGATGAGGAAGGTCTGTTCGTTCATGCGCGGAAGTATATATCGCGACACGGTATATACCTAGAGAGGCGCGTTCTAGGGATGACTCATCACCAGCACGCCGTGCGCCGGGCCGCCGATCGCCTGGTAGAGGTGGGGGACGTCGCCGGGAAACCGGATGAAGTCTCCCGGTCCCAGTTCCACTGGCGCTGAGAGCGGCCCGGTCCGCAGTCGCCCGGCGGTGACGAGCAGCGACTCGATCACGCCGGGCGGATGCGGGTCGGCGTGCCGGGCCACGGTGGCGAAGTCCACCTCGTACAACTCGGCGAGCCGGTGCCCGCGTACCCGATCAAGCAGGCGCGCGGACACCGCGCCCTCCACGCGCGTGCCGTGACCGGCGCGGATGACCTCGACCGGGGTCCGGGGCCGCTCGTCGATGAGGTCGCCGAGCGCGGCGCCGAGCGCGTCCGCGAGCGCGTAGAGCGTGTCGATCGTCGGGTTGCCGCGGCCCGCCTCCAGGTTGGTCAGCGTGGCCCGGCCGACGCCGCTGCGCTCGGCCAGGGCCACGACCGACAGACCGCGGTTTTCGCGGAGTGTGCGCAGGTTTGCGGCGATCCTGGCCGCGGGCTCGGTCATGCCTACTATAGTAGGCACCATGGCTACTTCAGGAGTCAGGCCCGCCCGTCGGATGGAGGCCGTCCGCGGCTTCGGCATCGACAAGGTGGCCCACAGTGCCGACCGCATCACCGGGCGCTGGCCCGTGCTGCGGCTGGAAAACCTCGACACCGACCTGCCGCTGCCGCCCGAGGCCGTGCCGGTCACCGCGGCCGCGCTCACCACGCCGCCGGCCAACTCGTGGCTGCCGTTCACCGGCGACGAGGACCTGCGCGCCGCCATCGCCGACGTGCTCGCCGACCGCGCCGGCCACCGGTACGACCCCGGCGACGAGGTCGTGGTGACCAGCGGCGGCACCGAGGCGGCGCTGGACTGCCTGCTGGCCACCATCGACCCCGGCGACGAGGTGGTGCTGACCGACCCGACGTACGCCGGCCTGGTCAACCGGGTCCGGCTGGTCGGCGGCGTGCCGCGGTTCGTGCCCTACCTCGTCGTCGACGGCGAGTGGCGCCTCGACCGGGACGCGCTGGCCGCCGCCGTCGGCCCGAAGACTCGCGCGCTGCTGCTGATGAGCCCGTCCATGCCGTCCGGCGCCGTGCTCGACCACGACGACTGGCGCGCGGTGTGCGACCTGTGCCGCGACCGCGACCTGATCCTCATCTACGACAGCGCGATGGAGTCGCTGCTCTTCGACGGCCGCGAGCTGATCCACCCGGTGCGCGAGCCCGGGATGGCCGAGCGCACGCTGGTGATCGGCTCGCTGTCCAAGGAGTTCCGCATGATCGGGTGGCGGGTCGGCTGGGTCGCCGGCCCACGCTCCCTTGTGGAGCACGTCGGCTGGGCCCACGTCTACAACACCACCACGCCGGTCGGCATCGCTCGGGCCGCGGCCACCGCCGTACTGCGCGGCGACCACAAACACATAGCCACGAGCGCCGCCGAGCTACAGCGCCGCCGCGACACCATCCTGAGTGGACTGTCCGGCTTGCCTTTGGTACGCCCAGGGGGCGGCTGGTCGTTGCTGCTCGACACGGTCGCGCTCGGGGTGGATCCGGCCGACGCCTCGCGGGCGCTGCTGCGCGAGGGCGCGGTGGCGGCCACCCCGATGACCGGCTGGGGCGACGCGGTGGCCGCCCGGCACGTCCGCTTCGTCTTCAGCGCCGAGCCGGTCGACCGCCTCGCCACCTTGCCCGAGCGCCTGGCGGCCGCGGGCCTGGCTCCCCGCAACGGGTGACACAAGGCCGACAGAAGGTTGCGATCAGATCGGTGGATCCGGTAGCCGTTTAGCGTGCTGGACTGGGTCAGGGATCACAAGTGGAGCGTCGGCGACATCCTGGCGCTCCTGGCTCTGGTCGTCGCGGTCGTCGGGCTCGTCGCCGCCCCTGGCCGCCGCGCGATCGGGCGCTGGTGGCGCGCCGGGATGCTTCGGGCCGGGCGCCCGCAGCACCGGTACGCCTCCTGGTTCGTCAAGACGTGGGGCGTCTACGACAACCCGTACCTGGAGGACAAGGAGGACCTGGACCTCACCCGGACGTTCGTCTCGCTCTCCTTCCACGACCCGGACGCCGACCGCGAGGTGCGTGCCGTCGCCACCCACGTACTCGCCGACCGGGCTGCCGGCAATATGGTCATCGAGGGTGACCCCGGCTCGGGAAAGTCCACATTGCTCAAGGCGTACGGGGTTGGCGTGCTCCGGCCGCGGCCCGGCGTCCACCGGCCCCGGCCGGCCTCGGTCGACCTGCCGTTTCTCGTCCAGCTCCGTAAGTTCTCCCGCTACCTGGAGCACTCCGGCGGGCTGGCCGACTATCTGGTCAGCGAGATCCTGGTGTCGGGCGCCGGCATGGACCCGGACGAGGCCGGCAGGTTCCTCGCCTACCTGCTCGAACGCGGCCAGGTCGTCGTCATGCTCGACGGGCTCGACGAGGTCACCGACGACCGGCAGCAGGCGGTGCTGGAGGCCGTCTACCGGTTCACAAAGGACAGCAACCGGGACCGGCCCACCTATCTGGCGCGCATCATTGTGACCTGCCGCAAGCAGAACTTCCGGGAACTGCGCGAGCAGTGGATCGGCCCGATCGCCGACCGGGTCTGCACGCTCGCGCCGCTGCGCAACTCGGAGGTGTTCAGCTACCTCAACGCGCTGCGGTCGAAGTTCAAGACGGCCGACGGGCCGGAGAGCTTCCTGCAGGCGGTGCGCGCGTCCGGCACGCTCGACCTGCACCGCACGCCGCTGGTGCTGGCCATGTCCGTGGGCCTGTACGCCCGCAAGGACTACTACGAGATCCCCAGCTCGATCGCCGAGCTGTACCAGACGATGATCAAGGAAATGCTGGACCGGCACCGGTTCAAACGGGACCCGGTTGGGAACGCGCTCCGCTTCCCGGTGGGCGACAAGTACCGGCTGCTGCGCGAGTTCGCGCTCGCCTCCGCGCGCGAGCCGGCCGGCTTCGACGAGTTCGAGAAGACCGCCCTCGTCAGGTTCGCCGAACAGTTGGCGCCGCACCTGGACAGCCTGGCCGAGCCGCGGGCGCTCGTCGACGAGATCGTCGACCGCTCGGGACTGCTCAGCGACGTCGTGGAGGGTAGGCGGTTCATCTTCGGGCACCGCTCGATCCAGGAGCACCTGGTGGCCGAGGAGTTGCGGCTGTTGCCGGACGGCGCCGACGTCCTGGTCGGCCGGGCGACCGACGCGCAGTGGCGGCAGGTGATCCTGTTCTACACCGCTGGCCTGGAGCAGCGGTCCGCCAACGACTTCCTGCCCCGGCTGTCCGCCGTGGACCCCGCGCTGGCCGGGCACTGCCTCGGCCGGGCGAAGGCGTCCGACGGCGTGGCCACCGCCATCCTGGACCGGCTGACGCCGGACGGTGACGAGCAGCACCTGTCCGCGCTGATCGCCGCCACCATCTCGCCCCGGGCCAGCGTGCAGGAGATGGCCGTGCACCGGCTGGCGACGACGCTGACCGACCCGACCGTCGACCTGCGGGCGCTGCGCGATGACATCGATGGGCTGCTGCCGCTGCTGAGCGCCCTCGCCGGCACCAACGCGGCCCGCATCGCCGGCCTGGTGCCGCGCGTCATCTCCCGGGCGCCTGACGATCCTCGGTTGGTCGAGCCGCTGTGGCGGTGCCTCACCGCACCCGGCATCGAGGCGCAGCCCGAGTGCGCGACGCTGATCAGCCGGCTGCTGACCCTGGTCATGGACCCGGACGGCTTCGCCGAGCTGATCCGCCTGGACCCGTACGAGCGGGCCTTCCTCACCCCCGCGATCCGCGGGCTGGCGTACCCGTTCACCGACGGCCTCCCGGTCACCAGCAACCTGGTCACCCTGCTGGCCTGGGCGGAGTACCTGAAGGTGACCCCGCCCGAGCCCAACCGCTTCTACGAGGCGCGTGCGGCCGGGCGGCTCGGGCGCGTGGAGCGGGATCGCGCCCGGTCGGTGTCCTTCTCGCTCTTCTGGCCGGGCCGCGTCGGTTCGGTGGTCGGGAGCCTGGCGGCCCTCGCCGGCACGGTCGCCGTGCTGGCGATCGACTGGCGCGTGCTCGTGCGGCCGTTTGGCTGGTGGTCCCTCCTGCTCCACATCGGGCTGGCGGGCGTCGCGTTCGGCGTCTTCGTCGCTCTGGGCACTTGGACGGACAACACGGCCAAGGGGTCGTGGCCGCGGCGGTACTTCGGGGTGCCAGAGTTAGCGGAGTCGGGGCACTGGTTGAGGGTGACGGAAGGTTGGAATCTGTCGGACGTAGTAAGCATCATCGTCTTCCTCGGCGCGCTTCCCCTCACCTACGCCGTGGCGCTGGCGCCGGTGGCCTCGTGGTCGCTTGCCGCTCACGTCGCGCTGGCGACACTCGGGCCGCTGCTGCTGTACTGGTTGCCGCTCATGAGCCTGTGCTCGCGGGCCGTCCGGTTCCACCCGTACCGGCCTAACCCGTGCATCGACATGTACGACGATCCGCGCAGCCGGCACTGGCTGGTGCCTGAGCGGCCGATCCGGACGGGATACCGTTGTGATCATGACGGCGCCTGACATCACCGTGGCCACCCGGGCGGACCGCGAGCGCGCGATGGGCTCGCTGGTGGCCGCGTTCGCGCACGACCCGGTCCTGCGGTACCTGTTCCCCGAGGAGGACACCTACCCGGCGTACGCGGCCGCCTTCTTCGGGCACCTCTTCGACAAGCGGGTGGACCGGGGCACGATCTGGACGGTCGAGCGCGGCGCGGCGCTGGCCATGTGGGACGCGCCCGACGCCCCGACCGGTGAGCCGGACAGCGACGACCTCGCGGCCCAGCTCCCGCCGGACGCGCTGGCCCGCGTCGAGGCGTACGACGAGGCGGTGCACGGGGCCCTGCCCGGCGGCCCGTTCTGGTACCTCGGGGTGCTGGGCACGCACCCGGAGCGGGCCGGGCGCCGCTGGGGCCACGCCGTCATGGCGGCCGGGCTGCGGCGCGCCGCGCAGGACGGGTTGCCGGCGGTGCTGGAGACCAGCAACCCCGGCAACGTCGAGGTCTACAAGCGCGCCGGCTTCGAGGTGGTCCGCACCGTCTCGGCCGATCCGCTGACGATCTGGATCATGCGGCGGCCGGCCGCCTGATCACGCGGTCAACTGTCCGAGCGCGACCCGGGCCTGGCGGATCCACCAGTCGAGGTCGGCGCGGTGCCGGTCCCGCCGTTGCGGGTCGGCGTCGGTCGCCGCGTCGAGAGCCTTGTTCCAGCCGAACTCGACCAGCCCGCTCAGCAGGGCCAGGCGCAGGCCCGGCTCGTCGTGGCCCGCGCCGCACAGCTCGCGGAACTCGTCGATCGCCTCCTCGCGGGTGACGGCGAGGTTGGCCGCGCCGGCCCCGGCGAGCAGTTCCATCAGGTCCAGGGCCGGCGGCGCCCACCCGGCCAGGTTCCAGTCGAGCAGGACGACGCCGTCGCCGGTGAACGCGGTGTTCACCGGCCACAGGTCGCCGTGGATCAGGGTGTGTGGCCGCCGGGCGAGCGCGCCGACCAGCGGAGCCGGGTCGTCCAGCAGCGCCAGGACCGGGCCGGCCACGTCGGCGTCGGCCAGGTCCGCGAAGTGCGCCCAGCCCTCGATCACGGCGGCGGCCAGCGGAAACTCGGCGGCGACCGGTCGCATCCGGGCCGGGGCGAAGAACGGGATCCGGGTCCGCAGCGGCAGCAGCGGGTCACCCGGCGCGTGAGCGCCCGCGCGGTGCACCGCGACCACGGTCGCGAGCAGCAGGGACACCTCGGCGCGGGTCAGCACCTTGTCCCAGCCGACGACGGCGGCGCCCAGGTCGCGCATGACGACGACGGTCTCCTCGCCGTCCCGCCAGCCGTCCACGATCGCGTGCGGCGCGCCGAGCCGGTCGAGCACGCCGTCGCGCCACAGGGCGTACTCGCGGCCCTCGATGTCGCCGGTGAGGCGGCGCCCGAGGTCGGCCGCGAAGGTGGTGCGCTTGACGATCAGCCGCCGGCCGTCGGCGAGGACGACCCGCTCCAGGGTGCCGCCGGAGCGCCCGTCGTGCTCGCTCAGCGGCGTACGGGACACCACAGTGTCCAAAATGCCCACCCTAAGATGATATGACCCTCGGTCCCCGCCGCACTCCATGCCCACAAGACCCCCGCCCGCGCCGATCAAGGACCTGCCCGCGCCGATCAAGGACCTGCCCGCCGATCAAGGGCAAACGGTCGTGGTTTGGAGATCAAAGCACGGCCGTTCGCCCTTGATCGACGCGAAAGTCCTTGATCGACGGACCGGCGCGGACCGGCGCGGACCGGCGCCGCCGGGTGCGGACGGGTGCGGGGAGGGGCGGAGGGGTTAGAGGTCTAGGTCGATGCAGGCGGGGTCGTGGTCGGAGCCGTCGCCGCCGATCTGGGTACGGCGCATGACGTGCGCGCCGACCACCGGCAGGTCGGGGGTGGTCCAGATCTGGTCGAACAGGTGGAACGTGGTGACGCCCTTGGCCCGGTGCCGGTGGGTCCACATGTGGGCGCTGAGGTCGCCGAACGTGTCCGCCACCAGGGCGCCGTTGCGCTTCGGGCTGGGGATGGTGGTGCCGGCGCCGACCTGCTCGGCGAGCCCGACGTCGGCGAGCGGTGCCAGGGTGGGGGAGTCGGGCGCGTCGTTCATGTCGCCGGTCATCACGACCCGGCCGGTGAACCGCTGCCGGCGCAGGATCGTCCGGATCGCCTCGGACTGGCTGGTACGGCGTTCGGCGATGTTCTTCTTCTCGGCCTCGATCTCGGCGGGCGTCAGCCGGAACTCGTCGGCGATGAAGTTGCTCTTGAGGTGGTTGACGAAGATGCGCAGCGGCTTGCGGTCGGGCGCGGTCACCTCGGCCTGGAGTAGGTCCCGGCTGAACACCGCGTCGTCCACATTGGGGAAGAACCGCCACGAGCTGATCCGGGTGATCGGCAGGCGGGAGCAGATGGCCACGTCGATGCGGCGCCGGTCGTTGCCCTCGACCACGACCCGGTACGGGTACCGAACGTTCAGCGGCACGAGGTCGTCGCGGTGGAACGCGTCGAGGGCGTCCTGGTCCTCGACCTCCTGCAGGCACAGCACGTCCGCGTTCAGCGCCTTGATTCGTTGTGCGATCCAGGCGCGCGCCTTGGGGTCCTTGCCGCGCACCAGCCGCCCTGGAACGTGCGCAGCACGCCGGTCAGCGGGGTGCCGTCCGGGAGGGTCACGTCGACGACGTCCGGCGTGGGCACCGGCTGGTCGCTGGTGGCGGCGTGGTCGGCTACGCCGGCGGCCTCGGCACCGTCGACGTTCACCGAGGGAACCGCCGCGTCGGACACCGTGCGCGGTAGCTCGGTCTGGAACGACCAACGGGAGAAGAGGTTGTTGGCGTTGAACGTCGCGATGCGGATCATCCCTTTACGGTAGGGCGGTACGCCGCCTCACGGTGTCAGAATGGCGACCCCCGACCCCAGGACCACCTGGTCGTGGCCGTCCACGGCGTCGAACCGGTAGCCGCCCTCGTGCGCCCACACCCGGGTGGTGAGCGTGTCGCCGGGCGCCACCGGGCGGGTGAAGCGGCAGCCGAGCCGGCGTAGGCCGGTCTTACCGCTTGCGGACAGGACCACGCCGGTGGCGATGGCCAGCGACGCGAGCCCGTGCACGATGACGCCGGGCAGCCCGGCCGCGCGGGCGAAGTCGTCGTCGAGGTGGATCGGGTTGTGGTCGCCGGACGCGTCGGCGTACTGGCGGGGAGGTCGGGCGGCAGGGGGGTGGTGGCGGTGTGCAGCGGCGGACCGTCCAGCGGCTCGCGCGGCAGCGGGGGCGCCGCCGATCCGGCGGCCAGATCGGTGGGTACGCCGCGGTAGAACTCGGTGACGTACTGCTCGTTGACGAGCTGGCCGGCCGCGTCGCGGGTCTCCACCTTGATGGTCGCGGTGGTGCCGGAGCCCTTCCCGTGCAGGCCCACGACGGCGGCCCGCAGGGTGACCTTCTCGCCCACCGGCAGCGGGCGGTGGAAGACGAGGTCCTCCTGGCCGTGCACGACGCGGGCGCGCAGCTCGGCCGGCACCGCGGCCTCGGCGACCGCGAACACGAGGTCCATGGCCGGCGCCACCGCGTACACCGGCGAGGGGCCGCCGACGACCGCGGCGTACGCCTCGACGCCGGCCGCGGTGACCTCGACGGTGCGCTCGTCGCTCCAGCGGTCCACGACGGAGAGGTCAAAAGGGCTCAATCTGTGCCTCCTGGTTCGCTCGCTCGCGCGGCGCTAAAGGCGACGTCTTCCCTCGTCGCTTCGCTCCTCAGTCCAGACGCCGCCGCGCCAGCTCGCTCGCTCACGGGGTAACCTCCACGACCACGGCGCCGGCGGTGTCGCCCGCCGCGCACCCGGTGAACAGGCCGCGCCCGCCGCCGCGTGCCCGCAGCGCCTCGATCAACTCGGCGATGGCCCGCATCCCGGTGGGGCCCTGCGGGTGGCCGTAGACGAGGCTGCAGCCGTACGGGTTCATCATCTCCACGGGGAAGCCGGTCTGCCGGGCGAAGTACACGTCGTTGACGGCGAACGGGTTGTGCGTGGTGACCACGGCGATGTCCTTGATGGTCAGGTCCGCGTCGGCCAGGGCGGACAGCGCGGCGGGCACCGGCGCCTTGGGCATGCGGGCCCGCTCGGCGCGCGCGAACGACACAGCCAGCACGCGGGCCACCCCGGCGCCGCCGCTCAGCTCCCGGGCCCGCTCGACCGTGCTCAGTACGAGCCCGGCGGTGCCGTCGCCGGGGTGGGTCTGCGACCCGTACGTGACAACCCCGTCCGGCCGCACCGGGGAGAGCTTGGCCAGCCCTTCGGCCGTGGTTTGGTGCACCCCGAAGTCGTCGCCGACGATACTGAAACCGCGCCGCCCGGGGACATGCGCCTCAACGAGATAGTTCCGAGGCCCCGCCGAGAAGTACTGCTCGTACCGCAGCAGCGTGACCTCGTCGATCTCGGCGCGGGTGTAGCCCTCGTCGGCGGCCACGTTCTCGGCGGTGTCCAGCATGGAGCCGCCGGTGTTGGGGTCCCACTTCATCGGGTCGAGCACCCAGTGCTCGGTGTGCGGCGAGCCGCCGGGCGTGCCCTGCGCGGACCAGACCATCAGCGGCCCGTTGCTGGTGCGGTCGGTGGTCAGCGCCAGCGCGGTCCGGTGCGCGCCCAACTCGACCTGTACGGCGGCGGACTGCACGACGGCGGCCGAGGTGGCGCACGCCTGCGCGAGGGTCGGCCCGGTCACCCCGGGCAGCCCCAGCCGGGGCGTGATGGTGGTGACCCCGTAGAACGAGGTGGCCTGCGGCACGGTCGTACCAAAGGCGACATGGCTGATCTCGCGGACGTCGAACCCGCGGGCGTCCAGCGCCCGGTTCGTCACGTCGACGGCGAGGTCCACACTGGACATCTCGGCGAGCGGCCCCTGCCACCGGCAGAACGGCGACGACCACGCCAACCCCAGCGGCACGGCGACGTTGGTTAGGCGCATCAGCTCATCCCCTCGGACTGTCCACCCGCGACGGTGACGACCTGCCCGTGTACGAAGTTGGACCACGGCGTGCAGAGCAGGAAGATGCCGCCGGCCGCCTCGGCGGGGGTGGCGCCGCGGCCGAGCGGGATGCGGGCGGCGGCCTGCTCGCGGATCTGCGCCGGGATGCCGAGCTGGATCTGCCGGTCGCCGCGGTCGAAGGTGCCCGCGTCGGCGGTGGCGGCGGTGAGCCGGGTCTCCACGAACCCGAACGCCACCGCGTTCACGTTGATCTTGAGTGGGCCCCACTCCTTGGCGAGCGTCTTGGTCAGGCCGACCAGCGCGGACTTGGCGGCCGAGTAGTTGGCCTGCCCGACGTTGCCCATGGTGCCGGAGATGGACACCACGTTGACCACCTTGCGGAAGACCTCGCGGCCCTGGGCGGCGTCCCGTTTGGCCGCCTCGCGCAGCACCGGCGCGGCGGCCCGTAGCAGCCGGAACGGCACGACCAGGTGGATGTCGAGCATCGCGGTGAGCTGCTCGTCAGTCATCTTGTGGAAGATGCCGTCCCAGGTGTAGCCGGCGTTGTTGACGAGGATGTCGAGCTGGCCGTACTCCTCGATGGCGCGGGCGACCAGCTCCTGCGGCACGGCCGGGTCGGTCAGGTCGCCGGCGACCGCCACGCCCCGCCCGCCGAGCAGCTCGACGGTCTGCTTGAGCGCGTCGCCGTCCAGGTCGGCGCAGACGACCCGGGCGCCGTGCTCGGCGAGCAGGGCGGCGGTGGCCTGCCCGATCCCGCGCGCGGCGCCGGTGACGATGGCCACCCGCCCGTCCAAGATTCCGGTCACTGCGGTCCTCCGTTGAAGGTGAGTGCGAACTTGTCCTGCCAGCGCGCCCGCGCGCCGCGCTTGTCGAACTTGCCGGTGGCGGTCGTCGGCAGCGCGTCGACGAACTCCACCAGGTCGGGCACCCACCAGCTGGCCACCCGGCCGCGCAGGTGGGTCATGAGCTCGTCCGCGGTGACGTCGCCGCTGCGTACGACGAGGGCGGCCGGCCGCTCACCCCAGGTCGGGTGCGGCACCGCGATGACCATCGCCTGGGCGACCGCGTCGTGGTCCATGAGGTGGTTTTCCAGCTCGATCGAGCTGATCCATTCGCCGCCGGACTTGATCAGGTCCTTGGTGCGGTCGAGCAGGTGCAGGTAGCCGTCCGGGTCGATGGTGCCGACGTCCCCGGTGCGCAGCCAGCCGTCGTGGAAGCGCGCGGTGTTGGCGTCGTCGTCGGGCTCGTAATAGGACGCGGTGACCCACGGCCCGCGTACCTCGATCTCGCCGTCGACCACGCGCAGCTCCACGCCGGCGGTGGTGACGCCCTGGGTGGCGTGCAGCGCCAGCTGTTCGGCCTCCGGCAGCCCGGCGAGGTGCCCGCGGACGATCGTGAGGTTGCCCGACGGCGACATCTCCGTCATGCCCCAGCCCTGCTGCATGCCGACCCCGCGCCGGTGGTACCGCTGGATCAGTTCGAGGGGGATCGCCGACCCTCCACAGAGGATCCGGTCCAGGCTGGCCAGGTCGTCCGCCGCCGGCCCGAGCTGGTCGACCGCCAGCCAGAACGTGGGCACGCCGGCCGCGACGGTCACCCGCTCCTCGCGGATCAGCCGGACGACTGTGGCCGGGCTGGTGTCCTGGCCGGCGAGGACCAGGCCGGCGCCGGCGAGCGCGGCCGAGTACGGCATGCCCCACGCGGTGGCGTGGAACAGCGGGGTCAGCGGCAGCAGGACGTCCCGCTCCCGGATCGCGAACGAGTCGACGAACAGGCCGCTCATCGCGTGCAGGGTCAGCGAGCGGTGCGAGTACGCGACGCCCTTGGGCCGGCCGGTCGTGCCGCCGGTGTAGCACAGGCACGCGGCCGCGAACTCGTCCACTTCGGACGGTTCGTCGTCGGTGGCGGCGGCCAGCAGCTCCTCGTAGTCGATGGCGTCCTCGAAGTCCGGGTGCGGCTGCGTGCCGTCGGGCAGGACGACGTACCGCTGGACGCCGGTGAGCTTCGGGCGGATCTCGGCCAGCCGCGCGGTCAGCGACGCCTCCACGAAGATCACCTTGTCGTCGGCGTGCTCGGCGATCCAGGCGATCTGGTCCGGGTAGAGCCGCACGTTGAGCGGCTGCAGCACCGCGCCGGCGATCGGTACGCCGTAGAACAGCTCCAGGTGCCGCAGCCCGTTCCAGGCGTACGTGCCGACCCGGTCGCCGGGGCGTACGCCGAGCCCGGGCAGCGCCGCCGCCACCCGGCGGGCCCGCGCGGCCAGATCCGGCCAGCCCAGTTCGGCCCGGCCGGCCGGCGCGTACCCGACCAGCCGGGCGTGCGGGCCCATCGCGGCGCCGCGCCGCAGCACCATCCCGATGGACAGCGGCATCGACCCCATCGTGCTTCTCACGAGTCCACCCCTTCCTGCAGCCCCGCCTCGGTGAACGCCTTGCGCAGATGCTCCGGCCAGGGCGCGGTCCGCCCCGTATCCGGGTCGAACCAGGCGATGGTCAGGGACCCGCGGGCCAGCGCGGTGCCGGACCGGCTGACCGTGAACGCGTAGCGCAGCGAGCTGCGCCCGACGTGCTCGACGGCCAGCGTGGTCTGGGCGACCTCGGCGTAGTGCAGGGCGCCGAGGAAGTCGACGGTCAGGTTCAGCCGGGGCGTCCGGCCACCGACCTCGTGCTCGACGCCGAGCCGTACGAGCAGCTCGGTCTCGGCGCTCTCCACGAAGCGCAGCATCGCCGAGTAGTGCCATCGGCCCATCGGATCGGTCTCGGACCACTCCAGCCGACGGCGCGTGATGATCGACGCGGGCTCACCCATGACTCACAGCCTCAGTACTTGTAGATCGTATTGCCGGGCGGGAGGTCGCGCGGCCCGTATGGTGCGGTGTCCAGCCAATGCCCGAAGCTCTCGTCGCGGTCGGCGCCGCGGGCCGCCTCCTCCAGCGCCGCCCGCTCGCGCGGGCCGGGCCGCAGGTGGGCGAGCGCGGCACCGGCCGCGTCCCGGTTGAACAGCGCCGCGCGCCGCCGGGACAGCGCGAAGTCCTCCACCGCGGCCCGCGCCCGCGCCGGCACGGGCGTGGACAGCGCCAGGTGTACGGCCGCGGCCGCGGCGTCGGCGTCCGGCACGCCCGAGTTCATCCCGCGCGCGCCGAACGGGGCGAACAGGTGCGCCGCCTCGCCGGCCAGCAGCACCCGCCGGTACGGGTCGGCCAGGTCGTCGGCCACCACCTGCAGGAACTGGTACGTCGAAGCCCAGGCGACCCGCTCGGCGTACGCGGGCGGCAGGACCGCGCGCAGCCAGCCGCGCAGCCCGTCGCCGTGGCTCAGCCGCTCGGGGTCGTCGCCGTCGTGCAGTTGCAGGTCGACCCGCCAGCCGCCGGCGAACGGGACGAGCAGCACGTTGCGCCCGTCCACCCGGGGATGGGCGTAGTGGAACACCCGTTCGACCGGCATCGGGTCGCCCGGGTCCTCCTCGACGTCGACCACGACGTACCAGCCGTCGGAGCGGCTGCCCTCCATCGGCACGCCCAGCGCCTTGCGGACGGCCGACCGGGAGCCGTCGGCGGCGATCGCGTACTCGGCGCTCCAGCGGGTGCCGGCGACGGTGGTCAGCGTGACCCCGTCCGGGCCGGCGACGGCGTCCACCACCTCGGCGTTCCAGACGAACTCGACGCCGGCGGCCTTGCACGCCTGCAGCAGGTACCGCTCGGTCTCCACCTGCGGCAGGCTGGTGAAGTGCGGCAGCACGCCGGCGGCCGGCGGCGGGTACGTGCGGGCGAAGACCTGCCGGCCGGCGTAGAAGGTGCGCTTGGTCTGCCAGACCAGCCCGTGCGCGGCGAGGTCACCGGCCAGGCCCGGACTGGACCGGTCGAGCACTTCCAGAGTGGCCCCGTGCACGAAGATGGCCCGGCTGCCCGGCCGCAGCCGGTCCTCGGTGCCGGCCTCCAGGACGGTGGCCGGCCGGCCGAGCGCGCGCAGCGCCAGCGCCGCGGACATGCCGACCGGGCCCGCGCCCACGACGACGACGGGGCGGTGGTTCGTGCTCACGCGGTCACCGCCGCTGTCTTCGCGCCCGGCCGGGAGGCGTACGGGATGGCGTCCGCGGCGGTCACCGTGACCTCCAGGCGGCCGACCCGCTCGATGGCCATCGACACCCGGTCGCCGTGCCGGATCGGCCCGACGCCCGCCGGCGTCCCGGTCGCGATGACGTCGCCCGGCCACAGGGTCATGACCGAGCTGGCGTACGCGATGAGGCGCGGGACGCCGAAGATGAGGTCGGCGGTGCTGGCGGACTGCCGGGGCACCCCGTTGACCCAGCAGCGCAGCGAAAGGGTGCCGGGGTCGCCGACCTCGTCGGGCGTGGTGACCCACGGACCCAGCGGGGTGAACGTGTCGAACGACTTGCGCGTCGACCTGTCCTCTGTGGACCGTACGGTGATGTCGAACAGGCAGGTGTAGCCGGCGACGTACTCCAGGGCCCGCTCGACGCTCACGTGCCGGGCCGGGCGGCCGATGACCACGGCCAGTTCGGCCTCCTGGTCGGTGCGCAGGTCCGTGTACGGCAGGGACACGGTGCCGCCGTGGCCGACGACGCTCGACGGGGCCTTGAGAAACACACCCAGGTCGGCGACGGTCAGCGGGGCGGCCATCTCGGCCTGGTGGTCGCGGTAGTTCACCGGCGCCGCCACGATCTTGCCGGGCCGGGGGAGGGGCGGCAGGAGCGTCGCGTCGCGCACCGGTACCCGGGGACGGTCACGCAGGTTGGCGCCGGCCAGGCGTACCAGATCAAGTCCTTGCTCCAGCAGAGCGTGCAGCGGACCGGCAAGCCCGGCCGGCGCGGCGACCAGGTCCGTGATGTCGACCAGGTCGTCGCCGTCGACGGCGCCCAGCCGGGCGCCCCAGTCGGAGCTGAATACGGCCAGCCTCACCGGATCTCCTCCCGGTAGAGCCCCAGGGCGGTGATCGCCGGGGCGTCGGTGTACGAGAACAGCACCGCGTCGGAGCTGGCGGACGCGTTGGCGTGCTCGTACAGCGCCCAGCCGGGCACCGCGAACACGTCCTTCTCGCCCCACTCCAGCCGCTGGCCGTCCACTGTGGTCACGCCCGCGCCGCGGACGACGTGGTAGATGGTGCTCGGCGTCTGCCGGCGGGGCGTGCCGCGGAAGCCGGGGCGCAGCCGGGCGATCCGGCAGCCGATGGTGGGCATGACCGGGCCGCCGTTCCACGGGTTGGTGTACTCCAGCACCACGCCGTCGCTGTCGCTGCCGACCGCGTCGTCGGCGATCGCGTGGAACGCCCGGGCCGTCTCCGTCCACGGGTAGTTGCCGATCGGCGAGTTCGGACCGGGCTGCGGGTCCCAGGCGGGCGTGAGCCGGCCGTGGATGAACTGCCGCGACGACAGGTCGTCCGGTGCGGCCGCCTTCTGCGTGCGCTCGCCGTACAGCTCGAAGAAGCCGGCGTCCAGGGCGTTGACGAGCGGGTAGTCCAGGCCGTCCAGCCACAGCATCGGGCCGTCGCCCTCGTGCGCGTGGTCGTGCCAGTGCCAGCCGGGCGTCAGCAGCAGGTCGCCGGGGTGCATGTGGACCCGTTCGCCGTTCACCGTGGTGTAGGCCCCGCGGCCCTCGATGATGAACCGGAACGCGGCGGCCGTGTGCCGGTGTGCCTGCGCGGTCTCGCCCGGCACGATCACCTGGATGCCCGCGTACAGCGTGGTGGTGGTCGCGGGCGGCTCGGTCAGGCCGGGGTTGACCAGCATCAGCACCCGGCGCTCGGCCTCCTCCAGCGACAGCGCGTCGGCGAAGTGCAGCAGGTACGGCCGCAGGGCCGCGTATCGCCACAGGTACGGCACCGCGCGGCTCTTGGGCTCGGCGGCGAAGAGGTTGCCGTAGTACCGCCACAGCGGGGCGGTGCCGAGCCGGGCAATCGCCTCGTACGGGTCGGTCATGTCCCCAGAGTGGCTCGTCTCTGACCTGTCGTCAAGACTTCTGTCTAATATCACTGTGTCAGGGGCCGTGGCGGGCGGCGGAGAATCTGTACAGTGACGGCATGTCTACCGACGCCGAGGTCGACCTTCCCCGCATGCAGGCTGGCGGCAGCCCGCAACACCTGCTGCTGACCCTGCTGGGCGACTACTGGTACGGCCAGCGCGCCCCGCTGCCGTCGGCGGCCCTGGTGGCGTTGCTGGGGAGTTCGGCATCACCGAGGTCAGCGCGCGCGCCGCGCTGAGCCGGCTGGCCCGGCGTGGCCTGCTGGAGCTGTCCAAGGCGGGGCGGCGCACGTCGTACGCGTTGAGCGCCCGCGCCGCCGAGGTGCTCACCGAGGGCAGCCGGCACATCCTGTCGTTCGGCGCGCGCGGCGAGGAGTGGGCCGGCCGCTGGACGGTGGCCGCGTTCTCGGTGCCGGAAGACCGCCGGGACCTGCGGCACACGCTGCGCACCCGGCTGGGCTGGTGGGGCTTCGCGTCCCTGTACGACGGGCTCTGGGTCTCCCCGCACGAGCGGGTCGCCGAGGTCACCGCGGTCCTCGCCGAGCTGGGTGTGGACACCGCGACGGTGTTCACCGCGGAGGTGGCCGACGGCAGCCCGGTCGGCGGCGACCCGATCAGCGCCTGGGACCTGGACGCGCTGCGCGCCGAGTACGAGCGGCTGCTGGAGGAGTACGAGCCGGTCCAGCAGCGGTGGCGCGCCGGCAAGGTGGGCACCTCGGAGGCGCTGATCGCCCGCACCGCCCTCATGGACGACTGGCGCAACTTTCCCAACCTCGACCCCGAACTGCCCGCGGTGCTCCTGCCCCCGCGGTGGCCGCGTACGCGCGCCCGGGAGCTGTTCATCGACCTCTACGACGGGCTGGCCCGGCTGTCGGAGCAAAGGGTGGTGCAGATTGTGAGCGAGTTCGAGCCGTCGCTGGCCGCGCTGGTGCGCAGTCACGGCAGCGACTTCGCGCCTTAGAGCTGCAAGGAAGGGCACCCTGTTAACGCTTTCTGCATAGCAAGGTGCCCTTCCTAACCTCACTCGAAGGTGAGCACCGGCTTGAGGGACTCGCCGCGAGAGGCGGCGTCGGCGGCCTTTTCGATGTCGGCGAACGCGAAGCGTTCCACCAGGCGGTCGAGCTTCAACATGCCGCGCGTCACCAGGTCGGCGAGGACCGGGACGAACACCGGCGGGTTGGCGTCGCCCTCGGTGACCCCGACGATGCGCTTGCCGCCGAGCATCGCGTTGACGTCGAGCGGGATCGTGCTCCCGAACGGCGGCGCGCCCACCACCGCGCAGGTGCCGCGCAGCGCGAGCGCGTCCACCGCCGCGGACAGCGCCGCCAGGTTGCCGGACGCCTCCACCGCGAAGTCCACGCCTGCGCCGCCGGTCAGCTCGCGCAGCGCGGCGGCCACATCGCCGCCGCGCGCGTCCACCGCGTCGGTGGCGCCGAGTTCGAGGGCCAGGGACAACCGCGCGGGTACGACGTCCACGGCCACGATCCGGGACAGTCCCCGCAGGGCGGCCGCCATGACGGCCGCCAGGCCGACCGTGCCGGCGCCGAAGACGGCCAGGGTGCTGCCGGGCTCGGGGCGCAGCACGTTGAGCACCGTGCCGGCGCCGGTCTGGATCCCGCAGCCGAGCGGGGCGAGCAGGTCCAGCGGGGCGTCGTCCGGCACCTTCACCAGGCTCCGCTCGTCCGCCAAGGCGTACGTAGCGAACGACGACTGCCCGAAAAAGTGCCCAGAGACGTCCTCGCCGCCGGACCGGATCGTGGCGGAGCCGTCCATCCGGGCGCCGCCCAGGAGGTTGCGTGGCAGCCACGTGTCGCAGTACGCCGGGTGCCCGTCGACGCAGTTGCGGCAGCGGCCGCACGAGGTGAACGACAGCAGCACGCGGTCGCCGGGCGCCACCGCCGTCACCTGCGAGCCCACCTCCTCGACGACGCCGGCGCCCTCGTGGCCGAGCACGACCGGGAAGCGGGCCGGCAGCAGGCCGTCGCGTACCGACAGGTCGGTGTGGCACAGGCCGGCGGCGACCATGCGGACCACGACCTCGTCCGGGCGTGGGTCGTCGAGCGTGACTTCGGTGAGCGTGAACGGTGCGCCCTGGGACGGCGCCACCGCCGCGGTCGCGGTGCGGGACATGGCGACTCCTCTCGTCTGTCTTGTCTCGGCCCAATTATGTGACACTTACCTTGAAGGTCGTCAAGCATCTTGTGGTTGACATGATGTCGAACGTGCGTCACGGTAGATGGCAGAGTTGTTGCGCCGACGTTTCGGAGGGCCCTGACATGACCACCCCCACGGCTCCGCTGGCCCCCGGCCGGCTGTACATCGATGGCGGCTGGCGGTCCGGCGAGGGCCTGCGGCGCGACGTCGTCAACCCGGCCACCGGCAAGGCGGTCACCACCGCGGCCGACGCCACCGACGCGGAAGTGGACGCCGCGGTCGAGGCGGCCCGCCGGGCGTACGACAGCGGCGTCTGGTCGGGCCTGTCCGGCCGGGAGCGGTCCCGCGTGCTCTACCGCGCGGCCGCGCTGATCCAGGAGCACGCCGAGGAGCTGGCCCAACTGGAGACCCTCGACACCGGCAAGCCGATCCAGTTCAGCCGGATGATCGACGTCGGCAACACGGTCACCCACTTCGAGTACTACGCCGGCCTGGCGTACTCGATCGACGGCGCGACCCGCCAGACCGGCCTGCCCGCGCTGGCCTACACCCGGCACGAGCCGTACGGCGTGGTCGCCGCCATCACCCCGTTCAACTTCCCGCTGATCCTGTCCACCAGCAAGATCGCGCCGGCACTTGCCGCGGGCAACACCGTCGTACACAAGCCCGCCGAGGACACCCCGCTCACCGCGCTGCGCCTGGCCGAGTTGCTCACCGAGGCCGGCCTGCCCGCCGGCGTACTCAACGTGGTCACCGGCGGCGGCGCGGTGGGGAGCGCCTCGTCCGCCACCCCGGCGTCGACAAGGTGGCGTTCACCGGCTCCACCGCCGTCGGCCGCAAGATCGCCGCGGCGGCCGCGGAGACGCTCAAGCCGGCCACCGTCGAGCTGGGCGGCAAGTCGGCCAACCTGATCTTCGCGGACGCCGACCTCGACTCCGCCGCCCACGCCGCCGTGTCCGGCTTCGTCTTCAACACCGGCCAGTTCTGCATGGGCGGCACCCGCCTGCTGGTCCAGCGCCCCGTGTACGACGAGATGCTGGCCCGGGTCGCGGGCGCGGCCGGCGGCGTACCGGTGGGCGACCCGCTCGCCCCGCACACGGTCGTGGGCCCGATGGCCGGCCAGCGCCACCTGGACAAGGTGAAGTCCTACGTGCAGCTCGGCGTCACCGAGGAGGGTGCCACGCTGGTCGCCGGCGGCCACCGGGTCGAGTCCCTCGACGGCTACTTCTTCGCGCCGACCGTCCTCGCCGATGTCCGGCAGGACGCCCGCGTGGTGCAGGAGGAGATCTTCGGGCCGGTGCTGACCGTCCAGGCGTTCGACACGGAGGAGGAGGCGGTGGCGCTGGCCAACGGCACCGCGTTCGGCCTGGCCGCCGGCCTGCAGACCAGCGACCTGGGCCGGGCGCACCGGGTGGCCGGCGCGCTCAAGGCCGGCATGGTCTGGGTCAACACCTGGGGCATGCTCGACGTCACCCTGCCGTTCGGCGGCTACAAGCAATCCGGCTACGGCCGCGAATACGGACCCGAGGGCCTGCACGAGTACACCCAGACCAAATCCGTATATATCCCGATGAGTTAGGCGCATGATCGCTGGGAGTCGATGTTGATCGTCCGGACGACGGTTATGTGACCGGTTTGGACTACGGCAGACTGTGCCGCGTGGAGGCGCTGCGCGTATTGGGTGGCCGGTACCGACTGGAGGACCAGATCGGTGCCGGCGGCATGGCGGTGGTCTGGCGGGCCACCGACGAGGTGCTGCGCCGTTCCGTGGCGGTCAAGGTCCTGGCCCGGCCGCTGACCGTGGACGCCTCGGCCCGGTTACGGATCCAGGCCGAGGCACGCTCCGCCGCCCGCCTCGCCCACCCCCACGTGGCCAGCGTGTACGACTTCGGCGAGTCGCTGGACGACGCCGGCCAGCCGGTCCCCTTCGTGGTGATGGAGCTGCTGCGCGGCCCCACGCTGAGCAAGCGACTCGCCGCCGGTCCGCTCCCGCCGCCCGAGGCGATGCGCGTCTGCGCCGAGGTGGCCAGCGGCATCGCGGCGGCGCACGAGGCCGGCCTGGTCCACCGCGACATCAAGCCCGCCAACGTGGTCCTCACCCCGTCCGGCGCCAAGGTCGTCGACTTCGGCATCGCCGCCGCGGCCGGCCCGCTGGAAGACCTGGACCAGGACGACCGCATGGTGGGCACCCCCGCCTACCTGGCGCCCGAGCGGCTCACCGGCGGCGACGTCGTGCCCGCCTCGGACGTCTACGCGCTCGGCCTGCTGCTGCACTGCGTGCTGGTCGGCCGCCTGCCGTGGAACGTCGAGACCACCACCCAGATGCTGCGGGCGCACGAGTACCACGAGCCGGTCCCGCTGCCACCGGTCGCCGGAGTGCCGCCGCAGGTCGTCGACCTGTGCCGGCAGTGCCTGGTGAAGGACCCCGCCGACCGGCCCACCGCCGCCGAGGTGGCCGCCGTCCTCGCCGACGCCGCCGGCGTACGGCTGCCCATGACGCCCGTCCCGGCCGGCACCGTTGGCGGCGTGCCTGTTCCGGACCCGATCTCCGACGTGCCCACGGTCGAGCCCCGCCCCGCCCGAGACCGCCGGCGCCGCCGCAGCCTCGTCGTCGCCGTGGTCGCCGGGACCGTCGTCGCGACGGCGGTGGGCGCCGCCCTGCTCGCCAACCCCGCCGGCACGAACGGCGAAGCGGCGGCCGGCGCCAACCCCACCGGCCTCGAAGAGCCCACCACCCGACCGTCAACCACGCCCGGCCCCGTCACCACCCCACCCCCGGTGGCACCCCGTCCCGGCATCCCACCGGTCGACGGCACCACCGGCCCCACCACCCGCTCCGGACCGGCCGAGACCGGCGCCGCCGCCCCCACCCCGTCGGCGACCGCGGCCCCCACCACACCGGCACCGGAGCAGCAGACACTCACATCCGGCGGCGGCACGGTGACCGTGGAGTGCCTCGCGGACCAGGCGCACGCGGTCAAGTGGACCACCGAGCCCGGGTACTGGGTCACCAAAGCCGAGCCGGGCCCGGCCGTGCGCGTACGCATCTGGTTCAAGAGCGCAGACACCCTCATCAGGATGCGCATCCGCTGCAAGGCCGGCGTAGCCACCTGGGTCAACGCCCCCACCTAGCCCGCCCTCCGCGTCCCGCGTTCCCCCGCCCCGCCCGCGCTGCTGCGCCCCGCCCCGTCCCGCCTAGCGCCGCCCACGCCGCGTCCTACCTCGCGCCGTCCACGCCGCGCCTTGCCGCGCGCCGCCTGCGCCGCGCCTTGCCTCACGCCGCCCGCGCCGTGTCCTGCCTCGCGCGCCGCGTCGATCAAGGACTTCTGCGTCGATCAAGGGCATATGGCCGCGCTTTGATCTCCGATCCACGACCGTTTGCCCTTGATCGGCGGGGAAATCCTTGATCGACGCGGCCGTGGGGTGGCGCGGCGGGGTCGGGGTGGCGTGGCGGGTCGGGGTGGCGCGGCGGGGTGGCGTGTTCGCGACCGGATCGACCGGGGGAGGTGCGGTGCATGGCGGGCGATGCGGCGGCGTGTGCCGCGCGCTTGCCGGCGAGGGCGATATGCCGCATTACTCCCACAAGGAAGGGCCGCTCGTCGGCAAACGCATAGATCTTGGTATATCAGCGTTGCCCTGGCGACGGTAGGTGACCAAGATCTACAGGGCGGTCGTGCAAATGTGGCATATCGCTGGAGTGAAGATCATCTACGTGCGCTCCGCCAAGCGGCAGGGCGGCCTCGCGTGCCGGCATCGGTCTGCGGCTCCTCGATCAAGGGATCGTGCGTCGATCAAGGGCAAATGGTCGTGGATCGGAGATCAAAGCGCGGCCATATGCCCTTGATCGACGCGGAAGTCCTTGATCGGCGCGCCGAGCGAGGCGCGACGCGGGGCGAGGCGCGACGTGGGGCGAGGCGCGACGTGGGGCGGGGGCGACGTGGGGCGGGGCGAGGGTGGGGCGGGGCCGCGACGTGGGGCGGCGGGCATGCGGGGGTGGGGAGTCGGGTGGGTGACTGTGTGGGGGCGCGGGGTGCGTCACGATGATCCGCAACGTAGCGGATCGCCGGAGGTCGCCGTGACACAGTGGACGCGCCTTGCCCTTGCTGGATCGCTCGGGACGCTGGTCGGGCTGGTTGTTCCGGCCGCGGCCGGCGCCCAGCCGGAGCCGACCCCGAATCAGGCGTACTGGGAGGACGATAGCCACCTGCGCTACTACGGCGGGATCGGCAAGAACAACGACGTCGTGATCACCAACTACGGGTCACCGTCGGCGTACCTCATCGACGACGTCAGCAGGATCGTCCCCGGGTACGGGTGCGTCAACGTCAGCGGCGACAACACGAAGGCGATCTGCACCAAGCCGGAGTCGGGCATCGCCTGGTTCGGGGTGCAGTTGGGCGGGGGCACGGACCAGCTCGACTACAACGCGTCCTTCGACACGTACGCCTACATCTACGGCGGGACCGGCAACGACACGATCGAGATCGGCAGCGGCGCCGGCCCGTACCTCGACGTCGACCTCGGGCCGGGCAACGACTCGCTGCAACGCCCGGTCGGCACCGCCTATCTGCGGGTGGACGGCGGTACGGGGGCCGACACGATGTGCGCCGGGGCGTGGGTGTTCTACGACCAGCACACCGAGGGCGTGTACGTGACGATCGGCGGCGCGGCCGGCGGCGACGGTGCGCCGGACGAGGGTGACACGGTGTGCGCGTCGGTGTGGGGCGTGACCGGTACGGCGTACGCGGACACGCTCATCGCCGGATCGGCCAAGACCAGCCTCACCGGGGGCGGGGGCGCCGACCTGCTCATCGGCGGCCCGCTCAACGACTCGCTGTGGGGGTACGGCGGCAACGACCTGCTGTACGGCCTGGGCGGCAATGACCTGCTGCACGGCTCGGAGGGCACCGACTCGCTGTACGGGGGCACCGGCACCGACCAGTGCGCGACGGACGGCGCCGATGCCCTGCACGATTGCGAGGAGATCTACTGAGCGACGACCGAGATCTCCACGGTCAGCTCCCGGGCGATGAGGCCGGCCCCGCGGCTCACCCCGTGCGCGGTGCGGTCGACCACGGCGGTGGCCACGAAGGCGCAGCCGTCCGTCGTCTCGCGCCCGGAGACCAGCCGCAGGGTCACCGGTGCGGTCACGCCGTGGACGGTCAGCGCGCCGCGCATCGTCCACCCGTCGGGGCCGTACGCCGCGCCGTTGCCCGTGAAGCCCATGTCCGGGTACGCCGTGGCGGCGAGGAAGTTCTTGCCGGTGACGTCCTTGTCGCGGCGCTTGCTGCCGCTGGCGAAGCTGGCCGGGTCCAGCTCGACCCGGACCGACGACTGAGCCGGGTCGTCCGCGACGACGATGGTGCCGGCCGTGACGGTGAAGGTGCCGCGCACCTTCACCAGGCCCCACATTTCTTTGACGGTAAAACTGACGGTCGTCCGCACAGGGTCGATCGTGTACGTCCCGGTGGCGATCGCCGGGCGGTCGGTGACTTCGTTGATGGCCACCCGGTCCGGGCCGGGCAGCAGCGCGGGATCCTCGCCGGGCAGCAGCGGGCTGGTGTTGACGGCCTGACCGATGGCGGCCAGCGCCGGCAGCGACGTGGCGAGGCTGACGACGACGTGCGCGCAGGTCTCGGGCTGCCACAGCACGAGGACCCGGACGCAGCCGGGCGTGGCGCGCAGGAGCGGGGCGAGCCGGTCGTGGAAGGCCAGCCGGGCGGCGGCGATCCGCGCGGGTCCCTGCGGCCCGTCGAACTCCAGCAGGGTCGCGGCCCGCGCCGGCACGCCGGCGTCCGGACCGGCCAGGTCCTGCTCGACCTCGTACCACTCGCCGCCGGCCGCGCGGGCCTGCGCCAGGGTCGGCCACAGCGACACGACCCGCCGGCGGTCCCGCCCGACCTCGGACAGGACGTAACCGGCGGGCGCTTGGATCGAAACGGTGTCAATGGAAGCGAACATGAGCCCATGCTCGGCGTACCCCGCCGGCTAGGGCCTCAGTGCTTCCACGCAGATCCGGTACGTATCCCGGCCCGGGCGGCCCACGCGGCCACCTGGGTGCGGTTGGTCAGGCCCAGCTTGCCCAGCAGGTTGCGCACGTGCGTCTCGACGGTCCGTTCGGACAGCACCAGCCGCTCGGCGATCGCCCGGTTGGCCAGCCCGTCCGCGACGAGGCCCGCGATCTCCCGCTCCCGGGCGGTCAGGGTCGCGGCACCCCCGCGTACCCCGGAAAGCTCGTCGACCAGCGCGGACGCCGCGGTGGCCAGCGGCGGCATGCCCAGGCGGCGGCCGGCGCCCGCGGCCTTTTCAGCGAGCGCCAGGGCGCCGGCCCGGCTGCGGGCGGCGAGCACCCGGGCGTGGTCGAGCCGGGCGAGGGCGAGCGCCGGCAGCGCGCCGATCCGCTCCTCCATCGCGACCGCCTCGGCCAGGTGCCGGTCGGCCAGGTCGAGGTCGCCCCGGGCCCGCGCGATGACGCCGAGGGCACGGGGGAGGGCGCCGTACAGGGCGGTGATCGCGTACAGATAGCAGTCGCGGTGCGGGACCAGCCGGTCGTAGCAGCGGTCAGCGACGGCCTGGTCGCCGAGCAGCGCCGCCACCTCGGCCGCCTGCACCGTCACGGGCAGCCACATCAGGTCCCGGGGCAGGTCGTCCAGGCGTGGCCGGAGCCGGTCGAACCAGGCCGCCGCCTCGTCGAGATCGCCGATCCGGGAGTGGTAGAGGCTCATCGTGGCGGTCCCGATCGGCGCGTCGTCCCGGGCGTGCTCGGCGAACCAGTCCAGCCCCGCGCGGATGCCGGGCAGCTCACCCAGCCACGGGGCGAGGGAGGTGACGAAGGCCCAGTACATGCCCTCGCCGCTCGGGTCCTGCAGCCCGGCGGCCAGCGCGCGGGCCTCCCCGGCGCAGTGCAGCGCCCGCTCGAACTGTCCCGTGACCGCCGCCCGCGCCGCCTGGGCCCGCAGCAGGTGCCACCGCGCGAGCTGGCCGCCATGCCGCTCGACCAGCCGCGACAGGGCGGACAGTTCGGCGTCCACGGCGGTCAGCGTGCCCACCTGGAACGCCGCGTCGACGCGCCACAGGTGCCCCCACAGCGCGGTGTCGGGCCGACCGACCTCCGTGGACAGTGCGACCATGCGCGCGCCCAGCACCAGGCGCTCGCCGACGCTCTCCGGTGCGCCGGTCACCTGGTGCCGGGCGTGGATCGCGCCGACGAGCGCGGCCGGGTCGCCGCTGCGTTCGGCCATCGCCATGGCGCGCCCGCTGATCCCGTCCGCGTCGGCGAACCGGCCGGCCTGGGCCAGGATGAACGCGTGCTGGGCGAGGACCTCCGCGTGCCGGGCGCTGTCCTCGCCGCCGAGCAGGGCCCGGGCGCGCTCGCAGAGGGCCGCGACCTCCTCGCCGTACGCGAACCCGCGTACCGCCACCGCCGCGGCCGCCGCCAGGTCCGCCCGGCCCAACCGCTCGGCCAGGTCGGCCACCCGCGCGCAGTCCGCCAGCGCCGACGCGAACTGCCCGTCCGCGAACCGCGCCGCCACCCGCGCCAGCAACAGCTCCGCCCGCCGCTCCGGCGCCCCGTCCAGCAGGTCCAGGGCCTGACCAAACCACTCGCCGGCGCCGCCGAGGTCCAGGCCGCGGGCCGCCACCCGCCCCGCTGCGGCGCAAGCATCCGATGCGGTACGCCGTTCCGCCGTGCCCGCGGCAGCGCGGACCCGATGCCGAGCCACCTCGCCGAGCCGGTGCTCGCCGACGCCCGCCGCCTCGATGGCGTCGGCGATCCGCCGGTGCCACCCGATGCGTTCGGTGCGCGGCAGGTCGGCGTACGTCGCCTGCCGGATCAGATCGTGCGCGAAGCGCAGCGTGGCCGGGGTCAGCGGGTCGTCCACCAGGACCCCGGCCGTGACCGCCTCGGCCAGCAGCGCGTCCGCGTCCGGGTCGAGCGCGGTGACGAGAGCGGCGTCGATCTCCTGCCCGGCGACCGCGCAGGCGCCGAGCAGGCGCTGGCACCCGGGGCTCAGCTGGCCGTTCCGCTGGGCCACGAGCCGGCGCAGCTCGTTCGGCAGCGGCAGGGTGCCGGCCGGCTGGCTCTTTTCTTCGCGCGTGAGTAACCGGGCCAGCTCACGGACGAAGAGCGGGTTGCCGCCGCTGAGCCGGTGCACGTGCCCCGGCCAGGAGCGGTGCACCCCGTCGCCCAGGTACGCCGCGACGTCCTCGACGCCGAGCGCGCCGACGGCCACCACCTGCGCGTTCAGCTCGGCCGGCGCGGGCGGGGCCGGCCGCCCGCCGTCCGGGTCGCGCAGCGTGCCCAACACCAGCAGCCGCGCCCCGGACAGGCTCGCGGCCAGCCGCCGCAGCAGCGCCAGCGAGGCGTCGTCGGCCCACTGCACATCCTCGAGTACGACGAGCAGCCCGGCCGGCTCGGCGGCCCGGCACAGGGCGTCCACCGTCTCCTCGATCGCCCGGAACCGGGCGGTGTCCTTGTCCGGCCGTGTCCGCAGGTCCAGTAGCTCCGGCGCCAGCCCGTGGTGGCGCCCCTGGGCGAGCACCCGCTGCCACGGCCAGAACGCGGGCGCCCCATCCTCGGCGACGGCCCGCCCGGCCAGCACGGGTACGCCGGCCCCGGCCGCCCGGTGCGCCGCCGCCTCGACAACCGCGCTCTTGCCGATCCCCGCCTCGCCCACGACCAGCGCGACGGCACCGTCCCCGGCAAGCGCCGAGGCCAGCAGCGCGTCCAGGGCGGCCAACTCCCCCTCCCGCCCCACAAGCCCCCTACCCACCCCCACATTCTCCGCCCCCCGCCCCTCCCACACCGCACGCCGCGCCCCGCCCTCCCGCGCCCGCCCGTTCGTGCGTGCGGCCCCGTCGTGCGGCGGCCCGTCGTGCGTGCGGCCCCGTCGTGCGGCGGCCCTTCGCGCGCCGATCAAGGGATCCGCCGTCGATCAAGGGCATATGGCCGTGCTTTGATCTCCAAACCACGACCGTTTGCCCTTGATCGACGGCCTTTTCCTTGATCGGCGCGGCCTCCCGGCACGGTCGCGTCGCGCGGTGCCTGCTCCGCCCGGCGGTCGGTCGCTTTGGATCTCACTTGGTGGGGCGCAGCAGGATATCCCTCCTGCCCCACCAAGTGAGATCGCTCGGTCCGGACGGCGCCTTTCTGCGTGCCGCGCCGCCACCCACCCGGTCGGTGGCCCGCCGCCTACGCGTGATCATGGGCGGTGCGGCGGAGGGGAGCGCTCTCCCGGTCGCAAAGCCCATGATCACCGCGCGGTGAGTGGTGGGGCGGGGGTGTACCCCTGGGAGGGTACGGGGGTGACCGTCGCGGGGGACGTTTGCGCGTCGGGGTGGCCATAGCGTCCCTGCCATGACGCGATCCCTCCGTTCCGTGGCACGCCTCCTGGCGTTCGCCATCACCGGCGTGCTCACGCTCGCCCTCGGCTTTCTGAGCCTGCGGCCCGAGGAGACCCTGGCGGTCCCGGCGGGCGCCCGTTCCGGTGCGCTGTCCCTAGAGGAGTGCACGTACGACACCGAGGCGGGGAGCCTGGCCGCCGACTGCGGCACGCTGGTGGTGCCGGAGAACCGGCGCGACCCCGAGTCCGACCTGATCGCGCTGCCGGTGATCCGGATCAAGGCGACCGGGCCCAACCCGGGTGAGCCGATCTTCCGGCTCAACGGCGGGCCGGGGGCGACGAACCTGGAGTTTCCCCAGGCCAGCCGGCTGACCGAGGGGCACGACGTGGTCCTGGTCGGCTACCGGGGCGTCGACGGCTCCCGGCGGCTGGACTGTCCAGAGGTGACGGAGGCGCTGCGGCACTCGGCCGACCTGGGCGGCGCGGAGTCGAAGAAGGAGTACGTCGACGCGTTCGCGGCGTGCGCCCGGCGGCTGGCCGACGACGGGGTCGACGTCACCGGGTACTCGATCCCGCAGCGCGTCGACGACCTGGAGACGGCCCGGACGGCGCTGGGCTACCAGAAGATCAACCTGATCAGCTCCAGCGCGGGTACCCGGACCGCGATGGTCTACTCCTGGCGGCATCCCGCGGCGCTGAACCGGTCGGTGATGCTCGCGGTGAACCCGCCCGGCCACTTCATCTGGGATCCGGAGATCACCGATCGCCAGTTCGCCCAGTACGCCCAGCTTTGCCAGCAGGACGCCAACTGCTCGGCACGCACGGACGACCTGCCCGGCGCGACTCGCGAGGTCGCCGACGACGTACCCGGTCGGTGGGGGCCGTTCGCGGTCAAGGAGGGCAACGTGCGCGCGGCCGGGATGTTCGGCATGTTCCACAGCACGAAGGCGGCCGCGCCGCTGAACGCACCGACCGTCGTGGACGCGTTCCTGGCCGCGCAGAAGGGCGACGCCGGCAGCCTGTGGGCGATGTCGGTGCTGGCCGACCTGACGATTCCGGGCTCGTTCGTGTGGGGCGAGTTCGCCTCGTTCGGGATGATCGACGCCAAGGCGGTCGAGCGGCACTACGCGGACGGCGGCGACCACGGCTCGATCCTGCGCAACACCGCCGCCGACATGCTCTTCGGCGGCCCGCAGGGGATCCACACGGTGTGGCCGGCGACCCCCGACACCGACGAGTACCAGACGGTGCGCCCGTCGCAGGTGCCGACGCTGCTGATCAGCGGCACCGTCGACTTCACCACTCCGGCCGAGCTGGCCACCGACGAACTGCTGCCGGCGCTGCCCAACGGGCACCAGGTGAAGCTGGCCGACTTCGGCCACTCCGCGGACTTCTGGGGCAACCAGGAGGAGGCCGGCACGCGGCTGCTCACCGCGTTCTTCGACCGCGGCGAGGTCGACGACTCCGGGTACGAGCGGCAGCCCGTCGACTTCGAGGTCGGACCCACGATGTCCACCATCGCCAAGGTCCTGGTCGGCCTGCTGGTCGGCGGTGCGCTGCTGGCCCTGGTGCTGCTGGGGTGGATGGTGCTGCGGGTCCGCCGCCGGGGCGGCTTCGGGCCGCGGGGCGGCGCCTGGATGCGGATCCTGACCCCGCTGCCGATCGGCTTCGGCGGGTGGTGCCTGGCGGTGCTCGGCCTCTGGACGCTGTGGCCGCGGCTGTTCGTCGGCGAGGCGGTGCTGGCGGTGCCGTCGATCGGCCTCGCGATCGCGCTCGGCACCTACCTGGCCTGGGTACGCCCGGAGCGGACCCGGGTGGCCCGCCGGCTGGGCCTGGTGGCGGCGTTCGCCGGTGCGCTTCTCGGCGCGGTGCTCGGGTTCGGCGCGGCGGCGGACCTGATGTCCCTGCTGACCACGATCGTGGGCGCCGCCGCGGTGGCGAACCTGGCCCTGCTCGTGCTGGATCTGCGCTCCGGCCCGCGCCGCGTCCCGGGCGAGGCGCCGGTCACCGCGGTGGCGACGCCGGTGGAGGCATAGCCCGCAGGGCAGCCTGGACGCCCGCCTGGAAGCGGGTGCGGGCCCCGGCCGCGGCCATCATCGCGCCGACCCGGCGCTGGGCGGTGCGGGTGCTCACGCCCAGCGCCCGCCCGATGGCATCGTCCGTGAGCCCGGTGAGCAAGAGCCCGACCAGACGGTCGGGCTCCTGCCGTGCCGGGGGTGTGCCGGCCCGCTCCCAGAGCGCCTCGAAGAGCAGGCCCAGCGCCCGCAGCAGCTCGCTCGGATGGACGACCAGCAGGGCCGGGCAGCCGCCGTAGCGGTCGCCGTCCGCCGGCACCAGGCCGAGCCGGTCGTCCACCAGGCACAGATCCAGGGGTACGCCGGCGGTCCGCACGTGGTGGCCGGGCTCGGCGGGCGGGTCGGGCCGGATGGTCCGGGTCGCGACGGATGCGGGCGGCTCCGGGCCGACCGCGCCGAGCCGGCGCACCTCCCGGCGCGCCGAGGCGACGGCGCGGGCCACGTGCTCGTGTACGGCTTCCGCGCCGACCACCACCTCGACCGGGCCGGCGCCGCCGCCGGACACCCGGTCGCGGGCGAGCCGGTCGGTCTCTTCGCGCTCGCGGTGCAGCCGCCGCCAGCCGTCGGCGAGCAGGGCGTCGAACGCGGCCCGGGGCGGCACCGGGGCGTACCGGCCGGCGGTCGCGCGGGCCAGCCCGGCCGCGGCCAGCGCCGCCAGGGCCGGGGCCAGCGGTTCGGGGTACGGCCAGCGGCCGGCCAGCTCGTCGACCGTCGACATCGGACTGTCCACGAGCAACTCGTACGCCGCCTCCTGCGTGGCGGACAGTCCCAGGACGCTGAGCGGTTGGTCAGTCGGCATCGTCGTTGCCCTCCAGCCAGCCGCGGCGGACCGCGGCGTACCCGGCCTGGAACCTGGTCTGTGCGCCCAGCCGCGCCATCAGATCGCGCACCCGGCGGCGGACCGTGCGGTGGCTCCAGCCCAGCTTGGCCGCGATCTCCTGGTCGGTGAGGCCGGCGACCAGCAGGGGGAGCACGTCGGCCTCGGCGCGCACGCTGACCGGCACGGCCCGTTCCCAGTACAGCTCGAACAGCGCGGACAGCGCGGCCAGCAGCGCCGGGTCGCGCACCAGCACGACGGCGGGCGGGCCGTCCTCAGGGCTGTGCCGGCTGGCACTCGCTTCGCTCGCGCGGGCCCCGGGCCCTGGGAGGCGGCGCCTTCCCTCGTCGCTTCGCTCCTCAGTCCAGACGCCGCCGGGCCCGGGGCCGGGCACCGCCAGCAGGCCGGCCGGCGCGTCGGTGAGCAGCAGCTTCACCGGGATGGTGCCGATGCGGATCAGGCGGCCGTCGCTGACGTCCAGCAGGTCGCCGTAGGGGCGGCCGGGCACGTCGAGCGCCCGCCGGTCGTACAGGATCCGGTAGCGGGTGCCGGCCGCGAGCACCTCCCGGGTGTTGTTGTCCACTGTGGTGTCCGGGACGAGGTAGGGCGGCCCCTCGGTGCCGCGTACCTCGCCGGGGGCGTCCCGCTGGAGCTGGAAGAAGTGCCAACGTATGCCGGCCGCGCCGCGCACCATTTCCACCGCGGCCGGCCCGTCGGTGTGCGGCGCCGCGTGCCGGAAGCGCTCGTCCAGCGCGGCCACCCGCTCGCGGGCGGCGACGAGCTGCCGTTCGCGGTCCAGCAGAGCCGCGTACCGGTCGGCCAAGTCGGCCGCGTCGACGTCGTCCGGCACCGTGCCCTCCTGGCCTTGGCCACTTGTTGCCACTGGCATGAAGTGGCCGCGTTGCCGCCTTCCGGCCAGCGCCGGCCGCTGCCATGGTAGATCAACAAACATCCCTGGGAGGGCCCATGCGTCGATCGGTGCCGGCTGCCGCCGTACTCCTGCTGATGGCATCCCTCGTGGCGGTGCCGGCCGCGGCGGCGCCGCCACCCGCGGCGCCTTCCGCGACGGAGGCCGCGCGGTACGGCGCGAGCACGCCGCTGGCGCAGGTCACGCTCCTGACCGGTGACGTGGTGTCGGTGGGGATCGAGCCGGACGGCGAGTTCACCGCCGAGGTCACGAAGCCGGCGGACCGGCCGGATGGGCCGGCCGCACTGTATTCCACCGTGCGCGAGGGCGACGCGCTCTACGTGTACCCGTCGGACGCGCTCGGGGCGGTCGAGGCCGGGCGCCTGGACCGGCGCCTGTTCGACGTGGCCTACCTGGTCCGCAACGGGTACGCCGACGCGACCACGAAGACGCTGCCGGTGATCGTGCGGCAGCGCAACGGGCTGCGCGCCCCGGCGGACCTGCCGGCGAGCGCCCGCACCGCGACCCTGCCCGTGGTCGACGCCGTCGCGATGGCGGTGGACAAGCCGCGCGCCAGCCAGTTCTGGGACGCCGCGAGCGACGGGCCGGTGGAGAAGATCTGGCTGGACGGGCGCGTGCGGGCCGATCTGGAGCAGAGCGTGCCGATGATCGGCGCGCCGCAGGCGTGGGCGTCGGGATTGGACGGTGCCGGCGTCACGGTGGCCGTGCTGGACACCGGCGTCGACGCCGGGCACCCGGATCTGGCCGGCAAGGTGACCGCCTCGCAGAGCTTCGTGCCGGGCCAGGCCGTGCAGGACGGCAACGGGCACGGCACGCACGTCGCGTCGACCATCGCCGGCTCCGGCGCCGCCTCGGACGGCCGGCGCAAGGGGGTGGCGCCGGGCGCGTCGCTGCTGGTCGGCAAGGTGCTCGGCGACGACGGCGGCGGCTTCGACTCGCAGGTCATCGCCGGCATGCAGTGGGCCGTGCAACAGGGCGCCGACGTGGTCAGCATGAGCCTGGGCGGCTGCTGCACGGACGGCACCGACCCGCTCAGCCAGGCCGTCAACACGCTGAGCGCTCAGTCAGACACGCTGTTCGTCGTCGCGGCCGGCAACAACGGCGCGCTGGGCAGCCGCACCATCAACTCGCCGGGCGCCGCGGCGGCCGCGCTGACCGTGGCCGCGGTGGACAAGCAGGACGGGCTCGCGCCGTTCTCCAGCCGCGGGCCGCGCCTCGGCGACTACGGGCTCAAGCCCGACATCGCCGCGCCGGGCGTCGCCATCACCGCGGCCCGCGCCGACGGCACCGCGCTCGGTCCGGTCGTCGACGACAAATACACCACCATTTCTGGTACGTCGATGGCGGCCCCGCACGTGGCCGGCGCGGCCGCGATCCTGGCCCAGCAGCACCCGGACTGGGCCGGCGAGCGGCTCAAGGACACGCTGATGAGCACCGCGAAGGACGCCGGGCACGGGGCGTACGAGCAGGGCGCCGGCCGGGTGGACGTGGCGCGGGCGACGACGCAGGGCGTGATCGGCACCGGCGGTGTCGACTTTGGACGGATCCCGTACGCCCAGACCGAGCCGGTCGCCCGCACCGTCACGTACACCAACGACGGCGACGAGCCGGTCACCCTGGCCCTGAGCGCGAGCGTGACGCCCCGCACCGGGATCGCCCCGGCCGGCATGCTGCGCCTGGACCCCGCGACGGTGACCGTGCCGGCACACGGTACGGCGGCGGTCGCGGCCACGTTCCACCCGGCCGGCGGCCCGGACACCTGGTACGAGGGCGCGGTGGTGGCCCGCGCGGACGGGGTCGAGGTGCGCACCGCGGTCGGCGCGTTCCGGGACCTGAAGAAGGTCAACCTCACCCTGCGCGCGATTCCGCCGGACGGCGCCACCAACCTGTTCTGGGGCGGGTACGTCCTGGCCCGGATCGACGGCCGGGACGAGGTGCCGGCCATCGGCACCACGGCGGACCGGCCGGAGGTGAGCGGGCAGATCTACGCCGGCCGGTACGCGGTGCGCACGTTCGTGGAGTGGCGCGACAGTGCCGGTGAGATGAACGCCGCCCTCGTCACCGTCCCGGACGCCGACGTGCGCAACGACGCCACCGTCGTGTTCGACGTGCGCAACGCCCGCCGGATCGGCACCGCGCTGCCGAAGCCGGCCGAGCGGTACGCCCACCATTTCGGCTTCGAGAGCGCCGGCGCCGGCGGGGCGGTGCGGGTGCGTACCGAGGTCCGCATGTTCGGTGACATCACGCTGTGGACGCTGCCCACCGGTCCGAAGCCGACGGTCGGCTCGTTCTACGCGTTCAGCCAGCAGGTGTACGTCGAGCCGCGGCTCAGCATGCGGGCGCGCGGCTCCTCGTTGGACGCGCGCTACCCGGTGCCGAACCCCTTCGTCGGCGACGACGAGATCGCCCGGTTCGACGGGCGGAGCACCCTGCCCGTGGTGTACGCCGCTCCCGGCGCCGACCTGTCCACACTGGACGTACGCGGCAAGCTGGTGCTGCTGGACCTGTCCGACATCTGCGCCCCGCTCTGCAGCGGGTACGCCCTGGACCGGGTGCGCGCGGCGGCGACGGCGGGTGCGGCCGGGGTGGCCGGGTTCGGCGCCAGCGGGCGTGGGTTCCTCGACCCCGACCCGTACGCGCAGCGGCCGTACTGGCCGCTCTACCCGATCCCGACGGTCAGCCTGGACGCCGCGCAGGGCCGGGCGCTGCGGGACGCGGTGGCCAAGCGACCGGTCACCGTGGACATCGACGCCACGACCCGCCCGGACTACGTGTACGCGCTGAGCTACCCGTGGGAGGGGCGGATCCCGTCGACGCTCACCGGCACGGTCCGCTCGGACGACCTGTACCGGATCGAGAACCGGCTGCACGGCGACACCACCGGCGTGGCCAACCTCGACTGGACCGCACAACTGCCCGGCATCTCTCCGATCCGGCGGGTCGGCAGCGGAAACGGCCTGCCGGTGCGGGCGCCGGGTGTGGTCACGACGTACCTCGGCCCGGTGCGCCGGGATCTGGGCTGGTTCCACGGCGGGAGCATGAGCTACGACACGCCGCCGGGCACCCGGGCGGGCGGCTGGGCCGAGACCCGGATCGAGGAGTTCACCCGCGCCGGCAGCCGGGTCGACGAGCTGGGCGAGCAGCCGCTGGTGTCCAACACCACGATCTACTCGCCGAGCACGCCGCGGTACTTCACGCCGACCTGCCTGTCCTGCCGCAACGGCGACATGTTCAACCCGGTGCACACATTGGACAACGACGGCACCGGCGGCGGCTTCCAGGCGTGGGACATCACCAATGGCTGGTACGGCGACAAGCAGACGGAGATGAAGCTGTACCGGGACGGCGTCGAGGTGCCGCAGCAGACCGGCATCGTGTGGATCGCGCCGCCGTTCTTCCTCTACTACAACCCGTACTTCACGCTGCCGCCGGAGAAGGCCAACTACCGGCTGACCGAGCGCTACGAGACCTGGTTAACGACGCAGCGCTACGCCCGCACGGTCGACACGGAGTGGACGTTCACCTCACAGCGGCCCACCAGCGGCTACACCGACACCGCGGACGGCGCGAACTGCATGGGCTGGTACATCACGTTCCCCAAGCCGAAGGACGTCTGCCAGCCCACCAGCCAGCTCTTCCTCGGGTACGACCTGAACCTGCGCCTGGACAACACGCTGCCCGCCGGCGGGACGCACCGGATCACGCTCGACGCCCACCACAGCCCGTTCCTGCGCCCGGCGCCGGCGATCCGGAAGCTGGAGCTGTGGACCTCCTCCAACGAGGGCGGACAGTGGACGAAGGTGCCGACGAAGGCGCTCGGTGGTGGCCGGTACGCGGCCACGGTCACGCACCCGGGCACGGCCGGCGCGATGAGCCTGCGGGTGCGGGCGGTCGACGCCGCGGGCAACACGGTCACGCAGACGGTGCTCCGGGCGTACGGTCTATCGGGGAGGTGATCTCGATGCCGTCGGCACAGGGAGTCGGGCACATCATGCTCACCGTCACCGACGTCCAGCGCAGCGCCGACTTCTACAACCGGCTGCTGGACGGGAAGACCATCATGTCGGCCACCGACGAGCACGGGGCGCTGGCGGTCTGCATCGGGCCCGCGCTCATGGTCGGCTTCCGTACCCGGCAGGCGACCGAGTTCGATCCGGTCCGGGTCGGGCTCGACCACATCGGCATCCACGTCCAGTCCCGCGCGGAGCTGGAGCAGTGGCGGCGGCGCATGGACGAGCAGGGCGTGCTGTACTCGCCGATCGTCGAGGACCAGTTCGGCGTCCACCTCAACGCGAAGGACCCGGACAACATCGCCATCGAATTCTTCACCACCTCTGATTGACAATCCTCGATGAGAGGTCCGACGATGGGTGGGTGACCCCGAGTCGGGTGTGCCGGATCGCCGTCGCGGTGGTGGCCGCGACCGTGGTCCTGCTGCCCGGCCAGGTGGCCGCCGCCGACCCGCCGGACACCGTGCCGCCGGGCCCGCCCGGCCGTCCGGTGATCACCGGCATCACGTACACCGGCGCGACGATGACCTGGGCGCCGGCGACCGACGACCGCGGCGTCATCACCGAGTACGCGATCTGGCAGCGCACGCCCGACCGCGGCGACATGCTCTACAACGTCGCCCGGACCACCTCGTTCCGGTTCGGCGGGCTGACACCCGGCACGTCGTACACGTTCTTCCTGCGGGCCTCGGACGGGCAGAACTACGGGGCCGCGTCGGAGCCGGTCACGTTCCGGACCCTGACCGCGCCGGTCGAGTCGCAGCCGCCGAGCCGGCCCGGCACGCCGGTCGTCACCGCGCTCACCCCGACCAGCGCCGAGCTGCGCTGGGCGCCGTCCACGGACAACGTCGCCGTGATCCGGTACCTCATCTACCGGGTCTTCGGCACCCAGCAGACGCTGTTCTCGTACGGGTACGAAGACGCGACCGGCCGGCTCAACGTCCTGGTGCCGGACCTGGACTACACGGTCGTCGTGGTCGCCGAGGATCCCGCGGGCAACCGCTCCGCGCCGTCCGCCCCATTGCGGCTGCGGACGCCGCCCGACCCGGCCGCCGCGTGCCGGGTCGCCTTCGCCGGGCCGACGCCGGGGATGCCGAGCACCTATCGGCTGGCCGTGACGTACACCGGCCCGGGCCGGATGCACTGGTCGGTGCGGTTCACTCTGCCCGCCGGGACGGTCGTGGCCTGGTCCTGGTCCGCGGGCTGGCAGCAGGTCGGCGACCAGGTCGTCTTCTGGTACGAGGGCTGGGCCGACTCGCTGGCTCCCGGCGAGACGCTCACGCTGGACATGGCGCTCACCGGACCGGGCCGGCCCGATCCCGCCACCGTCCGGCTCAACGGCGCGGCCTGCTGACGCACGGTTACCGCGCGTAGATCTCACGTCTTTCCTGTTCACGGACCTGTCGATGAAACTCGCCCATCGTCACCCTTGGATTTACCGGAAACCTTCCGTAATCTGAGCGTGGTCCGGGCCCGCGCGACCGAAGCCGGCGGGAGGCTCGGACGGGTTGTGCGCCAGCACAACGGGCCTGGCGGAGTGGCACCCCGGCCCATGGCGTCCGCACGCGCCGATGAGCACCCACCCACCACCGTTCTGAGGGGCACAACAAATGACAAACGATTCCGGCCGCCTGTTCCGGCGGCCGTCGGCACGGACCGCACGGCGGGCGGCGGCCGCGATGGCCGTCCTCGGCTCCGCGGCCTGCGTCACGATGATCATGGCGACCTCCGCCACCGCCGCGACCACCCTGGGCGCCAGCGCCGCGGAGCGCGGTCGGTACTTCGGTGCCGCCGTGGCCGCCAGCAAGCTCAGCGACACCGCGTACGTGACGATCCTCAACCGGGAGTTCAACTCGGTCACGCCCGAGAACGAGATGAAGATCGACGCGACCGAGCCGAACCAGAACCAGTTCAACTACACGAACGCGGACCGGATCGTCAGCCACGCCCGGTCCCGCGGCATGCAGGTGCGCGGGCACACCCTGGCCTGGCACTCGCAGCAGCCGGGCTGGATGCAGAGCATGTCCGGCACCGCGCTGCGGTCGGCGATGCTCAACCACGTCACCCAGGTCGCCACCCACTTCCGCGGCCAGGTCGTGGCGTGGGACGTGGTCAACGAGGCGTTCGCGGACGGCAGCAGCGGCGCCCGCCGCGACTCCAACCTGCAGCGCACCGGCAACGACTGGATCGAGGCGGCGTTCCGCGCCGCCCGCGCCGCCGACCCGGGCGCCAAGCTCTGCTACAACGACTACAACACCGACGACTGGACGCACGCCAAGACCCAGGCCGTGTACCGGCTGGTGCAGGACTTCAAGCAGCGCGGCGTGCCGATCGACTGCGTCGGCTTGCAGTCCCACTTCAACAGCGGCTCGCCGTACCCCAGCAACTACCGCACCACGCTGTCCAGCTTCGCCGCGCTGGGCGTCGACGTCCAGATCACCGAGCTGGACATCGAAGGCGCACCCGCCGCCACGTACCGCAACGTGGTCGCCGACTGCCTCGCGGTCGCGCGCTGCAACGGCATCACCACCTGGGGCGTCCGGGACAGCGACTCCTGGCGCGCGTCCCAGAACCCGCTGCTCTTCGACGGCGGTGGCAACAAGAAGCCGGCGTACGACGCGGTGCTGGCCGCGCTGAACGTAGGCCCGACCACGGCACCCACCACGCCGCCGACGACGGTCCCCACCACCCCGCCGACGACGCCACCCACGACGCCGCCGACCACCGCGCCGACCAGCGGGCCGGGCGGCTGCACCGCCACCGTGTCGGTGAACCAGTGGACCGGCGGCTTCGTGGCCACCGTCCGGATCACGGCCGGGTCGTCCGGCACCAACGGCTGGCGGGTGAACCTCACGCTCGCGTCCGGCGCGACCATCACCAACGCGTGGAACGCCAACCGCAGCGGTAACACCGGCGCGGTCCAGTTCACGAACGTGAGCTACAACGGCCAGATCGCCGCCGGGCAGAGCACCGAGTTCGGCTTCCAGGCCAACGGCACCGGCAGCGGCCTGACCCCACCTGCACCGCCACCTGACCGGTCACCACCCAGGCCGCCCGACTCGTCCGCGGGTCGGGCGGCTTCTTTTGGAGATCACGCCGGCGGTGGCTGGTCCCGGCCGTGCTGTGTGCCCTGTTGACGGCCGGCCATCCGCCCCGACCGCGTCCAGCGGCCCCTCTTGTCGTCGATCAAGGGCGAACGGTCGTGCTTTGATCTCCGATCCACGACCGTTCGCCCTTGATCGACGCGGTTTCCCTTGATCGGCGCTGGCTGGAGGCACGCCGCACACGATCGCAAAGCGTCCGGCGCCGGCGCGATCGTCTTTGTCGTACACGCGTCCGGAGCGCCGATGGGGCGTTCACGCGCGGGGTAGCCGGAATGGCTGCGGGCGGCAATCCGGCATGGAGGAGGCGGCGGCCGTTGCGGCACGGCGGCATCGAACTGCTGGGGGCCCGTCCCGCCGTCCCGACAAGGGCGCCTCCGCCGCCCGGCCGGCTGAGCAATTCCCGGCGAGTTCGTCCCCCAAGATCGGCTGTCTCAGATAGGCTCTCGCGGGATATTGGCCTTCGTGCGTCCGTTGCCCTTTGCTGCGCATGGGTCGGCGGCGAGAACGGAATACACGGTTGAACACTAGCTCAGCGGACGTCGAGACAGAGCTGCCTGACCTTGGCGGCTTGTCTTTCGACGAACTCCGCCGCAGGCCCGCCGACGCCCTTGAGCCCTTTCGCGATGCCATGCTGAACCAGGTCGAGCGACCTCGGGTCAACCTGGGCTCCGGTCCGCCTGGGCGTGCTGACTAATCTTAACAGGACGCTACGGACGAGGAGAGCCTCCATTGGTGGCGGACGCCCACCCAAATGCCATTCCGCGCCACCGGTTGCCGGTCGCTTGGTTCGATACGCTGTCGACCGGTACCGGCTCCGCGGAGATTACCCAATACCTGTGGAAGACGGAGCGGAGTCGACGGCTCCTCCTCATCAGCACACTGCTGGATACCGCTGAGGAAGACCCGGACCGCCTCCTCGGGCCGCTGCCGGCGGCCGGGAGTGTCCGGGGCATCCTGACCGCGGCCCAAGCGGCGGCGCCGGAGGCGTTCGACGACCTCATGCTCTACCCGCAGGTGGGGAGCTGGGCGGCGTACGCGTTGCGGCGGCACCGGGGCGGGGCCAGCAGCGACCTGCCGCTGTGGGTGGACTTCGGGGGCATCCACGCCCTCGGTCTGGCCGCTGCGGCCCGTGCCGGCCTTACGTGGTCCACCACGGTCCCGGTACGCGACGGCTGCGTGATGCTGCCGGCGGCGGGAATGGCGCGGCTGTCGGCGGACGTGACCACAGTGGAGGCCAGTACCACGGGCGGCGTGATCCGCCTCATCGACGGCGAGTGTGAGGTCGTCATCGAGCCGTGGCGCCAGATGGACACCGATGAGTGGTGGTGCCTGCGGCGGGTGCGGGTCGGCGACGGCCCGACTCTGACGGTGTGGCTTGACGATCTCGACCCGTTCCGGGATCTCGCGGATCCGGTGCCACCGGCCAGATTGGACGGTCAGGCGTTCGCGCGGTGGTGTGCGCTGTTGGAAGACGCGTGGAGCCTGCTGTGCCGGGACCATCCGGACGAGGCGGCCGCGATGGCGGACGGGGTCGTGTCGCTGGTGCCGCTGGCACCGGTGCCGGGCTGGGACACCCGCAGCGCCTCCAACGGCGAGGCGTTCGGCAGCGTGATGGTTTCCGAGCCGCCGGACGCGCTGACGCTGGCCGTCGCCCTGGTCCACGAGTATCAACACATTGGCCTTGGTGGTTTGATGCATCTGCTCCGGCTCGCCGGAGAGGATGACGGCTCGCTGTACTACGCGCCGTGGCGCGACGATCCACGGCCGTTGCACGGATTGCTGCAGGGCGTCTACGCGTTCTTCGGCATCGCCAACTTCTGGCGCCGGCACCGGCGTACGGTCAGCGGACCGCTGGCCGCCCTCGCCGACCTGGAGTTCGCGTACGCCCGCACGCAGACCATCGAGGCGGCCCGGATCGTGCGGGGCGCGGCCGCGCTCACCGACCAGGGTGGACGCTTCGTCGACGGGCTCCTCGCCCGGCTCCTGACGTGGTCCGACGAAACGGTGCCGGCGGAGGTGACGCGGCTGGCCGGCATCAACGCCGACAGTCATCGGGCCGGCTGGCGGCTGCGCCACCTGCACATCGACGAGCGGCAGGTGGCCGCTTTGGCGACAGCGTGGACCGCCGGCGGCACACCTCCGTCCGCCGGGCCGGCGCGGATCGTGCCGCACCCCGATATCCGGTGGCACCAAAGGATTCCCGCGCTCACCCGGCTTCGCGCGCAGGGCAAGCGCCTGCCGGAGACCACGGATCCGCAGGGCTGGCATGTGCTGTCCGCCGCGGAGAACGCGCTCGTGGCGGGGGACCTCGCGGCCTCGGAGGCGGCGTACAACAAGGCCGTGGCATCGGCCGAGCCCGGCCCGGACGACGAGCTTCGCGCATGGGTCGGACTGGCCCTCGCCGGGGGAGCGGGACGCCACGCGGGCACGGCCCGGGCCCTTCGGGAACGGCCGGAGCTCGTCCGAGCCGTGCACGCGAGGATCGGTGGAGGTACGGACCCGCTCGACATCGCGGCGTGGCTGGCCCCGGCGCTCGGCCCGCCCGGGTAAGGGCGCCTTACAGCGGCATCGGATCCACGTCGCAGTTCGCGCGGGCGCGGTCGCGTGCCGCCGCGATCGCGGGGTGCCCCGCGCCGAGCACGTCGTTGTACGTCCGGAGGGTCTCGTCGAACAGGGACTCGCCCTCGGCGTCCCGGTTCAACGCGACCAGGTCCAGGGCGAGATTGAGCGCGCAGGCCAGCGTCGATGGGTGGTCGGCGCCAATGATCTGCCGGGAGTGATGGAGGGTCTGCGCGTCGAGTTCGTGGGCGCCGGCCGGATCTCCCATGGCTATCCGGTCGCTGGCCAGGTTGATCGCGCAGGTGAGGGTGAGGACGTGTCCCGGGCCGAGCAACCGGTTGAGCGTCCGCCAGGAGGACTCGTTGTGTTCGCTGGCCGCGCGCACTTCCCCGAGCAGCCGGAGCACCACGCCGAGGTTCGTCCGGGCGTACAAGGTGTACGGGTGTTCGGCGCCGAGCGTCGAGTGGTATCGGGCCGCGGTCAGGTCGGCCAGCTCCCGCGCGCGTTCCAGGGCACCGGTCTCCCTGATGTCGACCGCGAAGTTCAGCGCGGCGGCGATGGCGTCGTGGTGCAGCGGCCCGAACCGCTCCTCGAAGCGGCTCATGGTGTCCTCGGCCAGCTTGTACGCGGACTCGTGGTCTCCGGAGCGGCGGCGGGCGACGGCGAGGTTGCGGGCGATCTTGATCGTCTCGGGGTGCCCGACGCCGAACAGCCCCACGTACCGCTGGTAGAGGTTCTCCACCAGCCGGCGCGAGCGCACGTAGTCGCCGCACTCGCGTTCGTCGATGGTGAGGTTGTTCAGCGTCCGCAGCGTCTCCGGGTGGTCGTGCCCGAGGACGGTGACGCGCTTGCGGTACGTGTGGCCGTCCAGCCGCCGCGCGGTGCGGAATTCACCCGTCAGGCGCAGGCTCACGCCGAGGCTGTGCGCCGCCCGCAAGGTGTTCGGGTGGTCCTCGCCGAACACCCGTCCGGCCCGCTCGAACGCCTCCAGGTCGGTGTCGCGGGCGGCGGAGAACCGGCCGGACGCGCGGTGGGTGAGGGCCACCATGTTCATCGCATCGATCGTCTCTGGATGGTCGGATCCGACGGTCCGCCGGTACCGGTCGAGGCTCTCGGTGGTGATTTCGGTGGCCTTGTTGAACTCGCCCTCCGCCCACCAGTAGTACGCGAGCCACTTCTCCGCCTTCAGCGTCTGGCGGTGGTCCGCGCCGAGGCCGGGCATCGCACGCCACTCCTCGACGACCTGCTGGGCGAGGTTGCGCCCGCTGCGGTAGTCGCCCCAGTAGTAGTAGAACTCGATGAGGTTGAGGACGAGCTCGCGGGCCCAGTACTCCTCGCAGCGGGTGGCGTTGGAGGCGGTGAGGTGTGATGCGAGGGCCTGGTAGCGCAGCCAGTGCGCCTGGTCGCTCGGCTCGCCGGGCTTGCCGCCGCCGGCCAGCAGGATGTGTGCCCCGTGCTCGATCGGACCGCGTTGGGTGTCCGGCATCCGGCCGCGCAGCACCGCCTGGACGAGACGGTGCAGTTGCAGGGTCTGGCTGCGATGGTCGATCTTGGCCAGGACGTACCGCTGGATATCGCGCAGGGCCCGGTCGAACTGGCTCGCGTCCTGCAGAGCCTCATCGAGCTCCGTCGCGATCGGAGTGCTCCGCGGACCGGTGAACAGGTCCCAGTCGATCGGCTCGGGGGCGAAGAACGAGCAGACCTGCAGAAGCTGAAGAGCCGCCGGATTTTCGGTGGCGAGCCGGTCGAGCGCCACGTTGGCCGCCGCTGCGACGGGCATTTCGTAGCCGGGCGAAGATACCACCATCGTCAATTCGTCGCGCTTCTGGGCGAGCAGTTCCAAATACTCGTCGACCGCCATTCCCGTCGTGGCCACCCAGGCCGATGCGTGCTCGATCGCGAGCGGAAGGTCGCCGAGCGCCGCCGCGAGCCGGTCGGCGTCCACGCCGTCGAGTTGGGGATTGCGCGCCTGCAACAGTTCCATGCTTTCCGAACGATCGAAGACGTCCACCTCGAGCGTTTCGCTGATCTGGCCCCACTCTTGTCGCCTCGATGTGACGATCACCTTGCCGGTGCCGGCCTCGGGAATGTATTCCCGTACCGTTTCCGGAGTCTCGGCATTGTCGAAGATCAATAGCCAATTGGGGTGCGGGGTGCCGGCGCGCAGCGCCTCCCGGACCTTGGGCACGGCGGTGATCACCTCATTGCCGACGTCCATCCCCAGGCGGTTGCCGAGTTCGATGATGGAGGCGAGGATCTGCGCCGGCCGCTCGGAGGGCACCCACCAGATCACGTCGTAGTCGCCGCGATGGCGGTAGGCGTACTCGATAGCGATTTGTGATTTTCCTACGCCACCCTCGCCGTGTAGCGCCTGCGGCAGCACGGCGGCGACCCGTTGTGTCTCGAGCCTGCGCTCCAACTGTTCCAGCAAGGCCCGACGCCCGGTGAACACCGGATTTCGGGTGGGAATGTCGCCCCACACTTCCGGGCCGGTCTCATGCTCCGGCCCTTCGAGAAATGCCCGCAGCGACTGGATGGGGTCGTCGTCGGGCAGTTCCGCCGGATCCCAGTACGACGGCGGCAGGAATCCTGGGTCTTCGAGCGGGCGGTCGGGGTCGGGGCGGGTGGGCATGGGAGCATCACCGTCTTCGAGGTCACCGATGTCTGATGCACCGGGGGCGGCGACTGCCGCCCGGTTCGGCGGGCCAGTCGGGGGCGGGGCGTGCCGGGGGGTTGGTCGGTACCGCGTTCGGCGGCGTCGATCGCACGCCGCAAGCGGTGGGCGCGGCGGGCGTAGGGCCCGGACAGGGCGTTGAGTACGGCGAGTTCGATCCGTGCCATCGGCAGCGTCTCCGCCGTGACGGGGAGGTCTGGGGTTTCGTCCGGGGCATCGATGACCCGGGTGAAGGTGCGCCCGCCACCGCCCGGACGGTGGTGCGCGGCGATCGTCCGGATCACCCGCCCCGAGTCGTCGCGGGTGGAGCAGGCCAGCAACGCCTCGCGTACGCCGGTGACGAAGTCGATCTGGTTGGTGTCGGCGTTCCAGACGACCAGATCGCTGGTCACCACCTCGGCGAGATGGTGCGGGGCGGAGTTGGGCAGCATCGCCTGCTGGACCCGCCGTAGCAGCGGCAGGTCCAGGGGCGCGGCGGCGACGTATGTGGCGAGCCGGAAGGTCGTCGCGGAGGTCGCCTTCCGGAACCGGCTCACCCGGTCGCCGGGGGAGACCTGCTGCGGCGGCTCGGGCAGCAGGCGCGCCGCGGGGTCGACCGCGTGGACGACGCCATCCACCCAGCTCGTCTTGCCGGTCACCAGCCGCGCCCACCACCCGATCCACCGGGCGTCCAGTTCGAGCACGGGTACCGGTAGCGACCGCTGGTCGGCCGGCGGTGTGAACGGGTCGGCGTACTCGTCCGGGTACCGGATGCGGAGCCGGTCGTTGGCGGAGACCGCGCGCGGCGCGCGGAGCCGGCAGCGCCTCGGCAGTAGGCCGGTGCGGTGCCAGTGTGCCTGTGGGAACGGGTTGAGGATCGCCAGCGGTCCTGAGCCGCCCCACATGCGAAGCAGCCCATCGGTCCGCGGGTCTGTCCACAGCGGACTCGTGCCGTCCGTGAACACCAGCATCACCTGGCGGCCGGCGGGATCGATCAGCTCGGCCGGGCTGCGGGTCCCCCCACCCAGCCCGCGGACGCGGGGCCCTCCATGCCATCGCCCGGCGACAGCAGGAAAGTGCGGACACTGCGAAAGGCGCCATGCCGCTCCAACAGGAAACGCAGCGCTGTCATCGTCGGCCGCCACACCGCCATCGACGGGCTGCCGTCCAGCACCAGGACGAGGCTGAGCCAGCGGGCCTGCAGCGGACGGCTCTGCGGCATCCACAGATCGGTGTCCGCGGCGTAGTCGGCGGTTGCCTCCTCATCCGGCTCCGTCTCGGTTGCCGACAGCACCCGGCGTTTGAACGGCCGCAGCGCCCGGCCGATCCGCTGGCTCCCTGGCAGCGCCGCGACCATGGGCTCGCCCAGCTCCTCGACGTCGAACGTCTCCGTCCGGGTGCGGACCGGATCGGAGCCGGAGCCCGCCGGAAGGTCTGGGGCGCCGGGTGGCTGGGTATCCGCCGGAAGGTGGGTGGCGGGGTCGGTGCTGGAAGCCGGACCGACCGGCGGCGGCCCCGCGGTCTCGGTGAAAGGTGCCGCGGGAGTGTGTGGCAGGTCGCTCTGGGCGGTCGCGGCCAGCCATAGGGCGTCCGCCAGTTCCTGCCAGCTGGGCGGACCGGAGTAGCCGTTGGTCCCGTCGTCATGGTCCACTGTGGACCTCCGTCAGCGTTCTGCCGACAGCGAGTGCCACACCGCCGAGATGAGGCTCTGCCAGCCCTCGCCGTCGTCGGCGTACGCGCCGGAGGTGGTCAGGAACACCGCGTTCAGCAGCTGATCGCGGGCGAGAGCGTCGCTCGACATCCGGGCGAGGAAGTCGTCGATGAGCCCGCGTTGCTCGTCGCCGAGCTCGGGTAGCTGCGCGCGGATCATCACGGCCAGGTCGTCCGCGTCCGGTGGCTGCAACTCCAGGCGCAGGCAGCGGCGTAGGAAGGCCGGCGGAAACTCGCGCTCGCCGTTGCTGGTAATGACGACGATCGGGAACGCGTGGCAGCGCACCCACCCGTCCCGCACGGTCGCGGTGCGGTCCGGGTCGTCGGTGTACACCGACACCTCCGGCTCGCGCCGCCGTGCCCGGACGAGCTCGGGAACGGTGAACTCGCCGTTCTCGAAGGTGTGCAGCAGGTCGTTGGGCAGGTCGATGTCGCTCTTGTCGAGCTCGTCGATGAGCAGCACCCGCGGTCGGGGATAGCCGAGCAGCGCCGTGCCGAGCGGACCCAGCCGGACGAAGTCGCCGATGCTCACATCCGGGCCGGCCGGTCCGTCGGCGGCTTCCTTCGCGGCCTGCGCGCGACCAATGGCGTCGTACTCGTACAGGCCCGCGCGCAGGGTCGTCCGGCTGGTGATCGGCCACTGGAGCACGCGGCCGAGCCGGAGCTCTCGGGCGATCCGGAAGGCGATGCTCGACTTTCCCGTGCCGGGCAGCCCGGTGACCAGCAGCGGTCTGCGCAGCAGGATGGCGGCGTTCACCATGTCGCCCTCCCGGCGCGAGGGCCGGCGTAACCGGTCCGAGTCGATCTGGCCGAGCTTGCGGTCGACATCCTCGTCGTCCGGCGGGGCCGGCTGGGCTGGATGGCCGCGAAAAGTACGCCACCGCGGCGGATCCGGCAGCCGGGTGCGCGCATCGTCGTCTGCCGGGATGCCGTCGCCGCGGTAACGCCACCAGGCCGGAGCGCGGCGGCCGCCGTCGTGGACGGTGATGCGGTCATCGACATCGGTCACGATCTCGGCCCTTCGTATACGGTTCGCTCCGGGTCGTCCCAGAGCAGTGCCAGGTGGCGCCCCGGGTGGTGCGGCTGGTCGGCCGCCGTCGCCGCCGCCCGGCGCAGCTCCGCGAGCCGGTCGCGCAGCAGTTCGGGCTCGTCTTCGGCGAGTTTTTCGATCAGCCGGATCGTGCTGCTGTCCAGCGGGACGCGGCGGTCCCACAGGATGACCGGCACGCCCGCGTTGAGGGCAGACCGTAGCTCGGCGCCGCCTTCGGACCGCTCGGGCGAGGTGCCGAGCGAGACGGTGGTTATCTCGGTGTCCGTGCGCAGTACGGCGTTCCACTGATCGAGGCTGTCGTCCGTAGCCGGGCGCCCCCAGTAGAGCCGGTGCCGGGCCGGCGGCCGCCACAGCGCCTTCCACCGGTCGGCCCACACCCGGTGGCGAAAGGTGGCGCGCATCCGGTCCAGGCTGCGTACGACGATGGGGTAGTCGAGGCACAGCGGGGTCGGTGCCGGCTCTTCCAACTCCGTACGCCACCACTCGACCGCCTCGTGCAACAAGTCGGTCGGCAGCAACAGTTCGATCTCGAACGGGCCCTGCCCGTCCCGCCACACGGATTCGGCGTGCCGGATCGCCTCCTGCATCACCCGCTCCACCCGCTGGAAGGTGGTCCGGCGGGGCTCGCCCGGCTCCGGGTCCCAGCTGTCCGAGCGCCGCTGGATCCAGTACCTGACCTCGCACGCCTGCTGGTCGATCCCGTCGCGCTCGATCTGGATCAGCAGGCAGGGGCGGATAGGAGCCGCGGGCGCCGGGTCCGGTGGCTGGGGCTGCGCGCGCGGACCGGCGAGCCCGCGGCGGCGGCGTACCGCCTCGACGATCTGCAACTGGAGGGCCACCTGGTCGACGCAGTCGCGGATCCGGGACGCGAGCCGGCTGTCGCAGTGGGTGGCCACTTCCTCGGCCGCGGCGAGCGCCGGCGGCAGGTTCTCGGCATTCGCGTTGACCCCCAGCAGATGGTGGAAGAGATCGGTGACGTTGTCCGGCGGTGCCGCCGGCATCGGTACGGCGTTGCCCACCGCCGCCCGCCACAGCCTCGGTAGGTCCAGCGGTGGTGCCTCGTCGAGCAGCGCCACCAGGCGGTCCGCCTGCTGGTCGGACATGAGCGCGATGACGCCGCTGCCGGTCACGGTGCGCCACACCGGAAAGGGCCGGCAGTCGGCGAGCAGGCGGCGGGTGAACCCGGCCGCGGTCAGTGACGCGTACGGGTGCCAGCGGTCGGTCTTGTGCCGGTCGCAGTAGTCGACCACGCCCCGCACCATGAACCACTCCACGCCGCGGCTTGTCGCGCTCGCCGCGACCCCGGCGGACTCCATCTCGAACGCCAGCACCTCGTGTCGGGTGGCCAGGTCGTCGCGGCGTTTCTCGTCCATCTGCAGGACGTCGGCGCAGCCGATCCGGCCATAGTGGATCTTCGGCTCGCCGTCGACATGGCCGCTCGCCGCGGGGGCCGGGTGGTCGATCATGTTGTCGCCGGCGTGGAGTTGGTCGGTCGTGGCCGGCGGCCGGGCGAACGTGGCCATCGGCTGCTCCCGGGCCGGCAGGAGCCACTCCTGCCAGGCCGGCGGGGCGCCGGTGTAGGCCGACTGTTGGATGCGCCGCACGGCGCGGAGCATCGCCATCGACAGGCCGCCGAGCGGGCGCCGCGGCTCGGCGACGCCGGCGCGTTCCCTGGTATGTCCATAGTCGACGACCCCGCTGACCGGCACCACGACGTCGCCGAGGCGGACGTGACGCTCCGGGTGTTGTGGCGCGGGTACCCCGCCGGCGATCCCGGTGAGCAGGACACAGCGGATGCTCGGGAACGTCCGCAGGAGGTCTGTGCAGGTCGTCGCGGCGTTGCGGGTGTTGTCCAGGGCCATCGTGGTCAGCGCCACGCGGTGTGGCCGGTTCGGGTCGATGCTGTCCAGGTGGCCGATCCGGTAGTCGTGCGGGTCGTCGTCCACTCGCACCACGACGGCGTCCCGCAGCAGCGCGGACATCGCCGCTCCCTCGACCGCCAGTGGGGCGATGATTCCGATCGTGACGTCCCACCAACTCGACTCTGATTTGTTGCCTCGAGCCGGGGAGTCGAGGCGGGCGCCATTTCAGTTCACCGCCGCGGAGAAGGCGCCGAGTGGACTGCCCATTGCGTTATTCCAGAGTCGATCTTCCTCCACGCCAACTCGACGTACTCCAATCCTGAAAAAGGATCAAGACTGCGACCGCACAGGGAAAGGGGATCCACAGTATGACAAAGGAACCGTCGGTCGTACAGGTGGCTGTCCGCCGGAATCCCTCTTACGTGCCGAAAGTGAGATCGGCATCCGAATGATCTGAATCGTTGGGATCACCACGGCGGCCACTTCCACGATCGACAAAACGATGATCGGAGGATCCCCGGCGAATATCAAATACGTGCATTATTGATGTTGTCCAATTGCCTGTCTCGCGCCCAATGGCCCGGGCATCGGCGCGGTCACCCCGTGTGCTTTGGTCCCGGGCGGCGGCGGGCATAATGACCTTGAGTCGGAGACGGCGAGCACCGGAGGCGGCAGGCGGCCCGTGATCATCTTGATGCACAGCTCGAAGACCATGCGCCCGCCGGCGTCCGGCCCCGCGCCGACCGGCACGCCGGTGCTCCTGGACCGGGCGGAGGAGCTCGTCGCGCACGTGCGGACGCTGTCGCACGAGCAGCTCGCGCGGGTCATGGCCGTGTCCGCCGATCTGGCGGCCAAGACCGGCCGGCAGTACGCCGCGTGGAGCACCGCGGCGGACCAGCAGGCACCGGCGGCCGGCAGCTTCGTCGGTGACATCTACAGTGGACTGCGGGTCGACTCGTTCGACCCGGCCGACCGGGCGTACGCGGACGCGCACCTGCGCATCCTGTCCGGGCTGTACGGGATCCTGCGCCCCTTCGACGGCATCAGCCCGTACCGGCTGGAGATGGGCCACCGGCTCGCACCCGGCGTCGCCAAGAATCTCTACCAGTTCTGGGGCACCGCGATCGCCGAGCAGCTGCCCGGGTCCGGCCGCATCGTCAACCTCGCCGCCAACGAGTACAGCCGGACCGTGCTGCCGCACGTCGACCCGGACCGGGTGGTGACGCCGACGTTCCTCACCGTCGACCCCGCGTCCAAGCGGCCCAAGTTCGTCGTGGTCCACGCGAAGATCGCCCGTGGTTGCTTCGCCCGCTGGCTCGTCACCGAACGGGTCACGGACACCGCCGCGGCGATCCGTGAGTTCGCCGACATCGGCTACCGGTACGACGAGTCGCTCAGCTCGCCGAACGAGCCGGCCTTCGTGTGCCGGGAGTTCGGCGGCAAGGGCCTGTCGGTCCGGCTGACCTGAGCCGCTCTACGATATGCCGGACACGATCCCCGGGACGTGCGGGCCGGCCGGCGGCACCAGCAGGTCCTTCTGCCGGATCACCTCCGCGCCCTGCTCGTCGGTCAGGTGGTAGCAGTCGGCGGCCTCGATCAGCGCGGTGGCCACGTAGCGAAGATCGTTCTCGACGTACGTGAACACGTCGCGGAGGCGGTCGCGCGCGGTGTTGAACAGCGGATACGACGTCGGTGCCAGGAAGGTCTGGTCGAAGGGGATCTCCAGTTGGTACAGGACGTCGCGGGCCTGCTGGTAGAGGTCGGCGGCGTTGGGCAGGTCGACGTATCCGGCCCGGTAGAGCTCCATGATGGACACCACGACCTTGTCGCGTCCGATCGGGGTGCCGGGCACGGACTGGACGGACATCGTGCGGAACGTGTCGTCGCCGATGGTGATGCCCGGGTTGGGTTCGCGCGCGAGCGTGGGGCTCGCGTAGCAGGTCGTGCTGTTCAGGTCGGTGTCCAGCGCGCCGCGGATCACGTCGTCGTTGTCGGCCAGCCGGCGGTCGAACTCGGTGAGCGCGTCCCACGTCGACAGCACGACGTCCTGGGCCGTGGCGCCGGTGACGACCATCTGCCCGGGGTCGGTCTCCTCGGTCACCGACATCAGCGTCGACACGGTGCTGAACGCGAGGGAGGTGCCGCCGATGACGATGTCGGCGCCGCCGGTGGCGATCGTCAGCCCGACGGCGCTGAGCACGATGCTGAACAGGCTGAAGGTGTTGCCCCAGCCGGGCGCGGCGGGGTCGGTGTTGGCGCTGGTCGGGTTGATCGCGGCGAAGGCGGCGATGCCGAGCCTGGCGATGTTGATGAGGTCCTTCTGGCCCTTCAGGGCGGCCTGCCGGTACGACTCCGTGATGACCGTGAGCTCCCGCAGGCAGGCCATCTGCTGCGCCGCCGCCGTCTCGAACGGGGCGATGAAGGTCAGCAGGAAGGCCGCCGCGCCGTCGCCCGCCCAGTCCTCCCAGTCGATCATCACCTTGACGTCGCCGACCCACTGGTCCGCCGCGCGGTGCACCTTTCCGTACGGCGTCCACGAGTGGCCCTCGTCCTCGTGCCGGCCGCCGAGCTTGTCGCGCATGACCGTGAACGGGTGCGGGCTCAGCTCGTAGTAGCCCTCGAACCGGGTCACCAGCTCGTCGAGGGACTGGGTGAAGCGCCGGTACGCGTCCCGCTCGGCCTGGATGTACTCCAGCGCGTACCCCGGATAGCTGCTGTCCGGCAGGGAGAGCAGCTCGCCGTCGGCGTCGAAGCCCAGGCCGCGCCGTTCCAGCTCGGCGGCGTACGCGTCGAGCGCCTCGCCCTTGAGCTCGTGGACCTTCTCGCGCAATACCTCTTTGAAGGACATGGCCCCCTCCAGCAGCGGGCACATCCTACCGAGACATCGACGAGCGTGGCGACCAGTAGCGTTGAGGAATGCAGGAACGGGTCATCCTGGTGGTCGGCTACGACGGGGCGGAACTGCTCGACATCGCCTGCGTCACGTCCAGCCTGGACATCGCGAACAGGATCGGCGCCAACCCGCCGTACCGGGCCGTGCTGGCCACGCCCGGCGAGCACAGCATCACGTGCGATTCGGGGCTACAGCTGCACGCGCAGGCGGCGCTGGAGCGGTTCAACGCCCCGATGGACACGCTGCTGATCTCCGGCGGCCTTGGCCACACCCAGGCCGCGGCCAGCCAACTGCTGGTCGGCCACGTCCGGCGGCTGGCCACGCTGGCCCGCCGGGTGGCGTCGGTCTGCACCGGGGCGACCGTGCTGGCCGAGGCCGGGCTGTTGACCAACCGCCGCGCCACCACCCACTGGATGTACGCCGAGCAGCTGGCCCGCAGCTATCCCGAGGTCCAGGTCGACCCGGATCCGATCTACATCCGGGACGGCCACATCGCGACGTCCGGCGGGGTCACCAGCGCGCTCGACCTGACCCTGGCGTTCATCGAGGAGGACCACGGGATGGCGCTGGCCCGGGGCGTCGCGCTCGGCGTGGTCGCGTACCTGCAACGGCCCGGGGCGCAGGCGCAGATGAGCATGTTCCTGGCCCGCCGGTCCACCGACGACCTCGTGGTACGCCGGACGACCAACCACATCGTGAGCCACCTCGGCGACGACCTGAGCATCTCCGCGCTGGCCGCCATCGCCGGCGTCAGTGAGCGGCACCTGTCCCGGCTGTTCCTCACGTACGTCCACGAGGCGCCCGCGCAGTACGTACGCCGGGCGCGGACCGAGGCGGCCGCGCACCTGTTGACGTCGACCGAGCTGCCCGTGGCGGCGGTGGCGCGGCGGTGCGGGTTCGGTACGACGGAGACGCTGCGGCAGGCGTTCCTCACGCACTACTCGGTGCCGCCCTCGCGGTACCGGCTCGACCACCAGAGCTCATGACTCCAGCGTGGCGGCGTGGTCCGGCACGTACGTGATGGCCTTGCGCGACGGCCGCTGGTAGCCGCCGGCGGGTGGGCGCTCGGGCAGCCGCAGCGGCGGGCGCTCGACCTCGTAGTAGGGCACGGTCGAGAGCAGGTGGGCGATCATGTTGATCCGGGCCCGCCGCTTGTCGTCGCTCTCCACGTCGTACCACGGGGTCTCGGGCCGGTCGGTGCGGGCCATCATCTCGTCCTTGGCGCGGGAGTAGTCCTCCCACCGGGTGATCGACTCCAGGTCCATAGGGGACAGTTTCCAGCGCCGCATCGGGTCGTCCAGCCGGGCCCGGAATCGGCGCTCCTGCTCGGCGTCGCTGACCGAGAACCAGTACTTGCGCAGCAGGATGCCGTCCTGCACCAGCAGCTCCTCGAAGATCGGGCACTGGTGCAGGAACCGCTGGTACTCGGCCTCGGTGCAGAAGCCCATGACCCGTTCCACACCGGCCCGGTTGTACCAGCTGCGGTCGAACAGCACGATCTCCCCGGCGGCCGGCAGGTGCTCCACGTACCGCTGGAAGTACCACTGGGTGCGCTGCCGCTCGGTCGGCGCGGGCAGTGCGGTGATCCGCGCGATGCGGGGGTTGAGGTACTCGGCGACCCGCTTGACCGACCCGCCCTTGCCGGCGGCGTCCCGTCCCTCGAAGATCACCACGACGCGGGCGCCCTCCACCCGTACCCACTCCTGGAGCTTGACCAGCTCGCCCTGGAGGCGGAAGAGCTCCTCCTCGTAGATCTTGCGCGGGAGCCGCTCGGTCTTACGTGCCATCCGCTCACCGTAGCCCGGGCTATCCCTGCGTGCGCCGCCATTCCTGGTACGCGGCCACCGCGGTGGGCAGGGTGGGAAAGATGCGGTCCGCGCCGACGGACGCGGTGAGCCCGAACGCGGTGAGGTCGTCGAGCAGGTCCTGCTTGACCCGGGCCAGGGCGAAGACGATGCCGCGCCCGGTCAGCTCGGCGCGCACCAGGTCGAGGGCGTCCAGACCGGTGCTGTCGACCTCCACATTGGCCTCGGTGTTGAGCACGAACCAGGCCACCGGGTCCGGCTGGTCGTCGACGGCGGCGAGGGCGCGGCGCCGGAAGTCCTCGGCGTTGGCGAAGAACAGCGGCGAGTCGTACCGGTAGACCACGAGGCCGGGGATGGTCGTCGCTTGTGGATAGTCGTCGATGTCGTGCATGCCGGCCAGGTCGGGCACGAGCCCCTGGACGGCGTCGTGCGGGCGGGCCACCCGGTGCAGCATCTCGGCGACCGACAGGCCGACGGCGACGAGGATGCCGTACAGGATGTCGAAGACCAGCACGCCCGTGCACGCCGCGACGGCCAGCGCCAGCTCGGTCCGCCGGAACGCGGCGAGCTTGCGGAAGCCGGGCACGTCGATGAGGCGGACCGCGGCGTACACGATGAGGGCGCCGAGCGCGGCGGTGGGGAAGCGTTCCAGCAGGGGTCCGAGCAGCAGCAGGACGCCGAGCACCGCCGCCAGCGCGACGAGCGAATAGACCTGGGTACGGCTGCCCGCCGCGGCGCCGAGCGCGGTGCGGCTGCCGCTGCTGCTGATCGGGAAGCCGCGCAGCACGCCGGCGCCGACGTTCGCCGCGCCGAGCGCCAGCAGTTCCTGGTTGGTGTCGACCTCGTAGCCGCCCCGCTCGGCGAAGGAGCGGGCGGTCAGCACGGTGTCGGTGTAGCCGACGACCAGCACGCCGACCGCCGGCAGCAGCAGGTCCCGCATGTCGCCGAGATCGGGCAGCGTCGGGGTGGGCAGGCCCTCCGGGATCGGGCCGACGACCGAGATGCCGCGGCGTTCCAGGTCGAACATCGCGACGGCGGCGGTGGCCAGCAGCACGGCGAGCAGCGGCGTCGGCAGGCTGGGGAAGCGCCAGGCGGCCAGGAACAGGAACGCCAGGACCGCGAGCGCGAACAGCAGCGTCGCCGTGTGCATATCGTCCAGGTTGGACACGAACGAGGCCAGCTCCGCGGCGAAGGTGTCGCCCTCGACGGGTACGCCGGTGAGCTTGCCGAGCTGTCCGGAGATCATGATGAGGGCGACGCCGGCCATGTAGCCGACCAGGATCGGCCGGGACAGCAGATCGGCCAGGAAGCCCAGCCGGACGGCGTACGCGATGAGGCACAGCACCCCGACGACCACGGCGAGCGTGGCCGCGAGCGCCGCGTACCGGCCCGGGTCGCCGGCGGCCAGCGGGGCGACGGCGGTCGCGGTCATCAGCGCGGTGGTGGACTCCGGCCCGACCGACAGCTGACGCGACGAGCCGAGCAGCGCGTACAGCGCCAGCGGTGCCAGGATCGCCCACAGCCCGGTCACCGGCGGCAGGCCGGCCAGCCCCGCGTACGCCATCACCTGGGGCACCAGGTACGCCGCGACGGTGAGCCCGGCGAGCAGGTCGCCCGCAGCCAGGACCTCTGGTACCGGCGCAACTGGGCGAGCCCCGGCAGCAACGTGATCACCTTGGCATCGTCGCACCCCGGGACCTACGTCAGGGTTAGGGGGATTTCGCGGGTGTTTTTCGCGGACGGGGGTCGTGGTTGAGCCAGCCCAGGTCGAGCAGCTGCAGGGCGTAGTCGCCCGGCGCGGGCCACGTCAATGTGAAGATCAGCGCCTCGTCCTTGGCTACCTCGTCCGGGTTGAGCAGCGCGGACGTGCCGGGCAGCGGGGCCTCGACGGTGCGCTTGTCGGGGAGGCGGAGGCGGAAGTTCCCGGTGTCGATGTTCTGCCCGCCGGGCCGGTTGTCCGCGCCGTGGTACTTGATGTCGATCCGGCAGGACAGGTGGCGCTGCCCGTCCTTGACCTGATAGCCGGTTTCCAGGTTGTCGCCGCGGATCTCGCACCTGGCGACCGTCATGGTCAGGGCGCCCGCCGACACGGATTTGTTGGTCAGCACGGTCTTCGGTTCCAGCGGGACGAATTCGCCGTCGCCGCCGAACGGGACAATCGCCTGGAGCAGTCCGGCCCGCCCGACCGTCAGGACGCCGTCGGTCAGGCGCTCCGGCCGCTCCGGGAGCCGGAACGCCGCCGTGCCGTTGCTGGTGGCCCGGGCGGGCACGGGGTTGCTGCCCTCGAACCCGCCCTCGTAGCTCTGGGCGCCGAGCTTGACCACGAGGTCCACGTCCGGGTACTCCTGCCGGTCGGTCAGGTTCTCCAGGGTCACGCCGATGGTGAGCGGCGGGTCCTGGGAGTCGTCGTACTGGGCGGTGCCGAAGGTCAGCTTGAAGCCGCCGTACCACACGGTTTTGTCGATCTTCGCGGTCTGCCGGGCGGCGCCGGCCTGGGCGTCGTTCTCCTGCGGCTTGGCGCCGACGACGATGCTGCTGTCGGGGCTCGCCCCGGTGCCGTTACCGGTGTTGTTGCCGGTGTTGTCGCCGCCCGTGTCGTTGCCGAGCAACTGGTAGCTGGCGACCGCGCCCGCGCTCACCAGCAGGACCGCGGCCGCGGCGAGGGCGTACCCGATGCGGGGCCGGGTCCGCCGGGCCGGTGGCTTGGTGAGCGGGGGCGGGGTGGGCCACAGCGGGACGGGCGGCGGGCCGGCGGTGGGGACCGCCGAGGCGGGTACGACGGGGGATACCGGCGTGGCCGAGATCGGGGCGGCGGAGACGGGCGCGAGCGGCGGCGGCGCGGAGACGGGTGCGGCCGCGGGCCGGCCGCCGGGCAGGGCGTCCAGGCTGCCCAGCGCGACCACGAGTTCGGGCTGCTCGATGACCGTCGGCGCGATGCCGAGGCGCTGGTGCAGCATCGTGCCGACCAGCGGGATCCGGCTCGATCCGCCGACGAGGAACAGCCCGGCGACCTGGTCGGCGGCCAGGCCGGTGCGGGCCAGGGCCGCGGCGGTCAGGTCGACGGTACGCGCCAGCCACGGCCGGGCCAGCGCCTCGAACTGCTCCCGCGTCACGTGCACGTGCGTGTCGAACAGCGGCACGTGCACCGTCGCCGACGGCGCCCGGGACAGCTGCTCCTTCACCGCGCGGGCCTCCTCGAAGAGGGTGTGCCGCTGGCGGCGTACCGCCTCGTCGTCGGACTCGCGCAGCCGCGCCCACAGTGCGGGGTCGCGCGTGGCCATCGCCTCGCCGACCAGGTCGACCACGGCGGCGTCCAGGTCCAGGCCGCCTACGTCGACGCCGTCGCTGGCGAGCACCTCCCACACCTGGTCGGGCCGGCGGCGCAGCACGCTGGTGTCGAACGTGCCGGCGCCGAAGTCGTACACCACCAGGGCGGCGCCGGGGGCACCGGGCGGCCGAGCACCGTCGTGAAGTAGGCCGCCGCCGCGACCGGCTCCGGCACGAGGGTCAACTGCCCGAGGCCCGCGCGCTGGGCGGCCTCCGCGAGCACGCCGCGCCTGGTCGTGGCCCAATTCGCCGGGTACGTCAGAACGGTGGCCCCCGGTGATCCGCCGCCGACCCGGGCGGCCTCGGCGGCGACCCGGCGCAGCACGGCGGCCACGAGCTCGGCCACGGGGTACTCGCGGGTGCCGAGCAGGACGGTCCCGTCGTCTATGCGACGCTTGGGGTTGGGCTCGAAGCGGGTCGGGTCGACCCGGGCGCCGCGGTGGGCGTCGCGCCCCACGAGCAGGGGCCGGTCATCTTCGCCGTACACCGCGGAGGACAGCAGCGGACCGGAGTCGAAAAGCAACTGTTGTACGCGCGCGCCCTGCACCGTGAGGGCCGCGACGGTGTGTGTCGTCCCGAAGTCGATGCCGAGCCGAGAGGATTCATATCCATACACGCCGCTACCGTAGCGACGCCCGTCAACCGATCCGCCATGCTAGTGATCGTTTGTCCCGTTATGATCAAGTGGACGCTCGCCGATTGGAGGAGACAGTGGACGTCGGTGCGGTCGCATGGCTGGTCACGATCGGTTTGATCCTCGGCCTACTGGCTGTGGACCTGGCCCTGGCGGCGGTACGCCCGCACGTGATCGGCTTCAAGGAGGCCGTCGCCTGGTCGCTGTTCTACATCGCGGTGGCGATCGGGTTCGGGCTGGTGCTCATCGCGCAGCACGGCGGCGAATTCGGCACCCAGTACTTCGCCGGCTACATCGTCGAGAAGAGCCTGTCGGTCGACAACCTGTTCGTGTTCGTCATCATCATGAGCACGTTCGCGGTGCCGGCCCAGTATCAGCACAAGGTGCTCACCTTCGGCATCATCCTGGCGCTGATCATGCGGGCCGCGTTCATCCTGCTGGGCGCCGCGCTGCTGAACCTGTTCACGTTCATGTTCCTGGTCTTCGGCCTCCTGCTGATCTTCACCGCGGTGCAGCTCTTCCGGCACCGCGACGAGGACCCCGACGTGCAGGAGAACGTGCTGGTCCGGGCCACCCGCCGGGTCCTGCCGGTCACGGACGGGTACTCCGGCGGCCGGCTGTTCACCCGCCTGGACGGCCGCCGTGCCGTGACGCCGCTGTTCATCGTGCTGGTCGCCATCGGCAGCACCGACCTGCTCTTCGCCCTCGACTCGATCCCGGCGGTCTTCGGCGTCACCGAGGAGCCGTACCTGGTGTTCACCGCGAACGCGTTCGCCCTGCTCGGCCTGCGCGCGCTGTACTTCCTGGTCAGCGGGCTGCTCGACCGGCTGGTCTACCTGTCCACGGGCCTGGCCATCATCCTGGCGTTCATCGGGGTCAAGCTGGTCCTGCACTGGGCCCACAAGGACATCGACGACAGCGTGCCCGAGGTCAGCACCGCGCTGTCCCTGGGCGTGATCGGGGTGGTCCTCACCGTCACCACCGTCGCCAGCCTCGTCAAGGTCCGCCGCGACCCGACCGCGCGCGCCCACGCCGGCTCGCTGCGCGCCACTCCCGTGAACGAGCGCAACGAACCGCGTCAATGACCGGCCGTCACCGTCGTTCGAAGAGTGCGACGGTGCCCTTGGTGACCTGCCACAGCCCGACCATGCGGTAGCCGTCGCCCAGCGCCCGGCCCAGGGCGCCGGCGCCATCCAACGGGGTGCCGGAGGACCACATCCGGAAGAGCCACACGCGCCCGGTGTCGCCGAGGCAGGGCACCGGATCCGGGCACTGCTCGGCGTCGAGCCGGCCGGCGTCGGCGGCCGGGCGGGTCAGTAACAGGTCGGTCGGGGCGGCGTCGCCCGGCAGGTAGTAGTCGATGCCGGCGCGGAGCGACCAGCGCCCGCGGGGTGGTAGACGATGCCGTCGCCCGCGCGCTGGTGGTCGGCGACGACCCGGGCCGCGGCGCGGAAGTCCGGGCCGTGGTGGGCGGCGGGACCGCGTAGCGTCCGGTGCGCGGGCAGGGCCGCCAGGGTCAGCGCGGCCAGCAGGGCACCGGCGAGGTAGGGCGTCGCGGGTGGCCGTACCGTCCGCAGGCCCGCCGCCGCGAGCAGGGCCGCGGGGGCCAGGACGAAGAGGGCGTACCGCGGCATCCACAGTGGATCCAGCAGGAACGACACGCCCAGCAGCAACACCGGCGGCACCGTCACCGCCACGAGTAGCTCCGCGACCAGCCGGCGTTCGGGCCGGCGGACCACCGCGAGCAGTGCGGCGAGCGCCAGCAGCAGGGCGGCCGTGCCCGAGCCGGCCAGGCTCCCCGGCGCCGCGCGCACGGTGCCCAGCGTCACCGGGGCCATCCAGTCCAGCTGGTCGCCGCGCTGGCCCAAGCCGAGCACGACCAGCGGCGCCACGAGAAGCAGCGCCACGGCGGTCGCCGGCACGGCGCGCAGGAGCCGCCGGTCCCGGTCCCGGTCGTGCCACCAGCGGGTGGCCAGTGCCCACGCGTGGCCGGCGAGCACCAGCAGGCCGAGGATGTGCGCCAGGCCGAGCAGCAGCACCGTCGCGGCGTACCCGATCCAGCGCCACCATCCTGGACGCCGCACCGCCTCGTAGAACAGCAGCGTCGCGAGCGTCGCGAGCAGGAAGGCGAAGCCGTAGGCGCGGGCGTCCTGGGCGTACCGGGACAGCGGTGGGAGCGTCGCCAGGATCAGGCCGGCGACGAGCCCGACCGCCGGATCGAGCAGCCGCCGGCCCAGTTCCGCCGCGACGCCCACGCCCGCCGCCATCGCGATCAGCGACGGGGCCCGCAGCGCGATCTCGGACGTGCCGAAGACGGCGGTCCAGCAATGCATGAACAGGTAGTACGGCGTGATGACCCCGTCCATGGCGCCGGCCTGCCGCAGGATGTCCTCGACGCTGCGCTGGCCGACCAGGTGCGTGGCGTTCTCGTCCCAGCCCAGCGCGGGGTGGCCGAGTCCGACGGCGCCGGTGACGAGCATCGCCAGTGCGGAAAACAGGGCAGGTGCCGCCCGCTTGAGTGTGTGGCTCACATGGGTGCATGCCCGTAGGCAGGCAACCGCGTCAGCGCGGGCCGCCGACCGTGGCCTGCCCCAGGACGCGGCGGTGCACCGCGCGTACCGCCGGGCCTGGCTCGATGCCCAACTCCTCGGTGAGCAGCCGGTACAGCCGCTGGTACGCGGCCAGCGCCTCGCCCTGCCGGCCGGCGCGGTGCAGGGCGGTCATCAGCTGGCCCAGAAGCGTTCCCGGAGCGGGTATCGGGCGGTCAGGCCCTGCAACTCGGCCACCAGCGCCGGGCTCGGGTCCGCCAGATCGAGCTCGATCCGCCGTTCCAGCGCCGCCAGCCGCCGGTCCACCAGCCGCGGCGCCTCCACCCGGTCCAGCCAGGCCGACCGCGCGTCCTGGAACGGGTCGCCGCGCCACAGCGCCAGCGCCGCCACCAGCAAGGCCCGCTCGGTATCGGGTTCGGTCGCGCGGGCGGCCGCGTCGACCAGCCGGACGAACAGCCGGGCGTCCACGTTGTCCGGCTCGACCATCAGCGCGTACCCGGCCGGCACCGTGCGGATCAGCTCCGCGCCCAGCAGGCGGCGCAGCCGCGCGACGTACACCTGGGTGGTCCGGCGGACGTCCTGCGGCGGGTCGTCTCCCCACACGGCGGCGGCCAGCCGCCCGATCGGCACCGGCTCGCCCGCGGCCAGCGCCAGCACCGCCAGCATCGTGCGGAGCCTCGATGCCGTCGGCACCACCGGCCGCCCGCGCACCGACACCGTCAGCGAACCCAACACCCCGATCAGCGGCACCCCCGTGCCGACCGCATTCCCCGTCACCGCACCACTGTCCGTCGTGGACCGTGCGGACGCCCGCCGCCGGCGCGGCGATGTCCGGAATCCTGGGACGCCGGTCCGCCGGGCACCGGGTCAGTCGACCACCGCCAGGACGATCGCGCCTATTCCCAGGGGTACGTCGAGGAGCACGCAGAACTCGGCCAGCGACCGGGGAACCACGGTGTTGCGTCGATAGTGGACGACGTCCCACGCGGCGTGGGCGGCCAGCGTGACACCGGCCAGCGCCAGGCCGGCGCGGGGAGCGACGACCAGCGCGGTCATGGCCAACCCGCCGTACCCGGCGAGGGCGAGGGTCTGTGCGGTCAGCGCCGGCCGGGGCGCCCCGCCGGCGAGGCCGGCGCCGAGCAGGGCCAGGGCGGTGAGGCCGAGGCCGGCCCACCACGGCAGTCCGGCAAGCTCGCAGACGGTGACGACCACGCTGGCGCCGAGGACCCCGGCCCAGGCGATCCACGGCCGGTCGAGCGCGGCGGCGCCGAGATAGCACAGCGTCGCGACGGCGATCACGATCGCGACGGAGTCCCGGTCCGCGCCGGTGGCCAACTGGAACGCCGCGGCGGCCAGCCCGAGCGCGCTCGGCCAGCGATGTAGCACGGCTTGCCTCATGGCCGGAAGAGTAGGCGGAGCCGCCTTCATATCGGTTTCACCGACATACCCGCGGCGGCCTGCGGCGTTGCGTGATAGCGCAACGAATCCGGCCGATGATCTTGCGAGGCGCAGACACGGGTATGCCACTGTGCTTGTATCGCGGCGTACGCAAACCAACGGGGTGGTTGTACATGGCAGGTAGCAACACGGGGGTGCTGTGAACGGTGCTCTTGAGGTCGGCCTGCTCGGCCCGGTCCGGGTAGTGGCGGACGGACGGACGGTGGCGCTCGCCGCGCCGCGGCGGCGGGTGATCCTCGCCGCGCTCGCGCTCGCCCCCGGGCGGGTGGTCAGCATCGACGCACTGGCCCGCTACGCCTGGGCCGAGGACATCCCGGCGCTGGCCCGGCGGGCTTTGTCCACTGTGGTGACCCGGGTACGGCAGGACGTCGGCATGGACGTCATCACCGGCACCCGCGGCGGGTACACGCTGGCGGTCCCCGCCCAGGCGGTGGACGTGTTCCAGTTCCGTGCGCTGGTGAGCTCGGCCCGGTCGGCGGCGGGCGCCGCGGAGCTGGCACTGCTCGACCGCGCGCTGGCCTGCTGGCGCGGCGAGCCGCTGCAGGACGTGGGATCGGAGGCGCTCGCCGGCGAGTACGGACCGGGGCTGACCGAGGAGTGGTTCGCCGCGGCCGAGCGCCGGGTCGACCTGCTGCTCGCCGCGGGCGGGCACGCCGATCTGGTGGCCCACCTGCGGGGCCTGACGGCGCAACAGCCGCTGCGTGAGTCGCTGTGGTGCCGGCTGATGGTGGCCCTGTACCGCTCGGGCCGGCAGGCCGAGGCGCTGGAGGCGTACCAGGCGGTGCGGGAGGTCCTGGTGGACCGGCTCGGGGTCGGGCCGGGCCGGGAACTGGTGGCCGCGCACCGCGCCGTGCTGACCGACGACCCGGCGGTGGCCGCGCCCGCGGCGGTGATCCGGCGCCCGAGGCCGGCCCGGCGGCACCCGCGCCGGCTGCGGCTGACCCGGCGCCGGCTCAGCGCCGCCCGCGTAGTGTCCGGCGCAGGTCGTCCACCCACAGATCGGGGATCTCCCACGGGATGAAGTGGCCGCCACGCTCGTGCACGGTGAGGTTGACGTGGTTGTACCAGCCGCCGCGCTCGCTGGCGAGGAAGTGCGCGACCCGCCCGTCGGTGGTGACGCCGGGCGGGTTCTCGTAGCCGATGAACGTGATGCCGGTGGGCGCCTCGACGGCCGGCCGCCGGTCGTGGGACGGGGTCCACGGGTAGCGGTTGTTGTTGGCGTACGTGCGGATCGAGGTGCCGATGCTGTTGCCGACCCAGTAGATCGTGGCGTGGGTGAGCAGGTCGTCCCGGGTGAAGACGGACTCGAGGTCGCCGCCGTTGTCGCTCCAGTTGGCCCAGCGGCGCAGGATCCACGCGAGCATCCCGGCGGGGGAGTCGGACAGCCCGTACGCCAGGGTGCCCGGGTCGAGCACGTGGGCGGCGAGGTGGACGGCGAAGCGCCTGTCCAGCGCGACGATCCGGGCGTGGACGTCGTCGGGCAGGCCGTCCGGGATGGGCTGGCCGCCGGACAGGTCCCAGGCCCGGTCGCCGTTGAACATGCTCAGCTTCTGCCCGGATCCAATGTGGATGGCGTACAGCTCGTCGGCGTACTTGTGACCGAGCTGGCCGGTCACCAGCGCCCCGACGTCGCAGCCCGCGGCCGCGTACCGCCGGTGGCCGAGGGTCTTCGTCATGAGGGTGTGCCAGAGGTCGGCGACCTTCCAGAAGTTCATGTCCGGGTGGTCGGGCAGCGGCGTGGAGAACCCGAAGCCGGGAAACGACGGGACGATCACCTCGAACGCGTCGGCCGGGTCGCCGCCGTACGCGCCCGGGTCGGCGAGCGGATCGACCACTTTGGACCAGTGCCAGAACGTCCAGGGCCAGCCGTGGGTGAGGATGAGCGGGATCGGCCGGGGTCCGGTGCCGGGCTTGCGCATGAAGTGCACCGGCACGCCGTCGACGTCGACCCGGTAGTGCTCGTACGCGTTGATGGCCGCCTCGGCCGCGCGCCAGTCGTACCCGGTGTGCCAGTACTCGACGAGCCCCTGTAGGTAGGCGCGCTTGACCCGTAGTACCCGTCCTCGTTGCCCGCGTCGTCGGGCCAGCGGGTCAGCTCCAGGCGCCGCCGCAGGTCGGCGAGCACCTCATCGGGTACGTGGATGGGTGTCGGCTGCATGGTCTTCTCCTACCGTTCGTTGAGTTTCACCAGGCGGGCCAGGGCGGGCAGGGCGGCCGCGATGGCGGCCCGCTCGGCCGGGGTCAGCCGGCTGGTGAGGTCGGCGAGGTGCGCGACCCGGTCGGCCCGCCGGCCGTCCACAATGGCCGATCCGGCCGGGGTGATGTGCACGAGCACCGCGCGGCCGTCGGACGGGTCGGGCCGGCGCTCGACCAGGCCGTCGCGCTCCAGCCTCGTCACGATCTGCGTGATCGCCGGCTGGGTGACCTGCTCGCTGGCGGTCAGCTCGGCCAGCCGCTTCGGGCCGCGGCCGGCGAGCGTGTGCAGCACCGACAGTGTCGTGAAGCTCAACCGCTGCACCGACGGCAACCGGATGAACATCCGGGTGAACTCCTCCAGCGTGGAGGTCAGCTCGGGGACGCTCAGCATGGCGAAACCGTATCACTAACTTATATAAGTTGCTTAACGGTTGCGGCCGGGTACCCGTAAGGTGGACGGGTGGGCCGGTACGGATGGCGGGTGGACGCCGGGCTCGTCGCCGGCTTCGCCGTCCTGACCGGGGCCCTCGCGGCGGGTGCGTTCCTCGACGCCGACATCGCCGTCCGGGACTGGTGCGACGCGCACCGCCCCGAGGCGCTGCGGGTCGCGGCGAAGGGCCTCTACTTCCTCGGCTCGGCCAACCTCATCGCCTCGATCCTGCTCGTCGTGGCCGCCCTGCTGGCCGTGCGGGACCGCACGCCCCGCCCGGTCCTGCTGGTCCTCGTCACCGCCGCGGCCAGCTACGCCGTCGTGGTGCCGCTGAAGATCCTGATCGACCGGTCCGCACCGCACGCGCCGTGGCACGACGCGGTGGAACTCTTCGCCAACGACGCGGGGTGGTCGTACCCGTCCGGGCACGTGGTCAACACGGTCATCTGGTACCCCGTCCTGGTCGTGCTGGCCGAACGCCTGCTGCGCCGGCCGCTGGGCGTACGGACCCGGCGCGCCGTGCTGCTCGCCCCGGTGCTCATCGTCTTCGTGGCCGTGACGTACCTCGGCTACCACTGGCTCACCGACTGCGCCGCCGGGCTGCTGCTCGGCCTGGCCCTGCGGCGTACGCTCGCCCGCCTCCCGCTGGAGCACGCCGGCACCTCGACGCCGGCCGGTACCCTCACGCGGTGACCTACGCACCCCCGCCCCACCTGGCCAGCCGTACCAGCCATACCCGCCACAGCCGCCGTACTCGCCGCAACCGCCAGCCAAGAGCCGGCGCGGCCTGATCATCGGGCTGGCGGTCGGCGGGGCGGTGCTGCTCCTGCTGTGCCTGGGCTGCGCGGCGGGCGCCGCCGTGTACCTCGCCAACCAGGACTCGGACCCGGATCCGGGCGCGGCCTCGGTCACGACCAGCCCGACCGGGGTGGCGACATCCTCGCCGGCCTCGACGTCCTCGTCCTGCACCGCCACGAGCACGTCGGCCGGCCCCGACATCAAGGCGGTGGGGCCGCCCGACTTCGACGGAGCTCCCCGCGCCGGCAAGGCCACGATGCGGATCACCACCAACCGCGGCGACATCACCATCGCGATGGACCGCGCGGCCACGCCGTGCACGGTGGCCAGCTTCCAGCACCTTGCCGCCAAGCGGTTCTTCGACGGCACGAGCTGCCACCGCCTGGTCACCGAGGGCATCTTCGTGCTGCAGTGCGGCGACCCCAGCGGCACCGGCCGAGGCGGGCCGGACTACCAGTTCGGCGACGAGAACCTCGCCGGCGCGACGTACACCCGTGGCGTGGTGGCCATGGCGAACGCGGGGGCCGGCACCAACGGCAGCCAGTTCTTCATCGTCTTCCGCGACAGCACGCTGAGTCCGGCCTACACGCCGTTCGGCACGGTCACCGCCGGACTGGACATCGTCGAGCAGATCGCCGCCGGCGGCCACGACGCGTCCAGCACCGCCGGCGGCGGCCAACCCAAGATCCCCCTCACCTTCGAGACGGTCACCGTCGACTAACACCGCCTCCCCGGCACGCGCTCGCCCTCGGTGCGCGGGCCGCTTTCGCCGTCGCGCGGCTGCGTTCGCGCGTCGCGGGGGCTGCGTCGATCAAGGATTCGTGCGTCGATCAAGGGCATATGGTCGTGCTTTGATCTCTGATCCACGGCCGTATGCCCTTGATCGGCGGGGAGATCCTTGATCGGCGCGCAAGGGCCGGTGGTCACCTCGGCGCCGGCGGGGCTGGTCAGCGGCGTGGCTACGGATAGGCGGTGCGCCGAACACGGTTTGTACACGCCATTGATATGACCACCCCGGTATACATGATCGTCTTCCCGGCCCTGCACGTACATGGATATACATATGGGCATTAGTGAACCCCCCTTGCCGGATTCGGGAGGAACTGCGTGAAAAGACCCCTCGCGCTGGCCAGCATTACCATGCTGGTCGGCGGCGCCCTCGTGGCCACCGCCGCGAGCGGCTCGGCCGCACCACCGGTCGCACCAGCGGGACCGGACTCGTCGGTGGTCAGCAAGGCTGATCGTGCACTCAAGGCCCACCCCCGGGACGTCGCCGCCGCGAGCGGCGAGGCGTACACCGCCTACAGCAGCAAGGTCGACCGCAGCGGCGCGGCCCACGTCCGTTACACCCGCACGTACCAAGGTTTGCGGGTCTACGGCGGCGACCTCATCGTGCACACCAAGGCCGACGGCGCCTACGCGGGCACCTCGGTCGGCCTGGCCGCGCCGCTCACGCTGAGCACCACCGCGAAGGTCACCGCCGCGCAGGCCCGCGAGAGCGCCCGGGGCCGGTTCTCCGGCACGGTGACCGGCGTCGGCTCCGCTGAGCTCTTCGTCGACGCCAGCAGCGGCAACGGCCGGCTCGCGTGGGAGACCCTGGTCAACGGCTGGGCGCCGGACGGGCAGACGCCGTCCCGGCTGCACGTCATCAGTGACGCACAGACCGGCGCGTACATCGGGGAGTTCGACGAAATCGAGAGCGTCAACGGCACCGGGGCGAGTGTCTACGCTGGAACGGTCACAGTGGACACCACCCTGTCCGGCTCGACGTACAGCATGATCGACCCGTCGCACGGCAACGGCCGTACCTGCGACATGAACAACGGCACCAGCACGTGTACGACGTTCACGGACGCCGACAACGCGTGGGGCACCGGCGCCACCTCCAACCGGCAGTCGGCCGCGGTCGACGCGCACTTCGGCGCCGCGATGACGTTCGACTACTTCAAGAACGTGCACGGCCGCAACGGCATCTTCGGCAACGGCACCGGCGTGCCGTCTCGGGTCCACTATGGAAACGCCTACGTCAACGCGTTCTGGGATGGCGCGCAGATGACGTACGGCGACGGCTCCGGCAACGCGCGGCCGCTGGTCTCGCTCGACGTGGCGGGCCACGAGATGAGCCACGGCGTCACCGAGAACGTGGTCCCCGGCGGCCTGACGTACTCCGGTGAGTCGGGTGGCCTCAACGAGGCGACCAGCGACATCTTCGGCAACATGGTCGAGTTCTACGCGAACACCACGGCCGACCCCGGCGACTACCAGGTCGGCGAGAAGATCAACATCAACGGCAACAACACGCCGCTGCGGTACATGTACAACCCGACCCTGGACGGTTCGTCGCACGGCTGCTGGTCGTCGAGCACCAACAGCGTGGACGTGCACTACTCCTCGGGTCCGGGCAACCACTTCTTCTTCAACCTGGCCGAGGGCACCGGCGCCACCGCGTACGGCACCTCCCCGGTGTGCGGCTCGGCCGCGGCCGTCGTGGGCATCGGCCGTGCCAAGGCGGAGAAGATCTGGTTCCGGGCGCTGGACACCTACTTCGTCTCCAACACCCGGTACGTCAACAGCAGCACGCCGAGCAACACGGCGCGGGCGTACACGCTCTCCGCCGCGACCGACCTGTATGGCCTGTGCTCCACCGAGTACAAGACCGTCCAGGCGGCTTGGACCGCCGTCAACGTGGCCGGCAACGACGCGGCCTGCCCGACCGGCAACGACTTCTCCATCACGGTGGCGCCCGCCTCCGCGTCGGTGGACCCGGGCAGCTCGACCACCGCGACGGTGACCACGGCGGTCACCAACGGCACCGCGCTGACCGTGAACTTCACCGCCAGTGGCCTGCCCACCGGCGCGACCGCCACGTTCAGCCCGACGTCGGTGACGGCCGGCGGCTCCGCCACCGTCACGATCAGCACGTCGTCGACGACGCCGGCGGGCAGCTACGCCGTCGCCATCACGGGTACGTCGTCGGCGAACACCCACTCGGCGACGTTCACCCTGAACGTCAACAACGCACCCGGCTGCGTCGCGGTCAACCCGACCGACGTGACGATCCCGGACAACACGACGGTGGAGTCGACGGTCGGCATCACCGGCTGCAACCGCAACGCCTCGTCGACCAGCACCGTCGAGATCCACATTGTGCACACGTACGTCGGTGACCTCGTCGTCTCGCTGGTCGCGCCGGACGGTAGCAGCTACACGCTGCGCAGCCGGACGGGCGGCAGCGCCGACAACATCGACACCACGTACACGGTGAACCTGTCGTCCGAGGCCGCCAACGGCACGTGGCGGCTGCGGGTCCAGGACGCCGCGTCCATAGACACCGGTTACATCAACAGCTGGACACTGTCGCTGTAGGACAGTGCTGCGGGCGGTCTCACCATCACGCGGTGGTGGGACCGCCCATCAGCTCCGCCACGGCGGCGGCGAAGACCTCGTGGTGCCGGGCCACGTCATCGGCCGTGGTCTGCGGGCAGGCCAGGGCCATGTTGTGGAACGGGGTGAGCAGGACGCCCCGGTTGGCCAGGTAGACGTGCAGGTAGTCCTCCAGGTCGGCGTCGGCGTGCGCGGCCGACTCGCCGCCGGTACGCGGGGCCGGGGACACGAAGCGGTACTCCACCCGCGCGCCGAGCTGGTTGACCGACCACGGCAGCGCGTACTCGTCGATGGTCTTCCGGACCCCGGCGGCGAACGCCGTCGCGACCTCGATCATGCCGGCGAACGCCGCGTCGGTCAGCACCTGGCGCAGGGTGGCGTGGGCGGCGGTGAGCGAGAGCGGGTTGCCGGCGAGCGTGCCGCCGACGCCGCCCATATCGACGAGGTCCAGATCTGAGCGTTCGCTCAGCAGTGCGGACAGTGCGGCCGACAGGCCGTAGGCGCCGATGGGGATGCCGCCGCCGATCGCCTTGCCGATGGTGACGACGTCGGGTTCGAGGCTCCACGCGGCGGTGGCGCCGCCGGGCCCGGCGGAGAACGTGTGGGTCTCGTCGTTGATGAGGTACGTGCCGTGCTCGCGGGTCAGCGCCCGGACGCCGGCCAGATAGCCCGGCTCGGGCAGGACGATGCCGATGTTGGTCAGCGCGGGCTCCATGAGCACGGCCGCGACGTCGCCGTGGGCCAGTTCGCGGGCCAGGCCGTCCAGGTCGTTGTATTCGGCGACGCGGCTGGTCTGGGTGACGTCGTACGGGGCGCCGACGTTGCCGTCGCGGCTGCGCGCCCGGCCGTCCGGGCCGACCACGATGAGCGACTCGTCGACCGAACCGTGGTAGCAGTAGCTGTTGACCAGGATCCGCGGTCGGCCGGTGACGGCGCGCAGCAGGCGGATCGCCCAGCGGTTGGCGTCCGTGGCGGTGAGCGCGAAGCTCCACTGTGGAACGCCGAAGCGGCGGGCCAGTTCGGCGCCGACCTCGGCGGCCTCCTCGGTGGGCAGCATCGTGGCCAGGCCGCCGCTCAGCCGCCGGGTGACGGCCTCGATGACCGGTGCGGGGAGTGGCCGGCCATCGCGCCGGTGTCGCCGAGGCAGAAGTCGACGTACTCGTGTCCGTCCACATCGGTCACCCGCGCGCCGCGGGCGGTGTCGAGGTAGATCGGGAAGCCGGCGGCGGTCTTGTTCATCCAGGTCATCGGCACCCGGCCGAAGAGGTACTCGGCCCGGGCGTAGGCGGCCGCGGAGCGGGGGTTGCGGTCCGCGTACGCCGCCCGCTCGCGGGCCAGCAGCGCGGTCAGGCGGGCGCGGTCGATCATGTCATGCAGCGTACGCGCCGGGGTGGCCCGGCCAGGCCACCCCGGCGCTTTACGCCGTCCGGGTCAGGAACAGGTCGTGGTGTAGAGGAACTTCTTGACCGCGGGGTCGTCGACGTTGTCGGCGGTGATGACCGTCGAGTCGGTGCCGATCTGCTTCTCCACGGTCTCGCCGCGCGCCGCGGCTGCGGCCTGCTGCACGCCGTCGGCGCCGATCTGGGCCGGCTGCTGGGCCACGAGGGCCTGCACGACGCCGTTGCGCAACTGCTCGACCTGCGTCGGGCCGGCGTCGAAGCCGACCACCTTGACCTGACCGGCCTTGCCGGCGGCCTTGACCGCGTTGTTCGCGCCCTCGCTCTGGTCGGTGCTGAGCGCGAAGATGCCGGCCAGGTCCGGGTTGGCCGCGAGCTGGGCCGAGACGAGCTGGGAGATCTTCGCAACGCCGTTGGTGGTGAAGACGTTGCCCAGGTACTTGATGTTCGGGTACTTCTTGAGCCCTTCCTCGAAGCCCTTCTGCCGCGCCTCGGCGGTGCTCACGCCCGGCTGCCCGCCGACCAGCAGCACGCTGCCCTTCTCGCCGACGAGCTTGGCGAGGGCGTCGGCGGCGGCCTCGCCGCCCTTGACGTTGTCGCTGGCGATGGCGGAGGAGACGAAGCTGGTGTCCGACAGCGTGGTGTCGACGAGCACCACCTTGATGCCGGCGCTGGTCGCCTGCTTCAGCGGCTGGACGAGGGCCTGGGAGTCGTTGGGCGCGATGAACAGGGCGTCCGGGTGGGCGGCGATCACCGAGTTGAGCAGCGGGATCTGGAGGCTGACGTCCCAGTTCTTGGCGCCCTGGATGGTCAGGTCGACGTTGTCCTTGGCGGCTTCGTCCTTGGCGCCACACGACATCGTCTCGTAGAACGGGTCGCCGGCCACGCCCTGGATGAACGTGACCTTGACCTTCTTTTCGCCGGTGCCGGAGCTGGACGCGGTATTGGAGCCGCCGTCGTCCGAGGAACCGCAGGCGGCGAGTGTGATCATTAGGGCTGCGGCCGTGGCGAGGCAGGCCGTGGCGCGTGCGTGCATTGTGGACCCTCCTGGTACGTGGATGGGGAAGGGCTGCGAGCCGGTTAGGTGCGGGCGTTGCGCCGGCGGCGGCGCTGGTCGACCATCACGACGCCGACCAGTGCGCCGCCGAGCGCGACCTGTTGCCAGAACGGTTCCAGGCCGAGGATGACGAAGCCGTCGGTCAGGACGGACGGGATGGCGACGCCGACGACGGTGCCGAGGACCGTGCCTATGCCGCCGCTCAGGCTGGTCCCGCCGATGACGACGGCGAGGATGGCCTGGAGCATGTCGGTCTGGTGGCCGTTGAGGGTGGTGGTCTGGAATCGAGCCAGGCTGACGAAGCCGGCCAGCCCGGACAGTGCGCCGGACAGGACGTACACCTTGACGATGTGCCGGTCGACGTTGACAGCCGCGCGGCGTACCGCCTCCTCGTTGGAGCCGATGGCGGCGGTGTAGCGGCCGAACCGGGTCTGTGCCATGACGAACGCGCCGGCCGCGGCGACGGCGAGCGCGACGAGGACGGTGTACGGCACGCCGAGGAAGCTGCCGAAGCCGAGGGTGTCGGCGAGCGCGGTGGGTACGCCGTGCATGTCCTGGCCGCCGGCGAGGATGTACGCGAGCCCGGTCGCGGCGGCGAACGTGCCGAGGGTCGCGATCAGGGGCGAAACCCCGCCCGGGTGGTCAGCAGGCCGTTGACCATCCCCCACAGCAGCCCGGACAGGACCGCGACGCCCAGCCCGGCCAGGCAGACCAGCAGCCCGTCGCCGCCGATGGCGTGCATCGCCTTGAGACTCACCACGCCGGAGAACACGAGCACCGAGCCGACCGACAGGTCGATGCCGGCGATCGTGATCACGAACGTCATGCCCACCGCGATGAGCAGGTAGCTGGACGCGTCGACGGCGATGCTCTTGGCGTTGAACCAGGACACGAACTGCTCCGGCCGCATGGCCGAGAACAGCGCGATCAGGGCCAGCAGGACCACGACCGACCAGCTGCGCTGGGTACGGCGCAGGGCCTGCAGGCGTACGCGGCGCGCGGGTGGCGCGGCGGTGTCCGGGATCGTCTCGTTGGGCCGGACGTCCTCCGGTGACGCCTCTTGTACCGCCATCGCCTCACCTCTACCGGTCAGGGTGGTGACAGCGTTGTCACCTGTTTGACCAGGGACGGTAACCCCGCTGATCGAATCCGTCAACGGCCGGCTGCCGCACCGGTGCTCATCGCGCGCATCGCGGCGGCCACCGCGGCCGGGACGGGCGGGATTGGGCGCGGCACCGGCAGGTCCGCCAGCCGCAGGGCCAGCTCGGCGAACAGCGAGTTCGCCCAGGCGAACCACGGCCGGGTGAACGCGCCCGGGTCGTCCACGTCGAAGCCCTCGTGCATCTGGCCGGTGCCCGCGTCGGTGGCCAGCAGCGTCGCGTACAGGTGCTCGGCCTCCCGCTGGTCGCTCGCGGTGAGCGCCTGCATGCACAGTGCCATCGGCCACGCGTACCGGTGCGGCGTGTGCGGGCTGCCCACCCGCTGGCGTGCTTGCCCCGGTAGAAGTACGGGTTGCCGTCGCCGAGCACGAACGCCCGGGTACGCCGGTAGATCGGGTCGTCGGCGGCGCACCAGCCGAGGTAGGGCAGGGACAGCAGGCTGGGCGCGTTGGCGTCGTCCATCAGGTTCGCCCCGCCCAGCCCGTCCACCTCGTACGCGTAGATCGGGCCGGCGGGGGTGGGCACGACACCGTGGTGGACGATGCCGGTGGCGATCTCGACCGCGAGGTCCAGCGCCTCGGCGCCCAGGTGCCCGGGCAGCACGCCGCGCTCGCACAGCTCGACGACGCCGTCCAGCGCCACCACCGCCGCCGCGTTGGCCGGGACCAGGTAGCCGTACGTGCAGCGGTCGTCGCTGGGCCGGAACCCCGACCACGTCATCCCGGTCCTGGCCACCGGCGTGCCCAGGCCGCCGCGCTCCAGCGTGTCGCCCCGGAAGGGCCCGTCGATCCGCTCGAACCGGTACGGGAGGCCCGCTCGTGGTCCTGCTCGACCCGCCAGACCTGCAGGATCCGGGCCACCGCCTCGACGAACTCGCCCCGCAGGTGCGCGGCCGACCCGGTGACCGCCCACAGCTCGTACCCGAAGGAGAGCACCGCGCAGAGCGAGTCGAGCTCGTACTTGCGTTCCCAGATGTCGGGGCCGGGCACCGGCCGGTCGTGGTCGTCGACCCGGTGCCCGGTGGGCCCGTCGTTGACCGCGTTGGCGTACGGGTCGGCGAGCACCGCGGCGGCCATGCGCCGGACGATGCCGCCGAGCACGCGCCGCACGTCGGGGTCGGCGGCGCCGGTCAGGTACGGGCGCAGCTGGCCCACGGTGTCCCGAAGCCACATCGCCGGGATGTCGCCGGTGATGACGAACGGGTACGCCGGGTCGCCGCGCAGGGTCGTGGTCCAGGCGCTGGCGAAGCAGCGGCGAAACGTCTCCGCCCCGCCGGCGCCCGCGGCGAGCCGCGCGGACGCCCGATCGGACACGGCGGCCAGGCTGTCGGGCAGGGACTCGTCCGGCAGTGGCACGCAAACCTCCTGGTGGGTGGGGTGTTGACAGTCGCCCTAGTCATGCGACAGCGTTGTCATCCTGACAGTAGGGAGCTCCGATGACCAGCGATACCCCGATCCTGCGGCTGTCCGGGATCACCAAGAGCTACGGGACCGTACGCGCGCTGCGGGGCGCCGAAATGACCGTGAACCGCAACGAGGTCGTGGCGCTCGTCGGCGACAACGGCGCCGGCAAGAGCACCATGATCAAGGTGATCTCCGGGGTCATCCAGCCGGACGCCGGGCGGATCGAGGTCGACGGGCAGCCGGTGGCGTTCAGCAGCCCGCTCGCGCCCCGCCGGTACGGCATCGAGACCGTCTACCAGGACCTCGCGCTCGCCCCCGACCTGGACCCGGCCGCCAATCTCTACCTCGGCCGTGAGGTGATGCGGCCCGGTCTGCTCGGCATGCTCGGCATGCTCGACAAACCCCGTATGCGGGCCGGCGCCGACGAGGCGTTCGGCCGGCTCAGCGTGGGACTACAGGACACCCGCAGCCGCGTCGGCACGATGTCCGGCGGCCAGCGCCAGGGCATCGCCGTGGCCCGCGCCGTCCTGTGGGCCAGCCGGCTGGTCCTGATGGACGAACCGACCGCCGCCCTCGGCGTCGTCCAGACCGGCCGCGTCAAGGCGCTCATCGAGTCCGTACGGGAGCAGGGCGTGTCCGTCATCCTGGTAAGCCATAATCTTCCTTTCGTCTTCGAGGTGGCGGACCGCATCGAAGTGCTGCGACTCGGCCAGCGGGTGGCCGTCTTCAACCGGGCCGAAGCCACCGCCGAACGCGTGCTCGGGGCGATGACGGGCGCGCTCGGCGCGGCGACCGCGCCGGAGTAGCTTCGCGGCGCTGGCCGTGGTGTAGCTTCGCGGCGCTGAACGTGGTGTAGCTTCGCCGCGACCGCCGCGGAGTAGAGAGGGGACCAGTCGTGGCACGGCCGACGATGAAGGAGGTCGCCGGACTCGCCGGAGTCGGCATGAAGACCGTGTCGCGGGTGGTCAACGGCGAGGGCCGGGTCAGCCGGGAGACCCGGGCCCGGGTCGAGGCGGCCATCGCGGCCACCGGATACCGCCGCAACGAGGTGGCCCGCAGCATGCGCGGCATGCGATCGGGCCAGAGCACCGTCGACATCGGACTGCTGCTCGGCGACCTCACCAACCCGTTCTTCGCGGGCGTCGCGTCCGCCGTCATCGCCGAGGCGCGCGGCCGGGGCTACGCCGCCGTCCTCGCCAGCGCCGACGAAGACCCGCTGGCCGAGCGCGCCGCCATCGACGGACTGCTCGGCCGCCAGGTCGCCGGACTGCTCATCGTCCCGGGCGGGCGCGACTACGGCTACCTGCGCCCCGAGATCGAGATCGGCACCCCGGTGGTGTTCGTCGACCGGCCTGGCGGCGGCCTGTCAGCGGACGAGGTGGTGCTCGACAACGCCGAAGGCGCACGGATGGCGGTGCGACACCTGGCCGCACAGGGACACCGCCGGATCGGCGCCATCGTCGCACCCAGCCGCTGGGCCACCTCCGAGCGGCTGCGCGGCTTCCGCCAAGCCATGCGGGCGGAGGTGGGCACGATCGACGCGACACTGATCCGCCGGCTGTCAACCGGCTCCGTCGCCGAGGCCGAACGGTCCGCACGCGAGCTGCTCGCCGTGCCGGACCCGCCGACCGCCATCTTCACCACCACCGGCTTCATGACCCAGGGCCTGCTCCGCGCGCTCGGGCCGCGCCGTGACGTGGCGGTGGTCGGGTTCGACGACTTCCCGCTGGCCGACATGCTGCCCGTACCGCTGTCGGTGGTAGCCGGCGACCCCGTCGTCCTCGGCACGGCGGCGGCGCAGACCCTCTTCGCGCGGATCGACGGCTGGGGCGACCCGCCAACCCGGCGCGTCATCCCGCCGACGCTGGTGCCCCGGGGCAGCGGCGAAATCCCACCTCCGACCGGCGCCCGCACCACCCGCCGCCCCGGTCGCCCCTGACCCCGTACCCCATCCCGCCCCGCCGCCCACGCACCACGCACCGCGCACCGCCCGCCGCGCACCGTGCGCCGCGCGTGGGCCCGCGCCGGGCCGGCGCGTTCCGCGTCGATCAAGGTTTTTCGCGTCGATCAAGGGCGAATGGCCGTGCTTCGATCTCGGATCCACGGCCGTTTGCCCTTGATCGACGCAGGAGTCCTTGATCGACGCAGGGGCCGGCGTCGGCGTAGGGGCCGGCGTCGGCGTAGGGGCCGGCGCCCGCGCACCGCGCGGCCACCGCGCGGCCCGAGCGGGCCTCGTGGGGTCGGCGCGGGTCCGCGCCGGATCGGCGCGTTCCGCGTCGACCAAGGTTTTCCGCGTCGATCAAGGGCGAACGGTCGTGCTTTGATCTCGGATCCGCGGCCGTTTGCCCTTGATCGACGCAAGATTCCTTGATCGGCGCGGAGGGCCGCCTTGGGCGGCGGACGGGCCGCCTGGGCGGCGCGAGAGGTGGCGGCCGGGCCGCCGAAGGCGGCGCGTGGGCCGCACAGGCGGCGTGGGAGGGCCTTGAGCGGGGGTGGCATAGTGCGCGGCGTGGTGATCGAGCAGCCGGGGCGGGACCGGGTGTGGTGGGTCCGCGCCGGAATCGCCGCCGTCACGGCGCTCGCGGGCCTTGGCGCGGCTGGGGCGCTGTGGGAGTACGGGCGGCGCGCCGGTGCCGCCGCGCCGGACGTCAGCGGGGTGGTGTTCGTCGCGACCGGCGTGCATATCGCCGCCACGCAGTGGGAGCGCCGGCGCCGGCGCACGGCCGACTTGCGGTGGCGGCCGGCGCTGGTGGTGCGTGGCGGCGTGCTCGCGGGCCTGCACGCGCGCGTGCTTCGCCGGACGCTGGCCCTGCGGGCGTTCGGGGTGATCACGCTGGTGAGCGGCGGGTTGGTGTTCGCCGGCGGGGAGGTCGGTGCCGGCAAGACGTGGTCCGGCGTGATCGGGTCGACGATCGCCGGCGGGACCGCGCTGGCTCTCGCGGTGATCACGTGCAAGGATTTCCGGCTGTCCGGCGGCGTGTCCGTCACCGCGGGCGGCGTTGTGCTCAACGGCCGGGTGCTGCCCTGGGACCGGATCGGTTCCGTCGAGCGGGACGAGGAGGGCATCCACCTGCGCCTGCGACCGCCGGGATACCCGCGCACGGTGGAGATCAGCGACTCGGACTCGGCGGTCCCGGACGAGCGGGTCGCCGAGGTGATCGAGTTCTATCTCGCCAACCCGCATCGCCGGTCCGCCCTCGGCACCGGGCCGGACCGGCTCGCCTTGCCCTCCACCAATGTTTAGCCGCGCAGCGTGGTCGCTGCGGCGGGGGTGAGGGTGAGGCTGCTGTCGAACGTCAGCCACGACTGGCCGGCCGGCGAGGGCAGGCCGGTGATCGCATCGAACAGGTCGGCGATCAGGATCGGGCACTTCCAGGTGCGGTTGGCGCGGGGTACGGCGTCCTCGTTGCCGACCAGCTTGCCGGTGAGGTTGGCCGGGTCGGTGCCCGCGAACGGCGCGCCGATCAACGCTCCACTGTGGTCAGTGGTGAGCGACGTGCGGAACGGGCCGATCGTGCACGTGTTGAGCAGGATGTCCGCCTCGGCGACCACCTCACCGGTGAGTGCGATGTGGATGCCGTCCGCCGCGAACTCGACCGGGCCGGTGAAGTCGCTGGCGGGCTTGATGCGTACCGGCACGTTGATCAGGCCCAGCTTGTCGATGGGCACGGACAGCGGCTCGAACACGAGGTTCTCTTGGGGATGGTGGCTTTCAGGGTGAGTTCGGGGGTGAAGACCACGACGCCGCAGGCGGTGCCGGAGGCGCCGGTGGCCGGGTCGAGTCGGCCGATCTTGACGTTGCCGTTGCTGAGTTGGTTGCTGAACGGGATGCCGTCCGTCGGGCAGGCCGGGCTCGCCATAGCAGGGGTTTGGGGGATTGCGGCCGTGGCCACGATGAGGAGCAGTGCGGTGAGTACGGGGATCGGACGTGTGATCGACACGTGTGCACCTCCACAGGTGTGCGGGGCCCCGCAGAGAGTTGCTACCGATCGGTAAGTTACCGGCGAGTTTAGGGTTTGTAACGGCGTGCGTCAATGTCGCCCATGATCTGACAAAGAAATCCCGGACGGAGGTGGGCCGGCGTCCCCGACCGCTCGTATGAGGGGTGTCCACAGTCTGAAGGGATGGCGAGGATGGGCATCACGGGACGGAAGGGCCACCGCGGCGTGTGGGCGTCGGTCGCGGTGACGATGATGGCTGGCGGGCTCGGGCTGGCCGCCTCGGCCGCGCCACCGGCACACGCCGCCGCGCCGGTCGCGGTGGCACTGGCGGCGCCTACCACCGCGGCGGTGCGCGGCGGGATCGTCCTTGAGGGCGTCGCCGGGCAGGGCGGCGCGATCGCGGGCGGGATCGACGTCGTCGACTTCTCCGACGCGGTCAAGGCACCGGTCGGCGCCGGTGGCGGCGCCGGCCGGCCGCAGCTCGCCGACCTGCAGGTCAGCGGGGTGGTGGACGGGGGATACCCGGCGCTGTTCCGGAACGTCACCACCGCCCGGCGCATGCGTACGGCGGTGCTGACCCTGTGCGCCGACCCGAAGAGGTGTGCGGCCACGGCGTACCTCGCGGTCGATCTCGCCGACGCGGTCCTGACGAGTGTCGCGGTCGCCGCCGACGGTCAGGTCCGGTTCTCGCTCGCGTTCCGGCAGATCACCTGGAAGTTCCTGCGCAACGGCGCGGTGGTCAACCAGAGCCAGTTCACGGTGTAGAACGTCCTATGTGGTGAGTCGCAGCGTCCAGCCGCGCAGGTGACCGATGTCCTGCGCGGCGACGTCGCGGACGCGCAGCGTCCAGGTGCCCGCCGCGCCCAGGCCGGCGAACGGGGCGAGCGCCGGCACATTGGTCGCGTCGTACGACCGGCGCAGGTCGTCGCTGCCGGCACCGGTCTGGTTGTGCAGGACGGCGACGGCGCCGGACGGCCCGGTGAGGTCGACGACCAGGTCACCGACGAACGGGTGTCCGATGTCGACAGTGACCTGCACGCCGGCCACGACGGCGGTCTGCGCGACGGTGAGCGTGCTGGCGATCCCGGCGGGGTCGGCGTCGGGAATCGCGATGCCGCCCGCCGGGATGCTGGCGGCCACCTCGATCACGGCCGTCGGCGCGGTGGGGTCGACCTCCAGGCGCCAGCGGTCGAGGCGACCCACGTCCCGCCGGGCGCGGTCGGCGACGTGCAGGGTCCACCGGCCGGCGAACGGCTTGCCGACCAGCGCGGCCAGCGCCGGCGTCGTCGCGGACGTCCACGTCTCGTGCAGGTCGTCCGTGCCGCCGCCCACCTGGTCGCGCAGCACGACGCCACCCTCGCCGGGAGCGCGCAGCTCGATGGTCAGGTCGCCGATGTACGTGTGGATGATGTCGGCGTGGACACGTATCGCGGCGATGGTGCCGGTGCCGGTGAGCTGGAGATGGCTGTCGACGCCCGCGGCCACGTCGTCGGGGATCAGCAGCACCGCGGTGGTCGCCGCGCTCGTCACGCCGGTCGAGGCCGGTGCCGGCGGTGTGGGCTGCCCGCCGACCCGGAACCGGATGACCGGACCGGGCGCGCCGATTTCGCTGATCACCAGCCCGGTGCCGGTGCGGTCCCACCGCCGTGACGACGGGTTCGTGGAGTCGGCCAACGCGACGCCGGACCGGGCGGGATACAGGTCGCCGGCGTCGCCGACGTTGATCCCGTTCTCCAGGTCCAGGTGGCCGTCCGCCTGCAACAGGGCGCACTGGAAGTGTCTGCTGGCCGTGCCCTCCTGCAGCTCGTTCGAGCCCAGCGTGTCGCAGTGGTACACGGCCAGCCCGCCGTCGGGCAGCTGGGCGTCCGCGCCGAGCTGGCTGCGGTTCTCGACCAGGAAGTACTCGTTGGGCAGGCCGGTGTCGTACCTCAGCACCCGCGCGTAGTCGCCGTGGACGGCCTCGAACGTGCCGGGCCCGTTCAGCGTCACGACCTCGTCCGGCCAGCCGGCCAGGTCGCGCAGGTAGGCGCACAGGGCGGCGGGGCCCCGGCCCTCACCGAGGTGGTTGCCCGACGACATCACGCAGTAGCGGCCCAGACCGGCGCTCTTTTCCAGGTCGCCGTCGCGTTTGCCGTAGTCGTACAGGTCCGGGAATCGGCACAGCTGGTGGCCGGCCTCGTGGCAGAACGTCCCGATCGAGAGGTCGACGCGGCTGCGGCCCATGCTGGTGATCGTGTAGAAGTGGGTGCGGATGCCGCCGGGGAGCGTGCGCTGATGCACGCTGTTGTGCGGCCAGAACGGCATCTGGTAGAGGGTCAGGCCGGCGTACATGAAGCTGAGCGCGTCCACGACGCCCTCGCCGCGCGAGTCGTAGTCGCGCAGGTTGACGCCCGCGGCCAGCACCAGGTCCAGCGCCTCGTTGACCAGGGCCGACGCCGGTGCGGGGGTGTCCTCGGGTACGAAGTACGACGACATCGGGCGGGACAGCGTCACCGGCCCCACCACGTCGTTGCTGTAGTCGAGCTTCCCGTTGGACATGCTCAGCCAGAAGTCGCGGACCGAGCCGCGGTTGCCGTCCAAGGCGTACCCGGGCTGGTTGAGCATCGCGTCCACCTGCGCGGTCGTGACCGACGAGCCCTGATCCGGGAACGCCACGAGGACGGTGAGCCCGCGGATCCTGCCGCGGCTGACGCGGCGGCCGGGCAGCAGGCCACCCGCGGAGCCGAACGTGAGCTGCACGTCGGAGTCGGCCACCACGGCCGGTTGCAGCAGCGCGCGGCTGCGTACGGCGGCCCGGTCCCGGCGTACCAGCTCCCACTCGCTCAGGTGGGGCGGCACCCGGGGTGGTGGCGGCTTGGCGATCGGCACCCGCGTCGATGTGAAGCGACCCAGGACGAGCTGGGCGTAGCAGTACAGACCGAGGCCGCGGTCGTACACGACGGTGTAGCCGGACGTCGTCTCGCGGCGTGCGTAGAACTCGTCGCCCCAGACGACGAGCTGCACGCTCGGACCGGCCTCCTGGGGGAAGAGCAGCCGCTCTCCAAAGATCGCGCTCATGCCCGGCTCCTTCCGCCCCGTGTGCTACGAACAGCCTCCCTCGACACCGGCGTTACGAGCCGAATTCCGAATTCTTCACCCTCCAGAGCCGACAGTGGTAAATACGACGGTGGCCATGGCCGCGGCGACCAGTATCGCGGCGCTGAAGGCGCGCAGGGCGGTGTCGAGTCCGGTGAGGGACGCGACCGCCGGGGCGGCGAGGGCGCCGGTGACGGCGGCGACGGCGTCGCTGGTGTAGAAGGCGGCGCAGACTCGGCCGAGCGCGGTGTCCGGTGTCGAGGTCTGCACGCGGTACCCGGTGACGACCTGTGCCACGGCGCCGGGTACGCCGCTGGCCGTCACGGCGATGAGGGCGACGGGCAGCGCGGTCGCGGTGAACATGACGAGGAAGCAGAGCCCGACCGATGCGTACGCGGTCGCGAGGATGGTGCGGGTCGGGTACCGCGCGATCAGGGTGCCGCTGATGGCGGATCCGCCGAGGTAGCCGATGCCGAGCCCGGCGATGAGGTAGCCCAGCGCCTGCCCGGAGCTGTGCAGGCGGGTGGCGACGAACGGGATCAGCAGCGCGGTGAGCGCGGCGTTCGCGGTCCAGTAGACCCAGCTGGTGGCCAGCAGGCCGCGCAGCAACGGCGTACCCGCGATGTGGCGGACTCCGCCGCGCAGCTCGCGCACGAGCCGTGCGCGGACACGGACCGGTGGGTCGGCGCGGCCGATGGCGACGCTCGTGATGATCGCGGCGGCGGCGAGGTAGGTCGCGACGTCGAGCAGGACGACGGCCGTGAACCAGCCACCGGCGACCAGGAGCGTGCCCACGAGCGGGCCGAGTACCCGGAAGGCGCTGTTGGTGAAGGCGGACAGCGCGTTGGCCGAGGCGAGGCCGGCGTCGCGGCCGACGACCGCCGGTGTGACGGCCGCGATCGCGGGCCGCAGGAAGCAGAGCGCGACGTTCTCGACGATCAGCCCCAGGTAGATGAAGGCGATCCGGTCGGACGTGTTCGCCAGCAGCATCAGGGCGACTCCGGCCGCGGCCACGACGTTGGCCGCCACGAGGACCTTCTTGCGGTGCCAGCGGTCCACCGCCACGCCCGCCCACGGCGCGATCAGCATGGCGGGCAGGGCCTGGATGGCCAGCGCCAGACCGGTGGACGGCACGGAGGTGGTCAGCGCGAAGACCTGTAGCGGCACCGCCATGACCAGCAGCCAGGAGCCGAACGAGTCGATCGTCGCGGCGATCCAGAGCCGGCGGAAGTTCCGGTTGCGCAGCACAGCGAGCCGCATGCCGCGGACTCTATTCCGACAGAACATTATGTGGCAAGATTTCTTCTGTGGAGATAGCAGCTCTCGGTGTCCGGCTGCGCAACCGCCGGACGGCGGCCGGACGCACGATCGCCTCGGTGGCGGCGGACGCCGGGCTCTCGGTGCCGTACATCGCCAACCTGGAGAACGGCCGCGGCAACCCGACACTGTCCGCCGTCAACAGCCTCGCCACCGCACTGGGCGCGCGCCTGATCGTGGAATTGGCGCAGGACGATCAGCCGGTGCCGCGGACGCCGGCGGCGCTGCCCGACTCGCTGACGCAGTTCTCGCGGTCCCCGCGGTTCGCGACCGAAGCCGCGAGACTGGCGAAGGCCGCGAAGCTACCCGAGACGGCCATGCGCGAACGCCTGCTGCAGGCCATGGCCGGACTGGGCTCGCTGGCGTCGACACGGCCGCTGGCGGAGCTCGACTGGCACCGCATTCTTGACGCCGCCGTGCTCATCGCACGCGGCTAGCCAGTATAAAGCGGCCGGCTCCACGTTCCGCTCCTGTGTGAGGTGATCTCGTGGGTCCTCCACGCTGGGCGGGGGATGGAGCCGCACGGGAAGGGGTTGGCCGTGCGCGGAAAGTGTCGTAGGGGTGGTGTTGGCTGTCGGGTATGCCACGCCGTCGCGATCCCGCCGCCCCGGCTGTGGTGTATCGGACGGCTCGGGTCGGGTTGCGGTTGACGGTCGGGCAGCGCCGTCGGTGTTTCGGACTGCTGCGTTCCGCTGGTGACGTGTGGGCGTGCGTCCTGGAGCTCAACGCCTGGCGAAGGCAACGGCGGGACAAACCGCTGGCCTCGTATCAGGAGTTGTGCCGCGAACTGGCCGCTTCCGGTCCGGGCACCTTCGGCGAGCTGGACAGTACTGGTGCCCGGTCGGTGTTGCGCAGGTTCTCCGACGCCTGGTTCGCCGCCGCCAAACGCCGCCGTGACGGTGACGCCACGGCCCGGTTCCCACGACGGCGGCGTGGTCTGGTGCCGGTGCGTTGGTATCACGGCACCTTCACCCTGGACCCCGGGGGCCGGCGGGTGCGACTCCCGACGGCTAGGGGTGGCCGGCCGTTGTGGCTGCGCCTGGCCCGGTCGTTGCCGTACCCGGCCGAGCAGGTCCGAAGCGTGACTTTGCTGGCCGAGGGTGGGCGGTTGTTCCTGGACGTCACTGCCGAGGTTCCGGTCACCGTGTACGAGCCTGGTTGCGGACCGGATCCAGCACGGATAGCCGGCGTAGATTTGGGCGTCATCCACCCCTACGCGGTCGCCGGCCCGGACGGGCAAGCCTTGTTGGTGTCGGGGCGGGCGATCCGCGGCGAACACCGCATGCACCTGGCGGACACCAAACAACGCCGTCGCGCGGTCGCCGGCCGGGCGCCCACGCGCGGGCAGCGCGGCTCCCGGCGGTGGCGCAAATACCGGCGCCGGTCCCGGGCGGTGGAAGGCCGGCATGGGCGGCGGGTCCGTCAGGCCCAGCACGAGGCCGCCAAAACCGTCATCACCTGGGCGGTACAGCAGCGGGTCGGCACCCTGCACATGGGCGACCCCCGCGGCGTGCTCCAGTTGGCTGCGGGCCGGCGGCACAACCTGCGACTTCGGCAGTGGCAGGTTGGGCAGCTGATCCGGATCCTCGTCGACAAGGCGACCCTGGCCGGCATCACCGTTCACCTGGTGGACGAGCGGGGTACCTCGTCCACCTGCCCGGGCTGCTCGCGGCGGATACCGAAACCATCCGGGCGGGTCCTGACCTGCCCGCACTGTGCTTTGACCGGGCACCGTGATCTTGTCGCGGCTGCCAGCATCGCCACCCGCACCCCGGGCGGCGGACCCACCACCCCGGCAGGCTCGTCTGTCGTGTTGCCTGGGGTGGTCACGCACCGTCGAGCCGGCCGACACCTACCCGGTGCCGGCCGATCCCGGCGTGACCCCCGCCGCCCACCCGCACCACGGGCGGCGCGAGGGTCAGTTGGCCAGCGGTGGCCCGCCCCACCACACAGTGGTGGGGAGTCGCTCGCCCACACCGGCGAGGATCCACAACACCCACCGGAAACCCGGTGAACGTCAGTGGACACCGCACTTATGGTTGCGCGGTGAGCAGAGACAAGTGGGCGCAGTGGCTGCTGACCCGCCGAGACGGCGACAGCGCCGCGCTGCGCGCCCGCAGCGCCCTCGATCTGGCGGCGTTCCGCGACGGTGTCCTCGACGGGGCCGAGTTGCGGCCCGACGACGTGGTGCTCGACGTCGGCTGCGGGACCGGGCTGATCGCGTTCGGGGCGCTCGACCGCCTCGGCCCGGCGGGCCGCGTCATCTTCAGCGACGTCTCGCGGGACCTGCTGGACGAGTGCCGGCGCCTCGCCGGCGGCGATGAGCGGTGCAGCTTCGTGCGGGCGCCGGCCGAGAATCTGGCCGGCATCCCGGACGCCTGCGTCGACGTCGTCACGACCCGGTCGGTGCTCATCTACTCCGACCGCAAGGCCGCCGCGTTCGCGGAGTTCTTCCGGGTGCTGCGGCCGGGTGGACGGCTGTCCATCTTCGAGCCCATCAACCGCTTCGTGGTACGGCACCGCCCCGACGACCTGTTCGGCCTGGGCGCCTCGCCGGTGGACGACCTGCTCGCCAAGGTGCGCGACGTCTACCGGGGCGCCACCGAGGAGGCCGAGCGGCCGATGATCGACTTCGACGAGCGGGACCTCGTCGACTGGGCGGTGACGGCGGGCTTCGCGGCGGTGGAACTGGACTACCGCGCCGAGTTGGACGTGCCGGCCGATCCGATCGCCGACTGGGAGACCCTCAAGCGGGTCGCGCCCAACCCCCTGGTCCCGACGTACGGTGAGGCGATCGCCGCGACGCTGACGGTCGGCGAGCGCGGGCGCCTCGACGCGTACATGACCGACCGGGCGGCGGCCGGCACGCCGACGCGCCGCACGATGGCCACGGCCTTCCTGCGGGCGCGCCGGCCCGCACGAGGCGACGGCCGGCCGCCGAACGCGGCATCATTCGCCTGACGCGCCGAGGAGCCCGCATGTCCACCACGCAAGGCACGGCCCCCGTAGGCGGGGACGGTACGGGGCCTTCTACGACGCAGCCAATCCCGCGCGGATCCGGCTGGTCTTCGAGGACAAAGTGGACTCACTCCCATAGCTGTCGGAACAGGGTGCGGGCGTCGGCTTCGGTGAGGGCGGAGATGTAGACCATGTCGCCGCTGAGCGGTTCGAGAAGGTCGGGTGCCTGCACCACCCGGCCCTGGACGTTGAAGGCGATCTGGCGTCCGGCGGACCGTGTGGTCCAGGCGGCGAAGGAGTCGCGGTCTGCCGGCGTGAGAGTCACCGCGACGGCGGCGTCGCCGGTCTGTTCCGGGATGAGCTCGACCCGTTCCGCCCTGGTCACGTCGAGGCCCGGGGCGAGGAAGTAGCACCAGTCCCCGCCGGCTCCCGGGCCGGGCACACCGCCCGCACCCGTGACGCACGCGGCCTTGTCTATCCGATCCACCACATGCACCGACACCGGGTTGCGGAGTTGCCGCGGCGGCGGTTGATCCTCATCTTTCGAGTCCGTGCAAGCGGCTGACCCGATGGCGACAGTGCTCGCGACAACGGCGACGATTGCTGCGGACCGCCAACGCTGATACCGCATGGTCATGAATTCGATGATGGCATCCGGGTGCACGCGCGCCCGCCAGCGATCAGGCGAGCGCTGCGAGCAGCGGTTCGGGGTCGGCGCCCCGGTGCAGGAGGGTGTCCACGGCGATGACCCGCGGTCCTTCCTTCTCGACCGCGGGCAGTTGCGCGAGATCGGCCCGGTCGAGGACGAACGTGGCGGCCACGTCCGCGTAGAAAGCCGCCACCCCGGTCGGGGTCGGGGCGAAACCGGCGGCCGTGAGCAGGCGGGCACGGCTGCGCGCGCGGGCCCGCTCGCCGGGGTCGGTGATCGGTACCGCGTCGACGATCGGGGTCACCACCACGGTCCGTTCCCGAACGCGCTTCAGCGCCTCGCGTACCCCGGCGAGGTGGAGGATCGGGCCGAGGCTGGCGATGGGATTGCTGGGGCCGATGACGACGGCGTCGGCCGACGCGATGTGCGCGAGGAGCCCGACGGCGGGTTCGGCGGGCGCCGGTCCCCGCAGGTACGTCCGGGCGACCTTCGGGTTCGCGTGCTCGCGGACGAGGAACTCCTGGTAGTGCAGGTCCCGCCCGTCGGCGGTCACCACCCGGGTGGTGAGCTCGGCGTCGGTCGCCGGGAGCGCCCGGCAGCCGATCCCGAACGCCCGGGCCAGATCCGTGGTGATCGCGCTGAGCGGGTGGCCCGCGCGTAGCCGCCCGGTCCGGTACAGGTGTACCGCCAGGTCCCGGTCGCCCAGGTTGAACCACTGGTCGCCGCCGATCTCGCGGAGCGTGTCCATGCAGCGCCAGGTCTCGTTCCGTACGCCCCAGCCGCGCTCGGTGTCCTGGCGGCCGGACAGCGCGTACAGCACCGTGTCCAGGTCGGGGCACACCCGCAGGCCGTGGATCCAGAGGTCCTCGCCGGTGTTGACGGCCAGCGTCAGGTCGATGTCGCCACCGCGGGCGAGAAGCGCCGTCCAGAGCCTGGACGCGCCGATGCCGCCACCCAGCCCGACGATCTTCACCAGCCGACGATAAGCCCGCGATCCGCGCCGGCCCGTTTCGTTGATGAGGCGTTGAGAAAGGGTTGAAGCCGGGGTGAGAACCGGCTCACACAATGGCCTGCGTGATGATCGTTCCGGCGCGGGGTAGCGACACGGTGGCCGGCGTGTTGGCGTCGCAGGCCGCCATCCGCCGGGACGCCCCCTTTCTGGTCTTCGAACGCGAACCGGGAGCGGTCGAGACGACGACCTGGTCCGAACAGGACACTCGCGCGCGGCGGACGGCCGCCGCCCTGTCCCGTCTCGGAGTCAACGCCGGCACCCGGTTCGGCGTGCACCTGGGCAACTGCCCGGACTTCTACGACATCTGGTTCGCCGCTGCCTATCTCGGCGCGGTCATCGTGCCGACGAATCCACAGTCCACTGTGGCCGAACTGCGCTACCTGCTCGGCCACTCCGGCTGCCGGATCGTGCTGACCGGATCCGATCTGGTGCCGGCCGTACGCGAGGCGGCCGCCGAGACGGTCGTCGACGTCACCACCGACTGGATCGGCGGCGTGGCACCGCGCCCGGGTCCGCCGGCCGCCGCCCCGGGCGACGTGCTCGGCGTGCTCTACACGTCGGGTACGACCAGCCGGCCCAAGGGCGTGCAGATCACGCACGCGGCGTACCTCGCCGTCGGCGACGCCGTGGCCGATCATGTCCGGCTGCGTCCCGACGACCGGTTCCTCGTCGTCCTGCCGCTCTTTCACGGGAACGCCCAGTACTACTGCTCGATGTCGGCGCTCGTCACCGGCGCGTCCATCGCGTTGGCGCCCCGGTTCAGCGCGAGCCGCTGGTCGGAGCAGGCCGCCGTGCTGGGCGCCACCGTCGCCAGCCTCTTCGCCGCGCCGATCCGGATGATCCTGGCCAGGAACGGGCTCTCGCACCACCACCGCCTACGGGCGACGCTGTTCGCGCAGAACGTCTCGCCGGAGCAGGCCGCCGAGTTCGAGCGCCGGTTCGCCACGCCCCTCGTGCAGCTGTACGGCATGACGGAAACCGTCATCCCACCGACGATCAATCCGCTGTACGGGCCGCGGAACCCGCTCAGCATCGGCCGCCCGCTGCCCGGTGCCCGGCTGCGGATCGTCGACGCCGGCGGGGCCGACGTCCCGGTGGGGGAGCCCGGCCAGCTGCTGGTCGGCGGGGACCCCGGTCGCACGTTGATGAGCGGCTATCTGGACGACCCGGCGGCGACCGAGGCCGCGCTGGCCGACGGCTGGCTGCGCACCGGCGACGTGGTCCGCGCCGACGCCGACGGCTTCCTGCACTTCGTCGACCGCGCCAAGGACATGATCAAGCGGTCCGGGGAGAACGTCGCGTGCGGGGAGATCGAGCGCGTGGTCGACCAGGTCGAGGGCGTCCTGGAGTCGGCCGCCGTCGGCGTACCCGACGCGATGCGCGACGAGGCGATCCACGTCTACGTCGTCCAGCGGCAGGGCGCCCACCTCGACCCGGCCGACGTGATCGCGCACTGCCGCCGGGAGCTGGCCAAGTTCAAGGTCCCCGATGAGGTGTACGTCGTCCCGGAGCTGCCCCGCACGTCCGTCGGGAAGATCCAGAAACACCTACTGCGAGGAGTGAAGAAATGACCATGGTGCATCCGGAGAAGGTGGCCGGGACGTCGTCGGCGCTGGGCCTGACGTTCAAGGAGGCCGTCGGCCAGCGCCGCTCGATCCGCTACTACAAGCCCTGGCAGCCGGTCGAGCGGGAGAAGGTCCAGAAGGTCCTGGAGGCGGCCCGGCTCCAGTCGTGCCACGGCAACGCCGGCCACGTCCGCAAGGCCGTCGTCGTCTACCGGGACGAGACCGACCCCGACGTCTTCGCCGGGCTCGTCGACGCCCTCTACAACCAGCCGCAGGCCGCGCAGGCGCCGGTGCACATCTACTGGACCATCGACATGGCCGGCTGGGAGCACCTGCGCGACAACCTGAAGGGCCTGATCGACGCCGGCGCGTTGACGTCCAGCTACGGCTGGAGCGAGCAGTTCATCGACGAGATCGTCCTCAAGACCGCCGACTTCAACGTCATGGCGGGGGAGCTGCGGTTCGCCGAGTGGCTGTCGGCCATCGAGACGGGCATCGCCATCGGCACCGCCCTGCTGGCCGCCCAGGACGAGGGCCTCGGCACGCAGCTGCTGACCGGCAAGCGCCAGCAGATGGCCGACCTGCTCGGGATTCCCGACACGGCCACCGTCGCGCAGATCCAGCTGCTCGGGTACGCCGCGGAGGGCACCGAGGCCGGCGGCCAACGCCCCCGGCCCGAGTTCGAGGACCTCTACTTCGACGGCCGCTGGGGCGAGGCGCTGTACCGGGATCCGGCGGTCGTGGCGGAGCTGGTCGACGCGGGCATGATCCGGCAGGCGGCGCCCTTGCCGTACCGGCGCCGGGAGATCCGGGCGCTCGCGGCGATGTTCGGCCTGCCGGACTGACCGTGCCCAGCCCCGATTTCGCCGCACACCGATCGGTCCAGCGGTACGCCGCGACGCTCACCGACCTCACGCTGGGGGAGCGCGGCGAACGGCTCGACCTGCTCGAGTCGTTCGCCGTGTACGTGGAGCGCGATCCGGACACGATGGTCGAGGAGATCTTCGACGAGGCGACCCGCAAGTACCGCAAGCGCGGGTTCTACACCAACGCGGCAAAGGCGTTCGCGGCGAGCCTGGGTGGCTCGCCCAACGCCCAGCTGCACCGCAGCAACGTCATCCGGGCCTTCTTCATCGCCAACGGGCGCCGCCTGCTGACCGAGCAACCGGCCTGGATGAGCTGACCACGATCGGGAAGAGCGCCATGGACGATCTGGCCCGGGCCGCCACGGCGGACCTCGTCGCGGCGGCGGGACGGCTGCGCGACACCACCTTCGGCACCCGCGTCACGTACTCGCCGAAGGTGTTCATCCCGCTGACCCGGCTGTGCCGCGACCGGTGCGGCTACTGCACGTACGCGACCGCGCCCCGCGCCCTGCCCAGCCCGTACCTGACACCCGAGGAGGTCCTGGCGATCGCGTCCCGGGGCGCGGAGGCGGGCTGCCACGAGGCGCTCTTCACGCTGGGCGAGAGCCCCGAAGCCCGGTACCCGCAGGCGCGGCAGTGGCTGGCGGGGCGCGGCTACGCCTCGACCGTCGACTACCTCGCGGCCATGTGCGAGCTGGTGGTCGCGCAGACGGGACTGCTCCCGCACACCAACGCGGGCGCGATCGCCGCCGGCGAGCTCGCCGCCCTGCGGCGGGTGTCGGCCTCGCAGGGGATGATGATCGAGTCGCTGGACCCCGACCTCGTGGCCCATCGCGGCGCACCGGACAAGCACCCGGCCCGCCGGCTGGCGACTCTCGAAGAAGCCGGCCGGCAGCGGATCCCGTTCACGACCGGCATCCTCGTCGGAATCGGCGAGACGGAGTCCGACCGGATCGCGGCGCTGTACGCCATCGCCGCCACGCATGCCCTGCAAGGCCACGTGCAGGAGGTCATCGTCCAGAACTTCCTCCCCAAGCCGGGCACCGCGATGCGGGGCGCACCGGCCTGCCCGCCGGAGGACCACGTCCGGGCCGTGGCGCTGGCCAGGCTCATCCTGCCCGCCGGCGTCCACGTCCAAGCGCCGCCGAACCTCACCGACCCGCAGGCGCTCGGCGCCCTGATCGCCGCCGGCATCGACGACTGGGGCGGGGTGTCGCCGGTGACGGCCGACCACGTCAACCCCGAGCGCCCCTGGCCCGCCATCGAACGCCTGCGCGAGGCCACCGAGCGGGCCGGCCACGTCCTCGCGTCCCGCCTGCCGATCTATCCCGAGTACGCCCGTGCCGCCGACCGGTGGCTCGACGAACGGATGCGGTTTCCCGTGCTCGACCGGTCCGACGCCGACGCGCTGGGCCGCGACGATCCGGGCGCGCACTGGCCCGAGCGGCACGCGGAAGCGAAGAACGTCGGCACCGGCGCCGAGGTCGTCCAGATCGGCCGCCGCTCCACCGCCTGGTACTCCGGCGCGGACACAGATCCAGTCGTGCTCGTACCGGGCCGGGCCGCCGTCTCGGGAAAGATCAGGGAGGTGCTCGGCGGGGTGCTGGCCGGGCAGGAGACCGGTCCGGACGAGTTGCTGGCGCTGTTCGGCGCGCGCGGTCCCGAGGTCGCCGCGGTGGCGGAGGTCGCCGACGAGCTGCGCCGCGCGTTGGTGGGGGAGGAGGTCACCTTCGTCGCCAACCGGAACATCAACTACACCAACGTCTGTACGTTCCGGTGCACGTTCTGCGGGTTCTCCAAGGGGCCGCTGTCGCTGAATCTGCGCGGCCGGCCGTACCTGCTGACGCTGGACGACATCGTCGGCCGGGCGGTCGAAGCCTGGGAGCTCGGCGTGACGGAGGTGTGTCTACAGGGCGGGATCCATCCGGATTTCGACGGCGAGTTCTACGTCGACGTCGCGCGGGCGATCCACGACGCCGTGCCGGGCCTGCACCTCCACGGGTTCACCGCGCTGGAGGTACGGGAGGGTGCCCGGCGCTCGGGCGAGTCGCTGGAGCGGTACCTGCGGCGGCTGCGGGCGGCCGGGCTGCGGTCGTTGCCGGGTACCGCCGCGGAGATCCTCGACGACGAGGTCCGTGCCGTGCTCTGCCCCGACAAGCTGGACACCGAGCAGTGGCTGGAGGTGCACCGCACCGCGCACGCGATCGGGCTGCGCAGCAACGTCACCATCATGTTCGGCTCGGTCGAGCAGCCGGTGCACTGGGTACGCCACCTGCTGCGGACCCGTGCGCTGCAGCGCGAGACCGGCGGGTTCACCGAGTTCGTCGGGCTGCCGTTCGTGCACATGGCCGCGCCGATCTACCTCAAGCGCCGCGCGCGCCGCGGACCGACCTGGCGCGAGACCCTGCTCATGCACGCCGTCGCCCGAATCGCGTACCGCGACGACATCCCCAACATCCAGGCGTCCTGGGTGAAGCTGGGCCCGGTCGGCGCGCGCCAGCTGCTCGACGCGGGCGTCAACGACCTCGGCGGGACGCTGATGGACGAGAACATCAGCCGAGCCGCGGGCGCCACCCACGGCCAGGGGCTGCGGCCCGCGGACTTCACGGCCATCGCCGCCGCCGTCGGCCGGCCGGTACGCCAACGCACCACCCTGTACGCCGAGGTCGCCGCCGATCACGTCGATCAAGGAGATGCCCGCCGATCAAGGGCGAATGGTCGTGGTTTGGAGATCAAAGCACGACCGTATGCCCTTGATCGACGCGGAATGCCTTGATCGACGCGACGCGGAAAGCCGGGGCGCGACGCGGAGAGCCGGGGCGCGTCTATGGGCGTTGGCCGACGAACTCGATCCCGAACGCGCTCATCCGGCGGTACAGGGTCGCCCGGCTGATCCCGAGGATGGCCGCGGCCCGTACCCGGTTGCCCTTGGTCTCCCAGAGCGTCTTGACGATCAGGTCGCACTCGGCGGCCTCCAGCCGGGACAGCCGCCGCCGGCTGGTGGCCGAGACGAAGCTCAGCGGCAGGTCGCCGGCTTCGATGTCGCCGACCGGGCGGCGCTTGAGCGCGGCACGCAGGACGGATTCGAGCTCGGCCACGTTGCCGGGCCAGTGGCCGCCGGCGATCAGGCGGGCCGCCTCCGCCGAGCAGCCCACCCGGCGGCCCGGTGCCAGCTTGCGCAGCAGCGCCTCGACCAGCGGCGGCAGGTCGCCGGTGCGGTGCCGCAGCGGGGGTACGGCGATCGCCGCGTCGAAGAGGTCGAGCAGGTCGTACGGCGGGATGGACTCCTCCATGGTCGCGGCGGCGACCATCCCGACGAGCCAGCGGCTCGGCGCGGGCTGGGCGAACGCGGCGCGGATCGCCGTCACGACGGCACGGTCGGCCCGGTCCAGGTGGCGCAGCACAACCGTGCCGTCCGCGTCGGCCAGCGCGGTCTGCAGGGCGTCCCACGGCGCGGCGGCCTCGGGTGCGCAGTCGACGACGGTGAACCGCTGGTGCGGCCGCTGCTCCCGATGGGCGGCGCGCACCAGGGCGTACTTGCCGGCCCCGGGCTCGCCGAGCACCAGCGCGGGCATCGACCGGGCGGCCGCGCGGCGCAGCGCGCCGCAGGCGTCGAGCCAGGCCGCGTCGGCGCCGGCCAGGCCGGGGAACGGGTGGGCGGGCGCCGCCGCGCCCGCGCCGCCCGTCCACTTGAGCTTGAGGTAGCTGACCTCCAGCACGACGCCGAACGACCGCCGCCCGCTCTGCACCGGAACGTAGTGCAGGCGAGACTCGCCGGCGCTGAGCAGCAGCCGCGTCTCGCCGCGCGCACCGCCGGCCAGCCCGGTGGCGAGCTGCTGCAGATGCTCCCGGTCGATCGCCGGGAGCCGGGTGGCGGCGGAGTTCGACATGATGAAGTCGCCCGACACGGCCAGGACCGGGTTGGCCGAGCGGGCGCAGGTCATTTGAAACTCGTTCAGCAGGGCGGTCGGGCCGGCGTACACCCGCTCCAGCAGCAGCCGCTCGATGCTCTGCGCGGCCTGGCTGGCCAGCACCCGCATGAGCTGGCTGGCCTCCTCGGCCAGGCAGGTGATGTCGAGGATCCCCTCGACCCGGTGGGTGAGCGGGTGGTGGATCGGCGAGCCCGCGCAGGCGAACGGCCGCAGCCGGTCGGTGAAGTGCTCGGCGCCGACGACGAGGGTGGACGCGCCGCTCTCCAGCGTCGTACCCACGCCGTTGGTGCCGGCGTGCCGCTCGGCGTAGCTGAATCCGGGCGCGAACCAGATCTGGTCGAGCTTGTCGCGCAGGTGGCTTTCGCCGACCCGGCGGTCGAGCAGCCGGCCGTTGGCGTCGGTGAGCACGACGCTGACCGCCATCCCGGACAGCTGGTCCTGCAGCCGGTCCAGGACCGGCTGGGCGCACGCCGCGAGGCTGCCGTCGAAGTCGAGGTCCGGGTCGTACGGGATGTCGAACCGGTCGGCCGGCACGCCCGCCGTCACGGACCGTCGCCACGAGGCGAGGATGTGTGTACGCACGGTGGCGTCCGGGCTGTCGCCCTGGAGGAACTTCTCCCGGGCGCGCTCGACGTGGTTAGAGTCCATCCGCACCACCACCTCGCGGTTTCCCGTTAACGATACGATGCGGCGCGGTTTCCGGAAGGCGCGAGCTGTCTCAACCTGGAACAGCCAGCACCGGCGCCATCGCCTGTCATGGGCGTATGACGCAGACCATCCCGTACGCGCGTCCCTTGCTGCACGAGTTCGCGAACGAGTTCAGCGTCCTGTACGGCACGGCCGAGCTGTTCGCGGCGGTGCCGGGCCTGTCCGAGCAGCAACACCGCGACGTGGCCGTCATGCTGGACGCGCTGCGGAACCTGGCGGCGCTGCTGGAACGCGTCGAGCCCGAGCCCGACCCGTACCGGCTGACGGCCGAGCTGGTGCACGAGTTGCGTACCCCGCTGCACGCGCTGCTCGGGTTCGCGGAGATGCTGCTGGTCGGCGAGGCGCGGGGGACTGCCTGCTCGGCGTCGTGACCGCCGGCCGGCACATGGCCAGCCTGCTGGACGGGGTCAGGGAGCCCACGCGGGTGTCGGCGGGCGCGGTCGTGGCCCAGGCCGTGCTGCTGATCTCGGCGGAGGCCCAGGCGGCGGACGTGCGGGTCGGGCTGGACCGCGGGACCGGGGACGACGCCGTCCGCGCCGATCCGCTGCGGCTGCGCCAGGCGGTGCTCAACCTGCTCACCAACGCCATCCACTGCGGCCCGCCGGACAGCGAGGTGAGCGTCGCGGTGAGCCGGGACGCGGACACCGTCACGGTCGCGGTGCGGGACCAGGGCCCGGGGCTGACGGCCGGCCAGATCGCGGCGCTGATGCGCACCCGCAGCGGCGAACGCGCCCACGGGCTCGGCTTGCCGATCACCTGCGAGCTGGTCGCGGCCCTGTCCGGACGGCTGCGCGTCGAGAGCACGCCCGGTCGGGGTTCGTGCTTCTCGATCGAGCTTGCGGCGTACCCGGGCTAGCGGCGGATGGCTCGCATCCTCGTCGTGGAGGACGACGACCGGGTCCGCGCGCTGCTGACACGGCAGCTCGGCGTGCTGGGACACGAGGTGTACGCGGTGGCGGACGTGGCGGCCGCGCTCGACAGCGCGTGGGCGGCGGATCTCGCCATCGTCCACATCGGAGTGCCGGGCGGCGGCTGGACACGCCTGCCCGTCCCGATCGTGGCGACCTCGGGCGGACCGCGGGACGCGCCGGTCCCGCCCGAGGCCACCGCGCTGCTCCGCAAGCCGTACACGCTGGCGGAGCTGGCGGAGGTGATCGAACGTGTGCTTGTTCGATGACCTAGAAGGGGTTTCTGCTTCCCATGGGCGCCGCTGCCGGCGCCGCCTCCATCACGGTGATGGCGACGATCGTGACGCCCGCCAGGGACGCCCGCGGCACGTCCTGCTGCGCGACCTTCTGGCCGTCGAGGGCGACCCGGATCCAGCGGCTGGGCTCACCGGCTTCGGTGGACAGCCGCCACATCAGCTCCGGGTACGCGGCGGCCAGGTGCGCCCACAGCTCGCCGACCGTGGCGCCCTCGCCGTCGACGACCCGCCGCCCACCGGTACACCACGCCATGCCATGCGGTACTTGCACTGTGACCGTCATCGCTCAGTGCCAGACCGCGTCCTGGTTGCGGATCCGGTCGGTGATGTAGCCGGGCACGTAGAACTTGTCGTAGTACGCCGCGTCCACGTTGTGCAGCTGGATCATGAAGTTGCACTGCATCGCGCTGAAGTTGACCGGGTACCGGCCGTACTTCTCCACGTTGTGCTTCAGGTCGCGCTTGACGGCCTCGATGGTCCAGTCCTCGTACCGCAGCCGAGGGTTGCCCCGGAAACTGCTCAACTGCTCCCGTTTGAAGGGCAGCTCGTCGAGCTCGGAGCCGGACGCCCCGCCCTTGCCGAAGAAGTCGCCCTTCTTCCCGTACCGGTAGTCGACGACCGCGTCGACGAGCTCGTCGATGCTGTTCCACCACGGCGCCGGGTACGCCCAGCTCTCGAACACACCTTCGCGGCCGATCGAGTAGCGCTGGCCGTTGACCTCGTTGTACGCGAAGCCCAGCCCGTTCGCGATCTCGGGCAGGCTGCCGAGCACCAGGTCCTCGGCGAAGCCGCAGAAGTTCCAGTAGCCCAGGCCCAGCGCCTCGGCGGCGAGCTTCGCGTTGGCGATCGCGTGCCCGACGACGTAGTCGCTGGCCTGCAGGCACAGCTCCTCGAACTTCTTGTGCGGGTACGGGAGCGTGAGCTTGGTGTGCTCGCGCAGGAAGTCCGCGCCCACGTTGGGCTCGCCGTCGTCGTCGACGATGTACCAGCCGGCCCACTCGTAGAAGGTCAGCAGCAGGTTGATCTGTTCGAGCGCGATCTCGCCGACCGGGAGGATGATCGTGGTGCCGGGTTTGTTGAAGTTCCACTGCCAGGCGCCCATGAGCCGGTTCGGTACGCCCCAGGACAGGTCGATGCGGCGGTCGGAGAGCTGGATCAGCCCGTCCCGGTACCACTGAAGGATCTTGTAGTAGTCGTCCGGTCCCTCGATCTCGACCGGCTTGTCCCGCTTGCGGGTGGGCTTCCAGAAGAACGTGCCCCGGTCGTTGACCACGAAGAAGTGCACCTGCGAGTCGTTGCAGGGGCCGGGGATCGTACGGCCGGACACGCACAGGAACGTCGCCATGTCCACGCCGCAGGGCAGGTCCATGACGATCTGGCCGTTCGGCCCGCCCGCCGCCCACAGCACCAGGGCCTCCTGGACCTCGGTCAGCGGCGTCGGGTCCGCCTGGGACTTGTACTTGAATTCGCCCTCGGGAAGGAACTGGGGCAGCCCGGTGGCCGGGTGGATCTCCTCCTCGCCGGTCTCGTAGGTGAAGCCGCGGCCGAATCGGCGGGTGCGCAGCTGGGACAGCAACTGGAACACCGGCGGGGTGTTCTGGAACGCGCGGGTCAGGTCCTCCTGCTCCTTGGTGGTGGGGTGGACCCTGCCGTTGGTCTTGACGTCATAGGTGATCGCCGGCATCTGACTGCCTCCTCGGGTACGGGTGGGCGACGCGGTTCAGCGTGGGACCGCTTTCTCGGGGGCAGCTGACGCCGGCAACAACATCCGATCAACGCGTCGAGCCGTTGATCGGCCATTGAGAGGACGGTGAGCGAGGCGTGAGAACCGCGGCGCAGGCTCAGCCCATGACGGAGACCGAGGGCAGGCGGGTCCTCGTCGTCGACGACGACGAGCGGATCCGCGCGCTCGTCGAACGCGCGCTGCGCGAGGCGGGCTTCGAGACCCGGACCGCCGGCGACGGCCGGGACGCCCTGGCCATCGCCTGGGAGCGGCAGGTGGACCTCGTCGTGCTCGACATCGGCCTGCCCACGGTCGACGGGCTGGACGTGCTGCACCGCCTACGCGCGGACAGCCAGATCCCGGTGATCCTGCTGACCGGGCGGGCCGGCGAGACCGACCGGGTCGTCGGCCTCGAGCTGGGCGCCGACGACTACGTCGTCAAGCCCTTCTCGCCCCGGGAGCTCGTGGCCAGGGTCCGGACCATCCTGCGGCGCAGTCGCGGCGGCGACCACTTCAAGATTGTGTACGGCCAGCTCGTGATCGACCTCGACGCGCGCGAGGTGTCGCTGCACGGTGCCCCGGTCGAGCTCGCCGCCAAGGAGCTGGACCTGCTGGTCTGTCTCGCGAGCGCGCCGCGGATCGTGCTGTCCCGCCGCAAGCTGCTGCAGAGCGTCTGGCACGACACGTCCGGCTGGACCTCGGAGTCCACCGTCACCGAGCACGTCTACCGCCTCCGCAACAAGATCGAGGAAGACCCGCGGAAGCCGCGCTGGATCCGTACCGTCCGCGGCGCCGGCTACCGCTTCGAGCCGAGGGAGGCACAGCGATGACCTTCGCCAACCGGTTCCGCGACGCGATGGCGGCGTACCCGTCCGGCGTCACGATCATGACCACCGCGGACCGGGCCGGAAAACCCTGGGGCTTCACCGCCAGTTCCTTCTGCTCTTTGTCTTTGGACCCGCCGCTGGTCCTGGTCTGCCTGGCCAAGAGCGCGACGTGCCACCCGGCGTTCCAGCAGAGCGACGACTGGACCATCCAGATCCTCGCCCCGCGCCACCTGGCCCTGGCGACCAGGCTCGCCACCCGGGGCGGCGACAAGTTCGCCGGCGGCGAGTTCACATCGGACAGTCGCGGAGTGCCCGTCCTGCCGGACGCGCCGGTCACCCTGAGCTGCGCGGCCCACGCCCGCTACGACGGCGGCGACCACAGCATCCTGGTCGCCCGGGTACGCGACGTGGCCGTCCAGGACGACCATCCCCTGCTCTACTTCCGGCGCGCCTTCCACCCGCTGGCGGCGGCATGAGCGTCAGCACCGTGCCGGACCGCCGCTGGCTGACCTCGGCGATCGCGCTGTCCCGGCTCGCGCCGCCGTCGCGGGCGCGCTACGCCGTCGGGGCGATCGTCGTCGACCACGGCGGCGTCGTGCTGGCCGCCGGCCACACCGGTGAGAGCGATCCGCACGATCACGCGGAGGAGGTCGCACTGGCGAAACTGGCCGGCCGATGCGACCTTTCCCGAGCGACGCTCTACAGCTCGTTGGAACCCTGCACTGCCCGCCGATCGCGGCCGCTGACCTGTGCCGGCGCGATCCTCGCCGCGGGCATCCGGCGCGTGGTGTTCGCGATGCGCGAGCCGCCGCTGCTCGCCGACTGCCACGGCGCCGAAATACTGCGCCGCGGCGGGCTGGACGTCGTCGAGGTCGGCGACCTGGCGTACCTCGTCGCCGAGATCAACAACGACGTCCTCGGCGTCACGGCGGTGGGATGTACGCCGCGATGTGCTCCCACGCGTCCGGGCACTCATCGAACGGCAGCGGGCACGACAGGGCCTGCTCGATAAGCACCTTCGCCGCGGTCGCTCGCGCGATGCGGTCCTCCAGCATGGCCACGTGCCGTCGCAGTATCTCGGGGTGGTCCCGCGGACTGCCGGCGCCCAACAGCGTGCGCAGGTCGCGCAGGCCGAACCCGGCATCCTTGCCCAGCAGGATCATCGCGACACGCACCACGTCGGCCTCGCCGTAGCGGCGTTGCCCGCCGCTGTCACGGTCGGGCGCCAGCAGGCCCATGGCCTCCCAATGCCGCAGCACGTGCGGGGCGAGCCCGAACCGCTGAGCCAGCTCCCCGATGGTCAAGGCAGCGACTGACGTCATGCGCCCATTAAAGCGCCCCGAGCGTGTAGACCTGAGTCGTGCACCTTCGCCATCTCGCGCTGCCCGTGCGCGACTACGAACGCAGCCTCGGGTTCTACACGAAGTACTTCGGGTTCGACGCGACAACCGCGCAGTCGTACCCGGACGGCACCGTGATCGTTCGCAACGCCGATGGGTTCGACCTGGCGCTGCACCCGGACGCCGAGGTGAGCGTGCCGTCGGGCTTCCTGCACTTCGGGTTCGCCATGGCCGACGCGGATGCGGTCCGGGTCCTATGTGCACGGTTGGAGGCCGACGGTGTGGCGGTTGTCGAACGGGATGACGAGCCAGCCCTCGTGTCGTTCAAGTGCCTCGACCCGGACGGCTGGCGCGTGGAGGTCTACTGGGAGTCCGCAGTGACCGTCATCGACAAGATCGCCTTACATCCCGGGCGGCAAACGAGAGCCTGGTGAGGGCGATCTGGACACCCTGGTGCGCGAGGTCCGGGAGGAACTCAGCGTCACCGTCGCCGCGGACAGCGCCGAACGCGTCGGCACCTTCCACGCCCAGGCTCACGGACACCCTGACGGAACGCTGGTGCGCATGACCTGCTACACCGCCGGATACCACGGTGTCTTGCGGCGGACAGCGAGAAAAACCGGTTGCGCCCGCCGGCAGGGGCCTGGCAAGCTGGCGCGACGTCGATCGGGGACCGGCTGCGTGCCGGTCGAGCGGAGGGAGGCGAGCCGAGTGTTGAAGCCCGCTGTGGGCGCGATGCCGCCTGCCCTTCCCGCTTTCGTCCCGAGGAGCACCATCCGTGCGCGACTTCGAGCCGCGACGCCGTGGCAAACGGCGTTTTGACGACGACGATTCATCACACTTCGACAAGCGCCACCCAGGCCGTTCCACGCTGCCCAGCGAGGACGCCCTAGACGCCGTCGACGGTCTGCCGGAAGGCGACCGCTGGTCCACCTGGGACCAGTCCACGGCCGGGCAGCGCGGGCCACGACCACACCCCGACTGGCTGGTGACCGCGCTCGCCGCCGTCGACACCGAACTGGGCGTGCTGAAGACCGGCAAGGAGGCCGACGTCTTCCTGCTGCGGCGGGGCGTCCCGCACACCGAGGAGTCGTGCCTGCTCGCGGCGAAACGCTACCGCAGCGCCGAACACCGGCTCTTCCACCGCGACGCCGGCTACCTGGAGGGGCGTCGGGTCAAGGAGTCCCGAACGAACCGGGCGATGGCGAACCGTACCGCGTTCGGCCGGCAGGTGGTCGCCGCGCAATGGGCGGACGCCGAGTTCGCCACGCTGTGCCGGCTGTACGAGGCGGGCATGCCGGTGCCGTACCCGGTGCAGATCCTCGGCACCGAGGTCCTGCTGGAGTTCATCGGCGAGCCCGATGGCACGGCGGCGCCCCGGCTGGCCGAGATCCGCACCCGGGGAGCCGACCTGGCCCCGCTGTGGGACCAGGTCGTGGAGATGCTCGCGACGCTGGCCCGCTTCGGGCTGGCCCACGGTGACCTGTCCGCCTACAACCTGCTGGTCCACCGCGGCCGGGTCGTCATGATCGACTTGCCGCAGGTGGTCGACGTCGTGGCGAATCCCCGCGGCGGGTACTTCCTGGATCGCGACGCGCTGAACGTGGGCAAGTGGTTCGCCGGGCACGACCTGACCGGGGAACGGTGGCGCCCGAGGAGCTACCCGCGCTGCTCCGAAAGGAGGCCGGTCTCGCCTGAGCGAGTCCGCCCCGCCCTGCCCCGCGCCTGTCGATCAAGGGCAAACGGCCGTGGTTTGACCTCCGATCCACGACCGTTTGCCCTTGATCGGCGCGAAAGTCCTTGATCGGCGGCGGCGGCGACTCCTGATTAGCGACCGCCGGCCGCGGTGCGGCCCGGCCAGTCGGCGTACTTGATCTCGCCGATCCTCGCCTCGCCGACCGGTACGAGCGTCCCTTCCTCCAGCTCGGCGCCGAAGTAGTGCGCGTGCGGGTCGGTCACCACCTCGCGCGGGTCGCCCCAACCGGCCAGGGCGTCCCGGAAGAACTCGTCCATCCGGAACCGCTCGGGCCCGGCCACGTCGACCCGGCCGTTCAACGGCGTGCCCACCGAGACCCGGCCGACCGCCTGGGCGACCTCGTCGCCCGCGATGGGCTGGAAGAGCACCGGCGCCATCCGGACCGTGTCGCCGTCCGTGGCAGCGTCGGCGATACTGCGGACGAACTCGAAGAACTGCGTCGCATGCACGATCGAGAACGGGATCGGCGAGTCCTCGATCAGCTTCTCCTGGGCGATCTTCGCCTGGAAGTAGCCGCTGCCGGGCAGCCGCTCGGTCCCCACCACCGACAGCGCGACGTGGTGGCCCACCCCGGCCGCCGCCTCGGCCGCGAGCAGGTTTCGGGTGGAGGTCTGGAAGAACTCCAGCACCGCGGCGGCCTCGAAGGACGGCGAGTTCGACACGTCGACCACCACCGACGCGCCCGCCAACGCCTCGGGCAGGCCCTCACCGGTGAGGGTGTTGACGCCGGTGTTCGGCGACGCCGCGACCGCCTCGTGGCCGTGCTCGCCGAGCTTGGCCACGAGCTTCGAGCCGATCAGGCCGGTGCCGCCGATAACCACGATCTTCATGACAAGCCCTCCTGTACGCCGGGGCATTGGTTGCCGTCCGGTCACCAGCTAAGACCGGGCAGCCCGGCGGCCTGTGACGGCTCCGGCGAAATCTCTTCGAGAATCCGCTTAGCGGAAGGCGGGGAGGTGCTCGTCGACCCACTGCTCGAAGGTGCGGGCCGGCTGGCCGGTCACTCGCTCGGCATCGCTGACCGCGGCCGGATCGGCGACGGCGCCGGCCCAGAAGTCGAGCAGCGAGGTGACGAACTCGGCCGGCATGTACCGGGCCATCTTTTCCTCGGCCTCGACGCGGGTCAGTTCGTGGATGGCGATGTCGCGGCCGAGCCGGTCCGCGATGACGCCGATCTGCTCGCGCAGGCTTATCGACCGCGGTCCGGTGAGCGTGATGGCCTGGCCGACGAGGCGGTCCTCGGTGAGTGCGACGACCGCGACGTCGGCGATGTCGTCCTCGTGGACCGGCGCCACGTTGGCGTCTGGATATGCCTGCTCGATCGGCTCGCCGGACCGGATGGCGTGGCTCCAGCCGAACGCGTTGCTGGCGAAGGCGTCAGGTCGCAGGATCGTGACCGGGACGGTGGACGCCAGCAGTGCGCGCTCGACCAGGACGTGGTGGCGGCCGAGCGGGTCCCGCAGCGCGGTGGGGGACAGCGCCGCCGAGCTCGACAGCAGCACGATGTGCTTGACGCCGGCGGCTTCGGCGGCGCGGACCAACTCGTCGATACCCTCGGGCTCCGCGTAGAGGAACACGCGGTCCATGCCGCGCAGGGCGGCGCCGAATGTGTCGGGCTTGGTCAGGTCGAGCAGGGCGGTTTCGACACCGTCGGGCGCGTGCAGGCGCTCCGGTACGCGGCTCGACGCGCGTAGGGCGTGGCCGGCGGCGTGTAGACGTTTCAGGACGCCGTCGCCGATCTTGCCGCGTGCGCCGGTGATGAGGATGGTCATGAGTCTCCTCGAACGAGATATGTGCATGACATCATGCATGTGTTTGCAAGTTAGCACATGCCTGGTGTCCGTCAAACGTTTAAGATCGCCCCATGGCACCGAGGCAGAAGACGGCCGGCCTGCTGGACGCGGTCGGTCCGGCGTTCTCGCGACTGCGTCGCAGCGTGCTGCTCGACGTGGAGAACCCGGTCCCGGCCAAGGACCTCACCCGCACGCTCGTGCTCAACATCGTCGAGGACGGTGCAGACGGGGAGGTCACCGTCGGCGTGGTGGCCGAGCGGCTCGCGGTCGACCCGTCGGTCGCCAGCCGCATGGTCACCGACTGCATCGGCGCCGGCTACCTGGTCCGGGCCGCGTCGCAGCGCGACGGGCGACGCACCGTCCTGCGGCTCAGTCCCGAGGGCGCCGCGACGCTGGAACGCTTCCGGCAGCACCAGCGGGTCGCGTTCGAGTACATCACCCGCGACTGGCCGGAGCAGGAGCGGCTGGAGTTCGCCCGGCTGCTGCTGAAGTACGTCGACGCGATCGACGCGCTACGGGCGCCGGCTTGACGTGACGGCACGCCGCCCAAGGTCCGCTCGCATGATCCAGGTCGAGGCCGTGCCCTCGCCGGTCACCGCTCCGGTACGGGGGTCGAACGAGCGCCACCGGTGTTCATGCGGGCGGACCGACTCGTATCCCAGCTTGCGGTAGAAGGCGATCGCACCGAGGTTGTCGGTGTCGACGTCCAAGCTGATCGTGTGGACGCCACGGGCGGTGCAGGCCGCCTCGGCGGCCGCGACGAGTGCGCGCCCGATCCCGTGCCGGCGGGCCGGGGCGAGCACGGCCAGGCCGTACAGCCAGGGGTTGGGTGTGTCGCAGCCGTGCTGCCAGCGGACGCTCACCGCCCCGACGACGCCGTCGACCACGGCCACCAGCATGTCTTCGGCGCCCCGTTCGGCGGCCTGCAGGCGTACCTCGGCGACGTCGCGGGTGGGTGTCAGCGCGGACACGCTGTCCAGGTCCGGCCGGCTCACCGGGCGGATCAACACGGCGTCCCGCCGTGCAGGGTGTAGAGGGTGAGCGCGGCGACCGACGGCGCGTCGACGATGTCGCCGGCGAGCACCATGTCCCTCAGTTCCGCGTCGGAGCCGTCGAGTCGTCGGACCTTGTCCTCGCGCACGGTCATCCACGGGTTGGTGTAGACGATGCGGCTGCTCAGGCGCTCCATCGGTCGATCATGGCACAAGGATTTGTGCGTCGATCAAGGGCGAAGGGTCGTGGTTTGGAGATCGAAGCACGGCCGTTCGCCCTTGATCGGCGGGAAAGTCCTTGATCGGCGGGAAAGTCCTTGATCGGCGCGCGGCGCGGCGCAAGCGGCGCGCGGACCCGGGCGCCCCTGGGCTAACGGCGGGTGCGTTGGTTGGTGTGCTTGCGGGCGGCGAACTCGTACGCCTCGGCGATCAGCGTGCGGACGGTGTTCAGGGTCGCGGCGCCGGGGTTGACCACGCACACCCAGTGCTGGGAGCCGTAGACGGGGTGCGGCATGAGCGTGTCCTGCGCCGCGTAGTCGTACCCCGTCTCCAGCACGCCGTCGGCGTCGCGCTGGGTTGGTGCGGCGCCGAAGCGGGCGGTGTAGGTGGCCTTGGTCAGGCCGATGTTGATGCGGTAGGTGTCCGGCCGGTCCAGGTGGGAGACGGTGTCGTGGCGGTCGCCGGTCACGATGGTCACGAACGGGAACTGGCGCTCGGGCGGCAGGTCGCAGTCCGGGTCGTACAAAAAGTAGGTGTCGCCGTCTTTCTCGATGGCGCTGACCCCGTCGAACGACGCGGCGACGTAGTGGCTCATTTCTGTGGCATCCATGTCTCAATTTTCTCATTCAATCGCTATTAGCGACTTTGCGCGAGAACGGCGGCAACTTTCCGAGTGAACCCTCAAATAGGGTGGCAAGGTGGGCGAGCGGCGGTGGCGGGTGGTGGACCTGGCCGACTTGGCCGGGGTGAGCGAGCAGCAGGTGCGCAACTACCTCGCCGCCGGGCTGCTGCCGCCGGCCGGGCGGGCCGCCAACAACTACCGGGTCCTGACCGACCAGCACGCCGACGCGGTGCGCACCGTGCGCGCCCTCGCCGCCGGCCACGGTTGGCAGCGCGCCCGCGCGATCCTCACCGCCGTGCACGGCGGTGACCTCGCCGCGGCCCTGGCGCAGGTCGACGACAGCCACGCCGAGCTGGCCCGCGAACGTGCCACGATCGCCGCTGCCACGCGCGCGTTCGCCCAGGTGGCCGCCGCGCCGGCGCCGGTCCTGCGGCGCCAGGCCCGCATCGGCCAGGTCGCCGCCGACGTCGGCGTCCGCACCCCGGTCCTGCGCCTGTGGGAACGCCGAGGGCTGCTGCAACCGCAGCGCGACCGGGCGACCGGGTACCGGCTGTACGGTCCGACCGAGCAGCGCGCGGCCCACCTGGTCGCGGTCTTGCGCGCCGGCGGGTTCGCCTTCGCGATCATCGATGCCGCCATCGCCACGATGCGCGCGGACGGCGGCGTGGAGCACGCCCTCGCGCACCTTGCCCGCCGTGACGAGCAGGTCCGCCAGCTCAGCCTGCGCCGGCTGTGGGCCTCGGCCGCTCTGCAGGAGTACCTGGCGGCCTACTACGCGGGTACGTAGAGACGGCGCGTATCGCCCGCGCCGGTCGTCACTATCGTGCAGAATCGGGCGGAGACAACCGTTAGGAGTGGAAATGTCCAAGATTTTGCGACGCGTGGCCGCGCCGCTGCTCGCGCTGGGACTGCTCGGCGCCTCGGTCGCCCCGGCCGTCGCCGCGCCCCGGGCCGACAAGGTCATCGTCCTGCCAGGCGCGACGTCCGCCGAGGGCATCGCCGCCGGCAAGGGCTCGACCTTCTACGCCGGCGACCTGTTCGCCGGCGACATCTTCCGCGGCGACATCCGCCGCGGCACCGCGGAACTCTTCATCGACGTCCCGACCGGCCGGCAGGCCGTCGGCATGTACGCCGACGTGCGCCACGACCTGCTCTTCGTCGCCGGCGGGTTCACCGGCCAGGCGTACGTCTACAACACCCGCACCGGCGCGACCGTCGCCACGTACCAATTCGGCCCCGCCAACACCAGCCTCATCAACGACGTGACCGTCACCCGGGGCGGCGCCTGGTTCACCAACACCTTCAAGGCGGAGCTCTACTTCGTACCGGTCGACAAGCACGGGAAGCTGGGGGCGTTCAGCACGCTGGCCGTCACCGGCCCGGCCAGCGACACCAGCGGGGAGTTCAACCTGAACGGGATCGTGGCCACCCCCGACGGCAAGACCCTGATCGTGGCCCACACGGCGCACGCCCGCCTCTACACCGTCGACCCGGTCACCGGCGCCAGCGCCGAGATCGCGGGCGTCGACGTACCCAATGTGGACGGCATCGTGCTCGACGGCCGGCGGCTGTGGGCGGTGCAGAACTTCAGCAACCAGATCTCCCGCTTCCAGCTCAGCGGCGACCTGACCCAGGGCACGCTGACCAAGGTGATCACCAGCCCGAACTTCGCCATCCCGACCACGGCGGCGCTGTTCGGCTACAAGCTCGCCGCCGTCAACGCGCACTTCGACACCGGCATCCCGCCGACCTCGCCGACGTACGAGGTGGTCGTCGTCAACTCCTGAGCACGAGCGTCGTCAGCGACCGGGCGGGCAACCGCACCGGGAGCAGGCGCGTTCCGCGTGACCGCACGTCCGAGACCCGCTCCACGGAGTGGGTCTCGTCGGTCAGGTACGTGGTCGCGTGGCGGATCCGCGTGTCGGTGGCGAACGAGGTGCTCACCTCGGCCGTCCCGGTGTTCAGCAGCTCGACGACCATCGAGCCGTCGTGGTTGCGGAACGCGGTCGCCTTCACCAGCGGGTCCGCCACCTGCGCGGGTACGCGTACCGCGCCGGGCCGGATGAACCGGGAGTACGCGGCGAACGCCCACAGCCGCTTGGACGCGCGGTAACCGTCGCCGGAGTTGGGCAGCTGGATGAACGCCCGGGTGGTGCCCAGCGACATGCCGACCCAGTAGACGTACGCGTTGGCCTGCGCGTCGGCGAACGTCTGGTGGATGCTCTCCGCGAGGGTGATGCCGGCCCAGCCGCTGCCGTCGTCCCACGCCTCGTTCCAGGTGTTGCCGGTCGGGTTCCACTCCGTCATCCACGTCGGTTTGTCGGTGGGCAGCGGCGTGTCCGGCCGGCTCGCGTACATGTGGCCGGCGTGCGTGGCGACGTACCGCCTGGCGATCGGATCGGCCTCGATGGCGGCGGTGTACGGCGCCTGGTGGTGCCAGCCGAAGGAGTCGCAGCACACGAGTTCGGTGCCCAGCCCGCTGCGGCGCAGCGTCGGGCCGAGCACCTTGACGAAGTCGGCGGCCTGCTCGGGGGTGAAGCGCATCGAGGCGTACGAGGCGGTCCAGTCGGGCTCGTTGGTGAAGCCGACGTCCGTGATGCGGATGCCCTCCTGGCGGTAGAAGCGCAGGTACTGCACCAGGTAGTTGGCGTACGCCTGGCGCCAGTCGCCGCTCGCGCACGAGGTGCCGGGCACCCCGCACAGCTCCCCGCCCTGGATGTCGGTGCCGTTGGTCTTCATGAACCCGGGTGCGCTCCACGCGTCGGCGAAGAACCGGCGCACCCCGTACTTCTGCGCCTCCTTGAGGAACCACACCTGGGCGCCGTCGTTGCCGTCCCAGACGTACGCCGGGGTGGCGTCCGGGCCGCCCGGGTCGGTGGGCAGGATCGTCTTCATGTGGTCGTAGACCTCGTCCGTCGACGAGCCGATGCCGGTGCGGACGATCGAGGCCCCGGCCCCGGTCTCGCGGTCGAAGAGCAGATCCAGCACGGCCCGGGTGCTCTCCGGGGACAGGCCGCGGTCGCCGCGCAGGATCGTGGCGCGCTGGAACGCCGCGGCGAAGCCGAGGCCGTCGATCGATTGCAGCCGCTGCTGGAAGCTGATCGTGTTGCCGGTGCCGGCCGCGTCCGCGCCGGCAGGGCTGGGAGCGATGGCGAGCACGGTGGCCGAGACCACCGCGCAGGCGAGCGCCTTGCGTGGCTTCATGGGGCTCCTCGAGCGCGGCGAGCTTCCGGGAATTTTCCGAACGTTAGACATAACCTATGTTCGATGGAAGCGGCGCGTCAACGCCCGCCGGGGGCTTAGAGTCGCGCCATGAAGTTCGACCAGCACACCCTGGTGCTCCTCGTCCGGCCGCCGAACGCGCCCGAGTTGAGCGAGGAGGAGGCGGACGCGTTGCAGGACGCGCACCTCGCGTTCCGGGCGGACCTGCGCGACCAGGGGTACCTGATCGGCGGCGGGCCGCTGCTCGACCAGGACGACGAGCGGCTGCGCGGCATCAGCGTGATGTCGGTCGACCCGGCCACCGCCCGCGAGCTGTGCGGCGCCGACCCGGCCGTCCGGGCCGGGCGGCTCGCCGTCCAGGTGATGACCTGGATGGTGCCCGCCGGCAACATCCACTTCGAGCCCGTCCCGGCCCCCCGATCCATGGCCGAGGTGGAGGACTAGCGTTCAGCCGACCTCGACGCCGTACGGCATTCCGGTGACGGGCTCGCCGCTGCCCGCGAGGGCCGTCGCGATCGCCGCCGCGGCCGGTGGGTACGCGAGTTCGCCGAGGCCGCCGATGGGCGCGTCCGACCGTACGAGGACCACGTCGATCTCGGGACAGTCGGTGATGCGCGCCCACGCGTAGTCCCGGAACGACGACTGGACGACCGCACCGTCGCGCACGGTGATCTGCGCACCGAGCACAGTGGACAGGGCGTCGATCACCGTGCCCTCGACCTGGGCCACGACCCCGGAGGGGTGGATCGGGACGCCGACGTCGACGGCCGCCGTGACCCGCAGCACCTTCCTGGCCGCCGGGTCGGCGGTGACGATCACCGCGATCGCCGAGTCGTACTCGAAATGGCAGGCCACGCCCCGGCTCTGCCCGGCGTCCGGTGCGGGAGCTCGAACGGCTGCGGCGTCGAGCACCGCGCGCAGGCGGGAGGGCGCCGGCAGCAGGCGGCGCCGGAGGTCCACCTGGTCGTGTCCGCCGCGCCGGGCGATCTCACCGAGGAAGCACTCCTCGGCGTAGGCGAACTGACCGGCGTAGACCGAGCGCCAGAAACCGGTGCGCAGCGGGGCGGGCCGCAGCGTCACCGACACCTCGCCGGGCACGGCGTAGGGGAAGTGGTCGCCGCTGGCCCTGACCACCGCCGGGTTGCTGAACGGCGCCGAGACGGTCAACGGCCAGGTCGCCACGTGGTGGACGCGGCCGGTGGGCACGCCGTCCGGGCCGAGCGTCGCGCCCAGCCGGTGCACCGACATCGGCCGATACGAGTCGTGCCGGGTGTCGTCGTCACGCGTCCAGCGCACCGTGACCGGCCGGCCGACGGTCCGCGAGCAGGCCACCGCCTCCTGCACCGGGTCGATTTCGATGCGCCGGCCGAACGCGCCGCCGGCCAGCGTCGGGGTCACCGTCACCTCGGCCTCGGGCCGGCCGAGTTGCGCGGCCAGTTGGGTACGCAGCCCGCCAGGGTTCTGCACCGGCGCCCACACCCGCACCTCGGACGCGGTGACGTGGGCCGTGGCGTTCATCGGCTCCATCGGCGCGTGCGCGAGCAGCGGCAGGCGGAACACGCGCAGCACGTCCGGAGTCCCTGTAAGGGGCGGCAGCGCCGTCTCCAGGTCCGCCAGCCAGGCGCGGCTGTCGGCCGTCGGGTTTCCGCCGGTCCAGGTGACGCGCAGCGCGTCCCGGCCGCGCAGCGCCGCGGCGGTGGACGTCGCGACGACCGCGACCCCGCCCTGCCCGTCTCCCGGCGGGGTGAGCCGGACGACCGCGACCACGCCGACCACCGCAAGCGCGGCGGCATGGTCGACCGTGTCGACCCGCGCACCGATCCACGCCGGCCGAGCCACGACGGCGATCAGGCTGCCCGGTGGCGCGGACTCGGCGCCGTAGCGGGCGCGGCCGGTGACGATGGCGCGCGCGTCGGCCCGCCCGGCCGGGGTACGGCCGATGAGCCGCCACTGGTCGGGCGGTGTCAGGGTGACGGGCACGGTGGCCGGATCGATCGCGGCGGCGTCACCGACCAGTTCGCGGTAGCGCAGCGGCCGCCGACGCGGATGCTCGACCCGTCCGCGCCGCGCGACACACTCCGCGACGGGCACCTGCCACCGCGCGGCGGCCGCCGCCACGAGCAGGCAGCGCGCGGTGGCGGAGGCGGTGCGCAACGGCTGGGTGATGTGCCGGCTCGACATGGAGTTGCCCACCGACTGGGAGCCATACCGGGCGGTATTGCCGAGGGCCTGCTCCAGCGTCACGTCGGCGACCTCGACGGCCAATTCCTCGGCGACCAGTACAGCGGCCATGGTCCGCACGCCCTGACCGGTGTCGGGCTTCGGAACCGTGGCCACCACCCGGCCGTGGTGGTCGACGCGGACGAACACCGTCGGGGCGAGGTCCGGCAGCTCGGTGCCGGGTGCGGCACTCGCGGGTCCCGCCGCCGTCCCCACCGGCACGGCCACCACCAGCGCGCCCGCCGTCAGGAAGGACCGCCGGGTGATCACCGCTCACCCCGGGCGATCTCGGCCGCTCGCCGGACGGCCGCCCGGATGCGCGGATACGTCCCGCACCGGCACACGTTGTCCCGCAACGCCTCCGCGATCTGCGCGTCGGTCGGATCCGGGACGCGGGCGAGGAGGGCCACGGCCGTCATGATCTGGCCGGGTTGGCAGTAGCCGCATTGTGCGACGTCGAGTTCCAGCCAGGCCCGCTGCACCGGATGGTCCTGGATCCCCTCGATGGTGGTGATCCGGGTGCGCTCGCAGTCGGCGACCGTTCGGACGCACGGCCGCGCGGCGGCGCCGTCGACGAGCGAGACGCACGCCCCGCAGGCTCCGACGCCGCAGCCGTACTTCGGCCCGGTCAGCCCGAGTTCGTCCCGCAACGCCCACAGCAGCGGGGTGTCGCCGGGGACATCGACCACCTGACGCCGACCGTTGACGTGCAACCGGTATCCGCCCACCACATCCCCTCCCCGCGCTGCCCGAACGGGCCGATCGTCACACAGTATCGAAAACCGTAGATAAATTGATCAATGACTGTGGCCGAAATGATGTGACCGGGCGGGTTTCTTGACAGGTACCCGGGCCCCTTCCCTATAGTGCTAGGCATCTAGTGAAACGAGACGTCACCGTGATTGAGTTCCATCTCGACGGCCGCTCCGGCGTCGCTCCCTACATGCAGCTGATCCAGCAGGTGCGGCAGGCGCTGCGGCTGGGGCTGCTGGTCGAGGGGGACCGCCTGCCGACCGTCAAGGACGTGGTCGCCAAGGTGGCGATCAACCCGAACACGGTCTTCAAGGCGTATCGAGAGCTCGAGTACCAGGGATTGGTCTCCGCCCGGCCGGGAGTGGGCACGTTCGTGACCCGCACCCTGACCGATCAGTCGCTCGCCGCGCACGAGTCGCTGCGCGAGGAGCTGCGCACCTGGCTGGACAAGGCGCGCGCCGCCGGGCTGGACGACGAAAGCATCGACGCGCTCATCGCGACCACCGTCCGCACCCCCATCGAGGAGTCCACATGACCAAACCCGCGCTCAGGGCCGTGGGTCTTACCAAGCGTTACGGGCGGTATCCCGCACTGTCCGACTGCACCCTCGACATCCCGTCCGGCCGGGTCGTCGGGCTGGTCGGCCCGAACGGCGCGGGCAAGACGACGCTGCTGCAGCTGGCGGCCGGCATGTTGACCCCGACGGCGGGCTCGATCGAGGTCCTCGGCGGCCGACCGGCGTCCGGCGCGGCCCAGCTGGCCAAGGTCGGGTTCGTCGCGCAGGACACGCCGACGTACGCGGGCATGTCGATCGCCGATCACCTCAGGTTCGGCGCCTCCGCCAATCCACGGTGGGACCAGCCGGCGGCCGAGGAGCGGATCGCCCAGTTCGGCCTGGACCTGCGGCAGAAGGCCGGCCGGCTCTCAGGCGGCCAGCGCGCCCAGCTCGCGCTCACGCTGGCCATCGCGAAACGGCCGGAGCTGCTCATCCTCGACGAGCCGGTGGCCAGCCTGGACCCGATGGCCCGCCGGGAATTCCTCAAAGGACTGATGAGCTTCACGGCCGAGCACCACGCCAGCGTGATCCTCTCCTCCCACCTGGTGTCCGACCTGGAACGCGTCTGCGACTACCTCATCGTGCTGGTCGCTTCCCGGGTACGGGTCGCCGGTGACGTCGACGACCTGCTGGAGGGCCACTTCCGGCTCACCGGCGCCCGGCGGGACGTCGACGACCTGCCCGACGGCGTGGAGGTCATCGAGGAGAGCCACGTCGAACGGCAGTCCACGCTCATCGTCCGCGCCGACGTTCCGCTCGACGGAACGCCGTTCACCGTCGAACAGCTCACCCTCGAAGACCTGGTGCTGGCGTACATGTCGCAGGCCACGTCGTCCCGGCCGGTATTGGAGCCCACCCGATGATCTGGTTCACCTGGCGTCAGTTCCGCTCCCAGACGGTGATCGCGGCGGCGACGCTCGTGGCGTTCGGCGTCCTGCTCCTGATCACCGCGCGCACCATCACCGACTTGTACGCCGAGGTCGCGGCCTGTAGCGGCGACTGCGACGGCGTCGTCGAAGTCTTCCTCTCCCGGTTCCGCAGCAGTGCCGCGTTCCCGACGTACGTCGCCGCGCTGGGCGCCGCGTATCTACTGCCGGTACTGCTCGGAATCTTCTGGGGCGCTCCGCTGATCGCCCGGGAACTCGAGGCCGGCACCCATCGTCTGGCGTGGAATCAGTCGGTGACCCGAACCCGCTGGCTCGCGGTCAAGCTCGTGGCGGGTGGCGCGATCGCGGCGACGAGCACCGGCCTGCTCGCCTTGGCGGTGACCGTCTGGTCGCAACGCGTCGACAGCGCCTCCCAGGACCGGATGCTTCCGCTGCTGTACGGGTCGCGAGGGATCGTGCCCGTCGCGTACGCGCTCTTCGCCTTCCTGCTCGGCGTCACGACCGGGATGCTCCTGCGCCGGGTCGTTCCGGCGATCGCGGCCACGCTGGCGATCTACGTGGCGGCGCTGGTGGCCATGCCGCTGTGGGTGCGGGCGCATCTGGTCCCGGCCGAGCACGAAACGCTCGCGCTAACAGCTCAGAACCTCCAGGGGGTCTCCATCAGCCCTGACACCGGCACGATCGACGTCGTCGGCAGAGGGCTCGACGGCGGCTGGGTCGTCAGCAATCGCACGATCACGAGCGACGGGAGCACATTCAGCGGTCCCGTCGACCTCACGACCTGCGGCCCGAACGCCACCATGACCCAGTGCAACGAGTGGCTCGGATCGCTCGGCCTGCGGCAGGACCTTCTCTACCACCCCGACAGCCACTTCTGGCCGATGCAGTGGGCGGAGGCCGGAGTCTTCATCGGACTGGCCGCACTGCTCGGCGCGTTCTGCTTCTGGTGGATCCGCCACCGGATCGTCTAAACCCGGTCAGCCGGTCGTGGTGGGACTGGCGGTCGGCGGCTTCATCTAGACTGGATCTAGACGAGAAATGGTTAGCTCCGAACCATTTCTCGTCTAGATCTAACTGCCAAGGGACAGGCTTGGGCTACCGCGACGTCCGTCGTGGTCGGGACCGCTGCTCCCGCGGCCTCGCCCTGCGCGGTCCACAATCGACAGAGCGAAGCTTGTTCGCGGTGGCACTCCACCTCTCGGCCTGCCCGCCGTGGTTGCCGGCCCTGCGGGCCGGCGGATCGTGGGACGCGGAGGGCGAGGCCGCGGGAGCGACGGCTTGGACCGCGACGGGCGTCGCGGCAGCTCAACATCTTTTGATTTTCCTCACCCTCGCCGCGAGACGCCCTAGAGGTGCAGGAGGAGTCGCTGGGGGCGCTCGACGCAGTCGGCGACGAAGCGCAGGAAGCCGCCCGCCACGCCGCCGTCGCAGACCCGGTGGTCGAACGCCAGGGACAGCTGCGCGACGCTGCGCACGGCGAGCTGGCCGTCGACGACCCAGGGGCGCGGCAGCACCCGCCCGACGCCGAGCAGGGCGGCCTCCGGGTGGTTGATGATCGGTGTCGAGCCGTCGACGCCGAACACGCCGTAGTTGTTGAGGGTGAAGGTGCCGCCGGTGAGGTGCGACGGGGCGAGGGTGCCGGCGCGGGCCGCCTCGGTGCGCTCGCGCAGCGCCTGGGCCAGGTCGGCGAGGGTGCGCCGGTGGGCGTCGTGCACCACGGGTACGACCAGGCCGCGGTCGGTCTGCGCGGCGAAGCCGAGGTGCACGTGCGGGAGCTGGACGATCTCCTCGCGGGCGGTGTCCACGTACGCGTTGAGCTGCGGGAAGCGTTGCAGGCCGGCGACGCAGATCCGGGCCAGCAGGGCCAGCAGCCCGATCGGCTCGGTGGCGTCGCGGTTCAGTTCGGCGCGCAACTCCAGCAGCGCGGTGGCGTCGACGTCCACCCAGGTGGTGGCGTCGGGGATCTCGGTACGGCTGCGCACGAGCTTGTCGGCGATGGCGCGGCGCACGCCGCGTAGCGGGATCCGGGTACCAACACTGTCCACAGTAGAGGGGATGGCGGCTTCGACGTCGCGCCGTACGATGATCCCGCCCCGCCCGCTCGGGGTCAGCGTGGCGAGGTCCACGCCGTGCGTCTTGGCGAGCCGCCGTACGACGGGGGAGATGACCCGGGGTGCGGCCACCGGGGTGGGACGGCGGCGTCGCCGTGACGGGCCCGCGAGGGCACCGGTGCCGTATCCAATGAGGACATTGCCGGAGCCGGCCTCCGCGTCCGGCGCGGCGGCGACGGCGATCAGCGGTGCGCCGACCGCGACCGTCGCGCCGGCCGGGGCGTACAGCTCGACGACTGTGCCGGCGACGGGGATCGGCACCTCGACGGCCGCCTTGGCGGTCTCCACCTCGACGACGATCTGGTCGATCGCGACGTGGTCGCCGACGGCGACCCGCCAGTCGAGCACTTCCGCCTCGGTGAGGCCCTCGCCGAGGTCGGGCAGGCGGAAGACGGTGCTCATGCCGGCCCGCCCACGGCCAGGAACCGCGGATCGGGTTCGTCGTCGCGCTGCAGTCGGTCGAGCGCGTCGAGCACCCGGTCGACGCCCGGCAGGTGGTGGTGCTCCAGCATCGGCGGCGGGTACGGCACGTCGAAGCCGCTGACCCGCAGCACCGGCGCGTGCAGGCTGTGGAAGCAGCGCTCCTGCACGCGGGCGGCCACCTCGGCGCCGACCCCGGCGAAGCCGGGCGCCTCCTGCACCACCACACAGCGGCCGGTGCGGCGCACCGACGCGGTCACCGTCTCGTCGTCGAACGGCACGATGGTGCGCAGGTCGACGACCTCCAGATCCCAGCCCTCGCCGGCTGCGGCGTCCGCGGCGGCGAGCGCGACCGGCACCGCCGGCCCGTACGCCACGACCGTCGCGTCCCGGCCTTCCCGCCGGACCGCGGCCCGCCCGAACGGCTCCGTCCGCAGTGGAAGGTCCACATCGGACTTCGACCAGTACAGCTTCTTCGGCTCCAGGAACACCACCGGGTCGGGGTCCGCGATAGCCTCGCGCAGCATCGAGTACGCGTCGGCCACCGTCGCCGGGGTGGCTACCTTCAACCCCGGCGTGTGCGCGTAGTACGCCTCGCTGGAGTCGCAGTGGTGCTCGACGCCGCCGATCCCGCCGGCGTACGGGATGCGGATGACCAGCGGCAGGCTCAGCCGCCCGCGGGTGCGGTTGCGCAGCTTGGCCACGTGCGAGGCGATCTGCTCGAAGGCGGGGTAGGCGAACGCGTCGAACTGCATCTCGACGACCGGCCGGAACCCGCCCATCGCCAGGCCGACGGCGAAGCCCACGATGCCGGCCTCGGCCAGCGGGGTGTCGAAGCACCGCTCGTCGCCGAACTTGTCGGTGAGCCCGTCGGTGATCCGGAAGACGCCGCCGAGGGCGCCGACGTCCTCGCCGAACACGAGCACCCGGTCGTCCTCGTGCAGGGCGTCGCGCAGCGCCGTGTTGAGCGCCTGGGCCATCGTCGTGGGTGCCATCAGGGCGCCTCCACCAGTTCTGCCAGCAGTGTCGCCCGCTGTTCGCGCAGTTGCGGGGTCGGCTCGGCGTACACGTGGTCGAACAGGTCGGTCGGGGTCAGGTCGGGGTCGGCGTTCATGCGGGCGCGCAGGGCGGCGGCGTACTCCTCGGCCTCGGCGGCGATCTCCGAGGCGTCCGCGTCGGTGAGCGCGCCGCGCCCGCGCAGGTACGCCTCCAGCCGGGCGACGGGGTCGCGGCGCCGCCACTCGTCGACCTCGGCCGCGGCGCGGTAGCGGGTCGCGTCGTCGGCGTTGGTGTGCGCGTCCATCCGGTATGTGTGCGCCTCGACCAGGAACGGTCCGGCGCCCGAGCGGGCGTGCGCCACCGCCGCGGTCAGCACCGCCAGCACGGCCACCGGGTCGTTGCCGTCGACCTGCTCGGCCGGTACGCCGTACCCGATGCCCTTGGCGGCCAGCGACGGCGCGGCGCTCTGCCGCTCCAGCGGCACGGAGATCGCGTACCGGTTGTTCTGCACCAGGAAGACGACCGGCGCCCGGAACACGGCCGCGAAGTTCAGCGCCTCGTGGAAGTCGCCCTCGCTGGTCGCGCCGTCGCCGATGAAGGCCAGCGCGATCGCGCCGGAGCCCTTGCGGCGCTCCGCGTACGCCAGGCCGGTGGCGTGCAGGGTCTGCGTGGCCAGCGGTGTGCACTGTGGAGCGACGTGGTGCGCGCGCGGATCGTAGCCGCAGTGGGCGTCTCCGCGCAGCAGCGAGAGCACCTCGACCGGGTCGACGCCGCGGGTCACCAGCGCCACCGACTCGCGGTACGTCGGGAAGAGCCAGTCGCCGGCGCCGACCGCGAGGACCGCGCCGACCTGGCACGCCTCCTGGCCGTGGCTGGACGGGTACACGGCGAGCCGGCCCTGCTTGGTCAGCGCCGTGGCCTGGGTGTCGAACCGGCGGCCGACGACCATCTTGCGGTACGCGGTCACCAGCAGGTCCAGGTCCGGCACCGGGTACGCCGGCGGGTCGGTCACCGGCGTGCCGGTGTCGGTGAGGTACCGGACCGGCTCGGCCGAGGGGAGGAGCAGTGCCATGCCACCAGATGGTGCGGCCTGCGGCCAGATGGCTCAACAGCGCCGGTAAAGTGAGGACGATCGGATCTGTATAGGGGGCAGCGGTGGACCATCTGTCAAGCGCACCCGCGTTGCCGGGCGGTCCGGCGGGACGTTCGGCACCGTCCCTGGACGACGTCGACTGGGCGATCCTGCGCGAGCTGGCGGCGGACGGCCGGATGTCCGTGCGCACGCTCGCCGAGCGGATCCGGGTCTCCCGCACCAACGCGTACGCCCGGCTGGAGCGGCTGGCCGCCGACGGGGTGATCACCGGGTTCACCGCTCGGCTCGACCCGGCGCGGGCCGGGCTCGGCACCACGGCGTACGTGCTGCTCAACATCGACCAGAACGCCTGGCGCACCATCTCTGACCAGTTGCGCGACGTGCCGTACGTGCAGCACATGGCGCTGGTCGGCGGGGACGTCGACATCATGATGCTGGTCCGGACGCCGGACAACGCGACCCTGCGCGACGTGGTGATCGCCGGGGTGCACGCGGTGCCGGGGGTGCGCTCGACCCGCACCTGGCTGGTGTTCGAGGAGCTGGCCGGCCGGCGTTCCCTGGTCTGAGGGGTTGGAGCGTTGATCGATGCCTTGTGCGGCGGTCGTCGCTGCCGTAGCTTGGCTGATTACCTCACGGTTTCGTTAACCCTTATCAGAAGGTGTGCGATGACGGCTCAGCGTAGCGTGACCAGGTTGGCCAGCGCGGCGGTGGCGGCGACGCTCGGCGCCGGACTGACCACGAGCGCCGCGGCGGTGCCGGCGGCAGCCGAGCCCGCGGCCGCCGCGACCGGGGTCGTCGTCCGGATCGACCCGTCGTACCAGCAGCCGGCGTTCGAGGGCTGGGGCACCAGCCTGGTCTGGTTCGCGAACGCCACCGGCGGCTACCCGGACGAGGTCCGCAACAAGCTCGTCGACCTGCTCTTCGGTGAGGACGGGCTGCGCCTCAACATCGCCCGGTACAACATCGGCGGCGGCAACGCCCCGACCGTGCGCGACTACCTGCGCCGCGGCGGCGCCGTGCCCGGGTACTGGAACGCGCCGCAGCCGTACGGGCCGACCGACAAGGACTGGTGGGACCCGGACAACCCGGACCACTGGAACTGGGACGCCGACGCCAACCAGCGCTGGTGGCTCGACCAGATCAAGGACAAGGTCGACACGTGGGAGGCGTTCAGCAACTCGCCGCCGTGGTTCCAGACCGTCAGCGGGTACGTCTCCGGCGGCTTCAACTCCAGCACCGACCAGATTCGACCGGACACAGTGGACGACTTCGCCACCTACCTGGTGCGGGTCGTCGAGCACCTGGAGCGCACGTACGGCATCCGATTCGACAGCATCGACCCGCTGAACGAGCCGAACACGCCGTACTGGGGCACCACCCTCGGGGCGGACGGCCAGCCGACCGGCGGACGCCAGGAGGGCGCGCACGCCGGTCCCGCGTCGCAGGCGCAGGTGGTGCTGGCGTTGCAGCGCCAGCTCGCGACGGCCAGCACCGACGCGGTGATCTCCGCGCCGGACGAGACCAACCCGGGCCTGTTCCTGCAGGACTGGTACGGCTACCCGGCCGATGCGCAGGCGGCGGTGAGCCAGCTCAACGTGCACACGTACGGCACCGGGCAGCGCACCGCGGCCCGCGACGTGGCCAAGGCCGAGGGCCGCAAGCTGTGGATGAGCGAGGTCGAGGGCAGCTGGGGCCGGGACTTCACCAGCATGGACTCGGGCCTGGGCATGGCTCGCCGCATCATCGACGACCTGCGCGAGCTGGAGCCGTCGGCGTGGGTGCTGTGGCAGCCCATCGAGGACGGCGAGAACATGCAGGCCGAGGGCAACCTGCAGTGGGGCAGCATCCACGTCCCGTTCACCTGCACGGCCACCGACACGCTGGAGACGTGTCCTATCAGGACGAACACCAAGTTCGACACGATCCGCAACTTCACCCACTACATCCGCCCCGGCGACCGGCTGGTCAAAGTGGACGACCCGGCCAGCGTGGCGGCCGTCAAGAAGTCCAGTCGCGGCGCGGTCGTGGTGCACGCCAACGCCGACCCCGACCCGCGCGCGGTGACGCTGGACCTGTCCCGGTTCTCCAACGTGAGCGCCAACGCCACCGTCACCCCGGTCGTGACCAGCGCCGCCGGCAAGCTCGTGCGTGGCACCCCGGTCCGCGTGTCCGGCCGGTCCGCGACGCTCACCGTGTCGGGCGAGTCGGTCACCACGTTCCTGATCAGCGGCGTCTCCTCGGTGGCCGCCGACGGGCAGCACATCCAGGCCGGCCACGCGTACCGGCTGCAGGGCGTACAGAGTGGACGGTCGCTCGCACCGTCCGCGGATGGCGCGGCCACGGTGCTGCGCACCAACGACACGGGCCGCGCCGACCAGCTCTGGTACGTCCGCAAGGTGCGCCACGGCGTGACCAACCGGGACCGCTACACCATCGTGAACGCCGGCGGCGGCACGCGGTTGGCCGTGCGCGACGGAGCCACCGTCCTGGAGGACGGCGCGACCACGCCCGACGACGGTGCACAGTGGATCCTGTCCACCACCGGCGACGGCACGTACACGTTCATCAACGTCGCGGCGAAGCGGCTGCTCGACGTGGGCGGCGCGGCCACCGCGGACGGCAGCCCGGTGTCGATCTGGCTGCCCAACGGGGCCGGCAACCAGCGCTGGACCGTGCTGGATGAGAACGTCGCCAGCACCGAGACCGCACAGCTCTACACCGTCCCCGGCCGTACGCCCACGCTGCCGGACACCGTGACCGCGGTCCTCGCCAGCGGCGCCCGGCGCGCCCTGCCGGTCACCTGGCAGACACCGCCGGCCGCGGCCTGGCGTACCCCGATGTGGTCACCGTCCGCGGCACGGCGACCGATGTGCTCGGCCGGCGGGTCAAGGCCACCGCGAAGGTCACCGTGGACGTCTTCACAGCCACCGAGCCGGGACGGGCCAAGGCGTACGCCGGCGGCAACCCGGTCCTGCCGTCCACTGTGGTCGGCCTCGGCGCGAACGGCGGTACGGCCACCCTGCCGGTCACCTGGGACCCGGCGCCGGCCGGCGCCTTCGACCGCACCGGCGTGGTGACGCTGACCGGCGTGGCCCGGGTGCTGGACGGCACCACCCTGCCGGCGACCGTGCGGGTGCAGGTCACGGAGGCGGCGCAGGCCAACGCCGCGCTGGCGGACGGCGCCTCGGTCACCGCGACGTACACCGAGAACGGCTACTCGACGGCCGGGCTGCGCAACGGGGTCACCGCGGAGAAAGCCTGGTCGAACTGGCGGCCCGGCACCCAGAACCCGTCCGAGACCATCACCGTCACGCTGCCCCGCGCGGTCGACGTGGTACGGGTGGCGACGTACTTCTACCGGGACAGCTCGGGCGGCGGCGGCCTGGCGCAGAGCGTGCGCGTCCAGGTGCGCGGCGCCGGCGGCACGTGCGCCGACGCGAGCGGCGAGGTGGCCGTGGGCACCGCGGGCTCGCCCGTGGTCGACGTGCCGGTGGCGGCCACCACCACCGACGCCGTGTGCGTGGTCTTCACGCCCCGGCCCGGCGGCTACCTGACGGTCGGCGAGATCGAGGTGTACACCAAGTCGCCGGGCGTCTCGTCGGACGCCACCCTGTCGTCGATCGCGGTGGATGGCGTACCGGTCGCGGACTTCGACCCAGACCGGCCCGATTACCGGGTCACCGTGGCCAAGCCCGCGCGCAGCGTGGTCACCGCGACCGCCGCCGACCCGTACGCCACCGTCCGGGTGGAGCGGGCCGCGTCGTCGGCCCGGGAGACCACCTGGGTGGTGACCTCGACCAGCGAAGACGGCACACAGACCCGCACGTACCGGGTGGTCGTCGCGGCCTGAACGTCGCATATTCTGGCGGTGGACGACTCGCCAGGTTCCTGAGAGTGGGATTCTTGGCGAGCGTGGTTGCGGACGTCGTGCCGCCAGCCGGCACCGTCCGCGATCACGCAGGTCCGTCTTGCCGGGCCCGGGCCATGACTTCGTCGGTGGTGAGCGGAGCCCGCGGATGGTAAGTGAGGCATAGCGGCGCGCTCACCTTCTGCGGTGGCTCACCCTCCACCGCGACGTAGAACTCGCCCGAGGTGAGCCGGGCCAGATCCGGTACGTCTCCACCTTTCATCTTGGCCATGTCCCGGGCATGGTCGATCTGCACCGGCGCGTTCAGCAGCCCGAAGCATTGGGTCGTGGCGTTGCCCGATACGCGGTTGTGCAGTCCCTTCGGCGCCTGGGTGGCGAAGATCAGGCCGAGGCCGTACTTGCGGGCCTGGGAGGCGAGCGCCAGGGTGCTCTGGGTGCACACCGTCATCGCACCCGAGGGCGCCAGGGTCTGCGCCTCGTCCATCACGAACAGCCCGAGCAGCGGCCGGTGCGCGGCGGGGTGCTTCTTGATCCAGGCGAACAGGGCCATCTGGAGTTGGTTGACGAAGCTCTGCCGGGCCTCCTCGGCCGGTAGGCCGATCAGGCTGATCACCGAGACCCGGGCGCGCTTGCCCGGTGCCGGAGTCAGCAGAATGCCGGGGTCGACGGGGGTGCCGGTGCCGCCGAAGAGCGGGTCGTTGTCCATGGAGGCGGTGAGCGTCTGCGCCAGACCGGCGGCGATCTTGTCCGCGCCGTCCAGGCCGCTGACCCCGTCGGGGAGGTCGTCGAGCAGGTGGATGAGCCCGGGGACGTCGCGCCCACCCTGCCGCGCGTAGTGGTCCACCGCGCGGCGCAGCACCGCCAGGCCCAGGTGGACCTTGTTGGTGCGGCCGACGAGCTTGGCGCGCGGCGCCAGGGCCGCCACGGCCGCCTCGACCGCCTCGCCGAACTCGTCCGGATCGTCGCGGACGCCGGCGAAGTCCGGGAGCGGCTGGAAGCTCAGCGGGCGGCCCGACTCGCGGCGCGGAGTCCAGATCACCACCTCGGTGTTGGCGAGGTACTCGGCCGCGCGCTCGGCGGCGCCGGTCCGCCACTGCGGCGGCCGTTCGGGCCATGGGTCGCCGAGCCGGGCCAGGTCGTTGTTGGGGTCCAGGACGATCGCGGACACACCCAGCAGCGCGCACTCCTCGATGACGTGGCGGATGAGCACCGTCTTTCCGGAACCCGACCCGGCGAAGATGGCCAGGTGCTTGCGCAACGCCTCCAACGGCATCCGCAGGGGTGCGTCGTCCTCCGGCCCGTACCCGATCACGAGCTCGTGGCCGGTGCCCGCGCCCGGCCCGGCGTCGCGCGCCGGCGCGACCGGCGGCGGGCCTGCCCGCGTCCAGTCGTCGGCGTCCGCCAGCGCCTCCTTGAACAGCGTCAGCTGCGCCGCCGGCCGGCGCTTGACCAGCCACGCCTGTAGCACCGTCGGGTGCTCGTCGCGCAGCCCGTGCAGGGCGGCGAGCACCCGCAGATCCGCGCCGTCGACGGCGAGGGTCTGGCCGCCGTCGTGGTGGAACTCCTTGACCGCTTGCTGGGTCTTGACCCCGGATGACCAGGGGCCGTTGCGGATCAGGAACAGCTTGCGCTTGGCGACCTCGGCGGTCAGCCCGGCGGCCATCCGCGCGCGGCGGATCCGGTTCAGCGCGGCCACCGCGTGGTGGGTGTCGCTGACCGCCCGGAAACACCAGTGCACCTGGTCTTCGGTGTTCTCGTCCAGGGTGCGGCGCAGCCGGGCGTGCAGGTCCGGCTTGTCGCTGGGCGGCGGGTCCAGCGTGAACGCCTCGGCGCCCTCCCCGCGTTCCAGGATCCACGCGGTCAGCCCCGCGGTGAGCAGGGCCGGAAACGTCACGTCCTCGGTGTCGCCTTCGAGCGGGGAGGTGATGTCGGCGTCCCGCTTGAGCTCCTCGAACCGCGCGTCGATCTGGGCCAGGATGTCCTCGGGGGCCTCCGGCGCCGGTGCCGGGCTGCCGGGCTCCTCGTCGTCGTCCGGCGCGCTGGCCAGGCTCGTCAGCTCGCGCACCTCGCCGGCCTTGAGGCAGGCCCGGACGTGCCGGTCGATCTCGATGAGCAGCCGGCGCGGCGTGTAGTTGCCGGCCTCCGCGAACGCGGACCCGCGCACCGGCCACGTCTTGTAGGCGGGGGTGAAGCCGATGTCGCCGTACCGGGCGCCGAACCGCCGCTCGACGATCTCCTGCGCGAGCCGGGCGTCCAGGATGCCCTTGAGCACCGGCGATCGGCGGAACCGGTCGGCCGCCGTGTTGGTCGCCCGGGTCTCGATGAGCGTCCAGGTCGTGGGCAGGCAAGCGACCACGGTCAGGGTGCGGCGCGTGCGTTCCCGTAGCCGCAGCAGCCCGCTCGCGACGTTCTCCAGGGCCAACGCCTGCCGCTGCTCGGCCCGCGTGTCCGCGTTGAGCGTCAGGTCGGCGCTCAGCGTGGACTGGGCGACCAGCGTGTCGATCTGGTCCACCGCGATCACCGACGGGCCGGTCAGCGCCAGCAGCAACGACAGGTCGCGGACGATGTCCTCCGCGGTGTGCGGCTTGCGGCGGATGCCCCAGTCCGTGCGCTCGCCGGGGATCGACTCCTCGTCCGAGATGAAGTAGTTGTCGGCGACGTCGCGGTGCTCGGACCGGTCCGAGGCGCTCAGCGCCAGCGCCCGCGCGGTGTCCCGGCTCAGGTCCGCGACGTACGGGTCGTAGTCCTTCAGCCCGTCGACGAAGGCGTCCAGGGCCGGCCGGGTCAGCGCGGTCTCGCCCATCACCGCCCGGCGGGCCGCCCGGGGCGCGCCGATGCGCGACGACAGCCGGCGCAGCAGCAGCCGCAACTGGGTCTCCCGGCCCACCACCGGCCGGGCCAGGCTGTCGCGCATGTATGCCAGCACGCTGGGCCAGAACGTCTGCTCGTCCAGCAGGCTGACGAGGAAGAAGTAGCCGCCCTGCTCCTGTACGCGCTGCCGCAGCCAGCCGAGCAGGTGGGTCTTGCCCGAGCCGCGCCGGCCCAGCAGCGCCAGGCTGATCGGACTGGGACCGGGACTGGCCGTCGCGTCGGCGATGCCGGCCTGCAGTTCGTGTATGACGTCGGTGTGCAGGCCGTCGACGTGCAGCGGCGAGGGCCGCCAGACGTCGTCCGGCACCGGCGCCCAGGTGAGCCGCAGCGCGGCGAGCGCGGCGCGTTCGTCTTCGGTCATCGCATGCCGATCGCCAGTACGTGCCGGTGCTCGCCGCCGATCTCCACTGCCGCCCGCCGATCCTCCACCTTCAGCGTCTTCTGGTTGGGTTCGGGCTCGAGGTCGACGTCCGGGGCGTCGAGCAGCCGCTCCAGCGCCTTGTCCAGCTCGGCCCTCGACACGTCGCCGAACAGGGGACGCAGCCGGGTCAGGCTCACCCACGCACCGGGTTCGGTGGCCAGGCCGGCGTAGGCGGACCGGATCCGCTCGCCCAGATCGCCCAGACCGCCGTGCACCGGCTCCGGCGCGCGAGGCCGGCCCAGGTGGTACGCGTGCAGGGCCGACAGCGCCGCCCACAGCTGCTGCTCCTTGCTGCCGTTCTTGCTCTTGCTCTTCTTGACGTCGGCCCCGTCCTCGGTGACCGTCAACGGGTCGCCCAGCAGCTTCTTGGCCGTCGGCGTCAACTTGTGCCGGTAGGGCCGGACTCGCGTGTTCGACTCCAGGTAGCCCAGCCCGTTGAGGCGCATGGTGTCGTCCTTGTACAGCCGGACGCCGTGGGCGTTGAACAGCTCGGTGTTGTCGACCTCCCTGCCCTCGATCTTCAGCAGGATCAGGAACGCGTAGTCCGTGTGGGTCAGGTCGTCGGCCATCTGTGGTCCTCCGGAGGTCATGGGCTGGGGGTGGGTGTGATCGGCGCGCCGTCGGCGGTCAGTCCGAAGGCGCGTAGGTTGGCCAGTTGCTCGGCCGGCACTGTCTCCTCGGCCGTGTACAGGGCGATGAGCCGGTCGGCCGCGCCGTACGTGCCGGCCTCCAACTCGGCGCGCAGTCCGGCCCGGTCGCGCAGCTCGAACAGCAGCGCGCACAGTCTCCGCGCGGCCTCCGGATCCCCGCCGGCGGCGGCCCGGAGGTCGGCCGCCTCCGACTCGGCGCCCGCCGTGCGGACACCCTCCTCGTGCACCTTCGACAGGCGCAGCTCCGCGGCCGGGTCGCCCGCTCGCGCGCGGGCCTGCAGGAGGTCCACGTCGCCCCAGGCGACGTACAGGTCGGCGAGGGCCTCCGCCGCGTACAGGTGGCCACCGTCGGCGCGTTGCCGCAGCTCCCGCAGGCGGCCGCGGTCGACGAGCCGCTCGACCAGCTCCTCGGCGGCGAGCGCGTCGCCGGTCTTGGCCCGGGTCCGCAGGTCGTCGCAGACGCCCCCGTCGGCGAGGATCTCGGTGAGCCGCTCGCGCGCCGCCGGGTCGCCTGCGTGCGCGGCCGGCCGGATCTCCTCCACCCGCTGCCAGAGCTCCTGGACGCGGGCGAGGCGGCGGCCGGCGGCGCGGTCCCGGGGTTCGACCTCCAGCCGCCGGCGCAACACCATGACCGCCTGCTGGAACCGGTCCTGACGGATCAGCAGGTGGGTGAGCTCGATCGCGGCGGCGCCGTCGCCGAATTCGTCGACGAGCCGTTCGAGGGCCTGTTCGGTGTAGGCGTACCGCAGCCTGGCGGCGGCGCTGTCGGCGATCCGGCGCAGGTCCGCCGAGCGGTCGAGCCCGGCGACGAGGGCCCGCCAGGCTTCGTGCGGGACGCACTCGACACGGCGGTGCCGTCGCAGGTGCTGGGCCAGGTAGTCGGCGATGGTGTAGCCGGCGAGGGTGCCGGGTCGCCCGCCGTCGACCGGCGACAGCGCCGACACGTTGCCGTGCAGCGGCCGGGTGGCGTGCGGGAGTGCCTCGGCCAGCCACACGTCCGGCGGCGTCACCCGCAGGGCGTTCCGGAGGTACCCGAATGTGGCGCCGGCCAGCAGGCTCTCGCTCAGCGGCGACTGCACGCCGAGGCGGTGCGCGTCGGCGGCGGCGGTGATCATCGCCTTGGCGTACGGGTCGGGCGCCTGCTCCCAGCGGAGCACCAGGGCGGGACCACCGGCCAGCACCTGGGTCAGGCCCGCGTCGCGCGTCCGCAGCGCGATCCGGATCCGGGTATCCCGCTCCGCGAGGCCGTGGGCGCGTTCGAGCTCGTCCGGAGTGAGGTCCTCCTCGACGCTGATCACGATCGCGCTGCGCAGCAGGCGGCGGACGTCGTCGGCCTCGTCCGTGCCGGTGTTGGACTGCCGGGGGATGACCCGCGCGTCGTACTGGTCGGGCCACAGCGTGCCGACCACGATGTTCGGCTTCCGGGTCAACGCGCGGACGCACTCCAGCGACAGCGGTGGGCGGCTGCCCAGGTAGCGCTGCAGCTCGTCCAGCCAGAAGACGGTCTGGCTGGGCGGATGGTCCTTCAGCTCCAGCAACTCCTCGGTCTCCGCCGGCTGGACCAGGTGCCAGTTGGGCGCCACCTCGTGGATCGCCTCGTACAGCGAGCGGGTCTTGCCGGTCGACGAACCGCCGACCAGGATCACGAAGCAGCCGCGGGTCGGTCCCTCGTTCGTCAGCGCGGCCCGCAGCCGGAAGTCGAAGTCCCGCTCGATGTACGCCGGGAGTTCGTCGGTCGTGTCCGGCGTGATGATCGCGCTGTGGATGCCGAGGTCGCGCGGGGACGCCGTGTCGAAGCGGTTGACGCTGATCACGCGGTGCACGGTGGTGCCGTGCTCCGCGTCCTTGATGCGCGCCTGAGCGTGCAGCCACAGCCGCCGGACGCTCTCCGGTGCCTCGAAGAGGGTGAGCAGGCCCACCAGGAATTCCTGGCTGATCAGCGTCTTGCCGGTGAACGCGTTGCTCAGGGTGGAACTCTTGAGTGGCCGTAGGGGCTTCTCCCAGCCTTTGGTTTGCTGCTCGATCTCGCCGAGCGACATCCCCTTGTGGTGACAGAGGGCCCTGAGCGCCGCGCCAAGTTCGCCCCTCGTGCGCGCTCGGGATGGGTCGGAATCGGATTCGGGCGTCAGCGTGCTCACCCCCAACCGCCGGCGTTTCGCGGGTGCGCCAACGGACTCGTCGGCCAGGCTACTGATCGACAATCCGGAACACCATCGGTCCTGTTTGGATGCCGATCGTCCATTCGGGCCACGCATTCCGCGTTATTGGGTCCGTCCGTCGCATCCGGGAACCTCCGGGCCCGTCCGGCTCCGTGGCCGGACGGCCGCTTCGGCTGCTGCACTGTTCACCGTCAACCAAGGGAGCCCCGGCCGGGACCCGAAGCGATAAGACACCGAGGAGTCCCGATGCGGCACATGCTCATGACCACCGCGCGAAAATGGCCCCGAATCGGCCGGCGGAACGGCGTCGCACGTTATCTCTGCCTTTCCGTGGACGTTCAGGGATATGGCCGCCACGACGACATCCGGCAGGCGATTGTCCAGCGCGACCTCATCGACCTGTTGGATCGTGCGGGGGAGCGGGCCGGCCTGGACCGCCGCCGCTGGATCCGGCAGCCGATCGGCGACGAGGAACTGGCGCTGATCCCGGCCGACGAGCCCCTGGCCCGGGTCGTCGGCGACTTCTGCCTGGAGCTGTCGGCCGCGCTGTGGCGGTACAACCGGGTGTGCGAGCCGGCCGCCCGGCTGCGGCTGCGCCTGGCGTTCGACGACGGTCCGGTCGACCTGTCGCGCAACGGGTTCGCCGGGCAGGCGGTGATCGGGGTCAGCCGGCTGGTCAGCGCGCCGCCGCTGCGACAGGCACTCGACCTGGCCGGCGAGGCCGACCTCGCGGTCATCTTCGCGGACGGCGTGCACCGCGACTGGGTCCGCAGTGGACGGTCGTCGGTACGGCCCGGGTGGTGCCGCCGGGTCGTGGCCGTCGAGAAGGAGTACGCGGCGGACGCGTGGCTGTGGCTGCCGAGCGCCGACGTACACAGCTTGGCGCTTCAGGGCAGGCCCTAGGCCAGCACTCCGCGGAGCTTGTTCCGCGAGTTGACGTCGAGTTTGGTGAACACCTTGCGCAGGTGCCATTCCACCGTGCGGGGGCTGATGAACAGCTCGGCGCCGATCTCGGAGTTCGTCTTCCCACCGGCGGCGAGCTGGGCGATCTGGGCTTCCTGCGCGGTGAGGGCCTCCCGTACGTCGACCGCACGTTGGCGGACCGTCTCGCCGGTGGCCAGCAGTTCGCGGCGGGCGCGCTCGGCGAAGGCTTGAGCGCCGAAACCCCGCAACATCTCGTATGCGGTGCGCAGGTGCTCGCGCGCGTCGCGGCGCCGGTTCTCGCGGCGCAGCCACTCGCCGTACACCAGGTGGGTGCGCGCGAGGTCAACGGCGATCCGGCTGCGCTGGAGCCGCTCGATGGCTTCGCGGTACAGCAGGTCAGCGGCGTGGCCGTCGCTGAGCAGCGCCTTCGACCGGGCCAGCACGCCGAGGGCCCAGTCCGTGCCGCTGGCGCCCGCTCGCTCCTCGAGTCGTCGCAGGGCGGCCGCGGCCGCGTCGGGGGCATCGGCGCGGGCGCCCGCCTCGACGAGCTCGACGAGGGCGAAACCGACGACCGCCAGATCGTCGTGCTCGCCCGCCCGCTCCGCGCTGGCCAGGGCGGCCTGGTACTGACCGAGGCCGTTGTACAGCACCGCGGTCAGGTAGTGGCCCAAACCGACCGCCCGCCCTTCACCCCAGGTGGTCGCCCATTGGCCTTGGGCCTGGATCAGCGCCGCTGCCTGGGCATCCTCGCCACGCCAGGCGACGAGCACCAGCGAGGCATATCCGAGGGGCGAGTTGCCGGTCACCTCCGTGATCGCGTCGGACTCCTCGATCAGCGCCGAGGCCAGGTCGAACTCGCCGGCGTGCACGTGCACGGAGGCGCGGTAGGTCAGGGCCAGGGGAAGGAAGTTGAGCGCGCCGGCCTGCCGGGCGGCCCGGACCGCGTGCGTGGTCAGTTCGTGCCACGCCTCGTCGTCCCACAGGTCGCCGGCGACCATCCACGTCAGCCAGAGCCAGCGCATGATGTCGCCGTCGTTGCGTTCGGCGTCCCGCCGGAACGCATGCAGAGCGCGCTTCAACAGCGGCGCGGCCGGCACGTAGCCCTCGACGAACTGCGTCGCCAGGCCGTCGAGAAGTACGTCGACCTGCCGTGGCGGTTGCGGTCCCCGCGGTGCGGCGCGGGCGGCCTCGGCCGCCTCCCGCACTCCGATACCTCCGTTGAGGTGGCCGGCGAAGACCGCCGCTCCGACCGCTTCGAGGTACGCCTCCCGCGCCTGCCGGTCATCGACGCGTTTCAATTGGTTGGCCGCGTCGAGCAGCAACGGCAGCGCCTCACCGCCGCGCCGGCGCGCGTAGACGATCTGGCCGCGGAGCCGGGCCAGCCGCCCGCGCAGGAGCTCGTCCGTCGGGCCCAGCTGCGCGGCGGCCAGGAGCTCGAGCGCCTCGTCGGGGGCCCCGGCCTCGAAGGTGGCCCGCGCCGCGGCCACCGCTCTGGCGCCGCGTCTGGCCGGGTCGGGTGTCAGCTCGGTGGCCCGCCGCAGGAACGCGGCGGCTGCCGCGATACCGCCGCGGGCCTGGGCCCGGTCGGCTGAGCGCTCCAGTTCGCCGGCTACGGCCTCGTCGGGTTCGACCGCGGCGTGGGCGCGGTGCCAGGCCCGGCGATCCGGGTCGGAGTCGGGGTCGGTCGCCTCGGCCAATGCCCGGTGCACGTCCCGGCGGTCTGCGGGGTCTGCCGCGCGATAGGCGGCCGAGCGCACCAGCGGATGACGGAACCGCACCCGCGCACCGAACTCGATCAGCCCTGCCGCCTCGGCCGCCGCCGCGGCGTCGGCGCCGATATCGAGCCGTTCGGCCGCCCGCCTGAGCAACGACGGGTCGCCCACCGGCTCGGCGGCCGCCGCCAGCAGCAGCCGCTGCGCCTGCGCCGGAAGCCCTCCGACGCGCCGCAGGAAACTCTGCTCGATCTGACTCGCCAGCGGCTGCGCGTCGGGACGCCCGAACCCGCCGGCCAGCTCCGCCGCCGTCAACCCTCGTGTCAGCTCCAGCAGGGCCAGGGGGTTGCCGCGGGTCTCGGCGACGATCCGGTCCCGGACGCCCTCGTCCAGCCGCCCGGGGAACACCGCGTCCAGCAGCGCACGCGCATCGCTCTCACGCAAACCCCGGATCTCGAGCTCCGGCAGTCCCGTCAACCGGTCATCGCCCGGACCCTGCGTCGGTGCACGCACCGCGAACACCAAGGCCACCGGCTCCACAAGCAGCCGGCGCGCCACGAAGGCCAGCGTCTGCGCGGAGACCCGATCGAGCCACTGAGTGTCGTCCACCACACAGACGAGCGGCCGCTGCTCGGCCACCTCGGCCAGCAGGCTGAGCACCGCCAACCCGACGAGGAAACGGTCCGGCGCGTTTCCCGCTCTCATTCCGAACGCGATGGACAACGCATCACGCTGCGGGCCGGGAAGGCGGTCGAGGTGTCCCACGACCGGCACGCACAGCTGGTGCAGCCCGGCGAATGCCAGCTCCATCTCCGACTCGACGCCGGCGGCCCGCAGGACCTGACATCCGGCCGCGTTGCCCACCAGGTGCTCGACCAGTGCGGACTTGCCGACCCCGGCCTCGCCGCGCAGCACCAGTGCCTGACTCTGCCCGGCCTTGGCGTCCGCGACCAACCGATCCAGCGCCTCGCACTCACTACGCCTGCCACGCAGCCCGCGCCGAGGAGCGCTGCTCGACATCCACCACCACCCGCGCAGGTCAAGGGCCAGACCCTGATCAACTCGGGTCGCCCCCCATGATGCAACGCGTGGCCGCGGTCCGTACAGTCAGCCGCGTGCGACGGTCACCGCGACCGCCGCGGCGGCGACCAGCGCGACGAGGGCGACGATCGCGCCCACACCGGCCCCGGCGCCGGCCACCGGGGCCAGCAGCACGAGGGCCGAGGCGCCGAGCGCGACGGATGGCCGTACGGTGGAGCGAGGCACGATCGGCGCGTGGCTCACCCACAGCAGCGCCAGGAACGCCGCCGTCGGGACCGCGACCAGGTAGCCCGTGGCGAGCGTGCCCAGCGTGTGGTGCGCCCCGGTCTGCCGGACAGCGACCTCCAGGCCCGCCCCGAGCGCGGCGAGGGCGGCGAAGACCCCGTAGTGGCCGTAGCCCCACAGGTACGAGCGCTCACGACGGGTGGACAGTCCGTCCGCGCTTGGCTCCAGCTCGTAGAGCCACCACAGCGCGAACAGCAGCACCAGGCCGGAGCCGGCGACGACGACCAACGATCCGTCCAGACCGGAGGTGAGGACATCGGCGATCCCGGTCGACACCGCCAGAACACTCTCCCCCAGCAGGATGATGGCGAACAGCGCGTACCGCTCGGCGATGTGGTGTGGATGCCAATTCGTGGGTCGGCTGCGCTCGGCCCACGGGGGAACGCTGAGTTCGGCCACGGCCAGGGCCGCGAACCCCACGGTCAGCGCGGCGCCCGTGAGCACACCGAGCTCATCCAGCAGCAGGCGGACGAGCCAGAGGAGTTCGAGCGTGCCGATACCCGCGGCGTACCGGACGGCCGTCCGGCGGCCCTCCGGATCCTCCCGTGCCGCCCGCAGCCACAGCACGACCAGCCCCGCCCGCATCAGCAGGTAGCCGAACGTCACCATCCGGTAGTCGCCGTCCTCGGACGCGGACGGCACGCCGGCGGCCAGGACGAGCACCCCGCCCATCTGCAGCAGGGTGAGCAGCCGGTACGGCACGTCGTCGGTGTCGTAGGACGAGGCGAACCAGGTGAAGTTCATCCATGCCCACCAGATGGCGAAGAACACCTGCAGGAACGGCCCCACGACCGCTGCGGCGTGCCCCTCGGCCAACCCGTGACCGAGCTGCAGCACGACCGCCGCGATCGCCACCACGAACGTCAGGTCGAACAGCAGCTCCAGTTGTGTCGACGCCCGGTGCGGCTCGTCGACGGCACGCCCCGTCATCCGCTCGTGTAGCTCCACACCGCGTAGGACCGGACAACCGGGCGGTTTGTGACAGGCTGATCTCTCCTGGACGGGCTGTCACAGGCGGCGGGGCTGTTCGGTCTTAGCTGCGGACCGGATCAGACAGGAGCTCTGCTGTGGCTGTAGCGGCGATGATTGCCGAGTTCGACGACGTCGCGGGCTGGACCGCCGACGCGGTCGAGCAGCTCGGGGATCGGTACGCGATACCGGCCGCCTGCCGTGGCAGCTCGAACCCGTCGGCCTTGGCCTGGCTGGCCGAGGCGTGCGAGCTGTCCGCCGGGAGCAGGCTGCTGGATGTCGGTGCGGGCGCGGGCGGTCCGGCCGCGTGGGCAGCCGAGCGGTTCGGGGTCCGTCCCGTCCTGTTGGAACCGATGCAGACCGCATGCAGGGCCGCCGCCCGGCTCTTCGGGCTTCCGGTCATCACCGCCGACGGAGCCAGGATTCCACTTCGGGCGGGGTCGGTGGACGTGGCCTGGTGCCTGGGTGTGCTGTGCACCGTCGAGGACAAGGCCGCTCTGCTCCGGGAGATCCATCGGGTGCTGATGCCCGGTGCCTCGCTGGGCCTGCTGGTGGTCGTTGCCCGAAGCCCGCAAACCCTTCCGGTTCCGGAGGGCAACCACTTCCCGACCCAGGAGGAGCTCGGGGCGCTCCTGACCCGTACGGGATTCAAGCTGCTCGAGCAGACCAGCTGGCCCGGTGGTGCGCCGCTGTCCTGGTCGCGGCGGGTCGAGCAGGTCCGCGCGGCCGTCGCCGCGAGGCACCACGCGGCCCGTGCATACGCGTTGGCGGTTCGTCAAGGCGAGCGCTTCGGCCGCTTGTTCGCCACCGAGCAGGTCTCGATGCAACTCATTCATGTGAGGCGCCCGTGAATCATCCAGAACCGCGGCTCGACGGTCTTCGCCAGCACCTTCAATGGGCGATCGAATTGGAACACGCCACTCTGCCGCCGTACCTCTGCGCGCTCTACTCGCTTGACCCATCGCGGAACCCCGAAGCCGTACAGGTGGTGGGCAGCGTCTTCGTCGAAGAGATGATCCACCTGGCGCTGACCGCGAACCTGCTCAACGCCGTCGGCGGGCACCCTCGGCTGGACACGCCGCGGATGCTGCCGCGCTATCCCAGGCGCCTGCCCCACGGCGACCGCTCTCTGGAGCTGTCACTGGTTCCGTTCGGGGCCGAAGCACTCGAGATGTTCCTCCGCCTCGAACGGCCGGCACCGCCCGGTGCTCCGGCCGAGGGCGACAACTTTGACACGATCGGGCAGTTCTACGGCGCGATTGAGGACGGACTGCGCCGCCTGTGCGTCGAACTCGGCGAGCGGAAGGTGTTCAGCGGTGACCCGGCTCGCCAGGTCACCGCCGGCCCATTCCGGCACAGCGGCGGGCGACTGGCAGCGGTCACCGATCTCGACTCGGCATTGGCCGCGCTGGAGGAGATCGTCGAGCAGGGCGAAGGCACAGCGCGTGGCGAGGTCTGGGACGGCGACCAGGACATCTTCCATCCGGACCGGGACGAGGTCGCGCACTACTACCGGTTCCAGGAGCTCAAGATGGGCCGGCGATACCGGCGCGGTGACACCCCGCAGTCCGGGCCGACCGGCGAGACCCTCTCGGTCGACCTCGACGGCGTCTATTCGATGCGACGCAACCCGCGTCTGGCCGACCACGCTCCAGGTAGTCCGATCCGGACCGCCCAGGAAGACTTCAACCACACCTACTGCGCCGTGCTGCGGTTGTTGGAGCAGGCGTTCAACGGCAGCCCGGAGATGCTCGGCGTCGCGACCGGCACCATGTACGCCCTCAAGGCCCAGGCGCAGGGCCTGTTTGAGATGTCCGATGGCGAGGGCACAACCGCCGGCCCGACATTCGAGTACGTACCACCGGAGTCCCGGGCGGCGAGCCGCCGGATCGTGGTACTCCCCGATGGGCCATACGTCGTCCACGGACGGATTCCGCTGCGCCGCAAACGCAAGATCGTGTCCGCGGAGAACGCCGCGCTGACGTGGGAAACCGGTGACGCCATCGCGACCGGGGACACGTATGTGCTGTGTCGCTGTGGCCGCTCCGGCTCGAAACCGTTCTGCGACGGTACGCACGCGGTGATCGGGTTCGACGGCACGGAGACGGCGGACGTTAGGTCGTACGAGGAATTGCAGCACGTCCACGACGGGGTCGGCATCTCGGCCCAGCGGGTGGGCGAGCTGTGCATCCACGCCGCGTTCTGTCTCGGCCGCACCAGGCCGATCGCGGCGATGCTCGCGGACAGTGCCGACAGCGATGTCCGCTCCAACATCATGGGGCGGATCGACCACTGCCCGTCCGGGTCGTACAGCTACGCCCTGCACCGCGGGGGCGAACCAATCGAAGCCGACCTGCCGCAGGCCGTTTCGGTCCTCGCGGAGGAGAACGGTCTGGCCAGCGCCCTTTGGGTCACCGGAGACGTGCCTGTCGTCCGGGCGGACGGTCAGCCACTCCAGACCCGGAACAGGATGACGCTGTGTCGCTGCGGCCACTCCGCCAACAAGCCCCTTTGCGACGGAACCCACCGCGAGATTGACTTCCGCGACGAGCACGCCGGTGAGGTTCGGGCCGAAGCCGCGCCAGGGTAGTCGAGATTCCTCGTCCTGGGCGAAGAGTGCGATTCTGGCTATTCGGACGGGACGGTCGTGCTTGTCTGAAGGCTGTGGACACTCGTTCCTTCACCCGGTTTGGCGGCGCCGCCGCCGTCGCCACCATCATGAGTCTAGGGTTCGCCGCACCGGCGTCGGCCGCGGCGACAGCCACGATCGATCCGGCGGACACGGGTACGACCGCGGCCGCGTTCGCGACCCAGAAGTGCGATGCGGCGCTCGGCGGCGGCCCGTTCGCGGGCGACGACGTCTGGGTCTTCGCGTTACGTACACCGCAGCAGGGCACCTTCGCGTCATTGGCACTGACGTTCGCCACCGAGGGCGGCCCCGTGACGGAGACCATCACCACCAGCGCGGCGGGCGACCGCGCGATCGTCGGCGACAAGGCGTGGATCAGGACGTCGGCGGGGGCGACCGCGAGCGGCGAACTGGTCAATCCGTTCAACCTCACCGGCGCGACCGCGGAGATCACGGGCACGGACGGCGCCTTCGACCTGGCGCAGACCTGCCCGGCCGGCGGAGGCGGCCTCCCGGTGACCGGTCGGTCGCGGTCCGGGCTGACCGCGGACGCCGTCGCCACGCTCGGTGGCATGCTGGTCCTCAGCGGCCTCGCACTGCTCATCGCGCTGCGCCGACACCGCACCGAGACAGTGACCAGCACCGTCGGCCGTCACCGGCGCGTTTGATCTCACTTGGTGGGCCGAACCGGGATCTTGCGTCCGGTTATGTCGGGCATTTCCGCCCGCAAGATCCCGCCCTGCCCCACCAAGAAAGATCAAGAGGTGCAACGTGCTCGAGGCGTCTTGCGGCGCGGGTGAGGAAAATCGAAAGATGTTGAGCTGCCGCGACGGGCGTCGCGGTAGCTCAGAACTCGGCCCGCGCCCAGCCCTGGCCTGCCTCGCCGATCAAGGACTTTCGCGTCGATCAAGGGCATACGGTCGTGGATTGGAGATCGGACCACGGCCATATGCCCTTGATCGACGCGACGGCGCCGGGCGGGGCTATGGTGGTTCGGGGTGGGTTGGGTCAGTAGGCCGGTCACGTCGTTCGCTTTGCTGGTGTGGCCGAGGCGCAGGTAGAGGGCGCGGGCCTCGTTGAACACGCGTCGCGCGGCTGGCGGATCGATGCTCGCGTACGCGCGCCCCAGTGTGGTCAGCGTCGCGGCCTGGTAGGAGAGCCAGCCGCGGGTGCGCCAGATCGCGACGGACTCGGTCAGCAGGCTGGCCGCCTGGGCCGGCCGACCGTGGGCGAGCTCGATCTCACCCAGCACGGCGAGCGCGTCGGCGAGGTGGTGGGGCATGTGGTATTCGCGGGCGATGGCGAGCGCGGCGTCGGCGTGGACGCGCGCGCGGGGATCGCCGCGCCGTAGCTGGAGGCGGGCGAGGGCGAGCAGGGTGAGCGCCTCGGTGTAGTTGTCGCGGAACCGGTGGGAGATGGCCAGCGACTCGGCCAGGTGCCGCTCGCTGGAGTCCAGGTCGCCCATCTCGAGGTGGCCGATGCCGAGGAACTGCAGGACGGTCGCCTCGTACCGGGCGTTGCCCAGGCGGCGTGCGGCGGACAGCGCCTCGGTCAGGTGCGTGACGGCGCGGTCGAGCCGGGACTGTTCGCGGTGGGCCAGCGCGAGGGCCACGTGGGCGCGCGCCTGCCCGCCGGGGTGGGCGGCGCCTTCGGCGCGGTGCAGTGCGCGGGTGGCGGCGTCGAGGGCGTCGAGGTGGCGGCCTTGGGCGGTGAGCGCCCACGAGTGGGTGACTTCGGCGTCCGCGATACCGCGGGCGTCGCCGAGCCGGGTGAACATGTCCAGCAGCCGCTCGGCACTGGCCCCGGACTCGGTCATCGCCTGGTCGGGTGGGGCGTCCGCGATCCAGGTGCGGACGTCGACCAGCCCGCGCAGCATCACGGCCTCGCCGCGCAGGTTGCCGGCGTGCTGGCAGGCGCGCATGACCCGGCTGTTGGTCGCCGCCCAGTCGGCGTACATGCCGCGCAGGTCGAAGTACTTCTCCAGGCAGCCGGCCAGGTCGAAGGCGAGTTCCTCCAGGCCGAGGTCGCAGGCTTGGCGTACCGCGGACAGCAGCGCGGCGCGTTCGGCGTCGAACCAGCGCACCGGATCGGGCGGCGGTACGCCGGCACTCTCCAGGGCGATGGGCGGCCGCGGCGCGGAGCCGCTGATCGGTGCGTAGCAGGGGCCGGGCACGTGGGGAGCCATCCGTTCGGCGAGCGCCAACCATCCGCCAAGGCCGAGCCGTAGCGCCCGGATGCGTTGCTCGGCGGTCAGGTCGGCCTCGGCGCGTTCGCGGGCGAACAGCCTTACCAGGTCGTGCAGGCGGTACCGGAGCTGGCCGGCGCGGTCGCTGCCGACCAGGGTGAGCAGCTGGGCGTCCACAAGGGACTCGACGCACTGGTCCGCCCGGTGGCTGGACGTCTCGAGCACGGCGACCGCGAGCCAGGTGGTGAAGTCCGGCACGTCGAACAGGCCGAGCAGGCCGAACAGGCGCCGGGCCGGCGGCTCCAGCGCCTCGTAGCTCAACGCCAGCGACGCGCGGACCGCCAGGTCGCCGGTCGCCAACTGGTCCAGCCGGTGCCGTTCGTCGCCGAGCAGCGCGGCGAGGTGCGCCAGCGGCCAGCCGGGGCGAGCGGTGAGGCGGGCTCCGGCCACCCGGATGGCCAGCGGCAGGCCGCCGCACAGGCGCACCACCTCGGCGGCGTCGGCCCGCTGCCGGGTGATCCGATCCTCGCCGGCGATCTGGCCGAGCAGATGGGTCGCCCCGGCCGCGGAGAGCGTCCCGAGCTCGATCCAGCGGGCGCCCTCCAATCCGGTCAACCGCGGCCGGCTGGTGATGAGTACCGCGCACGTCGCCGCGCCGGGCAGCAGCGGCCTGACCTGTTTCGCGGAGGCGGCGTTGTCGAGGACGACGAGGATCCGGCGGTCCGCCATCAGGCTGCGATACAGCGACTTCCGTTCGGTGGGGTCGGTGGGGATCGCCCGCCAGTCGACGCCGAGGGCGCGGAGGAAGAGCGCGAGCGCGTCCGCGGGGTCCGGCGGTGTGCGTTCCGCGCCGCGCAGGTCGATGTGCAGTTGGCCGTCGGGGTAGGACCGGGCGATCTGGTGCGCGACGTGCACGGCGAGGGCGCTCTTGCCGATGCCCGCCATGCCGGCGATGCCGGCCACGGCGAGCGCCGTGCGTCCGTGCCCGTCGCCGGGTGCCAGCCACTCGGCCAACGCCGCGACCTGGTCGGTGCGTCCGGTGAAGTCCGGCAGGTCGGGCGGGAGCAGCGCGGGGAACGGCGGCCGCGCCAGGTCGACGGCGAGTGCCGGATCGGCGGCGAGGATGAGCCGGTGCAGCCGTTCCAGATCGACGCTGGGTTCGGCGCCCAGCTCCGCGACCAGCAGGCGCCGGATCCGCCGGTACTGGTCCAACGCGGCCGCCGGCCGGCCGGCCCGGTAGTTGGCGAGCATGAGTTGGCGGGCCAGCCGCTCGTCCATCGGATGCGCGAGGGCGACGGCGGCCGCCCCGGACAGCATTTCGGCGTACTCGCCGAGGCGCAGCAACACGTCGTGGTGGTCCAGGGCGGCGCTGAGCCGCTCCTGACTCAGCGCGTCGCGGAGCCCGTCGAGCCACGCGCCGTCGAGGCCGGCGAACGCGTCATCGCGCCACAACGCGAGCGCCCGGGTGAACAGCGCGTGGGCGCGTTCGTCGGCGGGCGCGGCGCGGGCCTCGGCAACGAGCCCGCGGAACCGGTGCAGATCGATGGACTCCGGATCGGTCAGCAGGGCGTAGCCGCCGGCCCGCCGGGCGAGGCGTACTCCGATGGGGGCCAGCAGTTGGCGCAGCCGGGACAGGTAGCTGTAGAGGGTGGCCCGGCTCGGCGGGCCGTCCGGCCAGGCGCGGCCCAGCAGCCGGTCGACCGGGACGGGCCTGCCGGCGTCCACCAGCAAGGCCGCGAGCACCCGGCGCTGCTGGGCGGGGCCGGCGTCGACCGGGACGCCATCGACGCGGATCTCGACATCGCCGAGCACCCCGAACTCCGTCGCCATGCTCCTGGCATAGCGGTTGCCGTTCGCGACTTCAAGCCTTCGTCATGGTGCCTCGCGGACGGCGCCGGTCGTGTTCAGCAGGATCCGCGAGTCGTTGAGCGCGAGCGCGTACCCCAGGTTTCCCGCCTCGTGCGGGTGGAAGGACGAGATCTCGTAGCCGATGACGAGGTTGTTGATCCACGGTTCGGTACCGCACGCGGCGTGCAGGCTGCCGCTGAACCGGGTGGTCACGTTGGTGGTGAAGGCCACGACGCCGGCGGCGGTGGCGGCCGCCTGGATGACGATGTTCAGCCGGGCGCCGAGCCGCCCGATCATTTCCCGCTCGGCCTCGTCGAGGCCGCCGAGCAGGATCGAGCAGGATCCTTGCGGCGCCACGAGCTGCGGGTAGCCGGCCACGAAGATGTCGGCGCCGGGCGCCCGCAGCCTGATGTCCCGGTACAGCGTCCGGAGCCGGCTGTACAGCCCGTCGATCCGGGTCGCCAAGGCGGCCTCCCGGGTGGTGCACGAGGTCGCGCCGATGACGCAGTTGAGCAGCTCGTCGACGAAGCCGGCGTCGTTGCCCCCGATGGTCATCGTGACCAGGGTCGGACCCTGCCCGTGCCAGGGGATCTGTCCCAGCTGGGAGGCGCGCACGTCGGCCACCGTCGCGGCGGCGCAGGCCAGCAGCTCGGTGGCCGGTTCCCACGGGGCTCTGGCCATGTACGGCCAGGCGGTGGGGGAGCGGTAGCACGCCTCGTACATGGAGTTCAGGTTGCCCGTGCCGGCGGAGAACGAGTCGCCGAGGGCGAAGAAGCGGGTGTAGTACGGCGCGCCCGTGGTGCGGATCTCGATCGGGCTGGACGGCGGACCCTCCAGCAGCCCGTTGACGGGCACGATCCGCCACCGGTACCACGAGCCGGCGTACAGCAGCCCCGGATCGAACGACGTCGCCGTCACCGGGAGCGGCAGCCGCGTCCATGTGTCCGGACCGCGGGCCAGGTCGATGGCTTCGATGTAGTAGCCGGTCGCGTTCGGCGTCGAGGACCACCACAGGCGTGCCGTGTTGTCGGTGGAGCCGGGCGCGCCGTCGAGGGTCACCGGGCCCGGCGCGGCGCCGCCGTACAGGGCGCGGGTGTGGCCGCCCGGCAGGCCCTCCATGAGCCCTTTGCTCGGCACCAGCCGGTAGTCGACCTCCATTCCGGCGAGGCCCTGCGTGGTCCAGGTGGTGCCCTCGATGGGGATGGGCAGCCGCGTGAAGCCGGCCTCGTTCAACGGCTTGATGTTGCGCTGTTCGACCACATAGGCGTTCGCGCCGGGCGTGGCCGACCAGCTGAGTCGGACCGCGCGGTCCAGCGACGTGGCGCTCACCGCCGGCCCGGCCCACGGCCAGGTCACATCCACCGGCCCGGAGTAGGCGGCGCCGACGCCGACGCCGCTCAGGGCGTTGGCGAACGCGGCCGCGATGCGCGCCTCGCCCGTCGAGCTGGGGTGCGTGCCGTCCCAGGTGTGTACCGCCGGATCCCAGCCTGGTGGGTTCGCCGTGCTGACCACCCGCGAGGTCGACGTCGACATCGCCGCCGCCAGCGCGTCGTACCGGCCGTTGATGTCGGCCGTTTGAGCCACGTTGAGGTACGTCCTGGCGAACGGGTCCCAGCGGGACAGCGTGTGTCCAATGACGACGGTGACGGCGGGGTTGGCCGCCCGCGCGTTGGTGACGAAAGCCCGCATGTTGTCGGCGATCTGCGCCGCGCTGTGCGAAAACCAGATCACGTCGTTGATGCCGAGCAGCACCAGGACGACATCGGCCCCGTTGCCGGCCACCGCGGCCTGGATGGTGTCCTTCTCCTGTGCCAGCGCCCGTCCCCACAGCGCGTGGTGGTCGCGGTCGAACGCGTACGGGTAGCTCTGGTCGCCGTGCTGGTTGGTGATGTTGTTGTACAGGTCCGTCCGGTCGCCGACGAGGTCGAAGGAGACCCCGGAGCGGGCCAGATGCTGATGGAGCTGGTACCGCCAGGTGACGTCGCCGGACGAACCCTGACTGATCGAGTCACCCACCACCATGAGGCGCAGCGGGGCGGCGGCGAGCGCGACCCCGCCCACGGACAGCACCATGGCGAGAACGACCCCGCCGACCACCACACCGCGCCGCCACAGTCTGCCCGCCATGCCGCTCTCCTCATCGGGTGGCTCGGTCCTGTGGGGACAGTGTGGTGGGCGGACCTGCGCAAAACCTTGAGTGTTTCTTGCGTCGTGATCAACAACGGAGCAGGTATCGGCGCTGGCCATGGCTGCGATCTGTAAGGACCCGCTTCCGGCGTGCCACGACCAGCCGCACGATGATCGAATGAGCGACAACCCGCTGGCCGGCTGGTCGGTAGACCCCGCCGAGATCACGCTCACCGGGGTTGGCCTTCGCCGTCCCGAGTGTGTGCTTGCCCAGCCGTCCGGCGACCTGTGGGTCGCCGACCTCGGCGGTGGCGTGGTGCACATCGATCCCGGCGCTGTTCAGGAGGTCATCCGTCCGCGCGACGGCGGCGGGCCGTTCGCTCCCGACGAGAACCCGAACATCGACGGCAACCAGGGTTTCTCGATGCCGAACGGGCTCTGTTTCGACGCCGGCGGCGACTTCGTCATCGCCAACTTCGGCACGAACCGGATCGAGCACCTCACCCGCGACGGGCACTGGTCCCTGGTCGCCGACACGGTGATGTGGCCCGACGGCACCGCCCGGCCGATCGGCAAGGCCAACTTTCCCGCGTTCGACGCCGAGGGCCGCCTGTGGTTCTCGGTCACCGCCTCGGCGCAGGCGTGGCGCGACCGGGTGCGGGCCGTGGAGTCGGACGGGTACCTGGCCGTCGTCGACGACTGGTCCGCCGGCACGCCCGCGCCGGCTCGGGTGGTCGCCACCGACCTGGGCGGGGCGAACGAGGTTCGCTTCAGCCCGGACGGGCGGTGGCTCTACGTCGCCGAGACCGGCGCCGACCATATGACCCGCTTCCGGGTCGAACCCGGCGGGCGCCTTTCCGGCCGCGAAATCTACGGGCCCGAGCGCCTGCACGGAGCGCCCGACGGGTTCGCTTTCGACGCGTACGGCAATCTGTGGACGACGCTGATCGGCAAGGACCGACTGGTCGCGATCACTCCCGAGGGTGACGTGCTCACGATCTGGGAGGACGGCGACCGTGCGGTCAAGGACGCCCTGGTGTCCGCCGCCACCAGCGGCGCCAGCGGAGCCCTCGACGCCAGGCCGGGTGACGGACTGGCACCGCGGATGGCCAGCGTCACCTTCGGCGGACCGGACCTGCGCACCGTCTACGTCGGGTCCCTCGGTGGGACCTCGCTGCCCACCTTCCGATCGCCTGTCCCCGGCGCGCCGCTGCCGCACTGGGTCGGGGGATAGAACCCCGCCTCGGGATCAGGGATTTTCGCGTCGTTCGCCCTCGATCGGCGCAGGGCGGCGACGCTGCGGCGCGGGGAGGCGAGCCCACGGCGCAGGGCGGGGCGGCGGGTCAGGGCGGCGGCTCCGCCGATGGGGATCAGGAGCCAGCAGGACAGCAGGCGGTAGACCAGGACCGCCGCGGTGGCGGGGATGGCGGTGGCGCCCGCCGCGGTCAGGCCCGCCACGAAGGTGGTTTCCACGACGCCGGCGCCGCCGGGGGTGAGCGGCACCTGGCGTACGACCTGGACGGCGAGGTAGATGCCGCCGAGCGTGACCAGGCTGATCGGCAGGCCGAACGCGCGGGTGGCGGCGGCGAAGCAGAGCAGGTCGGCGAGCCAGTTCACCGTCGCGTACGCCAGTGCCGCCGCCCAGTCCCGGCCACGGAGGGCGGCGCCGGCCTGCCACGCGTCCCGGGCGGCGGCCAGCGGGCGGCGCAGGTAGCGCGGCACCCGTCCGCCCTGCGCGGACCAGCGCGACATCCGCCGGCCGAGTGCCACGCCGCCGAAGGTCAGGGCGGTGAGCGCGGCGACCACCGCGAGCGGCTGCCAGCTCAGGAACGTCGTCGACTGCTCGGCCACGACGATGGCGCCGCCACCCACGTACAGGATGGTGAGCCCGCCGATGGCGGCGATCCCGGACACGACCGCGGTGGCCGCCCCGATCTCGCGGGTGCCTCCGGCGCGCCGGTACTCGCGGACGGCGTACCCGGTGGCGACGGCGGCGCCGGCGGGCAGCGCGATGGCCAGTGCCGCCCGGGTGAGGGTGATCGACATGGCCTGGCCGTGCCGCAGCCGTACGCCCATGGCGGCGAGGACGCGGCGCTCCTGGTACGCGAAGGCGGCCAGCGAAACGGCCTGCAGCAGCGCGGCGAGGGCGACCCAACCGTACTCCGCGCCGGCGAGCGCGGTGAGCAGCTCGCGCGGGTCGGGCAGCCGCCCGCTCAGGAAGACCACGGCCATGCCGGCGACCGCGACGGCCACCATCAGGGGGAGCCGCCACCGCCGCCACCGCCGGGCCGCCGCCATGACCTCCATGATCTCGTGCCGACCTGTGAGAACGCTGTTAGGGCCGCACCCGGTAGGTGATGTGCGTGACGAGCGTGGCGCCCCGGGTCGAGGCGAGCTCCAGGTCCAGGGCCGGTACGCCGTCGAAGAGTCGCTCGCCGGCGCCCAGCGTGACCGGCGCGACGTGGGTGCGCAGCTCGTCGATGTGGCCGGCGCGCAGGTACTGGTTGACCGTCGACGCCCCGCCGGCGATCGCCACGTCCTGCTCGCCCGCGGCGGCGCGCGCCTGAGCCAGCGCCGACTCGATGCCGTCCGTGACGAACGTGAACGTGGTGCCGCCGCGCATCGGCAGCGGGTCGCGGGGATGGTGGGTGAGCACGAACACCGGCCTGTGGTACGGCGGGTCGTCGCCCCACCAGCCCTGCCAGTCCAGGTCCCACGGGCCGCGGATGGGCCCGAACATGTTGCGCCCCATGATGAACGCGCCGGCCGCGACGATGGCGTCGACCTCGGCCTTGTTCTCGTCGGGCGTGTCGAACATCCAGGCGTGCAGGCGCTCGATCGGCCCGTCGCCGAACGGCTTGTCGCGGGTCTGGTTCGGGCCGGCGGCGTACCCGTCGGCGGAGATCGAAATGTCGCATACGACGCTGCTCATCGGAGCCTCCAATGCGTTCAGTCGGGACGAAACTAGCCCAGATGGGCCAGCGTACGGGTGAGCGCGTCGCGCGCCGCCGTGTCCCGGAGGGGCGTGGTGATCGGGTGGCCATCGCGGCCGCTACCGTGAGTACGAGTTGCGTCGTTTTGTGCGTCGATTGGCGGTCTGATGCGGACAGTTGTTGTCCTGTTCACGCGCGACCTGCGGGTGCACGACAACCCGGCCCTGCACGCCGCCTGCGCGATGGTGGACCAGGTGGTGCCGCTGTTCGTGCTGGACCCGCGGATCCGCGCCGGCGCGCACCGGCACCGCTACCTGGCCGGGGCGCTCGCCGACCTGCGCGGGTCGCTGCGCGAGCGCGGCGGCGACCTCGTCATCCGGCACGGTGACCCGGTCACCGAGGCGGTCCGGGTCGCGCGTGCGGCGGGCGCGTTCGGCATCGGCCTGGCCGCCGACGCCAGCCGGTATGCCGCGGACCGCCAGCGCCGCCTCGCCACCGCCTGCGCGCGGGAGCGGCTCGCGCTCAAGCTCTTCGACGGGGTGAGCGTGGTGCCGCCCGGTGCCCTGCGACCCAGCGGCGGCGGCGACCACTACAAGGTGTTCACCCCGTACTGGCGGGCCTGGCAGGCGTACCCGCGTAGGGCCGAACTGCCGGCACCACGCCGCATCGCGCTGCCGCCGGGCCTGGCGCCGGGCGAGCTGCCCGACCACGACGTACCCGGTGGCGAAACCGTGGCGCGGCACCGGCTCGCGGCCTGGCGACCCGCGGCCGCCGATTACGCCGACCGGCACGACGACCTGGCCGGCGACGGCACCTCCCGGCTCAGCGCCGCCCTGCACTTCGGCTGCCTGTCCCCGGTCACCGCCGCGTCCGTCGGCGTGGAGCCGTTCGTGCGCCAGCTGTGCTGGCGGGACTTCTACCACCAGGTGCTCGCCGCCTTTCCCGACCTGCCCGACAAGCCGTACCGGCCCGGTGTCACCGAGCAGTGGCGGCACGACCCGGCGGCGCTGGACGCCTGGCGGCATGGGCGCACCGGCGTACCGGTCGTCGACGCCGGCATGCGGCAGCTGGCCGCCGAGGGCTTCCTGCACAACCGCGCCCGGCTGATCACCGCCGCGTACCTGACCAAGCACCTGGCACTCGACTGGCGCGAGGGCGCCCGCTGGTACGCCGAACGGCTGCTGGACGCCGACGTCGCCAACAACTGCGGCAACTGGCAGTGGGTCGCCGGCACCGGCAACGACACCAAGCCGTACCGCCGGTTCAACCCGGTCCGGCAGGCGCACCGCTTCGACCCGGACGGCACCTACGTACGCCGCTGGCTGCCGGAGCTGGCCGGCGTGCCGGGCCCCGCTGTGCACGAGCCGTGGCGGCTGCCCGACCCGCGGCGCCTGGACTATCCGCCGCCCATCGTGGACGGTGGATCGCATGGCTGAGCATGTGGTCGTGATCGGCGCCGGCCTCTACGGTGCGGCGGTGGCGCACTCGTTGGCCCGGCGCGGCGCCCGGGTCACCGTCGTGGACGGCGGTGTGCCCGCGGGCGGCACCTCCGGCGCGACGTTCTCGTGGACCAACTCCTGCGGCAAGCAGCCGCGCAGCTACCACGACCTGAGCGTCGCGGGCATGGCGGCGCACCGCGACCTGGCGGCCGGCGTGCCGCACAGCGACTGGTACCACGAGGGCGGCAACCTGGAGTGGGCCGCCGACGAGCAGGGCCGCGAAGAGTTGCGCCAGAAGGTCGCGGGCGTCCTCGACTACGGGTACGAGGCGCGCTGGCTCACCCGGGCGGAGGCGGTCGCCCTCGAACCCGACCTCGACCCGGCCGCGCTGCCCGCCGACGGGATCGCCTCGTATCCGCGCGAGGGCTGGATCGAGCCGACCCGCCTGATCGCCCACCTGCTCGCCCGTGCGGTCACCGCCGGCGCCGAGCTGATCCGCCACGACGCGGTCACCGGCCTGGAGCTGGCCGCCGGCGCGGTCCGCGCGGTCCGGCTCGCCTCCGGACGGCAGGTGGCCGCCTACGCGGTGGTGAACTGTGCGGGCCCCCAGGCCGCCCGGATCGCCGAGCTCGCCGGCCTGGTCCTGCCGATGCGCAACACCCGCGGCGTGCTCGTCTACACCTCGCCGGCCGCGGTCGCCGTGTCCCGCGTCGTGCACGCCCCGCACGTCCACCTCCGTCCGGACGGCGCCGGGCTGCTGCTGCTGCACCACCCCGACACGGACGGCGCCGACGAGCAGACGGCCGCGGCACGGGTGCTGGCCGCCGGCCGGACGCTCTACCCGGGCATCCGGGACGCGGGCGTGGAAAGCGTCCGGGTGGCGCGGCGGCCCATCCCCGGCGACGGCCTGCCGGTGCTGGGCCGGGTGGCCGACCTACCCAACTTCCACTTCGCCGTCTCGCACAGCGGCGCGACCCTCTGCCTGCACGCCGGTGACCTGGTCGCCGCCGAGGCGCTCGGCGAGGACCGGGACGCGGCCCTGTCCGCGTTCCGCTTCGAGCGCCTCGCGGCGCATGCTGGCGGTTTTCGATCCGTCGATCCCGGGTAGCGAAGGGGGCATGCGTACCCCAGTACTGGCGACCCTCGCGGTGGTGGCCGCCGGCGTGACCGCGGCCGGCTGCGAAATCCCCGACCCGGCGGGCTCGTCGCCCAGCGCCAGCCCGTCCGCCACCACGACGCCCGCGCCCGCCGCCACCGGCACCGCGGCGCCGTGCCTGACCGGCTCGTGGACCAGCACCGAGGCGCGCGGATCGGCCAGCGGCGGCGGCGCGAGCGCCACCCTCAGCGGTGGCAGCGGCGTCGCGGTCACCATCGGCGCGAACGGCGCCGTGACCGCCGACTTCGCCCAGATGCGACCGGTGGACTTCGCCGCCCAGGTCGGCGGCGCCGACGTCAAGGGCCAGTTCACGTACGCCGGCCGGGTGGCCGGGACCGTCCGCACCGGAGCCGGCCAGACGGGTACGTGGGAGCCCGTCCCGCCGGTGGAGTGGGGCGACACCCGGCTGACCGTCGAGCTGACCGAGCCGCTGCGGCTGCGGGTCTTCGACAACGTGCGGATCGGCGACTACCTCGGCGACGGGGCCGGCGACACCGGCAACGTCGTGGACGTCGACCCGTTCCTGGGCAAGGGCACGTACGAGTGCCGGGCCGGCACGCTGATCCTCGCACCGGCCGACGACAGCGGCATCACCTGGACCCTGACCCGCGCCTAACCCCTGCCGCCCCCTGCCGCTCCGCTCCGCCCCACGCCGCTCCGCCCCGCCCCGCTCCGCGGCGATCAAGGACTTTCGCGTCGATCAAGGGCAAACGGTCGTGGAAAAGAGATCAAAGCACGGCCATATGCCCTTGATCGGCGCGGAAAGCCTTGATCGGCGCGCCGCGGGGGCGGCGCGGGGCGGCGCCAGGGGGCAGGTCGAGCACGGGTGCGCCGGTGATGGCGGGGTGGGCGGCCGAGGAACCGGGCACGCCTTCCACCGGACCACCCCCACCGAGGTCGACGGCGCCACAGCCGCTGAGGACCATGCCGAGCAGGAGCAGCGAAGCGGGACGTCGCACGGGTGGACCTCCTACTCGAAGCGCATCGTGTGGTGGCGGGTCGCCACGTCCATCAGCGGCCAGGTGAGCGTGCACACGGCGAGCACCGCGAGCACGCCGCCGCCGAGTGCGAGGAAGAAGCCGGCGCCGGGCAGCCGCCAGGCGTCCGGGTTGATGACGTACTGGATGGCCATGGCGGTGAGCATCGCGCCCAGCACGGTGACCACCAGCGGCACGGCGGTCTCCAGCATGGCGATGCGGCGCAGTTCGCCGAGGCGTACGCCGGAGGCGCGCAGCAGCGCGAACGGGCGCCGGCGCTCCATCAGCCCGGCCACCACCGCGACGGTCAGGCTGCATGCCGCCACCAGCAGCACGAACGCCAGGACGAGCGCTAGCCCGTTGCCCGCCCCGTCCAGCTCCCAGTCCGGGTCGTACGTCCACTCTGGAGCGGTGCGGGCCAGCGCGTACGGCGCGGCGGCCGCGGCGGCGGTGCGTACCCGCTCCCGGGCCGCGGTGCTGCCGTCGGTGGGCACGTAGATGGCGTGGATCGGGAGGCTCTGGTCGCCCGGCTCGGGCTCGGCGTACCCGGTGGACGGCAGGTCGACCGGATGGGAGCCGGCCGCCAGCCGGGCCGGCAGCGGGCAGGTCAGCGCGCTGACCCGGGCCAGGTCGGCGCAGCGGACGACGAGCTGGCCGCCCGGGCGGACCCGCGCCACCACGGCGTCCGCGGTCGCCAGGGGTGTCAGCGCGGCGTCCGGCGCGCCGCGCGTCTCGATGGCGACCACGCCGGGGTCGAGCACCGGCCGGGCGCCGGCGTCCACATCGGGCGTCTCGGTCGCGCCCAGCGTCACCGCGAACACCGCGACCGCCACCCCGCCGACCGCACGGAACGTCGTGTACGGGTCGGACGCGATCCGGTGCGCCGCGATCAGCGTGGTGGCGCGGCGGCTGAGCCGGGCCATCCCGCGGCTGACCCACATGCACGCCCACGGGCCGGCGAGCACCAGACCGACCAGGATGGACAGTGGCGAGCCGACGCCGAGCACCAGCGCGGTCAGCTGGGCCGTTTCGTCGTCGACGCTGCGGTTCGCCAGCACGATCCCCAGGGTGCCGGCGGCGATCGGGATGAGCCGCCAGCCCTGCGGCGGCCGGGGGCGCCGGCGCCGGCGGGCGCCCAGCGGAGTGATCCGCACCCGGTGCAGCGAGACCAGGGTGGTGGCCACCGCGACGAGCGGCATCCCGGCCAGTACCAGCGCGAGCTGCCAGGCCGGCGCGGTGAGGTCGTCGGCGAAGAACAGGGTGCCGTCCATCGTCACCTGCCGTGTCGCGACCGCGCGCAGCGCGAGGAAGCCGCCCCAGCCCAGCCCGGCCCCGACGATCGCCGCGAGGGCGGTCTCGGTGGCGGCGAGCACGCCGGTCTGCCCCTGCGTCGCCCCGGCCAGCCGGATCGCGGCGAACCGCTGCTCGCGCCGGGCCGCGCCGACCCGGGTGACCGTGGCGACGAAGACCACCACCGGGCCGACCATCAGCACGGTCACCAGGATGATCATCACCTGGATGATGCCGCGCAGGTCGATGACGTCGCCCGGCTGCTCGATGCCGCGGATCTCGTACGCGCCGGCCGTGTCGCGCAGCTGCTGCGGCGTACGGCCGACGACGGCGACCAGCTCCTCCGGGGAGATCAGCCCGTCCGGCCCGATCGTGCCGGTCACCTGTCCGGGGAATCGGTCGCGCAACTGGTCGTCCGGCACGCGACGGATCAGCTCGGCCAGCTCCGGCGAGACCGCCACCTCACCGGGGCCGGGCAGCCGGTCCAGGCCGGGCGGCACCGGCGGGCGCGGTCCGAGCGCGGCCACCTGGATGCGGATGACCTGCCGGCCGTCGTACCAGTCGGTGACGGGCAGCCACAGCGCCGGATCGGGTGCGGTCGGCGCGCTCGCCGCGGACGTGCGGTGCCAGGCCAGGCGGTCGATGCGGCCCTGCATCGCGGGCAGCGTGGCGAGGCTGAGCAGCAGCAGGACCACGCCGACCGCCACGCCGCCGGCCATCAGCACCATCCGGGCGGTGCTCTCCCGGCCGCCCGCGAAGGCGATCCGGACCCCGAGCGCGAGCGTCCGCACCGCCGTTCACGTTCCCCGTGCCGGCACCGCCGCCGGGTACGCGACGCGCCCGTCCCGTACCGTGATGCAGCGGTCGGCGTAGGCCGCGACCCGCGCCTCGTGGGTGACCACGATGACGCCGGCGCGCGCCGCCTTCGCCACGTCGACCAGCAGCTCCATGACCGTGTCGGCGGCGACCGAGTCGAGCGCGCCGGTGGGCTCGTCGGCGAAGACCAGCCGCGGGCCGGCGACCAGCGCCCGGGCGATCGCGGCGCGCTGGGCCTGGCCGCCGGACAGCTCGCCGGGCAGCCCGTAGGCCACCGGGTCCAGGCCCAGCCGGGTCAGCCACCGCCAGGCGGTGTCCACCGCGGCCCGGCGCTTGTGCCCGCCCAGCAGCAGCGGCAGCGCGACGTTTTCCAGCACCGGCAGCTCAGGCACCAACTGTCCGAACTGGAACACGAAGCCGAACTCGGTGCGCCGCAACTGGGCGCGTCGCTTGTCCGGCATCAGGTCGAGCCGGCTGCCGTCGTACGTCACCTCGCCGGCGTCCGGGGTCAGGATGCCGGCCAGGCAGTGCAGCAGGGTGGACTTGCCCGACCCGCTGGGCCCGATCACCGCGAGCACCTCGCCGGCCTTCAGTTGGACGTCCACCCCGCGCAGCGCCGGGGTCGGGCCGAAGCTCTTGCGCAGCCCGTGCGCGTGTAGCAGCGGGCTCATAGCTGTATCTCCTCGGCCAGGGTGCCCAGCCGCCCGGCGGCGTGGTCGATCCAGCGCAGGTCGGCCTCGATGTGGAAGAGCTGGTAGTCGATGAGCAGCGCGTCCTGCGGTGCGGCGGTGCGCCGGGCGGCGGTCAGCTCGCGCATGGCCGCCAGGTGGCGGTCGCGCTGGCTGTCCAGAAAGGACTCGGCGGAACGGCCGGACAGCAGGGCCAGCGCCACCTTCTGGAAGAGCACGGCTTGCAGTTGGGGCTGCGGATCCTCCGGCTCGGACAGCCAGCGCTCCAAGTCGGTCACCCCCTCCGCCGTTATCGAGTAGCGCTTGCGCTCCGGTCCGGCGCCGGCCTCCACGCCGGAGACCTCGATCAGGCCGTCGCGCTGGAGCTGGGCCAGCGTGCGGTAGACCTGACCGAACCGCACCGGGCGGGATCCGCCGAACCGGCGGTCGTACGACTGCTTGAGGTCGTAGCCGTGTCGTTCGGCCTCCTCGAGCAGGCCCAGCAGCGCGTACCCCACGGTCATGACCCAGGACTATACCCGTCGGGTATACCCGACGGGAAGAGCGCCCCGCCGTCTGGGTACTCGCTTTGCTCTGTCCCGCCGCCGGCGCCGGCCCGTACGGTTCGGCCACTTTCTTTCGCAGGAGGTGCGGCCGTGCGGACCAAGAAAACCATCGCGACTTTCTTGAGCGTCGTGGTCATCGGCCCGGTGGCCGCCGTGGTGGGGGAGCCGCCCGCGCCGGCCAGCGCCGCCGCACCCTGCGACGCGGTGTCCTACGGGTACGACGCGGCCGGCCGGCTGGCCGGCGCGGCGGATCCGGACGGGCGGGCGGTCCGGTACGGCTACGACGCGGTGGGCAACACCACCGCGGTCGAGAACCTCGGCGCGCCCGCCGTCTCGGTACGCGCGCTGGTGCCCGCGCACGGGCCGGCCGGCACGCCGGTGACGATCACCGGCGGGTGCTTCTCCGCCACCCCGGCGCAGAACGAGGTGCGGTTCAACGGCGAGCCGGCCACGGTGACGTCGGCGTCGCCGTACCGGCTGGTCGCCACCGTCCCGGCCGGCGCCACCACCGGCGCCGTCACGGTCAGCGTCGCCGGCCAGACGGCGACCGGCCCGGAGCCGTTCACCGTGGACAGTGGGCCCGCGGGCCCGAGCATCGCCGCGGTCTCCCCGGCGGTGGTCGCCGCCGGCGGCACGCTCACGGTCACCGGCGCCGGCTTCGCCGCCGAGCGCATCCACAACAGCGTGACGATCGGGCAGGTCGCGGCCGCGACCCAGGCGGCGGCCGCCGGGTCGTTGACCGTGCAGGCGCCGCTCAGCGCCAGCTCCGGCCGGCTCCGGGTCCGTACGCCGACCGGGCGCGCCGACAGCACGACCGACGTGTTCGTGGCGCCGTCGCCGTACGCCGCCACCGACGTGGTGTACACCGGCCGCACCGCGGTGGGCACCGCCCGGACCGTCACGATCGGCACCGCCGGCGACATCGGCATGCTGCTGGTCGACCTCGCCGAGGGCCAGCGGGTCAGCACCACCCTGTCCGCCGGCACGTTCCCGTCCTGCGGCTTCGCAGCCAAGCTCCTGGACCCGTACGGCCGGCGGATCAGCGAGGTCAGCTGCCTGTCCACGACCGGCTACCTGGACTCGGTCACCGCGCGGGTGGCCGGCACGTACACGCTGCTGATCACGGCCGGCGGCACCGTCACCGGCGCGGTCACCGCGCTCTTCACGCAGGTGACCGCGGACGTCACCGCCGCCACCACGGCCGGCGGCGCCCCGGTCACGCTCACCACCACCGCGCCCGGCCAGAACGCCGTGGTGACCTTCCCCGGCACCGCGGGCCAGCGGGTCGCGGCCATGATCAGCGGCACCTCGTTCAACAACTACGACCGCGCGAACGCGTACCTGCGGCGGCCCGACGGCGTGGTGATGTCCCGCCTCACCTGCGGCACCGGGTGCTTCTTCGAGGCCGCGGTGCTGCCCGTCGAGGGCACCTACAGCCTGGTGTACGACCTGACCGGCACCAACGCCGGCCCGATGACGGCTCAGGTCTACGCCGTCCCGCCGGACGTCGCGGCGAGCACGACGCCGGGCGGTGACCCGGTCCGGGTGACCACCGTAGCCGGGCAGAACGCGGTCGTCTCCTTCCCCGGCACGGCCGGCCAGCGCATCTCGGTCAACTTCACCGCCAGCGCGTACCCGGGCTTCTACGGCGCGATGACCGCCGTGCTGCGCCGGCCCGACGGCAGCACGATCACCAGCGCCTGGTGCAACACCGGCTGCTTCTTCGACACCACCGCGCTGCCCGCCGACGGCACCTACACCGTCGTGGTCGATCCGGCCACCAAGGAGATCGGCGCGATCACCCTTCAGGTGTACGCCGTGCCGGCCGACCCGACGCCGGTCCTCACCCCGGGCGGCGACCCGGTCGCTGTCACGCTCACCACGCCGGGGCAGAACGCGGTGCTGTCCTTCGCCGGGACCGCCGGCCAGCGGATCGCCGTACGCCTGGAGGGCGGCGCGTTCGGCGGCAGCAACAACGTCGACGCGTACCTGCGCCGGCCGGACGGCACCACGCTCGCCTCGAAGTGGCCGTGCGGCGTGGAGTGCTTCATCGACACCCTCGCGCTGCCGGTCGACGGCACGTACACCGTGCTGGTCAACCCCGCCGGCCCGCTGACCGGGTCGGTGCAGGTACGGGTGTACCAGGTGCCGGCCGACCTCACCGGCACCATCACACCCGGCGGCGACCCGGTCACGGTCACCGTGGCCGCGCCGGGCCAGAACGCGGTGCTCTCGTTCGCCGCGACCGCTGGCCAGCGGGTCTCGGTCAAGTTCAGCGGCGGCACGTTCAACCCGTACTACACGCTCGACGCGTACCTGCGCCGGCCGGACGGCAGCACGATCACCAGCGCCTGGTGCGGGACCACCTGCTACTTCGACGCGGCGACGCTGACCGTCGACGGCACCTACACGCTGCTGCTCAACCCGGCCACGTACTACACCGGATCGGTCACCGTGCGGATGAACGCGGTGCCGCCCGACGACGCCGCGACCGCGGTGGTGGACGGCCCGCCGGTGACCGTCACGGCGACCGTGCCGGGCCAGAACATGCTGGTCTCCTTCGCCGGCACCGCCGGCCAGCGCGTCTCGATCCGGTTCACCGGCGGCACGTTCGCCACCTACTACGCGGTGGAGGCGTATCTGCGCCGGCCGGACGGCAGCACGATCACCAGCGCCTACTGCGGGACCACGTGCTTCTTCGACGCCACCGTGCTGCCGGTCGACGGCACGTACTCCCTCTTCATCAACGCCGGCGGCGAGAACCTCGGCTCGGTCACCGTCCAGTTGTACGGCGTACCGCCGGACGCGGCGGCGGCGACCACGGTCAACGGGGCCGCGGTGACCGTCACCACCACGGTCATGGGCCAGAACGCCGTGGTGTCCTTCCCCGGCACCGCCGGCCAGGCGGTGACGGTCCGCTGCACCGCCGGCACGTACGGGGCCAACCACTACGTCACCGCGTACCTGCGGCGGCCGGACGGCACCACGCTGGCCAGCGGCTGGTGCGGGATCAGCGGCAACCTGGCCACGGTGACGCTGCCGGTCGCCGGCACGTACACCATCCTGGTCAACCCGGACTCGACCAACCTGGGCAGCTCCACGGTCGCGGTGACCAGCACGACCGCCGCCGCCGCGGTGACCGCGGCCGCCCCGGCGGTGCTGAGCGCGCCGGCCGTCTCGGCGCAGGAGCGGGCCCTGCAGCGCCGCCCGCGCGCCGCCGCGCCACCACCGGACCGGTCCGAGACCTGGGTACCCGACCGGTTCAACCTGGCCGGCGCGGACTGGCGCAGCCACCGGGCCGACGCGCAGGCCAAGACCGGCCGCCCGGCCCTGCCCGCGCCCGCCGGCAGCACCGGGGTCTCCGGCGAGGTGCTGCTCCTCAACGGCGGACCGCTGCCCGGCGCGACCCTCCACATCGGACGCCGCGCCGTGCGCAGCGACGACACCGGCCGGTTCCTGCTGACCGGGCTGGCCGCCGGGCACCACGTGCTGGTGATCGACGGGTCGACGGCCAACACCCCGGGCCGGTCGTTCGGGCGGTACGAGGTCGGCGTCGACGTGTCCGCCGGGCGGGTGCAGGCGCTGCCGTACCCGATCTGGATGACCCGGCTGGACACCGCGCACGCGGTGCGGATCCCGTCGCCGACCACGAAGGCCCAGACCGTCCTGACCACCCCGCTGATCCCCGGCTTCGAGGTGCGCCTGCCGCGCGGGTCGGTGGTCACCGACCGGCAGGGCAAGCCGGTCACCGAGCTGTCGATCACGCCGATCCCGGTGGACCAGCCGCCGTTCCCGCTGCCGCACGGCGTGCAGACCCCGGCGTACTTCACCGTCCAGCCGGGCGGCGCGGTGATCCTGCCCAAGGGCGCCCAGGTCGTCTACCCCAACACCCAGGGGCTGGCGCCCGGCACCCGGCTGGACTTCTGGGACTACGACCCGCAGCGGGTGCCGTGCCGACCGGCGCCGGTCAAGTCGTACCCGCGCAAGACGGCGGCCCGGCCCGCCACCGCACCGCCGGCGTGCGCGGCGACCGGCGCGGAGGCCGGCTGGTACGTCTACGGCCGCGGCACCGTCAGCGCGGACGGCAAGCAGGTCGTGCCCGACCCCGGCGTACGGGTGTGGGAGTTCACCGGGGCGATGTTCAACGGCAGCGGCATGCGCCCGGCCGGCGAGGGCCCCGACGAGGACGGCGCCAGCGGCGGCGACCCGGTCGACCTGGGCAGCGGCCTGTTCGTCGAGACGCACACCGACCTGGTGGTGCCCGACGTCATGCCGATCTCCGTCACCCGCACCTACCGGCCGCAGGACGCCGCGATGCGCGCCTTCGGCCTCGGCACCAACTTCACCTACGGCGTGTTCCTGCACTCCCAGCACGAGTACACCGAGGTGGACCTGGTCTTCCCGGACAGCGCGAAGGTCCACTATGTCCGGACGAGCCCGGGCACCTCCTGGTCCGACGCGGTGTTCGGCGCCGTCGACACCACCGGCCCGTTCCGCAACAGCACCATCCGCTGGAACGGCAACGGCTGGGACCTGGCCAGCGCCGACGGCACCACGTACGTGTTCGGCGAAAACGCGCCCCTGCAAGCGATCCGGGACCGCAACGGCAACCAGATCACCATCACCCGCTCCTCCGGCGGCCAGTCCGGCAACATCACCCAGATCACCTCGCCCGGCGGCCGGTGGATCCGGCTGAGCTACGACTCAGGCAACCGGGTCGTCCAGGCCACCGACAGCGGCGGCCGGATCGTCCGCTACGCGTACGACGCGCGCGGCCGGCTCACCCAGGTCACCACGCCCGGCGGCCGCGCCACCGGCTACGGGTACGACGCGAGCGACCGGATGACCACCATCACCGACCCGCGCGGCATCACCTACCTGACCAACTCCTACGACGCCGCCGGGCGGGTACAGACCCAGGCCCTGGCCGACGGGTCCACGTACCAGTTCGCCTACACCACGGACGCGAGCGGCGCCGTCACGAAGGCCGCCGTCACCGACCCGGAAGGCGTGGTCAGCGAGACCGAGTTCGACGCCCGTGGGCGGATGGTGGCGCAGACGCTGGCCGCCGGCACGCCCCTGCAACGGCGGGCCACCGTGGCCCGGGACCCGTCCACCCACCAGCCCGCGACCATCACCGACCCGTACGGGCGGGTCACCACGTACGCGTACGACGAGCGCGGCAACCCCGTCGAGGTCACCGAGCGGGCCGGCACGCCGGACGCCCGGACCGTCCGGTTCAGCTACGGCGGCTGGTACGACCAACCCCTGACGGTCACCGACCCGCTCGGCCACACCACCCGCTACACGTACGACCCGGCCGGCAACCTGACCGCCGTCACCGACCCGGCCGGGCGCACCAGCCGCTCCGGGTACGACGGCGCCGGGCAGCGCACCACGTACACCGATCCGCTCGGCAACATCACCACGTACACGTACGACGCCGGCGACCTGGTGGCCGCCACCGACCCGCTCGGCCGCACCCTGCGCGCCCACCTGGACGCCGTCGGCCGGCCCGTCGCGGTCACCGACCCCATGGGCGCCACCACGTCGGTGCGGTACGGCCCGGACAACGAGGTGCTGTCCGCGACCGACCCGCTGGGCGGCACCACCACGTACGCGTACGACGGCAACGGCAACCTGGTCCGGCTCGTGGACGCCCGCGGCAACGACAGCGCCTTCACGTACGACGCGCAGGACCGGACGGCGACCGCGGTCGACGCGCTGGGCAACACCGCCCGGTACGCGTACGACCGGCTGGGCCGGCTCACCGGCTTCACCGACCGGCGCGGCACGGTGGCGGCGTTCGGCTACGACGCCCTCGGCCGCACCACCCGGGCCCGGTACGGCGTCGACGGCGCCACCCAGGAGTCCACAGTCGACTACCGCTACGACGCCGTCGACCGGCTGTCCGAAGTGGACGACACCAGCGGCGGGCTGCTGCGCTACGGCTACGACGCGTACGACCGGGTCGTCGCCGAGACCGGCCCGGACGGGACGGTCGGCTACCGGTACGACGCCGCCGACCGCCGGGTCGAGCTGACCGTGCCGGGCCAGCCGCCGGTCTCCTACGCGTACGACGACTCCGGCCTGGTCACCTCCGTGGCCCAGGGGGCGGCGACGGTCGCCTGGCAGCACGACGGCGCCGGCCGCGCCACCCGGATCAGCCGCCCCGGCGCGGTCGCCACGTACGCGTACGACGCCGCCAACCAGCTGTCCGCCATCGCGTACACCACCCCGGACGGGGACGGCATCGGCGACCTGCGCTACGGCTATGACCCGTCCGGTCGGATCGAGCAGATCACCGGCAGCCTGGCCCAGGTCACCATCCCGGCGTCCGGCCCCTCGGTCAGCTACGACGCCGACAACCGGATGACCAGCCGCGGCGGGCAGGCCCTGACGTACGACGCCGAGGGCAACCTGACCGGCGACGGCGCCAGCGCGTACACCTGGAACGCCCGCGGGCAGCTCGCCACCGCCGACGACGTCACCTACACGTACGACGCGGTCGGCCGCCGGGCCAGCCGCACCGTCGCCGGCGCCACCACCCGGTACCAGTACGACGGCACCAACCTGGTGCGGGAGCTGACCGGCGCGGGCGGGATCGCACGCTGGACCGGCGGGCCCGACCAGACCCTGCGGCGGGGCAGCGGTGCCGACGCCCGCACCCCGATCACCGACCACCTCGGCAGCACCCTCGCGCTCACCGACCCGGACGGGCAGATCGTCACCCGGTACGGCTACGACCCGTACGGCGCGGTCACCGCCTCCGGCGCGGACGACACCAACACCCAGCAGTACGCCGGCCGCGAGTACGACGCCGACGCCGGCCTGCTGCACAACCGGGCCCGCGACTACAGCCCCGCACTGGGCCGCTTCCTCAGCCAGGACCCCATCGGCCTGTCCGGCGGCACCACCAACCTCTACAACTACGCGTACTCCGACCCGATCAACCTGTCCGATCCGGACGGCCTGTGCCCGGTATGCGGGGCGGTGCTGCTCGCCGGCGGCGCCGGCGTGCTGGAGGGCTTCCTCATCGCCAAGCTCACCGGCCGCAAGTACACCTGGGGCGACGCCGCCACCGACTTCCTGCTCGGCGCCGCGTTCAGCGGGCTCGGCGCGGGCGCCGGCGCGCTGCTGCGCCGCGGCGGCGGGGCGTTGCGGCGGCTGGCCTCCGCCGCGCCGTGCAACTGCTTCCCGGCCGGCACGACGGTCTCCACAGAGGACGGTGCCGAACCCATCGAGGACGTCGAGGTCGGCGACAAGGTCTGGGCCCGCGACCTGGACACCGGCGAGAACCGGCTGCGCACCGTCACCGGGCTCTTCCAGCGGCCGGCCGAGGAGCTGCTCACCATCTCCACCGGCGACGCGACGGTGCAGGTCACCCCGCAGCACCCGTTCTGGGTGCCGGACCGGGGCTGGGTCGCCGCCGGCGAGCTGAAGGCGGGCGACCGCCTGCTCAGCCGGGACGGCACCACCCGCGCGATCACCGCGATCAGCCGGCGTACCGCCCAGGTGACCGTCTACAACTTCGAGGTCGCCGGCGACCACAACTACTACGTCACCGACGGCCAGCTGCTGGTGCACAACTGCGGCGGCCTGGTCAAGAAGACCGTCCGGGAGCTCCTCGACGCCCGGCCGAGTCATACCCTCGACCCCAGCAAGGGCAACCGGCTGCGCGGGCTGGACGACGACGACCTGCTCCGCTCCTTCAACCAGCCGTCCAGCGGCGAGCATGTCCTGCTGCGCGACGACGGTCTCATCGGGCAGGGGCACCACCGGATCAACGAGATCATCCGACGGGCCGGCGACCCGAAGAGCAGCATCACCTTGGACACCAAGGTCACGGTGGACACCTACATCTGGGACAAGAGCATGTTCCCGAACCTGTCGAAGTGAGCGACGTGGCTTCCCCAGTCGGCCGCCGGGCGGCGCTGCGCGGCGCCGGCGTACTCGCGATGGCGCTGGCCGGGCTCGGCGCGGCGGCACCCGTGGCGCGCGCCCCACGGCGGGCGTCCGCGCCGGCGGCCGGCGGGCTGCCGGACATCCAGTTCGACGTCGCCGCCTACTGCACGCCCGAGCACGACTCGGGCGCCGCCGGTGCGGTCGTCACCCCGCCGGTGCACACCGTCTTCCTGACCGCGACGCTGTCCCGCACGCCCGGGCCGGCGGACCAGGCCGAGCTGCGCCGCGTCCTGTCTACTTTGGAGGACCGGTACGCGTTCGGCGCGGCGGGGCTGATGACGTTCGTCTCCTATGGACTGCCGTACTTCGCCCGGCTGCCACCGGACCTGGTGGCGCGGGCGATGCCCCGGCTGCGCGCCGACCCGCGCCGGTACGTCCTGGAGGAGGCGGTGCCGGGGCCGACCGACGTGCCGGCGGCCACCAAGCGGCGCTTCAACGTCCCGGTCCGGATCGAGGGCAACGACCTGCTCCTCACCCTGCGCGGCGACCGCGCCACGGTGATCCAGGACGCGCTCGCCTGGATCCGCGGCAGCGACACGCTCGCCGGCCGCCACACGCCGTCGCCGGCCTTCGGCGACCTGCTCACGCTCACCTCCAGCCGGCACATGTTCACCCAGGCCGGGCTGCCACGCGCGGTGGCCGAGCAGAACACGCTGCCGTACGCCGGATTCATCCAGCCCGACTCTCCCATGTGGATGGGCTTCTCCGACCAGCAGGCGGGCGCCTCCGGCCCGCCGGCGATCTGCACCTTCGCCGGCCACCCGTCCGCCCGGCTGAGCACCGCCCGGCCCGGCGACTACTTCGACAACGGCGGCGTCCAGCACCTGTCCCACGTGATCCTGGACATGTTGCAGTACTACGACATGGCCTCGGCGACCACCCCGCCGAGCCCGAACGGTGGCTTCGGCAAACGGGTGCAGTACATGTTCCACGCCCCGCCCATCCACCCCGGCAGCGGCGACCGCCTCACTGACGGCGGCGGGCCGACCCTGCTGCCGGCCGAGAACCGCGGCCCGGACTACGCCGAGCGCACCGCCCGCGGCATCGGCCTGCCGGCGGGCGAACGCCGCATGGGCCACCTGTCCACCCTGCAACGCAGCTCCCGCGCCCCGGACGGCACGCCCATGCACATCCGGGTGGACGGTCCGGGCTTCGACGCGCTGGACGTGCCGGACGGCGGCAACCAGCCCAAGCTGCACTTCAGCGTCTTCGTACCCAGCGCCGACTTCTTCGCCACGATGCGGCGCAGCCAGGCGGCGGTCGACCTGGCCCGCAAGCACCGGGTGCCCGAGCACGACAACGGGCTGGAGCGCTTCATCACCTGCACCCGTCGGCAGAACTTCCTCGTACCGCCCCGTCGCCACCGCGCGTTTCCCCTGGTGGAGCTGGCCTAGCGCGGGCGATCCATGGGGAACGGTCGCTCGTTGACGACGCGCTTCATCACGATCGTCGAGGTGAGCCGCTGCACGCCGGGCAGCGTGGCGAGCTTTTCGTCGCGCAGCCGCTGGTACGCCGCGATGTCGGCGGTGGCGACGCGGACCAGGTAGTCGGGGTCGCCGAAGAGCCGCTCCGCGTGGCGTACCTCCGGAACTGTCGCCAGGCTGCGCTCGAACTCGGTGATCGTGCCGGCGTCCTCCCGGTCCATCGTCACCGACACCAGGACCTCGAAACCCAGGCCGAGCGCGGCGGGGTCGACGACGGCGCGGTAGCCGCGGATCACCCCGGAGCGCTCCAGCTCGCGCAGCCGCCGGTGGCACGGAGCCGGCGTGAGGCCGACCCGCTGGGCCAGCTCGGTGACGGTGAGGCGGCCGTCTGCCTCCAGCAGAGCAAGGATCTTTCTGTCGATCCGATCCATGCGCAAAACTCTATCTCAAATAGGCCATCGGGAGCACAAAATCGCCATATTCGTGCGGGCAAACTCGCCTATTCTCGCCCGATATGGAGCAGTTGCTCGCGTACCTGCCGATCGTCGCCGCGGCGTTCGGGATCCCCCAGTACCTGCCACAGATCATCAAGCTGCGGAGCACCGGCGACACCGCCGGCGTCTCCTGGTCGTGGGCGACGCTCACCAGCGTCAACAACGCGGCGTGGCTCGGCTACTTCGTCCTTTCCGGCTACTGGGCGGCGATGCTGCCGTCGTCCGCCGCCGCCCTGCTCGCCGGCGCGATCGCGGTGACGCTCGCCCGGCGGGGCAGCGCCACCTGGCCGGCCGCGGCGGTGATCTGCGGCTGGGCGGTGCTGCTCGTCGGGGCGTACGCCGCGTTCGGCCGGGCCGGGCTCGGCGCCCTGCTCACCGCGGCGTCCATCGTGCAGGTCACGCCGTCGCTGTGGACCGCCTACCGCACCACGCACCCCACCGGGCTCGCGTACGGCACCTGGCTCCTCATCCTCGGCGAGCTGTCCTGCTGGCTGACCTACGGGTTCTACCGGTCCGACCCGCGGCTGATCGTCCTCGGCGTCACCGGGGTCACCGCGGCCGTCCTCATGCTGACCCGCATCTGGCGTACCCGGGAAAGTCGGTTGCGGTCGATGATCGGGACACGCGAGGCTCGCCGGCGTGCGGATGCATGCCAACCAGCTGACCGTGTCCCCGCGGACGGTGCGTGAACTGGTCGACGACCAGTTCCCCAGTGGCGGGACCTGCCGATCAAGAGCGTCGACTCGCCGGGGACGGTCAACGCCATCTTCCGCGTCGGTGACCGGCTCGCGGCCCGGTTCCCGCTGGAACCCGCGGACGTCGAGTCGACGCGGCGGTGGCTGTCGACCGAGGCGGACGCGGCCCGCGAACTGTCCGGACGCACCCGGTTCCCCACCCCCGAACCGGTCGCGTTGGGTGCCCCCGGGGCGGGCTACCCGCTGCCGTGGTCGGTGCAGACCTGGCTGCCCGGCGTCGTGGCCACCGACGACGACCCGGGGAGTCGGAGGCGTTCGCGCACGACCTGGCCGAGTTCATCGGCGGGGTACGCGGGATCGACACGCGCGGCCGGACCTTCCGTGGCGGCGGGCGCGGGGGAGACCTGCGTGCCCACGACACCTGGATGGAGACCTGCTTCGAGCGCAGCGAGCGGTTCCTCGACGTACCGCTGCTACGTCGCATGTGGACGGTCCTGCGGGACCTGCCGCGCGGCCCGGTCCCGGACCTGATGACCCACGGCGACCTCATCCCCGGCAACGTGCTGGTATCCCGGGGACGGCTGGCCGGCGTACTCGACGTCGGTGGCCTGCGCGCGGCGGACCCGGCGCTGGACCTCGTGGGCGCCTGGCATCTGCTGGAGGACAGACCGCGGCGGGCGCTCCGCGCCGATCTCGGCTGCGACGACCTGGAGTGGGAGCGCGGCAAGGCGTGGGCGTTCCAGCAGTCGATGGGCGCGGTCTGGTACTACCACGAGAGCAACCCACCGATGAGCCGGATGGGCACGCGCACCCTGGCCCGCCTGGCCGCCGCCTGACCCCTCGGCCGCCGCGTGCGGCCCCGCGGCCGAGGCGCGCGGGCGCCGCGCCGCCGGGCACGCGATGCGCCGCCGCCCGCGGGCGCCGCGCCGCCCGGCGCCCGCGGCCGGGGCGGGGGTCTAGCGGGGGCCGCCCGGGGCCGCGCCCAGCTGGACCATGAGGTTCCCGATGTCCGGCAGACCCCAGTGCTCGGTGCACAGGCCGTCGCGGTAGCGGGTCACGTCGATGAAGTAGACGCTCACCTTGCGCCCCGTGGCCGGCACGCCGGCGAACTCGCCCTGGTGCGTACCGGTGAACCGCACCACGGTGGCGACCGTGTCGCCCTCGGCGATCTCGTGCTCGATCTCCACGTCCATGTCCGGGAAGGCCGCCAGCGCCTGCCCGATGAACTCCTTGGCGCCCTGCTTCCCGGTGTCCTGGCCGGGCGCGGGCGTGTGCTCCACAAAGTCGTCGCTGAGCAGTTCGTCGATCGCGTCGACGTTGCGGCGGCGGAAGACCTCGTCGAAGAAGTGGGTGTTGAGCTTCCTGAGTTCGTTGACGTTCATGGTGTCGCCCTCCTGTGCCCGGCGTCGCCGCTGGAGCGACGCCCCCCTCGGCCAGTATCGGCCGAGGTCAGGGCCCACCGCCGGAGAACGGCACAGCTCACGGGCGGCGCCAGAACGAGCCGCGCCGGTCCGGCGCCGCGCCGCCACCGGCCACCGCGTCCAGGACCTCCAAGGTGTACGCCCACAGCTCCTCGAACGGGCGCTGGCGGATCGCGTCGGGGCGCAACGCCTCGGCGAGCTCCCGCAGCGGGCCGTCGCCGGCGAGGGCGGCCAGCCGGCTGCCGAGGTCTTCGAGGGCCTCGCGCCGCTCGTACGGCGGCCGGTCGGTGAGCCCTCGCAGCCGCTGCGCCTCCTGCTGGGCGAGGGCGGCCGGCTCGACCACCGGCGGGGCGGGCATGGCGGGTGCGGCGGCTGGCCGGACGACGCCCGCGAGCTTCACCGACAGGACGTCGGCGAACCCGGATCCGGCCGCGCTCTCCGGCCCGGCCGCGGCCGCCGGGGACGCGGCGGGCGGCGGCAGCGGGGGACCACCCCGGCCGCGCCGCTTGGACATCTTGACGCCGCGCGTACCGGCCTGCGGGGCGTAGCCGATCGCCATCGACCTCGGCTGGGCGGCACCGGGCGCGGCGCCTGGGCCCGCACCGAGCATCTCCCACCCCGAGGCCGGCTCGACCGGCTGGACGATGCGGTGGCCGGGCCCGCCCTCGGCGACGACGCGGCTGTCCACGGCGAGGTATGCGGTGAACCGGCACAGCACGCTGAAGCGCAGCGACGTGTCCACGATCCGCTGTTCCAGCGCGGCCGGGTCGCCGTGCGCCGACACGTACCGGTCCTCCTGGTCGCGCAGGTGCGCTCGGGCCCAGATCGCGGTGAGTGCGGCGTTGTCGCTGGGCTCGGCGGTGGCGCTGACCGTCCACTCGTGATCGTCCCGAGTGGAGCCGCGCAGCGTGAGCGCACCCGACGGGGCGCCGCGGTAGCGCCCGGAAACCACGTACGGCACGCCGGGGAACAGGTCCGGCAGGCGGGCCGGCGTTTGCGAACCGTCCATGAGCGACAGTCCATTTGCGACGAGCGAGACGCCGGTCACGAGCGGGGCGCCGATCCGGCGGTGGATGCTGTCCATCGCCTCGTCCAGCCGGTTTTCGCTCTCCACCAGCTCGCAGCGGCCGCCGCCGGCCGACGCGAGCCGGCCCAGGAAGCCGGCGTTGACCGCCCGGTCCACCCCGACCGTGTGGATCCGCACGCCGGCCAGCGCACCGCCGGCCTCGCGCAGGATCTGGTCCTCGTTGCCGACCTGGCCATCCGTCACCAGCACCAGCACCCGGTCACGCTCGCCCTCGCCGGCCGCCAACAGGGCGACGCCCATCTTCAGCGGCGGCAACAACTCCGTACCGCCGCGGGCCTCCATCCGGGCCAGGTGCTCGACGGCCCGGAACCGGTGCCGGTCGGTGGCGGCGACGAGCCCGGACGGCAGCGCGTCGGGCGTCTCCACCGTGTGGTCGAATGCCAGGACCGCGAACCGGTCGGCGTCGCCGAGCGTGTCGACGATGCGCGCGGCGGCCCGCCGGGCGGCGACCATCTTCCAGCCACCCATGCTGCCTGAGCGGTCAAGCAGCAGGACCACGTCGCGCGGGCGCGGCTGCCCGGCACCGGCCGGCGGCAGCACGGTCAGCTGGAACGTGCCCTCGTCGCCCTTGGGGTCGGCGACCGTGACCAGCGCCGCCGCCTCCTGCGGCGCGCCGTACGCCAGGCGCAGCACGAAATCCCGGTCGGCCCGCTCGCCCGGCAGCACCCGGAACCGCCCACCGTCCTCGGCGACCGTGTGCAGGCTGGACCGGACCGCACCCAGCGGCAGGCCGCCCGGGTCGACGCCGACGTCGATGGACAGGCGCAGCGGGTTCGGGAAGCCGGGCAGCAGCACCGGCGGCGTGATCCGCGACGCGTCCGGCACGGCGTCCGTGTCGACGCCGTGCCCGTCGCCCACGCTCGGCCCGGGCAGCGGCGCGCCCGGGATGTACCGCGGCGCGACCACGAGGGGGAACCGGAACGTCGCCTCACCGTCCTCCATGGACAGTGGGCCGGCGAGCGTGAGCGTGACGCTGACCCGCTCGCCCGGCAGGATGTTGCCGACCCGCATCGTGAAGACGTCCGGCCGTTCCTCCTCCGCGATCGAGGCCCGCTTGCCGGCCGCGATCGCCTGCTCGTACTCCTGCCGCGCGGCGCCGCGCTCGGCCAGCTTCGCCTCGACCACCCGGTCGGCCGCGACCATCCGCATCCCGGTGACGGCCGCACGGTCGGGCAGCGGGAAGACATAGGTCGCCTCAAGCGCCTGGTCGTGCACGTTCAGGAAGTCCTGGGTCAGCTCGATCCGGCCGACCAGGCCGGTGATGTCGGCACGCACATCGAGGCGGTCGAGCGGCAGGTTGCCGCGCTCGGTGCGCAGGGCGCCGAGCCCGGACTCGCCCGCCCGGTCACGCTCGCGGGTCAGCTCGGCCTCGGTCATCGGGGTGACAACGGTCATCATGCGCTCCTCAAGAGGCCACGTGCGGACAACAGGTCGAGCAGCGGCCGGGCGGCCGCCGCGATCGCGTTCAGGTCGTCGGGGTCGGGCGCCGCCGGCAGCAACAGCATCGCGCCACCATCCAGTGGTACGCCGGTGAGCAGGCCCGCCGCGGCGGCGGTGGCCGGCGGTGGCGGCGCGGGGCGCTCGGTCCAGAAGCGGGCCGAGCGGGCCGGCTCTTGGGTGTCCTGCGTTTCGGTGGCCTGCGTTTCAGTGGCCTCGGTCTCGGCCAGCAAGGCGTCGGGCACCGCCGCGATGGTCCGCAGCGCGTCCAGGCTCGCCCCGGCCAACTCGGCCTGGATCTCGGCGATGCTCCGCCCGCTCGCCTGGCGCCGCTTGACGGCGACGAGTTGCAGCAGGTGGCGCGCCCCGTAGAGGGCCGTGCGGCCGCGCATGGCGGCGGGCCGGTCGACCAGCCCGATCGTCGCGTACCACCGGATCGCGCGCGCGTCGGGCACGTCGCGCACCCGCCCGTTGGGCGCACCGGGGTAGCCGTCGCCGAGCGCGGCCGCCACCCGTGACGCCAACTCGTCGATCGTCCACCCCTCACTCACCATCCACCCATACTGACACTGTCAAATAACACTGTCAACATCGAGTGGCTCCGCCCCTCCTCCGCGCCCAACAAGGACATGCGCGCCGATCAAGGGCTTGTACGTCGATCAAGGGCTTACGCGTCGATCAAGGGCATATGGCCGTGCTTTGATCTCCGATCCACGACCGTTTGCCCTTGATCGACGCGGAAGTCCTTGATCGACGCGTCGACGCCGTGGGCCTGGGCCCGGGTGCGGGAGCGCCGGGACGAGGCTAGGTGCCCGCGGTCGTGGTGGGGCGGGATCACGATCTGGCGATCGTGGCGAGAAATTGCCCCTCCAGGGGCAACTCTTCGCCACGGTCATGACGCGAGTCGGTCCGCATCGCCGTCGAGTCGTGCCAAGCCCAGTAGGGCGCCCGCGTGGGGTGCCTCGCCGCGAGTGGGGCGCCGGATGTATCCGACTTAACCGGGCCCAAGATCCCGTTGTACCCCACCAAGTCGAGCGATCGGCGCCAGCCTGCGAAGGGGCGCCCCACTCACGGAGCGGCGGCCGGACTCTCGGTTGGGCGGCGACGGGCTACCAGGCGACGGCGGCTGAACAGGGCGGCACCGAGGGCCAACAGCCCGGCGACCGCGGCCAGGATCGCCAGCCGCGGCGTACCCGGTGATGCCGGCTGGACCGGTGCCGTGGTGTCGGCGGCTGGTGGCGGTAGGGCGGCCTGTTCGTTGACGGCGTCTCGGCTCGCATCGGCCGGAAGGATCGGCGGGTGGGCGGCGCCAGGCCAGTACTTGGCGAGGTGTTCCTTGGTGAGTTGGACCGGGACGGGGAGCACGTCGAGGTGTCCGGACGCGGTGAGCGTGCCGATCCGGTAGTCGGGGAACCATCCCTGGTTGGCCACGACAGCGTAGTTGCCCTCGTGCGGGACGACGATCACGGCGGCGAAGTGGGCGGGCTCCTTCAGCGCGACGGCCGGAAATACCGTGGTCTCGCCGGCGGCGGAGACCAGGTGGAGCTCGACCGCGCCGAGATCCTCGCCTTCGTACGGGTGGAAGCCGTGCTGCAGCAGCCACATCCCCACCGTGTAGGTGTTGCCCGCCTCGACCCGTTCGGGCAGCGGGTCGAGCACCGTAACCGCCCAGCCGCCCGCCCGCGCCGGTGCGGGAGCGAAGACCAGTGCCAGGACAACTGCGACGCTGACCGCGAGGCCGCGGCGGATCCTGATCGACATCGTCCATCACCTCCACCGATAACGAGGCGTGCACCCGGCGGATGGTTCCACGAGCCAGCCGGGTAAGGATCCGTTCGGCGGACCCGATTCCGGTGATCCGCCGGCGCCTGATACATCATGTCGCAGAACCGACTAGTCCTTGTCCGGTTCCCTCGATCGTGGATTCCATTGGGGGCGTTGGGAGGGGGACCGATGAGCACATCAACGATTGGATCACCGTCTACGTTCGACGCGCCGGCCACCTTGACGCTCCTTGGGGCTTCGCGCTGAGGGTCGACGGGGTCCTCGTGCCGTTGCGGATGAACGCCCAGCGCCTGGTCGCGTTCCTCGGTATCGAGGGCCGGAGCTTCCGTTCCGCGGTGGCCGCCGCGCTGTGGCCGGACGTGGACGCGGAGCGCGCCCTGGCACGGCTGCGCACCGCCATGTGGCGGCTGCGCCGCACGGTGCCGAGGCTGCTGCGTGCCGAAGGGGAAGGGATCGCGCTCGCGGCGCAGCTGCGGGTGGACATCCATGACGTGGAGCGTGCCGCGGCCGGCACGCCCTACGTCGGCGACCTGCTGCCGGGCTGGTACGACGACTGGGTGCTCTACGAGCGCGAACGGCTGCGGCAGACGAGCCTGCGGGCGCGGGAGACGCAGGCCGCGCGGCATCTGGCGGCTGGGCGGTGGGCCGAGGCGCTGAGCATCGCATTGGACGTCGTGCGTCTCGAACCGCTGCGGGAAAGTGCACATCGGACGGTCATGGAGGTGCACCTCGCCGAGGACAACATCGGCGAGGCGCTGCGGCAGTACGTGTTGCTTTCCCGGCTCCTCGATGTCGAGTTGGGGGTACGCCCGTCCGAGCCCACGCGCACCCTGTTGTCCGACCGCATCCCGTCCGGGTTGGCGACCAAACTGCTGTGACTCAAGGCCGGCCGGCCCTAGGGCCGGCCGGCCGGTTGGTCGTCACGCAGCAGCCGGAGCGTACGCGGCGAGGGCGCGACGCCGAGCCGCTGATACAGCAGGTGTTGGTACGCCTCCAGGTGGCGCCGGGCCCGGCCCCGATCACCGGCGCGCAGGTAGAGGTCGATCACCGCCCGCTGGGCGCTTTCGCGCAGCGGTTCCGCGCGTACGGCCGCGAGCCCGGCCGCCAGCCCCAAGGTGTACCGCCCGTCGGCGGCGAACGTACGAGCCAGCGTCTCCAGCGCGTGCAGCCGTAGCTGGCGAATCCGTTCCCGCTCGACGAGCAGCCACTCGTCCCGCCAGCCGGGCACGAGGTCTCCACTGAGGAGCTGCTCGGGTACGGCGGTCAGGGTGGACCGCGCGCCCTCGCGGGCGGCCAGCGCCTGTACCAGGGCCAGCAGTGCGGGCACATCCACCTGTACGCCGTCGCCGAGCGCGAGGGCGTCGCCGCCGACCACGAGCGCGGGGTGGACCCGGCGGATGCGCCATAGGGCGGTGCGCAGGCTCGCCAGCGCCTTGTCGTCCGAGGCGTCCGGCCAGATGGTGGCGGTCAGCACGCGTCGACTACAGGCGCCGCGCAGGGCCAGGAACGTCAAGAGTCGCTTGCCGGACGGGCACAACAGGCCGCCGTCGGCGCCGTACAGCGCCCATCTTCCAAGCAGGCGCAGCCGAAGTTCCGCGGACGGCACCGCAACGCTGGTCAACTGATCCCCCCAACCGGACAAGCGAAACGCAGCCTGGCAGGGGACCGTCACCGTGCCGTCACGGCGGGCCGTCCGGGTCGTGACGGCCGGGTGACGGCGGTGCCGGAGTGTGCTCCGCATGCGAACGACCGTGCCGGCAGCGCACCGCCGATGACTGCTCTCCCAATCGACGCCCTCGCGGCGGCGGCGCAGTGGACGGCGGTGCGCGCCGACGGCGTGACCCCCTCCACTGACATCGCCATCCACGATGAGACGGTCGTGGTCGGCGAGGGACCAGACGGGGTCGCCGTCCGTGTGACGGCCACCGCGGGCGCCGGCGGCCACGCGCTGCGGCGTTCCATACCGGCCGTGGACATCTCCGGCCACACCGAACTGCGGCTGTCCATCCGGGCCGACCGTGCCGCCGGCCACGGCGGGGCGCCGTTCTTCCTGGAGTTGCGCCTGGGATCGGCGGCGGTGCCACTGGGCGACCCGGACAACCATTGGCACCGGCTGCTGCCGGTGGGTACGGCACTGGTCTGGGAGAGCGTCCGGCTCAGCACCCACGACCTCGATCCCGGCGTCGCCACCGCGGTGAACGCGATCCAGCTGCGGTGCGTCGCGACCGGGCGGCCGTTCACCGTGTACCTCGACGACCTGGTCGCGGTGCGGCCACAGATGCTCGCCGACACCGACCGGGCCGTGGTCGACCGCCTGTCCGGCATCTCCCTAGCCGGGCAGGCGGTCCCGGTCGCCGTCCGGGCGGCCGGGGATCCGTTGCCGGACGCGCCGGCCATCGACATCGTCCACATCGACCTGCGCTTCGCACCGGCCCGCGTCCGCGACACCCGGCGGCTGCAGGACTTCACCACCGAGGGGGCGCGGATGGTGCCGCCGGGTGCGCCGTACGACATCGACTACGCCGTGTCGGCCGTCGCCGACAGCCGGGCCGGCCAGGCCGCCCTGATCGAGGCGGTAGTAGACCGGCTCGCCCCCGCCGACGAGCTCACCTTCCACAGCGATCGGCTGCCGGTTGATCTGGTCTGGATCAGCCGGCGGCAACGCCTCGCCACCGGCTCCGGCCCGGACCCGGTCCTGCACTACCGGGTGGAGGCGCGGTCGCCGTCGGCCGCCGGCCAGCCGGTGCGGGACGTCCGCGAGGTGGAGGTCTTCGTGGACCAGGAGGCAGCGTGACCCCGCTCGCGCGGGCCCGAACCCGGCAGCACGGAAGCTAAGGAGATCCGCAATGGCATTCAACATCGGCGTCAACGTCGTCGAGGTCGACGGCGCCGGTGCGCCGTCCATCACCGCCGCGGCAACGTCGGTCGGCGCGTTCAACGTCCTGACCCGCCGCGGCGTACCGAACCAACCGGCCCGGGTGACCAGCTTCACCCAGTTCGTCGAGCGGTTCGGCGGGCACTTCAGCGGAGGGCTCGGCGCGTACCTGGTGAAGGGCTTCTTCGACAACGGCGGCCAGACCGCGTACGTCAACCGGGTGGTCGACACGACCGGCGGTACCGGCGCGGCACCCGCCGCCCGCACCCTCAACGACGCGGGGAACGCCGCCACCCTCGCCGTCGAGGCTGGTTTCCGCGGGCAGGCCGACCCCGGCCTGTGGGGCCGGGACGTCTACCTGCGGATACGGCACAGCTTCTCCGCCCAGACCCGGCTGCGCGAGTCGGCGCCGGCCACCACCTCCGGTACCGCGCTCGCGGCCACCGTGAACATGTCCGCACTGCCCGCGCTCTCGGTACGGGTGGACGGCGCGGCCAGCCCGACGGTCATCACGTTCGCCGCCAGCGATTTCGCCAACCCGGCCGCGGCCACCCGGGACGAGGTCCGCAACGCGATCAACCGCCGGACCACGCTGCTCGTGGCCACGCTCGGCGGCGCCGGCAACGCCCAACTGGTGCTGACCTCGACCGGCGAGGTGGCCCGGCTGTCCGGCGACTGGAGCGCCCTGCAGGTGACCGCCGCCAACGCCACGCTCGGGTTCACCGTCATGGGCAACCCGACCCGCGGCACGCCGGTCGCGCTCAGCGCCGGCGGCACCGAGCTGGCCCGGTCCGCGGGATTCACCGCCGGCGACGCCGTCATCATCACGGACGGCACCACCACCGCCCGCGTCAAGGTGTTGTCGGTCAACCCGGCCACCGGCGCGGTGACCTGGACGCCGAACGTCCCCGATCCGGGCGCCTTCACCGACCTGCGCGCGGTCACCGTCAGCACCGCCGAGTTCGACCTGATCGTGGCCAGCGGCGCCGGGGACGACGAGCACGTCGTGGAGACCCACACGGGCCTGACGATGGAGTCCGACCTGGCCAACTACGCCCCCGGGTGCTCAACCACCAGCTGACCGGGTCGCGGTACGTCCGGCTGAACGACGTCGGCACCCCGAACCCGGGCGCGGACCGGCCGGCCGCCACCACCGGATTCCTGCCCCTGCTGGGCGGTGCCGAGGGCACCCCGCTGGCCAGCCACTTCATCGGCGACGAGTCGGCCCGCACCGGCTTTTTCGCCTTCGACTCGTACGACGTGCAGCTGATCTGTACCGAGCGGACGGACAGCTCGGTGGCCAACGCCGGGCTCGCCTACTGCGCCGGGCGCGGCGACGCGATGCTGGTCGCCGCGGTGCCGCAGAACTTCGTCGCGGGCGGGCAGGCCGTCGCGTACGGCCAGACGTTGCAGGGCAAGAACGTGTACGGCGCGCTGTACGGCCCCTGGATCATCGTGCCGGACCCGATCGGCCTGGGCGGCGATCCCCGCATCGCCATCCCGCCGGTGGGCCACGTGATGGGCGTGTACGCGCGCATCGAGACCACCCGGGGATCTGGAAGGCGCCCGCTGGCGACGAGGCCAACCTGCTCGGCGTGCTCGACGTCGAGCACCGGCTCTCCGACGCGGATCACACCGACCTGGTGGTCAACGGCAGCGTCAACGGCGTCCGGGCGGTGCCTCGCGCGGGCGTCATCGTGGACGCCTCCCGCACGCTGAGCACCGACCCGCGGTGGCGGTACGTCAACGTCCGGCTGCTGTTCAACTTCGTCAAGAGCAGCCTGCGGGAAGGGCTGCGCTGGGTGCGCCAGGAGCCCAACCGGGACTCGCTGTGGAGTGCCATCAAATTCGGCACCGTCAACCCGTTCCTGACCGGGCTCTGGCGGCAGGGAGCGTTCGGCACCGGTTCGCCCGAGGAGACGTTCACGGTGATCGTCGACGCGACGAACAACCCGCCGGACCAGATCGAGCAGGGCCGGCTCACCGTCGAGGTCTACTTCTACCCCTCGCGACCGGCCGAAACCATCGTGATCATCGTGGGCCAGCAGCCGAGCGGCGGCACGGCCAGGGAGGCGTGAGAAATGCCGAAGGTAGGCGACTTCTACGAGAGCCTGCGGGCCAACGAGTTCGTCCTGGTGATCGACGGGACGCAGAGCCCGGGGGTCAGCAAGGTGTCCGGGCTCAGCGAGGGCGAGCTGGACACCATCGAGCAGCCGGACGGCGGCAGCGAGCACGTCTTCAAGCTGTCCGCGGCGAAGGTGCGCTTCGAGCCGCTGACCATCGAGCGGTACGTGGACGGCAGCGCGCAGGACAAGCGGTTTCGGGACTGGTTCCGGCAGACGTTCCGGCTCAACGCGCCGGTGCAGGGCGGCTCGACCGTCCGCAAGAACGGGATGGTCGAGAAGCGCCACCTCGGCGTCAGCGTCGTGCGGTTCGCCTTCTACGGGGCCTGGGTCAAGTCATCCAAGTTCAGCGACCTCGAGGCGGGGTCGACCAACCTGTTCGTCCAGACGATCGTGCTGGAGCACGAGGGCCTCGAGAGGGTGGACTGACCATGACCGTCACCGCTGACGCACCGTCCGGCGCGCGCGTTCCCGTGTCCCGCGAGATCGAGGTCACGCTGCCGGTGGGGTACACCGACCAGGAGGGCCGGGTGCACCGCGAGGTCGTGCTGCGCAAGATGACCGGCCGCGATGAGGCGCTGCTCGCCGACCCCGGCAACCAGCGCAACGGCGGCAAGCTGGTGACCGCGCTGCTGCAAAGCTGCGTGACCCGGCTCGGCGAACTGGACAACGTGCGCCACTACGACGTCGAGACGATGTACTCGGTCGACCGCAACTTCCTGCTGATCAAGCTGCGCGCGTTCACGTTCGGGCCGGAGCTGCGGGCCGGGTACCACTGCCCGTCCTGCGGCGAGCACTTCGAGCAGATCGAGGACCTGGACGCGCTGCCGACCCGGTCGCTGCCCGAGGGCGCGTCGCCGGAAGAGATCATCGTCGACCTGCGGGACGGGTACCTGGACCGGGACGGCACCGTGCACACCGCGATGCGGCTGCGGATGGCGCGCGGGGACGACGAGTCGGCCGCCGCGCCGCAGATGCGCAAGAACGCCTCGCTGGGCAAGAACGCGTTGCTGTCGCGGTGCCTGCGCTCGCTCGGCGACGTGCCGCCGCACCGCCTCGACGCGCTGGGCACCAAGATCCTGGCGGACCTGACGCTGACCGACCGGCGGCTGATCGACCGGGCGTTCAACGACGCCGCGCCCGGCATCGACCTGATCCGCGAGCTGGACTGTCCGGCCTGCGACCACCATTTCCGGGCCAGCCTGGACATGACGCATTTTTTAGCGCCGGAGTAGACGCCGACCAACTTCGCCGCGAGGTGTTCTTCCTCGGCTACCACCTGCACTGGTCGTGGACCGAACTGATGGACCTGGACACCGCCGAGCGGCAGCAGTACCTGCGACTGCTCGTCGAGCAGATCGAGCGGGAGAACGCACAGATCGAGGGCGGAAGGAGGTGACGTGTCGATGCCACTGGCGCTGCTGTTGAAGTCGTCGCTGGGCGCGCTGCGCGCGGCCGGCGGGGCGCTCACGCCGTGGCTCGACATCGTCGCCTTCGAATCGACCATTGTGGAGCGTGCCCGCGGCGCGTTCCTCGTGCACTGGTTCGGCTCGCGGCTGCCGTTCCAGGGGCTGAGCCTGCGGGCGCACATCACCAACCTCGCCGAGCTGGACGCGCGTTTCCTGGCCGTGCAGGGGTCGGTGGCGCAGAGCCCGGGCGGGCCGAACCTCACCGAACCGCTGCTCGGCTTCGCCGGCACCCTGGCCAGCCTGCTGCTGAGCCCGGTCGGGGCGATCATCGGCGCCGCGCTGCTGCTCAAGGCCGGCGGGTTCGGCCTGGGCGTGCTGTGGAAGGCGCTGGTTCTGGTCGCCATCCCCGGCCTGCTGATTTTCGGGCTGGCCGTCGCGCCTGGCGGCACCGCGATCCTGTTCGGCGGCGGCCTGGCCGCGGCGGGGGTGGGGTTCTCGCTGATGTCCGCCCTCGGCGACCGCCGGGACGTGCGCTCCGTCTTCGACCTGTTCGGTGCGCTGGCCCGGCTGATGAACGCGACCGTGTCGCTGCTCGGCCAGTTCACCGGAGCCCGGTCGGCCGTGCGCAATCCGCTGCTGCGCCGGGTGCTCGACCTCGCCGACCGGCTGGCCGCGCTGCTGGCGCAGGGCCTCGGCGCGGTGTCCACAATGGTCACCCGGCTGACGCCGATCCTGGAGCCGATGGCGTTGACCCTGGTCCGGCTCGGCGACCTGGCCGGGGGGACCACCGCCGCGCTGCGGATCGTGCTCGGCGGACTGGGCGAGCGCGTCGACGAGCTGCGCTCGGGCCGGCTGTCGATCGCCGCCGTGCTGGTCGGGGCGATGGCGGTGGCCGGACGGCAGGTGCGGCAGATCCGCGATGCGCTGCTGGCCCAGTTCGACGTGCTCGTCGAGGCGTTCAGCGGGGCCGGGACGGCGCTGGTCGCCAGCCTCGGCGACTGGGTCGCCAAGCTCGGCGCGAAGCTCCTGGACCTGTTCACCACCAACCCCACCGGCCGCGTGATCACCGCCTTCAAGAACCAGCTCGACGTCGTCTCCGCCGTGCTCGAGGCGGCGGAGGTGGCAAAGAAGGAGGAGGAGAAGAGGAATCCGAAGCCGAAGCCGCCGCCCGGGCCGAACCCGCTGGCCCCGCTGCTGGCCGTGCTCCCCAAGCTGCCACCGATCCCGCCGTTCCCGGACCTGCCCACCCTGCCCGACACCGCCAAGCTCAGCCGTGACCTCGGGGGCGCGGCGGTGCCGGCGCTGGACCTGGCCGCCATCGAGCGTGCCGCCGCCGGACTCACCATCGCCCCGGTCGAGCTGAGCGCCGACGCGCGGGCCGCGGCGGCCCGCGCCGGTCGGCTGCCGAGCATCTTCGCCGCCGAGCGGCGGGCGCTGGCCGAGCGGTTCGGGCCGCCCGCCGACGCGCTCGCCCGTAACCGCGAGCGGCTGGCCGGGTTCCGCACGGCGCTCAGTGCGGTCGTCGGCCGCGTCCTGCCGCCCGAGTTGCGGGTGACCGCCGCACCGCAACTGGCCGCGGTGCTCGCCGCCGCCGACGAGCTGGTGTACGGGCTCCCGGCGCCGGCCGCCGGTGTCGCGGGCGACGTTGTCCCGGATCGGCTGCCGGTGCTGGACCTGCCGGACAACAACCGGCTGCGCCCGGTCGTGAAGACCCTCCGGCTGCGGATGCCCGGCGCGCCGGTCGGCGTGGTCCGCCGGTTCGAGGCGCTGCTGACCGAGCGGCTGCAGCGCCAGTCGTACGTCGCGGACGGGGCCTGAGATGCCGATCGACCTCGCCCCGCTCGCCGCCGCCTTCGCCACGCAGCTGCGCGGCGCCGTTCTCGCCCAGCGGGGCATCACACCGGCGCTGGAACGGCGCCGCACGGCCGGCCGGACGGTCGAGCTGGCGACCCGGCGGTTCCCCATCGTGCGGTTCTACAACGGCGCGGTGACGCTGTGGCTGGAACCCGGCCAGCGCGAGGTGCTCACGCTCGCAGTACCGCCGCCCTCGTTCACCGAGCACCTGGCCAGGGGCGGGCTCGGGTTCCTGACCGGTATCCGGCTGGCCGGCGCGCCGTTCGGCCCGGACAGCCAGGAGACGGCGATCCCGCGCCTGCTCGCCGCCGCCATCCGGGTGCTCGACGAGATCGAGGCGTCGGTACGCCGGTTCGCCACCCCGGGGCCGGCGATGTTCGACCCGGACGCGCGTACCGCCTCGGACCTGATCGGCCTCGCCGCGCTCGGGTTCCGGGCGCTGGCCGAGGCGAGCCGGCAGGGCGGTGAAGTGCAGCGGCTGGTCCGCGAGATCCGCCGCACCCTCGACACGCTCGGCATCCCGGCGCCGGCCGCCGGTGCGGCGGGCGACGTGGTCCCGGCCGGTACGGAGCAGCCGGCTCGGCCGCTGGCGGACCAGCTCGACGCCGCGGCGTTCGCCCTGCTCGGCGCGACCACCGTCGTGGGTACGCTGCCCGCCCTGCTCGGGGTGCTGCTGGAGGGCGTCGCGCTGCGGGTGCGGATCCTGCTGCTGGACGAGTTCGCCGCGATCGAGCGGCACGTGCTCGAGCTGCGCGCCACGCTGTTCGAGCTGGCGTTCACCACGCTGGTGGGCCTGGCGGACCGCGGCGTGCGGCTGGTCCTCGGCGGCCACGAGGTCGTCGCCGCGAACGTGCTCTTCGCCCAGCGCCTGGCCCGCGCGTTCCTCACCGACCTGTGGACGGGCCTCCGGGGCTTCGTCGGCAAACTGACCGACTACCTGGTCGGCGTGCTGAAGTTCATCGTCCTGCTGGACCCCGTGCTGAACGCGATCATGCGCTTCGACCTGCGCGAGCTGCTCGGTTGGTGGGCCCAAATCTTCCCTCCGGTCGCCCTCGGTGACCTGCTGGACCGCGACGGAGAGGGGATCAACACCAGCCTCCGCGACTTCCTGCTGGAGCTGGTCGACGCGGCCGAGGACCTGGCGGACGACGTCATCCCGCCGTACTTCGGGTACCCGTTCGCGAAGATCGCCCAGTTGCGGCGCCTGGTGCATGCGCTGTTCGACACCGGCGGTCCGACCGCGAAGCTGCCGGCGTTCCCCGAAGGCGTGGCGCTGCGCTTCCGGTCCGACTTCCCGGACCTGTCCCAGACGCCGTTCGGTGGGGGCCGGTTCCAGCAGATGCGCGACGAGGCCGGCCGGATCGGCACCGCGGTGCGGACCGGGCTGGGCCGCGCCCTCGACGCGACCGCGACCGGACTGGACGGGCTGGCCGTCGAGTTCGCCCGGGGCGCCGCCCGGGCCGCCGACCTGCGCGCCGGCGGGCAGCTGGCCCGGATCGGCCCGCAGGCGGCCCAACTGGCCGAAGGCTTCCAAGGGTCGGAGGTGGCCCGGGAACGGGCGGCGCTCGCCGCCCGGCAGGCCGACCCGCTGGCGGCCGGGTTCGAGACCTGGCTGGCCGACGGCGGCTTCGTCGTGATCGGCGAGGTGCTCGCCGGGTACGTCGCGGGGCTCGCCGCGCACTGGCGGGAGCAGGCGGCCGAGGGCACCGAGCTGACCGTCCCGGTCACGCCCACGTCCCCGCACATCCTGTTGCGGCGGGCCGCGGTCGGCCGCGTGCTGGTGCCCCGGCTCACCCTGCGCGCCGCCCCCGGCCGGGAGCTGGACGAGTCGCTCGCCGACGCGGTCGCGGCCCACTTCGCCGCCGCCGTACGCGAGGCGTACACGAGCGGCCGGCGCAAGCTGCGCGAGCTCGCGGACGCGGGAGGGCGGTGAGCGTGGACGACGCCATCATCACCCAGCTCGGCCTGCTGCTGACGCAGACCCGGTTCGCGCGGCGGGCGCTGGAGGACATCGAGCGGGCCACCTCGACGTACGCGACATTCGCCTTCACCTCGGTGATCGCCGCCGGCCCCAAGTTCGGCGAACCGCCGATGATCGACGGCGCCCTCAAGGTCTACATCATCAACATCAACGACCTGGCGCCTGGCGGCGGGTTCGGCGCGTTCCTGGAGGGTCTGCTCGGCGGCGTGGGCCGGTTCGTCGGCAACCTGGTCGGCGGCCTGGCGGCCGCCCCGATCAGCTCGGTCCTGCTGGCCGCGCAGATCGCCGAGATCCTGGCCATCGCGGAGCGGGTCGAGCGGATCATCGGGCTGCTCGGCCTGGGCGCGCAGCCGCAGACCACCGGCGTGCAGCCGCCCACCCCGGTCACCGGACGCGGCGAGCCGATCGGCGGCTCCACGCTCACCGCCCAACTGCAGAGCATCCGGGTCGCGATCGACAGCCTCACCGGGCTGTTCCTGGCCGCCGGTGGCCAGACCCAAGGCGCGGCCCAGGTGTCCACATTGCCCGGTACCCCGGAGGGCGAGCGCTGGCAGCGCCTCGCCGACAGCGCCACCGTCGTGTTGGCCGGGATCGGCCGGGTGGTGGACGGCCTGATCATCGCGATACCGATCGCGCTCGGCACGATGGCCGTACTGATCACGCGGCTCGGCGACGTGCGGCTGGCCATCGCCGAGACCCTCCAGTTCGCCCTGCGCAACGCGCTGATGCTGCGCGGCGCGGTCGCCGTGGTCGCCTTCGACACCGTCGCGATGGTGGCCCGGCTCGCGGCCGGCGTGGTCCGCGTCCTGGCCACCACGCTCGACGGGATCCTCTCGGCGGCCTTCGACACACTGAAGGACGCGCTGCTGGCCGTGCTCCAACTCGTGGCGGTCGTGGGCGTCGCGGTCAAGTTCACAGTGGACGGACTGCTCAACTGGCTGGTGCCGACCCTCGACGCGATCCTGCGCCACTTCGGGGATCTGCGCGTGTTCCGCGTGCTGATGCACATCGTCCGGGTGCTTCCGGCCATCCTGCCGCCGATCTTCGAGCTGAAGAACGACAAGCCCCTGACGCTCACCCAGGACCAGCAGAAGGCGCTCACCGACGCGGCCAAGATGGTCTTCCCCAGCCCGGTCACGCCCGGCCCGCCCGGCGCCAGGCCACCGGTCACCTCGCTGCCGCGGGTCCCCGACCTCAGTGCCGACCTCGCCCACCCGGACCTGGCCAAACTGGCCACCGGGGCGTTCGACAAGCTGCGGCAGGTGACCTCCGACGGGCTGCGGAGCGTGGCGGACACCGGGGAGCGGGGGCTGCGCACCCTCGGCACCCGGCTGGACACCGCGGCGGTCGCCGAGGCCCGGCTCTCCGACAGCACGCTCGCCGGACAGTTGGCGGCGGTCCGTGCGCAGTCCATCACGCTCGCCGAGAGCCTGGTGGTCGGCGAGCAGTCCACGCCGAAAACCGGCCTGGAGACGGTCGCCCAGGCGTACGAGCGGTGGCTGACCGGGGGTGGCCTGGACACGTTGCTGGGCACCATCACCCGCCACTTCTCCGGTACGGAGGGCCGCGCGGGAGTGCCGCAGCGGATCGTCGAGGGCGCCATGGACCGGCCGCGCGCCACCGTCCAGATCGACGAGGTGGTCATCGAGGTGGAGGGCGCCGGCGAGCCGGGACTCACCCCGCTGCCACCACCCGGGCCGCCGAACCCGCTCGGCCCCGGCGACTTCCCGCTGCCGCCCGACCGGGACGACATCGAGCGGCACGCCCGGATGTGGTTCGACTACAACCTGCGCGGCGGCGACAGCCGGCTGCCCGTGCCGACCTAGGAGCTGCCATGCCTCGCAAGACCGGCTATCTGGCCAACATCACCAACGTCCCACCGCTGATCTTCCGGTTCCAGTTCAACCCGGAGCTGCTGTCGGAGAAGAAGAGCTTCGGGTACCGGGAGGCCAACAACTTCGGCTCGTGGGATTTCGACCAGAGCGAGGCCGGCGTCGGCGCGATCGGCTTCGGCCTGGGGGTGTTCGACGACTTCAAGGAGATGGGCAGCCTGCTGGTGGGCACCAAGCCGCTGGAGGCGGACGCCGGCAAGCCGCGCACGTTCGCGCTCGACTTCGCCCTCGACGCGCGGGCCGCGAGCGAGATACCGCCACCGCCGATCGTCCCGCCGGCGACCGCGCCGGACGACGTCATCCCGATCGACGACGACCCGCGCTTCGCGGGCCGGATCGAGCCCAGCCTGGCCGTGCTCCGCTCCTTCATGAACCCGGCCTGGGACGCGCTCAGCGACGTGCTGGCCTTTATCGGGCCGAAGAAGTTCTGCCCGCCGACCCGGCCGCCGACCTGCAACCTCAAGCTCGGCGACATCGACCTCGTCTGCGTGATGACCGACCTCAACATCAAGATCACGAAGTTCAAAGAGGATCTCACCCCGCTGCGCGCCGAGATCAGCCTGACGCTCAGCGAGCAGACCCACTCGATCGCGACGAGCCTCGACTGGATCGGCCGGCACGTCGAGGTCGCCAAGTCGTACGGGCAGCTGAACCTGTCGGACCTCAAGCACGTGCTGCCCGGCGCCGGCGTGGCCCAGACCATTTTCTCCTGACGGAGGGCGAGCATGACCGTCCCGATCACCTCCCGCTACCGCGGCCTCGACGTGTACGCCGCCGCCGACGCGACCGGCACCGTGCATCCGACGGTGGCGATCCGCCGATACGCGCCGCCCCCCGCCGCCCTGGTGACGTACCAGCACCTCGTGACCGGCCTCGACGGGATCGAGGACGTGGCGTGGCGGTTCTTCCAGGACAGCGAGGCGTGGTGGCGGATCGCCGACACCAACCCGCTGGCGTTCCCGCTGGACCTGCGCCCCGGCCAGGTCGTGTCGGTGCCCGCCACCGGTCAGCCGGGCCGGATCAGCCGGGAGCGGGTGTTCTGATGGCCGAGGCAAGCGACAAGAGCCCGGTGGGCGAGGTGGAGGTCAGCCTCGACCGCACCGACTGGCGGGACGTCTCCCCGCCGGTGCAGTCCATCGAGATCGAGGACCACGACCAGCTGACCGACAAGGCCACGATCGTCCTGGACGACCACACCGGCGCGCTCGCCGGCGCCGGGTTCGAAGGGCTGTTCGTCCGGCTCACGCTGGGCTGGCAGGCGCAGCCCGCGGCCATCTTCGAGGGCGAGATCACCAGTGCCCGGGTGCTCGCCCAGCCCGAGGGGCAGAAGATCGAGCTCACCGCGCTCGACTTCACATACCGGATGAGCCGCCAGCCGTACGTGCCGACGGAGTGGGCGGTCGGCGAGCGGCTCAGCGAGGTGCTGAAACGGATCGCGACGCGCGCGGACTACCACATCGCGGTGAAACGCCCGGAGGACATCCAGCCGACCGACGACGCCCCGCTGACCGCGCAGAACGCGCGACGCCCCGCCGACGGCCTCAACGAGTGGCAGTTCATCCTGCGCGAGGCGGACCGGCAGGGGTGCCGCACCTTCGTCGAGTACGACGGCAAGGTGTCGGCCTTCTACTTCGTACCCGTCGACCGCCTCGCCACCGCGGAGCCGGAAGGAAACCTGCGCTACTGCCGCGGGATCGGTGAGCTGATCGAGTTCGACTACGAGCGGATCAGCTCGGGCGCGACGCCGACGCTCGCCACCAGCACCACCGACCCGGCCACCGGCGCGTCCGTGGAGCTGCCCGCGACGCCGCCGGCACCGCCGCCCCCGCTGCCGCCGCCGGACACCGACCGGAACGTGACCCCCCGCCAGCGGTCCGCGATCGAGGCCCTGACCGAGCTGTCCGCGGCGGCGACCGCCCGGCTGAAGCCACCGGAGGGCAAGGTGACCGGCGAGGCGGCCGACGCCGCGGGGGTGGCGGTGCGGGTGCGGCCGGATCCGTTGCGGCGGCTGGGGCAGCGGGGGCGCGGCGTGGCGGTCGGCAACGTCCAGCTGCGGGCCAAGTCCCGGGTGCTCATCACCGGCGTCGCGCCGTGGGCCGAGGGCGAGTGGTACCTGGCCAAGGTCAACCACGTCTACACCCGGGAACGCGTCAACAACCGGTTCCGGCCCAGCTACTTCACCAAGTTCACGGCGACGAGGTGAGCCGGAGGTGAACGTGTACACCAACGAGTTGAGCCGCCACGTGGGGCGTTTCTACGGCAAGTACCGGGGCAGTGTCGTCGACAACACCGACGAGACCCACCGGGGCACGCTGGTGGTCACCTGCCCGGACGTGTTCGGCAGGGGCGTCGAGGTGGTGGCCCAGGCGTGCCTGCCGTACGGGCACTACTTCGTGCCACCCAAGGGTGCCGACGTGTGGGTGGAGTTCGAGGCCGGCGACACCCGCCGCCCGCTGTGGGTCGGCGCCTGGTACACCGAGGCCGGCGCGCCCGCGAAGACCGCGGACCAGCGGGTGATCCACACCCCGGCCGGGCACGTCGTCGAGATCGACGACACCGCCGGCGAGGAGCGCGTCCTGGTCCGGCACGCCAGTAACGCGTTCGTCTCGATCGACGCCAAGGGCAACATCCTGCTGGCCAACGCGGCCGGCTCGCACCTGCACCTGGACGCCGAGAACGGGACCGCGACGCTGGTCGAGCAGCACGGCAACCACCTGGCGATGGGGGAGGACGGCACCGCGCTGGTCAACCCGGACGGCACCACGGTCAACATCGCCGGCGACACCGTCCACATCAGCGCAGCCAAGGTGATCCTGGACGCGACCACGGTCGCCGCCGGCAGCGGCGCCGGCGAGCCCACGCTGATGGGCTCGGCCTTCCAGACGCTGTGGAACACCCTGCTGACCCACGTCCACCCGCACGCGATGGGTCCCACTCTGACGAGCCTCCAGCTCGCCCCGCTGCAACTGCTGCCCGGCGTGCACCTGACCAGCTCGGTGGTGGTCAAGTGAGCGCCTGCGACTTCCCGGCCTTCCCGGCCATCGCGGTACCCGTACCGGCGATCCCCGGCCTGCCCGCGATCCCGGCGCCGCCGGCGCTGCCCGTGCTCAGCGTGCCGGCGATGCCGGGACTGCCGGCGCCGCCGGTGCCGGCCATCCCGGTACCCGTACCGGCGGTCCCCGCCCTGCCCGCGATCCCGGCGCCGCCGGCGCTGCCCGCGCTCAGCGTGCCGGCGATGCCCGGACTGCCGGCGCCGCCGGTGCCGGCCATCCCGGTACCCGTACCGGCCATCCCCGGCCTGCCCGCCGTCCCGGCCGTACCCGCGCTGCCCGCACCGCCGGCGCTACCCGACTGCCCGCTCGACTGACCGTCCACTGTGCATATACCGGAGGCCGCAATGCCAGAACCCCAAGGGCCCGCCTTCCCGTTCCGGGTCGACCCGCAGACCGGCGGTGTGGCCTGGTCGGCCGGCCCCGAGAAGGTACGCCAGGACCTGCACGTGCTGCTCGGTACCCGGCTCGGCGAGCGACCGATGCTGCGCGAGTTCGGCACCCGGGTGCACTCGCTGGTGCACGAGCCGGACGACGACGTGACCGCCGACCTGCTGCGCAAGCAGGCGCACGAGGCGGTCGTGCGGTGGGAGCGCCGGATCGTGGTGACCCGGGCCCGCCTGGACCGGCGCGAAGGCGAGCTGCGCCTGGTCCTGGAGTACGTCCACAGCGACCGGCCGGCGGCCGGCGAGATGATCGTCCCGCTGGTGTGAGGTATCCGCGATGACTGTCCCCGCGATCGACTACACCGACAAGGACTTCCGCTCGCTGCGCGCGGCGCTGCTGCGCCTGGCCCAGCAGCGGCTGCCCGAGTGGACCGACCAGTCCCCGGCCGACCTCGGCATGCTCCTGGTCGACATGTTCGCGTACGTGGGCGACGTGATCCTGTACTACCAGGACCGCATCGCCAGCGAGATGTTCCCGTCCACCGCCACCGAGCGGGACAGCGTCGTGGACCTGCTGCGGCTCGTCGGGTACGAGCTGAGCCCGGCGACCCCGGCGGCGGCCGACCTGACCCTGACCTTTGCCGACCCTTCCGGTCCGCAGACCGTGGTCGTACCGCACGGCGCCCGGTTCGCCTCCCGGCCACCCTCGGGCGCGCCGGTCGAGTTCACGTACCTCGGGCCGGACCTGGCGCTGGCGCTGAGGTCCGACCAGCTCCGGGCCGGCGTCGACAGCGAGGGCCGGCCGGTACGCCGCTACGACAACCTGCCCGTCGAGCAGAGCCGCGTCATCGGGCCGGCCGTGCTCGGCTCCTCGACCGGCGAGCCGAACCAGACCTTCCGCCTGCCCGACCAGGCGGTGTTCGTCGAGTCCGTGGTGGTCGAGGTGGAAGAGGGCGCCGGCTGGGTCGTCTGGGACCGCCGGGACAGCCTGCTGTTCGACATCGCCTCCGACGGCCGGGCGGTGCTGTCCCACCCGGAGGCCCGGCACTACCAGGTGCTCGTGGACGGCACCGGGACCGCCCACGTGGTCTTCGGCGCCGGGCGCACCCCGCCCGTCGGCGCCGGCAACGTGCGGGCCACGTACCGGGTGTGCCTGGGCGGGGCGGGCAACGTCGCGGCCGGCGCCATCACCGCCGCGCTGACCACGATCCCGACCCTGCAGGCGGTCACCAACCCGCGGGGCGCCGCCGGCGGCAGCGACGCCGAGCGGGCCGACCACGCGATCCGGTTCGCCCCGTTCGCGTTCCGCGCGATCAACCGCGCGGTCACCGCCAGCGACTACGTCGCGCTGATCCAGCGCACCGGCGCGGTCGCCAAGGTCCGCGCGCGCAGCCAGGCATGGAACCAGGTCGACGTGTACGTGGCCCCGGCTGGCTCGGCGGGCCGGCCGGTGCCCGAGACGCTGCGCCGCCGGCTGGTCGGCTACCTGGAGGACAAGCGGATGGCCGGCACGCTGGTCCGGGTGCTGGACGCCCGGTACGTCGCGGTCGACATCGTGGCGGAGGTGGTCACCGACGAGCGGTTCGCGGCGGACACGGTGATCAGCGGCGTCGAGGCGGCGATCGCCCGGGTGCTCGCCTTCGATGGCGTCGACTTTGGACAGACGGTGTACCTCAGCGACTTCTACGCCGCGGTCGAGGCGACCGAGGGCGTGGTGGCGGTGACCATCACCCGGTTCCGGCGGCAGGACCAGCCGGCGCTCGACCCCGACGCGCAGCTGGCCCAGCACCACCTGCCCCCGCTGGCCGCCCTGCCGGCGTTCCTGCGCGACGCGGTCTCCCTCGACGTACCCGCCGAAGGGCGGATCGAGCTGGGCGAGTTCGAGATCCCGGCGCTCGGCGCGCTGGACGTCCGCCTCCGGGAGGCGCGGTGAAAATCGCCGAGTTCGGGGCGACGGCCGACCTGGTCGGCCGGCGCATCCGGCTGCGCTGGACCTTCCTCCCCGAGGCGGGACAGACCGTCGCCGACCCGCCCGAGGTGACCGTACGCCGCAAGCGGCGCGACTTCGCCTTCGCGCCGCTTGCGCCCGGCGCCACCGGCGTGCTCTACGACAGCACCCTGTTCCCGCCGCCGCCCGAGCCGGGCGTGCTGGCCGTCGTCGACCTGCCCGACCGCGACTTGGTCGACGGCCCGCTGCGCATCCGCGAGCGGACCGTGACCGTCGCGGAGCTGGCCGGCGGGCAGCCGCGGGAGGTGCTGCGGCGCACCGTGCGCACCGTTCTCGGCGCCGACCGGACGGTGCTGCGCCAGGAGGTCGAGCTGCTCGACGTCGGCGGGATCGGCGGCCAGCTCGACGCCGGCGTGCCGTACTACTACCAGCTCGACAGCCCGACCCTGCCGGCCGGCCCGGAACGGGAGCGGCTGCGGGCCACCGCCACCGCGGGCGAGGTGTACGGGCACAACCGCATGCTCTACGAGCAGATCCCCGAGGTGTACCGGCGCCACGACACGATCGGGCGTACCCCGGACGCGGCCACCGGGCTGCTGCCGGAGGCCAGCGCGACCGGCGGGCAGCTGCGCCGGTTCGTCGACCCGTTCGGCGCCGCCCTGGACAGCCTGCGCAGCTCCGCCGAGGGCCTGCGGCGGCTGCGCGACACGGCCGAGGTGGACGCCCGCTTCCTGCCGCTGCTGGCCCAGTGGATCGGCTGGGACCTCACCGCGGACGAGGAGATCGCCCGGCAGCGGCTGGAACTGCGGACGGCGCCGCGACTCTACGGCGCGGTCGGCACCCTGCCCGGCCTGCGCAGCCTCGTCGACCACTACACCGGCTGGTCCACGCAGGTCGCCGAGTTCGCCCAGCACGTGGCCCGCGCCAACGCGGCCCCGCAACGCAACATCTTCGCCAGCGTTCTGTCGACCAACTCCTGGCAGGGCGTCGACGACGCGGTGACCGCGCTGGGCTTCGCAGCCCCCAACAACCTGGCGACCGGCGCGGTGGGCGTGGCCGCGCAGCTCACCGGCGCCCAGACCGAGCCGTTCGCGCTGCACGACGGGATCTGCCTGACCGTCGCGGTCGACGGCGGGCTGCCGGTGACGGTCACCTTCGGCGCCGCGGACTTCGCCGACCCCGCCGCGGCGACGGCGGCCGAGGTGGCCGAGGTGGTCGACGCCGCCCTCGACGAGCTGCGCGCCGAGGCCGCCGGTGGTGCGCTCCGGCTGCGGTCCCTGCTGCCGGCCGCGTCCTCGCGGATCGAGGTGATGGCCTCGCCGGCCAGCCTCGTCTCGCTGGAAGGCGCCGCCCAGGGCCGGCTGGCGACCGCCGTCGACGCGGCCGGCCGGCTCTGGGTCGCCCACGGCAGCACCGTCGGCGCGGGCGGCGGCGAGCCGCGCCTGCACGTCAAGACGCACCTGCGCGGACGCTGGTACGACACGCAGCCGGTCGAGGCGCGCCCGGTCGCCGCGCAGGCCGACCCGGCACTCGTCGCACTGGCCGACGGCCGGCTGTGGCTGTCCTGGGTGGAGCATCCGGGCACCCCGCAGGCGCGGCTGCGGTGGCGGCTCGGCGCGGCCGGACCACTCACGCCGGCGCGGCTGCGCGGCGACGTGACCGCGCCGTTCCGGCTCACCGCCGGGACCCGGCTGGCGCTGACCGGGTACGGCACCACCGAGACGTTCACCGTGCCGGCCACCAACCCGGCGGCCACCGCCGAGCAGGTGGCGGCCGCGCTGAACGGCGGGCTGGCCGGCGTGGCCGCGAGCGTGGCCGCGGACGGTTCGCTGGCGCTGCGCACGACGGCCACCGGCCCCGGCGTGGCGCTCCGCGTCGACCTGGCCGCCTCGACCGCGGCCTGGGCGCTCGGCTTCGGCGACCGGCACCTGAACGGGCAGGGCGGATGGGAACCAACCGTCGACTGGGGCCCGGCGGCCGAGACTCCGCTGCCGGCCGGCCGGCACGCCGACGGCACGGCGCTGCTCGACCCGGGGGGCGCCATCCGGCTGTTCTGGTCCACCCACGTCGGCGGCGCCTGGCAGCTGGCCCGGCTGCGCTGGGACGACCGGCTGCTGGTCGCCACCTCGGCGGGCGTGGGCGTACGCACCGGCGACGGTCCTTGGTCCGCGCTGACCACCGCCAACGGCCTGCCCAGCAACGACGTACGGGGCGTCGCGGTCGACGCGGACGGCTCGTCGTGGTTCGCGACCGCGGCGGGCGGGGCGGTGTTCCGGCCGGACGGCACCGTCGCGGTGCTCACCACCGCCACCACCGGGGGCGGGTTGGCCAGCAACGACGTACGGGCCGTCGGCGTGGCGCCGGACGGGACGGCGTGGTTCGCCCACCCGGCGGGCGTCAGCGCTCGGGACGCCACCGGCGCCTGGCAGACCGTCACCGCCGGGCCCGACGGGTTGCCCAGCAACGACACCCGGCACGTGCTCGCCACGCTCGACGGGACGGTCTGGGTGGCCACCGCCGCCGGGCTGACCCGGCGGGTGCCGGGCGGCACCTGGCAGGCGGTGGCCGAGACGGCCGGCGCGCGGCAGGTGGCGCAGGGCCCCGACGGGACGGTCTGGGTCGCCACCGGCAGCGGCCTCGCGCGGGTCGGAGCCGACGGCACCGCGGCCATGGTCGACCTCGTCGCCGCCGGCGCCGGACCGGGCACCAACGACACCCGGGCGGTCGCGCCCGCGCTGGCCGGTACCGGCCCGGTGTGGGTGGCCACGGCCGCCGGGCTGGTCGAGCTCTCCTCGGCCATGACGGCACGGCGGCACGGCACCGGCGACGGGCTGCCCAGCGACGACTGCCGCGCGGTGCTGGCGCAACCGGACGGCACGGTGTGGGTGGGTACTCCGGCCGGGCTCGCCGTCCGCGGTCCGGACCCGGCCGCCACCTGGCGCGTCGTGTCCACTGTGGATGGACTTGTGGGCAACGCGGTCCGCGCCCTGCACGGGCCGTGGTCCGCACCACTGCGGTTCGCGGCGACCGGCAGCGGCGCCCGGGACCCGCACGCCGTACGCGACGGCAACCGGCTCTGGCTCACCTGGGCCGAGCGGCAGGCCACGGCCGACGAAGCCGATCCGTGGCTGATCCGGCTGCGCTCGCTCACCTGGCCCGCGGCCTCGTGGTCCGCGCCGGTCGCCGTCACCACGACCGCGGCGGGCGGCCGGAACACCGACCGGGAGCCGGCGCTCGCTCCGCTCACCGGCGGCGCGGTGCAGGTGTTCCTGCGCAGCAACCGCGGCGGCGGCCCACGGCTGTGGTCCGTCCTCGTGAACGCGTCCGGTACCCCCGGCGCGCCCGTCACCGTCCACACCGGACCCACCGCGGACACCAACCCGGCGCCGGTCAGGATGCCCGGCGGCGCCCAGTGGCTGTTGTTTCGCAGCGACCGCAACGTGGCGCTGGGCCGGCTGGGCGGCGGCGTGCCGGGCGCCGCCGACGCCGCGACCAGCCGGCGGGCGCCCGAGGAGGCGGCCGTGCGCCGGCACGCCGGCTCGATCAGCGCCGTCCTGGCCGACCTCGACCGCAACCGGGGCCACCGCCAGTTCGGCGACCTGCTCGACTACACGCCGCAGCGGCCGGACGGCGGCCCGCTCGCGCCGGACGAGCTGTACACACCGGCCACGATCGGCCTGTACGTGCAGCGCGGCCCGGCCGGGCGCCCGCTGGTCCGCCGGGACGCCGACCGGCTGCGCCAACTGCTCGACCGGTTCCTGCCGGTCAACGTGCGGGCCGTCATCGTGCTGCGCTCGGCGGCCCTGGAAGAGGCGGTCTTCCCGCCGGGCCACGAGCTGACCGACGCCTTCCGCGACGACTACCCGTTCGTGGAGATCTACCAGGGGCCGAGCGAACAGATCGCCGTGACGCTGCGGGACTGGCTGGTCTACCTGGCCACCGACGGCACGAGCGTCACCGCCGACCCCACCCAACTCAGCACGCTCCGGCGCCGCACCTGGTGGCCGCCGTTCCAGTAAGGAGAGACGACCGTGACCCGAGTGGAGTACCCCGCCGGCGAGCTGCGCGGTGAATACCGCGACGTGCTGCGCGATCCGGCGGGCCGGGTGGTCTGGGACCGCGGCTGGCGACGCAACTCGATCGTCACCGACTGCCGGCGCCTGTTGGCCACGTTCATGCGCGGCGCCCCGGCGTCGGCCGGCGTGCTGGGACTGGCCGTCGGCGCCGGGCTGAGCCAGTGGGACGAGACCGGGCCGCCCCCGGCCACGTCCGGACAGACCGCCCTCGTCGACCCCAACCCGTTCACGCTCGGCCCGTCCGGCCTGCAGATCGACTTCCTGGACGCGGGCACCGTCTCCGGTACGCCCACCAACCGGCTGCAGATCCAGGCCACCCTGGGCCCCGGCGTGCCGCCCTGGCCCGGCGGCAACCACCTGACCGGCAACCTGCGCGAGTTCGGCCTCGTCGGGCAGATCGGCGGGGCAACCGTACTGATCAACTACGTCACCCATCTCGTGATCGCCAAGGACCCCGCCAGCACGCTGGAGCGGACCATCTGGCTGACGTTCTGAAGGAGAAGCCGATGGCCACCATGACCCCGAGCACCTTCGACCCGCTGCTGCAGTACGTCAACGTGCGCCTGCAGCAGGGCGTACCCATCGTCGACGCGGACTGGAACGAGCTCGACGACGTCCGCAAGTTCGAGCTGCGTGCCTTCCTCAAGTGGTACGTGGGAGACGGGATCCCGGCCGGCAACGACGGTTTCCGCGTCGTCGGCGGGCTCGACAACGACTTCACCATCGCCGCCGGGGTACCCCCGCCCCGGGCGGCACGTCACCGGCCGAGGCCGGGCTGCGGCACACCGGGCGGATCATCGTGGACGGCATCGACGTGATCGTCGCGGCGGACGTGCGGTACGCGGCGCAGCCGCTGCACGTCTCCCAGCCGGGGGCCGCGGCGCTCGCCACCCGGCTCGGCGTGCCGGTCGCCGCCGCGTTGACCACGCCGGGGAGCGCCGCCACGCTCACCGCGTACCTCGACGTGTGGGAGCGGCTGATCACCGGGGACGAGGAGCCGGACCTCGTGCATTCGGGGCTGGGGGTGGAGAGCTGCGCCCGGATGCGCCGGGAGTGGGTGGTGCGGGTCCGGCCCGGCACCGCCGTACCGGCACCTGGCCAATCCGATCACATCCCCGGCCACATCTACTACCCGCTGGCCACGCTCAACCGGCGCGGCGGTGTCGCCACGATCGCCGTCACGGACGTGGCCGACCGGCGCGGCCGGGGCCTGCTGCTACCGCCCGCGCACCTCATCGCCGACACGGTGGGTGGCGACCCGCTCGCGTACCGGCGGGGTGAGAACCGGCCGGTGGTCAGCCTCCGCGACGCGATCAACGCGTTGATCGCCGGCCGGCTGCCGTCCACATCGGACCTGCCGGTCTCCCCGGGCACCGGCAACGACGTGCTGCGCCGCGCCGCGCTGCTCGACTCGACCGGCGGCCTGGTGGTGGTCTGGCACTCGTCGCGGGTCAGCAACATCAACCAGGTGTTCGCGGCCCGGTTGGACCTGGCCCGCCCGGACAGCGGCTTCTCCGCGGCTGTCGCGGTGACCAGCGGAACCACCGCCAACGTCGAACCGACCGCGGTCGCGCTGCCCACCGGAGACCTGATCGTGGCGTACCCAACGGTCGTGGCCGGCACCACCGACGTGGTGATGAAGCGGGCGGCGCTGGGTGGACTGCCCGGCGTCGGCACGCAGAACGTCGCCGCCGTGTCCGGCACCAGCGACCAGTCTCCGCACGCGGTGCTGGCCGGCGACCGGGTCGTCTTCCTCAGCCACCAGGGGTCCACCAACCAGTGGACCTACCGCCGCTACGACCACGTCGCCACCACGTTCGTCGACACCGCGCCGGTGGTGCTGAGCACGGTGACCACCACCGTGCGGGACCTGCACGCCGCCGCGTCCGGCAGCTCCGTCTGGGCCGCCTTCGTCGAGGGCACCAACCTGCACGGCCTGCGCCTGAACGCGGCCGACGGTACGGTCGGCGCCACCACCGGACCGCTGGCGCTCGGCGCACCCGCCGACCCGTTCGTGCTGGCGCTGAGCGCCAACGACGCGATGGTCTTCCTCGACGCCGGGGACAACCTGCGCGTGATCAGCGCGACCGGCGGCGCGTGGGGCAGCGCGACGGTGATCCCCGGGACCGACACCAATGACACCCAGCCGGCGGCGGTCCGGGACGCCGACGGCACCATCTACCTCTTCTACCAGCGGTTGCTGTCCGGATCCGACAACGAGATCGTCCTGCGCCGCCGCCCGCCGATCGGCAGCGACTGGAGCCCGCCGCAGCTGGTCACCCGGCACGCCGCCAACGACCAGCGGCCCCATCCCGTGCTCGTCCCGGGGCAGGGCATCTGGCTGGTCTTCATGAGCAACCGGACCGGCAACTTCGACCTGTACGCCACCCAGATCCTCACGTCTATCTGAACCGCACAAGGGGGAAATGAACGTGCCCACGCCCACTCTCACCGAGACCGCACCAAACACCAACAGCTACACGATCACCGAGTCGAAGGCGTTCATCGCGAATCACAGCCTGACGCTCAACGACTTCGACATTCAGGACTTCATCATCACCTACCCGGCCACGGCGACCGTCGACACGCTCACGCTGCAGCGGACGGGTCCCGTCCCGTCGTCGGTCGTCATCAACCTGCCGAGCCTCGTGGGGCTGCCGGAGGGGGTGGTCGTGGATGGCTTCAGGATCACTGTGGACGAGACGCCGCCGTCGGGCGGCCGGATCACCTTTACCGTCCACATCGCCGAGGACACTGGTGGCGGCGCCCTCCTGCAGGACTGGGAGCTGCGCGCCAAGGTGGACGGTCCGGCCGACTGGACGCTGTCCACGGGCGGGCCCGGCGCCGTCACCCGCAACTTCGTGGCGTGCGACCCGCGGGCCGTGGTGGCCGCCCCGGTGGCCGGGGCGGTGCTGGAGAGCGAGAACATCACGCTCACGGCCGCCAACCCGCAGGCGGGCACCGTCCTCGGCGGCCTGCCCGCGGCGCTCAACCCCGGTTTCCGGTGGAGCCACACCGGACCGATCGTGATCGATCCACTGCCGGTGGACACGGATGACGATACGTTCGAGGACCTGGCCATGCCGAAGGTGTACCGGCCGGTGCCGATCGAATTGCGGGTCAAGACGGCGTTCGGCGGCACCGACGCCAACGACACGACCGGCTTCCTGGAGACCGAAAGCGACCCGGTCGACCTGGAGATCCGCGCCCGGCCGCAGCACATCGTGCTCGTGCTCGACCGCTCCGGCAGCATGGGCCTGGAGGGGCGGTGGGACAGCGCGGTGACCGCCACCCGCGCGTTGGTCCATCTCTTCGCGAACGTCCGGGAAGGGGTCAACCCGAACGACCGGATCGGCATCGTGGTCTTCGAGGACAACACCTGCGCGTGGCACGCGCTGCCGCCGTCGTCCGCCATCCAGACCCGGATGCCGATGACCGAGCTGCCCAAGGCGAGGAACGACATCCTCACGCTGGACCTCGGGGTGCCCGGCACGTGCACGCCGATCGGCGACGGCCTGATGGCCGGGTACGACCTGCTCGCCACCGGTGGACCGGTGGGGGACAAGCAGTACACCATCATAGAAATCACCGACGGGTTCCAGAACGCCGGCGGCGTCTTCATCGGATCGGTCGACCCGAGCGCGGGTGCCGGCCTGCCGCCGGGCACCATCCAGTCGGTCACGCAGGCACTGACCGACTCGGCGCACCCCCTGCGGGCCGACATCCACGCCGCCGGCCGGCTCTTCATCATCGGCCTCGGTGTCACTGTGGAGTCTGACTTGCTCAACGAGCTGGCGACCGACACCGGCGGCCAGTTCGGCTCGGCCGCCCAGCCCAGCCAACTGGCCGGGGAATTCGGCAACATGCTGGCCTTCTCCCAGGAGATCACCCACCAGCAGGCCAGCAACACGGCGCCGCCCGGGTTGCCGGTCGACGCCAACCGGGCGTACTTCTCCACCGCCACCGGGGCGGAGCGGCTTGTTTTCGCGGTGCTGCGCGGCGGCCTGCCGGCCGGCGAGGTGGGTCTGATCCTGGAACGATGGAACCCGGCCACCAGTGCGTTCGACGCTGAGCCGATGGATCCCATCTCCTCGTCCACGCACCACGCGGGCTCGGTCGTCGACGTCATCGGCTCCACCGGCGGCGCCCCGGCCATCTGGCGTCTGACCAGTGTGGACATCAACGGCACGCCGCTCGGCCCGCTGCCCGCCGCGAACGTGCTCGCCTACGAGGACCTGCGGGTCAAGGGCACGGTCGCGCTGAACCAGCCGGCGTTCCTGACCGGCGACGACATGACGGTGACCGTACGGCTGCGCCACGACGGCTCCCCGATCCTCGGTGCGACCGTCCGCGCGGAGCTGGACGCACCCGGGGAGAGCCTGGGCGAGGCGCTCGCCGGCCTGGGCCCGAACGTCAGCATCAAGGACCTGGTGGATCCCAAGCGCCGCGACGTGCCGCCGCTGCAGGCCGCGATGATCGAGGACGTGATGCGGCGGCGCGGCTGGAAGACCTGGCCCCGCACGCGCCCGACCGGTGTGTTCGTCGACGGCACCAACCTCCTGCACGACCCGGACGGTGACGGCAACTACTCCAACACCTTCGCCCAGGTCTTCGACGAGGGCGTGTACCGCTGGACGCTCTTCGCCGACGGCCAGGACACCCAGGGGCACCCGTTCGACCGCCAGCTCGCCATCACCACCGTCGCCGGCATCAAGGTCGACGCCCGGGCCACGCGGATCCGGCAGGAACGGATCCACAATCACCCCAGCAAGCTGCGCGCCGTGCGGGTGACCATCACGCCGAAGGATGGCCGCGGCAAGCTATTCGGGCCGAACAAGGACCACCTGGTGTACTGGGCGCTCGAAGACGGCACCTTCGAGCACGTGCACAACCAGGTACCGGCGCCGGTGTTCACCGACGGCACGTACCGGCGCGTGATCCTGTTCCGCCACCACGACCGGCCGACCCTGCGCGTGCTCGCCAACGGCACCCTGCTGCCCAAGATCCGCGTGCAGGACTGACAGAGGTCTCCGGTAGATGGGTTGGCTTGGTCGCCAACCCATCTACCGGGAGGTCTGGACGAGGTGGGACTGGCGGGGCAGGACGGTCAGGACCCGGACGATGTGGTCGCGGAACTCCGCCATGAAGGTGGCGAGGAACGTCTTCATAGGCTCGTCGGTGACCTCACCATCGCCCGGGAAGAGCTGCCGGGTGTACTCGATGTACGCCTCGGGCGCGGTCATCTGCCGGGCATTGCAGAAGGTGAGCACCGCGCGCAGGCTCTGCTGCGCCAGCGCGGTGCCGATCTGCCCGATCGACGCCCCGATCACCGCCGCCGGGATGTGGTCGAAGGAGTTCTGACCCCACGGCCGCGAGGCCCAGTCGATGGCGTTCTTCAGCGCCCCCGGGATGGAGCGGTTGTATTCGGGTGTGACGAAAAGGACCGCCTGGGACCGGTGAATCGCCTCCTTGAGCGCGAGCGCCTCGGGTGGGTAGTTCGCGTCGAAATCCGGGCTGTACAGCGGCAGGTCGCGGATCGGGATCTCGGTGAATTCGAGGTCGTCGGGCGCGAGCCGGATGAGCGCCTTCGACAGTTCGCGGTTGACGGACGTCGAGGACAGGCTGCCGATGAAGTATCCGACCTTGTATGCCATGGTGCTCCCCTTTTCCTGACTGCGTGATTGCCTGATCGGGATCTTGTCTTGAGTACCCGCCAACGGGCGGCTCACGCTTCAACGCCTGCGGGGTTGACCCGGGTTGGCGTGGCCGGCAGCCTGTGAGAGTGCGCCGACTATCGGTGACTGTCGATCATTTGCGGGACCATTACGACGCCGTCGTGGTCGGCTCGGGGTACGGCGGGGCCGTCGCCGCGGCCCGGCTGGCGATGGCCGGCCGGCGGGTGTGCGTCCTGGAACGCGGGCGCGAATTCCACCCCGGTCAGTTTCCGGCCACGCTGTGGGCGGGCGCGCGGGAGTTCCAGGTACGCGCGGGCGCCCGCCGGTGGGGATCGCGGACGGGCCTGTTCGAGCTGCGTACCGGGGACGGCATCGACGTGCTGGTCGGTTGCGGGCTGGGCGGCACGTCGCTGATCAACGCGGGCGTGGCGGCCCGCCCGGCGCCGGACGTGTTCGACGACGACCGGTGGCCGAGCGCGCTGCGTGGACGGGGCGGCGACGTGTTGGCGCCGTACTTCGCCAGGGCCGAACGGATGCTCGGCGTCACCGCGTACCCGGACGGGTGGCCGGGGCTGGCGAAGCTGGACGCGCTGGCGAAGGCGGCCGCGGCGGCCGGTGGCGAGATGACCAGGGCCCCGGTGGCGGTGAGCTTTCGCGACGGCCCCAACCACGTGGGTGTCGACCAGTCCGCCTGCCGGTTGTGCGGCGACTGCGTGACCGGCTGCAACCACGGCGCGAAGAACACGGTGGCGACGAACTACCTGCCGCTCGCGGTGGCGCACGGCGCGCACGTGTTCTGCGAGGCCGAGGCCCGCACCGTGCTGCCGTCGCCGGTGGGCGGGTGGATCGTGGCGTTCCGCGCGCCCGGCGACGGGTCCGGGCCGTCGATGTTCGTCCGGGCCACCACGGTCGTCCTCGCCGCGGGCGCGCTGGGCTCCACGGAGCTCCTGTTCCGGTCCCGCGCGGCCGGCCTGGCGCTGTCGCCGCGGCTCGGTCACGCCTTCTCGGGCAACGGAAACGCGCTGGCCTACGCCTACGACGGCGACAACCCGGTGCGGGGATTCGGCCTCGGCCGGCGCGATCCCGACCCGCGGGCACCGGTGGGGCCGACCATCGCCGGGATGCTGCATGTCGGTGGCGGGGACGCGCCGGCCGTACTCGTCGAGGATGGCGCGGTGCCCGCTGTCCTGCGTCCGCTGATCCCGGCCGTGCTGGCCGCGGCCGGTGTGGCCGGCGGGATCCCGGCCGCCGTGCGCCGCGTCGTCCGGCGGCTGCCGGCCGGGCTGGCCGGTGTGTTCGCCGGTGCGGGCCGGCCGGCCCAGCACACGCTCATGTACCTGCTGGTCGGCGACGATCCCGGCGACGGCCGCCTCACGTACGGGCCGGAGGGGCTGCGCATGTCCAGCTCCTGGGCCTGTGACGAGGTCCTGTCCGGCGCCGGCGCGCCGGTGCTGCGGGCGGCCTCGGCGGCGCTCGGCGCCGAGCTCGTCACCGCCCGGCTGTCCCGGCCCACCTCTCTCGACGCGCCGCTGACCGTCCACCCGCTCGGTGGCTGCCCGATGGGCGACGACGGCGCCACCGGCGTGGTCGACGACCGCGGCCGGGTGTTCCGCGGCGGTGCCGAGGCTGTCCACGATGGACTGTTCGTATTGGATGGTGCGATCGTGCCGCGACCCCTGGCGACGAACCCGCTGCTGACCATCACCGCCCTGGCCGAACGCGCCGCCGACGCGCTCGTCGGCGACGCGCGCGCGAGGCCGCGGCCGGCGGCGCCGGACCGCGCCGAGCGGCCCGGCCTCACCTTCACCGACCGGATGTCCGGGTACGCCGGGCCGGCGGCGCACGCCGGCGCGGCCGAGGAGGGCGCGGCGCAAGGGCGGGCCGACGGCACCCGCATCGAGTTCACTGTGACGGTACGCCTCGACGACCTGCCGGGCCTGCTGGAGGACCCCGCACGGCCCGGGACACTGGCCGGCACCGTCACCGCCCCCGTGCTGTCGCCGCGCCGGCTGCGCGTGGTGGACGGCGTTTTCCGCCTCGTGCAACGCGACGCCACGCGGGTCGGCACCTGGCAGATGCGGTACTCGATGGGCCTGGAGGCCGACGACGGGCGCCGGTTCCGGTTCGAGGGCACCAAGATTCTGCACGGCGCCGACGCGTTCGGGCTGGCCCTGTGGAGCCAGACCACGACGCTGCGGGTGGCGATCACCGACGCCGGCACCGGCGAACTTGTCGCCGCCGGGCTGATGACCCTGACCCCGGCCGACCTCGCCCGCCTGGTCGCCAGCATGCGGGTCACCGGCGTGCCGGGCCGCCGCGACCAGGCGGCCTGGCTGGCCCGCTTCCACGCCCGGTTCCTGCGGTCGCTGCTGACCATCTACACCGCGCCGCTGGGCGAGGTGGGCGGCCTGCCCGCCACCCGCCGGTCCGTCCCGCTCACCGGGCCGGCCGCCCGCCCGCTGCGCCTGCCGGCGCCGCAGGCCCGCTGGTGCGACGGCAGCGGGCGGTGGCGGGAGGGCGACGAGCTCGGGCGCGACGCGTGGCTGCGGCTGATCCGGTACCGGGGTGGGGAGCGCGGCCCGGTCCTGCTGGCGGCGGGGTTCGGCATGGCGGCGACTTCGTTCCTGCTGGAGACGATCGAGACCAACCTGGTCGAGCACCTGGTCGCCGGCGGGTACGACGTCTGGCTGTTCGACTACCGGGCCGGCATCGACCTGCCGTCCGCGCGGTCGTCGTTCACCATCGACGACATCGCGCTGCGGGACTGGCCGACGGCCGTGGCCGAGGTGCGGCGCGTCGCCGGCGCCGGCGACGTGCAGGCGGTCGGGCACTGCATGGGCTCGGCCACGTTGATGATGGCGCTCGCCGCCGGCCTCGATGGCGTACGGTCGGCGGTCTGCATGCAGTCCACATTGCACATCGCGAGCTCGGCGCTCAACCACACCAAGCTCGCGCTGCGGGTGGACCGGCTGCTCGCCGCGGCTGGACTGCGTAACGTCGAGCCGCTGCGCGGGCCGACGCTGCCCAACACCGTGGCCGACCTGCTGCTGCGGGCCGTGCCCATGCCGGCCGGCGAGCGCTGCGGCAGGGCGATCTGCCGCTGGATCAACGCGATCTACGGGTGCACGCACCGGCACGCCCAACTCGACGAGGCCACCCACGACCGGATCGACGACCTCTTCGGCGTCGGCGACCTGGCCGCGCTCGCCCACATCGCCCGGATGGTCCGGCGCGGCGTCGCGGTCGACGCCGACGGCACCGACTTGTACCTCGCCCACCCGGAACGGCTGCGGCTGCCGATCCTGCTGCTGCAGGGCGAGCACAACGCCATCTTCCGCCCGGCGGGCAGCCTGCGGACGCTGCGCTGGCTGGTCGCCGCCAACGGCGCCGACCACTACGAGCGAATCCTGCTACCCGGGTACGCCCACCTCGACGCGCTGATCGGCCGGAACGCCCGCCACGACGTCTACCCGATCATCAGCGCCCACCTGGACCGTCACCACGTCGCGTGATCATCAACTGAGGTTGCGCGACGCCCGGCCCATGGCATTGATCGCGGTGCGGCGGGGGAGCAGGCGGGACATTACGACCGAGGAGACCTGCATCAGCCGGCCGGGCACGGTGCGTGGACGGCGGCCCAGCGCGCGGAGAGCGGCCGCCACCACGGTGTCGGGGTCCACCGTTCCCGGCGGCCGCGTGCTCGACGCCCTGGCCAGCCCGGGGGTCTGCACGGCACCCGGTGTGCAGGTCAGCACGTCGACGCCGCCGCGGCGCAACTCACCCCACAGTCCCTCGGCCAGCACCGTGTCGAACGCCTTGGTGGCGGCGTACGTCGCCAGGCCCGGCGAGCCCTGCTGCCCGGCCAGCGACGCCATGATGATCAGCCCGCCGCGGCCCCGGCCGACCATCGCCGGCAGGTAGTGGCGGGCCAGGAGCAGCGGCGCCCGGCAGTTGAGGTCGAGCATCCGTTGCAGGGCCGCCGGCTCGGCGTCGACAAAGGAGCCGGCGGGGGAGAGCGCCGCGTTCGCCACCAGCAGGCCGATGTCGTGCCCAGCGGTCGCCGCGTACACCGCCTCCAGCCCGTCGAGTGTGGACAAATCGGCGGCGACGGTGACCGTACGGGTGGGCAGTTCGCCGGCGAGGGCCGCGAGCGGCTCGGCGCGCCGGGCGACGAGGAACAGGTTGAGTCCCCGCGCCGCCAGGGCGCGGGCCCACGCCGCCCCGATACCTTCTGACGCGCCGGCCACCAGTGCCCACGGCCCGTATCGATCGGTGAAGCCACCGCCGGAGTGCATGCGGAGATCATAGGTACACGCCGGCTCCCGGCCGAGCCAGCGCCTACTGTGAGATGTAGTGATCGTCGGTGGCGACGGATCGAAACGACGGACACGGAGGCCGGGATGCGCGTGTTGATGGTGGCGCCGCCCGGTGCCGGCAAGGGGACCCAGGGCGCCCTTATCGCCACACACTTCGGGATACCGCACATCGCGACCGGCGACCTGCTACGTGATCATGTGGCACGCCGTACCAAGCTGGGACTGGCCGTGCAACGGCACCTCGACAGCGGAACACTCGTGCCGGACCAGTTGGTGCTGGATATGGTCAGGCGGGCCATCGAGGCGGCTGCGGCGACGTCCGGCGGATACGTGCTCGACGGGGTGCCCCGAAACATGGCGCAGGCCCGAGCCCTGTACCAGGTCGGGCTCGAACTGAGCATGACCGCGAACGTCGCTCTGCACCTCAAGGCCGCCGACGACGAACTCATCCGGCGCCTGCTCGCCCGGGCCGCCCTGGAAGGCCGCTCCGACGACACCGAGGAGGTGATCCGGCGCCGGCTGGCCATCTACCACGAGGTCACCCATCCCATCGTCGCCTGGTACGGCGCCCGCGGCATTCTCGTCACGGTCGATGCGATGCGGCCGGCCGAGCAGGTCGGGCGGGAGATCCTGGCCGCCCTCGAGGTGATGAGAGCCTTCGTCGATCACGTGCCCGAGCAGGTACGCACCCCGGTCGACCTGACCGGCCTAGGCGCCGCCTTCGGCGAGCCCTAACCGCCCGCCTCCCTCCCTCCCTCCCCCCCCCCGCTCGCCCGCCGCGCGCCGGGCCCGCTTCCCGTTTTCCCGTCGATCAAGGGCGAATGGTCGTGCTTTGATCTCTAAACCGCGACCATTCGCCCTTGATCGACGGCATTCTCCTTGATCGACGTCGCGCGGCTTGAGGGGGTTGGGCGGCGTCGCGCACGAGCCCAACTGGGGAGCCGGACTGCTCAGGACAGCGGCCGGTGCGCTGCCTAACCTGATGGCAGGCATTCAAGAGGAGGAGTCACCCATGTCCGTACGCCTCCGGCTCCGCCGGCTCGCCGTCGTGTCCACCGCACTTGCTGGAGCGGCCCTGGTCGCCGTCGCGTCTGGCGCCGCGTACACGCTCGCCACCGCCGCCACCGCCATCGAGTACGGCCTCATCGCCGCGGGAATCGCGATCGTTTAGGGGATCGGCCGCATAGATCTCGGCGAGTTGCTCCCGACACACCCAAACCCAACACGCCAGGTTAGGCCACGTTTCGAGGTGTTGATCTCCGAGGCGACTCGACCCCCAACGCGCTCTCGGAGTCTAATGATCCACGACTGTCTCTGCCGCGAGTTAGAGCGGGGCGACCGGCCATCGTGGACACGGATCGGATAGGCGGTAACCCTGGTCCTCAAGGTCGGTCTTAAGTTGCGCGTGTGTAACTCCGGTGCGGAGCCCCTGACCTTGGTCGATCGACGACGTGGCGGAAGTCGTCCGCGTGCTCTGCGAGGCGGCGGACGGGGTGCGTCTGCCGGTGGCCTGCGTACGATGGTCGCCCAGGCGGCGTGGTCGTCCACCGCAAACACGGCCACGTCGTCCTCCACGTCAATAAGAAGCCGAGATGAGCCGACAACAGTGCGTTACAGCTCCGCCTACGAGAGTCCTTGATCGGCTCGCTCATCTGCCGATGACAGTGCGTCCACCGCCTATCCGATCTGGCGTCGGTTTGACACATCTCACTGAAGGTCGCGGCTACGCCGGAGAAGAAACGCTCCGGCTCGTTCCTCTGACCACCGCCGTCGCCTGGGCCAGCCGTACCAACGAAGCTCTGCTGTTTCGAAACGCCATCTCATGAAAAGACCAGGTCTGTATGTTGGAGGGCTGATTCCCCACTGTCGGGCAAGTGCCTCCGCCCTGGCGACCATTTCCTCGATATCATTTGGCAGAAGGCCAAGATCACGCGTTGCCGTAACGACGACTGCTTGCTGTATAGCGGTGCGAGCAGCTGGATTGATATCGTCGATGCGGGCGCTGGGATCGCCTAGCTCGTGCAGAATTACACGAGTAACCTCGTCTGTACCGGCGGTTAGTTCATCCCGCAGGAGTAGTGGAACCGCCTCGGCGAACTGCTGGATTTCCGCTGGTCCGAATTGACCCTGGCACAGTCGACCGAGCTGCGGTAAACAGGCCAATGAGCACGGCGGCGAGCGCTCTTGAGTTGCGAATGGCCAAGGGGTATAGACGCTGGGCGAGTGCGCCATTTCTTAGTAGGAATGCGTGATAGAAGTAGCCCGGTAGCGTCTCCGCCCTTTTTCCTTTGGTCGGCCACATCGAGCAGTGTATTGACCTCACGCCAGCCCCGCCGCCGCACCCGTGGACCTACAGGCCGGACGTCCTCATCTGCCGCGATTAGGCGCGCTGGCTGGAGGTGCGCCGTTCCGCTGGTGGTCAGCTAACGCGCCGGCATGCTCCCGGACATGCCAGGACCAGTGCGTCGCCACTTCGGCATCGCGCCTGTTGCGCAGACATGTCACGCTACTTAAGTGGACAACGAGGACTTCTACACGACAGCAGCGCAACTCCTCGCTGCCTTCGCCATCGCACTGATAGTTATGCTGTCCGGTGTTTGGCGACGGCAGAATGAGCGGCAGCGTGAAGCACTAAGAAAACGTTATGAAGCACTGGCAAGACATGTCGATAATGAGCCAGAATCGCCTTTTGAACCTCTTGACGTTATGACTGTCCAGTCGTTCGTTGAGTATTATCGACAGCAGAAACTATATCGAGCGATCCAGTGCGGAGTCGCGCTATTCTTAGCAGGCGAAGCTGCGGCTCTCGTTGTCCTGCTGTTGGGTGTCGAAAATTGGATCACCATGATCGCTGGGCCGATCGCCTTTCTGGCTACCATGGCTCTTGCTGCGTTGGCTGTTTACATTCCTTTCAGTCAATTACCGGACAAGCCGCGTTTTGGTGGCCTCCTGCCGAACACTCGTGCAATCGATTGGGCGCGAGAGCAATATGGTTGGCCTTCGCTGAAAGAACAAAAGCGGATCAATCGCTCCTTGCGCCGCTGTCCACCCACGTCTCCCCGAGATCCGAGAATTTCCAAGCGAGCGTCCCGGATGAATATTCCGGCCAACGGAACGACAGGCAGCCAGCCGCCAACATAAGAAACGAGATACGAGTTGCACTCATCTGCCGCAAATAGCGTGCGCTGCCGCGTTGAGATCGACTTGGCTCTAGCCGTGGTTCTCGTCGAGGTCAGGGGATACGGAAACGTCTGTTGCCGGGTTCTGGCGGCCTGCGGGCGCTGTGTTGCCGGCACTTGCGGGGGCAGGTCGTGCGGCGCGCGCCCGCCGGAAGGAGACCTGGGCGCTGAATGCGCTACTGGTCGGCTCGTCCTCGGTGGAAAGGTCAGGCGGTGGGTCCGATGAGCCGTTGCGACTCGGTGGGCAGGACGGTGTACTGGCCCCGGTGTGGACAGGTACGTACGGGCCTCGTGGGCGACGGGTGCTCGCCCTCGCCCGGCGGGTGCATCGGATCAACGCGCGGGAACTGGCCGGTGTCGCCGGTCTCGAAGAGCGGGAGCGGGCGGTGCTGCTGGTCGCGCTTCGCAGGACAGATGTCCGCATGGCCGCCCGCGTGCCGGCGAGCGCTGCGTTGGTGGCTGTGGGTGCCTTGCTGGCAGCGGCCTGTCTGCTCGGTCCGCCAGCCGTTGTTGTGTTCGTCGCCGAGCCTGAACTGAGCGTCGGCCAGGCGCTGGTGGGCGGAGGTGCCTATCTGACAGTTTTCGGTCTGCATGCTCCACGACAAATTCGTCAAATCCGAGGGTCTTGTCGAAGGTATCTTGCCGGTACGCTTGATTGAGCGTCTCGGCGATGGCGTCGTTCTGTCTGCGAAGCTCGCTGGTTTGCCAAGCCAGGAAGACGAGCGCAACGACGCCAGCAATGACACCGACAATTTCGGTAAGTGTCTTTGCCGTGTCGAGCCGACCATTACCGGTCTGTGATCCCACCGACTCTCCCAAATGCAAACCACAGACTCTGTGGCGACGGATACTGCCGCAAGCTACGGCACCCGAACGGGGTGGGGTACCGGCCGATCATCTGATTCGATCGCCCTGTCATGCCGCCGACAGGCGTCAGCTCGCGTCGCGGTCCTCGCCGGCCGCCGCATCGAGGCGTTGTAGCAGGTCTTGGGCAGGTTTGCTGTCCGGGTCGACGGTGAACCACGTCGGCCGCCTCGACCCGTCCGGCCAAAGGACCTTGGCGTTGCGGCAACGGAAACAGAACGCGATCTCCGCCAGAACGGCAACGGGGGAGTACGGGCCAGCACTCACCTCGGACACCCTACCGCTTCCGTCACCCGCCGGATCCGGACCGGAAAACCTTGGGGTGGACCTGACCAGGCACTTCTCCAGCTGACGGCGCATGCCGTCATTCATTTCTGTCTACGGCCCCAGGGTCGCCCGTATGGTGGCACCAATCCACCGCAGCCCAATGGATCTTGCGTCATCAATGGCACCGGCTCGGCGTCGAAGGCGACCAAATGTTGGGGGACGATGTCATGAAGCGCCACCTGCTGACCGCAACCCGCGTGTTCCTCGTGGGGGTCACGCTGGCGTCGACGGTGCTGGTAGCGGGCACTGCACAAGCAGCGCCAGGTGCGTCGGGCTCCGCAGTTGAGGCGCCGGCGATCTGCACCGACCACAGATATGTGGTAACGGGCGACGGCGTCGCCGTGCGGACCGCCCCCGGCCTGTCCGCCACGATCCTGCGAAGGAAGTACCGGGGCGATATCGTCGTCGTCCCGTGCGTTCCTATCCAGCACGCGGATGGGTACGAATGGGTAGCGGTCCGGCTCGGCACCGGCGGCATCGGTTGGATGGCGCGTATTTACCTGCAGCGGCTCTGACCGGCGCAGCGGCGGCAGGGTGCTCTCCGCCGGTTGCGGCGCGCGCCCGGGGCGGTGGAGCTGTCAGGTTTATCAACATTCGTCGAAGTCATGAGTGGAGTTGATGATGCGAAAACAGCTGAGACGTCTCCTAACCGCCGCAGTCGGTGCGATCGTTGCGACCACCGCGCTCATCGCGCCGGCGTCGAGCGCATCGGCGGCCTATCCGACCTGTAACTCATGGACCACGTTGCGCCCGAGTAGCGGCTACGTCTTTCACATTCCGTCCCTCGGGCGTAACTCGGGCAACTACCTTTGCCAGCTCGAGTTGTATGACGGCTACAACGGCGGCGGAGCGCAATCCGCGGTCTTCGTGCTCCAGGGAAGCTTGAACAGCTGCCATCAGGCCGGGCTGACCCAGGACGGCAAGTACGGTCCGCTCACCAGGAATGCCGTCACGTGGATATACCGTTCCGTCGGTCTGCCGGATCCGCCTGAGGGCGTCGGCGTCTACACCCAGATCGCCATGGTCTTTGCCATCAAGTGGCTGGGGCAGCGACAGGTGGGTGGTGAGACCCGCACGACCTGCTTGCACTACTTAGCCATCTGACCGGCGCAGGTGCTGTGCTTCAGAGCAGCGCGTACTCGACCATCGACGCCGCCGCGGCAGCGGCTTGCCAGGCCAGCAACGTAGCTGCCGCGGCGGCGACGACGATGACGAGTCGTTTGACTGTACGCATGTTGGGCCTCCAACGAATCGGCGTATCGCACGCCACGTGACCGTTCATCCTTGCTGACCTTCCGTCCGGCGGGAATGGTCCATCCAGCCACATTGAGCTGTTTCAACCTGAGAGCTGCAATACCAGGGTCATGGGGTGTGGAGGGTGAAGCGGCCGAACCTGGAGGCTTGACGGGTGTTCCGTTCTGGCCCGCTGGTGTCGGTTCATGGTCAAGACGCCGTGGTGGGTTGACGACGGTCGGTAGGTTTCGTGGGTGCTGCTGTGGTGGCGGGGCTGGGCCGGCCGGGTGGTGGCGGGCCTGCTGGTCGGTGCGATCGGCGCTGCCGCTGCGTGGGCCTTGGTGGCTGATGGCAAGGACTGGTCTGCCGTGGGAGCCGGTGTGGCTGCGGCGCTGGCTGGTGCGTTCGGCCCCACCCTGGTGGCCGCGGTCGGCGCCGGGACTGTGCGGCTGCGTGAGCGGCGGGCTGCGGTGGCTGGTGTGCGGGTGCCGCAGTTGCCGCCGTCGGTGGCATGGCTGCTGCATCCGACCAGCGGGGTGGTCGAGTTCTTCGGCCGCCGTCAGGTGCTGACCGAGTTGACAACCTGGTGCGCCGGCCGGGACGCGGGTCCGGTGCGGCTGGTCGTCGCGCCGGGCGGGTTCGGCAAAACCCGGCTCGCGTACCGGTTCTGCGGCTTGTTGGACGGCTGGGAGTGTTGGTGGATCGCCCACGAGCGGGAGGAAGCCACCGCCGGGTTGTTGGACGAGCCGGGCGGTGCGGGTCGGGTGTTGCTGGTCGTGGACTACGCCGACGCCCGTGACCCGGCCGGTTTGGCGGCGCTGCTCGTAGCTGCGTCCCAGCCTCGGCGTCGGGTGGTGCGGGTGCTGCTGCTGGCCCGTACTGCCGGGCCGTGGTGGACGTCGCTGTCCAGCTATCACAAGGCGTCTGCGGCGGTGCTGGACGCGCTCACCACCTCCGCCAACGTGATCGCGTTGGACGCGGCTGCCGATGATCGGTCGGCGGGTGCGGTGGTGGCGGACGCGGCGGCCCAGTTCGCCGGTCACCTGGACCGGCCGGTACCGGTGGTCCCGGATCGGGTCCGGGATCGGGGCGCCGGGTTGTTGCGGCTGCATGCTGAGGCGCTGTTGCTGGTGTTGGGCGGGCCGCGCAGCGCGGATGGCCGCTTTGACGTGATCGGCGAGGTGCTCGGCCACGAAGCCCGCTATTGGCGGGCCGCCGCCGACCGGACGCGGCTGCCGCTACCAGGCGACCCGGAACAGGCCGGGGTCATGTTGCGGCGGGTGGTCGCGGTCGCCGCGCTGCTCGGCGCTACCGACCGCGAGCAGGCCGAACACGTCGTGCGCACGGCACTCGCAGACGGCACGGAGAATGATGGGCTGGTCGATCCGGATCGGGTGGATGTGGCGCGGTGGGTGGGATGGCTGTATCATCTCTACCCCGCCGACGGGGCCGGTGCGGTAGACCGGTTGGGGACCTTGCAACCGGATCTGCTCGCCGAAACCCTCGCCGTCAACGAACTGACCACCTGCACCCGTGATCAGCGGGCGGCGATCTTCACCGGCCTAACGGCCGGGCAGGCGGTCCAGGCGTTGACGATCCTGGGCCGCGCCACCATCCACCACCCGGCCGCCGTCGACCTGATCGAGATCGCGCTGCAAACCGACACCCCCGTCATGGCCGATGCCGTGCTGACCGTGGCCCTCCAATTTCCGGGAACATTCGCGGCCCGGCTCGCCGCGCTGCTACCCACCGCCAACCTCGACCCTCAGCAAATGCGGGACCTGGCCGGCAGGGTGCCGTTTCCGACGCGGGAACTGAACCCGGTCGCGCTCGCCCTGACCCGCGCCGCCCTCGACCAGGAAACCCCCGACACCCCCGACATCGACCGAGCCTGGTGGCGTACCTGGCACGCGATCCGGTTGGCGGAGGCGGGTCGGCGGGCCGAAGCACTGACCGCCAGCCAAGAGGCGGTCGCGCTATTTCGGGAGTTGGTGGCCGGCAACCGGGACGGGTACCTGCCCGCCCTGGCCCTGTCGGTCAACAACCACGCGGTCCGGTTGGCGGACGCGGGCCGGCGGGCCGAAGCGCTGACCGCCATCGAGGACGCCGTCGCCTACTACCGGGAGTTGGTGGAAGGCAACCGGGACGCCTACCTGCCCTACCTGGCCGGTTCGGTCAACAACTACGCGAGCAGGTTGGCGGAGGCGGGGCGGCGGGTCGAGGCGCTGACCGCCAGCGAGGAAGCCGTCGCCCTTCGGCGGGAGTTGGTGGCAGGCAACCGGGACGCGCACCTGCCCTACCTGGCCATGTCGGTCAACAACTACGCGAGCAGGTTGGCGGAGGCGGGGCGGCGGGTCGAGGCGCTGACCGCCAGCGAGGAAGCCGTCGCCCTTCGGCGGGAGTTGGTGGCAGGCAACCGGGACGCGCACCTGCCCTACCTGGCCATGTCGGTCAACAACTACGCGAGCAGGTTGGCGGAGGCGGGGCGGCGGGTCGAGGCGCTGACCGCCAGCGAGGAAGCCGTCGCCCTTCGGCGGGAGTTGGTGGCAGGCAACCGGGACGCGCACCTGCCCTACCTGGCAAGCTCGGTCAATAATCACGCGATCGCGTTGGCGGGGCGGGGCGGCGGGCCGAAGCGTTGCCCGCCAGCGAGGAAGCCGTTTCCCTGTACCGGGAGTTGGTGGAAGGCGGCCGGGATGCGTACCTGCCCGACCTGGCCATGTCGGTCAACAACTACGCGGTCCGGTTGGCGGAGGCGGGGCGGCGGGTCGAAGCGTTGGCCGCCAGCGAGGAAGCTGTCGCCCTTCGGCGGGAGTTGGTGGAAGGCAACCGGGACGCGTACGTGCCCGACCTGGCCGGGTCTCTGTGGGGGACGGGTTGCGTGTGCGTGGCGTTGGACGAGTCGTCGGTGGAAGCGATCGCAGCGGCGCGAGAAGGGCTGGGCCTGTACGCGGTGTTGGCCGCCACCGAGCCGGACGCGTTCACCGACCGGCTGCACTCCGCCGCCGAAACCCTCGCGGACCTGTATGAGATAGCGGGCGACCCGGAGGCCGCCGCCGCCGTACGGGCCGAGTATGGGCCGCCGCCAGCGAGCTAGAGGGGGAACCTCAGGACTCTTCCGTTCTCGGTCCACTGGCGCGTTCGTACCACGTGGCCATCGTCGTCGAATTCCCGTGCTTCGGCGAGCTGGCCGTTGGGGTGCCAGGTGTAGGCGGTGCCGGCCGGTACCCCGTCGCGCATGGTGGTCTGGGATCGCTGGGTGGAGTCCGGGAACCACTCGCGGACGATGCCGTGGACGACGCCGTCGCGGACCGGGATCATCTCGATGACGGCGCCGGTGTCGTCGATCCGAAGCAGGCTGCCGCTGAACGGTTCGCCCCGGTAGTGATAGGACGGTCCCTCGTGGGCCGTGGCGTCGTCGATGTTGATCCGGAGGGGTACGCCTGGGGACGGCTCGGTGATGTAGCGGCCAAGCTTCGCGGTGACCCGCTGGACGAACGCCTCGGCCTCGGCCGCCGTGATCTGCGTGTAGTCCCGATCGCTGCGGCCGATGTCGGACGCGTGTAGGGCGTGGGTGGGTTCCCAGACGAGGTTGCGGGTGAACGCCTCGTCGACCGCGATGCCGTTGACAGAGCGGCGACGGATCACACCAGCGGGATTGTCCCGGGTCCTGCCGCGAAGCACCGGGATGTAGTAGACGAACCGGCTGGTGCGAGGCGGTCGGGCGCGGCGCAATGGGACGTCGTCACAATCTCATAGCTGGAGGCGTCCCGCGGCCTTGAGTACGGCGAGGGCCGCCGCGGTGACCCACGGGTTGGCGCGGCGGACGCTCGTGCCACCCCAGTCCACCGAGTCGTGATGGTGCGCGATGTCTGTCGATACCTGGTAGTAGCGGGCGTGGGCGGGCCAGCCGTCGGCGAGTTGCAGCGATTCGAGCAGATCTAGCGCGTCCGCGCAGCGCGCGTCGCCCAGCAAGCCGAGCTCGGCCATGCCCGTCAGCCCGCCGAGCACGTCGTAGTGCCAGTAGAGCGGGCAGTGGAGCTTCGCGAATTCGGGATGTATCAGGGTTCCGGTGCTGACCCGGTAGGCCAGACGGCGGGCGAGCAGGACCTCGGCCGCGCGCCGAGCGGCGGCGGACGCGGCGCCATCGTCCCGCGCCGCGTACGCCGCCAGCCCGCGCATGGGTAGCAGCGTTTCGCAGAAGGACGACGTACCGGCGGCCGGGTTCTTGTCGCAGTTCCAGCCGCCGTCCGGCCATTGCCAGTGCAGCAGCCGCTCCGCGAGGGCGTCGCTTCGGCTGTCGGCCAACCCGAGCGTGGCCAGGAAGCGTAGTGCGTTTCCCTGTTGCGAGGCGCATCGGCGATAGCGGCCGCGCATGACCGGCACGCCGCGCCGCCGGTACGCCGCGGATTTCGTGGTCGCCTCGAACTCCAGGTAGTACGACTCGTCCAGCCACGTGGCGAAGATCTGCTCGCGGAGCGGGTGCAGGGCCGGGTCGCCGGGTGGATACCCCAGGTCGGCCAGGGCCGCCAGGACCCAGTGCGCCCCCTGCCACTTGGCGTAGACCGGCGGCCGGTCCGCCGACAAACAGGGCGCCAGCAGCCGGCGTACCCGATCGCCGTGGCGGATCTCGTCGCGCAGCCGCAGGATTCCGGCGGAGGCCGGGTCTTCGTCCAGCACCTGGGTGCGGATCTTCCAGCGGATGGACGGCTCGGCGCAGGCCATGAGCGTCTCGACGATCGGCCCGTGCCCGCCACCCGTCATCGGACCATTGTGCGACGGGAATTCTCGGGGAAGGGCCGGGGAAGGCCGCCTTCTTAGCTTTCCACCCGTCGCCAGCGCCGGTTCGCAGCCCGCGGAATCCTCCGCAGCCCGGCCGCCCGGCGACCGAGGAGAGCACCGTGACGACCACGACGAGCCGGCCGCCCCGCAACGGCGTGGACGCGCCGACCCTTTTCGCCACCCTGGACGCGGTGAGGGGCGAGCCGAGCCTGGCCAAGTTTCAGTTCCGGGCCACCAACCGGTGGGTCAGCGGGACGCACAACCGCAGCACGATCCGCGGCTTCTACGGGGCCGGTCAGGAGGACACCAGCCGTACGCAGGACTTCACGTACGACGCCGACCATCCGGCGATCCTCGTCGGGAACGGCAACGGGCCGACGCCGGTCGAGTTCGTGCTGCACGCCCTGGCCGCGTGCCTGACGTCCGGGCTGGCGAACATCGCCGCCGCCCGGGGCGTGACGCTGACGGCCGTGGAGTCGACCGTCGAGGGCGACATCGACCTGCTCGGCATCCTGGGCCTGTCCGGTGAGGTCCGCAACGGCTACCAGGGCATCCGGGTCAGCTTCCGGATCTCCGGGGACGCGCCGGACGAGGTGCTGCGCGGCCTGATCGAGCAGTCCCGCGCCCGGTCGGCGGTCTACGACGTCGTGACCAACGGCGTACCGGTCCAGATCGACGTCACCACGGGCTGACCGAGCGGTGTCCAGCATCCACACCGTCGTCATCGGCGCGGGGCATGCCGGGCTGGCGGTGAGCCGCTGCCTGACCGACCGGGGCGTCGAGCACGTGGTGATCGAGCGCGGCCGGCTGGCCGAGCGCTGGCGCAGCGCCCGGTGGGAGTCGTTTCGCATGCTCACCCCGAACTGGCTCAGCCGGCTGCCCGGCTGGGTGTACCGGGGCGGCGCGCCGGACGGTTTCATGACCGCGGGGGAGTTCGTCCGCCATATGGAGGGCTACGCCGCCTCGTTCGCCGCGCCGGTGCTGGATCAGACCACCGTGACGGAAGTTCGTGCTGTGGCCGGCGGGTACCTGGTGCGTACCGATCGGGGGTGCTGGACGGCGGCGAACGTGGTGATCGCGACCGGCTATCACGCGCGGGCGCGGGTGCCCGGGTGCGCCGCCGCACTGCCGGTCGGCCTGGCGCAGCTGACCTCGGCCGCCTACCGGGAGCCGGCCGGGCTGCCCGCGGGTGGCGTGCTGGTGGTGGGCGCGTCCGCGTCGGGCGTGCAGATCGCCGACGAGCTGCGCCGGGCCGGCCGCGAGGTCACGCTCGCGGTCGGCCGGCACACCCGGCTGCCGCGCCGCTACCGCGGCCGGGACATCTTCTGGTGGTTGGACCGGGTCGGGTCGCTCGACCGTACCGCCGACGAGCTGCCCGAACGCGCCCACGCCGAGCCGTCGCCGCAGCTGAGCGGCGCCGGCCGGGCGGTCGACCTGGCCGCCCTGGCGCGGCGCGGGGTCACCCTCGCCGGAAGGCTCGCCGCCGTCGAGCGCGGACGCGTCCGGTTCGCCGACGACCTGCCCGCGACCACCGCGGCCGCCGACGCCCGGTTGCGGCGCGTCCTGACGACCATCGACGGGTACGCGGGCGCGGGTGCCGGAGCCGCGGCGATGATCCGCCCGGCGACCGTCACACCCGGGCCGCGCGGGCTCGACCTCGAGCGCGCCGGGATCGGGACGGTCATCTGGGCGACCGGCTTCCGGCCGTCGTACCCGTGGCTGAACGTGCCGGTGCTCGACGGCGCCGGACTGTTGCGGCACCGGCGCGGCGTGACCGCGGCCCCGGGCCTGTACGCGATCGGCCTGCGGTTCCAGCACCGGCGCAGCGCGACGTACGTCGACGGCGCCCGGCACGACGCCGCCTTCCTGGCCGATCACCTCGCCGCCCACCACCTCGCCTGCCGGCGGGCCTGAACAACGGAGAACCACCATGCCCACGAGCGACCGGTACGACGTCGTGGTCGTCGGCGCGCGCTGCGCCGGCGCCAGCACCGCCCTGCTGCTGGCCCGCCGGGGCCTGCGCGTGCTGGTGCTGGAGCGGGCCAGGCGGGGCGCCGACACCCTCTCCACGCACGCGTTGATGCGCGGCGGCGCCGCGCAGCTGCGCCGGTGGGGCGTGCTGGAGCGGATCGCCGCCGCCGGCACGCCCCCGGTGCGGCAGGTGCGGTTCCACTACCCGGGCGAGAGCGCCACCGTCTCGATCCGGCCGGCCGCCGGCGTCGACGCCCTGTACGCGCCGCGCCGCACGCTGCTGGACACGGCGCTGGCCGACGCGGCGGTCGCGGCCGGCGCGGAGATCAGGTACGGGGTCACCGTGACAGACCTGGTGTACGACAGCGAGGGCCGGGTCAGCGGTGTGCGAGGGCGGGACCGCTCGGGGGCGGCGGTGCACGCGGAGGCATGGCTGACGGTCGGCGCCGACGGCGTCCGCTCCCTGGTCGCCCGGCGGGCCGGCGCGCGCACCGAGCGCATCGGCGCCCACCGCGGCGCCGTCGTCTACGGCTACTGGTCGGGGCTGGACGCGACCGGCTACGAGTGGTTCTACCGGCCGGGCGGCGCCGCCGGCTTCATCCCCACCAACGACGGCGAGGTGTGCGTCTTCGCCGGTACGTCGTCCGAGCGCTTCGCCCGCGAGGTCGCCGGTGACGTGCGGGCCGGGTACCACCGGCTGCTCGCGGAGGTCGCCGGCGGGGCGCGGGGCCGGCTCGGCGCGGCGCAGCCGCCACGCCGGCTGCGGGCGTTTCCCGGGCGGCCCGGCTTCCTGCGGCGGGCGTGGGGTCCGGGCTGGGCCCTGGTGGGCGACGCCGGCTACTTCCTGGATCCGCTGAGCACGCACGGCATGACCGACGCGCTGCGCGACGCCCAGTTGCTGGCCGAGGCGGTCGGTGCGGTGCTGTGCGGTACGCCGGAGGCGGCGGCGCTGTCCCAGTTCCAGGCCCGGCGGGACCGGCTGTCCGGCCCGACGTTCGCGGTGGTCGACCAGCTCGCCGGGTACCAGTGGGACACGCCGGCGGTCCGGCGGCTGCTGTTCGCGTTGAGCTCGGCGATGACCGACGAGGTGGAAGCGCTCTCCCCGATACGTTCGGATACCTGATAGCTGGCCAGCGGGCCGTGGTGGATTCTGGCCTGATGGGGGTCGAGATTTCGCTGCTCGGACGGTTCGAGGTGGCCCTCGACGGCCGCCCGGTGCCGGACGCGGCCTGGACCCGGCGCCAGGCGGCCGCGCTGATCAAGATCCTGGCGCTGGCGCCGCGCCGCCAACTGCACCGCGAGCAGGTCATCGACGCGCTGTGGCCGGACGTGCACGTCGACGACGCGGGCCCGCGGCTGCACAAGGCGGCCCATTTCGCCCGCCGTGTCCTCGGCCCCGACAGCGTCGTGCTGCGCAGCTCGTCCGTGCTGCTGTGTCCGGATGTGCCGGTCGGCGTGGACGCGCTGCGCTTCCAGGAGCTCGCGGCGAGCGCCCTGGACGCCGGGGACGCCACGGCCGCCGCGAAGGCCGCCGACGCGTACGCCGGACCGCTGCTGCCGGCGGACCGCTACGAGTCGTGGGCGTCCGAGCCCCGCGACCGGCTGCAGCTGCTCTACCTGCGGGTACTGCGTCAGGCCGGGCGCTGGGCGGACCTGGTGGAGATCGACTCCACCGACGTCGAGGCGCACCTCGCGCTGATGCGCGAGCACGCGGCGCGGGGCGACCGGCGGGCGGCGCTGCGCCAGTTCGAGCGCATGGACCGGGCGTTGCAGCGGGAGCTGGGCGTGGGTCCCAGCGACGAGGCGGTGGCGCTGCGCGACTCGCTGCTGGACGCCGAGCCGGACCTGACCGCACCGGCCGCGGCCGGTGCGCTCGTCGGCCACGCCGCGGCGGCGGCCGCGCTGGAGGCCGCCATGGAGCTGGCCGCGGCGGGTCGGGGCCGGGCGGTGTTCCTGTCCGGCGCCGCCGGCATGGGCAAGTCGGCGGTCGCGGAGTGGCTGCGCGGCAAGGCGGCCGGGCGCGGCTGGCGCACCGGGTACGGGGTGGCCTCCGCCATCGAGGGCGCCTGGCCGTACGCGCCGGTCCTGGAGGCGCTGGCCGACCTGTGCCGGCGCCATCCGACGCTGCTGGACGGGCTGGACGACCAGTGCCGCGACGACATCGACCGGGCCCTGTCCGGGCGGGCGCTGGACTGGCACGGCGAGGCGTCCCACCAGCGGCTGTTCGTCGCCGTCGCGGAGCTGGTCCGGCTCGCCGCCGCCGGGCCGGGCGTGCTGCTGACCGTGGACGACGCGCACGAGGCCGACGAGGCCAGCCTCCGGCTGCTGCACTACCTGGCCCGCAGCTGCTCGACCGAGCGCCTGCTGATCGTGCTGGCCCATCGCCGCCAGCCGGTGACCGAGGCGTTCGAGGAGGTCAGGTCTAGCCTGCTGGGCCGGGCCGCCGGCGCCGGGGTGGCGCTGTCCCCGCTGGACCGGGCGGAGACCGCGGCGCTGGCGCTGGCCTGCCGGCCGGACCTGCCCGCCGCCGACGTCGAGCACATCTGGCAGGTCTCGGCGGGCGTGCCGTTCGCGGTGGTCGAACTGGCCCGCACGGCCGGCCAGCCGGGCGTCGACGTCCGCCGGCCCGGCAACGCCGTGCTCGCGATGCTGACTCCCGCGGTACGGGCCACCCTCGAACACGTCGCCACCACGGGCTCCACATTCGACACCGACGAGTTCCTGGCGCTGTGCGGGCTGCCCGAGCCGGAGGCGTTCGACTGCCTCGACGCGGCGCTGGCCGCCCTCGTCGTCGAGCGGACCCAGGCGGGCTACCGGTTCCGGCATCCGCTGATCCGGGACGCGCTGCTCGGCGACGTACCACCGCACCGCCGGCGGCTGCTGCACCGGGACTGCGCGCAGCGCCTCATCGCGCTGAACGCCTCGCCGGCCCGGATCGGTCACCACCTGCTGGCCGCCGGCGAGCCCGTGCTGGCCGTGCCGTACGCGTTGCGGGCGGCCGAGACGGAGGCGGCCGTCGGCGCGTACCGCGCGGCTTTGTCCTTTGTGGACTCGGTGCGTCCGGCGGCGGACGGCCCGGACCTGGCACGGATCCTCGCGCTGCGCGCCGACCTGCTCGGCGCGATCGGCGATCCCGCGTTCATGAACGCCTACCGGCAGGCCATCGCGGCGGCGGACGACGACGGCGAACGGCGCACGTTGCGCGCGCGGATGGCCAGGTTGGCGGTGCACTCCGGCGACCTGGAGACCGGGGCCGCGATGCTCGACGGGCTGGAGACCGACGGCGGCCGCGACGACGCCACGATCATGCTGGCCCGGGGGCAGCTGGCCTACTGGCGGGGCGACCTGGACGGGGCGCTGCGGGCGGTCAGCCAGGCGTCCGGCGCCATCACCACCTGGCAGCAGCTGGATCTGATCACACTGAAGGGCCTGGTCACCCACAACCGGGGCGAGTGGAGCCAGCTGCTGCGCATCGAGCTGCTGCGCACGCGGGAGGATCCGGCGCTCGCGACCGCGGTCTTCGACTCGCACCTGTGCGTGGCGGAGTACCTGCTGTACGGGCCCACCCCGTACGCGGAGGTGCTGGAGCTCGCCGGCACCCTGCGCGCCACCGCCGAACGGGCCGGCGCGCTGCGCGCGGTCGCGTTCGCCAGCGCCCTGATCGGGGAGGCGGCGTTGCTGCACGGCGACCTCGACCTGGCGCAGCGGGAGCTCGCCGACGCGGCCGACCTGCACCGGGAGATCGGTGCCACCGCGGGCGAGGCGCACTCGCTGCAACGCCTCGCCGAGGTGCACCTCGCCCTGGGCGACCGGGCCACGGCCGGCCGGCTGCTGCGGCGCGCCCTGCCGCTGGCGCGGTGGTCGCTGCTCGCGATGCACCTCCTGCAGCGGGTGTACGGCACGATGGTCGCCGCCGCCGAGGACGCGCCCTCCGCCCTGGCGATCGTCGACGCCGCCGAGGCGACGCTCGGGGAGAGCGACTTCTGCAACTTCTGCGCCGTGATGTTCGAGGTGCCCGCCGCCATCGCCAGCGCCCACGCCGGTGAGCTGGGCCAGGCGCGCCGGCACCTGGAGCGTGCCGGCCGGTCGGCGGCGGCCTGGGAGGGCACCGCCTGGCAGGCCGCCCTGCTGGAGGCGCGGGCACACATCACGCGGGCCGAAGGCGACACCGCCGGCGCGGCGGCGCTGCTGACCCGGGCCGCGGAGTTCTTCGACGAATCGGTGCAGCCGCTGGACGCGGCGCGCTGCCGGCGGCTGCTGGCGTCCTTCCCGGCCGCCACCGGATAGCCAATCTCGTGGGGAAGGTCGGGGGAAGGCGGGATGCGGAAGGTGGGCGTCATGCACAAACCGTTGGCGATCGGGGAGCTGGGCACCGTGCTGGGCGTCTGGGCCCATCCGGACGACGAGGCGTACCTGTCCGCCGGCCTGATGGCGGCCGCCCGCGACCGCGGCCACCGCGTCGCCGTGGCGACGGCCACCTACGGGGAACGCGGCACGCCCGACCCGCGACGCTGGCCGCCCGGTCGCCTCGCGGCCGTACGCCGGCACGAGCTGGTGGCCAGCCTCGCCGCGGTCGACGTGGCCGAGCACTACTGGCTCGGGTTCCTCGACGGCGCCTGCGCCCAGATCCCGGAGGCCGCCGGCGTGGCCGCCGTCAGCCGGCTGATCGACGAGGTACGGCCGCGGACGATCGTGACGTTCGGACCCGACGGCATGACCGGACACCCGGACCACCGGGCGGTGTCGGCCTGGACCACGGCCGCCTGGCGCGCCACCGGCACCCGGGCCCGCCTGCTGTACGCCACGTGCACGCCCGCGTTCCACGCCACCTGGGGGCCGGTCAACGAACGCCTCGGCATCTGGATGTCCGGTCACGGGCCGGTCACCGCCGCCGAGGACCTCGCCCTGCTGGTCCGCCTCGACGACGAGGCGCTGGACCGCAAGCAGGTGGCTTTGCGCGCGCACGCTACGCAGACGACCCCGCTCATCGACGAGCTGGGCGAGGACGCGTTTCGCGACTGGTGGGCCACCGAAGCGTTCGCCGCGGCGGCACCGGCGCGCCTGAGCAGCGCGGCGTTCGCGGGAGGTGCGCGATGATCCCGCCGGTCGGCACCACCGCCCGCCGCACCCGCGTGGTGCAGCGGCGCGACATCGAGCTGTTCACCGAGATGACCGGGGACCGCAACCCGCTGCACTACGACGAGGAACTGGCGGCGGGCACCCGGTTCGGCGGCCTCATCGTCCAAGGTGGAGTGACCTCCGGCCTGCTCAACGCCCTACTCGCCGAAGACCTGCCGGGACCCGGTTCGGTGTTCCTGCGCGTGGCGTGGGAGTTCCTGGCCCCGGTACGCCCCGGCGACGAGATCACCGCGGAGATCGAGGTGCTGGAGGTGCACCCCACCAAGCCGGTCGCGCGGATAAGGACCACCGTCACCAACGGCGACGGCGTCAAGGTCCTCGACGGCGACGCGCACGTCTACCGCGTACCACTCGACCGCTAGACCACTCAACCCATGGAGAAGGACATGACGACGTTCCCTGCGGTCACCCACGTGGCCGTCACCGTCAGCGACCTGGACAAGAGCGTGCCCTGGTACCGCCAGCTCTTCGACAGCGAGCCCGTGCTGGACGAGGACACCGGGCCGTTCCGGCACGTGGTCTTCGCGATCGGCGACGGGATGCTCTTCGGACTGCACCACTTCCCCGACGGCGGATGGCCGGGCGGCTTCGACCCGCGCCGGCCCGGCTTGGACCACGTCTCGTTCGCCTGCGTCGACCGCGGCGAGCTGGCGGCTTGGCAGGAACGCCTCGACACGCTGGGCATCAAGCACGGGGGCATTGTCGACGCCCACTACGGCTCCGGACTGTCCTTCAAGGACCCGGACGACCTGCCGATGGAGTTCTTCGCCCCGCCCGGCACGTGAGGGTGTGCGGGGTGATCATGAAGTGAGCGTCAGTGCAAGCGCTCTCCCCAACGCTAACCTTATGATCACCGCAGGCTGGCGCCAGCCATTGGCGGTGGTTGCGCGGTAGCGCGCCGGGCATAGCGGCTACGGGCGTTCCCACTCCAGGCGGACCACGACGGTTGCCTCGCCGGTGGCCTTGGCGAGGATGCTGGTGAGGCCGGTGGTCTCCACACCGAGTTTGAGTCCGAACTCGACGCCGTAGCGGCGCGGCGGGTCCGGCAGTGCCCGGGTGAGGGTCTCGGACATGAACTGGCTGATCCGCGCGATGTCCTCGCGGATGTCGTCCAGGCGCAGCTGGCGCCGCCCCGCGTCGCCGCCGGTGGAGGCCGCGGTCACTTCGGCGAGGATGGTGGAGCCATCCGGGAGCGTGATCGGGACTGTTCTGGTCTGCGGCGCCTGATCCGGCATGGCTTCCCCAACGTCGCGGTGGTCCGATGGCTGCCAGGACTATCGCATGATCCGATGTGGTCGGAGAAGATGTGCCTGGTAGCTGCGGGGAGGGTGGGCGATCGTACTGCAGGCGTCTTCGATGGCCGAGGTGGTCCGCGGCGCCACGGTGTCTGTGTGGGCCGGCGCGGAGTTCCTGGGTAGCGGGTTCTTCATCGAGCCGCACCTGGTCGTGACCTGCGCGCACGTGGTGTGGCGGCGGCCGGACCGGGTCGTGGTGCGCTGGCGCGGGCACGACCTCGCCGGCGAGGTGGTGGTGCGGGCGCCGGCGGAGCGGGGCGACGGCGAGTTCTACGCGCACCCGGACGTGGCGATCGTGCGGGTCACGGCGGCGCCGGACCATCCGGTGGCCCGGCTGGCCGGCGACCTCACGGTGCCGCCGGAGCTGTTCGCGTACGGGTTCAGCCTGGATACGCCGAACGGGTTCGACGAGCACACGCTCCGGCTGACCGTGGTGGGGCGCAGCGGCCAGTTCCTGCGCCTGAAGGACGACGAGATCGCCGACGGGATGAGCGGCGCGCCGGCGCTCGATGTCCGCACCGGCCTGGTGTACGGGATCGTCAAGGGCTCGCGCGACTACGCCGCCCCGCGCGGCGGGTGGATCGTGCAGGCCACCGACGTGGCGCTGGTGCGGTCCGGCCATGCCTCGGCGCTGGGGCCGCCGGCCGGTCCGGCCCGCCCGCGGATCCGCCCGAAGCCCGGCAGCCCGCTGCACGACCTGCTTGTGGCCCAGTGCCGGGCGGCCGAGCGGCTGCCGTACCGGCTGGTCGACGGGCCGTCGCCGGCGCTGTCCACCATCTACGTGCGGCAGCGGGCCGCGCCGCGGTACGCCGGGCCGGGCACGGACGTCCCGGTCCGCTCGGTCGCCGAGGTGCTGCGCCGGCACCGGCACACGCTGGTGGTCGGCGGGCCCGGGGCCGGCAAGTCGGCACTGGTGCAGCACATCGTCGGGGAGACCGCCACCTGGTGGCTGGACGCCGAGGGCGAGGCGCCCGCGCCGTACGGGCCGGCGCTGGCCGTACGCGTGCCGGCGACCGCCATGCTGGGCCGGCGGCCGTGGCTGGAGTTGTTGGCCGGCGCGGTGGAGCGGGACCTGTCCGACTACCTCGACCGCCCGGTCGACCCGGAGACGCTCGACCCGGCGGTGCTGCCCGGCGTGGAGTGGCTGCTGCTGGTGGACGGGTTGGACGAGGTGTTCGACCGCGACGAGCGCCAGCGGCTGATCGGCGTGCTCGGTCACCGGGTCGCCGAGTACGGCTCGTCCTGGCGGTTCCTGGTCACCAGCCGGCCGCTATTCGGGCGGGAGCTGGCCGGGCTCGGCGCGCACCTGCCGGACCTGTCCGCCGAGCCGCGGTTCGGCGACTACGAGCTGCGCCAGTTCGACCGGCCCGGCCTGGAGCGCTTCGCCGGGTCGTGGTTCGCCGCCCGTACGCCCCGGCGGGCGCGGGGCAACGCCGACGCGTTCCTCGACGAGGTCGACCACCGCCAACTGGATCCGCTGGTCCGGATGCCGTTGCTGGCGACGATCGCCGCCGTCGTCTTCGAGGACCGTCCACAGGGGCCGTTGCCGATGAGCCGTACCGGTCTGTACGAGCGGTTCGTCACCAACCTGGTGTACGCCCGGCAGCGCCGCCAGGACCTGCACCGCGCCCTGTCCGAGCAGCTAGCCGTCTACGGGCCGGCCGCGACCCGCCTGGTGGACCTGCTCTTCGACCGTACCCAGGAGTGGCTGGAAGAGGTGGCGCACCGCCGCCTGGAGGCGGGCGAGGAGACCGCCACGACCACGTTGGCCCACGACTGGTTGCGCCAGCAGGCTGGGCCCGCGCCGGACGTACCCGACCTGCCCCGGCACCTGCGCGCCATGCTGCTCGGCACCGGCCTGCTGACCGTCGCCGGCGACGACCTGCGCTTCATCCACCGGGGCTTCGCCGAGTACCTCGCCGCCGGGTACAACGTCCGCGCCGAGTGGGACACCCGGCAGTGGCTGCGCCGGGTGCGGCGGGACGGTGTCACCAACCTCGACATGTTCCGGCTGGCCCGGTGGGCCGACGCCGGCAACGACCCGGCGCCGGTGCTACGCCGGCTGCTGCGGATACGGCTGGACCCGCGGCCGCCGTTCGTGCGGCGCCCGCAGCTGCTCGACTTCTGCGCCGTGCTGCGCGACGGCCTCCCACTGCCGGACGGGTCGGTGGACCGGCTGCTCGCCGCGGGCTTCGCCGCCGTCCGCCGGCTCAAGGTCGTCGACGAGGCCGCCCTGCCCGCCCTGACGTACGCGCTGCGGTCGCTGCACGCCCGCTCCACCGGACCGGAACGCCTCACCCGGCTGGCCCTGGACCGGCGGGTCGCCCCGATCAAGCGCATCGCGGCGGCCCGCGCCCTGGTCCTCACCGGCACCGAGGGCAACCGCCGGGTGGCCGTCGACGCGCTCGCGGCCATCCTCGCGGGCAGCCGCCCGGACGACGCGGGCGGGCTCTGGGCCGCGTACACCCTGGCTTTGATCGGTGATGCCGCGGACCGCGAGCGGGCGATCGGCCATCTGTCGACGGCGGTGGCCGCCGCGGGCGCCCCCGAGAGCCGGGTGCGGGCGGCGGTGTTCCTGACCGAGCTCGGGCACGGGCCCACCGCCGACCGGCAGTTGCTCGTGCATGCGGTCAGCCCGGCGCGGACGCCCGCCCAGCGGATCGAGGCCATCGAGACGCTCCGCCTCGTCGGCCCGGCGGGTGCCGGCGCGCCGATGACCGAGCGGCTGGCGGACGTGCGCCAGCACCTGTGGGCGGCCGGCCTGAGCCGTCCTGGCGGGCTGGCCAGGCCGAGCGCCATGGCCGAGGTGCTGTCGGTCGGGGTGGGCGACCTGCTCTGGCTCGCGGACGGCGCCGCACGGCTGGCCGGCCGCGACCCGGACGGGACCCGCCGGATCCTCGCCGCGGCGCGCGCCGAGGGCGGGCTGACGGACGGCGCCGCCGGATACCTCACCGACGCCCTGACGAGCCAGGGCCACGGCCGGGTCGCGGACGCACTCGCCAGGTCGGCCGGCCCGGACCTCCCACCCGACCGCCCCGCGTCGACAGCGCCCGAACTGGCCGCCCGCGCCGTCGACTGGATGCTCGACCCGGACCAGCGGCTCGACGCGATCACCGAACTGGAGGCCATCGGGGAGGCGGGAACGGCGGCCTGGCTGACCCTGGCCTGGCACACCGACCCGCTCGTACCGGTGCTGTTCAAGGTCATGGCGGCGGTGGACCTGGCCCGGCACCGCGGCGAGTACGGCGTCGCCTTCGACCTGCTGCGCGCGCACTCCGGCGACCGGGACCTGCCCCGCGGCCAGCGCCTCGTCGCCCGGTTCGGCGCCGTCGCGCTCAAACTCGACACGCTCACCGCGGCGGTCAACGGCCTTCCGCCGGCGCGGCGCCTGCCGCCCTTGACGACGGTGAACGGCGCCGCGGGCGCCCGGCTGCGGGCATGGTTGCGCAGCAGCGGCGACCGGGACGACGCGCTGGCGCACGCGATCGCCGCGGCGTCGTCCCCGGCCGTGGCCGGCGAGATCCTGGCGGCACTGCTTCCCGCCGTCGACGAGACACCGGCGCCGCAGGCCCCCGCCGGCGCGGAGCTCGCCGCCGCGCAGCGGGCCATGGACGACCGTGCCGAGACGCTGCGGATCGCGGCACCGGCGGGCATGGCCCATCCGGACTGGACCGACCACCGCCTGGAGGCCAGCATCGGCCCGACCGCCGCGCGTGTGGCACGCGCCGCCCTGGCCCGGCTGGTCGCCGATCCCCACGACGCCAGGCGCGCGGAGCGGCACGTGCGCCGGTCCCCGGCCCGCGCCTGCCCGTGGTACGCGCGGCTGCTGCGGGAGCTCGACGAGACCGACGGGCCCGACCACGCGGCACGGCTGGCGCTGGCGGTCGCCCTCCGCGAGGCCGCCGAGCGGTATCCCCGGCCGCGGCGGCTCCGCGTACCACCGCCGGGTGCCTGGCGGGCGGCGCTGTCGGTGGCCGGCCGCGACGCGCGCAGCCTGGCCCTGGCCGTGGCCGCCGCCTACGCGGCGACCTACGTCGGCGCCGCCGCGGTCCTGGTCGCCGGCGGCGAGGCGCTCGCACCGCCGCTGGCCACCCGGATCGCCGCGGTGCAGAGCCAGCTCGTGCTGCCCGTGCTCGTGGTCATGGGCTGCCTGCTGCTCCGCCCGGCCCGCTCGTTCGTCGCCGCGCGCCGCGCCCGATGGGCGGCCTGGGCGGCCGGCGGCGTGGCCGCGCTCCTGGCCAGACCGGGCGCCGCCGAGCTGCGGGTCCCGGCATCGGACACCGTCCGGGACATCCTGAACCGCGCCGGCGGCTTCGTCCTGGACGCGCTGCCCGCCACGGCCCGGCCCGCGCTGGCCGTCGCCGCCGCGGGCATCGGGTGGCCATCCTCACCACGCACCTGCCACTGATCACGAAGGCGGCGCGGCGGCCGGCCCGGCTCCGCACGGCCGCGAAGGCCGCCGCGCTGGCCGGCACCGCTTGGTACGCCTTGTCCCTCGGCCTCGGCGACCTACCGACCACCGTCACCGCGATCGGTTCCTTCTTCGCCGCCGCCGGCTTGCCGTAAGAGTGGCGCTGGGGACAGGCACGTGATCCCGAGGAGGGCTCAGCGCTTGAGCGTGAAGGTGAAGTCGCCGGAGAGCTTGCCGCTCAGCCGGACCGCCGAAACGAGTTTCCCCTCCGTGATCAGTCTCTCGACCTCGGCCCGCGAAAGACCGCAGCCTTCAGCGATCAGTCGCACCGGCCGGACCGGGATCCGCGCCGCGAAGCGGACCGAGACGTCGATCATCTCGCGGTCCAGGTGATCCGATCCGCCGGTGTCGAGGCGCCAGGCGTTGTCCCAGTCGAGGGCGATGCGATTACGGCGCTGCACGACCGGATCCTGGAGCAGTTGAGCTGTCAGGCCAGGGTCGTTGTGATGCAGCCGGTCCAGCAGATCAGGTGGTACGGAGCGCACATTCATCCGCTCCAGGACCGTGAGCTTTGCGGTTTCCCCGCAGGCGGTACAGAGCACGAGGAGCCAGGCGTCGATGAGCTTGTGGTTTGCGTTGACGCGAAATTTGCCGCTTGGCCGGAAGCGCTCGGACCCGCACGCGTGGCAGCGGCGGCGAACGAGCGGCAGGCAGATGGGCACGACCACCCAGTTTTTGAGCACAGAAATACACCGGTTTCAGTGAGAAGTCCGCAGCAAAGAAGGAGCGCGGCGCAGATGCGCGACGCGCGACAAATCAGCGCTCGGTAGGTCTCACAGGGTGTACAACGGCACGTCCTTGCCTAGACGACCTGCTTCGGCAGCACGGTAATGGCGCACAGCGGCGCTGCGCCACTGGTTTCGAGCGCCTCACCGCCAGCTCGTCGTGGGCTCTATTCCGGCATCTGGGTGGACAGGCAGAACGGGTGACCGGCGGGGTCGAGCATCACCCGCCATCGATGCGGCGCCGGTTGGGTGGCGGCGCGGCGTGCCCCGAGGCGGATCGCCGCTGCCTCCGCCTGGTCGAGGTCACTGACCGCGACATCGAGGTGGATCTGTTTGGGCATCGCCGCGCCGGGCCAGGTCGGCGGCTGGTAGTGCGGCACCCGCACGGCGGCCAACCAGCCGCGCTCGGTCTTCACGGCGACGAATGCTTCGCCGGCGAGCGCTATCTCGCCGCCAACAAGTTCGGCCCAGAACCGCGCCAGCGCAGGCGGATCATCACAGTCCAGTGTCACCGCCGCCAAACGACCAACCGCCACGGCGTGAGAGCTTAGCCGGCTCTGACGCCTTCGCGGGGGACGTACCGCCCGCGTCGCCGACCTGGGCGATGCCCGACTTACAGTGGCGGTGTGCAGATCCGGATCGAGGGTCATGACCTGCCTGGGCGGCGTGCTGGCGCCGGGGCCGACGCGTTGCGGCTGGGCAACGTACACGTGGGGGTGCAGCGCCGGGCCGAGGTGGTCGACCGAGTACCGGCCGGCGCGGCCGAGGCGACCTGGCAGTTCGAGGTGACCAGCCGCGAGGTGGACGGGCTGCTGGACGTCGGCGGGCCCTGGGTCCACGGACGACCGGGTGCGCGGTTCCTCTACCTGAGCTGGGGCGCGGTGACGGGGGACCGGTTCGAGATGTTCCGGCGGGCGAAGTTGATGTTCGGCGATGTCCCGACCGACCTGCTGCGCGCCGCGCACGACGGCGCGGGGGTGCTGGTCTGCCGGGTCGGCCTCACCGACGCCAAGGGCGAGCCGCTGTGCGCCCGTGTCCGCCCACCGAACATCGTGTGGGCGCTGCATGACACCCTGGCCCGAGGTGATCACCACTGAGGGGGGTTCGTCGTTCTCCGTAGCGTCGGGTCGCAGGCCCGCGGAGCGTGAGGTGGACGATGGTGCAGGCGCGGGGCGGGGTCGAACTGGACGAGGTACTCGCCGAGTTGGTTGCGCGTCGTTGGGAGTTCCGCGAGCAGCGCTACGTGTCCAAGGACTTCGTCGCCCAGCTCAAGCGGCTTGGCCTGTACCGGGTCGCGACGCCGGAGCGGTTCGGCGGCGAGCGGATGTCGCCGGCGGAGTTTCTGCGGCGGATCGAGCGGATCTCGGTTGTCGACGGCTCCACCGGCTGGGTCGCGAGCTTTGGTTCCTTGCCGATCTATCTCGGCTCGTTGCCGCTCGAGGCGCAGGAGGTGCTGTACGCCGACGGCCCCGATGTCGTCCTGGCCGGCGCGCTGCACCCGGCTCAGCGGGCGACGCCGACCGAGCGAGGCTTCCTTGTCAACGGCCGGTGGAAGTTCGCCAGCGGTTGTATGGCCGCCGACATCATCTGCGTCGGCATCCCCGGCGACGACGCGCTCGGCAGGCCGCGCGGGGCGCTCATCCGTCCGGAACGCCTTCAGATCGTGCAGGATTGGGACGTCGTCGGGATGCAGGGCACCGGCTCGTTCGACGTGGTCGCCAAGGACGTCGAGGTCGACCGGGAGTGGACCTTCGTCCGTGGTGGGGAGCCGGTGATCGACGAGCCGCTGTTCCGCTACCCGGCGATCGCCTACGCCGCCCAGTCGCTGTCCGTGGTCTCCGCCGGCGTGGCCCGGGCCGCGCTCGACTTCGCCGAGGAGGTGGGCAGCGGCCGGGCCAGCACCACGGGTGCTCCGAAGCTCGCGGACCGCGGCTACTACCGCGCCGGTATCGCCGAGGCGGAGGCCAGGCTGCGTTCGGCCCGCGCCTATTTCTACGAGGCCGCTGACGAGGCATGGGAGGCAGTTGTCGCCGGTGGCCAGGTCGGCGAGGAGCAGAACGCCCATCTGCGGCTCTCGGCGGCGTATCTCGCCCGGACCTGCTCGGAGGTGGTCCACCAGGTCGTCTCGCTGTCCGGCGTCGTAGCCATCTACCGCGACCACCCGCTGCCCGCGCTGCTCGGCGACGCGCTGGTGCCCCAGGAGCATGCCTTCCTCAGCCCGGCCATGTACGACGCCGCGGGAGCCGTCCTCATGGGACAGCCGGCCACCATCCCGGCCTTCCGGTGAGCCGGCTCACATTTCGGGAGCTGATGTCACACTCCGGCCGCCTGGATCGCTCTTCGGGGGCTAACCGCGACAGGAGGCACCCCGATGCGCGACACGATGCGAAAAGCGATGTCCTTGCCCAGCGGCAGGGTGGCGAAATGGGTCATCGCGGCCCTCTGGATCGCCATGCTGGTCCCGGCCTTCATGTTCGCCGGCAAGCTCGGCGACGTGGAGAAGAACGACAGTTCGGCCTGGCTGCCCGGTAACGCGGAGGCGACCGAGGTCGTCGAGCAGGCCAAGAAGTTCCAGCCCGCCGAGACCCTGCCCGCGATCGTGATCTACGACCGGCCGGCGGGCGTCACCTCCGCCGACCTGGCCAAGGCCCAGGCCGACGCCGACGCGTTCACGGGCATCAAGGACGTCGTGGGGCAGCCGCAGGGCCCGGCGAAGGCCCAGGACGGCAAGGCCATCCAGACCGTGGTCCAGGTGCACTCCGGCACAGAGGGCTGGAGGGGGATCCGCAAGGCCGTGGACGAGATGAACAAGATCGGCGAACGGAACGCCAACGGTCTCGGCTTCCACGTCACCGGGCCGGCCGGTTACGCGTCCGACTCGATGAAGGCGTTCGGCGGAGGAGGCGCCCTGGGGATGATCACCGCGTTGGTGGTGGTCGTCATCCTGCTGTTCACCTACCGCAGCCCGTTGCTGCCCCTGTTGCCGCTGCTGACCGCGGGCGGCGCCTTGGTCATGTCGGAAGCGGTGATCTATCTGCTGGCGAAGCACGCCGGGCTCACCGTCAACGCGCAGACCAGCTTCATCCTGACCGTGCTGGTGTTCGGTGCCGCCACCGACTACGCGCTCCTGCTCACCTCGCGGTACCGGGAGGAACTGCGGCGGCACGAGGACCGGCACGAGGCGATGGCGGTGGCCCTGCACCGCTCCGGTCCCGCGATCGTCGCCAGCGCCGCGACCGTCGCGGTCAGCCTGCTGATGCTGCTGCTGGCCACCCTCAACTCCACCAAGGGGCTCGGGCCGGCCTGCGCCGTCGGCATCCTCGTCGGGCTGCTGGCCATGGTCACCCTGATGCCGGCCCTGCTGGTCATCTGCGGCCGCTGGATCTTCTGGCCGGTGCGGCCGTCGTACGGGTCGACCGGGTCGACCAAGGAGGGCATCTGGACCCGGGTCGGCGCCGCCGTCTCCGGCCGGCCGCGGATCGTGTGGATCGGCGCCGCGCTCGTCCTCGGCGTGATGGCGGTCGGGGTGTTCGGGCTCAAGGCCGACGGGATCTCCAGCAGGGACCAGTTCACCAGCAAGCCGGCGACGGTGGTCGGCGAGGAGATCCAGGCCCGGCACTTCCCGGCCGGGTCGGGTGACCCCATCTATGTCGTGGCCAAGGCCGCCTCGGCGGAGCGGGTGAAGACCGTGCTGTCCGGCGTCCCAGGGGTCGCCGACGTCGCGCCGCCGGTGATCAAGGACGGCGAGGCATTCATTCTCGCCACGCTCGCGGACGCGCCCAGCAGCAAGGCCGCGATGCGTACCGTCGAGCGGGCCAGGACCGCGGTCCACGAGATCGACAGCGCGGATGCCCGGCTCGGCGGCAGCACGGCGATCACCCTCGACATACAGCGGGCGGCCGCCCGCGACTCCAAGGTGATCATCCCGATCGTGCTCGTCGTGGTCTTCCTGATCCTCGCCCTGCTGCTGCGGGCGATCGTCGCACCGCTGCTGCTCATGGCGACGGTGGTGCTGTCGTTCGGCGCGGCCCTGGGCGTGAGCAGCCTGGTGTTCAACCACGTGTTCCACTTCGCCGGTGCGGACGCCGCCTTCCCGCTGCTGGCGTTCGTGTTCCTGGTCGCCCTGGGCATCGACTACAACATCTTCCTGGTCACCCGGGTACGGGAGGAGGCGCTGCGATATGGCACCCGGCGCGGCGCGCTGACCGGCCTGTCCGCCACCGGCGGCGTGATCACCTCGGCGGGTCTGGTGCTGGCCGGGACGTTCGCGGCGCTGGGCTCGCTGCCGCTGGTGTTCGCGGCGCAGCTCGGGTTCACGGTGGCGTTCGGTGTGCTGCTGGACACCATGATCGTCCGCTCGGTGCTGGTCACCGCGCTGACCCTGGACGTGGGTCGATGGATGTGGTGGCCCAGCAAGCTGTTCAAGCAGCACGACGATCCGCCGCCGGCGGGCGAGTCCGCCCGCGAACCCGCTCTGGCGGGCACGTGACGGCCGGCTACAGCTGGGGAATGGCCTGGTCGGTCGTTCGTCGGTCTCGAAGATCTGCGCGGCGCTGCCGACCAGCTGCGGGTCCGGTGCGCCGACCAGGTCGGCGTCCTTGTTGTGGTACGGGAACAGGTTCAGTACGTGGCGCATCGCGTTGACCCGGGCCCGTTTCTTGTCGTTGCTCTTGATGACCGTCCAGGGCGCGTCGGCCGTGTCGGTGTAGAAGAACATCGCCTCCTTGGCCTCGGTGTAGTCGTCCCACCGGTCCAGCGAGGCCAGGTCGGTGGGGGAGAGCTTCCACTGGCGGACCGGGTCGACCTGCCGGATGACGAAGCGCGTCTGCTGCTCGCGGCGGGACACCGAGAACCAGAACTTGACCAGATGGATGCCCGAACGCACCAGCATCTGCTCCAGTTCGGGCGCCTGTCGCATGAACTCCAGGTACTCGGTGCGGGTGCAGTAGCCCATGACGCGTTCCACGCCGGCGCGGTTGTACCAGGACCGGTCGAACAGGACGATCTCACCGGCCGCGGGCAGGTGGGCGACGTACCGCTGGAAGTACCACTGGGCGGCCTCGCGCTCGCTGGGTTTCTCCAGCGCGACGACGCGGGCGCCGCGGGGTTGAGGTGCTCCATGAACCGCTTGATGGTGCCGCCCTTGCCCGCGGCGTCGCGCCCTTCGAAGAGGACCACCAGCCGGGCACCGGTGGCCTTGACCCAGTTCTGCAGCTTGAGCAGCTCGATCTGCAGCAGGCGCTTGTCCCGTTCGTAGTCGTCGCGGCTCATCCGCTCCGGGTACGGGTAGCCCTCCCGCCAGGTGTCGACCGGCTGGCCGTCGTGGCCGACCAGTACCGGGTCGTCGTCGTCATCGTCGACGACCCGGTAGTCGCCCAGGCGTTCTAGCAGCGATTCGTTCACGTCGACCATGCCGACACGCTAAGGCGCGGAGTGCCGTGGTGGCGAGGCCGTCGACCGAAGTTCACCGCACGGCCATCAGCCTCTGGTCCACGCCTGGTGTGTGCCGCCGTTGCAGTACCAGACGTCGACCGCGGTGCCGTTGCCGGTGCCGCCGCCCGAGGCGTCCAGGCAGAGCGCCGGGTTGGCGACGCTGGTGACCGTCTGGTCCGCGTTGAGGTCCCACTGCTGGGCCGCGGCGCCGGTGCAGTCGGCGATGACCACCGGATCTCCGGCCGTCGTCCCGGTGCCGCCCACGGTCATGCACTTGGTGCCGTAGATCTGCACCTGCTTGTTCGCGGCCCAGTTCCAGGACTGGTTGCCGCCGCCGTTGCAGTCCCAGAGGTCGAGTTGCGTGCCGCTGGTCGTGCTGAAGCCGGGCACGTCCACGCAGCGGCCGGAGCCCACCCCGCGCAGGGGCTCGCCGGGGGCGCGGGCGGCAGGTCGTTGACGGGTTCGGTCTTTCCGAAGCCGTAGCCCCAGCGCAGCCGGGCGACGCCGGTGGCGCTGTTGTCGACCAGCTTGCCGTCCGCGGTCAGGGATTCGATCGAGTACGAGTCGCCGAAGCGCAGCCCCGGCCAGTACACCAGGCCCATCCGCAGGGCCCGCGCGGTGTTGGTCACGGTGGCGAAGTACGCGGTGGACACGTTGCCGTCGCGGGCCCCGTAGTTCAGGCCGATCGTCATCGGGGAGCCGGCCTCGTCGATGATGGTCCGGCTGGCGTAGTCGCCGATCCGGGGAAGCAGGTTGGCGGTCCACGCCTCGACCGTGGTGTCGTTCGCCCAGAAGCCGTAGAAGTGCAGGGACAGCAGCGTTCCGCGCAGCTGTGGGGCGGCGCCGACGCCGGTGACGTTGTCGTTGTAGCCGGTCCCGCTGATCACGACGCGGCCGCGCGGTACGTCCTTGTGCCGGGCCAGCCATCCGGAGGTGACGGACACCCACTGGTCCAGGGTGTAGCCGTGGGGCTCGTTCATGGGCTCGAAGTAGACGCGGGGGTTGCGCTTGTACTCCTTCACCACCGTGTCCCACATCGCGGTCCAGGCGGCGTCGTCGTCGACGAAGCCGTCCTTGCTGGTGTTGGCCTCCCAGTAGCTGACGATGACCTTGTCACCGCTCTGGGTGGCCGCGTCGATGGTCGCCTTGTACGACTTCCACCAGGTGGTGCCCACGCTGGCCGGGTTGATCGGTAGTCGCAGCGTGTTGGCGCCCAGGTTCTGCCGGAAGCCGGCCACCATGCGCTGGGTGGTGCGGTAGACGGTGCGGTAGTCGTCGGTCAGCGACAGGCCGCTGGGCACCACCGGGTCGCTGGCGTAGTTGTCGCGCGGATCCGCCCAGTTGACGCCGCGGAAGTCGCTGGTGCCGGGCCGCGACGCGGTGGCGCCGTACGCCATGGGTTGGAGCACGAGCAGGAGCACCGCCGCGCCGAATCCGGCGGTCAATGCGCGGGTCAGGGGCGTTCTGGGTCTGATCAGGTCCTTGAGCATGTGGTCTCCAGGGACGGTTCGCGGGGGATGGCACCGTGTCATGGCCTGTGAGCTGCCCACAAGCCCTTGTTACCACTTCGTTACCGGTTCTTAAGGAGCTTATTCTTTCCCCTTGACGAAGGGTTGGCGGGTACCTAGGCTTCGTGATCACTTAACGGGCCGGAAACCTTCCCCCAACATCCGGAGGCACAGCGCGATGACCACCGACAAGATCCAGTTCACCCGCCGGGGATTCCTCGGCATGAGTGTGGCGGCGGGCATCATCACGCTGACCGCGTGCGGTTCGGACAGCGACGGCGACAGCGGCTCCGGCAAGAGTGGCGGCAAGCTGGTCATGACGGTCTGGGGCGGCGACACCGACAAGGTCGCGTACCAGAAGCGCATCGACCTGCTGGTCAAGAAGTACCCGGAGATCTCGATAACGCTGCAGCTCATCCCGAGCGAGACGTACGAGCAGAAGGTGCAGACGATGATCGCGGGCGGAAGCGGCCCGGACATCATGCAGGTCGCCGAGAACGTCAACGTCTACTCCAGCAAGAACCAGCTCCTGCCGCTGGACGACCTGGCCAAGGGCGCCGGCATCGACCTGGCGCAGCGCTTCGGCCCGGTCGGCTCGCTGTACTCGTACAAGGACAAGGTCTACGCGGTCCCGGACCGCTCCGGCGCGATGATCGTCTACTACAACAAGACGCTGTTCTCCAAGGCCGGCGTCCAGCCGCCCACGGCGGACTGGACCTGGGACACCGCGCTGTCCTCGTTCAAGGAGCTCACCGTCGCCGGCAAGCAGTGGGGCTTCGCCGGTGCCGGCTGGTGGGCCCAGTGGTGGAGCCTGGCGTACCAGAACGGCGGCAAGATCATCGACGACAGCGGCCGCCCGACCGCGAACAGCGACGCGGTGGTCGAGGCGGTGCAGTGGGTCGCCGACCTGACCCACAAGCACGGCGTGGTGCCGACCCAGAAGCAGTACGCGGACATGGGCACCGACGTCGGCGGCGACCAGGCGTTCGCGAACGGGAAGGTGGCCGTCAACGCCACCGGGTTCTGGGGGATCAGCGGGCTCCTCAAGTCCGATGTGGACTGGGGGGTCGCGCCGTTGTGGCGCGGCAAGCAGCAGGCCGTGACGGCCTTCGGCAGCGGGCTGGCCATCTCCCGCACGTCGAAGAGCCCGGAGGCGGCCATCAAGGCGATCGAGTTCCTGAGCTCGCCGGAGGCGCAGAACCTCATCATCGAGACCGGCCAGGACGTGCCGGCGAACCTCGACGTGCAGAAGAGCGACGCGTTCCTCAAGCCGACGTGGATGACCAAGCCGGTCGACATGGACGTATTCGGCGAGTCGAGCTCGTTCATCTACCGGGCGCCGTTCATCCCCGAGTGGAACGAGATGCAGAAGGCGTTCGAGAACGGCCTCAACAACGTCTGGCTCGGCAAGGAGGACGCCCGGACGGCGCTGAACGCCGTCCAGAAGCGGCTCGAAACCATCATCAAGCCTGCGGGGTAGCGATGACCGAACTGGCTTGCGCTCGCTCCGCTCGCGCGGGTCATGCGCCTTTTGAGCCTCCCTGTAGCCGCCAGTCGCTCCGCTTTGTGGCGGCTGCGGGAGGCGGCGCATGACCGACCTCGCGGAGGCGGCACCGGCCCGCGCCGGTGCCGCCCCGGAGCGGCCTGTGTCGCGTCTGGGCGGGCTACGCAGCCGCCGGCGCAAGGAGGCGCTCTGGTTCTACCTGTTCGCCTCGCCGTGGATCATCGGCTTCCTGGTGTTCCTGTTCGGCCCGATGATCGCCTCGATCTACCTCTCGCTGACCGACTGGGACTCGTTCACCGCGCCCAACTGGGTCGGGCTGGACAACTATCGCCAGCTGCTGACCGAGGACCCGGTCTTCTGGAGTTCGCTCTGGAACACGGTCTACTACGCGGCGGTCTCCGTGCCGCTCGGCCTGCTGCTGGGGCTCTGGCTGGCCAACCTGCTCAACAAGCACGTCCGCGCGCGCAAGCTGTTCCGCACGCTCATCTACCTGCCGACGCTGGTGCCGCTGGTGGCCGCGGCGATGGTTTTCAAGATGGTGCTGGCGCCGTCGGGCGCGGTCAACGACCTGCTCGGCCTCGTCGGCATCTCCGGCCCGTCGTGGCTGCTCGACCCGGTCTGGGTCAAGCCGTCGCTGATCCTGCTGTCGGTGTGGGGCGTCGGTAGCGCCACCGTCCTGCTGCTCGCGGCGATGAAGGGCATCCCGCGCGAGCTGTACGAGGCGGCCGAAGTGGACGGCGCCGGTTCGATCCGGCAGTTCTGGAGCATCACCGTCCCGCAGCTCACCCCGATCATCTTCTTCAACCTGGTGATGGGCCTGATCGGCGCGTTCCAGGTCTTCTCCCAGGTGTACGTGCTGACCCGGGGCCGCACGCAGGCACCCGAGGACGCCAGCCAGACGATGGTGCCGTACCTGTTCGACCAGGCGTTCGCCTTCTACCACATGGGGTACGCCTCGGCGATCTCCTGGCTGCTGTTCGTCGTGATCCTCGGCTTCACGCTCATCGCCTTCCGGACCGCGCGCCGGTGGGTGTTCTACGAGACGGAGGTCAAGTGACCACGACCGCTACGACCACGCGCACCCTTCGCGCGTTCCGGGCCACGCCCTTCACGTACGCGACGCTGATGATCGTGTCGGCGCTGCTGTGCGTGCCGCTGGTGCTGGTCGTGTCGATCGCGCTGTCGTCGGACCAGACGGTGAACGCGAACACGTTCACGATCATCCCGCGCGAGTTTCACTGGGAGAACTTCACCCGGGTCTTCGACACCAGCCTGCCGATGGGCCGCTTCCTGCTGAACTCCGTCGTCATCTCGGTCTTCTCGGTGCTCGGCCAGATGCTGTCCAGCGGGCTCATCGGGTACGCGTTCGCGCGGCTGCGCGCACCGGGCAAGAACGGCCTGTTCCTGGTGGTCATCGCGACTATGATGATCCCGACGCAGATCACGATGATCCCGCAGTTCATCCTCTTCAAGGAGCTCGGCTGGATCAACACGTACCTGCCGCTGATCATCCCGAACTTCTTCTCCAACGGGTTCAACGTCTTCCTGATTCGGCAGTTCGTCTCCCGGCTGCCGCGGGAGATCGACGAGGCGGCCATGATCGACGGGCTCGGCTTCTTCGGCGTCTACCGCCGGATCATGCTGCCGATGCTGATGCCGGCGCTCATCGCGATCGGCATCTTCACCCTGACGTACACCTGGGGTGACTTCATGGGCCCGCTGATCTACCTGAACGACGAGACGAAGATGCCGCTGGCGCTCGGTATCCAGTACATCAGCAGCACCTCGGCGGCCATGCAGGCGCCGCCGTGGAACCTGGTGATGGTCGGCTCGATCCTGCTCACGCTACCCATGATCATCGTGTACTACCTGGGTCAGCGGTACCTGTACGAAATGGACATCAGCGGCGGAAGCGCAGGGGTCAAGTGACGGTACAAACCATCGTGGACAGTGGCGTCGAGCTCGACGCCGGCGGCGTCCGGATCGACGGCCAGCCGCGGCTGCTGCTCTGCGCCTCGCTGTTCTACTTCCGGCTGCCGCGCGAGGAGTGGGCGGCCCGGCTGGCGCAGGTGCGCGCCTCCGGGTACACCTGCGTCGACGTCTACCTGCCGTGGAACTTCCACGAGACCGCGCCCGGCCGGTGGTCCTTCGACGGCCGGCACGACGTCGCCGCCTTCCTCGACCTCGCCCACGAGGCCGGCCTGTACGTCATCGCGCGCCCCGGCCCGTACATCTGCTCGGAGTGGGACGGCGGCGCGCTGCCGGCGTGGCTCGGCCTGGACCCGCAGCTGCGGGTGCGGCAGAACGAGCCGCGCTTTCTCGCCGAGGTGCGCCGCTGGTTCGACCAGGTGCTGCCGCTGCTGGCGGCCCGCCAGCTCCACAATGGTGGCTCGGTGATCATGGTGCAGGTGGAGAACGAGCTCGACTTCTTCGACTGCGCCGATCGCGCCGGCTACCTGACCGCCCTGCGCGACCACGCGATCGAGCACGGCATCACCGTTCCCCTCATCGCCTGCTCGGGCCAGGGCGACCTGACCGGGGCGACGGGAGACGTGGCCGGCGTCGTGCCGGCGTGCAACTTCTACCCCGACGACGACTCGCCGCACATCGAGGCCGAGGTGCGGCGGTACGCGCACCTGCTGGCCGAGCGCGGCCTGCCGCTGCTTATCACCGAGACCAACCGCCGGCACCGCACGCTGCGGCGGCTGCTGGCCAGCGGCGCCTCGCTGATCGCGCCCTACCTCCAATCCTCCGGCTGGAACTTCGGCTACACGCCGTCCACCGGCAACTGGGGCGCACCCGGCAACCTGATGAGCCACGGCTACGACTTCGGCGGGTACGTCTCGTCGACCGGGGCCGAGCGGGCGGAGTTCGTCGAGGCGCAGGTGCTGGCGCGCGTCGTGGGCGCGCTGGGTCCGCGGCTGGCCCGGGCGACGACGGGCGGGTCGCGGCACGCCGTCACCACGGACTTCCCCACGAGTACGTCGCCAGCGGCGCTGGACCTCGACGGCGGCGGCCAGGTGCTGGCGCTGCCGAACCTCGGCACCACGCCGGGGACCGCCACGGTGGGCGGCGTGTCCGTCGCCGTCCCGGCCGACGCGAGCCCGCTGCTGCTGCTCGACCTGCCGCTGCACCCGTGGGGCGTCGACCGGACGCTGAGCCTGGCCTCCGCCGACCTGGTGGCCGTCGCGGCCGAGGGCGGGCGGCTGGCCCTGGCCTTCGCCTCCGACGTACCCGTGACGGTTGTCCTGGATGGACACCCACCGGTGGTCGTCGCGGTCGGGTCCACTGTGGAGGCCTCCGGGCTTTCTGTGGTGGTGTTGCCGCCGCCCCAGGCGGCCCGGCTCACCGCCCTGCACGCCGACGGCAGCGTGGACGTGGCCACCCCGCCGTCCCCGCGGTCGCCGGGACTGGCGACCGAGGTGACCATCGCCCGGCGGCGGCCGGGCGCCGCTTCGGCCATGCCGGCCGGCGACGCGCACGACCTGCCGCCGGCGCTGGAGTCGCTCGGCGTCTACCGCGGCCGCGGGACGTACGCGAGCACCACGGACCTGACCGGCGTCGACGAGCTGCTCCTGGTCGGCGCCGCCGATCTGGTGGACCTGTCGATCGCGGGCCGGGCGCTGCCGACGATCGCCCGCTTCGGCGCCACCGAGCGGATCGACGTGCGCGACGTACCAAGCGGACTCGAGAGCGGTGCCACCGAGATTCGGGCCACCGTGGAGATCTGGGGACACGCGAACTTCGACGACGCCCGCCTGCCCGCCCTGCACCTCGGCGGACTGCGCGGCCTCGGTACACTGTGGACGGTCGAGGCGGCGCGTGACCTGTCCGCCCTCTGGACCGTGGACGGCGCCGACCAGTGGGCCGGCGAGCCCGCGCCGACCCGCACACTGGGCGGCTGGAGCAGCACCCGGGTCGGCGTGCCGGTCACGTACACCCGCGCGCTGGACCCCGATCCGGACCGCGTGTCGGCCCTGCACCTGGCCGGGCTGGCCGAACCGGTGCGGGTCGCGGTCGACGCCGGCGCACCGGTGACCGTCCACCCGGAGGACCCCTGGCTGCTGCTGCCGTCCGGCACCCGCCAGGTGTCGCTGACGACGTCGCACAACCCCAGCGGCGCGCCCGTGCGGGCCGAACTGCTCAGCCTGCGCCCGGTGACCGGCTGGTCCTGCGCCGTCCAGGACGACAGCGCGCTGACCGCGTACGCCGACGACGCCCAGCCGGTGGGGGAGCAGGTCGCGCTGCCGCTCGCCCTGGCGGCCGGCGAGGAGGTCTGGCTGGACCTGGACCTCCCGTCGTCCGGCGCGGGCTGGCTGGTACGGCTCGACGGCGCGCAGTTGCGCGCGACCGGATGGGCCGGCGGCGAGTGCCTCGGCCGGGTGTGGCTGGCCGACCCGCAGCGGCCCCGCTTCTCCGGCGGCGACGCGGACGCGCTGTGGATCCCGGCCGCCTGGACTGCGGCCGGAACCCGACTGACCCTGCTGGTACGGGGCACCGCCGGCCCGGCGACCCCTGTCCTACGCACCGTCCGCCTCCAGCAACCCCACTGACAAGTCGCCGTGGGCGGCCCTAGGGCTCGGGCCAGGGTCGCAGCTCGTCCAGGTGGCGGTCGAGGCGGCGCAGGAAGTCGAGCAACTCCGCCTCCGGGTACCGCGTGCTCATCGCCAGGGACTGCGGCGGGATTTGGCCCGCGGCGAGGACGGCCTTGACCGCCTCGGCGTACTGCGCGGCGGGGCGGGGGAAGTGCCGCTGATGGATCATGCTGTCGGCCAACCGCCGTACGGTGTCGTCGCCCAGGTCGGCCGCGAAGTCGATGCCGTACGGCACCGCGTTGACGGAGCCGCGGACCGAGTTGGCGTCCATGGTCAGTCCTCTCCCGCGACGAGGTCCGCCAGGCGGCGCAGGTGCGGGGTGGCCCGGGCCAGGTCGCGGCGGGCGTCCGCGTCGAGTTGGGCGAGGGCGTCGGCGACCAGGGCGCGCCGGTGGGTGGCGTACGCGGCCAGGCGCTCGCGGGCCGCCTCGGTCAGGTCGAGGCGCACGGAGCGCCGGTCCTCGGGCGCCCGCGTGCGGGCCAGCAGCCCGGCGTCCACCAGGTCCCCGACCAGGGTGCTCACCGTGTTGGCCGCCATCCGCAGCGCCTCGGCGGCCTCCTTGACGCTGACGCCGGGCCGCTGCTCGACCAGGCGCAGCAGCTCGACCTGGGCGTTGGGCAGCATCTCCCGCCCGGCCCGGTGTACGGCGGCGCGGCGCAGCACCTGGTGGAACCGGCCGAGCACGAAGCTCAGTTCCTCTGCCGTCTCGTCGTTGTCCATCGCGGTCCCCGTAATGTGCTTCACAGTGCAATATATCTGAGTACAGAGCTATCGTCGGCTTGTGGCCGTACTGACGCAGCAAGCTACCGCTCTCCGGCCGCCGACGCCCGCCCGGCGCGGCGGCGGTGGCGCGCTGCTCGTCCTCCTCGGCGCGCTCACCGCGGTCGGTCCGCTGTCGATGGACCTGTACCTGCCGGCGTTTCCGCAGATCGCGGACGGTTTCGCGGTGCCCGACGCGGAGGTGCAGCTCTCGCTCACCGCGTGCCTGATCGGCCTGGCCCTGGGCCAACTCGTGACCGGCCCGCTCAGCGACCGCTGGGGTCGCCGCCGGCCGGTCGTCGCGGGTGTGGCCGCGTACGCGCTCGCGTCCCTGCTGTGCGCGTTCGCGCCGTCGGCCAGCGCGCTGGTCGCGCTGCGCCTGGTCCAGGGCCTCGCCGGCGGCGTCGGCGTCGTGGTCGCTCGGGCCATCGTGCGCGACCTGTACTCCGGCGGCGCTGCGGCGCGGTACTTCTCCCGGCTGACGCTGGTCTTCGGGCTGGCCCCGATCGCCGGGCCGAGCCTGGGGAGCCTGCTGCTGCGGTTCACGTCGTGGCGGGGCGTCTTCGTCGCGCTCGCCGTGATCGGCGCGGTCCTGGCCGCCGCCGTGGCCTGGCGCCTGCCGGAGACGCTGCCCGCCGAGCGGCGCAGCACCGGCGGCCTCGCGACGACGCTGGGCGCCGTCCGCCGGCTGGTCGCCGACCGCTATTTCATCGGGTACGCGCTGGCGCAGTCCCTCGCGTACGCCGGTCTGTTCGCGTACATCTCCGGGTCGTCGTTCGTCTTCCAGGACGTCTTCGCCCTGCCCGCCGGGGTGTTCAGCCTGCTGTTCGGCGTCAATGCGGTCGGCCTCGTCGCGGTCGGGCAGCTCAACGCCCGCCTGCTGGACCGGTACCCGCCGCGTACCCTGCTGCGGGCGACGCTCGCCGTCGGGCTGGGCGCGGCCCTGGCGCTGCTCGCCGGGGCCGCCATCGGCAGCCTCGTCACGGTCGTGGTGGCGCTGTTCGTCTTCGTGGGCACCATGGGCATGGTCATGCCCAACGGCGTCGCGCTCGCCCTCGACCGGCACAGCCGCCACGCCGGCACCGCGGCGGCCGTCCTGGGCGCGGCACAGTCCACCGTGGGCGCCCTCGCCGCCCCGCTGGTGGGCCTCGCCGGCACCGGCAGCGCCGTACCCATGGCGTTGATCATCACAGCGGCGGCCGGGCTGTCGCTGACGACCGTTGCCGTGCTGACCCGTGGAGCGCGGTCCCTGGGCGTAGGGTGACTTTCGTGGATCTCGAAGAGCGGATTGCCCTGTTCCTGGACTATGAGAACCTCGCGCTGGGCGCCCGCGACCACCGGGCGGGATGGCCTTCGACTTTCGCCCCATCGCCGACGCCCTCGCCGAGCGGGGCCGGGTGGTGGTCCGCCGGGCGTACGCCGACTGGTCGTTCTTCGACGAGGACCGCCGGATGCTGACCCGCTCGCACGTCGAGCTCATCGAGATACCCCAGCGCATGGGCGCCTCGCGCAAGAACGCCGCCGACATCAAGATGGCCGTCGACGCCGTGGAACTGGCGTTCGAGCGCGGGTACATCTCGACGTTCGTGATCTGCACGGGCGACAGTGACTTCACCCCGCTGGTCCACAAGCTTCGCGAGCTCAACAAGCGGGTCATCGGCGTCGGCGTGGAGAAGTCCACGTCGGCCCTGCTCCCGCCGGCCTGCGACGAGTTCCTCTACTACGACCGCCTGGAGGGCGTCGACATCCCGCCGGTCCGTAGCCGGCGGCCCACCTCGGCGCGGCCGCCGGCCCCCGATCCGCGGCAGGCGGAGCAGGAACCCGAGCCGCAGCCGCCGGTCGAGGAGCCCGCGCGTGACGTCGACACGCTCGCCGTCCTCGTGGCCCAGACCGTGGCCGGCCTGCAGGGCAGTTCCAGCGGCGAGGTGACCGCCTCGACGCTGAAGCGCACCCTGCTCCGCAAGGACCCGACGTTCAGCGAGTCCGACTACGGGTTCCGCACGTTCGGCGAGCTGTTGCGGCACCTCGCCGAGCGCAACGTGATCGAGTTGGCCGAAGGCCCCGCCAAGGGCGACCCCGAGGTCACCCTTCCCGAACACGGCGATCGGGAGGTGGCGTTCGAGCTGCTGCGCGTCGTGGTCCTGGACCTGACCGGCGGCGACGGCTCGGTCGCCCTTTCCGGTCTCAAAAACCAGCTTCGCCGGGTACGGCCGGACTTCAGCGAGAAGAAGCTCGGCTATCGCAGCTTCCTTCAGTTCTGCAAGGCGGCGGCCACCACCGGCGCGGTCGCTCTACAGTGGAGCCCCGACGCCGACGACTATCTGGTCACAGCTGGACCCGGACGTCCTGCGCCGCCTCCTCGATGACCTTGTCGAGCGCCGGCCAGGTCCGGTTCAGGAACTGCTCGAACTCGGACTTCGCGAACCCTCCGGCCGAGACGTTGACGATCTTTGCGGTACTGGTCAGGACCTCGACCAGGCGGCTGGTCGGCACCCCGTCGGGAAAGTCGATCTTCTCCACGCTGGCGCGGTAGGCGTCGAGCGCGTCCGCGATCGCTCGCATGTGGTCGCCGGCCCGTTGCAGCTTGGGGTCGAGCAGTTGACCGCCGGTCGCGGCCTTGACCTCGCTCTCGACCTGCGGCAGCGCGTCGTCGACGCGCGAGCGGAACTCGTCCGAGGCGTCGGCGAAGTCGCCGGCGGGGCCGCCGCCGAGCTGCGTGACGACGACGATCACGGTGACGGCGATGAGCACGGCCGCCGCCCCGATCGTCGCCGGCAGCCACCAGCGTCGCTGTCGCGTGCGCACCGGCGCGGGAACCTGAGGCGGCGCGAGCTCTTCGTCGGTCACGACTGGACCATAGTGGACCCATTCAACCCGCCGCTCGTGCGTTGCGCGCCGATCAAGGACTTCCGCGCGGATCAAGGGCATACGGCCGTGGAAAAGAGATCGAACCACGACCGTACGCCCTTGATCGACGGGAAGGTCCTTGATCGACACGGCTGAGGGTGGCGTGGGACGGGTGGGACGCGGGGTGCTGAAGCGCGCTTGAACAGGAAAGGGCTTGCCTCGATCGCGGCTCGGCAACGGTTTCAACGACCTCTTGACGGCCTTTGAAATCTGCCCTTAACGTGACCCTCACAGGTCATAATGAAACGTTTTAACCGGGAGGCTGATGTGCCCGAGCGGCAGGGAGGCGAAGCGCCGCTGTTGGCCTTGTCCGGTGTCCGGAAGTCGTTCGGCGCCGTGCACGCCCTCATCGACGTGCACCTGGAGCTGTACGCGGGCGAGGCGCACGCGCTGGTAGGGGAGAACGGCGCGGGCAAGTCGACGCTGGTGAAGGTGCTGGCCGGGGTACACGCCCGGACGCGGGCACGGTGACGCTGGACGGGGAGCCGCTGCTGCTGGGCGGGCCGGCCGACGCGCGGGCCGCCGGCATCGCGGTGATCTACCAGGAGCCGACGCTGTTTCCGGACCTGTCGGTGGCGGAGAACATCTTCATGGGGCGGCAGCCGCTGCGGGGACTGCGGCGCATCGACGGCGCGGCGATGCGGCAGCGGGCGGCCGAGCTGTTCGCGCGGTTGGGCGTACACCTGGATCCGGATCGGCCGGCGCGAGGGCTGTCGATCGCCGATCAACAGCTCGTGGAGATCGCGAAGGCGCTGTCTTTTGACGCCCGGATTTTGATCATGGATGAGCCGACGGCGGCGCTGTCCGGCGTGGAGGTCGAGCGGCTCTTCGCGGTGGTCCGGTCGCTGCGCGAGCACGGTGCGGCGGTGCTGTTCATCTCGCACCGCTTCGACGAGGTGTTCGCGCTCTGCCAGCGGATCACGGTGATGCGGGACGGGCGGTGGGTGTCCTCGGACCGGGCGGAGGACCTGGACGTGAGCACCCTGGTGCGGCGGATGGTCGGTCGGGAGGTGTCCCAGCTCTTCCCGAAGGAGGAGACGCGGGCCGGTGAGGTGCTCCTGGACGTGCGCCACCTGACCCGCGACGGCGTCTTCGAGGACGTCAGCTTCGCGGTGCGCGGTGGGGAGATCGTCGCGCTGGCCGGCCTGGTCGGTGCGGGTCGCAGCGAGGTGGTCCGGGCGGTGTTCGGCGTCGACCGGTACGACTCGGGCGAGATCCGGGTCGGCGGCACGCGCCTGCCGCGGGGGCGGCCGGCGGCGGCGATGGCGGCCGGGGTGGCGCTGGTGCCGGAGGACCGCCGCCAGCAGGGCCTGGTGATGGAGCTGTCGATCGAGCGCAACGCCACGCTGACCCGCCGCTGGTCGCTGTCCCGGCTCGGCCTGCTGGGCCGCGGGGCGGAACGGCGCGCCGCGCAGACGTGGACGCGGCGGTTGCAGGTCAAGGCCGGCCGGCTGGCCGACCCGGTGTCCACATTGTCCGGTGGCAACCAGCAGAAGGTGGTGCTGGCCAAGTGGCTGTCCACGATGCCGAAGGTGTTGATCGTGGACGAGCCGACCCGGGGCATCGACGTGGGCACGAAGGCGGAGGTGCACCGGCTGATGTCGCAGCTGGCCGGTGAGGGCGTGGCCGTGCTGATGGTCTCCAGCGAGTTGCCGGAGGTGTTGGGCATGGCGGACCGCGTGCTGGTCATGCACGAGGGCCGGCTGGTCTCGGAGATCGCCCGGGAGGCCGCCGACGAGGAGTCGGTGATGCTGGCCGCGACCGGTCAGGGGGCGAAGTCGTGACCACCGCGACCAAGCCGGCCCCCGGCCCCACTCGAGCGCGCGGCGACGTACGGGGCGCCCACCGGCTGTTCGTGGTGCGGGAGCTGGGCATCGCCCTCGCCCTCATCCTCCTGATCACGGTGACGACGATCTCCAACCCGCGGTTCCTGAACGCGCAGGGCCGCAAGGACCTGATGCTCGGCGCGACCATCCTGGTCGTGCTGGCCGTCGGGCAGGCCATCGTCGTCATCACCCGCAACGTCGACCTGTCCGTCGGCTCGGTGCTGGGGCTGTCCGCGTTCGCGACCGGCAAGCTCTTCCTGGCGATGCCGGACGCGCCCATCGTGCTGGCCCTGCTGGCCGGTGTCGGCCTGGGCCTGCTGTGCGGAATCGTCAACGGCGCGCTGATCGCGGTCGCCCGCGTCCCGGCCCTCGTGGTCACCCTCGGCACGCTGTACGTGTTCCGCGGCATCGACTACTCGTGGGCGGCCGGGCAGCAGATCAACGCGGCCGACATGCCGCGCGGGTTCAAGAACATGGGCACACAGACCCTGCTCGGGGTGCCGGTGCTGGCGTTGTTCGCGGTCGTGGTGCTGCTGGTCGCCGGGTTCTACCTGCGCAACTACCGCTCGGGCCGGGAGCTGTACGCGATCGGGTCGGACCCGGCCGCGGCCCGGCTGTCCGGGATCCCGGTCGGCAAGCGGGTCTTCGCCGCGATGGCGGTCTCCGGCGGGCTGGCCGGTCTGGCCGGCGTGCTGTACGCGGCCCGGTTCGGCACCCTCGACGCCGCCGCCGGCACCGGCATCGAGCTGAACGTGGTCGCCGCCGTCGTCGTGGGCGGGGTGGCCATCTTCGGCGGCTCCGGCTCGGTGTACGGGGCGGCGCTGGGCGCGGTGCTGCTGTCCACGATCGGTGCCGCGCTGCCGGTACTGCGGATCGACCCGTTCTGGCAGCAGGCGGTCGTCGGCGCGCTGATCCTGGCCGCGATCGGCCTGGACCGGGCGCTGACCGCCCGGATCGCCCACCGGCTCCGGGGAAGGAGGGCCCGCGGTGCTTAAACGACTGGGTACCTGGGACGTACTGGTCATCGTGGTGCTGGTGGCGGTGATCATCGGCTCGTCGATCCTGGTCGAGGGATTCGCGAGCTCCCGCTTCTGGGGCTTCCTGCTGCTGGACGTCATCCCGATCGCGCTGATCGCGCTGCCGATGACGCTGATCGTCATCACCGGCGAGATCGACCTGTCGGTCGCCAGCGTGCTCGGCCTGTCCAGCGCGGTGATGGGCCAGCTGTGGCTGCACGGGCTGCCGCTGCCGCTGATCCTGCCCCTCGTGGTCCTGCTGGGCGCCGTGCTCGGCGCGGTGAACGGACTGTTCATCACCGGCTTCGGGCTGCCGTCCCTGGCGGTGACGATCGGCACGCTCGCCCTCTACAGAGGACTCGCCTATGTCGTGCTGGGCGACAAGGCGGTGGCGGACTTCCCGTTCTCCTGGACCGGAAACATGATCGAGGCGCTGCCCGGCACCACCGTGCCGTGGGTGGCGCTGGTGGTCCTCGTCCTGGCCGTGGTGTTCGCCGTCGTGCTGCACGCCACCCCGATCGGCCGGGGCCTGTACGCCATCGGCAACAACGACCAGGCCGCGGCGTTCTCCGGCATCTCCGTGGCCAGGACCAAGTTCTGGCTGTTCGTGCTGACCGGCACGGTCGCCGCGCTGGCCGGGTTCTTCTGGACCATGCGCTACGCGTCCGCCCGCGCCGACAACGGCGCCGGCCTGGAACTGTCCGTCGTCGCCGCGGTGCTGCTCGGCGGCGTGTCCATCTTCGGCGGCCGGGGCACGCTCGTCGGCGTCATGGCCGGTGTCCTGCTGCTGATCACCTTGCGCAACGCCCTGCAACTGGCGGACGTGCCGGCCGACACGCTAACCGTGGTCACCGGCACCCTGCTGATCATCTCGGTCGTCGGCCCCAACGCGGCCAGCATGCTGCGCGCCCGGATCCGCCGGCGACGACCCGCCACCGCCTGACCCACTCCGTGCCCGTCTCGTCGACCAACCCATCCCGTCGACCACCCGTTATGTGAAGAAAGGACCGAAGCTATGAGAGCGATAAAGGCCGGCGCGTCCGTCCTCGCCCTGTCCATGCTGCTGGCGACCGGGGCGTGCGCGGACGACGAAAGCGACACCCCGTCCGGCGGGAACGCCACCGCCGGTGCGGGTGGGTCGATCAAGGAGGGGTTGAGCGTCGCGTTCCTGCCCAAGCAGGTCAACAACCCGTACTTCACCACCTCCGACAACGGCGGCAAGGCCGCGGTCGAGGAGTTCAAGGGGAGTACAAGGAGGTCGGCCCATCCGAGGCATCGGCGTCCTCGCAGGTGTCGTACATCAACACGCTGACCCAGCAGGGCTCCGACGTGATCGTGATCTCCGCGAACGACCCGAACGCGATCTGCGGCGCGATCGGCCAGGCCCGGCAGGGTGGGGCGAAGGTGGTCACGTTCGACTCGGACACCAACAAGGACTGCCGGGACCTGTTCGTCAACCAGGTCACCGCGCAGGGCATCGCGGAGAACCAGGTCAAGCTGATCTCGGACCAGATCGGCGGCGCCGGGAAGATCGCCATCCTGTCGGCAACGGCGAACGCGACCAACCAGAACGCCTGGATCGACCTGATGAAGACCGAACTGAAAAAGCCCGAATACAGCAAGATCGAGCTGGTCACGGTCGCCTACGGCAACGACGACGACCAGAAGTCGTTCCAGGAGACCCAGGGGCTGCTCGCGTCGTACCCGGATCTGAAGGGCATCATCTCGCCCACGACGGTGGGTGTCGCGGCGGCGGCGCGGTATCTGTCCGGGTCGCAGTACAAGGGCAAGGTCGCGCTGACCGGGCTGGGCACGCCGAACCAGATGCGTGAGTTCGTGAAGGACGGCACGGTCAAGAACTTCGCCCTGTGGAACCCGGCCGACCTGGGCTACCTGGCCGCGTACGCCGGCGCGGCGCTGGCCTCCGGGATGATCACCGGCAAGGAGGGCGAGAAGTTCACCGCCGGCAAGCTCGGCGAGTACACCATCGGCGCGGACAGCGTGGTCGTGCTCGGCCCGCCGACCGTCTTCGACTCCGCCAACATCGACCAGTTCAACTTCTGACCGACAAACCCGGCGCCGGCTCTCCGCCGGCGCCGGGGCAGTGGGGCCTGACCCCGGCTCACATCGGCGGTGGCTCGATGTCGCACTCGGCCCGCTTGCCCCGGGCCGCGTCGAGGTGCTCCGGGTGGTCCGCGCCGAGCACCCGCGCCAGGTCCGCGAGAGCCTGGTTGTGCAACGCGTGCCCGCCGGCCAGGTCGCCGGTTGCCCGCAGGTCGAACGCGGCGTTGGCCGCGCACGCCAAGGTGTACGGATGCCCGTCGCCCCGCACCCGGCGGGAGATCGCCAGCGTGCGTGCGGACAGCTCCCTGGCCCCGGCCAGGTCGTGGTGCAGGGCGAGGTCGTTGGCGACGCCGTTGGCCACGCACAGGGTGTATTCGTGGTCGGGTCCCAGCGTCTCCAGCATGGCCTTGTGCGTCTTCTCGTCCAGCTCCCGGGCCGCGCGCGCATCACCCTGGGCGCGCAGGATGATGGCCAGGTTGGTGGCGGCGGCCAGGGTCAGCGGATGCCGCTCCCCGAACATCCGCTGGTAGCGGCTCACCGCTTCGGTGGCCGGGCCCAGCGCCATGCCCAGCTGATCGGTGGCGCGCAGCGCGTTGACGTAACTCGTGGTCGCCGCGAGGACGTGTTCGTGGTCCGGCCGGAACAGTGCGTGCACCGCGCGGTAGTGCTCCTGGACCAGGCTGAGCGCCTCACCGTACCGCCCCAGCTTACGGGTCGCGATCGCGATCGTGCGGGCCGCCAGCAGCACCTCGATGTGGCCGTCGCCGAGCTGGTCGCGGTACGCCGGCCAGGTGGCCCGCTGCAGCTCCAGCGCCTCGGCGTAGCGCCCCAACGCGTAGAGGTCGCGGGCGACGTTCGCCTGGCTGGACAGCGTCCAGAGATGAGTCGTGCCAAGGATTTCCGCCCACCCGCTCGCGGTGGCCCGGTCGATCCGGTACGCCTCGGCGAAGTCGCCGAGCAGGCGCAGGCTGGTCGCCACGCCGTCGCGGGCCCGCTGGGTTTCGGCGTCTTCGTCCCCGAGGACGCGACTGTGCCGGGCCAGGTTGTCGACCTCCAGGTCGTACGCCGCCCGCAGCTCGCCGGCGATCCGCAGGTCGGCGCCGAGTCGGCGCATCGCCTGGAACGTGAACTCGTGATCCTCGCCCCTGGTCGCGCGGAGCCGCTCGAACGCGTCGGTGGTCAAGGCCCGTGCCGCCTGGTATTCGCCGAGCGACCGGAGAGCGTCCGCCAGGTGGAGGGCCGCGAGCAAGGTCAATTCCGCATCGGAGCCAAAGTGCGTGCGCCATTCCGCGACAGCCGTCTCACCGACTCGGCGGGCGCCCTCGTAGTCGCCGGTGACCCACAGGTACCGGATCTGGTCGAGCACCACCCGGCGGGCGTCCTCGTCGTCCGCGTCGATCAACTCGGCCGCCAGCACGTGCGGCCCGATCTCGGCGTACGTCCGCCAGGCGGCGGGGTCGTCCGGGCTGGCCGGGTTCGCCGACGCCAGCAGGCGGTGCACGTTGGATCTGGCCTCCTGGTACCGCTCCGGCGAGAGGCGATCGCGCATGACCAACCGGACCAGCCGGTGCACCTGCATCCGCTGGTCGGGGTCCACCTTCGCCAGCCCGTAGCGGCGCAGCTCGCGGATCGCGCGACTCAGGGGGACCGCACTGCCCAGTAGCTGGTGGAGCGGCTCGGACATCGCCGCGTCGCGGCCCCTACGCAGCACCGCGACGGAGATCGGCTCCGGGGCGAGGAACGCGAACAGCTCCATCACCTGGGCGGCCGCCGGCGAGATCGCACGCAGCTTCTCCAGTGCCAGGCCGACGAACGCAGCCACGGTGACCGGGTACGACGTCGGCCTGCCCTCGGACAACAGGCCCCCGATGTGCTCGTCCAGCAGTTGGAGGTATTCCGCGATCGGCATGCCGGTGGCGGCCTGCCAGGTCGCGGCCTGGTCCAACGCCAGCGGGAGATCACCGAGCCGCTCGGCCAGCCGGTCGGCGTCGTCCACGGAGATCACATCGGCGCGCCTGCGCAGCAGCTCGACGCTCTCGTCCCGGCGGAAGACGTCGACCTCGATCGAGTCCCAGACCTGCGCCCACTCCTGGTTCCGGGAGGTCAGGACGACGTGCCCGCCCGCCGCCGGCACAAGGGGCTCGATGATGTCCGGGTCGTCCGCGTTGTCGAGGACCAGCAGCCAGCGTGCCGGGCTGACAGCCAACGCGTCCAGCACGACCCGGGCCGTCTCGAAGCGGTCCTCGCTGACGGGCAGACCCAGTCGCGGTGCCAACTCCGCCAGCGTGGCAACGACCGACGACCGTTGCTCCGCCGGCACCCAGCAGACGATGTCGTAGTCGGCGGCGAACCGGTAGACGTACTCCAGCACCAGTTGCGTCTTCCCGACGCCGCCCATGCCCTGCAAGGTCTGCGGCCGCACCACCGCCCGGGACGAGCTCTGCAACGCCTCCCGCAAGCGCTCCAGCAGATCCTCGCGTCCGGTGAAGTCCGGGTTGCGGATCGGCACGCCGGCCCAGATGCGGACGGACTCCGCCTCCGTGGGTACGGTCACGACGGGCCGTTCTTGCACCCTCCGCTCCACCCGTACCGTGTCGAGCGCGACGTGCACGGCGGGCAGCGAGTGGGCGAGGGCCGGGTGCTGCGCGGCCATCTCCCGCAGCAGCTCGCGGGCCGACTCGTCGTTGACCTCGGTCAGCGCGACCGCGACCGGGATGCGGACGTCGACACCCAGGCCGGCGTCGGCCAGCACCCGCTGGAGCGCCTCCCCGTGCTCCGGGCCCACCCGCACCAGGGCGCGCGCGGCCTCCAGCCGTAGGTCCATCCGCAGCGAGGTGTCGGTGACGCAGGAGTGCAGCTCGTCCTCGCCGGCCCGGGAGCCGTCGCCGGCCAGCGCGAGCGCGCTGGTGAGCCGGAACGCGGAGCCGCGCGGCTGATTCTCCAGCGACAGCCGGTACGCGTGCCGCGCCAGCGGGCCCGGCGGCGTGCGCTCCGGCAACCCGGGCTCCGGCTCGACATCCGTCGCCGGAGCGTCGGCGTCGTGCTCGCCGCCGCGCCGGCGCAGCTGCTGAAACGCCCAGGCGCGGGCGCGCAGCTCCAATGCCGGCGTCTGCGCCATGCGACGCAGGTACCGGCTCTGCCCGTCGACCTGGTCGAGGGCGTCGGCGACGAGCACCCTGGCCCACGGCAGGGCGGTGTCGTCCTCGACGATGCCGACGAGTCTGTTCGCCAAACCCTTGTCGGACAGGAGATCGACAAGGACGCGCAGCGCCTCGGGGGCGGTCGGATCCTCGGCGGTCAGCTGCCCGATGAGGGCGTCGATCACCCGGCGCCGCAGCGGCACCGACACGTCGATGCCGTCGGCCAGCACGTCACCGGCGGCCACCACGTCCGCGCCCAGGCTGTCCAGCAGGGTCTGGACGAGGGGGTCGGCGGGCGCCAGGCTGCGCGCCAGGACGAAGAGCGCGAGGTTGCGCGACTCCGGGCTGCGCACGTCGGCGAACCAGGTGGCGGACTCGAACTGCTTCGCCCGGGGACCCGCGCCGAGGTACTCGGCCAGGCTGTGGTGGGTGAAGGCGAGGTCGCCGCGGTGCGGTGCGAGAACGCCCGTGCTGGTCAGCACGGCCCGTAGGTGCCGTTTCCAACCGGGCACGCCGTCGAACGCCTGCGCCGGCGCGTGGCTCGCCACCCACGTCTCCGCGCGGGCGGTGATCGGCGACACCGCGCCGGTCAGGTAGGCGTCGGCGAGGTGTTCGAGCAGCACCATCCGGTTGTCCCGCAGCCACTGCCAGGCCTGGGCGCCCGCGGCGCCGGACCGCTTGAACTCCCGCGCCAGCCGGTCCAGTTGCTCCCTCGTCTGCCGGCGGCCGTCCACGAGATGCTCGACGAACCGCTCGTACAGCCCGGCCCGGCTGGTCGGCAGCGGTTGGTCCTGATCGCTCTCGAATACCAGGGCCGCGATGGTCGCCAGCAACGGAACCCGTACGACGTTGCGCAGCCGGGCGGACAGCAGCCGGCTGCCGAACAGGTCCGCCGCCGTCCGGGCCTCCTGCTCCGGGGCGCGCGCCAGGAACCAGTTCGTGGCGAACGTCCGGATGTCGGTCTCGCTGAACGGACGCAGCACGAACTCGCCGACGCGCCGGGAGCGTACGTCGGCGAGCTCGCCGTAGGGCAGCGGCCGGGTCGTGACGAAGAAGCGGAACGGCGCGCCATCGTCCGACAGCCATGCCGTCAGGCTGCCCAGCACCTGGGACCGCTCGTGCGGCCGGAGCACCTCGTCGAGGCCGTCCACGAGCACGAGCCACGGCACCCCCGGCAGCGGATGATCGTCAAACCGGACGCCGTCCGCGCCGGCCGCCAGGCGACGGGTGGCGTCCAGCAGGGCGTCCGGCAGGCTCCGGCCGACCAGGTACCGCGCCGGAAGCGCGATCGGCACGGCGGCGCCGAACGGCGCGTCATCCGGACGGCTGTTGCGCCGTGCCGCCAACCACCACGCGCACTGCTCGTACACCAGCTGGGCGGCGAGCGTCGACTTGCCCATGCCGGGACCCGACACCACCAGCACGTTCGGGAACGCGTCGGCGTGCTGGCCGAACACCTCACGCACCGTCAACAGGCCCGGCACGCCCGCCTGGCCGGTCACGAGCCCGCGCGCCGAACGCTCCACGCGCTGCTCCACATAGATCTTCGGCAGGGCCGGCGCGTGTCCGTCGAAGAACTGGTAGCGGTGGTGGCTCGCGTCTTCCCACTGCGAGCGCAGCAACGCCTTGAGGTCCGGTCCCAGCGGCAGCGGCCCACGCTCCAGCGTCAGCAGGCGAACAGGCCCAGGACCCCACCGATCCACAGCCACCGCCGCGCGACCGGAACCGCTGGGCGGCCGGCCTCGTCGCCGCGCGGCGGAAGGCTCAACCGGACCGCCACGGCCAGGCTGGTCACACCGGCCAGGGCGCCCACGACGGAGCCCACCTTGTCGGCGACGTCGAGCCACAGTGGAACGGCCACGCGCTCAGGCTAGGGGATCCTGACGAGGCTACCGGGCTCGTACGAGGGGCAGGTACACCTCGTCGACGATCTCGATGAGGACCTCGTCGGGCGCCGCGGGCACGCCTCGGGTGACGAACTCGTTGCGGAGCAGGACGATGGCGACGGTCGCGACGCGCGGGTGCAGTGATTCCGGGGAGGCTTCCCCGCGTGCGACGGCGCGTCCCAGGATGACCAGCCAGGTGGCCGCCGCGGCGTCGGTGGACTGCTCACCCAGCTGCGCCAGGAGGGCCTGCGCGCCGCCGGCCGCGGCGATGAGATCGCGCAGGATCATGCCGAGCGGGGAGCTCCAGTGCCGGTTCGCGCGGCGCAGCATCTCCAGGACGTCGGCGCGCAGATCGCTGGTGTCCGGGGGTTGGATGGTCGTGGTCAGCTGCCGGTAGGCGGCGACGCCGAGGGCGAGACGGTCCGGCCAGCGGCGGTAGATCGCGTTCTTCGTTGTTGCCGATCTGGTAGATCAGGTACCACCGCTGCTGCGCCCGTCATCATCATGGCGCTGGCCGGGCTCGGGCCGCCGGGTGAGTCCCTGGCGACGCTCGTCCTGAACTACTACTACGGTGGGGTGCCTGCCGGACCATCAATCGGAGATCATTTCTTCTGGCGCCATACGACGGTTCTGTACGACGCCGGCGTAACGTCGTTTGCTTGGGGCCACTGCTCGGCCTGGGGCGTGGAGTACAGCAACGGGACGCGTAGCTACTGAAGACGATCGCCGGTGTGCTTGGGAAAATTTGCCGCGGACCGTTCGAGCACCTCCGGCCAAGGGTGGGACCGCCACGACATGGACATACTTGCGAACGCGGGGCGGGCGCTCGGCTGCACGCTGGCGGCCGTGGAGACGCTGCGCAGCAGTTCACGGAGCCAGGTGGTCCGGGCGACGGTGGACGGCGGGCCGGGCACGGTCATCGTCAAGGCGCACGCGCCGGGGTTCGCCGACCACTGGTCGCGGGAGTCGGCGGCCCTGGCGGTGCTGCGCGGGCGCGGGCTGCCCGTACCGGACCTCATCGCTGCCGTCGATGACCCGCCGCTGGTGGTGCTGGCGGACGTCGGCGACGGGCCGAGCCTCGCCGACGCGCTCCTGGGCGACGATGCCGGTGTGGCGACGCAGCGGCTGTACTGGTGGGCCGATGCGCTCGCCACGGTCCACGCGGCCACCACCGGCGACGGACCGCGATTCGCCGCCGCCCTGGGCGGCGTCTCCTCGCTGGATTCCATGCCGGATCTCCTGGCGCTCGCAGCCGATCTGCTGGCCGCGCGGCTGCCGACCCTTGGCGTGGTACCCGGAGCGAAGGCATTGGCGGAGTTGAGCGGTGCCGCCGCCGCGCTCGGCCCGGGCGGGTGGGCGCTGACCCCCGCGGACGCGTGCCCCGACAACAACGTGGTCACACCGGCGGGGTTGGTGCTGGTGGACTTCGAGCAGGCCGCGATGCGCCACGTGGCCTGGGATGCCGCCTATCTGCTCGTACCGTGGCCATCGTGTTGGTGCTCGTGGGGCCTGCCGGCCGAGGTCGCTGACGCCGCGCTGGCGCGGTGGCGGACCGCGGTGGGTCCGAGCATTCCGGTCGTTAGTGACGCGGCATTCGACCGGGACCTCGATGTGGCGGTGGCCGCTTGCGCGTTGCTGTCCACGGGGTGGTTTCTCGCCGGGGCGCTCGATGAGGAGCGCGAGGCTCCGGGTGGCGGGACTTCGGGCCCCACCCGACGTGCCGTCATCCAGCACCGGATGCGGCTCACGGCGCAGCGCCACGCCGTGGTGCCGGCGCTCGCCGACCTGGCCGACGAGATCCTCGCCGCGACCGTGCAGCGCTGGGGTGACCTGCGATTGCAAACCGCCCCAGCCTTCCGCTGAGGTCCCGGGGCTCCGCCCGGTACGGCTGCGCCGACGCGGCCGTACTGGTGAACAGCGCGATGACGTCGCTCGCCGGAAAGAACTGCCAGGTCACCGCGTAAGACCCGCGCTCGACGGCCCGTCCCAGGATGAGACCAGCCAGGTGGCGCACCTGTGGGCGAGGAGACTGAAGGTCGGCAGGTTTGTGGGACGGCGATGATTTTGGGCGGGGTGGAGGGTCTTACCCCGTGCGGACGCGACAACTATCTGGAGGGCAACCATGAGGAAGATCATTGCTGGGCTGTTCATCTCGCTCGACGGGGTTGTCGAGGCCCCCGACCAGTGGCACTTCCCGTACTTCAACGACGAGATGGGTGCGGCCGTCGACGCCACGTTCAGCCAGGCGGACACCATGATCTTCGGGCGGAAGACGTACGACAGCTTCGCCGGGGCGTGGCCGGAGCGGGAGGCGGCAGGTGAGGAGGACGCCGCCTTCGCCAAGGCGCTCGGCGACGTCCGGAAGATCGTGGCGTCGAACCAGAAGCTCGAGTTCACCTGGCGCAACTCCGAGCAGCTCCACGGCGACCTGGTCGAGACGGTCCGGGCGCTGAAGGAGGGGGAAGGCGGCACCATCGGCATGAGCGGCTCGGTCTCGGTGGTGCGCCAGCTGCTGGCCGCCGGCCTGCTGGACGAGCTGCACCTGCTGGTCCACCCGATTGCCGTCCGCAACGGCATGCGCCTGTTCGACGTCGGCGAGCCCATCCCGCTGAAGCTGGTGTCGGCGCAGACGTTCCAGACCGGCGTGCTGAGCCTGGTCTACGCCCCGGCGGACGCCCCCGCCGAAGCGTCCTATGAGGACGCCAAGGAGCACCTGCCGCAGTCGTAGCGATAACTGTCTATGTGTGACAGGGTGGTCGCGTGTTGCGCGCCGCCCTCGTCACCGTCCTGCTCGCCGTCCCCGGGGCCCAGGCCGCCGCGGCCCCGCCCGGGGCCGGCGCCGGCAGGCCGCCCGGGACCGTCGTCGTCGCCGAGCCGCTGCCGGCCGCCCTGCGCCTGGCCGGCACCGGCGCCGCGTGGCGGATCCGGTACGCGTCGACCACGTGGAACGGCCGCCCGACCGTGGTCAGCGGGACGGTGTCGGTGCCGCCGGGGCGCCCACCGGGAGGCGGGTGGCGGCTGGTCGGGTTCGGCCCCGGGTTCAGCGGCACGCCGGACGCCTGTGCCGCGTCCCGGGCCGGCACGCCGCCGTTCGCGCGGCCGTTCGGGAGGCCCTGCTCGCCGCCGGGTACGCCGTGGCGGTCACCGACTACGAGGGCATCGGCACGCCCGGCGAGGCGTCCGGTGTGGACGGTCGCGCCGAGGCGTACGCCCTCATCGACGCCGTCCGGGCGGCGCGCCGGATCGCGCCGGTCTCCCGCTCCTGGGCGGCGGTCGGCTACTCCCTCGGCGGCCACGCCGCGCTCTGGGCCGGGTCACTCGCGGCGTCGTACGCGCCGTCGCTGCGCCACGTCGGCACCGTCGCGGTCGCGCCGACCACGCAGTGGGCGCTGCAGTTCGCGGCGGCGCGCGACCCGCAGGCGCCGCTGAGCCCGTTCGTGCCGTACCTGGGCCGGACCCTGCCGGTGACGAATCCGGGCGAGTTCCGGCCGGATGAGTGGTTCACGCCGTTCGGCCTGGAACTGGTGAGCCGGGCCGGCCGCGCATGCATCGAGGAGATCGCCGGGGCGGTCGCCGGCCTCACCAACGCCGACGTCTTCCGCGACCCGGCGGCCGCGATGACCGCCTTCACCGCGCTCTTCGCCGACGACGAGGTGCCCACGGCGCGCTACCCGCGGCCGGTCCGGCTCGCGCACGGCACGAGCGACGCACTGCCCGCCGTGCTCACCGAGATCACGGCCGCTCAGCTCGCCGCTTCCGGCACCGACATCGAGTACGCGCCGGCGCCTGGAGCCGATCACTTCACGGTGCTCTCCGTGGCGGCGCCGCAGGTCCTGACCTGGCTCGACCACCTCTTCGGCGAGGGTTGACCATACGCGCTTAGCTCTGTCCCTTTGCCGACACGCCGCGACCCGCGCGAGATGCTCCCTGATCAACAAATTGGCCGCCGGATGGGACAGTGATCTTCGCGCGCGCGTATGACGATGGATGGGTGATGCCGGATGTGTTGACGGAGCTCAAGGCCACGGCCGACGCGAGCGTCAGCACACCCACGTGGTCGTTGCGCGACGAGGATCTGGTCGAGTGTTTGGACCTGGTGCACGCGGTGGTGCAGGCCGTCGCAGCGGTGCAGTCCCGGCTGATTCGGGAGATCGACAGCCGGGGCCTGGCCATCACGCAGCACGCCACCAGCACCAAAGCGTGGCTGCGCGAGCACCTACGGATCAGTCCGCACGCGGCCAAGCGGATGCTGGAGCTGGCCCAGGCGTTGGACGCGCGGCCGGTGCTGGCCAAGGCCGTCGCCGACGGCCTGGTCAATACCGAGCAGGCTCAGGTGATCGCGGCCGCGTTGCGGCGTCTTCCGGCTGAGGTGGTGGGTAAGGCGGAGAAGGCGATGATCGGTCGGGCCGCCGAGTTCGAGCCGAACACGCTTCGCCGTTACGGCGAAGGCATCCTCGCCTACGTGGCCCCCGAGCTCGCCGAGGCCGCCGACGCGGAGGCGTTGGAGCGGATGGAAGCGCGTGCGCGGCAGACGCGGGCGTTCCATCTGACCCGGCACGGGGACGGCCGGGTGCGGCTGACGGGCTGGCTGGACGAGGACGGCGCCGCTACCGTCAACGCCGCGTTGGATCCGTTGTGCGCGCCGCGGCATGACGTGGACGTGCGCACCCCGGCCCAACGCCGCGCCGACGCCCTCGTCGAGATCTGCGACCTCGCCATGCGCACCGAAGACCTACCCGAAAACGGCGGGGAACGGCCGCACGTGGTGGTCACCGTGTCGTTCGACGTGCTGCGCCTGGCCCTTGGCGTAGGCACCCTGGACACCGGTGAGCGGCTCAGTCCGGAGCAGGTGCGCCGGCTGGCCTGCGACGCCAAAATCATCCCCGCCATCCTGGGTGGCGATGGGCAGATCCTCGACCTGGGCCGCACCCGACGGTTGATCAGCGGACCGTTGCGGCGGGCGCTGGAGTTTACGGGACAAGGGCTGCGCCTTCCCCGGCTGTGACCGGCCACCGCGCTGGTGTCACGGGCACCACGTCCGGTCGTGGGCCGACGGCGGACCCACCACGTTGGGCAACAGCGTCATGTTGTGCGGCTACCACCATCGGTTGATCCATCGTGGGCATTGGACGGTCCGGATCGCCGCGGACGGAATGCCCGAGTTCATCCCACCCGCCTATGTGGACCTGGAGCGCCGACCACGCCGCAACACCCACCACCAACGCGAATAGGGGACACGTGGTGGGGCTCAAAGTCTCACAGGTCGCGGACGCCGACGGTCTGGCCACCGCTCTGCTCGCCGGTCGGCCGGAAGCCCAGCTTCAGATAGAACTCCTCCGGCCCTCCGGCGCGGGGCTCCCAGGTGACGTACGCTCGGGTGCCGCCGCGCGCACCGATCTCCGTGCACACGGCTTGCACAGCGAACCGGCCGTAGCCCTTGCCTTGGGCGTCGGCCGCGATGTTCAGCCGCCAGAGGCCGGAACGCCGATCGTCGGGGTCGCGCTCGGGAGCCCAGGGGATGTCGAGGAAGGCCATCAGGAAGCCGACCAGCCGGTCGCCGTCGTAGATCAGCCTGGGCCAGGCGTGGTCGGCGAAGACGTACGCCTCGGCCAGTGACTTCACGACCGGCGAGACCAGGTCCTCCTGGTCCGGGCGCACGGAAAGCGCCAGCGCCGCCTCGTAGTTCTTCGGTGTGATCAATTCAAGTCGCATGCGGCGGAACCATAGTGGACGGCTACGGGGTGGATCGACCAGATTACGATGGCCGTCGTGACGCCGGAATCCACGTGGGTCGACGTGATCATCGATCTGATTCCGTTGTTGGCGGCGGTGATCGTGCTTGTCGGCGTGGCGCTGACCGTTCGGCAGAAGGCGCGCAATGATCGCAAAGAGCAATGGTGGAAACGGGTGCAGTGGGCCGCCGACGCGGTAGCGTCGGATGACGAGCGCCGGCGATGCGTCGGGATGTCAGCGTTGATCGCTCTGATCAGTGCGTCACACGCGATCGAGCACGACGATGCCGGGTTGCTTCAGGCGATCATCAGCCAGGTCAGTCTCGTGTCCTTCGCCGACCAGTCCGGAGGAGGCGCGTCGAAGTGACCACCCGGCGACCACCCACGCGACTGGAGGTGCTGGCCGCGCGTGCGCAGCTCGCTCTCGACCGAAAGACCGCCACGCCTTCGCCCCGCTGGCTGATCGAGCTCGCGGCGACCGACGCCCGCGACATCGACGAGCGGGATTCGACCGAGTCGCCGGGGCCGCGAGCGGCCGGCACGCTCCTGCCGTCCTCGACGCGCAAACCGCGGGCACTCGCGCGGCTGCGGGCCCGTCCGATGCAGGGCAAGGACGTCCTCGATCTGCAGCGGCAGCTGGTGGAGCTCGGCTACGGCGACGACTCGCTGATCGACGGCGTCTTTCAGGAGAGCACCGAGCTCGCCGTCCGGCGCCTGCAGAACGACTACGACATCTTGAACGACGGGGTCTGCGGCAAGGTCACTCAGCGGGTGCTGAAGTTTCTCGAGGAGCATGGCATCGACCGTGACCACAGGCCCACTATTCAGCAGCAACACATGATCAGCTTTATCGTCCGTACGCAGCAGGGCGGCTTCGTCATCCTCGATCTCGTGTCGCGTACGGCGATGACGACCGGCCGGCACGCGGTTCTCGCGGACTCGCTGATCGATCGGGTCGGGCATCTTCTGGAGGCGCATATCGCCGAGTTCCGCGGTGTTCAGTCGTGGATGCTCAACAGCGCCGACTTTCCGATGCAGGACGAGGACGAGATCGCGGCGTTCGCCAACGACATCAAGGCCGAGCTGATGATCACTTTGAGTGTGGCGGACTCGACCGTGGCGGGCCCCGGCTGCGCCACGTACTACTTCGGCAGCGCGGACGACGTGTACTCCCACGTCGGCAGGCCGCTCGCGGAGTTCATCCAGGCGGAGGTCGTCCGGATCGCCGACGTGCCCGACCGGGGCGTCCACCCGGAATACTCTCGGCTGTTCGAGCAGACGAAGGCGCCGACCGTGCGCGTGGAGTTCGCCAACGTGACCGACGACGAGCGCCTGGACCGGATCAGCGTCGGCATCGCCTCCGGCATCCGGAAGTTCTACCTGCTCGGGCAGAACGACGATGACACCGCGTTCGACCTGGGCTCCGCCGTCCGATCGCGGTGATCAGGGAGCAGGCACTCCCTGATCACCGGGACGGGGGTGGGGCGGGGGTTAGGTGAGCGTGCAGGTAACGGTGGGAAGTGCGTTGGTGGTGGTCCAGCTCGCTAGGAAGCCGAAGGTGGCGGAGGCGTTGGGGGACAGGTTGCCGTTCCAGCTCAGGTTCCGGGCGGTGACCGCCGCTCCGCTCTGCGTCACGGTGGCGTTCCATGCCTGAGTGACCTGCTGCCCGTTGGCGAACGAGAACGTCGCCGTCCAGGCCGAGGAGGCGGCGGCCGAGCCGTTGGTCACCGTGACCTCGCCCTGGAATCCGCCGGTCCACTGGGAGACCACCTTGTACGCCGCGGTGCACCGGCCGCCGCCGGAGGTCGGCGAGACCGTCGGCGACACCGTGGGTGACACGGTCGGGGACGCGGTGGGCGAGACCGTCGGTGAGACGGTCGGCTGCGGGATGATGCCGTTGAGGACCTGGGTGAGCACCGGGTACCAGCGGTCGGACATCTTCTGGAAGCCGGCGTTGTTCGGGTGCACGCCGTCGCCGGTGTCGGTGGCGGTGTTGAAGCCGGTCCACTGGTCCACGACGACGATCGGGGACTGGGTCGTGGTGAGGCCGGCGGCCCAGGCCGGGATCCGGTTGTTGAACGCCACCACGTCGGCCGGGCAGGTGGCGCAGGCGTTCGCGCCCATCGGGATGATCTGCGCGACGATGATCTTCATGTTGGGGTTGTTGGCGCGCATCTGACCGACCAGCTTGGTCAGCGCGGTGATCTTGTTGTCGGTGGGGATGTAGCCGCCCCACATGTCGTTCGTGCCCAGGTGCATCAGCACGATGTCCGGGTTGGTCGCCGACAGCCACGGCGGGAGCTGGTTCTGGTCCGCGATGCCGGTGGCCGAGAAGCCGCCGTGTCCTTCGTGGTCGGGGTCGACCGGCACGGCGCATCCGCCGCCGGACTGCGTACCCACGAAGTCGATGTTGGTGTAGCCGGTGCGCTGCAGGCGGTCCCACAGGTAGGCGCGCCAGCAGCCGGGCCCGGCGGTGATGGAGTCGCCGAGCGGCATGATCTTCACCGCGGCGGCGGCCGACAGCGCCGGGTTGGGCACGGTGACCGTGAGTGCCACAGTGACCATGAGGGCCGCGGTGAGCAGGGCGAGCGCCGCGGCGGCTATCCGCTTCATGGGGTCACCGCCAGCAGGTGTGCCTTGTAGCCCTCGCCGTAGGTGCTGGTGGGGGTGCCGTTGTAGTCGGTGATGAGCACGTTGCCGCTGCCGCAGCCCCACGGGTTCCAGGTCCAGGCGGTGTACCCGATGCGCTTGCTGTCGAGCCAGGCCATGACCTGGTCGATGTAGTTGTGCGCGCAGGTGTCCTGGCCGATCTCACCGGCGTGCACCGGCACCTGCGCGGCGACGGCGCCGATCTGGCTGTCCCAGCAGGACGTCGTGACGCAGGCGTTGAAGTTGTACGAGTGCCAGGAGGCCACGATGCTGTTCAGCGGGTCGTTCGGCTTGTAGGTCAGCCACTGGGTCAGGTCGTTGGTCCAGGTCAGGCCGGCGACCAGGAGCACGTTGCTCGCGCCGGTGGCGCGGACCGCGTCGACCAGGTCCTGCATGCCGGCCACCTCGTACGAGATGCCGGTGCAGGTGCCGCCGTCGCGCAGGCAGCGCCACGCGGCGGGCATGTCCGACCAGTTGTTGGACGCGTCCGGGTACGGCTCGTTGAACAGGTCGAAGACCACCGCGTTGTTGCCCTTGAACGCGTTGGCCACGCCGGTCCAGAACTGCGGCGTGTACTGCATGCTCGGCATCGGCTTCTGGCAGGTCGCGTTGACGTCCGCGCAGGCCGAGATGTTGCCGGTGTACTGCCCGTGGGTCCAGTGCAGGTCCAGGATCGGGTTGATGCCGTTGGCCACCAGCAGGTTCACGTAGTCCTTGACCGCCTGCTGGTACGTGGCGCCGCTGGGCGAGCCGGACAGGCCCAGCCAGCAGTCCTCGTTGAGCGGGATCCGGACCGCGCGGATGTTCCAGGTCTTCATCGCGTTGACCGACGCCTGGTCCACCGGGCCGCTGTCCCACATGCCCTTGCCCTGCACGCAGGCGAACTCGCCGCTGGCCCGGTTGACGCCCAGCAGCCGGTACGTCGCTCCGCTCGCGGTCTGCAGCTGGTTGCCGGACACCCGCAGCGCCGGCGCCGCGCCGGTGTTCGGCGGGGTGGTGGGTGGTGTGGTCGGCGGGACCGTGGGCGCCGTCGGGGACGCGGTCGTCGGGCCGGGCGTCGGCGAGCTGACCGAGCCGGTACAGGCCGTGCCGTTGAGCGAGAACGCGGTGGGCACCGGGTTGGCGCTGCTGTACGCGCCGACGAATCCGATCGCGGTGGACCCGCCGGTGCCGAGCGACCCGTTCCAGCTCATGCTGGCCGCGGTGACCCGCGCCGCGGACTGCGTCCAGGTGGCGCTCCAGCCCTGGGTGACGCGCTGGCCGGTGTTCGGGAAGTCGAACGTCAGCGTCCAGCTCGTGACCGGCGAGCCCAGGTTGGTGATCGAGACGTTGCTCTGGAATCCGCCCGGCCACTGGCTCTGCACGGTGTACGCCACGGTGCATCCAGTCGCCGCCAACGCGGGCGGCGTGATCGCCACCAAGCCCGCTGCCGCCAGCGTCGCGGCGGCGCCGCACGCTAGCAGGGCATAACGACGTTTCATCATCAGATCTCCTCTGTCATTGAGGTGACCATCGATGGGAGCGCGTCCAGGAGCTTTGTTTATTAACCTCTTTAAGTCAAGTCCGCGGGCGGTGCGGTGGTCTCCCGCGCCACCACCGTCTCCGTTGGACACCATCGCTCGGCGACCGGCTCGCCGTCGATCAGCCGGAGCACGGACTCGGCCACCAGGTCGCCGAACATGTGCACGTCCAGGCTCATCGTGGTCAGCGGCGGCGACGCCAGCCGGCACAGGCTGGAGTCGTCCCACGCGATCAGGCTCAGGTCGGCGGGGACCCGCAGGCCCAGCTCCTTGGCGGTGTGCAGGCCGGCGACCGCCATCAGGTCGTTGTCGTACACGATCGCCGTGGGCGGCTCGGGCCGGCCGAGCAGCGCGGCGGTGAGCTTCGCGCCGGACTCCTCCGCGTAGTCGCCCTCGACCACCACGGCGTCGACGCCGGCCACGCCGGCCGCCGCCACCAGTGCGGCGGTACGCGTCCGCGTGTGCACCAGCGTGCCGGGACCGCTGACCCGCGCGATGCGGCGGTGCCCGAGCCCGGTCAGGTGGGCCACCGCCGCCCGGACCGAGCCGACGTCGTCCCGGCGTACGGCGGGGGCGCCGCCGGCCGGCTCGCCCGCCACGACGACCGGCAGGCGCAGCTCGCGCAGGACCGCCGGGCGGGCGTCGTCGACGGCCGGGTTCACCAGCACGACGGCGTCGACGAGCCGCCGCTCGGCCCAGCGGCGGTACGCGGCGATCTCGGCGGCGTGGTTGGCGACGACGTGCAGCAGCACCGACTGGTCGCGCTCGGCCAGGCGCTCCTCGATGCCCGCGATGAACTCCATGAAGAACGGCTCGGCGCCCAGCAGCCGCGGCGGCCGGGCCAGCACCAGGCCCACCGCGCTTGTCGCACTCATCCGGCCGACTCGGAGAAGGAGTCCAGGCGCTCCGGCAGGCGCAGCCCGTGGCTCAGCGGGACCAACTCGGACTCCAGGGCCAGCGCGGCGGCACCGATCGCGGACGCGGTGGCGGCCGACCGGGACAGCCGCACGTCCACGGCGTACCCGTGCAGCTCGCGCCGGACGATGGGCAGATACACCGAGCCCGCCACAGCGAAGCCCGGCCCGGTGAGCACGAGGACGTCGAGGTCCATGATGGCCGCCAGGCCGCGGGTGGCCGTCGCGACGTACCGGGCGGACCGCTCCAGCAGGGCGAGGGCCCGTTGCTCACCGCGCCGGGCGGCCCGGCTGATCGCGGCGAAGTCGGTCGCCACCGAGGCGCGTTTCGCGCTCTCCGCCAGCCCCGTCGCGGCGGCGAGCGTCCGGTCCGCGCGGGCCTGCGCGACCACGGCCGCCGGCCCGGCAACCGCCTCGACGCAGCCCTGGGCGCCGCACCAGCACGGCGGGCCGTCCGCCTGCACGCTCACGTGCCCGATGTCGCCGGCGTTGCCGCTCGGCCCGCGGTACGTGATGCCGTTGATGACCAGCCCGGCGCCGATCCCGGTGCCCAGGTAGAGGGCCGCCGCTGCGGTCGCGGTGCCGAACCCGCCGGTCCACTGCTCGCCCAGCGCGGCGGCCGTCGCGTCGTTGTCCAGGACGACCGGCAGCCCGGTGGCGTGCTCCAGCGCCGGGCCCAGCGGGCCGCCGAGCGGCCGGGGAAAGACGAGGCCGACCCCCAGCACCCGGCCGCGCTCCACGCCGACGCTGTCGATCAGGGTCGCGATCTCGGCCGCGATCCGCGCGACGACCACCGCCGGCTCCGCGGCGCCCGCGCCCGGCCGGGCGATCCGGGCCACCGCGACCCCGCCCAGGTTGGTCAGCGCGTACGTCATGACGCCGTGGTCCAGGTGGACGCCCACCGCGTACCGGGCGGCATGGTTGAGCTGGAGCAGGACCCGGCGCTTGCCGCCGGTGGACTCGGCGTGACCGGTCTCCACGACCAGGCCCTCGTTGATGAGCTTGCGGACCAGGTTGGAGATGGTCGGCGCGGTGAAGCCGGTGGCGTTGATCAGGCCGACGCGGCTGATCGTGCCGGCTGCCCGGATGGCGTCGAGGACCGCCGCCTTGCTGCTCGCGTGCGGCTTGCTCGATGTCGTCGCGCTCACGACTCCTCAGCACTGGTTGGCCTCTGCGCTTGGCTCGCTGGCCGGCCCGCACAGCATACAAGGGGGCCGATGCCCTTGCGTACCGGTAGTACGGTCGCGGGATGAACTGCCCGGTGTGTCACGGCACGGGCATCTCGCCGGCGAGCAGCCATCCGTACGCCATGCGCGAGGGCCTGGTGCTGAACTGCGGCGCCTGTCACGGCACAGGCGTGTACATACGTTCGTCCGATGAGGACGACGACGATGACCTCGGCCGCGACGCCGACCTCAGCAGCGGTGCGGTCGAGGCGGCCGACGCGTTCCGGCGGCACGCGCCCGACTTCGGCGGGATCTTCGACCGGCTACCCACGTTCCACAAGCCGCCGGAGCTGCTCACCGACGTCGAGCTGATGCTGGAGCTGTCCCGGATCGACCGGCGCGCCTCCGAGGCGCTGCTCGGCATGGTCGGTGGTGCCAGCGCCGACACCGTCGAGAGCCTCGACGGCATCATCGAGGACCTGAAGCGGCTGGGCCGGGACGACCAGCGGGACGTGAAGAAGCGGCTGGCCGACACGACCAAGATGCTCGCCCGTGCCCTGGCCGACAACGGCGAACTGATCCGCGCCGAGCACGCCTACACCAAGGCCGGCTGGTTCTACGAGGACCTCGACCTGGCCTCCGAGATCGCCGACTGCGCCGACCGCCGCAGCGAGGTGCGCTTCGCCCAGGACCGCGACGTCGACGCCCGGCTCGCGTACCTGGGCCGCAAGCTGGACCGGGTCACCGACCCGCTCGACGTCGCCGAGACACACGTCGACATCGCCGAACTACATGGCGCCGGAGGCGACGAGTACGAGGCGACCGCCCACTTCCGGGCGGCCGAGCGGGTCGTCGCCCCGCTGGCCGACCAGGCCACCGGCGCCGCCATGGCCGACGCGCTGATGTCGTCCATGATGGCGCTGATGTCGGGGGAAACCACGCCGTCGGGGCAGACGCCGGTCGTCGAGGCCAACCGGATCCGCGCGCTGCTGCGCCAGGTCTACGGCGGGCTGGCCCGGGTGCTGCCCGAGCCGGAGGCCAGCCGGTACCGGCGAAAGGGCGACGACCTGGACGGCTCGATCGCGCAGGGCAGCCAGGACAACATCGACTTCTCCCGGCGCATGTCGGAGTCGCTCGGCGACATCTTCGACCAGCTCAACCGCCGCCAGCACGGGGATCAGTGAGCCTGAGCAGCACCGGCATGGTCATGCGGGCGCTGGACCGGCTCGCGGCCGACCACGCCCTGCGCGGCCCCGGCGACCCGTGCGACGACCTGCTCGCCCGGGCCCGCCGGCTGCGCGCCGAGGCCCGGCACCTGCGCCTGCCGGCCCTCGCCGCCGAAGCCGCGCTGCGCGAGGGCGAGATCCTCCTGCGCGTCGGGCCCGCCGGCATGGCCGTCCCGATGCTGGAGACCGCCGCCCGGGAGCTGGACGGGACGCTCGCCACCGGGCTGCTCGCCGCGGCGATCGCGCGCACCGCCGAGGCGTACCTCGAAATCGGCGCCCTGGACCGGGTGCTGGACCTGTGCGCGGCCGGCATCGCGCTGGTGCAGCGCGACCGCCACAAGACGACGGCGCCGTACCTGCAGGCGGCCTACCTGCGCCGGGTGATCTCCCTTTACGCCAACGGTGTGCGCGCCGCCCACGAGCTCGGCGACCCGCGCATGCTCACCTGGATGGAGCTGTCCAAGAGCCACGCCCTGCCGCGCCCCGGCCGGGCGCCGGACGACGCGGCGCTGGAAGGGCAGCTCGCCGACCTCAGCCGCCAGATCGACGAACACCGCGCCCGGCACGGCGGCGCCGACCCGCTGCCTTTGCGGCAGCGCCGGCGCACCCTCTTCGACCGGCTCGTGACGCTCGGCGCCCGCGCGGGGCCGGCGGCGCCGTCGTTCCACCTTGACCGGGTACGCCGTGCGCTCGCCCCGGACCAGCGCGCCGTCTCCTACTACTGGGTCGACCCGACCCGGCTGCTGATCGTGGTCGTCGCGCCGGACGGGGCCACCAGCCACCTCCAGCCCGTCGACCCCGACCAGCGCCGGGCCGTCGACGAGCTGGCCGCCGCCGTGTACTCCGACCGCGTCACCGCCCGCGACCTGCCCCCGCTGCTGGACCGGATCGCGCCCGCGGTCCTGCCCGACCCGGTACGCGCCGCGCTGGCCGGGGCCCGCCGGCTCCTCGTCGCGCCGCACCGGGCGCTGCACGCCGTGCCGTTCGCCGCGCTGCCGTTCGAGGGGCGCCGGCTGCTGCACGCGATGGCCGTGGCCACCATCCCGAACCTGACCTGCCTGCTGCTCCCGACCGAGGTGCCCCCGCTGCGGGTGCTGAGCGTGGGCGTCACCGACTACACCCGGGCGGCGCCGCACGCCGGCGGCCCGGTGCCCCCGCCCCGCTGCCGAGCGCCGAACCGGAGGCGGCGCAGGTCGCCAAGGCGTACACGGAAAAGGGCGTGCCGGCGCGGGCGTTGCTGGGCCCCGCGGCCCGGCAGGACACGCTGCGCGGCCTGATGTCCGACCCCGCGACGGCGCCGACCTGCGTACACCTGGCGGTGCACGGCAGCAACGTGGAAAGCGACACCCCGCTGGAGTCGTGGCTGCTGCTCGCCGCGTCCCGCCTGGACGGCCTGCACCTGGTCCACTGGCGGCTGGACGGCGCCACCGTCGTGCTGTCGGCCTGCTGCTCCGGTCAGCGCGCCATCGGCGGGCGGGGGATGGCCGAACTGCCCGGCGACGACCTCTTCGGCCTGCAGGGCGCGTTCTTCGCCGCCGGCGCCCGCCAGGTGCTCGGCGCACTGTGGCAAGTGGAGGGTGGCATCGCCCGGCCGCTGACCCTGGCGTTTCACCGCGGCCTGCTCGACGGCCTGCCCGCCGACGTGGCGCTGCGCCGCGCGACCCTGCACCACCTCGACACCGACCTGCTGTTCACTCGGCTGGCACACTGGGCGCCGTTCTTCCTCATGTGCCTGGGAACGCCGCAGCCGACCACCTCTGGGAGCCCCGCATGAACGTCGTCCGCTTCCACATCGAACTCGCCGACCCTGGGCAGGCCGACGCCGTGGCGGCCGCGGTGCGGGAGCGGCTCGGCCAGCTCGACGGCGTCGACCGCGTCCAGGCCGCGCCCACCGAGACCCGCGACCTGGCGACGGTGATCGCGGTGGTGGCTGCCGCGGTGGCGTTCACCCGCAGCGGCGGCGACCTGGTCGCGAGCCTGCGCCACCTGGTCCAGGAGTTGCAGGGCCTGGTCACCGATCTGCGCGGCCTCAAGCGCGTGGTGCTCAACGTCGACGGCGAGGAGGTCGACATCGACCAGATGGACGACGAGCAGCTAGCCGCCCTAGCCGCCGCCGAAGACGCCGCCTGACCCAAGCCACCACGCCACCCGCCCGTCCCACGCCCGCGCCACTCGGGCTCGCGTCCGCCCGGTGCGCCCTGCGTCCGCGCCGTGTGCCGTGCGTCGGCCCCGTGCGCCCTGCGCCCGCCCCGTGCGGCGGTAGAGGCTCGCCCCGCCGCCCGCTCCGTCGATCAAGGGCAAACGGTCGTGCTTTGATCTCCGATCCACGACCCTTTGCCCTTGATCGGCGTGGAATCCCTTGATCGACGTCGTTGAGCTAGGGGTTGTGGGTGGCGCAATGCGCGGCACAGCGTAGATGATCTTCCTGCTGGGGAAACGCTAAGTCGCCAAGATCTATGCGGCATGTCACCCTCGTCGACAAGCGCCTGGTATGCCTCGCCACGCGCAAGCCGGGTTGCCCCTGGAGGGCCAGGCGCGTAGCTCTCCCGCAGGGTGTCTGATCCCCACGGAGCCTTTTGATCTTTCTTGGTGGGCCAAACCGGGATCTTGCGCCCGGTTATGTCGGGCATTTCCGTCCACAAGATCTGGCCCTGCCCCACCAAGAAAGATCAAAGGGCGCAACGTGCTCGCTCGCGAATTTTCTCGCCACAGCCGCCCTTGCGGCGTCGATCGGTCAGGCGGGATTGCCGGCCGTGTCGCCCCTGCGTATGGCGGAGGCCCAAGCTGTGTTCTCGCGCGTGCTGATCTCGACGACGCGTTCGGCGAGCAACACCTCGGGGGAGTTGGCGTCGGCGTATGGGCCGGCGCGCTGCGCGAACAGCCACCCCTCGTTCCGGAGCTCCTCGGCCGCCGCACGGTATGCCGGGTAGTTGTCCTGGATCCGCAGCAGGCCGCGGGCGCCTTCGAGGAACGCGATGCCCGCGCCCAGCACCGGTGCGAACCAGCGTGGGGCACTGAACGCGACCGACGCCGCGATCACCAGCGCGGCCGACAGCTGGGCGAGTCCGAACGCCAGGTAGCCGAGCCGGGTCTTGGTCGCCTGCCGCGAGTACCAGCGGAACCGCTTGACCAGGAGAAGCTCGGCCGGGGACTGGCCGACGTCAGGAAAATCCGCAAGATCGCCGCCTGGCATGGTTCGCGCCCGTCTCCCGTCATCGCCACCGTCGCGTCCGAGTGTCCGCGCTGTCGGACTGTACCGGTGGCGGGGAGGGCCGGCTGGCCCACGGTCTGACGCACAAACCGGGCGGGGCGCGGTCAGGGGACTGGGCGGCTCGCCAGCCGCCGGAGGCGGTGATGTCGGTGGCGTCGCGTACGCCGTGCTCCGCGGCGAGGAAGCCGGCCACGGTCGTACCGTCGTCGAGCGTGATCCCGCCGAGCCCGAGCGGCCCGGGCAGCGTGTCCAGCAGCTGCCCGACCGCCTGGTGCGGCACCTGCCACACCTCCACGGCGATGCCACCGGCCGGGCCGTCGCCGGTGCGTACCAGGCCCGGCCGGGGTAGGCCGGGGCCGGGCAGGCGGTACAGGCGGTATCCGGCGGCGGTGCGGGCCCGGAAGGCGAGCCGGGCCCCGCCGCCGACGAGCTGGTGGTTGAGCGGCAGGCCGGACAGGTGCGCGCCGGCGACCGCGAGCAGTGTCGAGCCGGGCGGCACCGGCGGCGGCGACACCGGCTCGCCGCACCACGTGGCGGCGAGGTCCAGCAGCGGTGCGTCGGCGAACGCGGGGGCGATGAACTGCACGCCGAACGGCAGCCCGTCCGGGCGTTCGCCGGCGGGTACGGCGACGGCGCACAGGTCGAGCAGGTTGGCGAAGTTGGTGAACTGGCCGAGCCGGGCGTTCACGCCGAGGGGGTCGGCGGCGACGTCGGCCAGCCGGGGATGCCCGGGGGTGACGGGCAGCAGCAGGGCGTCGACGTCCGGCCAGACCGCCTCGCTGGTCCGGCGCAGGGTGGCCAGCCGTTCGAGGCCGGCGAAGACGTCGGGGCCGGCGATGTCGCGCCCGCGCAGCACGATCTGCCGGACGGTCGGGTCCAGGTGCGGGCCGTCGGGTTCGAGCAGATGGCCGAAGGCGGCGTACCGGGCGGCGACCCACGGTCCTTCGTAGAGCAGGGTGGCGGCCTGCAGGAACGGGGTGATGTCGACCGGTACGACGTGCGCGACGAGGCCGCGCAGCCGGTCGACGGCCGCCGCCCAGGCGGTGCGGTGCTCCGGGTCCAGGTCGAGCGGGGCGTCGGGCACGGCGACGACCCGCATCCGGGCCGCGATGCCGGCCGGCAGCCGCGCCGGGACCGGCCGGGACCACGGGTCGTCGGGGTCGGCCCAGGTCAGGGCCGCCAGGGCCGGTCGGGCGGCGGAGACGGTACGCGTCAGCGTGGTCACGCAGTCGACGCCTGCGCACGCCGGCAGGACGCCGGTGGTGGACACGAGCCCGCGGGTGGGCTTGACGCCGACGATGCCGTTGAACGCGGCGGGCACCCGCCCGGAGCCGGCGGTGTCGGTGCCGAGCGCCAGCGGCACCAGCCCGCTCGCGACCGCGATGGCGCTGCCGGAGCTGCTGCCGCCGGAGATGTGGGCCGGGCTGGCGACGCTGTGGCAGGCCCCGTACGGGCTGCGGGTGCCCACCAGCCCGGTCGCGAACTGGTCCATGTTGGTCTTGCCGACGGGCACCGCGCCGGCCTCGACGAGCAGGCGTACCGCGGTCGCCGACGCCTTGGCGCGGGTGTCGGCGAGCGCCGGGCACGCCGCCGTGGTGGGGTGCCCGGCCAGGTCGATGTTGTCCTTGATCGCGAACGGCACGCCGGCCAGGGGCGCGGCCGGGTCGGCGCGGCGGGTGGCCGCGTCGACCTCGGTCTGCTCCAGCCGCAGGGTCCACAGTGGCTGCACATGCACCTCTTAGGACGCGGAGGGAATCTTGCCTACCACGCCGTTCACGAAGTAGTCGATCGACTCGATGGTCTTGTAGTCGGGCACGGTGCCGGCGGTGACGCGTACCGTGCCGGCCTGGTCGACGACCGGGCCGAGGAACGGCGAACCGTCCTTGCTGATCTTAGCCTTCGCGTCGTCGACGAGCGTCTTCGTGCCGGCGTCCACCGCCGGGCCGTACGGCGACTGGACGAACGGGTTGTCCCCGGTCTTGAGGCCGACCCGGAAGTTGGCGTTGTACGCCGAGCCGGTGAATTTGCCGTCCAGCGCGGTCCGCACCATCTTCGTGTAGAGCGGGCCCCAGTCCCACTCGGAACCGGTCAGCCAGCCCTTCGGGGCGAGCGAGCTGGCGTCGGCGTGGTAGCCGACGGTGTACGCCCCGGCGGCCTCGGTCGCCCGGATCACGGTGGCGGTGCAGTCCTGGTGCTGGCTGATCACGTCGACGCCCTGGGAGAGCAGGCTCTTGGCGGCCTCCGCCTGCTTGGCCGGGTCGCACCAGTTGGAGGTGTTCACGACGTACGTCTTGGCGGCCGGGTTGACCGACGCGGCGCCGAGCTGGAAGGCGTTGATGTTGTCGAGCGTCTGCGAGATCGGGAACGCGTAGACGTACCCGAGCTTGTTGGTCTTGGTGGCTTTGCCGGCGACGATGCCGGCGAGGTAGACCGGCTCGTAGACGGTGCCGAAGTAGGTGCCGAAGTTCGCCGGCACGGTGCCGTCCACGATGTTGCCCTGCTGGAGGACGACGACGTCGGGGTTGGCCGCGGCCACCTTCAGCGCGGGGTCCTTGTGGCCGTACGACGTGGCGAAGATGATCTTCGCGCCCTTGCGGATCATGCCTTCCATGACGCGGGTGGCGTTGTCGTCCTCGGGCACGTTCTCGGCCGTGAGCACCTCCAGGTCGGGGTACGCCTTGGCCACCGCCTGACTGCCCTCGTACGCGGCCTGGTTGTAGCCGTAGTCGTCCTTGGGGCCGACGAAGATGAAGCCGATCTTCGTGCCGCCGGTGCCCGGCGCGCCGGTCGCGGTGCCGCCGGTGGTGCCGCTGGTGCTGTTGGTGGCGCAGCCGGCGAGCAGCACGGCCGCCGCCAGCACGGGAAGGATCCTCATGGGTCGCACCTCTATCGGGTCGGGGTCAGGTCGAACACTCTGGACAGCCCTTCCGGGGCGGAGTTGACGCGGCGCCGGCCCAGCACGATCAGGGCGGCGATGGTGACCAGGTAGGGCAGCGCGTCCAGGACGAACTGGTTGAAGCCGTAGCCGCGTGCCTGCAGCGCGGGGGACAGGGCCAGCGCCGCGCCGAACAGGTACGCCCCGCCGACCGCCCGCAGCGGGTGCCAGGCGGCGAAGATGACCAGCGCGACCGCGATGAAGCCGCGCCCGGCGGTCATGTTCTCGAACCAGGCGTTGGCGTACGCGGTGGACAGGTGGGCGCCGCCGATCCCGGCGAGCAGCCCGCCGCCGACGACGGCCAGGTAGCGCACGAGCACGGGGGAGTGGCCGTACGTCGAGAGCACCTCGGGGCGCTCGCCGGCGGCGCGTACCACGATGCCCCACCGGCTGCGGAACAGCAGCCACCACAGCGCCGGGGCGAGCAGGTAGGAGACGTACACCAGCGGGTCGTGGTCGAAGAGCACAGGTCCGAGCCACGGGATGTCCGCGAGGACCGGGATCGGGTACGGCTGGAACGGGCTGATCGCCTGCCCGACGTACGCGGCGCCGAACATGGCGGTCAGTCCCGCCCCGAGGAAGAGCACCACGAGGCCGGTGGCCAGCTGGTTGGCGCCCCGGGAGAGCACCATGAACGCGTGCACCGCGGCCAGCAGGCCGCCCGCGAGGGCACCGGCGAGCACGCCGGCCCACGGGTTGCCGGTCTCGGCGGTGACCGCGTACGCGGCGAGGGCGCCGGTGAGCATGCTGCCCTCGGTGCCGAGGTTGATCACCCCGGCCCGCTCGGCGAGGGTCTCGCCGAGCGCGGCGTAGAGGATGGCCGTCCCGCCGCGTACCCCGCCGGCCAGCACGTCGACGAAGATCATCGTTTTCTCCCCAGCATCACCAGAAGGACGACGGCCATCAGGACGTTGAGCGAGGCGGCCGGCAGGCCGGAGTCGATCTGCAGGCTGTCCCCGCCCATCGCGATCGCGGCCAGCAGGAGCGCGGCGAGGCCGACCCGCAGCGGGCGGTGCATCGCCAGCCAGCTGGCGAGGAACCCGACGTACCCGAAGCCGGTGGTCATCCCGGGCCGCAGCTTGAACTCGGTGCCGGCGAAGTGCACCAGCCCGGCGAGGCCGGCCAGCGCGCCGCCGACGAGCATCGCGGACAGCAGCAGCGGGCCGACCCGCAGGCCGGCTCGGCGGGCCGCCTCGGGGTTGCCGCCGACCACGCGCAGCCGGAAGCCCCACTCGGTGTACCGCAGCGCCCACCAGACCCCGCCGAGGGCGAGCAGGGCGAGCACGATGCCGGCGTTCACCGTGCCGCCCGTGGTGAACAGCGGCAGCCGGGCGGTGTCGGCGAGCGGCCGGGAGGACGGCTGGCCGAAGCCGGAGGCGTCCTTCCACGGGTCGTAGATGAGCCCGAGCATGATGTCGATGGCGATGAAGTTGAGCAGCAGCGTGCTGATCGCCTCGTTCACCTTGACGGTGAGCCGCAGCCCGGCGGCGAGCCCGGCCCAGGCCGCGCCGGCCGCCATCGCCGCGAGCGCCATCAGCGCCAGGACCAGGCCGCCGGGCAGCCGCTGATCGGCGACCAGGCCGACGCCGGCCGCCGCCACAGCACCGATCACGATCTGTCCCTCGCCGCCGACGTTGAGCAGGCCGGCCCGCGCGGGTACGGCGACCGCCAGCGCGGCGAGGATGAGGATCGCGGCGCGTACCACGACGGTTTGGGCCTGGGCCGGGTCGGCCAGCGAGGCCAGCAGGTCGGCGTACATGGCGAGCGGGTTGACGCCCTTGGCGGCGGCGAAGGCGCCGAAGATGGCCGGCGCGGCGGCGATCCCGACGACCCAGCGCAGCCACCCCGTGTTCTTTTGTCGATTGTCGACAGTTTCTGGGCGTACGTCGGTCGTCGCGACCGCGGTGTCGGTCATGCTGCCCTCCCGCCAGAAGCGGCGGAACATTCGCGCTGCGCGCTCATGCCGCCCACCCACCTCCCACCATCAGCTGGCCGATCGCGTACCGGTCGGTCTCGGCCGGGCGGACCACCCCGGCGAGGTGGCCGTCGTGCAGCACCGCGATCCGGTCCGAAATGGACAGCAGCTCGTCCAGGTCCTCCGAGACCACCAGGACCGCGGCGCCGGCGTCCCGCTGCTCGATCAGCAGCTCCTGCGTGCGCCGGGTGGTCGCGATGTCCAGGCCCCGGCTCGGGTACGCGGCCACCACCAGCGCGGCCGGCTCGCCCAGCGCCCGGGTCAGCACGACCCGCTGGATGTTGCCGCCGGACAGCTCGCCGAGCACGCGGTGCCGGGGCGCCATGCGCAACCGTGCCGTCGCGTCGCGGCGGTCGGCCGCCGCGGCGGCCGACCGCCAGTCGACCCCGATCCGCCGCCGGCCGCGCGGCGCGCCGGCCAGCGCGAGGTGCTCCAGGACCGTGAGTCCAGGCACGACCGCGTCGGTGATCGGATCTTCGGGTACGCCCACCGCGCCGGCCGCGATGGCCTGGCGCGGCTGCCCGTGCAGCGCCTTGCCGGCCAGCCGCACCGTACCGGCGGCCGCCTTGCGCAGGCCGAGGATCACCTCGCACAGCTCCCGCTGCCCGCTGCCGGCGACCCCCGCCACGCCCACCAGCTCGCCCGGGTACAGATCGAGGTCGACCTGGCGCAGCGCGGCGTGCCCGCGGTCGCCCGCGACGTGCACGCCGCGCAGCTCGACCACGGCCGCTGCCGTTTCCTGACTCTTGCGGTCCTGGGGAAGGGGCGGCACGGCGCGGCCGACCATCGCCTCGACCAGCTCCGCGTCGCTCAGCCCGGCCGGATCCGCGTCGCGCAGCACCACCCTGCCCCGCGCAGCACGGTGACCCGGTCGGCGATCGCGCGGGCCTCGTTCAGCTTGTGCGTGATGATCACCAGGGAGAGCCCCGACGCGCGCAGCGCCCGCATCGCGGCGAACAGCGCGTCGACCTCCTGCGGGGCCAGCACGCTGGTCGGCTCGTCCAGGATAAGCAGGCGGGCCCCGCTCATCAGCACCTTGAGGATCTCGACCCGCTGCCGCTCGCCGATCGACAGGTGGCGTACCAGCGCGCCGGGGTGCACCGGCAGGCCGTACCGCTCGGCGGCGGCGGTTATCTCCGCCTTGTTGACCTTGCAGCCGGGCAGCGCCAGCGCGATGTTCTCCGCGACGGTGAGCGCCGGCACCAGGCGCATGTCCTGGAACACCATGCCGATCCCGGCGGCGCGGGCGGCCGCCGGCGAGCCGATGGCGGTCGGTACGCCGTCGACGAGGAACTCCCCGGCGTCCGGCCGGTACACCCCGTAGATGAGCTTCATGAGGGTGCTCTTGCCGGCGCCGTTCTCCCCGAGGACCGCGTGCACCTCGCCCGGTGCCACGTCGAAGTCGATCCCGTCGTTGGCCACGACGTCCCCGAAGCGGCAGGTGAGCCCGCGTACCGCGAGGAGTGGTTTCATGCGTCCTATAGGACAGTCCGTTCGTTACCGCCCTGTGTCGGGGTGGTAACGCGTGACGCTCCTATAGGATGGCCCAGTTCCTATAGGATGGCTCGGTGACGACCATGGGGCTGCCCCGGCTGGAGCGCGCGGCCGGCGCCGGCAACACCGGCGACCGGGTCCGCGACATGCTCGCCGAGGGCATCCTCAGCGGCCTGCTGCCACCCGGCACCCACCTCAACGCGGACTCCCTCGCCAAGCAGATCGGGGTCAGCCACATCCCGGTACGCGAGGCGCTGCGCTCCCTCGCCGCCGACGGCTGGATCGACTACCGCCCGCACCTCGGCGCGTACGTCCGGGCCCGCACCGAAGACGAGCTGGCCGACCTGTTCGAGGCCCGGCTCGAACTGGAGGGGCGCACCACCGCCCTGGCCGCCGAACGCCGTACCGCCGACCAGCTCGCCGAGCTGGACGCCATCCTGACCCGGCAGGCGGCCGCCGAAGACCCGCTCGACCTGGCGCGGGTCAACGCGGAGTTCCACATCGCGGTGGCCGCCTGCTCCCAGAACGAGTGGATGACCGGGTTCGTCCGCTCGCTCAGCATGCGCGCCCGGTTCTACTTCTCCACCGTGGCGCCGATCCGGAAGGAAGAGTCGCTGCGCGACCACCGCGCCATCGTCGAGGCGCTGCGCCGCCGGGACAGCGCCGAGGCGGAGCGGATCGGGCGGGCCCACGTCGCCAGCACCCGCGCCGACGTGGCCCGCGCCTGGCCCGGGGCCGAAGCCAACCAGCAGGGCCCGGAGGGCCGGTGACCTAGCCGACGAGCCGCAATTGCCGGTTGGCGTAGGTCATCCCGAGCAGGTGGTGGACCCTCGCGAGGGTGGCGTCGGCGAGTTGGCGGGCCCGCGTGTTGCCGGTGTCGAGCACGCTGTCGAGATAGGAGACGTCGTCGGCGAGGCCGGCCCGGCGTTCCCGGACGGGCCGGAGCAGTTCGTTGACGGCCTCGGTCACCAGCTGTTTGAGACGGCCGGCGCCGCCGTTGCCGATCTCGTCGGCGAGCCGACGCGGGTCCGCGCCGCTGGCGGCCGCGAGCAGGTCGAGCAGGTTGGCGACGGCGGGCCGGGCGACCGGGTCGTACGTGATGCGCCGTTCGCTGTCGGTGGGCGCGCGCCGGATCATCGCCGCGGTTTGGTCTTCGGTCGCTTGCAGGGCGATGCCGTTGCGCCGGGTCTTGCTCATCTTCTTTCCGTCCAGTCCGGCCAGCATCGGCGTGGCGGTGAGCAGCGCGTCGGGCTCGGGAAACAGCGGCGCGTGCTGGGCGTAGCGTTCGTTGAATCGCCGGGCGATGAGCCGCGTGGTCTCCAGGTGCGGGAGTTGATCGAGACCCACCGGGACCAGGTTGGCGTGGCAGAACAGGATGTCGGCGGCCTGGTGAACGGGGTAGGTCAGCATGAGACCGGTCGGCGGCCTGCCGGTGGCCTCGGCCTCGGCCTTGACGGTGGGGTTGCGGTGCAACTCGGCGTCGCTGACCAGGCTCAGGAACGGCAGCACCAGTCCGTTGAGGGCCGGGACGGCGCTGTGCGTGAAGATCGTTGATCGGTCGGGGTCGATGCCGGCGGCCAGGTAGTCGGCGACGACGCCGCGGACCGTGGCGGGCAGCCGCCGGCCGGCCTGTTGATCGGTCATCACCTGGTAGTCGGCGATCAACACGATCACCTCGACGCCGAGGTTCTGTAGTCGAACCCGGTTCGCGAGCGTGCCGAGGTAGTGGCCGATGTGCAGGGCGCCGGTGGGCCGATCGCCGGTCAGGACTCGAAACGTGCGCGGTGCCGCCCGTACCTGGTGCTCGAGCGCGGCGCTGCGGTCGAGTGCGGCCTGCTGTGATGGGGTCCGGTTAGACATCGGTGGTCTCCTTGAGTGCGGGAGGCCGACCTTTCGAGGCTGCCTAGCCGTGCGTTCGTCCCGGGTGGCGGCCGCGAGAGGGCGGCCCAGGACGTGAGTGGTCAGGGTCGCCGGTCGGGCGACCACCGCCAGCTCACGAGAACGCGGGACATGCTTCGATCGTGCCCGACGCCCATCGCGGACCGCAACCGAGCTTCGCCGATAATGGCTCACCGTGGCGTTGCGTGACGTGTTGGCCCGGGTGGACCGCGATCTGGAGCTCGGCCACGTCCATCCGGCGATGCAGCGACTCGCCAGCCTGGTCGCGGCCTATCCGAACGACCTGGAACTGCGGGCCCGCCGGGCGGCCCTCAACCGCCGGATCGGCAACCCGGTCGAGGCCGGCCGGTGGGGCTTCCTCACCGAGGAGGTCACCGCGGCGGAGGTCACCGCGTTCGAGCGGGCGCTGCCCCGGGCCTGGACCCGGCTGTCGGCCCTGCGGCTGCGCGACGACCCGAGCGGGCGGCTGGGGCAGCGGGCCGCCCGCCGCTACCGTTCCCTGATCGAGCAGGTGGAGGCGGAGGCCGGCGGCGCGGTCACGGCCGTCGCCGACGAGCCGGCGCCGGCGGTGGCGCAGGCGGGTCGATCGTTCTCGTGGCTGATCCTCGGGCCGTTCCTGCTGTACGTGGTGTTCGCGCTCGGGCTGCTCGGCCTCGCGATCGTCGGACTGATCGCACTCATTCGTGCGTGGGTAGGGGCGCGATGACCTGGTTGCGGGAGTGCTGGTAGATCACCGAGCTGCGGAAGCCGACGATCTCGCGGCGCTTGCTGAACTTGTCCATCAGGAACGCGTGAAGGGCGTCGACGCTCGGTACGGCGACGTGGACGCACCCCGTACGTCTTCTGCCGGCCGCCGGAGGACGGCGGCAGCGGCGACTCCTCCACGCACACCGCCACCGGGGTCGTCGCGGCGCTGCACGCGGTCTGCGACGCCGCGTTCAGGGCATTGGCCAGACCCTGACCGGAATCCTGAAGGACGCTACGCGGGCCGGTGTGACACCCTTCGCCGCGGCGCTGGCTCTCGCCCGCCAACGCGTCGAGCAGGCCGCCCGCTGACCGTCCGAGCACGCACGGACCGGTTTGAGTTCTTCAAACCGGTGTGGTCCCCGGACGGTCGCAAGCTGCTGTCCGGCTGCTAGAGGATGTCGATGTGCCAGTTGATCCGGTAGTGGCGTCCGCCGATGGCGATCCGGAACACTGGCCGTCCCGCCGCGGCGGTGCCCGTCCACCACCAGCCGATCCGCAACCCTCCGTGGTTGAGGCTGCCCTGTACGCCGCCGGGTATGTTGAGCCGGCCGAACAGGCGGCTGCGCTGTCCGATGTAGGGCAGGTCGGCGACCCGCTGGCCGATCCTGCCGCGTACGCCGGAGCTGAGCGGGCCGAGCAGGCCGAGCCCTCCGCCGATCGCCATGGTGGTGAACAGACCTCGCCAGCTCCAGTCCGGGGTGCCCGCGTGCACCGCCGTGTAGCCGGCGCCGGCCGCCCCGATCCCGACGGCCACGCCGCACACCACCGAGACGCCGCACGCCAGCGCCCCGACGACGCCGACGACCGCGATCACGCCGCCGAGCAGCTTGCGCCAGAACCCGCCGGCCCGGCCGTCGAGGTCATGGCAGTTGACCGGGTCGCCGGTGCAGTATTCGTAGTCGTTGGCGTTGCCGCCGTCGATCGGGTCGACGGTCAGGAAGCGGCCGGTGGCCGGGTTGTAGAGCCGGACGCCCAGCAGCACCAGCCCGCCCGGCGTGTCGGCGGCGCGCTGGTACGCGCCGAGCCAGCCGTAGCGGCGTACGCCGGTGCCGGGACCGGCCCGTCCGTACTCGTCGGCTGGGTGTGCCGCCGGGCCGCCGCCCTCCAGCGTCGCCACCACGTCGCCGCGCAGGCTGGTCAGCTGCCATTGGGCCAGCCCGCCACCGCCGTGTACGCCGGCGAAGCCGGAGACGGACCGGATCTGCCTGCTCCACGTCGACGTCGACTCCTCCGTCCATGATGGACTGTCGCTGTCGTCCTGGTAGTGGTGGCGCCGTTCGACCCCGCTGTCGGTCCAGGATCGGATCCGGTCGCCGCCGGCGTCGAGGGCGTACTCGGCGGTCCGGCCGGCCTGCGTGATCGAGCGCACCATGTCGGTCACGTGGTAGGTGACGGCGAGATCCGATCCCTGGACCAGGTCGGCGGCCGGCACCGCCGTGGTCCGGCCGAGCTGGTCGTACGTGGTCCCCGGGGTGACGAGCCGGTCGGCCGCGTCGTACGCCCAGGACCGGGTCGACGTGGGCGGGTCGCCGGTGCAGGCAGCCGCCGTCGACGTGGTCCGGTTGGTCGAGCCGTCGAAGCCGTACGTCCGGCGCGCGCAGTCGGCGGCGGCGCCCTCCTCTACCGAGGTCAGCCGCCCGGCGGCGTCGTACCCGTAGGACCGCTGCGGCCCGGTGCCGGTCTGCCGGGCGACCTGTCCGTGTGCGGTCGGAACGAGCGTCTCGCCGTACAGGGTGCAGGTCGGCTGTCCGCAGCCGGGCCGCTCGTAGCGCAGCCCGACCGGCAGCCCGGTCTCGTCGTAGGTGGTGTGCACGCTCACGCCGGCCGGCCAGGTCTGGCTGACCACGTTGCCGTCCGGGTCGTACCCGGCGGTGAACGTGCCCACGAGCGAGTCGGTGACCGTCACCGGCAGACCGCGCTCGTCGTAGCCGTAGGCGCGGGTGCCCTTGCCGTCCGAGGCGGTCGCCACCTGCCCGCCGGGATGGTATGCGGTGCTCGACTCGGTTCCGTCGGCGTCGGTGTAGCCGACCGGGCGGCCCAGCCCGTCGTGGCGGCGCAGGATCTGGGCGACCACGGCGCCGCCCTGGACCGATTCGGTCCGCTCGACCAGGCCGGTCGACGCCGCGTACGCCGTGCGCCGCACCGGCACCGGCGCTCCGATCCCGGACACCGCGACCTCGCGCGCCCGGCCGGCGCCGTCGTAGCCGATCGTGGTGGTCCGCAGGACCGCGTCGGCGGTGCGCTCGGTGACGGTCCGCGGCTGGAAGTACTGGTCGTACGTGTAGGTGGTCCAGGGCCGCGTCGCGTCGGCCGGCTGCACCCGGCACGGCAGGTTGGCCCACTCCGGACGGTTGTCGCATTCGGGGTGGCCGGTGCCGGCGCCGTAGTAGACGGTCTGCCGGGCGCCGGACGTGGGGAGGTCGGCCGGCGTGACGGCGGCCGGCGCGGTGGACGCGGTTCGCGTCGGCAGGCCGGTCTCCGGGTCGTACGTGGTCTGCTCGGTCAGCGCCAACCCGCCCGGGTCGACCACCGTCGCCGTGGGCCGGCGCAGTTCCCAGTCGTACTCGTAGCGGGTCGTCCGCGCCGCGGAGTCGGTCGAGCCGGTGTGCCGGACCGAGTCGATGCGGGTGGTCAACAGGCCGGGGCCGGTGCCGTCCGGGTAGGCCGGCGCCCCTTCGTCATAGCTGAACCGGGAGTGCTGGCGGCCGCGCACGACCGCCCCGTCGACCATGACGTCGTGCTCCGGCCCGAACGTCTCCAGCACCCGTCGACCGCCGGCGTCGTAGACGTACACTGTGGACAGTCGATCCGCCAGCGCGGCGCTGTCGGCGCCGGCGGCCAGCGCCCGGGCCCGGTTGGCGGCGCTCAGGCCGCGCGCCACGTTGCCGAACCGGTCGTACCAGGTCGTGCTCGCGTGCCCACCCGGCGAGACCATGTTGACCGCCCGGCCGTTGCCGTCGAGATAGATCACCGTCGCCCGCTGCCAGGCCGCCGGGGGTACGCCCGCGGGCTGGTCGCCGTCGGGGACCTGGCCGGGCGGGAAGACCGCGGTGGCCCGCACCGGCGCAGGGTCCTGGCCCCAGCGGGCGGTCTGCGCCACGGACATGTCGAACGGCGGCCCGGCGACCGGCACGCGGTAGACCACCGACGTGCGAGCCGTGCCCGCCCCGGTCGTGCGGCTCACCGCCGCGACCCGCCCGGCGCCCGGGTCGCCGGGCACGGTCGTGTAGGTCAGCTGCCAGGGCTGCTCGCCGGCCGGCCCCACCTCGGCGAGGCTGCCGTCGGCGGCATAGCCGTAGGTGTCGGCGACGTGGTGCGCCCCGGCCTCGTCCGGGTAGTCCAGTCGCGGGTCCCACGCCGCGCGCAGCCGCCCGGCCTCGTCGTAGCGGTAGCGGGCCAGCGGGACCGTGCGCATGCCCGGCGGCGTGGCGTCCGGATCCCAGGAGGTCAGCGCGATCTGCCTGAGCCGGCCGGGGTGGTCGCCGTCGCCGGTGGCCTGGTCGGCGTACGAGAAGGTGAGCAGACGGCAGCCGCGGACCGGTGCCGTGCAGTCGACGCCGTCCGGCGCCGGCGCGAGGATCCGGGTCGGCCTGGCCGCGGTCTGCGTCGCCTCCCACGAGACGGTCGTGACCTGGCCCGTGCCGGGCGCGCTGACGACCGCCGGATAGTACGCGTCGCCGATCGGGGTGAACGTCACGCCGACGCCCCGCTCGTCGGTGAGCCGGAAGCCGCCGGCCTCACGCACCAGCGCCAGCGTCTCGTGCCCGGGCGGCGGGGCGTACCGGGTCGGGTCGACGGCGGTGAACCCGAGCGCGGTCCCGTCGGCGAGTCCAACATGGACGAGTGACCCGGTGACCCGCAGCCGGCCGTACCGGGCGCCCAGGCTGGACACGCCCACGGTGGTCACCCAGCCTGGGCCGAAGATCCCGGCGCCGTCCAGCACGCCGGCGTGCCGGCTACGGAAGGTGGTGCCAACGGCGAGGTCGGAGCCGTACGACGCGACGGACAGACCGCGGCCGGGCAGCGTGAGCTCGCCGGTCTCCAGGTTCACCATGCCCGGCCCGAGCGGCTGGGACGCCGCCGAGGCGAGGTCGCCGTCGAACAGGAAACGCACCGGCGCGCTCGCGCCACCCGGGTACGTCGCCCGCACCTCCAGCGGCCCGTCGCGGGCCGGGGACTCGGCCGCGTCGAGGGCAGCCCGGACGTTCCACGCCAAAGCGGTGCCGCCGGCCGCGGCGGACACGTGGGCGGGGTCGATGTCGGCCCAATCGTCCACTGTGGCCCGCCGCCACTGGTACGTGACCTGCGCCGGTGCGAGGTCCGGTGCGGCCAGTACGACCATTCCGGCCGTCACGTCGCCGGGCCGCGGTGACGCCAGCGCGCCGGCGGCCGGTGCGGTCTGGCCGGGTAGCGACGGCAGCTCCGGTGCTGCCGCCGGTCCCGGCTCCGGTGCGGCCGCGGCCGGCGCGGCGCCAAACATCGCCACCGTCACCACGACGGTCAGCGCGGCGGAGAACGTCCTGCGGGTGCGCATGTACACCTCCGACAGAAGACATGAACGTGCTGCGAACGGTCCGGTTCCGGAACGGGCGTGGATGACCGACGCCGCCGTTACCGGCAGGATCCGTTAGTTCACGCCTTCCGCTCGGAGCTGTCCGAAACCCCTGACGACACACCGATAACGGGCCGGCGGACCGGGGTGAGCAGCGCGGCGCCCGCCACCACGAGGGCACCGCCGCCGGCCAGGACGAACGCGAGCCGTGCGCCGTGGTGCTGGGCGAGCCAGGTCAGGCCCGCCGCGCCGACGCCGCCGAGCGAGAAGTGGATCGTCCAGAACGTGGAGGTGACCCGGCCGAGCAGGTGGTCCGGCGTGACCTCCTGGCGCAGCGACATCGAGCAGATGCCGGCGACGCTGGTGGTGCAGAAGTAGACGCCCATCAGGGCGGCCACGTCGACCGGGCCGCCGGTCAGGCTCAGGCTGGCGACGGCGGCGCCGCCGACGGCTACCGAGCCGATCCAGCAGGCGCCGAAGCCGAACCGCTTGCGGAGCGCGGCCACGACCAGCGAACCGGTCATGGCACCCGCCGCGCCGGCCATCAGGACCAGGCCGATCGTGCCGTCCGGCTGGTCGAGGCCGTTGCGCAGGTGGTACACGACGACGTCGTCGACGCCGTACGTGAGCAGGATGAACACGGTCAGCAGGCCGGTCAGCGGGCGGAGCACCGGGTGCCGGAACAGGAAGCGGGCGCCGGCCAGGAACTCGTCCCACGGCCGGGTGCGACCGGGGTCGGCGCCGGCCGCGGGGGTGCGCGCGGGCAGGCGTACCAGAAGAAGGAACGCCGCGGAGACGCCGAAGGTCGCGGCGTCGACGGCGATCGCGGCCGGCGGGCCGATCCATCCGGAGATCGCGCCCGCCGCGGCCGGGCCGAGGAGCGAGGCCAGGGCGGTGCCGGCGTAGAGGCGGCCGTTGGCCTTGGTCACCTCGGCGGCGCCCACCAGGCTGCGTACGGCGGTGACGGCCGCGACCTGAAAGAGCATCCCGATCGCCGATGCCAGCGGGAGCAGCACGAACAGCAGCCAGATCGGTGGCGCGCCCGCGGCGAGCGTGACGATCGGGATCACCGCGAGCAGCAGCATCCGGGCCACGTCGCAGCCGACCAGCAGCCGCGAACGGTTCACCCGGTCCACGACGACCCCGGCGAACAGGCCGGTGAGCACGGTCGTCGTGCCCATGACGCCGGTGAGCAAGCCCGCGGTCGCGACCGAACCGGTCAGGTCCAGCACCAGCAGCGGCACCGCCAACTGCGAGAAGGAGTCGCCGAAGACGGACAGGATCTGCGACGCCCAGAAGGCGGTGAAATGGCGGTTGCGCCGCGGTGCGGGCGCGGCGACGGTGGGGGACTCGGCGGCGGGGATTGGTTGATCTTAGCCGCGCGCCGCGCGAGAGGCACGTGGTGTGGGCGGCGGGCGAGTAGGGTGGCGGGGACCGCGGCCGCGAGGGGGGATGGGCCGTGCCGGACGTCTATGCGACCATCAGTCGCGCCGCTACCGCCGTAACGGGACCGCTGGCGGAGATCCTGGAGCTGCGCGGCGCCGATCCGCAGCAGCAGGCGATGCGGCGCGCGTATCTGTCCGATGTGGAGTTTCCGCCGGCCGCGCGGGTCGTCGAGATCGGCTGCGGGCCCGGGCCGGTGGCGCGGTTTCTGGCGGGCCTGCCGGGCGTCGGGTCGGTGGTCGGGGTGGACCCGTCGCCGTATTTCCTGGCCCGGGGCCGGGAGCTGGCGCGGGACCTGCCCAACGTCACCTTCGTCGCCGGGGACGGGCGGGCGGTGCCGCTGGGCGACCAGACGGTCGACGTGGTCGTCTTTCACACCACGCTGTGCCACATTCCCGGGCCGGAGCGGGCGCTCGCCGAGGCGTACCGGCTGCTGCGGCCGGGCGGATGGCTGGCGGTGTTCGACGGCGACTACATGACGATCAGCTGCGCCACCAGCGACCACGACCCGCTGCAGGCGTGCGCCGACGCGACCGCCGAGAACCTGATCCACGACCGCTGGCTGGGCCGCCGGCTGCCCGGACTGGTGCGCGGCGCCGGGTTCGAGCAGGGCCGGCTGCGCGGGCACAGCTACGTCGAGGCGCCGTCCTCCGGCGCGTACCTGCTGGCGATCATCGACCGCGGCGCGGACGCGCTGCTCGCCGGGGCCGGGTCGGCCCCGACCTGGCCGCGGCGCTCAAGGCCGAGGCCCGCCGGCGGTCCGACGCCGGCGAGTTCTTCGGCCACATCGGGTACGTCAGCGTGGTTGCCCGCCGCCCGGCGCTCCCGGGGTGAAGGCGGTCAGGGTCACCTCGTCCGGGTCGCCGGCGCCGGCCGGCGTGAACGCGAGCCGGTCCAGGTACGGGTCGCGTTCGTCGCCGAGCCGGGTCTGCATCGCCACGTAGCAGCGCCGCCGCGCCTCCGCGACGTCCAGTCCGTGTACGGCGATGTCGTGGGCCAGGTTGAGGGCCAGCAGGTTGCCTTCCTCGTCCGCGCAGCGGCAGGACAGCTCGCCGCGGGTGCGCTCGTACACCAGGCTGCCGTTGAACCGGGCCAGCTCGCTGACCTTGTCCGCCGGCACCTGGTGGGCGACGACCTGCTCCAGCACGTCGACGTGCGGCTTGGGGAACCGGTGCGGGGCCACGTCGCGGTGCACCAGCATGCGTCGCCACGGCGTGCGGCCGTACCAGATGAGCAGGCTCGGGCCCGCCTCGTCCGGCGGACCGTACCGGTCGATGACGGCGCGGGCCGCGTCGGCCGCGCTCCGCGGCCAGTCGCGGGTCAGGTCGGTGCTCACCCGGCTCCTCCTCCCGGCTCGTCCTCGTCGGCCACCGCGGCGCCCGGGCCGGGCGGGCCGAAGGCCAGACCGCGGGTGTACGGCTCGGTGCGGCCCAGCAGCAGCCCGGCGGCCAGCTCGGTGTACGCGGCCCGCGCCCGCGCCACGTCGACCCGGCCGGTGACCAGGTCGTGGGCCAGGTTGAGGGCGAGGAAGTTCATCGGCTCGCCGTCGCAGCGGGCGGCCAGCTCGCCGCGGGTGCGTTCGACCCGGACGCTGCCGGTCAGGGCGGCCACGTCGCCGGCGCGTTCCGGCGGCACCCGGAAGTCGATCCAGCCCTCCACCCGGTCCTCGTGCGGGTAGGGAAACCGGTGCTCGACCGGGTCGCGGTGCACCACCACCCGCTTCCACGGGCCGGCGTGCCGCCAGATCAGCCGGCTGGGCATCGCCTCGTCGGGCTCGCCGTACCGCTCGAGCGTGCGCCGCGCGGCCTCCCGGGCGGCCGCCGGCCAGGCCCGGACCACACCGTACGTCGTCGTCACGGCAGTCCCTAGAAGTGGGCAGGTGTCCTACGCGTCCCAGCTTGCGCGACGGTGGGTGACCGCAGATCACCCGCCGCGGGCGAGATTGCCCCGATCATCCGGTGCCAGCTCGTCCAGGGCGTCAAGGGCAATGCCGTCGATCAAGGGCGAATGGTCGTGGTGTGATCTCCGATTCGCGGCCTTTTGCCCTTGATCGGCGCAGAAGTCCTTGATCGGCGGCTCGGGTTACGAGGGCAGGCGTTCGCGGTCGCGGTGGGGCGGGGGTGGGGTGGCGCGTTGCTTGCGGACGAGGTGGGTCAGGTAGAGCAGGGACCCGGCGAGCAGGCCCATGTCGTCCAGGTAGATCGGGTCGGGCAGGACGTCGACCGGGAGGATCGTATAGAGCAGCGCGCCGTAGAACGCGAGCTTGCCGCCGGCGCCCATGCCGACCAGCAGCTTGCGGGTGCGCCAGACCCGTACCGCCAGCACGATCGCGCCGATCAGCGACGCGACCGCGATGATCACGCCGAGGACGATGACGACGGTCCAGGCTTCGCGGGACATGTCGCCACGGTAGCGGAGGATGCGAAGTATGGCATTTGATGAGGAGCTGGCGGATCGGGTGCGGGAGCTGATCGGCCCCGAGCCCGGGCTGGCCGAGAAGCGCATGTTCGGTGGCCTGGCGATGCTGCTCAACGGCAACATGGCGGTGGGTGTACGGGGCCAGGGCGGGCTGCTGGTCCGCGTCGATCCGGACGAGTCCGACGACCTGCTGGTCGAGCCCGGTGCCGACCTGATGGAGATGCGGGGGCGGCGGCTGCGCGGCTGGCTCACCGTCGCACCGTCGGCGTGCCGGAGCGACGCCGACCTGGGCCGGTGGGTCGGGCGGGGGTGGCGTACGCGCGGAGCCTCCCCGCGAAGTAGGCGGCGCGGGGAGCCGTCGCATCGGGCAGGATCGCGGTCATGACCGTGTTGATCCACGTCGTTGATCATGGGTCCGGGGCGCGCCGCTGGGCGGTGCGCCGGGACGGCGGGCTGTACGCCCTCGACGCCGGCCTGTCCGACCTGCTCGCCCTGCCGCTGGCGCGGGCGCGCGCCGCGTACGAGGCCGCCGCCGAACCGATCGGCGGGCCGGTGTCGGTGCTCGCACCGGTGGACGCGCAGGAGGTGTGGGCGGCCGGGGTGACGTACCAGCGCAGCCGCGAGGGCCGCCGGGAGGAGTCGGCGCACGCCGCGCTGTACGACCACGTCTACACCGCGGCCCGGCCGGAGCTGTTCCTCAAGAGCACCGCCGCGCGGGTGGTGGCCGACGGGGAGCCGGTCGGCATCCGCGCCGACTCCGGCTGGGACGTGCCCGAGGCGGAGCTGGGCCTGGTCGTCACCGCGGCGGGGGAGGTGTTCGGCTACACCGTGGGCAACGACATGAGCAGCCGCTCGATCGAGGGCGAGAACCCGCTCTACCTGCCCCAGGCCAAGATCTACAGCCGGGCCTGCGCGCTCGGCCCGGCGATCGTGCCGGCGTGGGAGGCGGGCCCCGGCCCGTTCGCGGTGTCGGTGCGGGTGGAGCGGGACGGCGCCGGCGCGTACGCCGCGCGGACGTCCACGGCGCGGCTGGCCCGCGGCTTCGCCGACCTGGTCGGCTGGCTGACCCGGGCGCTGGACTTCCCGGCCGGCGTGGTGTTGTTGACCGGGACCGGGGTAGTTCCGGATCGTGACTTCACGCTGCGCGCCGGTGACCTCGTCGAGATCACGATCGACGGGGTGGGCACCCTGCGCAACCCGGTGACGGTGGTGGGTCGAGGAGAAGGGGACTGACGTGTCGCTGATCGAAAGCCGTTCTCCGCAGGCGCCCGAGGACGTCGTGGCCCAGGTGCCGGACAACGGTCCAGGCGAGGTCGCCGAGGCGGTGCGGCAGGCCCGGGAGGCCGGCGTGGACTGGGCGGCCCGCCCCGCGACCGAGCGCGCGATAGCGCTGAGCGCCTGCGCCGAGGCGCTGGCCGAGGCGTCCGCCGAGCTGGCCGCGCTTGTGGTCCGCGAGGTGGGCAAGCCGATCGGCGAAGCCACCGGCGAGGTCGCCCGCGGTGTGGCGATCCTGCGGTACTTCGCCCAGGCCGCGCTGCTGCCCGAGGGCGACGTGTTTCCCGCCGCCGACGGGGTGTCGCTGCTGCACACCCGGCGCCGCCCGCACGGCGTCGCCGGACTGATCACGCCGTGGAACTTCCCCGTCGCCATCCCGCTGTGGAAGGCGGCGCCGGCCCTGGCGTACGGCAACGGAGTGGTCCTCAAGCCGGCCGAGCAGGCGCCGGCCGTGGCGTTGCGGCTGGCCGAGCTCTTCGCCGGCGCGCTGCCCGGCGGCGTGCTGCGGGTGGTCACCGGGGCCGGGGCGGCCGGCGCCGCGCTGGTCGAGACGGCCGACGCCATCTCGTTCACCGGGTCGACGGCCGTCGGCCGGCTGGTCCGCCAGGCCGCGGCGGCGCGCGGCGTACCGGCGCAGTGCGAGATGGGCGGGCAGAACCCGTCCGTCGTCCTGCCGGACGCCGACCTCGACCTCGCCGCCCGGACCATCGCCGGCGCCGCCATGGGGTACGCCGGGCAGAAGTGCACCGCCACCAGCCGGGTGATCGTCGTGGGCGACGCGGACGGCTTCGCCGAGCGGCTGGTCGCCGCCGTCGAGGCGTTGGAGGTCGGCGACCCGGGGCAGGCCAGCACCGCGGTCGGGCCGGTCATCGAGCCGGCGGCGCGCTCGGCGGTGGTGGCCGCGGCGCAGCGGGCCGCCGGGCGCGGCGCCAAGATCCTGACCGGCGGCGTCGCCCTGGACTGGAACGGCTGGTACGCCGCGCCGACCGTGGTGACCGGCGTGCCGGAGGGCGACGAACTGCTGACCGAGGAGGTGTTCGGCCCGATCTGCGCGGTGGTCCCGGCCGCGTCGGCCGACGACGCTGTCCGGGCCGCCAACGCGGTACGCCACGGGCTGGTCGCCGCGCTGTTCACCCGGGACCTGGCGTCTGCGCTGACCCTGGCCCCGCGGCTGGAGACCGGCATGGTCAAGGTCAACGGGCCGACCGCCGGGGTGGACTTCCACGCGCCGTTCGGCGGGGAGAAGGAGTCCAGCTACGGCCCACGCGAGCAGGGCCCGGCCGCGCGCGACTTCTACACCCGGACCGTGACGGTGACCCTCACCCCCTAGGCAGGCGGAGCTCGCGGCCGGTCCAGCGGGAGCGGAGCCAGCGGTCGTGGCTGGCGACCACGATCGCCCCCGGCCCCGGCCCGAGCGCCGCCTCCAACTCGTCGCAGAGCAGCGGGGACAGGTGGTTGGTGGGCTCGTCGAGCAGTAGCAGCTCCGGCGGGTCCGCCACCAGCAGGGCCAGCGCGAGCCGGCGGCGCTGCCCGACTGACAGCTCACCGACCCGCTTGCCCAGGTCGCGCGGCTCGATGAGCCCCAGCGACCGCAGCGGCACGGACTCCGCCCGCTCGGCGCCGAGCGCCAGCGCGTACGTCTCCAGTGCGGTGCGGTCGGGCCGGTGGAAGACGGTGTCCTGGGCCAGCAACCCGACCGTCAGGCGCTCCCGCCCGCGCATCCGGCCATCCGCGGCCAGCCGCCCGGCCAGCACGGCCAGCAGCGTCGACTTGCCCGCGCCGTTGGCGCCGGTGACCAGCAGCCGGTCGGTGGCCGCCAGGTCCAGCCGGTCCAGGGCGAGCCGGCCCGGCACCCGGACGTCCCGCAGCGACACCAGCGTGTCTGCTCCGGTGGCCGTGGCGGCGAACACGGTCACTCTGAAGCGCAGCGGCTCCGGCGGCTTGCGGACCTGGTCGCGCGCCAACTCTTCCAGGCGCCGGGCGGCGTTGCGCACCCGCCGGGAGACCTGGCTCTGCACCCGGCCGCCCTTGTAGTCGTACCCCATCTTCTCGTTGTCGCGGCGCGGCCGGCCCGGCGCGACCTGGTGGGCGGTGACCGCGACCGCGTGGCGCAGCTCGGCCAGCTCCTCCTGCTCCTGCACGAAGCGCCGCTGCCAGCGCTCCCGCTCGGCGTGCTTGGCGGCCAGGTAGTCGGTGTAGTTGCCGCCGTACCGGGTGGGGCCGGACAGGGTTGGGTCGAGGTCGATCAGGTCGGTGCAGACCGCGTCCAGGAACGCCCGGTCGTGGCTGGCCAGCACCACGACGCCGGGCAGCTCGCGCAGGTGCCCTTCCAGAAACACCGCGGCGGCGTCGTCGAGATGGTTGGTGGGCTCGTCGAGCAGGAGCGCGGCGGGCCGGCGTACCAGCAGGGCGGCCAGCGCCAGGCGGCTGCGCTGCCCGCCGGACAGCGACCCGAGCGTCCGGTCGTGCGGTATCGCGGCGAGGCCGAGCCCGGCCAGCACGATCTCCGCGCGCCGGTCGGCACCCCACGCGTCGCGCCGCTCGGCGGAGTCGAGGCGCTCGCCGTACTCGCGAAGCAGCTCGTGCTGGTCGGTGCCGCCGGCCGCGAGCGCGCGGCCGAGCCGGTCGAGCGCCGCGAGGTCGTCGCGGGCCTCGCGCAGGGCCTCGTCGAGCACCGCCGCGACCGTGACGGCGTGGTCGAACGGCATCTCCTGGTGCAGAAAGCCCAGGTCGGCCGGGCGGACCACGGTGCCGCCGTCCGGCTCGTCCGCGCCGGCCAGCAGGCGCAGCAGCGTGGTCTTGCCGACGCCGTTCTCGCCGATCAGCCCGATCCGGTGGCCGGGCGCGGCGGTCAGCGACACCCCGTCGAGCACGCGGCGCGTGCCGAGCGTGCGGACGAGGTCGTGAGCGAGCAAAGGTGCTTGAGACATGGGCTGAGACATTGTGAACACCCACCGACGGGATCGGTCCTTCCGCCCGCCGGGCAACAGCCTCGGGCGCGAGCGCGGACATCGTCAATGGATCACATCGCCGCCCACGCTACGCGCGGCCGGACGCGGCCCGCAACGGATTTACCGGCGGCCGTCCAGGCACCGGCCGGTGACCGGCGAACGCCGACTCCAGCACGCCTTCGCCGCTGGTCAGGCTGGGCAGGCGGCGCTGGATATCGGGTACGCGGGCCGCGGTCACCACCGCCTCGACCGTGACGTCCGCCCGCTGCACCGACTGCGTCTCCACGGTGGCCGCGAGGTCGCTGAGGGCGGCGAGAACGGCGCCGAGCGCGTCGACGGGTGCGTCGATGCGGACCCGGGACATCGGCTCGCACACCGCCGTGCCCGCGTCGGCCAGCGCCTGCCCGAGCACCACCGGTGTGAGCTTGCGGAAGTCGGCGGCGGTGCTGAGCGGCCCGCGGGTGGACGGCGGCCCGTCCGGGACGCTGTAGCCGCCGCGGACCATCGTCACGACGCAGTCGCTCACCGGCCAGCCGTACAGCCCTTCGCGCAGCGCGTCGCGGACGTACTGCTCCATGGCGCGCGCGAACTCCGGCAGGTTGCGGTAGACGTACAGCGGCACCACCCGGAAGTCGACGCCCAGCCGGAACGCGACGCCGGAGCCCGGCGGCGCGGGCTCGACGCGCAGCCCGATCGTGGCGCGGTACGGGTTCTGCGGCGTGTTGAGCCACTCCACGGCCTCGCCGACGCCGGCCGGGCGCTCGATGTAGAGCGGCGTGGTCTGCCGGAACGTGACCTCGACGCCGAAGTCGGCGGCGAGCGTCGCCTGGATGACCTCCTTCTGCACCTCCCCGTACAGCGAGACGGCCAGCTCGTGGTGGGTGTCGTCGGTCCGCACGTCGATCAGCGGATCCTGCTCGGCCAGCTGGGCCAGCGCGGAGCGCAGCGCGACGTGGTCGTCGTGCCGGACGGGCTCGACGACGGCCTGCAGGGTCGGCGGGGCGAAGTGGTGACTTCGCTCTGCGTGCGGCGCGCCGATCGGGTCGCCGATCTTCATGCCGGTCAACCCCCACAGCCGGCCGATCTCGGTCGCCGACACCGCGTCCCGGCGCACCCAGGCACCGCCCTCGAAGACGCTGATGCCGGTCACCTTGTCCGGCCCGTCGCGCAGGCGGTCCCGGACGCGCACCGTGCCGGCGAACATCCGCACGTACGCGATCTTCTCGCCGGCCGTGCCGCGTTCGATCTTGAATATGGTGCCGCTGGCCGGCCCGCCCGGGTCGCCGGTCGCGGTGGGCAGCAGCTCGACCAGGCCCTCCATCAGCGCCTCGACGCCGGCCCCGGTGACCGCCGACCCGGCGTACACGGGGTGCACCAGCGCGCGCCCGGTCTGCGCGGCGAGCGCCGCGCGCAAGCGCTTGCCGGTCAGTCCGGGGTCGTCCTCGACGTACTGCGCCAGCAGCCGGTCGTCGTGCTCGGCGAGCGCCTCGACCAGCGCGTCCCGCCCACCGTCGGGCATCGGCACGGCGGTGACGCCGAGGCCTTGCCGGATCTGCGCCAGCACCCGCTCGACGTCGGCGCCCCGGCGGTCCGTCTTGTTGACGAACAGCAGCGTCGGCACCCGCAGCCGGCGCAGCGCGCGCATCAGCACGCGGGTCTGCGGCTGCACGCCCTCCACCGCCGAGATCACCAGGACGGCGCCGTCGAGCACCCCGAGCACCCGGTCCACCTCGGCGACGAAGTCGGGGTGACCGGGAGTGTCGATGATGTTGACGGCGGTGCCACGGATCGCCAGCGACACCACCGCCGACCGGATCGTGATGCCACGCTGCCGTTCCAGCGCCAGCGAGTCGGTCTGCGTGGTGCCGTCGTCGACCCGGCCGGGCTCGCGGATCACCCCGGCGGCGTAGAGCAGCCGCTCGGTGAGGGTGGTCTTACCGGCGTCGACGTGCGCCAAAATCCCCAGGTTCAAGCTGCCGTGCAGCAAACGTCATGCCCTTCGAATCGACGTACAGGTCAACTTCGATAGAGATGAACGTCGCTCGCATGTCGGTGCTCCTCGGCTCCCATGGGTCCTTCCGGCTAGCCAAGCACCCGGCCGCCCGAACCGCGACCGAATTACTCGGTAGGGTGCTCCGGGTGAGTGAGCCGATCTACATCACCGAGACCCGGACCGCGTACGGCATCGTCGCGGTCGACTACGCCGAAACGTTGAAGGACCACCTCGCCGCGGCGCCTCTGGAGCGGGCCCTGCTCGGCACCTTCGCCGAGCTGGTACGCGCCGGCGGCGGTGGACCGGTCGCCGACGTCGGGTGTGGACCCGGACGGATCACGACCTATTTGGACTCGCTCGGCCTCGACGTCACCGGGATCGACCTGACCCCCGAGATGATCGCGGTCGCGCGGGAGGCGTACCCGGGGCTGGCATTCCAGGTCGGGACCATGACCGACCTGGACCTCAAGGACGGCGCGCTCGGCGGCCTGGTGGCCTGGTACTCGATCATCCACACCCCGCCGGAGCTGCTGCCGGTGGTGTTCGCCGAGTTCGCGCGGGTGCTGGCGCCGGGTGGGCAGCTGATCCTGGCGTTCCAGGCGGGCGACGAAGTGGTCCGCGTCGAGCAGGCGTACGGGCACGAGGTGGCGGCCGACGCGTACCGGCTCGAGCCCGACCGGATCGCGGAACTGCTCGCCGACGCCGGCATCGTGCTCGGTACGCGGGTGGTGAAGGAGCGCGAGGGCCAGGAGAAAACCCCACAGGCGTACCTCCTGGCCCACAAGCCCTAACCTCCCCGCGCTCCCGGACGCCGCGCCGCGCTTCGCGGCGTCGATCAAGGATTTCGCCGTCGATCAAGGGCAAACGGTCGTGGATCGGAGATCAAAGCACGGCCGTTCGCCCTTGATCGACGCAGAAAGCCTTGATCGGCGCGGCGGAGCGCGGCGGGTGGGGGAGAGAGGAGAGAAAGGGGGTCAGCCCCAGTGGTCGGGGCCGGCGTGGGTGGGGGTGATGCGGAGCAGGACGCGGCGGTCGCGGACCATGGCGGCGCGGTAGTCGTCCCAGTCGGGGTGCTCGCCGGAGATGCCGCGGTAGTAGTCGACGAGCGGCTCCAGCGCCTCGGGCAGGTGGACGATGGTGGCGGTGCCCTCGACGTAGATCCAGTCGCCGTAGAAGCCGTCGTTCATCACGCACAGCAGGGCGCGCGGGTCGCGGGCGAGGTTGCGGGTCTTCGCGGCGGTCTCGCGGGTGCTGACGATCACGTGGCCCGCCTCGTCGGTACCCACGGTCACCGGCGAGACCTGCGCCCGCCCGTCCCGGTGGTACGTGGTCAGCACGGCGCGGTGGTTGTGCCGGACGAAGTCGAGGGCTCGGTCGAGGTCCATGGACACCACCCTACGGAGCGGTGAGGCGGATATTCCGGACGGTGATCGAGTCGACGGCGAAGGTCTGGTCGAGCACGTGGCTGAAGGTCAGCGTGGCGGTGCGCGCCGCCGGCGCAGGGGTGCCGTCGAAGACGATCTCCCGTTCGACGGGGACGTCCGGCGGTACGTCGATCATGTCCTGGCCGTCCGCGCGCAGCGTCTGGCCCCCGGCGAGGACGAACTGGGCGTTGCCGTAGACGGGGACGGTCATCGACTTGGCGCCACCGTTCTCCAGTCGCAGCGACACCTTGGTGACCCGGCTGGTCACCTCGACCGCCTCCACGGTGATGGACAGCGGCCCGGACTTGCCGGTGACCGGCTTGGCGAGGCGTGGCGTGCCCTCCTCGGCGGCGGGGTCGACCAGGCCCCGGACGGCCTGGAAGCCCTCCTGGATGCCCCAGGCCGCGGCGGCGCCGCCGACTCCGCACAGCAGCAGGATGACGGCGACGGCGGCCGCGACGGACATCCGGCTGACGCCGCCCGCGGGCCGCCGGGGGTGCGGGTACGGGGAATATGGGGGCGGGGGCGGTGGCGGCGAGGAGGGCAGCAGTGCGGTGGCGAGCCCGATCACGACGCTGACGCCGGTGATGGTCAGGGCGACCACGACGGGGCTGTACTCACCGCCCGTGACGTACGCGATCAGGAGGCCGGCGCCGTTGCCCAGCAACTGGAGGACGATCGCGACGACCACGGCGCGGGTGACCTGTCCGCGCCGCACCTGCCGACCGTCCACAACGGACAGCGTAGCAACGACGACTCCCCGTAACCTACATCCTAGGATGCTTTAGAGATGGTGCCAAGAGCCACCAACCAAACAGCCGGGCCCCGTACCCAGTCACGCTGGGTACGCTCAACCCACATCCGGGTCCGCGATGGCGAGGGGGCGGGGGTTCGGATTTGGCGCGAGGGGTCACTGTCGGTGTGCTGACGCCGCTGCTGTCCGGGCACTACTTCGGCGGGCTGCTGCGGGGGATCGCGCGTGCGACCGCGGCGGTGGACGGGCATGTCGTCGCCGTGCAGACGTTCGACCCCGGCGTGGACGAGATCACCTACCTGAACCTGTCCGACTTCCGGCCGCCGATCGCGTGGCGGCACGCGGCCGGCTTCGTGGTGATCCTCAACTCGGCCGACCAGCAGTATCTGGAGGCGCTACGCGCGGCGGGCAAGCCGGTGGTGATGGTGAGCCAAGAGGTGCCGGGGTTCGAGTGTCCGGTGGTCGTGCCGGACAACCGCAGCGGCACCCGGCTCGCCGTCGAGCACCTGATCAGCCACGGGCACACCCGGATCGGTTTCGTCGGCTGGATGGCCCAGGAGGATATCCGCGAGCGGCACCTGGCGTACCAGGAGACGCTCGCGGCGCACGGCCTGCCGTACGACCCGGCCCTGACCTTCGCGGCCGACAACAACTTCACGACCGGCGGCGAGGTGGCCGCCGCGCGGATGCTCGCCGATGGCCTGCCGACCACCGCCTGCTTCTGCGCCAACGACTACAACGCCGTCGGCGTCATCCGCGGGCTCACCGCCGCCGGGTACGCGCTGCCGCGCGACCAGGCGCTGGTCGGCTTCGACGACGTGACCGCCGCCCAGCACGTGGAGCCCAACCTGACCACCGTCGAGTCGCGCTTCGACGAGGTGGGGGAGGAGGCCGGCGTGCTGTTACTGGCGATGCTGGCGGGGCAGGCGGTGCCACCGGGACGGCGGTACGCCCGGGAAGGCAGGTCCGCCCTGGTCACCCGCCAGTCCTGCGGATGCCCTCCGCAACCGCCCTCGGAGACCCGGCTCGCCGCCGAAAACCAGTACCTGGAGGGCGCGCTCAACACCCAGTACGGCATCTCCATGGAGTTGCTGCGCAGCGACGGCGACCCGACGGCGCTGCAGTGGCTCGAACGCTCCCAGGCGACCAGCGGCTGCCTCGGCCTGTGGCTGCCCGACCAGCCGGCCGAGCAGGCCGCCGACCCGCTGCTGGAGATCGCCGGCACGTTCCACCGGGACCCGGACCACCAGATCAAGCCCGACGACCCGATCCCGGTCAGCGCCTTTCCGCCGGCCGAGCTGATCGAGGAGTCCGACCCCGGCTCCGGGCAGATCGCCGTGGTGGTGCCGGTCCGGCTGCGCGCCAGCGACCGCGGGATGCTGGCCCACGTCGGCCCGATCGACACCCAGAAGTCGTCCATCGTCGAGACCGTCAACCAGTGGGCCGCGCTGCTGTGCGGCATGCTCGACCACCGGGCGGTCGTGACGTCGCTGCGCGAGCAGGAAGATCAGCTGCGGCACGCCGCCCTCTACGACCGGCTCACCGGCCTGCCCAACCGCACCCTCTTCCTGGAACGCGTCGGCCACGCGCTGCGCCGCGCGCAGACCGGCTCGGGGTACCAGTTCGGGGTGCTCTTCCTCGACCTCGACGGCCTCAAGGTGGTCAACGACAGCCTCGGGCACCTGGCCGGCGACCGGCTGCTGTGCCAGGTCGCGGAGCGGATCAGCGCCGAGGTTCGCCCCGCGGACACGCCCGCCCGCTTCGCCGGCGACGAGTTCGCGGTGCTCGTCGACGGCCTCGGCGACACCGCCGTGCTCACCGCGATCGCGGAACGGCTACAGGAGGCCATCGTCCGGCCGCAGAAGGTCGCCGGCCAGGAACTGGTGGTCAGCGCCAGCGTCGGCATCGCGGCCGGGAGCAGCCAGTACGAGAACGCCGAGGACCTGCTGCGCAACGCGGACATCGCGATGTACCGGGCCAAGTCCCGCAAGAAGGGCTCGCACGCGGTCTTCGACGTGTCGATGCGGGCCGAGGCGGTCGACCGGCTGCGCATCGAGACGGAACTGCGGCACGCGATCGTCGACGGGGACCTGGAGCTGCACTACCAGCCGATCGTGGACCTGGCCACCGGGAGGACCGTGGCGCTGGAGGCGCTGCTGCGCTGGCAGCACCCCACCCGCGGGCTGCTGCCGCCGGCGCAGTTCCTGGCGGTGGCCGAGGAGGCCGGGCTGATGGTGCCGATCGGCAGCTGGGTGGTCGGCGAGGCGTGCCAGCAGCTCGCCGCCTGGCGCCGGACCGGGACGGTCCCGGACGACCTGTGGGTCAGCATCAACCTCTCGGACCGCCAGTTCTGGTACGGCGACGCAGCCGCTACCGTTGCCGCGGCCCTGCGCCAGGCCCGGCTGCCGGCCCGCTGCATCGCGCTGGAGATCACCGAGAGCGTGGTCGTGCACGACCTGGAGGCCGCCCAGACCATGCTGCAGACCCTGCACGACCAGGGCCTGAAGCTGTACGTCGACGACTTCGGCACCGGGTACTCGTCGCTGAGCGTCCTGCGCGAGCTGCCCATCGACGCGCTGAAGATCGACAAGTCGTTCGTGGCCGACATGGCCGCCAGCGGCAAGGCCCGCGAGCTGGTCCGCACGATCATCCTGATGGGGCACAACCTCGGCATGGACGTGATCGCCGAGGGCATCGAGACGAGCGTGCAGCACGAGTTGCTCCGCGAGCTGGGGTGCGAACTGGGGCAGGGACATCTGTTTTCCCGACCCATCCGCCACGTCGGCGCCGCCGAATAAGGGTCGTGACGACAGGAACGGTGATCGCGGGGCGGTACCGGCTCCGGCAGGCGATCGGCAGCGGCGGGATGGGCCAGGTGTGGCTGGCCGCCGACGACATGCTCGGCCGCGACGTGGCGGTCAAGGAGGTGCTGAGCCCGGACTGGCTCCCCGCGGACGGGCAGTTCGACCGGGTACGGCGCACGCTGCGCGAGGCGCGCACCGGCGCGTGCCTCAACCACCCCAACGTCGTGCAGATCCACGACATCCTGCACACCGACCGGCCGTGGATCGTCATGGAGTACGTCCCGTCGCGCTCCCTGTACGACGTGATCGTCGCCGACGGGCCGCTGACTCCGGCGCACACCGCGAGGGTCGGGCTGGGCATGCTGGCCGGGCTGCGGGCGGCGCACCGGGCCGGGGTGATCCACCGCGACGTCAAGCCGCAGAACGTCCTGATCGGCCACGACGGGCGGGTCGTGCTGACCGACTTCGGGCTGGCGGTGCACGCGGGCGACGGGCCGATGGCCCCGGGCGACGTGCTGATCGGGTCGCCGCAGTACATCGCGCCGGAGCGGGTGCGGGACGGCGCGTCCACGCCCGCGACCGACCTGTGGTCGCTGGGCGCCACCCTGTACGCCGCGGTGGAGGGCCGGGCGCCGTACCAGCGGCCGACGACCGCCGGCACGCTGGCCGCCCTGACCGCCGAGCCGCCGGACCCGATGCGCCGCGCCGGGCCGCTGGCCCCGGTCCTGGAGCGGCTGCTCGACCGGGACCCGGCCCGCCGGCCCGCCGCCGGCGAGGTGGAGCGGTGGCTGCTGCCGATCGCGTCCGGCCAGCAGCCGCGGGCGGCCGCACCGGACGACCCGGTGCTGCGCCGGCTGACCCGCATCCAACTCGCCGTCGCCGGCTTCGTGCTGGTAGCGACCGCCGTCGCTGCCCTGTTCGCATCTGGACAATTTGCCTAGTATTCGGCACCTGACCCTGGACGGATTGTTCAGGCTGTCCAACCGAAATCGCAACCCTTGCACAGCCCAACGCCTGCGGCTGAGATGGTTGCATGGAGCTTCTGACCGATGAGGAACGGCTGGCCGAGCTCAGCGTCGACCAGCTCAAGCAGCTGGTGGGCCTGGTCGAGTACGACCCGCTCGCCGACCCGTTCCCGGTGGTGGGCTGGGACGCGGTGGTGTGGGTGGTCGGCAACGCGGCCCAGGCGGCGAAGTTCTACCAGCTCGCCTTCGGCATGGACCTGGTCGCGTACTCCGGTCCGGAGACCGGCAACCGGGACCACAGCGCGTACGTGCTCAAGAGCGGGGCGGTGCGCTTCGTCATCCAGGGGGCGGTGGCACCGGACAGCCCGCTGGTCGCCCGGCACGCCAAGCACGGCGACGGGGTCAGCGACATCGCCCTGGAGGTGACCGACGTCGACAAGTGCGTGGCGTACGCGCGTACCCAGGGGGCCAGGGTCCTCGACGAGCCACACGACCTGACCGACGAGCACGGCACGGTCCGGATCGCCGCCATCGCCACGTACGGCGACACCCGGCACACACTCGTCGACCGGTCCGCCTACCACGGCCCGTACCTGCCCGGGTACGTCGCCCGCCCGTCCACCGTGGTCAAGCCGGACGGCTCGCCGCGGCGGCTCTTCCAGGCGCTGGACCACGTGGTGGGCAACGTCGAGCTGGGGCACATGGACGAGTGGGTCGCCTTCTACAACCGGGTGATGGGCTTCGTGAACATGGCGGAGTTCATCGGCGACGACATCGCCACCGACTACTCGGCGCTGATGTCCAAGGTGGTCGCCAACGGCAACCACCGGGTCAAGTTCCCGCTCAACGAGCCCGCGGTCGGCAAGAAGCGCAGCCAGATCGACGAGTTCCTGGACTTCTACGGCGGCCCCGGCGCCCAGCACCTGGCGCTTGCCACCAACGACATCCTGACCACTGTGGACAGCCTGCGGGCCGCGGGCGTGGAGTTCCTGGCGACCCCCGACTCGTACTACGAGGACCCGCAGCTGCGGGCCCGGATCGGCAACGTCCGGGTGCCGGTCGAGGAGCTGCACAAGCGGGGCATCCTGGTCGACCGGGACGAGGACGGCTACCTGCTGCAGATCTTCACCAAGCCGCTCGGCGACCGGCCCACGGTGTTCTTCGAGTTCATCGAGCGGCACGGCTCGCTCGGCTTCGGCAAGGGCAACTTCAAGGCCCTCTTCCAGGCCATCGAGCGGGAGCAGGAGCTGCGCGGCAACCTCTGAGGATCCCCGCCGTACCCCATCTCGGTAGGCATGCGGGTGGGAGCCTGATGCCGTGAACGAGATACCCGGGTACCGGATTGTCGCCGGCTTCCGCACCGACGGCGTCGCCTACGAACTGCGCTCGACCGACCCCGCCGCCGATGGCCCGTACCTCGACATCCACCTGCCCGACGCGACCCCGTCCGGCGACCATTTCACCGCGATGGAGCCGCAGCACGCCGAGGTGCACGCCCGCGCCGGCGGATCGGTGCCCTGGGCGGTGCTGTACTGGTTCCTCGGCAAGGTCATGTCGATCGGCGACCTGTCCGGGCTGCGCGGCCCGGCCCAGCCGCTGCCGGCCCGGCAGGTCTGGATCCATGACGGCAAGCGGTACGCGGTCGGCCCGTACACCCTGTCCGAAGACGACGGCGTCACCAGCTTGATCGAGGTCGTACCTGGCGAGAGCCTGACCGTGCGCGGCACCTGCTGGATTCCCTGGCCGGTCTTCCGCCGGTTCCTCGAGGCAGTGGAACGGAGCCGGAGCCAACCGTGAACCGGCCACGGGAACACCGCGAGCGCGTCGGGGCAAGGACTGTGTGGACAGTTCCCGACGCATCGAGGAGATCGGATGATCCGACGTACCCGCCTGACCAGCGGCCTGGCCGCCGTGGTGGTGGCGCTGGCGGCCGCGCTGGCCGTGCCGCCCGCCGGCCGGGCCGCACCGCCGCCGCCCGCCACCGCCGATCCCGGTACCTGGGTCACCCTGATCACCGGTGACCGGGTGCTGGTGCGGCCTAGCGGCGTGCTGGCCGTGCAGCCGGCGCCGCGCTCGCGCCCGGCGCGCTTCCAGGAGGTGGTCCGGCACGGCGACCGGTACCTGATCCCGGCCGACGCCGCCGGCCTGTTGCGGGCCGGCACGCTGGACTGGCAGCTCTTCAACGTCACCGGCCTGGTCCGGCAGGGCCTGGACGACGCGCACGCCGCGCGCATCCCACTGCTCATCGGGTACGCCGGCGGCGCCCGCGCGGCGAAGTTGGTCGCCCCGCCCGGGGCACACATGCGGCGGGCCCTGCCCGGCGTGGGCATGACCGCGGTCGACGCGGACCGGTCCGGCGCGTTCTGGCGGGAGTTGTCGCCCGCGAGCGGGCTGCGTACCCAGGGCATCGCCACGGTGTGGCTCAACGGGCGGGCCAAGGCCAGCCTGGACGAGAGCGTGCCGCACATCGGCGCCCCGGCCGCCTGGCAGCGCGGCCTCACCGGCAAGGGGGTGCGGGTCGCCGTGCTGGACACCGGAATCGCCGCCGACCACCCGGACCTGGCCGGAAAGGTGGCCACCGCCAAGGACTTCTCCGGCAAGGGCAGCGCCGCGGACGGCAACGGGCACGGCACGCACGTCGCGTCCACCGTGGCCGGTTCCGGCGCGGCCGCCGAGGGCCGGTACCGGGGCGTCGCCCCGGACGCCACGCTCGCCGTCGGCAAGGTCCTCGACGACAGCGGTTGGGGCGAATTCGACGACATTCTCGCCGGCATGCAGTGGGCCGCCGCGGACGCCGGCGCCGACGTGGTCAACATGAGCCTCGGCGGGTACGGCACGGACGGCACCGACCCGTTGTCGGCGGCCGTGAACACGCTGTCCCGCGAGCACGGCACCCTCTTCGTGGTGGCGGCCGGCAACGACGGCGCCGACGAGTGGGTGTCGACGCCCGCCGCGGCCGACGAGGCGCTCGCCGTGGGTAGCCTCAGCAAGACCGACGTGCTCAGCGAGTTCTCCAACCGGGGCCCGCGCATCGGCGACGGCGCGGTCAAGCCGGACCTGGCCGCGCCGGGCGAGGACATCGTCGCGGCCCGCCCGGCCGGCGTGCCGCCGCTCGGCGAGCCGGTCGGCGACGCGTACCAGCGGTTGAGCGGCACCTCGATGGCCACCCCGCACGTGGCCGGCACGGCGGCGCTGCTGGCCCAGCAGCATCCGGAGTGGACCGGCGACCGGCTCAAGGCCGCGCTGATGAGCACCGCCGTCCCGGTCGAGGGCGCCGGGCCGTACGCGGTGGGCACCGGGCGGGTGGACGCCGACCGGGCCACCCGGCAGGCGGTCACCGCCACCGGCAGCGTGTCGACGTACCTGAAGTGGCCCACCGCGGGCAGCACCGCGAAGCGGCCGGTCACCTGGCACAACACCGGCACCGAGGCGGTGACGCTGGAGTTGGACGCCGCGCTCACCGGCCGCGACGGTAGCCCGGCACCCGAGGGCCTGTTGAGCCTCCCGGGGAGCACGGTGACCGTGCCCGCCGGCGGCAGCGCCACCGTGGACCTGCTGGTGTCCGCCCGGGACGGCGGCGCCGGCACGTACGGCGGCGTGCTCACCGCCCGCGGCGCCGGCGGCGCGGTCGCCACCCGAACCGCGCTGTCCGTCTCCCAGGAGCCGGAGATGTACGACCTGACCCTCAACCTGGTCGACCGGGACGGCGCCGCGGTGGGGGAGTCGGACTACCCCAGCGTGGTGATCTTCGACCTGGACCGCAGTGACTTCTTCTTCTGGGGCGGCGTGGGCACGCACCGGCTGCCCGCCGGCCGGTACGCCGTCCACGCGACCATCGAGACGCCCCGGGCCGGGCAGGAGCCCACGTTCGCGTTCATCACCCACCCGGAGCTCAAGCTGAACCGGGACGCCACGCAGACCCTGGACGCCCGGGACGGCAAGCAGGTCTCGGTCACCGCGGACAACCCGGCGGCACGTGGCGGCGGCTACGTGGTGCAGACGATGACGAAGGTCAGCGACTGCGGCTGCGTCCATGGCATGAGCACGTCCCTGGATCCGCGCTTCCACGAGGCGTACGCGGCCACCGTGCCGGGCACCAGTTCGTCGTCGTTCGCGTTCGGGCAGTCGCGGCGGGCGTCCGAGGCGGACCTGGAGCTGTTCGCGGCCGGCGACCAGCGGTTCGAGGTCGCGGCCGGCTGGCTGTCCGGCTCGCCCACGCCGGAGGAGGCACTCACCCTGCCCGTCGTGCACGCCGGCGCGGGCACGCCCGAGGACCTGGCCAAGGTCGACGCGCGGGGCAAGCTGGTGCTCTTCGAGGTGTCCGGCGAGACCACGTACGAGGAGGCGTACCGGCGCACCGAGCACATCAAGCAGGCCGGCGGCCGGCTGGCGATGGTGCTGGTCACCGAGGACCTGGGCGTCGCCGCCGTGCGGGCCGCCGAGGAGGAGCCGGTGCCCGCGCTGCCGACGCTGCGCGGGTACGGGCCGACCGCGGCCCGCTTCGCCGACCTGGCCAAGGCGGGCGGGCTCACCGCCACGTACGCCAGCCGCCCGCTGCCCAAGTACCGCTACGAGCTGGCGTACGGGGTGACGGGGCAGGTGAGCACCGCCCAGGTGCACCGGCCGCGCACCCGGGACCTGGCGGCGGTGCGGACGGCGTACCACGACAACGCCCCCGGCACGGCGCGGTACTACGTGGCGTCCGTCCCGTTCTTCGGCACCCGGCTGGGCGGCGGCTGGTCGCAGCCGACGGCCGCCGGACGGGAGCAGGTGGAGTACTTCACGCCCGGTAACTGGGAGCTGATCACGCACGGGTACTGGGGCCCGCGGGACACGCTCCACGACACGCTGGACCTGAAGGCCGGCAAGGCGTACCGGATCGCGTGGAACAAGGCGGTCGCCGGGCCGACCTTCCGGGACGGGCCGTGGGTCCGGCGGGTGGACGGCGCGATCGACGCCGTCCTGCCGATGTACGGCGACGCCGCCGGCCGCCCGCGGGTGCCGTTCGCCGAGGACGGCACCGACTCCGGCTCGATCACCCTGTACCGCGACGGTGTCGAGGTGGGCACCGCGCCGGTGCCGGACGCGGCCCGCTTCCCGGTGCCGGACGAGCCGGGTCGGTACCGCCTGGTCGCCCAGACCCGGCGGGCGGTCGACTGGTGGCCACTGTGGACGGAGGTGTCGGCGGCCTGGACGTTCCGGTCGTCCGGGGCGGATGAGGGCGAGCCGCTGCCGCTGTTGACGACCCGGTTCGACCCGGCGGTGGACGTGCGCAACCGGGCACCCGGCGGGCGGGCGTTCACGTTCCCGGCGTACGTGGAGCGGCAGGACGCCGGTGCGGTGCGGGTCAAGCGGTTCACGGTGGACGTGTCGTACGACGGCGGGCGCACCTGGCGCAAGGCCGCGGTGACCCGCAACGGTCCACGGTGGACGGTCACGGTGCACCACCCGGCCACCGGGCACGCCTCACTGCGCGCCCGGGTGACCGACGCGGCCGGCAACACGCTGGAGCAGACCGTGCTGCGCGCGTACCAGATCGGCTAGTGCAAGGAAGGGCCCCTTGTTATCGCTTTTTGCATAACAAGGGGCCCTTCCTTGCAGTCAGTAGGGCAGGCCGGCGGCTACGGCGACGAGCTTGAGCTGGCCGAGGAAGAGCTGGTCGCGCGCCTCTTCGTCCATCCAGTCGAAGTGGCCGTACGCCTCCAGGCAGGTGAACCCGTGCAGCGCGGCCCAGCCGTGCAGCATCGCCTGGAAGCTCTCCGCCGGAATGGGTGGCGTGTCGTGCTTGCCGCTTTTGACCAGGGCGCACGCCTCGACGGTGGGGTGCACGTCACGGATCAGCGGTGGGCGCAGCTCGCCGCGCTGGATCGCCTCGACGAACAGGGCGGAGAGCTGGGCCATCGCCCGGCCGGCCGCCTCGCTGGTGGCACCGTCCTTCGGGGCGGCGTAGTCGGGCAGCGGCAGCCCGAGGATGAGGGTGAACTGCTGCGGCTCCTCGCGCGCCCAGTGCCGGTACGCCTGACCGGCGGCCAGCCAGGCGGCCTTGATGTCGCCGGGCGGCGCGGCGGCCCGGGCCTCGGCGACGCGGGCGCCCAGCGCCTCGTACGCGTCGGCGATCAGGGCGCTGATCAGCGCGTCCCGGTCGGCGAAGTACCGGTACAGCGCGGGCGGGGTCATGTCCATCGCGCGGGCGATGTCGGTGAACTTCACGGCGTCCGGGCCGTGCGCGCGCATCAGGGACAGCGCTGTCTGCTTGATCTCGTTGATCGTGGCGGCGCGTGCCCGTTCGCGCCGAGGGGCCGCGCGCTGGGCGGTGCTCATGGGTCCTCCAGGTAAGCGTTTCGTTAAGCATCGTTACAGACGTGAAGCCGCTTGACAAGTGACGGCTCATAGTGTTTGTTATGAACCGTAACGCAAATGACGCCCCTTCGCGTGAGGTAAGACGATGAACGAACAGTCCCGGATCGGCCCACTGGGCCGGCTTGCCCGCCTCACCTACCGGCGCCGCGGGCGCACCGTCCTGCTCTGGCTGGCGGCGCTGGCGCTCGCCATCGGCCTGTCGGCCGCCTTCGGCGGCGACTTCGCCGCCGACTACTCCGCCCCCGGATCCGACTCCAAGGCCGCGGAGGAACTGCTGAGCGAGCGGTTCCCGGCCCAGTCCGGCGAGATCGTCAACGTCGTGGTCCGCGCCGACGCGGGGGTGGCGGGGCCCGCGGCGACGTCCAGAAGCTGCTCGCCGACCTGTCGGCGGTGCCGCACGTGGCGGGCGTCGACGACCCGTTCAGCGCGCCCGGCGGCGTCTCCGCCGACGGCCGTACCCTGGTTGCGCACCTGCGCCTGGACGTGACCAACCCCAACGACATGCCGGTCGTCGACAGCGAGCGGATGCTGGCGATTGCCGACAGCGCCGGCAGTGCCGACGGCGTCGACGGTGCAGGCTTCGACGTGGCCCTGGGCGGGCAGACCGTCCAGCTCGCCGAGCAGGGCGAGATCGGCTCCGAGACCATCGGCCTGATCGCCGCCGCCGTGATCCTGCTGCTGACGTTCGGCTCGGTGGTCGCCGCCGGCCTGCCGATCATCGTCGCGATCGCCGGCCTCGCGGTCAGCAGCACGCTCACCGGGCTGCTGCTGCGCCTGGTCGACGCGCCGGACTGGTCGACCTCGCTCGCCACGATGATGGGCATCGGCATCGGCATCGACTACGTGCTGCTGATGGTGACCCGGTTCCGCGAGTGGCGGGCCGCCGGCCTGGACCCGGAGGCGGCCACCGTCGCCACCCTCGACACCGCCGGCCGGTCCGTCCTGGTCGCCGGCAGCACGGTCGTGGTCAGCATGCTCGGCCTGTTCGCGATGGGCCTGTCGTTCATGCGCGGCGCCGCGCTGGTGACGATCCTCGCCGTCTTCGTGGTCATGGCGGCCAGCGTCACGCTCTTCCCGGCCCTGCTGGGCTACCTCGGCCGGCACGTCGACCGGCTGCGCCTGCCGCTGGGCCGGCGTCGGGTCGACGTCGCGGTCGGCGGGCACATCCAACCCGGCCGCGGCTGGGTCGGCTGGAGCCGGCTGGTCCAGCGGCACCGGGTCATCTCCGCGCTCGCCGGGACCGCCGTGCTGCTCGCGCTCGCCGCGCCGTTCCTGGGCGTCCGGTTCGGCTTCCCCGACGCCGGCAACAACCGCGAGGAGACCTCCACCCGGCAGGCGTACGACATGCAGGCCGCCGGCTTCGGCGCCGGCGCGAACGGCCCGCTGGTCCTCGCCGCGGAGCTGCCCACCGCCGGTGACACCACCACGTTGGAACGCCTCGGCGCCGCTCTCGCGGCCACGCCCGGCGTCGCCGCCGTCACACCGCCGCAGCTCAACCCGGCCGGGGACACCGCGGTCATCACCGTCATCCCGGGCAGCGGCCCGCAGGACGCGGCCACCGAGGACCTCGTGCACCACCTGCGCGACACCACCATCCCGGACGCCACCCGCGACACGGGTACGACGGTGCGCGTCGGCGGCGTCACGGCCGCCTCCATCGACAGCACCGAGAACATCGCCCGGCGCATCCCGCTGTTGATCGCCGGCGTGGTGCTGCTGTCGATGGTGCTGCTGGTCGCCTCGTTCCGCAGCATCGCCATCGCCGTCAAGGCGGCCGCCATGAACCTGCTCTCGGTCGCCGCCGCGTACGGCGTGGTGGCCTACGTGCTGCAGGGCGGCTGGGCCGGCAAGCTGATCGGCATCGACACCGAGACGCCGCTGCCCGCGTTCGTGCCGGTGCTGATGTTCGCCGTCCTGTTCGGACTGTCCATGGACTACGAGGTGTTCCTGGTCAGCCGGATGCGGGAGACGTGGATCCGCACCCGCGACAGCGGGCGCGCGATCACCGAAGGGCTGGCCGGCACCGGGCGCGTGGTCACCGCGGCCGCCGCCATCATGATCGCGGTGTTCGCCGCGTTCGTGCCCAGCCCCGACGTCGTACTCAAGGTGATCGGGGTCGGCATGGCCGCCGCGATCCTGGTCGACGCGACCGTGGTCCGGATGCTGCTGGTCCCGTCGGTGATGCACCTGCTCGGCCGCGCCACCTGGTGGATGCCCGCCTGGCTGTCCCGCCGCCTGCCCGAACTGCACGTCGAGGGCCGCCCCGAGCAACACCTCCCGGTGGCCGAGCCCGAGCGCGAGCTGGTCAACGCGTAGCGCGAACAACGCGAAGGATCCGGGTCGCTATGACGACCCGGATCCTTCACGATCAGACGTATGTTCCGGTTTCCCGATCCCACGGCGGCGCCCATCCCGTTTCCGCGGCCCGCCCCGGCGCGCAGGGCCACGCCGGAAGGGGTGTTGGCGGAGCTCGTCGCCGGCAACCAGCGGTTCGTCGCCGGGGCGGCCCGGCACGGGCACCGGCTCGCCGCCGCGCTGGCCGCGGCCGCCGACCCCCGGCCGTACGCGGCGGTGGTCGGGTGCATGGACTCGCGGGTGCCCGTGGAGGCCGTGTTCGACCAGGACTTCGGGGCGGTGTGCGCGATCCGTACGGCCGGGCACGCGCTGGACCAGGCCGCCGTCGCGTCCGCGCGGCTCGCCGTCGACATGCTCGGGGTCACGCTGGTACTCGTGCTCGGGCACACCCGGTGCGCCGCCATCGCCGCGGCAATGGAACCACGCCGGCCGGGCGCAGGCGCCAACGCCGTCCTCGACGAGATCGACCGGAACATCGGCACCGTCGACTTCGCCCGGACCGACGCCGCCCGGATCGCCACCCGCGCACACGTGGTGGCCACGGCCCGCCGGCTGCGCATGAGCGTCGCGGCCACCGTGGCCGGCGCGGTCTACGACGTGGACACCGGCCGGGTCGAAGTGCTGTCTACGCTTTGACCGTGGCCGCCGACCTGATCCTGCTCTCCCGCGTGGCGTACCGCGGGCAGGACATCACCGGTCCGCGGCTGCACAGCCTGCTCGCGCTGCTGGCCGCCGACCTGCGTACCGGCTGCGGCACCGCCCGGCTCGTCGACGGGCTGTGGCCGGACGAGCGGCCGGAAAACCCCACCAAGGCGCTGCAGATCCTGGTCTCCCGGGCCCGCGGGCTGCTCGGCTCCGGCGCCATCCTCACCACGCCGACCGGCTACCGGCTCGCGCTGGCCGAGGACCAGGTCGACGCCGCCGCGATCCTGGCCCGGGCGGCCGCCAGCGACCGCCACGCGCGGGCCGGTGACCACCTCGCCGCGCTGGCCGAGGCCGAGGCGGGCCTCGGGCTCTCGCCGGACATCGAGGACGGCGACGCCGTACCCGATGATCCGCTGTCCATGCTGCGCGCGCAGCGGGCGGCGACGCGGCGCTCGCTGGTGCGGACGCGGGCCCTGGCGCTGGCCCGGCTCGGCCGGCACGCGGAGGCCGCGGCGCCGCTGGCCGGCCTGGTGCTCGCGCTGCCGCGCGACGAAGAGGTACTGCTGGAGCTGCTGCGCTGCGAGGCCGGCACGGTGGGTCCGGCGGCCGCGCTGGACCGCTACGACAGCTACCGGCGGGCGCTGCGCGACGACCTCGGCACGGACCCCGGCCCGGCGCTGCGGGCCGTCCACCACGAGCTTTTGGCGGGTACGGCGCCGGCGGTGCGGCACGGCGTGGCGGAGGAGCCCAACTCGCTGCTCGGCCGGGACGGCGACATCGACGCGGTGACCAACCTGCTGCGCACGTCCCGGGTCACCTCGATCGTCGGCCCCGGCGGCTTGGGCAAGACCCGCCTCGCCCAGGTGGTCAGCCGCCAGGCCGAGCAGCGGGTCGTGCACCTGGTCGGCCTCGCCGGCGTCACCTCCGACGACGACGTGGTCGCCGAGGTCGCCTCGGTCCTCGGCGTCGGCGAGGGCCGGCTCAGCCTGGGCGGGTACGCCGCGATCCCGCCCGACGTCGTCACCGGCATCGCCGCCGCCCTCGGCCCCGGCCCGGTGCTGCTGGTGCTGGACAACTGCGAGCACGTCATCCGCGGCGCCGCCGAACTGGTCCGCTCGCTGGTGTCGGTGACCCGGGACCTGCGGGTGCTCACCACCAGCCGGGCGCCGCTCGGCCTGACCTCCGAGTCGGTGTACCCGCTGCCGGAGCTGAGCCTGCCCACGGCGGTGGAGCTCTTCGGCCAGCGGGCGCGGGCCGCGCGCCCCGGCGCCGACCTGCCCGACGACACGGTGACCGAGGTGTGCCGGCACCTGGACGGGCTGCCGCTCGCGGTCGAGCTGGCCGCCGCGCGCGTGCGGGTCATGTCGGTCGCCGAGATCGCCCACCGGCTGCGGGACCGGTTCGGGCTGCTGCGCGGCGGCGCCCGGGACGCCCCGGAGCGGCACCGGACATTGCAGGCCGTGGTCGACTGGAGCTGGCACCTGCTCGCACCGGCCGGGCAGGCGGCGATGCGGGCGCTGTCGATCTTCCCGGGCGGGTTCACCGCCGAGGCGGCCGGGCGCGTGCTCGGCGTGGACGACGCGCTGCCGATCGTCGAGGACCTGGTGGACCAGTCGCTGCTCAAGGTGGTGGAGACCGGGTCCGGCACCCGGCTGCGGATGCTGGAGACGGTGCGGGAGTTCAGCGCCGCCCGCCGCGAGGAGGCCGGCGAGAACGACCGCGTGGTGGACGGCTTCCTGGCGTGGGCACGCGAGTTCGGCGTGGCGTGGCACGGCGCGCTGTTCGGCGCTGACCCCTACACGTCCGGCGGTACGGTCCGGGGCGAGCAGGACAACCTGGTGCTGGCCCTGCGGCACGCGGTCGCCCGCGAGGACGGCCCCACCGTCGCGGCGACCACCGCCGTCCTGGGCGAGCTGTGGACCGCGGAGTCCAACTACCCCCGCCTGTACGCGCTGGAGGACGAGGCCGGCTGGGTGCTCTCGCACTTCCGGCCCGCCCCCGACATGGTCGGCGTCACCCGGGTGGCGGCGACCGTGTGCGCGGCGAACACCGTCATGCTCCAGGGGCCGCGGGCGACGCGCTGCCTCGCCGTGCTGCGCCGGCTGCCGCCGCCCCCGCCGGACACCCTGATCGGGGCCATCGCGATCCTGCTGGGCGCCATCGGCGACATCCTCGGGCCGGACAGCCCGGCGCTGCGCGCCCTGTGCGACAGCCAGGAGCCGCTGGTCGCCGCGGGCGCCAACGCCGCGGCCAGCTACCTGTGGGAGTCCGCCGGCGACCCGGACGCGGCCCTGAAGGCGGCCCGGCGCATGTTCGACGGTCTCGACGAGCGGGCCAGCCCGTGGGCCCAACTGCTCGCCCACGGCCGCGTCGGCGAGCTGTCCCTGCAACTCGACCACGGCGCCGAGGCGCGCTGGCACTTCGAGGCGGGGCTGCGGCTGCTCGGGCCGTGGCCGGACTCCATCGGCTTCCGGTGGGGCGTGGTGGTGGCCTGCATGCACATCGGCGACTACGACGCCGCCGAGCGCTGGCTGGCGGTGGCGACCGAGGAACGGCGTGGCGACGAGTACGGCGTGATCTCGTTCGACACCGGGATCCGGGCCGAGATCCGGCTCGCCCGCGGCGACGTCGAGGGCGGCCTGGCCCTGTGGCGGCGGGCGTACGACCAACTGTGGGAGGCAGCCGGCTCGCTGTACCGGATCGAGCCGGCCGGCCGGGACCCGTGGGAGCTGGAAGCGCACGCCGTCGTGGTCGTCGCGCACGCGTACCACGGCCGGCTGGACCTCGTCGAACAGCTCGCCCGCGAGGTGGCGCCGAGGCTGTCGACGCTGCTCGCGAACCCGGTGGACAAGCCGCCGCCGTTCTTCATGGACCTGCCGACGTGCGGGGCGCTGCTGCTCGCTCTGGCGGCGATGGACCTGGACCGCGGCGCCCGGACCGGCAACGCGCGGGTCGTGGCCTGCGGGGCGCGGCTGGTCGCGCTGGCCGAGCGGTTCCGCTTCCTGCGCGGGTTCCAGCCGACGATGTCGGCGACCCGGGCCCACCAGGCCGCCGCACAGGCCGACGGGCCGGCGTACGCGGACGCGGTGTCCTCGTACGCCGGCCTGAGCGGTGACGGCCTGCGAGCCGCCGCGATCGCCGCGCTGCGCGAGCGTGACCGGATCTGATCAGGTTGTCGGGTCGCGGTTGAAGAGCTTCTTCGCCCACAGGTAGCCGACCAGGGCGATGCCGGCGCACCACGCGGTCGCGAGGACCGCGCTGTTGCCGATCCCGGTGCCCAACAGCAGCCCCCGGATCGTCTCGATGATCGGCGTGAACGGCTGGTACTCGGCGAACCAGCGCAGCGCGGTCGGCATCGACTCGGTGGGCACGAACCCGCTGCCCAGGAACGGCAGGAACACCAGCGGCATCGGCAGGTTGCTCGCCGACTCGACCGTCTTGGACACCATGCCCAGCGCGACGCACAGCCAGGTCAGCGCGTACGTGAGCATCGCCAGCACGCCGACCGTGGCGACCCACTCCACCGGGGTGGCAGTCGGCCGGAACCCGATGAGCAGCGCGACGCCCACGACCACCGCGACGCTGAGCAGGGTCTGCACCAGCGCGCCGAGGACGTGCCCGGTCAGCACCGAGACGCGGGCGATGGCCATCGTGCGGAACCGGGCGATGATGCCCTCGGTCATGTCCATGGCGACCGAGATCGCGGTGCCCTGGGCGACGGCGGCCACGGTCATCATGACGATCCCGGGCGTGACGTAGTTGACGTACGCGCCGCGCCCGCCGGCCGTGCCGCCCAGTCCGTTGCCGAGGGTGCCGCCGAAGACGTACACGAACAGCAGCAGGAAGATCACCGGGATGCCGGCCAACTGCAACGTCATGGACGGGTAGCGGGCCATCCGCTTGAGCTGCCGCCGGAGCATCGTGGCCGAGTCGGTCAGGGCGTACGACATGGTGCTCATCGGACGGTCTCCGTTTCCTTCTTGTCCTGGCCCGTCAGGGCCAGGAACACGTCGTCGAGGTCGGGGGTGTGCACGGTCAGGCCGGCGACCTCGATCGAGGCGTCGTCGAGCCGGTCCAGCAGGGCGCGCAGCGACCGGACGCCGCCGTCGTGCGGCACCTGCACGGTCAGCGCGTCGTCGTCGCGGGTCACGTCGCCGAGTACCCGGGCGGCCAGGTCCAGCTCGGCCGCGTCGGCGAACTGGAGGCTGAGATGCCCGCCGGCGACCCGGCGCTTGAGCTCGGCCGGGGTGCCCTCGGCCACCAGCCGACCGTGGTCCAGCACGGCGACCCGGTCGGCCAGCTGGTCCGCCTCGTCGAGGTACTGCGTGGTCAGGAAGATCGTGACGCCGCCCGCGACCAGATCGCGGATGATCTGCCACAGGCCGCGCCGGCTGCGCGGGTCCAGGCCCGTGGTCGGCTCGTCCAGGAAGATCACCTGTGGGTCGCCGACCAGTGTCATGGCCAGGTCCAGCCGGCGCTGCATGCCGCCGGAGTACGTCGCGGCGGTCTTCTTGCCGGCCTCCACCAGGTCGAACCGCTCCAGCAGCGCACCCGCCCGCCGCCGGCCCTCCCGGCGGCCCAGGTGGTGCAGGTCGGCCATGAGCCGCAGGTTCTCCTCGCCGGTGAGCAACTTGTCCACCGCGGAGAACTGGCCGGTCAGGCCGATCGCGGCGCGTACCGCGTCGGGGTCGCGGGTCGGATCGTGGCCGGCGACGCGGATCTCGCCGCCGTCCGCGCGGATCAGCGTGGACAGGATGTGGACCGTCGTGGTCTTGCCGGCACCGTTGGGGCCGAGCATGGAGAAGATCGTGCCCTGTGAGACGTGCAGGTCGATGCCGTCGAGCACGACCTTGTCGCCGAACGACTTGCGCAGCCCGCTCGCCACGATCGCCGGCTGGGATGGCGTGTGTGTCATGCCGCAGAGCTTGCGCCCACCCAGGATCACGGCGGCTTCACCGCGGTTTCACGCGCACTTCGCCGCCGTCGCCGGCGTCGACGTGCTGGTACCCGTCGTGCTCACCGTGCCGGCACTCATGATCGGACTCGCCGCGCCGTTCGCGGGCACCATCGTCGACACCGTCGATCGCAAGCACCGGGCTGTGGACCGGCTTCCTCTTCGTCGGCGAGTTCGCCTCACCGCTGCTGCTCGCCGGTGTGGGCACGGCCGTCGGTGGCCTGCAGCCCGCACTCGGCGTCCTCGCCATCGCCGCGGCGGCCGTCGCCGTCGTCGCCCTGCTCACCGTGCCGCGCGGTGCCGCACCGCTCGACATCACCGCCGAGTGAGGGCCAGCATCTCGACGCAGCTCGCGGTCCACGGGTGCTCGGGGCCGAGAACGCGTTGGTAGTCCCCGAGCAGCGGTGCGAGAAGCTCTCGCGCCGCTGGCAGCCGGCCCCGTTCGAGTACGACCCAGGCGATTCCCTGCCGGGCCCGCAGCGTGAGTGGGTGGTCCACGCCGCGCTCGTCCAGGTACGCGGCGACCACCTCCTCCCACAGGGGTTCGGCTTCGTCCAGCCGGCCGAGCGAGGTGAGCACGTAGGCGATCTGGTGACGTGCCCCGACCGGCCCGTTGTACCAGTGGCCGGGCACGCGCCGCAGATCGTCGAGCAACGCGTCGAACACGGTCCGGGCCTCGTCGTGACGGCCCGCGGCGGACAGGGCTCCGGCGAGGTCGCTACGGCAGGCCAGGCTCAGGCGGTCGTCTGGGCCGATGGCGCGACGGAACTCCTCGTACAGGTGCGCCAGCTCGACCGCCGCCGATGCCGGCGGCAGGGTGTTCGCCAGACCTTGTCGGGCCCGCAGGGCCCAGACCTGGTCCGTCTCGGACATCCTCGTGTACGTGGCGACGAGCTCCTGCCAGATGGGTCGGGCGGCATCGGGCTGGCCGACCCGGGTCAGCGCGTACGCGACGCTGTGCTGGCTGGCCACCGTGTCGGGGTGGTCCGGACCCAGCTCGGCCAGGCGACGCTCGTACGCCCCGCGATGTGCCCGCAGCGCGGTGTTTTCATGGCCGGCCTCGAACGCGGTGCCGGCGACCCGGGTCAACTCGGCTGGATCGGCGACGAGCAGTAGTGCCGAGAGCAGCTCGTCGGGGATCCGGTCCGTTGCCCGTGCGTTCCGCTCCACGCTGTCGACCAGATAGTCGAAGACGTCGACGCCATCGACCACCCGCGGGTTGGGCACCAGCAGTCCCGTGGTGCCTCGTCGTGGCCGGGTGGCCCACTCCCACGCCGCTGCGGGCACCTCGGGGCGTAGCGTCGCCCCGCCCCGCCGGTCCAGGTAGTGCTCGTGGACCTGGTCGAGCAGGGTGCGCGGCAGCGGTGCGGTGACGCCGGCCCGACGCGCGTCGACGGCGGCAGCCACCAGCGCGGCGCCGCGGGGATGCACCCCCGCCGCCCATCCGTTGCTCCACAACGTCAAGCACTCCGGACCCGCGGCGAGGTACTCGGCCACGCCGTACCGGTTGGCATGCCGCAGTGCGTCCGCGAGCCGGGGGTCGCCGGCCTTGATGATGGGTGTGCGGAGTTCGGTCGCGGTGAAGATCCGAGCCAGCGGGATCGTTTCGGCCAGCGCCAAGACGGCCCGCGCGTCCTCGGCCTGCTCGCGGGAGGCCCGCTCGTCCCGCTCGTCGCCGGCCGGATCGATCACCCGGGCGTACTCGGCCGCCCGCATCGTGGCCAGGACCAACCGGTCGGGATCGGGCCAGGCCACCACTTGTAGGAGCCGGGCTCGGGTCAGTCCGTCCGCGCCGAGGTACTGCTCCAGATCGTCGAGCCATACGACGCAGCGGCGGGCTCGCCCGGCCGTCTCGACGGCGGCCGGCACCGCCGTCCTGGTGAGCGGGCTGATCAGGACGTGGTCCGGCAGGACGGCGGACATCGCCTCGACCGCGGTGCGGGACTTGCCGGACGACGAGTCGCCGACGAGGAGCACGAAGCCGCCCTCGCGCAGCCGCGCCCGCAGCCGGTCGTCGATCTCGCGTGGAACGTAGGCGGGTACCTTGTTCGTCCTGCCGGCCGACGCGTCGCTGATGGCCGGATGGACGCCGAGCACGGTCGCGTCGCGGATGTCCCGCACCTGTGGCGGCCGGCCCCGCCGGTCGATGAGCAAGCCTTCCCGCATGGCGAGGCGCCGGCGTTCGGCACGCTCGCTCGTGCGAGCGTGCAGCTGCTGTGCGTTGCCCGCCAACGCCGTCGCAAGCGCGGCCACCACCGCGGCCGCGCCGAGGATCGGGGGCCGGGTGACGCCGAACGCGGCGACCACGGCCGGGGCCGCCACCGCGAGCGCGCACGTCGCCACCCACCACGCGGGAACGAGCCGTTGGCGCAGCCACCTGGCCGTCACTCGTGGAGTTTATTCGCTGTGGTTGATCTCCGGGGCGGTGGTGTCGGCCTGGTCGATCTGGTCCAGTGCCCACAGTGCCCAGTCGTGCATGGTCTGGAACGAACGCAGGCCGTACTCGGCAACCAGGCGGCCGAACGCGGGCAGCGCGCCGGGTGGGGTCGTGGTGTCGGCCGTATCGATCGATTCGCGCAGTGTCGCCAGCTCCCGTGCACTGTCCTCGACGACCGGACGCAGCACGGCGCGCGCGTCGTCGGGGTCCAGTGTGGACAACAGGAACAGGCGCAGCACGAACTCGTGGCGGACGACGAACACGTCCGGCGGATTGAGCATCCAACTCCGCAACTCGGTGCGGCCCTTGTCGGTGATCGCGTACGTCCGTCGCCCCCGCGCCCCTTCGGCGACCACCATGGCCAGGCCATCGGCGGCGAGGCGGTTGAGCTCCGGGTAGATCTGGCTGTGCTGGGCGTGCCAGGCGTAGCGCTGCAGCGCACGCTCGAACTTCCTGGTCAGGTCGTACCCGCTGGCCGGCTCCTCGGCGAGCAGTCCCAGCAACGCGTACCGCAATGACATCGGCGGCCTTCCCGATCGGTCCTCCCGACAGCGTACATGTAGGGCTTGACATGTAGAAACCAACATGTCATTTTCTTCGTACTGGCTGGAGCCCCGGAGGGAAATCATGATCGGCATCGTCCTCGGCAGCGCGGCCGGCATCGCCGCGCTCGCAGCCGCCGTCCCGCTGGCCTACCGCAGGCTGCGCCAACGCCGCGTCGCCCGCGCGCTCGCCATCGACACACCCGCCGGCATCGCCGAGGGCCGCTACATCAGGATCGGCGGAATCGATCAGTGGATCCAGATCCGAGGCGTGGACCGGGCCAACCCGATCCTGCTGATCCTCGCCGGCTCGGGCCTGCCGATGGAGCCGTTCACCACGGCCCTGCAAGCGTGGGAGCAGCACTTCACCGTCGTCCTGTGGGATCGCCGTGACGTCGGCCGGACCCGCGGACGCAACGGCAAGGCCGGCAGCGACACGTGGACGTTCGGCCAGCTCGCCGATGACGGCATCGAAGTCGTCGAGTGGGTCCGGCGACACCTGCACCAGGACAAGGTCATCCTCATCGGTCACTCACAGGGCAGCATCGTCGGCGTCACCATCGCCCGGCGCCGCCCCGACCTGTTGCACGCCTACGTCGGCACCGGACAGATCGCCGACATGGCCCGCAACGAACACCTGACCCACCAGCTGGCACTGGACCGGGCGCGCACGGCGGGCAACCGCAGAGCGGTCAAGGCCCTCGAACGCCACGCGCCGCCGTACCGCGACGCCCGGACCTGGATCACCAAACTGCGCTGGAGCATGGCGACCGACCCCGACATGCGCGCCTGGCAGCGAAGCGCCCCGGCGGCCGTGCTGTTCTGGCCGGAGTACTCGCTCGCCGACGTCTACCGCGGCGCCTTCGGCGCCCTCTTCCTGCCGCCGCGCCTGTTCGCCGAAACCATGTCCTGCACCCCCGAAACGCTCGGCACCCGATTCGAGACGCCATTTCTCATCCTCCACGGCGACGCCGACCTGCACACCCTGCCATCGCTCGCCGAGCAGTACCTCGCCGCCGTCGACGCGCCGGCAAAGGAATTCGTGCGCCTGCCCGACACCGGACACACGTCGATGCTCACCCGACCCGACCAGTTCCTCACCGAACTGCTCACCCGGGTCCGTCCCTTGGCAACGGCGTAGACGGGACGGTCTATCGTCGACGAAAACGAGATCGCGGAGCTCAATGCGGAGCTGGTCCACCTACCCGAGGAAGTCAGCCGGGGCGACGACCGCTATCTGAGCACCAACCACCTCGTCGGCTTCGCCGGGGCCGGCGGCGAGGCGGTCTGGTGTTTCGACGTCACCCAGCCGGACGCGGACGGGGAGTACCCCGTGTACTACCACCACCAAGACGACCAAGAAGGACATGCGCGGTACGTCGACAGCGGCGAGTGGGAGTTTCCGGAGCTCGCGAGGCCGGACTTCCCGTCCTTCGCGGCTTGGCTCGCCTCGATGGTGCAGGCATTCACCGCCGCGGAACCGCCGAAATGGTTCACGCGACTGGGCGCGCCCGGACCTCTGCCGGCGTACCAGGACGAGAGCTAGTCGGTAGCTGTTCACCCTGAGCCAGGGGCTTCACCCGGGCCACGGTCCCGACGTACAGGAGCAGGCCGGCGGTGGTGAGGATGAAGCCGGCCCAGACGGTGGACAGGGTGCCCCAGCCGGCGTCGAGGGTGATCGCGCCGCCGATCGCGCCGAGCGAGTTGGCCAGGTTGAGGGCGGCGAGGTTGAGCGCGCCCATCAGGGTAGGGGCGTCGGGGGCGAAGCCGGTCAGCCGGACCTGGATGGTGGGGATCGCGAACATCGTGGTCGCGCCGACGCCGAACAGACAGGGCAGCAGGACCGCCAAGTCATCGCCGGCCACGCCGATCACGACCAGGAGCGCCAGGGCGCCGCCGTAGCCCCAGATCAGGCCGCGGTGGTCGTACCGGTCGGCGACGCGTCCGCCGAGGTAGTTGCCGACTGCCATACCGAGACCGAAGACGGCGAGCGCGATCGGGATGAGCGAGGCGTCCCGCCTGGCCGCGTCGGTGACGAACGGGCCGATGAACGTGTAGACGGCGAAGATGCTCGAAATGCCCAGCGCCGCGACGGTGACCATCAGCCAGACACCCGACCGGCGCAGCGCGCCCAGCTCGCTCGCGATGGAGCCGCCGCGCAGTTCATCGGTTCGCGGCAGCCAGGTCACCAGGGCGGCGCCGGCGAGCAGACCGACGGCGACCACGGTCCAGTACATGACCCGCCAGCCGGCGTTCTGACCGATGAATGTGCCCAGCGGCGACCCGAAGATGGTGGCGACGGTGAGGCCGCCCATCACGGTGGCGAACGCCTTGCCGCCCTTGCCAGGCCCGTACACGTACGCGGCGACGACGGCCCCGGCGCCGAAGAATGCGCCCTGCACGCTGCCGGCGACGAACCGGAAGACGACCAGCAGCGCGATGTTCGGCGCCAGCGCGGAGAGCCCGTTGCCGACCAGGAACAGCGCGATCAGGCCGAGCAGCAGGGTGCGCCGGTTGACCCGGGCGGCGAGCAGGGTGATCGCCGGAGAGCCGACCATCACCCCGAAGGCGTACGAAGTGATCGCGTACGTCGCGACCGGGATCGACAGATCCAGATCGGACGCGAACAGCTGGATGATGCCGTTGCTGCCGAACTCGCCGGTGCCGATCGCGAAGGTCCCCAGCGCGAGCGCGAACAATGTCAGTTTCGGGTTGCGGATGAGCGAGGTGTGCCGCTTCTCCTCGGCGGTGCACAGGCCCTCGTACGCACGCTGATGCAATGTGTGCCCTTCAATCTCGTTCACAAGCCGTGGTAGCCGGTCAGCGTAAGGACGGGTACTTGACGAGTACTGAACGAGGCTGGAAGCGCATCGCAGCCGGATTCCATCATCGTCAAGTGGGTCCACCTAGCATGCGGGCATGACGTTGATAGCACCGCCATGAGAAAGCCCAGACGCATCGGGGCCCTGTCGCTCGCGGCCGTGATGGGCCTTGCTGCCTGTGGCGGTGGTGGCTCCCCGACGGCCGCCGCCGGTGACACACCGGTCCCCGGCGGCACCTTGAAGATCGCTTTCTGGGACGACGCGCAGGGCTGCATCGACCCCAACCAGGTGTATTGGATCGAGAGCCGCTCACTGGACCGCCAGATCGCGGACTCGCTCACCGACCAGGACCCGGAGACCGGCAAGATCGTGCCCTGGCTGGCGACCGACTGGGCGGTATCCGATGACGCCAAGACGTACACGTTCAACCTGCGCAAGGGGGTGACGTTCAGCGACGGCACGCCGCTGGACGCGGCCGCGGTGAAGACATCCCTGGACGGCACGTTCGCGCTCGGGCCGAGGTCGGTGCTGGGCCTGACCTACCTCGCCGGATACGCATCGTCCACGGTGGTCGATGCCGACACCGTCACGGTGGACTTCGACACGCCCAACGCGGCCTTCCTGCAGGCCACGTCGACCACCACGCTGGCGATCCTGTCGCCCAAGACCTACCAGGAGACTCCCGAGCAGCGGTGCGCCGGCAAGGTCGTCGGGTCCGGGGCGTTCACCTTGGACAGCTACACCGCGGCGAAGCAGGCGCGCCTGACCAAGCGCAAGGACTACGCCTGGCCGTCCTCGCTGGTCAAGAACCAGGGCGCGGCGTACCTGGACGCCATCGAGGTCAGCTACATCAAGGAGGACAGTGTCCGGGTCGGCAGCCTCACCAGCGGCGCCATCGACATCGCCTGGCCGCGCGAGCCCATCTCCGAGGCCGACCAGCAACTCATCCAGGCCGCCGGCGGGAGCATCGAGTCGCGCCCGCTGCCCGGCATCAGCTACCAACTGGTGCCCAACGTCGCCAAGGGCGGGCCACTGGCCGACCTGACGGTCCGCCAGGCACTGCAGAAGGCGATCGACCGCAAGACCTACGCCTCAACCATCTACTGGGCCGACTACCCGGTGGTGGCCAGCGTCTTCGACTCCACGACACCGCACTTCGCCGACCAGTCTGCCGCACTGGCGTATGACCCGGACGGCGCCGCCCGCCTGCTCGACGAGGCCGGCTGGAAGCTCGGCAGCGACGGATACCGGTACAAGGACGGCAAGAAGCTGACCCTTGTCGACCCGGTCACCGTCGCGTCACCCGGCGACCAACTCGTGCAGGACCAGCTCAAGAAGGTGGGCATCGACTTGAGCCTGAAGGTGGTGACCGCTGCGCAGCGGGTCGAGATTTTCGCGTCCGGCGGGTTTGACCTGGCTCTGACGGTCTTGACCAGGGCGGACCCGAGCGTGCTGGGTTCGGCGCTGGACCAGGCGGTGAGCAAGCAGGGCACGGCCATCTACAGCCAGGATGGAGCCACCGCCACCAAGGTCAGCGAGCTGTTCGCGAAGGGCCTGCAGGCCGTCGACCCGACCAAGCGCGGGCTGGTCTACGCGGACCTGCAGAAGTACCTGGTCGAGCAGGGCGTGTCGTTCCCGGTGTTCGAACGGGTGCAGCTCGCCGGCCTGTCCAGCAAGGTCCGCGGCTTCGCCTTCACCAGCGAGGCGTTCCTGCGGGCCAACGACATCTGGCTGTCCAAGTAGGACGCAGGTGATGATGCTGCGCTACATCCTCGGCCGGCTCGCCCAGGCGGTGGGCGTGCTGTGGGCGGTGTTCACCGTGACGTTCGTGGTGCTGTACCTGCTGCCGAGCAACCCGGTCGCGCTGCTGCTGGCGGCCGGGGACGTGCAGGTCGAGGACCTCAGTCCGGAGCAGTTGGCCGCTCTGGAGGCCAAGTACGGCCTGGACGAGCCGGTGTACGTGCAGTATTTCGATCAGCTGTGGCAGCTGGTGCGCCTCGACTTCGGGAATTCGATCTCCAAGAACGTTCCGGTGTCCCAATTGCTGGTGCCGCGCCTCGGCTCCACTTTGGCCCTGGGCATGACGGCGATCCTGCTCACTGTCGTGGTTGGTGTTGCCGTCGCGTACCTGGCCGCGTACGTGCAGTGGCGCCCGGCTCGGGTTCTGCTGCGCCGGTTGCCCGCGGTAGGGGTGTCGTTCCCTCCGTTCTTCATCGGGTTGCTGCTGATCCAGGTGTTCGCGTTCTCGCTGGGCTGGCTGCCGGCCACAGGCTCGGACGGTTGGCAGACGCTGATCCTGCCGGCGATCACGATGGCCATCCCGACGTCCGCGATGCTCGCCCAGGTGCTGACCCGCAGCCTGGACGACTCGCTCGCGGAGCCGTACATCACCACCGCCCGTGCCAAGGGACTGTCCCGCCACGTCGTCCAGGCCCGGCACGCGCTGCGCAACGCCGCGCTGCCGGCGCTGACCCTGCTCGGGATGTTGCTCGGCGCGACCGTCGCCGAGGCGGTGGTCGTCGAGACCGTCTTCACCCGCGACGGCCTCGGGCGCCTCGCGCAGGAGGCCGTGCTCGCCCAGGACGTCCACGTCGTCCAGGCGGTCGTGCTGGTGGTCGCCGCCGCGTTCGTCGCGATAAACCTGGTCGTCGACCTCATCTACCCGCTGATTGATCCGCGCGTCACGCACGCGCACCGCACGCACTGAACAACCAGAGCCTGACCGCCGGAGGTTGCCGTGCCAGTCGACGTCGCCGTGGAGGCCGGGCAGTCGAGTACCGCCGCGCCGGCCGTCCACACCAGACGCCGGAGATGGCCGGCGGCGCTGCGCCGCCCGGGCTTGGTGATGGCCGTCGGGTTCGTCCTACTTGTTGTCGTCTCGGCGCTCTTTCCGAGCCTGTTCACGCACTACGACCCGTACGCCACCGCGCCGGCTCAGAAGCTCCAGGCGCCCAGCGGCGTCCATCTCTTCGGAACCGACGAGCTCGGCCGGGATCTGTTCACCCGGGTCCTGTACGGCTCGACCCTCACCATCAGGACCACCCTCAGCGCGGTCGGCCTCGCCCTGCTCGCCGGCCTGACGATCGGTGTGATCTCCGGGTTCGTCGGCGGGTGGGTGGACGCTGTGCTGATGCGGGCGGTGGACGTGGCCCTCGCCATTCCGCGGCTCCTGCTCGCGCTGACCATCGTGACCGCGCTCGGCTTCGCGATGCTGCCCACCGCCATCGCGGTGGCGGTCGGAATCTTCCCGGGCTTCTCCCGGATCACCCGCGCCGAGGTGCTCAAGGTCAAGACTCTGCCGTACGTGGAGGCGGCCCGCACCGGCGGCGCGTCCTGGCTTCGGGTGGTGGTGCGGCACATCCTGCCCAACTCGTGGGGACCGGTGCTGGTGCTCGCGGTGCTCGACTTCGGTGTCGCGATCTTGATGGTGTCGGCGCTCAGCTTCCTCGGCCTCGGCGCGCCGCCACCGGCCGCCGAGTGGGGCACCCTGATCGCGCAGGGCCGCAACTACCTGATCACCTCGCCCTGGCTGAGCCTGCTGCCGGGGCTGTTCCTCGGGCTCGTCGTCTTCAGCCTCAATCACATCTCCAAGAGCCTCGAGGAGATCCAGCGATGAGCGCGCTCGTGCGGGTGCGCGGCCTGTCGGTCGTGTACGGAGGGGAGCGCCGGCACACCGCTGTGGTCAGCGACCTCGATCTGACCGTCCACTCTGGAGAGACGGTAGCCGTCGTGGGTCAGTCCGGCTCCGGCAAGACCACGCTCGCATCCACCCTCCTCGGGCTGCTGCCCGCGTCCGCGAGGGTCACCGGTGGGACCATCGAGGTGGACGGGCGGGACCTGACCGGCGCCGGTGAACGGGCGTTCCGCGCCATCCGGGGCAGCGTCGTCGGCCTCGTGCCGCAGGACCCGATGGTCGGCCTGAACCCGACGCTGCGCATCGGCCCACAGGTCGCCGAGGTGGTGCGCCGGCGCCCCGACGTGACCAAGCGGTCGGTGGACGCCGAGGTCGTCGCGGCGCTGGAGGCCGCCGGCCTGGACGACGGCGTGCTGCGGGCCCGGCAGTACCCGCATCAGTTGTCCGGCGGCATGCGCCAGCGCGCGTTGATCGCGATCGCGCTGGCCGGCAATCCTAAGCTGATCATCGCGGACGAGCCGACCAGCGCGCTGGACGTCACCGTGCAGAACCGAATCCTCGACCACCTTGAGGGGCTGGTGGCCGCGCGCGGCCTATCGCTGCTCATCATCACGCACAACCTCGCCGTGGCGGCCGAACGCGCCCAGCGGGTCGTCGTCATGCATGACGGCCGAGTCGTCGAGGAGGGTGCACCGCAGCGCATCCTGGTGAGCCCGCGAGAGGCGTACACACAACGGCTGCTCGCCGCCACGCCCCGAGCCGTCCCCCGCTTCACCGAGGTGCCAACAGCACCGCCGCTGCTGCGCATCGAGGACATCAGTAAGGACTTCGCCCTCCCTCGGTCGCCCAAGGCCGCCCGCACCGTGCGAGCGGTCGACGGCGTCACGTTGACCGTCCCCAAGGGACAGACGCTCGCCCTGGTGGGCGAGTCCGGTTCGGGCAAGACGACCACGCTGCGGGTCGCGCTCGGGCTGGAACGCCCAACCAGCGGCCGGGTGCTCTTCGACGGCACCGACATCACCCGGCTGAGCTGGCGCCAGATGCGCCCGCTGCGCCGCCGGTTCCAGCTCGTCCACCAGAACCCGTTCGCCTCCCTCGACCCGAGGTTCAGCGTCGAGGAAGTGGTCACCGAGCCGCTGGTCAGCTTCCGGGTCGGCGACCGCGCGTCGCGGCGCGCCGCCGCCGACGAGCTGCTGGACCGGGTCGGCCTCCCCAGGTCGTTCCTGCGCCGCCGCCCCCACGAGCTGTCCGGTGGGCAATGCCAGCGGGTGGCGATCGCTCGGGCGCTGGCGCTGCGGCCGGAGCTGCTCCTGCTCGACGAGCCGGTGTCCGCGCTCGACGTCTCGGTCCAGGAACAGATCCTTACGCTCTTCGCCGAACTGCAACGGGAGCTGGGACTGAGCTACCTTTTCGTCTCGCACGACCTCGCCGTCGTCGCGCAAGTGGCGCACCATGTCGCGGTGCTCCATCGTGGACGCGTCGTCGAGCACGGCACGACCGCCGAGGTATTCGCCAACCCGGCCAGCGCGTACACCCGCCAGCTGCTGGACGCGATCCCCGGGCGTCGCGACCACCAAGAGGTGACGTCATGATTTCTGGTCGAGTTCCGCGAGGAATGTATCGGCGCGGCCGGCGAAAAGGTGGGCCTCGCGTTTGGTGGACAGGGCGCGGGCCCTTTGCGCGGCTGCGCGGACGACGGCGGTGGACTCGCCGCAGGCATGCAGTAGGCGGGCCCGGAGCAGCAGCAGAAGTCCTTCGGCGAAGCGTTGGCCATAGGCGTCGAGGGCCTCGTCGGCTCGATCGAGGGCGGTGCGGGCCTTGTCGGGCACCCCGGCTGCCAGCCACATCTCGGCGATCAGTCCGTACTGGTATGCGATGCCCCACCGCGGCGGGTCAAGTAGCGTCGCGACCAGCAGTTGTTCGGCCTCCGCCGCAGCGCCGGCGGGGTCCTCCCCGGTGAGGGCACGTGCCCAGCACCAGTACTGGCGTATGTAGTGGTCGCGCTGGGTGTTGAGGCGGTCAAGGTTTTCGGCGATCCACCGTTCGACCGCGCGCCTCGCCAAGGTCGCATCACCGGCCATCGAAGCAATCATGCCGGTGTAGTAGACCCAGACCGAGACCACGTGCGGGTCGCCCGGGTCGTCCCACGTGTCGATGAAAGTCCGCGCCGTGTCGGGATCACCGTGCAACGCGGTCATCACGGCGTGCCATCCAGCCCCGCCTCCTGGCGGAATGTCACGGCGAAACGGGGGCTCCGCGCTCCGCGTGACGACACCGTCGAAAATGGTGTAGTAGTTGTTCCCGCTGAAGGACCGGTACGCCTCGCCGATTTGGCCGATGTCCCACTGGTGCAGGCCCCACGCTTGCCGAGCCGACACGCGTACGACCGGATCGGTGGACGCCTGACCCAGCTCGTACAGTTGGCGAGCCCATCTGCCCCGTTCACTCTCCATGGAGGCATAGGCCGCGTTCAGGCGAACGTAGAGGAAGTCGGCGGCATCCGCCTCCCGGCCTAGCTTGCCCGCCAGGTATGCGGCGCGCTCCACCAACTCGACGGTGGGGCTGGAATATCGTGCCTGCCGCCTGGCGACAACGGTGAGCACGGAAAGGGCGGACAGCTCCACTTCCAGGAGTCCCGCCGCCTGCGCGATCTGCGCCGCGGACTGCAAGTGCCGATCGGCGGCGTCGAAAGCGAACCTGCTCGCCGCTCGGTGGCCGGCGCGCACCAACGCCTCCGCGGCACGCACCGGGTCGGCGAGGGGGCCGGCGGCCCACAGGTGGTAGGCGAGGCGTTCGATGGTGGACTCGTCGTCCGCGTGGGTTAGTTCGAGGGCGTCTGCGACGCGCAGGTGCAGCCGCGTGACCCGCTGTTGCGTCGTGGTCTCGGAGACCGACTCGCGGACCAGGTCGTGCGCGAAGCGCAACGAGGATGGGTCCTCCGGCGTGGCTTCGAGCAAGCCGAGCGTTTGCACCGGTTCGAGGCGTTCGAGGCAGTCCGCGACATCGACAGCGGCGGCGCGGGAGAGCAGCCTGAGGTCGACGTCGCGGCCGATGAGCGCGGCGACATGCAGCAGGTCGCGCGCGCCGTCGTCGAGGCCGGCCATCCGATCGCGGACGACGTCCCGCACGGTGGACGGGACCCCGGCCCGTGCTGTTGCGGCACCGTCGTTGAGCGCGTCGCTGTCGCTGAGCAGCCGGGACAGTTCCCGAACGAAGAACGGATTGCCGGCGGTACGGGCGTGGATGGTGCGGGCGACGCCGACGCCTGGATCGTGGCCGGTTTCGCGGCGGATGAGTTCGGCCACGCCGGACGGGTCGAGTGGGCCGAGCCGGAACCTGCGGTGCCCGGGCAGACGGCTGGCGGCAGCCAGCACCCGGGACAGGCCCGAGCCGGGTGTGGGCGCGCGGTCGCGCAATGCGCCGATGATCGAGGTGCCGTTGGGCAGTCGGCCCGCCAGATGGCTCAAGAGCTGCAGGGAGGCGGCGTCGGCCCATTGGAGATCGTCAAGAACCAGAAGTGTCGGCCGTTGCGTCGAGCCCTGACCGATGACCGCAACGACGTGCTCGAACAGCCGGAACTGGGCGTTGCTGTCGGGAACAGCTCGTGCGGCGGCGTCATCGTCGCGCGGCTCGAGCAGGCCGCCGAGCTCGCTGGCAAGCCACTTCTCCCGCGACGGCGCGGGCAAGCTATCGATGACCGCGCCCAGCACCTGTTCCCACGGCCACAGCGACGGTATTCCGTCGCCCTCCAGACAGCGGCCCCAGACGACGAGCGCGCCGCGCCGGTCCGCGTCGGCGGCGGCAGCCTCGAGCAAGCGGGTCTTGCCCACACCGGGTTCGCCTTCGACGATGCCGACCGCTGTGCGGCCGGCGAGCGCCCCTTCCACAGTGCGGCGCAGCATGGCGAGTTCCTCGGTCCGACCGACCAGGTCGCCGACCGCGGGCGCCCGCACGCTCTCGCCCGTCCCTGCCGGCGGTGGCGACGTGGAGGGCTGCGTCAGCACCCTCCGGTGCGCGTCCTGCAGCGTCGGGCCGGGGGTGATGCCGAGTTCGTCGGCAAGGCGGTCGCGGACCGTGTGGAACACCGACAGCGCCTCCGCCTGGCGTCCGGCCGCGCCGAGGACGCCGATAAGACCGGCCTGCACGGGTTCGTGCAACAGTGCCACCGACGCCGCCAGCTGCAACGCCGGGAGCACCCGCTCTGGTTGGCGCAGCGACACCGCCAGTTCGGCCGCCGCTACGCAGGTGTCGCAGAACTCGTCGTCGAGTGCGGCGAAGACCGGCGCCGCGGTTGTTCCATTGGCGATTCCGTTGCCTGCCGGGCCACGCCAGAGGCCCAGCGCTTCGACGTAGTGGTCAAGCGCCGCATCGGGGCGCTGCTGAGCCAGGGCGCCCCTGGCCGTATCGACGAGTTCCCGGAAGGTGACCAGGTCCAGCGTGCCGGCAGCGGCGGTGAACAGGTAGGCGTTGCCGCGGCGATGCAGGTATGAGCCGATGCCACGGAGGGGGATCGTGGGCTCCAGTAGCCGCCGCAGCGCGCCGACGTATTTCTGGACGACATTGAGGGCGCTGACGGGAACGTCCTCGCCCCAGATCAGGTCGATCAGCTCACTCGTGCTGGTCGGCCTGCCAACGCGGGCCAGGAGCAGAGCCAGTAGGTATGCCTGTTGCCGGGGGCCGGGATCCAGTTCGACACCGTCGCGCCAGAGCCGCAGCGGGCCGAGGATCCGTAGTTGTAGAGAATGTTCGCCAGCCGGCGGATCTTCGCCGCTGGGCAGGACGGAAGGGACTGGTACAGCCACGCAGCTACCCCGGATGACATGAAACGATCTGCCGCTTACGCCCGTTCTCGCAACCTATGTAGACGGACCGGATTCTACCGCACCCCTCTTGGCGCAGCAGTTGCCCAGCGACAAGGTTCGCCGCCTGCGGGCTAAGTCCGCTCGGCGTGCCCCTTGAGTGGTTGCCCGGCCCAGACGCGGCGTTTGAGGGCGCCGAAGTCTTGGAAGCCGTCGACCTCCACCAGCGGCGAGCCGTCGTCGTCGGTGTCGTCGTCGACGCACAGCAGCTCGCGGTCGAAGTATTCCAACAGTCGTACGTCGTCGAGCTCCAGACCGGCGGGAGCCTTGCCCGACATGCGCGGGCTGCCGACGACGACGTTCGCGTTGACCCGGCCTTCAACCGTGAACCAGTGCTCCTCGCCGTAGAACAGCTCCGCGTGTACGTCACCGCCGATCAAGGCCGAGCAGTCGTTGTAGTCGCCGATGAGCCGGCCGGTATGCAGGTCGCCGTGCACCTCCAGCCAGCCGCCGGTCACCACGTCCCGCGCCCGCATGTCGCCGGTCACAAGGAGGAACGACTCGGGGTCATCGCTGTCGCCGTAGTAGCCGCCGACCGTGAGGTCACCGCGCACGACAAGAAGGTAGGCCCGCTCGTCGCTCAGGTCCAGGTCGCCGGGCACGTGCAGGTCACCGTCCACAAGCAGCACGTCGGTGACGTAGTGCTCGAACTCGGCGAGAGCGGCGATCACCTGCTTCGCTTTGTATGCCTCGCGGAACATCCCTACGGCCGCGCGGACCTCCGCCTCGGTGACCTGTCCCTGTCGCAAGCTACGAGCACCGTCGATCATCCGCTCACCGTAGCGAACGCCGAGTTGGTACATTCGCGAGCGTGCCGGAGATAGCGCGAAGCGAATCGTAGTAGGGCTTCATCGCCGGGTAGTAGTCGTCGAAACTGGGCGTGGGCAAGCCGTCCCGCGCCGCCACCAGCATGTCCAGGTAGTACTCCCAGCCGGGACCCATCTCGCCGATCTCGTCGGTGGTGTCGAGGTGGTGCACGAGCCGGAGCTCGGTCTGACCGTCGGTGTGCGACAGCAGCAGCTCGATCCGCCAGTTGCCGGACTCGCCGGTCGTCGACAGGGCCAGTCGCCGGGGTGGGTCGCATGCGTCGATCCGCACGTCGAACCAGGGTGCCTGATCCTCGTACGCCATCTGCATTTTGATCATGTGACCGGGGCGGCATCGCCGTGCCACGGTCCGAACCACCGGGCGGTGCGGTCGGATTCGGTCACGCTGGCCCACACGTCCTCGATGGGTGCCCGGAACGTGCGGCTGACGATGAGGTCGTGGCCGTCGGCGGTCGGGAAGAGCCGGCCGGTGGGTGGATTGATCATGCCGTGTTCTCCTGTTGTTGATCCGTCGTGCCGCGCTGTCGGCGCTCGCGACGGGTGCGATAGACCTCGGTCTCCAGCGCGTCGAGGCGGCGCTCCCAGCTGGCGGCCCGGGTGAACTGGTCGAGCCACTCGATCAAGCCGGCGAACCGTGACGTGTCCAGCTCGTAGAAGCGTTGCCGGCCGACGAGGGTGTCGCGGACCAGGCCGCTTTCCCGGAGCACCCGCAGGTGCCGGCTGACGGCGGGCCGGCTGATCATGAAGCGGTCGGCGATCTCCCCCGCGGGGAGCCGCTGCTCGCGCAGCATCACCAGGATGTCGCGCCGCACCGGGTCAGCGATTGCCGCCGCCACCTCGTCCACCGGGAAAGCGTAACCATCGTGTTACGCGTCAGGCAAGCGTGTGTGCGAGGCTGCGGTGGTGGACCAGATGGACGGCGACGACGTGCGCGGCCTGCGCCGCGCGGACTTTCCGGTGCTTCGTGAACTGCCGACCCGCTGGTCGGACGACGACGTCTACGGTCATGTCAACAACGTGATCCACTACTCGATGTTCGACACGGCGGTCAACGGCTGGTTGATCGAGGCGTCCGGCACCGACATCCGGCGGCTGCCGGCGATCGGCCTCGTGGTGGAGACCCGCTGCCGCTACTTCGCCGAGCTCCGCTTCCCGGATGTGGTGACCGCGGGGATCCGGCTGGAACGGCTGGGTACGTCCAGCGTCGTGTACCAGCTGGCGCTGTTCGGCGGTGGCCGGGAGGAGCCGGCGGCGGTGGGTCGCTTCGTGCACGTGTACGTGGACGCCCGGTCCCGTCAGCCGGTCCCGGTGCCCGACCAGGTGCGCGGTGCACTGCGGCTGCTGGAACCCAGCGCGGACGAGGGGACGCCATGACCGCCGGCGGGGAGACCGTTTTCACGTACGCGGCGCCGCGGCTGAAGTTCGGTGCGGGCGCGGCCGACGAGATCGGCTTCGACCTCGGTCAGTACGGCGCTCAGCGCGTGCTCGTGATCACCGACGCGGGGGTGGCCGCGACCGGCTCCCCGCACCGGATCGTGGCGGCGATGCGCGGGTACGGCATCCAGGCCGAGATCTTCACCGAGGTGCACGTGGAGCCCACCGACGTGTCCCTGCGGTACGCCGTCGAGGCGGCCAGCCACGGCGGGCCGTGGGACGGGTTCGTGGCGGTGGGCGGCGGATCCAGCATCGATACGGCGAAGGCGGTGAACCTGCTCACCACCAATCCCGGTGACCTGATGGAGTACGTCAACCCGCCGGTGGGCGCCGGACTGGCCCCGCGGCAGCCACTCAAACCGCTCGTCGCGGTGCCCACCACCACCGGTACCGGCTCGGAGAGCACCACGATCTGCGTGCTGGACGTGCTCGACCTCAAGGTGAAGACCGGCATCAGTCACGCCTCCCTGCGCCCCACGCTCGCGGTCGTCGATCCACTGTTGACGGTCACGCAACCGCCCCAGGTGACGGCGGCCAGCGGGATGGACATCCTGTGCCACGCGCTGGAGAGCTACACGGCCAAGCCGTACACCGCCTTCGACCGCAAGGCGCCGCACGAGCGGGTGCCGTACTGCGGCGCGAACCCGGTGGCCGACATGTGGTCCGAGAAGGCGCTGGCGCTGCTGGCCCGCTCGCTGCGGGCGGCCGTGGCGGACGGTGCGGACCTCGACGCCCGGACCGATCTGGCGATGGCGGCGACGTTCGCGGGCATGGGCTTCGGGAACGCCGGGGTGCACCTCCCGCACGCCAACGCGTACCCGATCGCCGGTGGTGTGCGGGACTTCCGCCCGGACGGCTACCCCGACGGCGAGCCTCTGGTGCCGCATGGCATGGCGGTGTCGCTGACCGCCCCGGAGGCGTTCCGCTTCACCTTCGCGTCCAGCCCGGAGCGCCACCTGCGCGCCGCGCAACTGCTGGCGCCGCGGCGGACCGGCGACCCGGTCGAGCGGCTGCCCGCGGAACTGATCTCGCTCATGCGCGCGATCGGGATGCCGAACGGCATCGGCGCGGTCGGCTACCGCGAGCGGGACATCGACGCGCTGGTCGCGGGCACGATGAAGCAGCAGCGGCTGCTGGCCACCGCGCCGCGGCCGGTGACGGAGGACGACATCGCCGGCATCCTCACCCGTTCGCTGACGCTCTGGACCTGACCCTTGTGTTCGAGCGCGCTCGAAGTTGTAGCGTGCGGAACGATGAAGCTTGGATTGCACTACTGGAATTACTCCACGCCGGCCGACCCGGCGGCGATCGCGCCGACCCTGGCCGAGACCGCGCGGGTCGCGGAGCAGGCTGGGGTCTCGTCCTTCACCGTCATGGACCACTACTTCCAGATGGACGCTATGGCGGCGGCCGACGAGCCGATGCTCGAGGGCTACACGACGCTGGGCTACCTGGCGGGCCGGACCGAGCGGATGACGCTCGGGTTGCTGGTCACCGGGGTGATGTACCGGTACCCGGGACTCCTGGCCAAGATCGTCAGCACGCTGGACGTGTTGTCCGGCGGCCGGGCCCGGTTGGGCATCGGGGCGTCCTGGTACGAGCGCGAGCAGCGGGGTCTGGGCGTGCCGGTCGTACCGGTGGCCGAGCGCTTCGAGCGCCTGGAGGAGACGCTGCGGATCTGCCGGCAGATGTGGAGCGAGGACAACGGTCCGTTCGAGGGCAAGCACTACCAGTTGGCGGAGACGCTGTGCGTGCCGGCCCCGCTGAGCCGGCCGTACCCGCCGATCATGATCGGCGGCGGTGGCGAGCGGAAGACGCTCCTGCTCGCGGCCCGGTACGCCGACGCGTGCAACGTGTTCGGCACCGCGCCCGCGGACGTGGCGCACAAGTTGAACGTCCTGCGTGGACACTGCGAGGCGGAGGGCCGCAGCTACGACGCCATCGAGAAGACGGTGCTCGTGACCCGCCCGGCCCTGCTCGACGTCGACGCGTTCGTCGCGGACGTGGCCGAGTACGCCAAGCTCGGCGTGACCGAGGTGCAGACGATGCCGGAGGGGCACCCGGTCGAGTTCGTCCACCAGCTCGCCGAACGGGTCGTGCCCCGGCTCGCCGACATCTGACCGACATCTGACCATTCGTCGCGAGGTTCGTTTGCCACACGTGCCGGAGCGATACCCCCTATATTGGGACAGGTTCGGACAAGGTTGACGAACGGTCCTGGGGGTACGCATGCGTGTGCTGGCTGTCGTCCTCGCCGGTGCGATGGTCCTGGCTCCGGCGGGCGCGGTGGCCGGGCCGGCGTCCGGCCCGGCCGTGCCCTCACTGGTCTGGCGGGCGTGCGCGCCTGATCTGCCGGGCTTCGAGTGCGCGACCGCGCAGGTGCCGCTGGACTACGACCGGCCGCGGGGCGCGCAGATCACGCTGGCGTTGACCCGGCTGCCGGCCACCGACAAGGCCCGCCGCATCGGCTCGCTGTTCCTCAACCCCGGCGGGCCGGGCGGTTCCGGCGTGGACTTCGTGCAGATCGAGGGCAAGCGGCTCTACACCGCCGAGGTGCGGGCCAGGTTCGACCTGGTCGGCTTCGACCCGCGCGGCATCGCCCGCAGCACCCCGGTGCAGTGCTTCGACACCACCGACGAGGCGCTGGCCGCCCTGCCACCGTTCGCGTTCCCGTTCACCCGGGCGGAGGAGCGGGCGTGGATCGCCAGCAACCGGACGTACGCCGCCGCCTGCGCCCGCCGGGCCGGACCGATCATCGACCACATGTCGACCGCGAACGTGGCCCGCGACCTGGACCTTCTGCGCCGCGCGGTCGGTGATCGGAAGATGACCTTCGCCGGGTACTCGTACGGCTCCTACATCGGCTCCACGTACGCCAACATGTTCCCGGACCGGGTCCGCGCGGTCATCGTCGACGGGGTGATCGACCCGGTGTCCTTCGCGACCGGCCGCGGCGACCAGGCCAGGACGCTGCCCGTCGACGCCCGGCTGGTCAGCGAGCAGGGCGCCTACGCGACGCTGCTGGAGTTCCTGCGGCTGTGCGACCGGGGCGGCGACAACTGCGCGTTCTCGGCGGGCGACCCGAAGCGGCGGTACGACCGGCTGGCGAAGCGGCTGCAGGCCCAGGCCCTCACCCTGCCCGACGGCGCGGGCGGCACGATCACGTTCGGCTACCACGACCTGGTGGCCTCGACGCTCGGCGCGCTGTTCGACCCGTTCATCTGGCCGGTTTTCGCCGACCTCCTCCAGCAGATCGACACGCTGGCCCAGCCGGCAGCGGCGGCCGAGGCGCTGCGCGCCCTGCGGGCCCGGCTCGGCCAGCCGGGGCGGCGGGCGTACGAGCAGGTCCAGGAGGGCTTCGCCGGGGTCACGTGCGCGGACACGGACAACCCGGACCACGTCTCGGCCTGGGCGCGGGCCGCCCGGCGGGCGGACCAGAAGTACCCGTACTTCGGCCGGATCTGGAACTGGGGCTCCAGCATCTGCGCGTTCTGGCCGGGCCGGGACGGCGACCGGTACACCGGGCCGTTCAACCGGCGTACCGCCAACACGGTCCTGGTGATCGGCAACCGCTTCGACCCGGCCACCCGCTACCAGGACGCGGTGAGCACGGCCAGGATGCTGCCGCGGTCGTCCCTGATCACGGTCGAGGGTTGGGGGCACACCTCGCTGTTCCTGTCCTCCTGTGTGGACGGTCACGTCAGCCGGTACCTGCTCACCGGGCAGGCCCCCGGCCGGCGCGTGGTTTGCGGCGTGGATGCCATCCCCTTCGCGGGGACGACCTCACGGGACCTTGCTGGCGACGAGCTGAGCGACCGGGGCCTGCACCTTGTCCCGCCAGTGCTCCGACTTGGCCGCTAGGGCGGTGGGCACGCCGGCGAAGGTGCCGAACCCGGTGCCGGTCACCTCGAAGATCAGCGGCCCTTGCCGGCAGACGAGGTAGAAGGTCGCCTGTAGCCAGCTGTAACATGCCTGCGGTCCGAACCGGTCGCCGTGGTCCTCCACGCGCGGGCGGTCCGACCGCTCGCGGTCGCGGCTGAGCTGGTTGGTGTAGGCCCGGGTGACGATGTCGGGATCAGCCAGGGCCGCGATGGAGACCTCGACCCGGGAGCGGGCGTCCTCGATCGTGGCGCCCTTGAGCCAGAACGAGAACGTGCACGAGCCCTCGGCGGCGGTCGGGGCCTTGGTGGCGAGCTGGATGACCTTGACCTTGTGCGGCGCCCGTTCGATGTCGGTCGCCTGCGGCAGCAGCGCGGTGATCTCCCCGTCGGTGAGGAACTGGCAGGCGCTGGGCCAGCTTTCGGCCGGCACCACCGTGCCGGCGGGCGCGGTGATCGGGAGCTTGGTCCCGGCCGGTCGGGCGCTACCGAAGACGACGGGCTCGTCGACCGGCGTATCCGCACCACAACCGCCCGCGCCGCCCACCGCGACGGTCAGGGCGAGCAGGAGGGCGGCGGTTGCTTTCATGTCAGCTCCCCAGGCACTGGTCTTCGGAATGCGTCCAGAGTGCCGGGGGAGCATCGGCCGGGGAAGCGGGTCGGCCGGTAGCGGACACGCTCAGCGCAGCAGGTAACCGACGCCGCGCACCGTGTGCAGCACCGCGGGTGCCCCGAGCTTGCGGCGCAGCTGGGCGACGACGACCTCCAGCACGTTCGAGGCGGGCGGGACCAGCTCGTCCCAGGCGGCGGCGATCAGCTCGTCCCGCGGCACCGGTCGCCCGGCGTCGGTGAGCAGCCGCCGGAGCACCGCGAACTCCTTCGCGGTCATGGTGAGCGGCGCGCCGGCCCGCGTGGCCTCGTGCCTGCCGGTGTCGAGCTCGATGTCCGCGTGTCGCAGCACGGGGGCCTGGCCGGCCTCGCCGCGCCGGCACAGGCTGCGTACCCGGACCACCAGCTCGGCCACCGCGAACGGTTTGACGAGGTAGTCATCGCCCCAGGCGAGACCGGCGACGCGGTCGCTCACGGCGTCCCGTGCGGTGAGGAACAGCACGGGTATGGACCAGCCGGCCTGGCGGCGCACCGCCACGTACCGCAGGGCGTCGCCGCCGGGCAGGATCCGGTCGAATACCGCGCAGTCGTAGGAGTTGACGCTCAGCGCCTCGTCCGCCTGGGGAAGGTCGGCCGCGGTGTCCACTGCGAACCCCGCGCCCCGCAGCGATGCGTCGACCGCCAACCGCAGCGCCGCGTCGTCCTCGGTGACCAGTACCCGCACAATCGCAAACAGTAGCGCGCGGCCGTCAGCCCGCCCGTCGTGCGAGCCAGCCGCGGTCGGCCGCCTTCACCCCGGCCTGAAACCGGCTGCGGGCGCCGAGCCGGTTCATGATCGTGGACATCATGCGGCGGACCGTGCGGACGGAGATGCCCAGGCGGGCCGCCGCGGACTCGTCGGTCCAGCCGTCCGAGAGCAGCGCCAGCAGCTCCCGTTCGCGCTCGGACAGCTCGGCGCCCTGCGGGACGTCGGACGCGATGAGGGGCACCGCCGCTGGCCAGACCCGCTCGAACAGCTCGATGATCGTGCTCACCATGCTGGGCAGCCGGAAGATGGCGACGCCGCCCGGCCGGCCGTCGCCCTGCTCGTGGGGCAGGATGGCCAGCGCTTCGTCGACGACCATCGCGTCCATGGGCACGTCCGGCAGGGTGCGTACCTCGGCGCCGGCCAGCGCGAGGCTGCCCAGCCGTGCGGCCAGCACCGGGACGGCGCGGGCGCGGTCCGGAAAGAGCACCCGGTAGCGCACTCCGCGGCGCAGGTTCTCGTAGTCGACGCGGCGCAGCGTGCCGATCGGGTCGCCGGGACCCGCGTACAGCGAGCTGGTGATCAGCACGTCGCCGGTGGCCGCCGACAGCACGGCGTCGATCCCGGCGTGCGTCGACAGCACCGCCGGGCGGGCACCGCGGGCAGCCAACATCGCCTCACGCCACCCTGCGGTGGTCGCGTAGGTGAGTCCTCGACGGGCCAGTCCCCGGCGCGGCGCACTTGGCGAGATGCCGGACGAGGCAATGGCTGCGGTAGCGCTCGGGCGAGACGACCTCCAGCAGGCCGCGGTCGACCAGCGCCTCCATCGCAGCCCGCGCCGCGCCCGCGGTGACGCCCATGGCCGGTGCCGCGGCGGCGGCGGCGAAGTCCTCGGGCAGGTCGCCCAGTGCGCGCCACGCGGCCTGCTCGGCACCGGCCAACCGCCGGCAGACATCGGCGACCGAGCGGCGGACGGTGTCGGTCAGCGTCCGGCAGGGATCGTCGTCGAGCTCGTCGGCCAGCCGCCGGACCGTCCACTGTGGTCGCGACTGGAGCCGGGCGGCGGCGTCGCGCAGCGCGGCCGGAAGGCCACCGCAGCGGCGTACGACGGCCGCGACGGCCGCCGGCTCCGCCAACGCCCGCCGGCCGGCCGCCGACCGGAACAGGGCGGCGGCGTCGACCTGCGCCAACGGCCGCAGCGCGATCCGCGCCGCGCCGTCCAGGTGCCAGCCACGGCTCGCGGTGGTCACCAGGGTCAGGCACGCGGGGGCCGCGGGCAGCAAAGGCGCCAGCCGGCCGCCGTCGGGCACGCCGTCCAGCACCAGCAGCACCCGCCGGTCGGCCAGCTCGGAGCGCCACAGCGCGGACCGCTCGTCCACATCGGACGGAACGGCCGCCGCGGGTACGCCGATGCCGCGCAGCAACCGTTCCAGGGTGTACGCCGTGTCCGGCCGGCCCTGCTGGTCGGCGCCCGACAGGTCCAGGTAGAACTGGCCGTCCGGGTAGGCCGGCGCCAGCCGGTGGGCGGCGTGCACCGCGAAGGCGGTCTTGCCCGCTCCGGCCATGCCGTCGACCAGCACCACGGGCATCAGGCCCGTCGCGGCCCGCATGACGGTGGCCAGCTCGTGCGCCCGGCCGGTCAGCGGCACGTCCCGGGGCAGCTCGCGGCGGACCTTCCCGCTCGGCGTACCGCCGGCCACCAGCCGGTACGCCTCGGTGAGCGCGGCTCCCGGCTCGACGCCTAGCTCGGTGGACAGGACCTCCCGGGCCTGCCGGTAGGCGACGATCGCCTCGGCACGCCGGCCCGCCGCGTGCAGCGTGCGCACCAGCCGTACCCAGGCCCCTTCGCGCAGCGGTGCCTCGGCGGTGACGGCCCGCAGGGTCGCCACCGCGTCCACGCCGCGGCCCAGCGCGACCTGCAGCTCGGCGAGGTGTTCGCGCGCCTCGTCGCGCTGCTGCTCGAGCCGGCTCGACACGGTCCTGGCCGCGGCGGTGTCGAGGCCGGCGAAGGGGCGCCCGCGCCACAGCCGCAGCGCCTGCTCCAGCAGGGTCGCCGCCGCGTCCGGCTCGTTCGCCGCCGCGGCTCGCCGGGCATCGGCGGTGAGCTCGCCGAACCGGTGGGCGTCCAGCTCACCGGGCCTGACCCGGATCCGGTACGCACCGGCCCGGCGCTCGAACCGGGGCTGGCCGTCGTGGTCCGGCAGCAGACGGCGCAGCTGCCAGACGTACGTCTTCAGGTTGGCCCGGACCGAGACGGGCACGGCATGTTCCGGCCACATCGTCTCGGTCAGCTCGTCCGCCGCCACCCAGGCGTTAGGCTGCAGCAGCAAGGTTGCCAGCAGCGTGGCGGGCTTGCCCGCACCCAGCCGGCATGCCGCCGCGTCGCCGCCGTGGACCTCAAGGGGCCCCAGAACATGGAACAGCACCGTCGCCGCACCCTCCCGCTCGCGTTCGCCGGACCCGGAGCCCCGCGCCATCTCCACGATCGGCCCTCGGACCTGAGGTTCCGATGACATGCCCGCGGGACGGCACACCGTGCGGGTGATGGTGGTCGAGGACGACGACGATCTGCGGCTCGCGGTCACGACCGATCTGGCCGGCGCCGGCCTGCGGGTCGACCAGGCGGTCGACATCGCCACCGCCGACGCGGCACTGGCCGCCGGCGACTACGCCTGCGTCGTGTTCGACCGGATGCTGCCCGAGGGTGACTCCGTCCACTATGTACACCGGCGGCGCGAGCAGGGCTGGGCTGTTCCGGTGCTGTTCCTGACGGCCCGCGACAGCCTGGCCGACCGGGTGGCGGGCTTCGAGCACGGCGGCGACGACTACCTGGTCAAGCCATTCGCCATCGCGGAGCTGACGTCCCGGGTGCTGGCCTTGTGCCGGCGCGCCGGCGCCGGCCGACCCTCGGTGTTGCGCCACGCCGACCTCGTGGTGGACTGTGCCCGCCGCGAGGTGCGGCGGGCGGGTGTGCTGCTCACCCTGACTGCCAAGGAGTTCGCCGTGCTGGAGTACCTGATCGCGCGGCCGGAGCAGGCCGTGGGGCGGGACGAGCTGATCGAGCACTGCTGGGACAGCAGCACCGACCCGATGTCGAACGTGGTCGACGTGGTGGTGCGCAGGCTGCGCGGAAAGCTGCGCGAACCGGAGCTGATTCACACCTTGCGGGGCCGCGGCTACCGGCTGGCCGGGCCGCGTCCGGGCACGTGAGCGAGCGAACCATGAAGCACAGCAGCAGGTCGGCGGCGGACCGGTCGCGCCGGCTGCGCTGGTGGCCCACCGCGCTGTTCACCGCCATCAACACCATCGGGCTGTCCGTCCTCGGTTGGCTGCTGATCGACCAAGACGCGCAGCGGCGGGAGGAGCGGCTGGACGCGGAGCTGCTTCGGGTGACGTCGGTCGTGCTCCGGTTGGTCCAGTACGACGGCACGCTCAACACGACGTTCGTCAACCGGGACGAGATCAACACCCAGTGCCCGCAGTTCGCGATCCTCCCCGGGGAGGCCGCGCGGTTCTCCGGCCACGTCAGCCAGCGCACCTGCGTACCGGTGGATCCCGCGACGCTGGCCGGCCTCGCCGAGCTGGGGGTGCGCAGCGGCTACCGGCTGCACAGCTACGAGCGGGGCACCGGCGATGAGCTGGTACGGGTCGGCGTCGAGCCGTTTCGCAGCACCGACGGGCAGTTCATCGGGGCCATCGTCGCGGTGGCGGACGCGACGGGGCAGGAGGACGGGCACGACCGGATGATCCTGCTGGTCATCGGTGGCGTCGTGCTGCTGGCCGCCGCCGGCGGGTTGGCCGGCCACCTGCTGTCCGGCCGGGTGACGCGGCCGGTCGTGGCCGCCCTGGAGCAGCAGGAGGTGCTCCTGGCCGACACCGCGCACGACCTGCGTACGCCGGTGGCGGGGCTGCGGGCGCTGGCCGAGACGGCGCAGGCCAACCCGGACCAGCATGCCGACCTGATGGCTCGCGCGGTGGACCTTGCGGCGCGGATGGGCACGATCATCGACGGCCTGCTGATGCGCGCGCGGCTGGCCGCCGGGGTCGAGCAGTTGGCCATCCAGCCGGTGTGGCTGGACCAGCTGGTCACCACCGTCGTGGAGGAGACGCCCACCGGCGACGCGCAGGTCACGGTGACGGTGGCGGCGACCAAGGTGAACGCCGACCCCGGGCTGGTCCAGCGGGCCGTCGGCAACCTGCTGGACAACGCGCTGCGGCACGGGCGGCGACCGGACGCCCCCGCCGTCGTCCACATCACCGTCGCGGGCGGGCGCGTCATGGTGGCCGACCACGGACCGGGCATCGACGCCTCGGTGGCCAGGGAGAGCTTCGACCGGTTCAGCAGCAGCGGCGGGTCCAGCGGGCTCGGACTGTCCATCGTGCGCTGGGTGGCCCAGGCACACGGCGGCACGCTGCGGGTGTACAACGCGGAGGAGGGCGGCGCGATATTCGAGTTGGTGCTGCCGGCCGCCGAGTCCTGAGCCGTGTACCCACTATGGACCGGATCTATACGGCTGCTTCTATGCTCGGCGTGTGACCGGATTGGGTTTCCTCCGCCGCATCTGGGCGCGGCGTGCCCAGATGCCGTTGGCGTTGCTGGTCGGTGCGAGCCTCGTCGTCGTGACGGCCGCGGTTTCCGCGGCGGACGGGCCGGGGCCCGGGCTGCGGTTCGCGCCCGGCGGGCACTGGGTCGCCAGCCCGGCACTGGAACTCGTGTTCCACATCAACGGCTCGGCGGGGACGGTCGACGCCCAGGCCAAGGTGGACGGCATCGAGCCGGGCAGCCAGGTGGTCCAGAGCGACACCAGCGGCTACGTGGTCGGCCAGTCCCGGATCGTCGAGTTCGGCAAGTCGAGCCTGTCGGTCGAGGGGACGGTGACGCCGCCGACCGGGGAACGCCCGGTGGCCGTCGAGGTCGCTGGCGGGCCCTACCTGGTGTACCGGGAGGCCGGCAGCGTCGTACGGCTGGGCGACTCGCCCGCGACGATCCCCGCCGGCGGCGTGCTCGGTGAGCCCGTCACCACCCCGGACGGCACGCTGTGGCTGCACCGCGTCGACTCCGGCGTGATCTGCAAGCTGGCCCGCGGCGCCGACCGGATGTCCTGCCCGGCCACCGCGCCACGCGGCCACGCCGGCGCCCTCACCGTGGTGCGGGAGCGTCCCGTCTTCGTCGACACCACGGCCAACACGCTGAGTCCGGTGACCGACGGTGGACTCGGCAGGCCGACCCGGATCGGGGTGGACGCCCCACCCACCGCGCGCGTCGCGCCGGCCGACGTGGACGGCCGGGTCGCCATCCTCGACCCCACCGGCCAGCGGATGTACCTGGTGGACGCCACCGCGGTCGGCACGGACAAGGACAGCGCCGCGCCGGTCACCGTCGACCTGCCCGACGGCGCGTACGCGGCGCCGTCGGCCAGCCGGTCGTCGGTGGTGCTGCTGGACCGGCAAGGCAACACGGTGCGCACGTACAGCGGCTCGGGGCAGCCGTTGCGGGAGGTTCAGGTGCCCCCGGACGCCGGCGAGCCCAGGCTGAGCCGCGGCGAGGACGAGCGGGTCTACGTCGACGGCACCGAGGGCACGCACGTGCTGGTCGTGGACCACGGCGGCGGCGTCGGCCAGGTGCCGGTGGCCGGCGGTGGGCAGGCGGCGACCTCACCGACGCCGGCCGCCCCGTCCACCTCGCCGGCGGCCCCGCCGACCCAGGCCAGCGAAGGCCCGCAGCCGCCGCCGAGATCCGCCCGGCCACCGTCGCGGGAGACCGACGAGAGCACCGGACCGCCCGCGCTGCCGGCCAGCCCGCCCGGCATGCCACCCAACCTGCGCGCCACCGTCCAGGGCGGCAACGTGGTGGTCACCTGGGGTGCCGCCGCCGCCAACGGCGCCGCGGTGAGCGCCTACCGCGTCGCCTGGGCCCGCGCCGCCGGCAGCGGTGGCGGCTCGAGCACCCGGCCGGGCGGGGCCCGGTCGTACACCATCGCCGGACTGGCCCGGGGCGTCGCGTACCGGATCACGGTGGCGGCGCAGAACAGCGCCGGCCGTGGCGCACCCGCGACCGCGCAGGCGACGCTGCCGGTCACCCGGACCGTCACGGTGTCCCGGGGCAGTACCGAGTCCTACGGCCAGACCTGCCTGGCGCCGGACTGCGGGCTGATGCGCGTGGTGCTGCGGGGGTTCCGGGCCAACACCAGCTACCAGGTCACGCCGTACTCGGATCACGAGAGCTACACCAACCCCGGGGCCGCGCGGACCACCGACGGCAGCGGCAACCTGACGTTCGAGGCGTTCCACTACGGCATCGTCGGCACGCGCGTGTGGGTGGTCGTGGACGGACTCGAGTCCAACCACTACCTGTGGGTCTCCGGATGAGCGCGGCGGACGTCGCCGCGCGGATCGCGGACAACGTGCGGCAGGTGATCCGCGGCAAGCCGGACCTGGTACGGCTGGCGGTCGCCGCGCTGCTGGCCGAGGGCACATGCTGATCGAGGACGTGCCGGGCCTGGGCAAGACCACCCTGGCCCGCTGCCTGGCCCGCAGCATCGGCGGCGCGTGCAACCGCATCCAGTTCACCCCGGACCTGCTGCCCGGCGACATCACCGGCGTCACCGTCTACCACCAGAAGGACGAGCGGTTCACCTTCCATCCCGGTGCGGTGTTCGCGAACGTCGTGGTGGCCGACGAGATCAACCGCGGCACGCCGAAGACGCAGTCGGCGCTGCTGGAGGTGATGTCCGAGCGCCGGGTCACCGTGGACGCGCAGGCGCACGAGGTGCCGCGGCCGTTCCTGGTCATCGCCACCCAGAACCCGATCGAGCTGGAGGGCACCTACCGGCTGCCCGAGGCGCAGCTCGACCGGTTCCTGGTCCGGCTCTCGGTGGGCTATCCCGACGTCGACGCCGAGGTGAGCGTGATTATGGACGGCCAGGCGGGCAGGACCGCGGACGATCTGCCGGCGGTGGTGGACATGGCCGCGCTGCGGGAGGCCATCGCGCAGGTGCGGACCTCGCACGTCGACCGGGCCGTGTGCGAGTACGCCGTACGGCTCGCGGCGGCCACCCGCGAGCACGCCGCGGTGCGGTTCGGTGCGAGCGTGCGCGGCAGCATCGCGCTGGTGCGTACCGCGCAGGCGCTGGCGGCGATCGACCGGCGCGACTTCGTCACGCCCGACGACATCAAGGACGTGGCGATCCCGGTCCTGGCGCACCGGCTCGTCCTGACCCCGGAGGCGGAGCTGAGCCGGGACGGCACCGCCGAGATCGTCGCGGAGGTGCTCACCGCCACTGCCACGCCGGTGTCCAGCGCGGGTCGCTGACCGTGCGCCTGACCCGCCGCGGCCTGGCCGTGCTCGTCGCCGGCGCCGTGCTGCTGCCGTTCGGGCAGTGGGGCGGCTACCCGTTCCTGCGCGCGCTGGGCGCGGCGCTGCTCGGCGCCGTGCTGGCCGCGGTCCTGCTCACGGTGCGTGGCCTGACCGTGCGGGTGCGCCGGTCGGTCTACCCGGACCGGGTCGAGCGCGGGCGGCCCGCGCTGGCCAGCCTGCGCGTGGGCAACCCGGGCGCCCGGCGGATGCCCGGCTTTCTGGCCACCGACGCGGCCGGCGGCGCGGCGCGCACCATCCGGGTACGGGCGCTGCCGGCCGGCGCCGAGGCGTTCTACCACTACGAGCTGCCGACCGGCACCCGGGCCGAACGACCGTCGGGCCGCTGGTGCTGCACCGGGTGGACCCGTTCGGGCTGGCCCGCAACCGGCTCCCCACCGGAGCGACCGCGCAGCTGTGGGTGCATCCCCGGCAGCTTCCGGCGCGGACGTTGACCGGGGCGTACCCCCGCCACCACCACGACGGCCCGACCGCCGACGCGGTGCGGGGGTCGGCGGACCTGCGGGACGTCCGCGAGTACGTCCCCGGCGACGAGGTGCGGCACCTGCACTGGAAGGCGACCGCCCGGACCGGCCGGCTGATGGTGCGCGACCTGGCCGATCCGCAGCAGCCGCGGCTGACCTTGTTGCTGGACACCCGCCCGCACGCGCTGAGCGCGGACGGGTTCGAGGAGGCCGTCGACCTGGCGGCGTCCCTGCTGGCCGCCTCCGCCCGGGCCGGACACCACAGCCGGCTGGTCACCTCCGGCGGCCGGGACCTGCGCACACCGGGCGGCGTGCGGGCCGCCCGCCTGCTGCTGGACGAGCTGTGCGAGCTCCGCCAGGACGGGCAGCGCGGTGGGGCCCTGGTACCCGAGCCGCTGTCCGCCGGCCGTACCGCCGGGGGTGGCCTCGTGGTCGTCACGGCCGGCGCCGCGCAGCTCGCCGCGCTGCGGCACCGGTTCTCGCCGATCGTCGTCCTGGACCTGACCGCCGCGGGTACGCCCGCCGCGCTGCCCGGCGTGCGGATCCTCGGCGCGGACAGCGCCGCCCAGGCCGTACACCGCTGGAACGAGGTCCTGGGGTGAGCACGGCATCGGTGCGCGCCCTGCCCACGGCCTGCCTGATGCTCGCCACCGCGATCGCCGCGCTGCTGTTCGCGCCGGCGTTCGGCTGGGCCGCGCTGCTGCTGCCCGTCGGCGTGCCGGCGGCGACGCTGCTGCTGGGCGCGCTGGCGTGCGCCCGGCGCGCGGCGCTGCTGGCCTGGCGCCCGGTGCTGCTGGCCGGGGCCGGAATCCTCGCCGTCGCCGAGACGTCGCTGTGGCCGACCACGCGGGCCGGGCTGCCCACCGGGCGGACGCTGCGGGCGCTGGCCACCGGCGTCACCGACTCCTGGCAGCTGACCCTGCAGTCGACCTGGCCCGCACGGCCGGAGCCCGACCTGCTGCTGTTCGTCCCGCTGCTGGTGGTGCTCGCCGGCGTCGCCGGCATCGAGGTGCTGTACCGGCTGGGCCCGTTGCCGGCGCTCGCGCCGAGCCTGGCCGTCGCGGTCCTCACCCAGCTCTACGCCCCGCTTCCCGCGGGCCCCGCCACCGTGGCGGCGCTGGCCTACGCGGGGGCCGCCGCCGCCCTGCTGCTGGCCGCGGGTGGGGCGCCGGACGGTGCCGAGTCGCCGGCCGCCGGGCCGGGCCGGGTGGCGGGGGCCGTGCGGCGGGTCACCCCGGCGGTCGCGCTGGCCTCGGTGGCGGCGGTCCTGGCCGGACCGGTGGTGCCGGCCGGGCCGGCCCGGTACTCGCTGCGACAGGACCGGCCGGCCCCACTCGCCGACACGGCGGTGACCAGCCCGCTCGACGAGATCGCCTACCGGCTCGCCCACCCCGGCGTCGCCGCGTTCCGGGTACGGGGTGCGGCGGGCGTGGACCGCTGGCCGCTGGTGGTGCTGGACGCCTTCGACGGGGTCAACTGGACATCTTCCGACCGGTATCGGCGGATGGGTGTCGACCTGCGGCCGAGCCCCGCGGTGACGGTGCCGGTGCACCGCCGGTCCGCGCACATCGATGCCACCGGCATCGGCGGCCCGTGGCTGCCCACCCAGACGTGGCCGGCCGGCGTACAGGGCGCCTCCCCGCTGGTCGAGGAGCGGCACGGCACCCTGCTGCTGCCCGGATCCAGCGGCCCCGCGCGGTACACCCTGAGCTGGTGGCAGCCGGAGGTCGGCGCGGCGGCGCTGGCGGGCGCCGCGACCGACACCGGGATACCGGGCGGTCTCGGCGGCGTCGGGACCGTGCCGCCGGGGGTGGCCGCGGTCGCCGAGCGGGCCGTACGCGGGGTGCGCCCGTCCTTCCAGGCCGCCCTGGCGCTGGAGCGTCACCTGCGGGAGAACTACCGGACCGCGGTGGGCGACGACCTGCCGACCGGGCACGCCTGGCCCCAACTGGCCGACTTCCTGCTGCGCGGCGGGCGGGGCACGAGCGAGCAGTTCGCCGCCGCGTACGTGGCGCTGGCCCGGATCCGGGGCATCCCGGCCCGCCTGGTCGTCGGCTTCCGCGCCCCCGCCCGGCAGGACCCGGACGGCGGCTACACGGTCCGCAACGGCGACGTGCTGGCCTGGCCGGAGGTCGCGGTGGCCGGGATCGGCTGGGTGCCGCTGGATCCCAGCGGCACCGCCTCGGCCGGTGGCGCCACCGCCGGCAGCGGGCTGGCCGCCATGACGGCCCAGGCGCGGTCCCGGCTGCCCGCGCCGGAGGACCTGCGCGACCCGCCGGTCAGCCAGCCGCGGCCCGGCGGGGCGCGCGGCGGTGCCGGCTCGCTGCCGTGGGCGTACCTGCTTGGCGTCCCGGTCGCCCTGGCGGCGGTGTGGCTGCTCGGCGTGCCGGCCGCGAAGGCTGGGCGGACCTGGCGGCGACGGCGCCGGCCAGGACCGGGCGCCGTCGTGGGCGCGTGGGAGGAGGTCCGCGACCGGTTGCGCGAGCACGGTGTCGCGGTATCGGCCGGAATGACGGTGCGTGACCTGGGCACCGCGGCCGCGGCCGTCACCGATCAGGCCACTGTGGACGGCATCGGTCGGCTGGGCGCCACTGTGGACCGGGCGCTGTGGGCGGCGGCGCCGGGACAGCGCGACGGCCTTGAAGCCTGGGCCGCGGTGCGGGCGGTACGTCGGGGCCTGGCCCGCCGCGGGTGGCGGGCGCGGCTGCGGGCCGGGCTCGATCCCCGCAGCCTGCTACCGCCGTGACGTCACGTCACACACCGCGCCCCGCGGATCGGCTTGGCCTCACTCTCCACCACGTGCGTGCCGTCGGTGCCCTGGATCCGGAAGCAGTACCTGCGCACCGGATCGACCGGCACCCGGTGGCTGGTGTTGCGCTGCACGAACAGCACCTTGGCCCGCTCGCCCTCGGCCGCCACGACCACCGCGAAGTCCATCGGCTCGCTGCTGCGCCAGGACAGCTCCACGACGTCGCCGCGGTCGGTGGGATCGGCGAGCTCCAGCCGCCCCGCCGGGGTCGGGCTGGGCGCCGGGCCGGCCGTCGCGGTCTGCGCCGGTGGCGTCGGGTCGGCGAGCTCGTCCGGCTGGCTCACCAGGAGCACCGCGCCCGCCGCGGCCAGCAGCGCCACGACGCCCGCCGCGGCGGACAGCAACGCCTTGCGGCCCGTGCGCCACGATGGCGCCTTGGGGCCGAAGACCAGGATCGGCTTGCCGTGGGGGAGCGGTGCGGTGGGGCTCGGCGGCGGCGTCGCGCGGGCGAAGTCGTCGAACGCCGGTGGGGCGCCGCTCGCGTCCACAGTCGACGGTGCCGCCGGCTCCTCCGGCGGTACGGCCTGCCGGCGCAGGGTGTCCAGGCGCTGGGCCACCGTCGCCGCGTCGGCGGGGCGGGCGTGCGGGTCCTTGGCCAACAGTTCGGACACCACCGCGATGAGCTCCGGCGGCGCGTCGGCGCGTACCAGTGGCGGCGCGGCGGTCCCCAGCACGCGCAGCAGCCGCTCACCCTGCTCCTCGCCGGGCGGCCCTGATGGGGGAGACGGCCGGACAGCGCGAGGTGCAGGATCACGCCGAGGCCGTAGAGGTCCGAGCGTTCGTCCGTGGTGCCGTCGCGGACCGTCTCCGGCGCCAGGTGCTCCACGCCCGGCAGCGGGTCCCGGGGGAACGCGTGGCGCAGCGTGCCGCCGAAGTCCGACAGCACCGGCTCGCCGGACGGCCGGAACAGCACGTTGCCCGCGGTCACCCCGCCGTGCACGAGCCCCGCGCCGTGTGCGGTCGCCAGCGCCGTCGCGAGCACGGTGCCCAGCACGAGAGCGTCCGGCACCGACAGCGGCCCGAACGAGTCGAGCAGGTCCGGCAACGACTGCGCGCACAGCTCCATGCGCAGGGCGCAGCGCCCGTCCGGGCGGGCCTCGACCCGGTCGGCGACGAGGATCGGGGCATGGGCGCGCAAGGCGGACAGCCGGGCCAGTTCGGCGTCCAGCGCGGCCCGGGTAGGCCGGTCCAGCGGGCCGGGGAAGACCTTCAACGCGAACGCCTCGCCGGTGGTGGCGTCCACACCGGCCAGCACGGCCGCCACCGGGCCGTCGGCCAGCTGGACCAGCCCGTCGCCGTCGGGGTCGGTCGTGGTGCTGCTGCTCATCCCGGCTCCACAGTAGAAGTCTGCCCCGCCGCCGGCCGATCAGGCCAGGCCGCTCACGCCGCCGCCGCGACGACGTCCTCGGCCGTCAGCCGGCGCAGCTCGGCCACCTCCGGCATCCGGCCGAGCGCGCGCAGCCGCTGCGACTGGGCCTTGCGTACGCCCTCGAAGAGCCGGCGCGCATCCCGGGCGTTGCCGAACGCGGGATCGTCGCAGATCCGGCCGAAGTGCTCCAGCAGCACCGGATGCGCCGCGCCGTCCAGGAGGTACTCGCCCTCGGCGACCATGCCGCCGATGATGCGTACCAGATCCGTCGGGGTGTAGCTGTCGAACTCGATGGTCTTGGCGAAGCGCGAGGCCAGGCCGGGGTTGACGGCCAGGAAGTCGGCCATCTCGGCGGTGTAGCCGGCGACGATCACCGCGATCTCGTCCCGATGGTCCTCCATCAGCTTGACCAGGGTGTCGATCGCCTCCTGGCCGAAGTCACCGCCGGAACCGGCCTGCCGGGACAGCGTGTACGCCTCATCGATGAACAGCACCCCGCCCCGGGCCGCCTCGAACACCACCGAGGTCTTCTCCGCGGTGTGCCCGATGTACTGGCCGACCAGGTCACGCCGGGACACCTCGTGGAACTGGCCGCGGGCGAGCACGCCGAGCGCCTTGAGCAGCTTGCCGTAGGTGCGCGCCACGGTGGTCTTTCCGGTGCCCGGGGCGCCGGTGAAGATCAGGTGGTGGCTGACGCCGCCCACCGGGAGCCCCGCCTTGCGCCGCCACTCGTTGACCTGGATCTCGTCGACCAGGGCCCGGACCTCCGCCTTCACCGCGGCCAGGCCGACCATGCCGTCCAGGTCGGCGAGCAGGTCGCCCAGCCCGGCGTCGCCGCCGGCGGCGCGCGGCCGTACCGGCTCGACCACGGTCGTCGTGGCGCCCGCGGTCACCTCGACGCCGGGCGGGGCGGTGTTGTCCACCTGGCACTCCTGCACCGACCCGCCGCACCCGGCGCCGACGAGGATGCCGACCCGCTGGGCGTCCCGCACCCGGGTACGGCGTACGAGCGGCCGGCTGTGCTGGGCCACCGCGATGCCCTCGCCCGCGGTCCGCAGGATCTCGCAGCCCTCTACCACCGGCCGGGCGTACTGGTAGATGTACATGCCGCGCTGGCCGCAGCCGGAGATCGTGCAGTTGCGGATCTGCGGGTCGGCGCCGAGCCCCACCACCACGCCGTCGCCGGCCACGTCGGTGATCGAGGTGTCCTCGACGGTGCCGGAGGAGTTCTCCACCACGATGCCGGCCGCCGCGTCCCGGACCGTGCACCGGCTCACCGCGAACCGCCGGCACCCCCGCACGCTGAGCGCCGCGCCGCGCTGGGCGCTGATCGTGCACCGCTCGACCGTCAGTTCCGCGTCGAACGCCTGGACGGCGGTGACGCTCCCGCGCACCTCGACGCCCTGCAGGACCAGCGACCCGCCGTGCACGTTCACCACCGGCCAGTCGCCGCCGGTGCCGTCCAGAGTCACCGTCGCGCCGTCCTCCGCCCGTATCGTCAGCCACCGGTCGACCAGCTCGAACGTCTCCGGGTAGTGGCCCTCGGCGACGCGGATGACGCCGCCGTCCGGCGCGTCGTGCAGGGCGGCACCGATCGTGGGGTAGGCGCCGTGCCGGCCGGCCGCGACGAGCAGCGCGCGGGGTGCGTTCATGTCGGGAACACTCCGATCGGAAGCGACGCGGCCACGCCACGGGCCTGCGTACCGTCGAGTCGAACGAGGCGGATGCCGCAGGCGGCGGCGCGGACCGCCAGCGCGGCGAGCGCCGTCTCGACGGCCGCCTCGGTGGTCGCGGCCAGCCGCAGCACCCGTCCACCCGTGGCCGGTCGGGACCGGAACGAGCGGCGACGGTCACCGTGACCGCGACCCCGGGGACCGCCGTCAACAACTCCGCGATCAGCCGCCCGGACCGCGCGTCGGCCAGCCGGTGCCACCCCCGCAGCTGGAAAGTGGCCTGGCAGACGCCGCCGGTACGCCAGAACCGCCAGTCCTCGCGTACGTCGTCGCGGCCGCCGGCGACATGGGCCAGCCCGGCGATCAGCGCACGCCCGGCCTCCTCCGCCAGCGGCTGCGCCGGCGTGCCCGACCGCGTCAACGCCCGCCGCATCCGGCGTACGGAGTTGCGCAGCACCAGCGCCAGATCGTCGTCGTCCGGCGCGTCGACAGCGCGGATGGCGTGCACAGCCAGCCACGCCTTCGCCGGGCCGCCCCGCCGGACCCCGGCGTGGTGCACCGTCTGCACGCCCAGCGTGCCCGGCTGACCGTCCACCAGCGACAGCAGCGCCCGCGGCGCCGGTACCCGCTCGCTGTGCGGTCGCAGCACCACGGTCAGGCCGCCGCGGTGACTTGTCGCCATAGCCGGGCCGTCACCGGTCTGCACGGACCGCACCGTGCAGCCGGGGACCAGCAGGTCCAGCAGCGCGGGCACCTTCGCGGCCTCGTCCGGCAGCTCGCGGCTCCGGGGCCGGCACAGGTAGCCTGCGGCCAGCGCGCCGCGCTCGCAGAGCCAGCGTCCGTCGACCCGCACGGCGGTCAGCGCGACCAGTGCGGCCGCACCCACCGATAGGCCCACCAGCACCGGGAGCGGCTGGCGCACGGCCAGCACCACCGCCGCCACGGCGATCTGCCAGCAGAGCACGTGGATCAGGTTGAGCCGTGCGGCGTACTCGCGGATCGGGTTGCGGCGGCCCGCCGCGGCGGGCGGCGCGGACACCGCGGCCCGCGTCGGCGGGCTCGGCGGGTTCCGTGGCGGGGCCGGTGGCGGCAGGACGCGACGGGCCGGCATGGAGATGCGCGGGGCCGCCTGCCGGGCGGCCGCCACCGTCAGGCCCGTGGCCGCGGGGGCGACCCGCACCGGGGCGGCGGCGACGCTGCGGTGCACGGCTGGCACGCCGGCCGTGCGGTCCGCGGCGGCGACGCCCGGCGCGCCGGGTGCGGGGGCGGCGGCGCGCTCGGCGGCGTCCACGGCCGACCTCCCGTCCCTCGCGGTCAGGCGGCGCGGTTCGCGCGCCCTCACCCACGATCGGGCAGGGCACCTGAGGTTTTCATGACGTGCACCCCGCCGGCGGCGGTCAGGCGAAGCGGGCCGCGACGTCGCGGTAGACATCGCGGACGGCTTCTAGCCGGAGCCGGCGAAACCGGCCCGGCTCGGCCGCGTAGACCGCCCGCCCGCGCTCGCTCCACAACGCCTGCGGCGGCACGGCGTCGGCGTCGGGCGGAACGAACTTCAGCACCTCGGCCAGGGCGGACGCCGCGGTGAGCAGGTCCATGCGGGCCAGCCTGCGCTCCGGGGCGGCCAAACCCGCCGGGTCCGCCGGTGCGTCGCTCGCGAGCACGTCACCCAGCCACAGCCACTCCCCGGCGTCCAGCAGTTCGGACGGCCGGTCGTCGCCGAAGCTGGGGTCGTCGTCGCTGGGCAGCGGGATGTCGTCGGGCAGGCGGAACGTGAACTCGCGAGCCGCGCCGCACGACGGGCAGGCGCCGGAGTAGCGACTGGCCAGGTCGCCGTCCGCCTCGATGATCGAACTGGACGGCTCGAACGCGCTCTCGCCGCACGCCTGGCACGGGCGCAACTCCATGTAGAGGTGCGCTTCCGCGCTCGTGCGCGCCAGCCGCAGTGCCACACGGCCCATGCTATGCCTCGTCCAGGAAGCCGGCGTGTGCGCAGGCCAGCGGGTGCAGCCTGCGCAGCAGGTGCGGCAGCAGGTCGTCGGGGCCGGTCACGATCGGATCGTCGTCGTTCGGCGGGCGCCGGTACGACGGTGCGAGGGCCTCGCACGCGTCCCAGAGCGTGGGGGTGATCGGCGCCCAGCGCCAGATGTCGTGGGCCAGGTTGTCCACCAGCAGCCACGGCCCTTCGGCGCCGCCGATGCCGTACCGGCCGGACCACTCCAGCCGCATGCCGTGACCGTGGAGCATGCTGTGCCACCGGTACGACCGCGCCATGGCGGCGGCCTCGGCCGAGTCCGGGTCGATGACGAGCAGCAGCCCGCGGCGGGCGAGGTCTTCGACGGCCCGGTGGAACCGGTCCGTGGACAGCCACTCGGCGGCGGCGAAGGCGTGCGCCGGCGTCCAGGGCTGCGGTCCACCGGCGACGCCGTGGGCCAGCAGCCACAGGGTGTACGGGTCGCCACCGGGAAGGGTCCTGACCTGCCCACCGGCCCGCACGCGGTGCGCGCCGGCCAGCCGGCCGGAGGTGCCGCCGTCCGGACCGAGGTAGTGGCCGACGGGAAACATCAGGGGTGTACCGGTCATGTCGTCCCCGCTCCCGGGTCGGCGGGTACGGCGAGGTCGAGGCAGGCCGCACCGGCGGCGGTGAGTGTGTCGAGGCGCTCCAGCAGGGCGACGAGGACCGCGTGCGGATCGTTCGGGCCCGGCCCGCCGGCGGTGGCGTACCGGCGGCAGGCATGCCACAGCGAAGGGTGGGCGGCCGCTTCGGCCCACAGGTCGTAGCCGAGCCGGTCCACCGTGACGACAGGACGCCCGAACGTGCCGATGTGGCACCGGTCCGGGGCGTCCGGGTCGGGCCCTAGCCCGTACAGCAGCGGCAGCAGCCGGTGACCGCGGGCGAAGTCGGCGCCGTCGTCCCAGCTGACCGGCACGAGCAGGCCGCGGTCGACCAACCGGTCCAGTGTGTACGGACGGTGGGTCGGGTCGCCGGGTCCGGCCCAGGCGCCCGCCTCGGCCTCGGTGAGCTCCTCGACCTCGGGTCCGCGCCGGATCTCGTGCCGCCACCGGCCGTCGTGGGTGGGGAAGGCACCCAGGTAGTGGCCGACCGCGACAAGTCCCGCCGGGCCGGTGCTCATAGGTCCCCCTCCAACACCTTCGGATCGGGATCCTGCAGGACCAGGACCACGTCGGCGCCGATATGGCCGGTCACGTGCGCGTCGACGGCGGCGTGCAGCACCCTGGCGAGCTGGGCCGGATCGGCCAGGACGGCCGGGGCGACGTACAGCCGGTGCGGTCCTCGCGGTTGCGCCTCGAGCACCGCCCGGTCGCCGACCCGCTCCCGCACCACCAGGTCGAACGATCCATCCACTGTGGTCACGCGTACGCGGTTGGGGCCGATGGGGCGCAGATCGCGCTGGCCGCCGGGACATTCGGGTTCGAGGTGGACCATCCATTGCGGACCATCACGTCGAGCGCCTTGACGATGGGGTTCTGCGCCGGGTTGCCGCGCAGGTTGGTCACTTCGGTGTAGGTGTCGAGGTCGATGCCGTACCGGGTCTTGACGTCGTTGACCACCGCCGTCCACCGGGCGCTCGCGCCGGCCTGCTCCGTCAGCAGGCCCAGCAGCTCGAGCTGCCGATGCACGTACGGGCGCATGATCGCGGGGGCGAGCCCCACGGGGACCCGGTCGTTCGTCGCCGCCAGCGCCGCCACCCGGGCCAGGATGCGGACATGCTTGACGAGGCGGTCGACGGCCCGACCGTCGACCCGGCCCAGCCATACCCGGCCGACGGGGTTGTCGCCCGGCCGCAGCGCGACGTGTCCCCGCACGAGGCGCCCGCCGGCGAGCGCCGTGCGGATCAGACTCCTGCCCGTCTTGGCCATGGGTCCGCCCGGCACGTCCGGCGCCGGCCTCGGCCTCGGCTTGATCTGGTCGGTCACCTGGCCGATCCGTTCCGACAGCGCCCGCACGTCCGCCGCGATCTCCTGGTCCGCGAGCGGGAGCCGGTCCGCCTGGGCGCGCAGCTGCGCGTCGGCATCGATCTGCTTGAGGATGGGGTTGACCAGCCGCATGGCTCCCTCGCCGACGATGTAGAACGCGGTGTAGATCAGCTGCCCGGCCAGCCAGACCAGATCGTTGCCACCCTCCCCGGCGGGCTGCGTCGGGCCGGCCGGGATGTCCGGCACGAAGAGCTTGGCCAGGATCACGCCGCCGATGAAGCCGAGCACGTGCTTGCGCGCCTGCGACCGGTTCGACTCGTCCCGTGGGATGCCGCGGGCGCGGTCCGTCTGGATCTGCCGCATGATCTGGGCGAGGGCGGAGCGCAGTTGGGCGTCGGGATCGGTCAGCCGCGGGCGCGCGTCACCCTCGTTCAGCATCTGCAGGATCATGGCCCTGGCCAGCCGGAGCTGCGCCAGCGCTCGCGCGGCGGCCACCGCGCTGGCGTCGTCGGCCTGCCGCGCCGACAGCGACGTCCACTCGTACCCGTACCCGAGGCCGCGACCCACCTGCATCCACATGTTCGCGATGAGCAGGGCGGGGGTCGTGAAGAAGCCGAGGACCAGCGACGGCACCTGCATGACCCCTTGCTGGAACCCGACCCGGAGCGGGTTGGCGAACGGGCGGGCGGTGGCCTTCGGCAGGCCCAGGTCGTAGGTCGGGCCGCTCGGCGGCGGCGCGAACCGCCACCGGGTCACCTTGCCGCCGGTGTTGTTCCACAGGGTTCGGACCAGCTGTGGGGTCAGGCCGTGGCGCCACCTCAGCTCGGCCAGCTTGCTGTCGACCTCCGCCTGCGCCCCTTCGATCGCCTTGTCGATGCCGTCGAGCGAGGACTCCAACTCGTCCAGTGTCTGCTGGCCGGGCGTCCCTTCCGCCTCGTTGAGTCGCCAGATCCGGTGCAGGAGGTTCTCCGCCAGGCGGTTGCGGGCCGTGTCCGGCTCCGCCTTTTCCAGGTCCTTGCGGTTGTCGACCGCGGTGAACTCCAGCGGATCGGCGAGCTTGTCCGCCACCGCCTGCGTGATCGACGCGAGGAACGTGACCGATCCGCCAAGGCCGGCCTTGGCCACGTCGCCACCGGCGAGCTGGACGGCCAGGGCGACGAGGCTGGCGGAGACCGCGGCCGGCACCCGCTTGTTGAGGTTGTCACTGAACGGGTCGCCCTTGCTGGGGCCGGGCGGTTCGTCCGGCGTCTTCGCCAGCTCGGCGCTGGGGTTGTCCATCAGCCGGGTGTGGCTCAACGGCTTGCCGAGCCGCGCGTCGGCGTTCCCCTGGAAGACGTTGCCGGCGAGCCCGGACAGCACGCTCGTCCACATCCCGACGGGGTCGCGGCCGAATTCCGGCCCGACGGACAGGGTGTTGCCGGCGCTGCCGAACGTCTGGACGATGCGCCGGTACATGTGGTGCCCGTGTACCCGGACGTCGGGTCGGTCCGCGGTCAGCGGCTTGCCGGCCCGGAACCGTCCCGAGCCGGTCGATTCCCGCAGCCTGAGTAGGACGCGTCCACTCCCTACGGGCGTGGTCGCCTGGACGTACCGCTCGATCAGGAGCCGCTGGCCCTTGTTGGCCATGCGGTAGTACACCGCGAGCGCCTCGACCCGCGCCCGGTGGGCGGCCCCGTTGGCCCTGCGTTTCGCGGGCTCGTCCAGCGCCTCGCCGGACTCGACATGCGCCATCAGGCTGGCGAACTCCGCCAGCACGCCGGCGGCCTCGATCTGGAGCACCGGGGCGCTCGCGTCCTCCCGGACCTCCACCCGGTATCCGCCGTCGACGTCCGGGTCCGCCACCAGCCGGACGGCGAACTCGCGCTGACCAGACTCGACGACCTTGATCGGCAGGTGGTGGAGCTTGCCGCCGATCTCCACCCGCAGCTCGCCGTCCCGGATCAGCGCGCCGCTCACCGAACTGGGCGTGAACCTCTCCGCGGCCATGTCCAGCGCCATCTGCAGAAACGACAACACCTCGTCCGGGTCCGCCTTGGACCGGGTGTCGAACATGCGCGACAGGAGGTCCGGGTGGCCCATCTCGGCCAGCCAGCGCCGCAGCGCCTTGACGCGCTGGTGCGACCCGCCCTGGTCGGTGAGCACCTGCGCGGCGGCGAGAAACCGCACGACGTGGTCGGGCTGGCCGATCCTGGCCGCCTGGGCGGCGGTCGCGAGCAACGCCTCGACGGCGCGCTGGTCGAGCTTGCCCGCGCGCAGCACCTGTTCGACGGCCGCCAGCAGCCCCACCGGGCCGTACTCGCGAAGTGTCAGGACGCCCTGCGTGACCGCCTCGGCGATGGCCGCGGCGATGAGCGCCCTGGTCATCCCCTTCGCGTTCGTGATGATCACCCTGGCCCGCAGCTCCGTCTCGGCGCCGAGCGGAGTGGCGACCTCCACCCGGTACGCCTGACCGTCGGGCAGCGCACCGAACTGCAGTTCCATGGCGATGTCGCCGATGCCGGTCCGGATCCGGACGGTGGGCCGCTCGTCGGCGGGGTGGGGGCCGAGCAGCTCCGCGCCGACCTTGTCCAGGCCCTCCTGGATGGCGGGGGTCGCGGCGGCCAGGGCGGCGGCCAGCCTGGCCGCCTCGCGGACCCGCTTCGGCGCCGGCGGCCTCGGGCCGAAGACCGATGGCTCCGTCTCCAGCGCCAGGCGGGTCAAGGCGCGCCGTGCCACCTTCAGGATCTGGGCACCCTTATCAAAGATGATCTTGGCTGGCTCCATGACCACGCGCCCGTCCGCATCGCGTACGGGTATTCCGTCGACCATCCTCGGCGTCGCCGGCTCGACCCGGAACCCTCTTCCGGCGCGGGTGCCCTTGGAGACCCGTACCGGAACGGTGGTGCCGTCACCGAGCCGCACGGTCCCGACCTCGCCGGTGGCCGCGAGGTGGCTCAGCCGCCGCTCGTCCGAGCGCCAGTCGGGATTCTCTTCCAGGAACGGGTCGAGCGCCTTGAGCTCGTCCGCGGTGAGGTTCAACCCCGCGAGATTCAACAGTTCCAGGCGATGTCCGCCGTGCCTGCGGTCGGGATCGGCCGCGTCCGGATGGGTGATGCCGAGTTCATCCAGGAGCAGGCCCAGCTCGACCTCGATCGCCTCCTTTGCCGCAGCGTCCGTGCTCAGCAACTTCAGCAGGATCCGCACCTCCGCCCGGTGACCCTCGTCGTGGGGGCTCAGCCGGTCCAGCCGCGGGTCGGCCCCGTGTCCCAGCGCGTCGCGGTGGGCGGGCCGCTCGGGCCGGCCCGCCTTGCCGCGCAGCCTCGCCTTCTGCCGCGCCACGAAGCCCTCGCTCCGTACGGCGTGGTCCTCGCTCACCTCATGGCCCACGGCACGCATCAGCCACCGCACGCGCGCGTCGGCGTCGATGGGTGTGCTGTCCGAGATCAGGACCTCGATGAAGGTCTCGCCATCCTTCACGACGGTGTCCCGCTCCGACCGCACACCCTCGGGCGTACTTCCGACCACGAACCGCAGCGGTGGCCGTCCCGGCAGCCGCACGAGCGCCACGTCCGGCTCCGCCGGGTCGACCACCGGCGTGACGTCCAATATCCCCAAAGCCTTCAGTACGGCCATTGCCTTCAGCAGCGCCTGGAACGTCCCGGGGCGTCCGCCGGCCCACTCGTCGAGGGTGCCCCGGGATGGAGGTGGCCGTGTAGGAGTTGTCGGTCGCAGCGCGGGGCCGGTCCCGACCGATGACCCGGGTGTGTGCGGGTGCCGGTCCACGGGTTGCGGGGCCTGCGGACGTGGCGGGTGCGGCGGCCGCCGCCGCGAGCGCTCCGGCAGCGGCGGGCGTGGACACCGGGGCCGGCCGTGCCGGGGTGCGGCCGGCGGTGTCCTGCGTGGCCGGCGTCGGGTCGGGGCCGGTGGAGTTCGCCGCTCGGCCGGTGGTCGTGGTGGCCGCCGGTGCGGCGTCCACCGGCCCGGCGTTGTTCGCCGCGGCCGTGCCGGCTACCGCGACCGTCCCCTTCGGACCAGCAGGCGCCGGCGTCCCATGTGGACCTGCTTGCGTGGCCGTGCCCGCCGGCGTAGCCGCGCCGTTCGCTGCCGGCGCGGCTGTCCCGGCTGGCGCCGCTGTCCCATGTGGACCGGCTGGCCCGGCCGGTCCGGTGGGTGCGGCGGTCGGCGCGGCGGCGGCCGGTGCCGCGGGCGCGGCTGCCGGCGCGGACGTGGTGGTCGTGTGGATGGGAGTGCCGGCCGCCGCCGTCGCGGCGACCGGGGCGATCGCGGCAGCGCCGGCAGGGGCCGCCGCGGAGGTGTCCAGTCCGGCGGTACCGGCGGGTGCTTGCGGCGCGAGCGCGCCCGAAGGCGCCTCCCGCCCGGCCGTGCCCGCGGCGGGGTCCGGCGTCCCGGCGGCGTTGGCCGAACCCTGGGCGATCGCCGAGCCGGGGTCCGACGCCGGCCCGGACACCGCACCGGGGGCAGCCGCGGCCGGATCGGCGGTCGCGGCGGGGCCGATCCCGCTCTGCCCGGCGTCCGTGGACCCGTTGGCCGCGACTCCGGCCTCTGTGGTGCCGTTGCTCGCGATCCCGGTGTCGGTGGTGCCGTTGCTCGCGATCCCGGGCTCGGCCGGTGCCGGGGCGGGAGCCGGGGTGCCGGCGGCGTCGGCGGCGGGCAGCGCCGGGGTCCCGCCCGGTGGGCCACCCGCGGGTGGGGCGGTGGCGGCGCCGCCGGACGGTGCCGCGGTGGCCGGCGCCGGGCCGCCACCCTGGCCGGTACTGGCATCCGGCGGTCCGCCGGGCGGGGTGAGCTCCGAGACGTCGACCCCGGCCGCGGCCAGCGCCGCCTCGATGGTCGACGTGCTCAGCGGGTTCAGTTGCGTGGCGGCCAGCACGGTGTTGGCGCGCCACGACCCCACGATCCCGGCGGAGACGCCGTCCCGGGCGACCGCGTCGACGTACGCCTGGCCGTCGACCAGCGCCTCCCAGTTGCCGTCCGCCGCGTTGTTGGCGACGTGGCCGGCGACCGGTGACGTGAGCCCGTTCGTGAGGTTGGACCGGACGGCGGTGCCGATCTGGGCGGAGAGCCAGTCCGGCATGCCGGCACCGGCCAGGCCGCCCTCCAGCCGGTCGGTGATCGCACCGATGGGGCGGCCGACGATCATGGCGAGGGGGCACCGAGGGCGCCCGCGACGCCGGCGACGAACACGTCCTGGACGCCGACCTCGTACCCTTCCTCCTCCACCTCGTCGAGGATCTGGACGGTCCCGAATATGGTCAACGTCCGGTTGATCACCTCGTCCCCGGCCTCGGTGGCCATCTCCGCCGCGCCCCGGATCAGCGCGTTGGCGCGGCCCGGCAGGGGACCGAGAAGGCTCCGGCCCGCCATCGCCTCGATCATCGAGCCCAGCCGGGTGCCGATCGTCCGGGCCAGCACGCCGGCCAGCAGGCCGCCGCCGGGAAGGGCGATGATCGCGGCGAACAGCGCCGCGTTGATGGCGATCTCGACGCCGATGTTGACCTTCGCTTCGACGATCTGCTGGCCGTACGTGCGGACGAAGTCGGCGAGGTCGCGCATGACGGCGGCCAACTCGCCGTACGACTCGGCGAGCTGGATGCCGTTGCTGGCGAACTGCGCACCGGCGGTGTCCGGCCAGGCTGTCAGCACCCGAACCTGGGCCGCGAGGAGGGGGGCCCGCGCGTCCTCGACCATGGTGGCTGCAGCGTCCCAGGCGTTCGCGAGCTCGAACACCCTGTCCTCGTTGTCCGGCGGCCAGATCGTGTGGGCGCTTAGGTCGACGATGAGTGCCCACAGACCGCTGGGGTCGACCGGCTCCGGAATCGCCATGGCCGGCGCTCAGACCTGGAACGCCCGGTCGGCCGCGGCCCCGGCTTCGTCGTAGGCCCCAGGCATTGCTCGCCGGTCGAGGCATGGCGTTCCGGCGCGGCGAGGAGCTTGTCGGCGGCAGCGGTGAGATCCACCACCACGGTGTTGTAGTCCCTGGCGAACGAGCGGCCCAGCGGTCCGTTGCCGAGCGGGCGCTCCAGCGCGCCGATCTGGGTCTGCCTGCCGCCCCAGTCGGCCTTGAGGTCGCCTCCCAGCTTGCCCAGCTCGTCCAGCACCGCCCGGATCTCCGGGAGGTTCATGGCCATGCCGTCCCCGTTGGGGGCTACCTCTCCCACAGCCGCTTCCCCCGTTCGCGTTCGCCGTCGAGCACGTACAGGACCGGACCGTAGGTCGGGTCCGCGTGGCGCCCGGATCTCTCGCCCACCAGCCGCTCGGTGAGCCGCGTGGCCTCCTGCGTGGCCTGCCCGGCGGCGTCCCGGATGGTCTCCGCGATGGCCTCGGCCAGCGCGGTGGCGTCCTGGTCCCGGCCGATCAGCGGGTCGAGGACGAGGTCGAGCAGCTCGCCGCGGCCGCCGACGACGGCGGTGATCAGACCGTCCGGCGAGTACGCGGTCGCGCTGATCCCGTCCACCCCGTCCCGCAGCGCGCGGACCTGCGCGGCCAGCCGCTGGTACTCGGCCAGTCGCTCGGTCAGGCCGCCTGGTAGCGCATCCATGCCGCCTCCCGTTGGTCGCACATCCGTCGGCGCGCTGATAGCGTGCCGCGGGGCCAATCCGCGCGGGGCGCACTGTCCGGTTCAGGCCATGGCTGACCGCGACGGGTGAACGCGAGCCGACCATGGCGCACCATGAGGAGACCGACGGCCGCCCTGGCGGCCACCGCGATCGTCCTGGCCGCGCCGATGGTCGGTGCTCCGCCCGCACCGGCCGCCGTGCCGCCGGCGGGCGCCTGCCGAGACCCGGAGCCCGCCCGCCCGGTCGTCGCCGACCAGCCATGGGCGCAGCAACTGCTGGACGTGCGCGGCGCCTGGCGGCACAGCACCGGAACGGGTGTCGTGGTCGCGGTCGTGGACTCCGGAGTGGACGGTGACCACCCGCAGCTGGCCGGAAAGGTCCTACGGGGACGGGACTTCTTCTTCGCGGGCAACCTGCCGGGCGCGTTCGACTGCGTCTCGCACGGCACCGCGGTCGGTTCCGTGATCGCAGCGGCGCCGGTGGACGGGGTCGGCTTCCACGGCGTCGCGCCCGGCGCGACGATCCTGCCGGTACGGATCACCGACCGCGAACTCGCCGACAGCGGCGACCCGACCCCGATCGACCCGGCCGCCCTCGCCCGGGGGATCCGGTACGCCACCGACCACCGCGCCAAGGTGATCAACCTGTCGCTGTCGGGGTACGGCGACTTCCCGGTGGTACGCGACGCGGTCGCGTACGCCCGATCCCGGGACGTCCTGCTGGTCGCGGCCGCCGGCAACCGGCAGGGCACCCGCGCGTCGTACCCCGCGGCCTATGACGGGGTGTTGGGCGTCGGCGCGGTCGACATCGCCGGCGCGCGCGCGTCCGGCTCACAGGCCGGCGACCACGTCGACCTGGTCGCTCCCGGTGCGGGCGTGCTCGCCGCCGCCAGGGTGGGCGGCCACGCGTACTGGGATGGCACCAGCATCGCCACGCCGTTCGTCGCCGGCACCGCCGCGCTGGTGCGCTCGGCCCACCCGGACCTGAGCGCCGAGCAGGTGGCCCGGCGCCTCATCGCGACCGCCTCACCGGCCAGAGGCGGCCGCAAAAGCGGGGAGTACGGCGCCGGCCTCGTCGACCCGTACCGGGCGGTGACCGAGACCCCGCCGGCGCAGGGCCCGGCCCCGATGGCCGCCGTGGCGCTCCCGCCCCCGGATCACCAGGCGGCCCGGGACGCGGCCTGGTGGCACCGCACCGGCCACCTGGCGAAGGCCGGCCTGGGCGGGGCGGTGGCGGCCATCCTGGTAGCCGCGGCCCTGGCCTGGTCGGTGCTGCGGGGCCGGCGCCGGCGCTGGGCGCCCGCGCGGGCCGCGTCGCCGCCCACTGTCCCGGTCGGCGAGAACCTGCCGGAGGAGATCTTCCTGTTTCCCCCGCCTCCGGTCGAGGCGCCGAGGCCCTGACCGGCCGCCAGCGAATGGCCCCGGGCCGCGTGCCCAGGGCCATTCTGTTTCCGGTGTCGCGGACTACCGGAAGGACGTCAACCTGGTGGCGTAGTTCAGCGCGTCCTCAAGGATGGTCCGCACCTGTCCGACGCCGCCCCCAGGAGCTGGAGGAGTTCGTTGTTCGCCTTGTCGACCGCGACCGCCGCCGCGCTGATCTCCTGGAAGTTCACGCCGGGCTGGTCGGACCATTGGTCCGCGAGAGCGTTGACCTGACTGGTCCAGTACCCGTGTTCGCCGTCGATGCCGGCGGCGGTTTGGAAGACCGTTTGCTGCAGCGTGTCGAGCCGTCCGAAGTCGCCGCTGACCCACCCGGGCTGCCCCATAGTTTCGCCCTACCCTTCCACTCGAAGATGTCAGACCTGGTAGCCGGCGCTGGTCGGGCCGCCGAGGACGCCGTTGAACGGGGCGCTCTGGATGGAGGCCATGACGGCCGCGCCGTCCGCGCTGGCGGTCTGGTAGCCCGCGCTGGATCCGGTCGCCGCTTGTGAGAGCTGGTCCAGCAGGGTGATGAACCGGGCACTCGCCGTCTCCCACTCGAAGACCTTCTCCTCGAAGATGGGTAGCCCGGCGTTCCGCCAGTGCTCCCGTTGCTCCGCTACCACCGGTCGTAGCTTTTTCACGTACTCATCGACGGCCTTGGCGACGCCGTCGGCGGTGACCCCCGCCGCACTCATCGCCTCCGTCTGGCCAGCAAGATAAGGATCCGGCATGGGCTAGCTCCCGTTCGCCGTCGCTGGGTGCCGCCCCGTCGGACGGCCCGGGGCCGCGGATGCGGCGTCCGATGGCGACGCTACGGGCGCCGGGCGGACCGGCGGCCGCGCCGGCACCTTCCTGCCATCCGGGCCCATACCCGGCCGGCAGCGGCGACGATGCCGCATGAGCGCAACGTGGGGAGGTCACTGTCGTGGCGTCGGTTGTCGTACGCAGGCCGTCCCGGCAGCCGGCACCGGAGATGCCGTCCGGGGAGCTGACGCTGGAGGCTCCGCCCGAGATCCCGGCACCACCGGCCCGGCAGTGGACGCAGGCCGTGATGGTGCTGCCCATGGTGGCCATCATGGGCGCGATGATGATCCCGTTGGTCTCGGGCGGGTCGTTCGGGAGCCTGCGCTATGTGGTCATGGGGCTCTTCGGGGTGGGCATGCTGGCGATGGTCGGGGTGGCGTTCCTCAACAGCGGCGGGCCGAGCAAGCGCGAGATGGGTCAGGCCCGCCGGCTCTACCTGCGCGGGCTGGCGCAGCACCGGGTCCGCGTCACCCGCACCGCCCGCCGGCAACGGACCGCACTGTCCTATCTGTACCCCGACCCGCGGGTGCTGTGGTCGCTGGTGGCCAGCTACCGGCTGTGGGAACGGCGCCGCGACGACCCGGACTTCGGCGTGGCGCGCATCGGTGTCGGCCGGCAGAGCCTGGCCACCGTGCTGATCCCGCCGGACACCAAGCCGATGGAGCAACTGGAGCCGCTGTCCGCGTTGGCGCTGCGGCGGTTCGTCACCACGTACTCGGCGCTGCCGGACCTGCCGCTGGCGATGGCGGTCAACGGGTTCAGCCGGGTCTACCTGCGCGGCGACCGGGACCGGGCCACCGGCCTGGTCCGGGCGGTCCTGGCCCAGCTGGCCACCTTCCACCCGCCGGACGACCTGCGGATCGCGGTGTGCGCCGCGGCGGAGCGCCGCCCGGACTGGGAGTGGCTCAAATGGCTGCCGCACGCGCTGCACCCGGACCGCACCGACGCGCTCGGCCCGGTGCGGCTCGTCGCCACGACGATCACCGCGCTGGAGGCGATGCTGGAGGACCTGCTCGGCGCCCGGCCGCGCTTCGACCCGGACCATGGCGGCGTGCTGGTGTCCGGGCCGCATCTGGTCGTGGTGCTCGACGGGGTGACAGCGCCGGCTCGGACCACCTCATGAGCGCCGGCGGAGTCGAGGGCGTCACGGTCATCGACCTGACCACGCCGCCCGCCCGGGCGCTGGAACGGTCTGCGGTCGTGCTCGCGGTCGCGGCCGACGGCTGGCTGTCCAGCCTGTCGGCCGAGGGGAGACCGAGATCGGTCGGGCCGACGACGCACCACTGGCCACAGTGGAGGGTCTGGCCCGCCAGCTGGCCCCACTCCGGCTGACCAGGGGCGGGCCGGGCGAGCAGCCGCTGAGCGTCGAGCTCGGCCTGGCGGAGCTGCTCGAGCTCGGCGACCCGTACGCGTTCGACCCGGCCGCCACCTGGGTGCAGCGGCCCAGCCGGGACCGCCTGCGGGTGCGGCTGGGCATCCGGGCCGACGGCACCCCCATCGAGCTGGACCTCAAGGAGTCCGCTCAGGACGGTATGGGCCCGCACGGGCTGCTGATCGGCGCCACCGGCTCCGGCAAGAGCGAGCTGCTGCGTACGCTGGTGCTCGCGCTGGCCGTGACCCATCCGCCCAACGTGCTGAACTTCGCGCTCATCGACTTCAAGGGCGGCGCCACATTCGCCAAGCTGGACCGGTTGCCGCACACCAGTGCGGTGATCACCAACCTGGTGGACGAGCTGCCGATGGTCGACCGGATGGCCGACGCGATCAACGGTGAGCTGTTGCGGCGCCAGGAACTGCTGCGCGCGGCCGGCAACTTCTCCTCGCTGCGCGACTACGAGAAGGCCCGCGCGGCGGGCGCCCCGCTGGCCGAGGTGCCGACGCTGTTCGTGGTCTGCGACGAGTTCAGCGAGCTGCTGTCGCGGCGGCCGGACTTCATCGACACCTTCGTGCAGATCGGTCGGGTGGGCCGGTCGCTGGGCGTACACCTGCTGCTGGCCAGCCAGCGCCTCGACGAGGGACGGCTGCGCGGCCTGGACACCCACCTGTCGTACCGGATCGGGCTGCGCACGCTGTCCGACATGGACAGTCGCGCGGCGCTCGGCGTGGCCGACGCGTTCTCGCTACCCACCGCCCCCGGGCACGGCTTCCTGAGGTTCGGCACCGACCCGCTGACCCGGTTTCGCGCGGCCTACGTGTCCGGGGTGCACAGCCCCTCGGTCGCCCCGGTCGCCAAGCCCGACGCGGGCGAGCCGCTCGGGCTGGCCGAGTACTCGACCACCTACATCGCGCCGAAGGCCGAGCACGAGGCGGCGGTCGTCACGCCCGCCGAGGACCCCGACGCGGTGGGGGAGAGCCTGCTGGACATCCTGGTGGACCGGCTCGCGGGCCAGGGGGCGCCCGCGCATCAGGTGTGGTTGCCGCCGCTGGCCGAGTCGCCCACCCTGGACCAGCTGCTCGGCGGCCTGACCGCCGACCCGGTACGCGGCCTGCGCGCCCGACGGCCCGACCTCAACGGGCGACTGCGGGCCGTGGTCGGGGTCGTCGACCGGCCGCTGGAGCAGCGGCGCGACCCGCTCGTGTTGGACCTGGGCGGCGCCGCCGGCCACGTCCTGGTGGTCGGCGCGCCGCGCGCCGGTAAGAGCACCGCGCTGCGCACCATCATCACCAGCCTCGCCCTCACCCACACCCCCGCGAGGTGCAGTTCTACTGCCTGGACTTCGGCGGCGGCTCGCTCGGCTCGATCCGCGGGCTCCCGCACGTCGCCGGCGTGGCCGGCCGGCAGAACGTCGGCGCGGTACGGCGCACCGTCGCCGAGGTGGTCACGCTGCTCGCCGCCCGGGAACGCCGGTTCGCCGAGCACAACATCGACGGAATGGCCGCCTACCGGGCGCTGCGGGCCTCCGGCGCCGTCACCGACGATCCGCACGGCGACGTGGTGCTGGTCGTGGACGGCTGGCTGACCCTGCGCAAGGAGTTCGACGACCTGGAGGAGGCGGTCACCGGCGTCGCCACCCGGGGGCTGGCCTACGGCGTGCACGTGGTGGTCGGCTGCTCGCGCCCGATCGACCTGCGGGCGAACCTCCGAGACCTGTTCGGCAGCAATGTGGAGCTGCGGCTCGGCGACCCGATCGACTCGATGGTCGACCGCGCGAGCGCGCTGCGCGTACCGGAGAACGCGCCGGGCCGGGGCGTCTGCGCGAGCCGGCACCAGATCCTGATGGCGCTGCCGCGGCTGGACTCGGTCCAGGCGGCCGACGACCTGGCCGGCGGCCTGGCCGGTCTGGTGGACGCGGTGGCCGCGGCCTGGACCGGCGACCGGGCACCGGCGGTGCGCATGCTCCCCACCAAGCTGCCCTATGGCGCGCTGCCGGCGGACGATCCGGACGGGCTGCGGCTCACGGTCGGCATCGTCGAGCAGGACCTCGGCCCGGCCCACGTCGACCTCGGCGCCGACCCGCACCTGCTGGTGCTCGGCGACACCCAGTCGGGCAAGACCAGCCTCCTGCGCCTGCTCGCCCGCCGCATCGTGGACACGTACGGGCCGGACCGGGCGCGGGTGATCGTGGTCGACCACCGCCGGGGGCTGCTCGGCGAGGTGCCGCCCGGACACCTGCTCGGCTTCGGTGTCGACCAGGAGTCGACGGCGGGCCTGATGGCCGAGGCCGCCCGCGGGATCGCCGACCGGTTGCCCGGCCCCGACGTCACCCCCGCCCAGCTGCGCACCCGCAGCTGGTGGCAGGGACCGGAACTGTTCGTCCTCGTCGACGACTACGACCTGGTGGCGAGCCCGACCGGCAACCCGCTGATGCCGCTGATGCCGATGCTGGCGCAGGGCCGCGACATCGGCCTGCACGTGGTCCTCACCCGCCGTACCGGTGGCGCCGGTCGCGCGATGTTCGAGCAGGTCTTCGCCCGGCTGCGCGACATCGGCTCGCCCGGCCTCATGCTCTCCGGCGACCGGGCCGAAGGTCCGCTGCTGGGTGGACTCCGGGCGGAGCCGCTGCCGCCCGGGCGAGGACGCCTGACCTCCCGCGGCCAGCCCTCCGTGCTGGTGCAGCTGGCCTGGCTCCCGCCGGCGGAATGACCAAGCCCTGCACTCCACCCGACCAGGCGCTCAGGTCGCCTGGCGGGCACCGAACGGTCGATTGGGAGGACCTATGCCGAAGACGTCAGGCGGCTTCATCGATGGCAAGCCGGACCCGATGATGGCGTACGCGCCGCAAGGCCCGGACCCGGCCCTGGTCGGCCCGCATCAACCCCTCAACAGCCGCCTGCCCGGTGCCGGCGCGCTCCTCGTCCACGCGGACATGCTGGCCGGCGATCTGCTGGCGCGGTTCGTCACGTCGGCGAACGCCGAGTTCGAGGGCCTCACACGGCGAGTGACGGCGAGCGGCGTGGCGTATCTCGACGCGAGCTCCGCCGCGGCGGCCACCTTCATCGGCATCGTCGAACCCACGGAGTGATCAGGTGGAAGCGCCGGCGTACGCAGCGAACTACATGGGCCTTTCCATCAAGGAACAGTACGACATCATGCTCCACGAGCTCACAAACTGTGAGCTGCTCCAGAAGAAGGGGGGCATGTGGGAGAACGCGCGCATCGAGTTGATTGAGGCGGACGGTTCGCTGAAGCAATCCGCCGACGCCCTGGCGGGGGATTGGACGGACGGAGCCTTTGACGCCTTCTCCGAAACGTCCCTAGACATCCGGCGCCTCCTCAACGACTGGTTGGGGCTCATCACCGGCAACAACCCGTTCGAGGCGCTGTACGACCTGAGCAATCAGATCATGAGCACCTTCGGGACGGTCCGAGACGCCTACGAACAGACGCTCGCGCTGACAGCGGCGCGCGACCAACACGAGGCGAATCTGGCCATCTTGCGGGCTCCGGCCCCGTTCGGGGCGGATTTCGACGCCGGATACGCCATGGGAGTCGCCCTCCAAGAAGGCTCGTTGTTGGACCAGATCAACGCGGCGAACACCGGAATCGTGGAACAGCATGTGAGATCGAGCGAGGCGATGGGACAACTCGCCACGGCGTACGAGCAAACCGCCGGCAAGCTGACCGCCGCCGCTAGCGGGCAACAGTTTCCGGACCTGGGTGGCGGGCCTGCTGGCGGCGGCGGCGGCGGCGGCGGTGCCCCGCTCGGCGCGACGGCGCGGCCCGGCGGCGGCGCCGTGCTGCCGGCCGGAGTCGCACTACCCGACGGCACGCTCCTTCCGGATGGCTTGCTCCCCACGGATGGCGTGACACTGCCGGAGGGCGCGACGCTGCCAGACGGCGGCACCACTTTGCCCGGCGGTGCCACTTTGCCGGAAGGTGCCGGCTTGCCCGGTGGCGGTGGCGCCTTGCCCGACGGCGCCGCGTTGCCAGGTGCCGGCGGTGCGGGCCTGGACCAGATCGCCGAGCCGTCGCTGTCCGGACTCGGCGGTGCCCTGGCGCCCAGCCTTCCGCCGAGCCTGCCCCCGCTGACGGGCGGCGGGCTACCTCCCGGCACGTCCCCGCTGACGCCGTACGTTCCGCCGGTCCTGCCACCGGTCGTCACGCCGGGGCTCCCACCCGGCGGAAACACCGGATCTCGCGGCTCCGTGCCGGCGGTGCGGCCGATCGGTGGCGGGACCGGGGTGGGCGGCGCCGGCGTGCCCGGCGTGAGCCTCGGCGGGTCCGGGTCCACCTCGCTGCCACAGGCCGCGGTGCCGGTCAGCGCCGCGCAACAGGCCGCGACCGGGTCGCCGCCGGTCGCGCTGGGCGGTGCCACGCCCGCCGGGACATCGACGGCGGGCGGCGCGATACCCCCGATCATGCCGCCGATGATGGGCGGCGCCGGGGCGGGTACGGGCGGCGGTGGCCGGCCGGGGTCGGGTGCGGCCCGCCGCCCACCGGCCGGGCGGGGGAACGGCCCATCGTCCACACCCGGCCTGCCCGAGCTGCTCAGTGGCAAGGCGGGCAGGTCGGAGCAGGGCCTGATCCCGGTCCGGACCCGCCGGGCCAGGCCGGAGCGAAAGGCGGAGCCGCCGGTGGCGGTCCAGGCGCAGGTGGTCGACGAGGACCTGTGGCGGGTGGACGAGGCCACGACCCGACCCCGGCCCAGCCGAGCCCACTGACCCGCGCGCGCCGCGCCTGACCCGCGCGGCCCGCTCCTGACCCGCGCGGCCCGCTCCTGACCCGCGCGGGCCGCGCCGGACCCGCGCGCGCCGGGCCCGGGCCGCGCCGATCAAGGACTTCCGCGCCGATCAAGGGCATAGGGCCGTGGTTCGATCTCCATTCCACGACCGTTTGCCCTTGATCGGCGGCGGAGTCCTTGATCGACGCAGAGGGCCCGGCCCGGCGCGGACGCGGCGAGGGGGCCGCGCAGGGCGCGGCGGGCGATCAAGGGCGGCGTCAGGTGGTGCGGCGCAGGGCGGCCTCGTGGCTCAGGCCGCTGCCCATGGGGATCCGGGCGACCACACCGGCGGGTACCCGGACCGGCCGCACGTTGGGGTAGCCCAGGACCTCGAGCAGCGCCGGATCCGCCACCGGGTACGCGATGCCCATGTCGGTCACCACCATCAGCGTGCCCGCCGGGGCGTCCGCGCTCGGCATCGACTCCACCACCGCGACCCAGCCGGGCGGCACGAGCATCCGGTCGGCGAGCCGGGCACCCGCGTCGGTGCGCCCCGGCGTGCCGGCCATCGGATCGGTCGCCGGCATCGCGGGGTCCAGCAGCAGTCCGGGTACGCCCTGCCCGGGCTCGAAGACGAGGCAGACGGTGGTCGCCGCGTCCCCGCCGGCGAGCCGGGGACGTACCCGCGGCGGGTCACCGGCGGCGGCCGGCAGGTCCGGGGTCCGGGTGGCGGACGCCGCCTCCGGCAGGGTCAGCGGGATGCCGGAAGGCCGTTCGGTGCCGTACGCGGCGGCGGTGCCGGGTGCGGCCAGCTGGATGTCGTACTGCAGCGGGCTGATCGGGCGCAGGCGGCTGACCTCGGCCAGGTAGTGGCGCGCCGCGTCGGACACGCCCACCACCAGCACCTGCCCGGCCTTGATGTCGGTGCGGCCCGGTACGGCTCGGGAGGGCTTGCCGGCGTCCGGCACCGCGATCGGGGCGATCGGCCGTCCGGCCGGCAGCGCCTCGATCACCGTGGGGCTCATCGGGATCGCCGCACCGGCGCCCAGGGCCACCGCCACCGGTTCCGCGTCCCGGTCGGCGATCTCGTGCCGGTAGCCGCGCAGTACCAGGTGCAGCCGGCCCGTCTCGGGCACCCGCACCAGCAGCCCGCGCTCGCCCATCGGCTGGCCGGCGGCCGGCCGGTGCCCGACCATCAGGGCCGACCGCGGCACGGTCGCGCCGGTGCGGTCGGTGCCCGGCTGCGAGCAGAACGTCCACCCCTCGTCGAGCACGCGGTCCGGTCCGGGCAGGGCGTCCGGCGCGTCCGGGATGCCGATCCGCGGCCCGCGCGGCACCCCGACCAGCGACTTGCGTGACACCCGGCGGCTGTCCCCGTACCGGCCCAGCGCCAGCAGGGCGGAGGAGTAGTTGGCGACCGGGTGCAGCCGGCCGTCCAGGTACACGTAGCGGGTCCCGGTCTCCTTCTCGACCACCACCGCGTCGGCGCCCTGCCAGCCGCGGTTGCCGCCGGGCACGATGAACCCGTAGACGCCGACCACCGCCAGCGCGATCACCGCGATGGCGAGGCTGCCGACCGCGGCCAGGGCGGGCCGGCGAAACGGTGGCTGTTCGGGGTCGCTCTCCCTGGTCACCTGCGCGGAGACGACCCGTTGCGCCAGGAACTGGTACGCGTGCAGCTGGTCGCGTTTGGAGGCCATGTCAGCCACCGAGCCCGCGGACGTAGCCGTACAGCCCGAGCACCCAGCAGGCCACCGGGACGATCGCCAGCACCACGAGCACCTCCAGCAGTTCGGCGTACCGGCTCAGGTACGGGCCGGGCGGTCGGGTGCTGTACCGGACGGCGAGCAGCACGGCCAGCGCGCCGGCCAGGAGCAGGCCGGCCCCGGTCGTGGCGTACCGGTCAGGGTCGGCCGTCAGCGGTCCGGCGGCCAGGCACACCGCGCCGGTGAGCCCGGCGAGCAGCATCGGCGCCCGCTGACGGGCGATCGGGTACAGGCGGGCGCGCAGCAGGAACCCGACCGCCAGGATGCTCACCAGCACCCACCCGGGGGTGCCGCCGCGGCGTACCAGCAGCGCCTGGCACACCGCGGCGACCAGCGCGAGGCCGCCCACCATGCCGCAGAGCAGGCTGTCGGCGCGCAGCACCGCCGCGTACACGGCCGTGCGGGCCGGCTGCGGATCGTCGCGTACCAGGTCGGCGGCGGCCCGCGGCAGCACCGGCATCGGCACCCGGCCGAGCCGGATCGACAGCGGCGCGAGCACGGGGGAGAACGCCAGTCCCAGCCCTGCCACGATCGCCGCGGCCTGGTACCCCCGCAGCGCCTCGAACGTGCTCAGCCACGCGCCGGCGACGCTGAGCGCGCCGGCGCTCGCGCCGCCGGCGAACCACGCCGCGCGGTCCACCACACCGAGCACGCCGGCCATGGAGGCGACCAGCAGCGCGGTGCCGGCCGCCAGCAGGTGCGGGGCGCCGAGCCCGGTCAGTGCGCGTTCGCCGGCCAGGAGCGTCCCGCCGCCAGCGAAGGCCATCGGCAGCGCGGCCAGCGCGACGGCCGCGCCGGCCCCGGCGTCACCGCCGGCCCGGGCCAGCAGCGCGCCCGCGCACAGCAGCACGGCGGCGGCGCCGAGCGCCCATCCGGCCGGGCCGGGCCACGGCGGTCCGGCCCGCAGCACCGCGAGCAGGCAGAGCAATACCGCGAGTACGCCGGCGGCCAGGCCGGTCCACCGGGTGTGCCGGTACGCCCAGGCGCCACCCGTCCGGGCCGAGCCGGTGGCGATGGCGTCGACGACGTCGTCGTACTCCAACTCGGGCCAGTCGGTGCCGGCGTGGGTCAGGTGCAGCACCTCGCCGTCGCGTACCCGGTGCGCGGCCAGCGTGCGGGCCGGCTCCAGGATGGCGCCGTCGGCGCGGCGCAGCACCCAGCCGTCCGCCGCTGTCCCGGCGTCGGGCAGGTCCTCCCCGGCCTGTCCTAACAGGATGGGCAGCAGCTCCGCGAGGGGTGCGCGTTCGGGCAGGGCGAGGTCGATCCGCCGGGCCGGCGCCGCGACGGTGAGCCGGACCAGTCCGGTGGCATTCATGCGACCACGGTGGCCCAGCGGCGCCGGCGGGGAAACCGGGCCGGCCGGTAGCGGCCACGCGACCGCGCTGGTCGGTCTCCCTACAGTGGGATGGTGGCCGTGCGGTTGGCGATCGTGGCGTTGCTCGGTGCCCTGCTGGGCGGCGGCCTCGTGGCCCTGTACCTGCGCCGGGTGGGCGCCGCCCGCGGCGGCGAGCTGGCCCATCTGGAGCAGTTGGTCAAGCGCCGGGCCGAGCAGGTGACCGCGCTCAGCCACGAGCTGCGCACCCCGCTGAGCATGATCAAGGGAGCGGTGGACCTGCTGCGGGAGGGGACGCCGGGCCCGTTGACCCCGGCTCAGGAACGGTTTCTGCAGGTGGTCGACCACCAGTGCACCCAGGTGATCGGGCTGTGCGAGAGCCTGCTGATCCAGGCGAAGATCGAGGCCGGGCTGTTCACGCCGCGGCCGGAGCGGGTCGACGTGTCGGTGGTGACCCGGGACGTCGTCACCGCGATGCGGCCGTTGTGCGCGCAGCGCCAGCAGCGGATCAGCCTGGACACGCCGCAGGTCATGCCGCGGATCCAGGGCGATCCGCAGCTGCTGACCCAGGCGCTGACCAACCTGCTGTCCAACGCCAGCCGGTTCACCACCGCGGGCGGCAGCATCGACGTGCGGGTGGCGGTCATCGACACCGGCGTCGCGGTCTACGTCACCGACGACGGCGCCGGGATGACCCCGGACGAGCGGCACCGGTTGTTCCGCCGGTTCGCCACCGGCCGCCCACTGGCCGACGGCACCGGGCTCGGCCTGGTCATCACGAAGACCATCGTGGAGCTGCACGGCGGTGACATCATGGTGCACACCGCGTCGGCCCGCGGGACGACGTTCCTGCTCACGCTGCCCCGAGGCGAGTCCCGATGAACCCCGACCCGAAGACCGGTACGGCCGGCCCGACCGCGCTGGTCGTCGACGACGAGCCGCACATGGCCGTGATCATCGAGTTCGCCCTGCAAACCCAGGGCTTCACGGTGCTGGTCGCGCCGGACGGGGCCACCGCCCTGCACCTGTTGCGGACGCGCTCGGTCGACCTGGTCGTGCTGGACGTGCTGATGCCCACAATGGACGGCCTGACCCTGTGCGAGCGGATCCGGGCCCGCTCCGACGTGCCCATCATGATGCTGACCGCGCTGGCCCAGCACGACGACGTCATCGCCGGGCTGGAGCACGGCGCCGACGACTACGTCACCAAGCCGTTCCACCCGAGGGAGGTGGCCCTGCGGGCGCAGGCGCTGGTGCGGCGAGGGCGCGGCACGGGCACCGCGATCCGGGTCGGCGACCTGGTGATCGACCCGGCCACCCGGACGGCGGTGCTGGCCGGGCATCGGCTGGACCTGCCGTTCACCGAGTTCAAGCTGCTGGTGCACCTGGCCAACCGGCGGGGCGTGCCGCAGTCGTGGCAGGAGTTGCTGCGCGAGGTCTGGGGCACCGCCGACCTGATGGGCGGCCGGGACGTCGTGAAGTCGACCGTGTACCGGCTCCGGTCCCGGCTGGCCGGCGTGCCGGGCGGCGCCGGCTACGTGCGCACGCTGCGCGGCGTGGGCTATCTGATGGCCGACCTCGCCCCGGCGGAGCGGGCCGAGCCGGATCGGTGACACCGCTGTCACCGGCGCTCACACCGCCGTCACCGGCGGACCGTCCATCCGCCTCTAACCTGGCCGCAACATTGGCTCCAGCAGGAGGTCGACGTCATGACCGTGGGTCAGGTAGGACGAGGCGGACGAGCATTGGCGTTGCTGGCGGCGGCCGCCCTGGCGGGTGCGGCGGGCTGCGCGCGGGAGGCGGGCGGCAGCACACCGGCCCAGGACGACGGCGGGATCGTCCACGTGGTGTGCGGCGCCACCGAGGAGTGGTGCGCGGCGACCACCGCCCAGTTCACCCGGTCCACCGGGGTCAAGGCGGACTTCGTGCGGCTGTCCAGCGGGGAGGCGCTGGCCCGCATCAAGGCCGGCAAGAACAACCCCGAGTTCGACGTCTGGTACGGCGGCCCGGCCGACGGGTTCGCCGCGGCCGGCGGTGAGGGCCTGCTGGAGCCGTACGTCTCGCCGAACGCGGCGGCGATCCCGGCCCGGTACAAGGATCCCGGTGGCATGTGGACCGGCGTCTACGTCGGCGCGCTCGGGTTCTGCGCCAATACGAAGGTGTTGGCGGAAAAGGGGGTCGCGGCCCCCGCCTCGTGGGCGGACCTGCTCGACCCGAAGCTGGCCAAGGACATCAGCATCGCGCACCCGTCCACGTCCGGCACCGCGTACACGGCGCTGTGGACGCAGGTGGTGCTCGGCGGCGGCGGCGCGGCGGGCGAGGACAAGGCCATGCAGTACATGCGCAAGCTGCACCCCAACGTGTTGCAGTACACCAAGTCCGGGGCCGCACCCGCGCAGATGGCCGCCCGCGGCGAGGTCGCCGTGGGTGTCATCTTCTCGCACGACTGCGTCGCGGCCCGCGAGGGCGGTTTTCCCGACCTGGCGGTGAGCTTCCCGAGTGAGGGCACCGGCTACGAGACCGGCGGTGTCGCGCTGGTCAAGGGCGCGCAGAACCCGGTGAGCGCGAAGAAGTACGTCGACTGGGCGCTGACCACCGAGGCGCAGGAGGTCGGCCCGACGGTCAAGGCGTACCAGTTCCCGACCAACCCCGGCGCGAAGGTCTCCGACAAGGTGGTCGACCTGAGCCAGATCAAGCTGGTGGAGTACGACCCGGTCGTCGCCGGGAAGGCGAAGTCCGCGCTGACCAAGCGGTTCGACATCGACGTCGCCCAGGCGCCGAAGTCATGACCGACGTGCTGACCGATCGCGAGGTGCCACCGCCATCCGCGGCGGCACCCCGCCGGCGGCGCCGGCCGGACCTCGGCGTCCGGGCGTTCGTCGTGGCGAGCGTGCTGCTGGTGGCGATCGGTAGCGTGGTGCCGCTCGCCGCGGTCCTGGCGACCGCATTCGCGCCGGGCGCGCTGCACCGGTACGGCGAGTTCTTCACGTCCTCAGTGGACCTGAAGATCCTGCGCAACACCTTGGTGCTGGGCGCCCTCGTCGGGACCGGCGGCACGGCGCTGGGTTTCCTGTTCGCGTTCGTCCAAACCAGACTCGACGTGCCCGGCAAGCGAATCCTGCACGTGCTGGCGCTGGTGCCGATCGTCAGCCCACCGTTCGCGGTGGCCACCGCCACGGTCGTGCTGTACGGGCGCCGCGGCGTCATCAGCAACGGCGTCTTCGGCCTGGAGTACGACATCTACGGCCTGGACGGCCTGGTCTTCGTGCTGTCGCTGTCGCTGTTCCCGGTCGCCTACCTGGGCCTGCTGGGCATGATGCGGGGGCTGGACCCGGCTCTGGAGGAGGCCGCGATGAACCTGGGCGCCGGCCCGTGGCGCATCCTGCGCACGGTCATCCTGCCGCTGCTGGCACCCGGGCTGGTCGGCCCGTTCCTGCTGCTGTTCGTGGAGGCCATCGCTGACCTGGCCAACCCGCTCGTGTTGGGCGGCGACTACACCGTGCTGGCCAGCCGCGCCTACCTGGCGGTGTCCGGCGAGTACGACACCACCAGCGCCGCCGTCTACTGCGTCATCCTGCTGGTCCCGTCCGTCGGGCTCTTCCTGGCCCAGCGGTACTGGCTCAGCCGCAAGGTGCGGACCACCATCACCGGGCGGCCGTCCGGCAGCGTGCACCTGATCACCGGTTGGGTGCGCTGGCCGATCTTCGGCCTGGCGGTGCTGGTGGCCGCCGTCATCGTGAGCATCTACGGCACCGTCATCGCCGGTTCGGTGACCCGCGTGTTCGGCGTGGACAACACGCTGACCCTGGAGTATCTGCGCGAGGTGGTGATGGGTGTGGGCCAGGAGGCGGTGCGGGACACCGTCGTACTCGCCGCCGTCGCCACCCCGGTCGCCGCCGCCTTCGGCGTCGTCATCGCCTGGCTGGTGGTCCGGCATCTGCGGCGGACCGCCGGCCTGCTGGACCTGGCCGGCACGTTGGGCGTCGCCGTCCCCGGCACCGTGCTCGGCATCGGCTTCGTGCTCGCGTACCGTCCCGAACGGTACGTCGGCCCGTTCGAGGTGTTTCCCAGCCTCGTGGGCGGCGGCGCCGTCGCCGGCGGTGCGGCGGCCATCATCCTGGCCTACGTGGTGCGCAGCCTGCCGGCGGGCCAGCGCACGGCGGTGGCCGCGCTCACCCAGCTGCACCCGCATGTCGAGCAGGCGTCGACCGACCTCGGCGCCGGTCCACTGTACACATTCCGGCGGATCACTTTGCCGCTCATCCGGCCGGCCCTGCTGACCGGCCTCAGCTACAGCTTCGCCCGGAGCATGACGTCGATATCGACGATCGTGCTGCTGGTCACCCCGCAGACAAAAATCATCACCTCGCAGGTGCTCAGCGCCGCCAGCACCGGACGGTACGGCGTCGCCTTCGCCTACTGCACCGTGCTGACCGCCATCGTCCTGGCCGCCTTCGGGCTCATCCGGCTCGTGGTCGGCGGCGGGGCGACCCTGCAACGCGTCGCCGCCACGGAGAGGCAGAAGCCATGACCACCGCCATGACCGAATCGACCGCCACCGGCATCCGGGCAGCCGCCCACAGTGGACGGTTGCAACTGGACGGTCTGACCAAGAGCTTCGCCAGCCGCTCCGGCGCGGTGACCGCCGTCGACAGCGTGACCCTCGACGTCGCACCGGGCGAGTTCATCACGCTGCTCGGCCCGTCCGGCTGCGGGAAGACCACGACCCTGCGCATGGTCGCCGGGTTCGAGGAGGCCACCGCCGGCCACATCCGGCTGGACGGCCAGGTCATCGACGCGATCCCGCCGCAGCGCCGGCCGATGGCCATGGTGTTCCAGAGCTACGCGCTGTTTCCGCACCTCACCGTCGCCGGCAACATCGGGTACGGCTTGCGGCTGCTGCGGCGCTCCCGCGACGAGATCGCTACCAGCATGCGGATGGCGTTGACCAGCATGAACCTGGTGGGCCTGGAGGACCGCAGCCCGCACGAGCTGTCCGGCGGGCAGCAACAGCGGGTGGCACTGGCCCGGGCCCTGGTGGTGCAGCCGAAGGTGCTGCTCTTCGACGAGCCGCTGTCCAACCTGGACGCAAAGCTGCGCGGCGCGATGCGGGCCGAGATCCGGCGGATCCAGCGGATGTTCGGGATCACCAGCATCTACGTCACCCACGACCAGGACGAGGCGATGAGCATGTCCGACCGGATCGTGGTGATGAACCGGGGCCGGGTGGAGCAGGTCGCCACGCCGGGGGAGATCTACCTGCGGCCGGCCAGCGTGTTCGTCGCGGACTTCATCGGCCGGGCCAACTTCATCGAGGTGATGGTGGAGCGCGTGCACGGCAGCACCGCCGTCGTGCACACGCTCGGCCAGCGGCTGGAGGTGGCGGCCCACCAGGACGCGGCGGCCGGCGGCGACGCGTACCTGATGATGCGGCCGGAGACGATCGCGCTGGTGCCGGTCACCGACGGCGGCACCGGGATCGGCGTGGTGCTGCGCTCCACGTTCCACGGCCCGACCATCGACTACGAGGTGGAGACCACGAGCGGCACCATCACCGTCACCGAGCCTGGCCGCGACCCCCGGCAGCTGCTGGTCGAGGGCACCAACGTCGACATCACGATCGACCAGGAACGCGCGTACCTGCTCGCCGGCGAGTAGCGGGCTCGTCAGCGTTCGGCCGTGAAGTTGCCCATCATCGCCATGTCCTCGTGTTCGAGGTGGCGTTCAGGCGCTTGTCGCCGTCGCGGCGCGTTTGGCCATTTCCTGCGGGGAAAGATCCTCGATGCGGGTGGCGACACTCCACCGATGCCCGAACGGGTCCACGAACTGGCCGGTGCGATCGCCGTAGAACTGATCGGTGACGGGGCGTAGGGCGGTGGCGCCGGCCTCGATCGCCCGATTGAAGACGTCGTCAACGTTTTCGATGTAGAGGCTGATGGTGACTGGCGTGCCGCCGATGCTCTTCGGTCCCCGGATGCCCAGGTCCGGGAACTCGTCCGACAGCATGACTACGGCTGTGCCGATCTCCAGTTCGGCGTGGCCCAGCCTGCCGTCTGGCTCGGACATCCGCATCCGTTCGGTCGCTCCGAACACGGTGCGGTAGTAATCGATCGCTGTGCTGGCGCCGTCGATGCAGAGGTAGGGCACGACCTGGGGATAGTTGTCGGGGATGGGCTTCACGTCAGCCATGGCAGACCACTTTTCTGCTGGTGGCCCGGTCACCAGATCTCGGGGCCCGCTCGATGCGTCCGCCAGTGGCGGACTGTCACGCCACCGGGGACACGAGCGACGAGCCCAACTCTACGCGACCGCACGGGATATTCGGCGAACGACCAGGCCCCGACGGAGCCGTCTCGGGAGTATCCTGCGGTATAGCTGCGCCGACCGACGTGCGCAGCTCGTCGAGCCCGCAACTCCACCGCGACATGTCGGGTTGCAGTCCCCGGCCACGGGCCCAGTCCTCGCTCGCTCAACACTCGCCATCCTCGTAGGCAGTTGGGCTGGAGGAACACCATGTCCGCACCCTTTTCCCCGCTGGCGACGTTGGCGCCGCTGTACGTCGAGACGAGCATCCCGTCGCCGGCCACGGCCCGGGTGGCCGTCGCGGGAGAGGTCGACTTGGCAACCGCGGCCGCATTGCGCGAGCGGCTGCTGCGCGTGCTGCACGGGCACAGTCTCAACCTGCTCGACGTCAATCTCGCCGGGGTCACCTTCATGGACTGCACCGGAATCGGTGCGCTCATCGGCGTGCGCAACGCCGCTGCCCGGGCCGGATGCCAGGTGCGCGTCACCGATCCGCAGCCCATTGTCCGCCGGGTTCTGGAGGCGACCGGGTTGCTCGGGGTTTTCACCGCCCCGATCGAGCAGCCACAGCGCCGGCCCGCAAGGTCCGAATATCCGTTGGGAGCCGAACCCGTCCCTACGGCGGTGACGGTGCAGGCCAATGTGACGATTGCCGCCTGACGGTCTTGGGCGTGCGTGCTGACGATATCGGGAGTAGCCTATGGGTACGTGCGCCGCCACAGGCGGGCGCTTCCGTACATGTCAGGCTGGCGGCTCCTCCCCAAGGGGAGGTCTCTTCGCAGGCCGTGGGCCCGGACCTCGCCCGCACATTCTGTTCGGACCTCACCGCGTCCTCGACCCTGCGGTCACGACCAGCGACTCCCCGGCGCTTCAGTGGAGGTGCCGTCCCGGCCGGGCACACCTACGGCGTGTCCCGTAAAGAGCGTTGACCAGATGACCGTTCTCGCCGAGCCACCTACGTTCAGCGCGACCGCCGCCTACCCGGGGTACCGCTCCACGACCGCGCCCACCGCCTCCGAGGCAGGAGCGTTGGCAGACCCGGACTCCACTGTCGACACCTGGGCGCTTCACCAGAGCGACCCGGTCAACGTTGACGGCTACCGGTTGGTATCGCGTCTCGGGGCGGGCGGGATGGCAGACGTGTTCTACGCGGTAGCGCCCACCGGTGAGCCGGTCGCGGTCAAGCTCCTGCACGCCGTTGACGGGGCTGCCGAGGCATGCCTGCGCGAGTACCGGTTGGCGTCCGCCGTCGATCCGGACTGCACCGCGCCGGCCGTCGGTCACGGCGTGTCCACGGCGGGCGCGTACCTGGTGACGGCTCATCTTCCGGGCTATCGCAGCGGCACCACGTTGGTGGGCGGGCCGACGCCGGCTGAGCAGCTCTGGACGCTTGGAGGGGGGCTGGCCCAGACGCTTGCGGCGATCCACGGAAAGGGCATCGTGCACTGCGATGTGAAGCCGGCGAACCTGCTCGTGCGTGGGCATGACGTTCGCATCATTGATTTCGGTATCGCCCGGTACGTTGGCGAGCGGTGTGGCGATGAGGGGATGGTGCAGTGCAGCCGTGGCTGGGCCGCACCGGAACAGCTGCGTACCGACCCAGCCACGCCGGCGGTGGACGTCTTCGCGTGGGGTTGTCTGCTCGCCCACCTGGGAGCGGTCTCCACCCGTTCGCTAGCCGCAGTGAAGAGGAGTGGATCTTGCGGGTCCAGTTGGCGCAACCAGATCTGTTCGGGCTGCCCCCGAACCTGGACGAGCTGATCCGGTGGGCGTTGGCCCGCGACCCGGGCGACCGGCCCAGCGCCCGCGAACTGGTCTCGATCTGCCAGGCGCGGCGGTTACTGTGACGGACGTCTATGGACGCCGTTTCGGTGAGGTTGGCGCCGCCCCGGCCCGGGTAGGATCTGGGGCGATGGTTGCCCAGGACCCCGGCGACGTGATGACCGCCCGTTGCCGGAGGCCGTAGTGACCACTCTTGACGTGACCATCCCGCAGGTTCGCGCCGGTTCGCCGCGCCGCGGCAGCGACTACGCCGAGCTGATGAGGCAGGTGCGCCAAGCGGGTCTGCTTGAGCGGCGTCCCACCTTCTACGCCGTGTGCATCACCGCGTGTCTGCTCATGCTCGCCGCCGGCTGGGCGGTGTTCGTGTTGCTGGGCAATTCGTGGTGGCAGGTGTTCACCGCGGCGTTCCTGGCCTTCGCGTTCGCGCAGAACGGGTTCCTGGCCCACGATGCCGGGCACCGGCAGATTTTCCGATCTCGGCCCGCCAATGACCTGGTCGGGTGGGTGCACGGCAACCTTGGCATCGGGTTGGCGTTCGGCTGGTGGGTGGACAAGCATCACCGCCACCACGCCCATCCCAACCACGAGGGTCTCGATCCGGACATCGGCGGTGAGAACCTTGTCTACACCAGCGCCCAGGCCGGCGCCCGGCGGGGACTGGGCCGGTTGGTCGCCCGCCACCAGGGTGCGTTGTTCTTCCCGATGCTGTTGCTGTTGGCGATCGACCTGCGCGTTTCCGGCGTCAAGGCGTTGACCCGCCCGGGCTACCGCAACCGGCTGCCGGAGGCGCTGCTGTTCGGTTTGCACATCGCGGCGTACGTCACCGTCGTGCTGCTGGTGCTGTCTCCGGTCAAGGCGCTGGTCTTCGTCGCGATCCATCAGGGACTGCTTGGGCTGTACCTGGGAGCGGTGTTCGCCCCCAACCACAAGGGCATGCCGATCCTGTCCAAGCAGGACGACAGCGACTTCTTGCGCCGCCAGGTCCTGACCGCCCGCAACGTGCGGGGCGGACGGCTGACGGATCTACTCCTGGGTGGGCTCAACTACCAGATCGAGCACCACCTGTTCCCGCACATGCCGCGCCCGTCGCTGCCGCACGCACAACCGGTCATCCGCGACTATTGCCTGGGCCATGGTCTGCCCTACGCGCAGACCAGCCTGATCGACTCCTACCGGCAGGCGCTGGCACACCTGAACACCGTGGGCCGCGGCGACCATCTAGGGGATCCGGTTGATCGGCAGGTCGATGCTGCTCAGGTGTAGGACCACGTACGGGTAGGTGACGTTGGCGCTGAGCGGCAGAAGGGAGACGCCGATCTCGGCGGCGGTGAGCCAAGCCGCGGACAGTGCTTCTCCGGCGCGAAGCCAGTTCATCGGTTGCTCGCCGCGCTTGTAGCGGATCGCGAGCAGCGCTGACCGGTCGTGTCTGCTGCCGGTGCCAGTCGATCGGGTGACGCCGGTCCAAGACGCCAACTCCGCCTGGTTCGGGTACAGGACGTGCAGCAGCGAGCCTTCGGCGTGCACGGCTGTGATGATCGCGGCCAGCTCGTCCGGGCCGATCCGCCGGCCGGGCGGCGGGCGACGGTTGGTACGGCGTACCGTCAGCGCCTCGACCGGAGCCGGCGCGGGGCCGTCCACCTGGAGCCGGGCGAGGTGCTCGGGCCGGGCGGGGTCGGGCATCCGGGTCTCGGTGGCGCGCCAGCCTTGCGCGGCCAGACTGACCCGGGCGTGGTGCAGCGCTGCCCCGCAGCTCAGTGTCGCCAGGCGGACGTCGGGCTCGGTGACGTCGGAGAGTCGGCTGGATTCGAGGTGGAGGTCCAGCCCGTTGTCGGTCATGCGCCACCGCCACGGCCGGGTGTCGTGGATCGACGGGGCGAGTCCGGCTGCGGCCACCGCCGAGGCGAGTGCCTCGGTCACTGCCTGGGTGTCGGCTCTCATGTCGGTCGGGTGGGGACAGGAGTTGATGGCCATGGTGAAGGTCCCTTCCGGCGGCGCACAGCGTTCACCGGGGTCCCGAGCGACGCCCTCACTGTACGCCCGCCCGGGGCACCTCAACGGGACGAAGACCGCGCCGGCCAGCCGCCCGGGGCGGCGGTGGACTCGCGGACGACCAGGCGGCACGGATGGGTCTGCCGGCCCGGGGTGGGCTGTCCGTTGATGGCGGCGAGGAGCAGGTTGGCCGCCGCCCGCCCGAGCCCCTCCAGGTCCATGTCCACGCTGGTCAGCGGTGGTTGGCAGGCCAGCGCCATGACGTCCCAGTTGTCGAAGCCCACCAGGGCGACGTCGTCCGGGATCCGCACACCCGCGGTGCGCAGGCCGTCGGAGACGCCCCGAGCGATCTGGTCGCTGCCGCAGAAGACGGCGTCCACGTGGGTACCGGAGGCCACGAGCAGGCCCGCGGCCTGGCGGCCCCAGCCTTCGCTCCACTGGCCGTACAAGGGGGCAGGACGAGGTCGAGGCCGTCGTCGGCCAGACGGGCCCGCGCGGCGGCGGACCGGACCTGCGCGGAATGGTGGTGCTCGGGCCCGGTCACGTGCGCGATGCGGCGCCGGCCGACGGCGAGCAGGTGCTCGATGGCCTTGCCCGCGCCGCCCGCCTCGTCCGGGACGACCGAGCAGTCCTGCGGGTCGGTGGAACTGATGAAGGCGTACACGACCGGTACGGGTTGGTCCGCGGCGATCGGTGGCCGGGCCTGGCTGCGCCGGCCGGTCACGATGATCCCGTCGACCCGGCGGCCGAGCAGGGTGTGCAGGTAGTACTCCTCGCGGATCGGGTCGTCTCTGGCGTCGCAGAGGAACACCGACATGCGGCCGGCCCCGAGCGCGTTCTCGGCGCCCATCAGGATCGGGATGCTGAACCGGCCGATGCTGTCGGTGGTGATCATGCCGACGGTGTAGGTGCGGCCCTCGTTGAGCGCGCGGGCGGCGGCGTTGGGCCGGAACCCGAGGCGTTCCGCGGCGTGCAGTACGCGCTGGCGGGTCTCCGGCCGCAGCGAACCGTTGCCGTTGAGCGCCTTGGAGGCCGTTCCGACCGACACCGAGGCGAGCGCGGCCACGTCGCTGATGGTTGCTGGGCGGCCTGGCTTGGTCACGTTCCCTACTTTCCACCGGGGTTTCCGTCGCCATCTTACGTCAACAGATCACGTCGATGGATTATGCATCGACATCAGTCTTGACGTGTCGAACGCCTGGTCCTTAACCTGTCGGAAACCGGTTGCCTTGTTTTCCTCGCTGCCTCGGGAGCGCTCAAGGGATGACACCACGTACTGGGCCGGTGGCCCCCACGGACGGCGCCCTGCGGCCGCTGGACGTCGACGGCGTTCGGCTGAACGCCGGCGGCCTGCTCGGCGCCTGGCAGCGGCGCAACGCCACGGCCACCCTGCCGCACTGCGTCGCGCAGCTGGAGGAGGCCGGCGCGCTGGACAACGTGCGCCGGGTCCTCGGGCTCACCGACCGTGAGCACACGCCGATGTGGTTCGCCGACTCCGACATCTACAAGACCCTGGAGGCGGCGGCCTGGGAACTGGCCCACCCGGACGCCGACCCCCGGCTGCGGGAGTTCGTCGAGAGCACCGCCGAGCTGCTGGCGAAGGTCCAGGACGACGACGGCTACCTCAACACCTACTTCACCACCGAGAAACCGGAGCTGCGCTGGCGCGAACTGGACTGGAGCCACGAGCTGTACTGCGCCGGACACCTGATCCAGGCCGCCGTGGCGGCGGCGCGGGTCGGCGTGGGGGAGCGGCTGCCGGGCGTGGCCCGCCGCTTCGCGGACCTGATCGTGGCCCGGTACGGGCCCGGTGGCGTGCCGGCCGTGTGCGGCCACGCGCAGATCGAGACGGCGCTCGTGGAGCTGTACCGGCTCACCGGCCACCGCCCGTACCTGGACACCGCGCGCCGCTTCATCGACCTGCGCGGACAGGGACTGGGCGGCCACGGGCGGTTCGGGCCGGCGTACTGGCAGGACCACGTGCCCGTCCGGGAGGCGAGCACCGCCACCGGACATGTCGTGCGCCAGTGGTACCTGCTGGCCGGCGCGGTCGACGTGGCCGTGGAGACCGGCGACCCCGAGCTGATCAGCGCCGCGGAACGCCTGTGGGAGGACGCGCACGGCACGAAGACGTACATCACCGGCGGACAGGGCGCCCGGCACCGCGACGAGGCGTTCGGCAACGCGTACGAGCTGCCGCCGGAGCGGGCGTACGCGGAGACCTGCGGCGCGATCGCCAGCTTCCAGTGGAACTGGCGGATGCTGCTGGCCACCGGCACCGGCCGGTACGCCGACGCGATGGAGACCGCCCTCTACAACGCCATCGCCGCGGCCATCGCCACCGACGGCCGGCATTTCTTCTACGCCAACCCGTTGCAACGCCGCGCCGACCACGACTCGGCCAACGACCACGCGCCCGACCGCCGCCAACCGTGGTACTCGTGCGCCTGCTGCCCACCGAACCTGGCCCGGCTGATGGCCTCGCTGCAGTCCTACCTCGCCACCACCGACGCGGACGGTCTGCAGGTCCACCTGTACGGCTCGGGCATGGTGAGCGCCCGGGTCGGCGACACCGCGGTCGGCCTGGCCGTGGTGACCGGCTATCCGTGGCAGGGACAGGTCCGGATGACGGTCACCACGCAACCCGCGCAGGCCCCGCGGGAATGGACCCTGGCACTGCGCATCCCGGCGTGGTGTACGTCGTTCACGCTGACGGTCGACGGCGCGCCGGTCACCGCCCCGGTGCGGGCCGGGTACGCCCGGATCAGCCGGGCATGGCCCACCACCAGCACCGTCGTCCTCGACCTGGACATGCCCCGCGCCTGGTCACCGCCCACCCGTACGTCGACGCCGTGCGCGGCTGCGTCGCCCTCGCCCGAGGGCCGCTCGTCTACTGCGTCGAGCAGGCCGATCTGCCCGCGGGGATTCCGCTGGCGGACGTGCGGGTGGACACCTCAGCCGCGGTGCGGCCGTCGACCGTCGGCGACCTGCCCGACGGCGTGGTCGCCCTGACGGCGACCGGGCTCGCCCGGCCGCCGTCGACACCGCCGTTGTACGGCGAGTCCCGCGAGGTCTCGCCCGGCCGGCCGGTCGCCCTCACCGCGATCCCGTACTTCCTGTGGGGCAACCGCGTCGAAGGCCCCATGCGCGTCTGGATCCCGACCGACGCCACCCCGTAACCCCAATCCCGTCACACGTCACCCCAACCCCCACGAGAGGTGTCACGTGCACAGACGACTCGCCCGCGCCGCGGTGGCGGCCATCGCGCTGGCCGCCACCGGTGCCAGCGTCGCCATCACCAACACGGCCTACGCCGCGAACTCCACCCTCACCGTCAACGTCGGCTCGCCGTTCAGGCCGGTGACCCGCGTCGCCTCCGGCGGGCTGTACGCCCTCGCCGAGAACAACCGGCCCCCCGACTCGATGCTCCTGCCGATCAGGATGCGCAACATCGTGCAGCCGCCGCCCGGCGTGCAGCAGCGCCCGAACGGCCAGCCGCCCGGCGGCGACGCGCTGCTGGTCGCGCAGCAGGCGATCCGCACCGGCGCCGGCATGGTGATCCGGCTGCCCGACATCTACCCGAACTTCCCCTACCAGTGGGTCAGCTGGAACGACTGGTTGTCCAAGGTGGACACCATGGTGAACGCGCGGATGGCCGCCACCACGGTGAGCAATGTGGAGGCTTACGAGCTGTGGAACGAGCCCGACTACACCTGGAACACCGGGGCCGCCGGCAGCTTCACCGACGGCTGGGTGCGCACCCACCAGCGGGTCCGCTCGCGTGACGCCCTCACCCCGATCCTGGGCCCGAGCATCACCGGCTGGAACGTGACCTGGATGCGCTCGTTCCTGACCCACGCCCGCAACACCAACACGCTGCCGGACATCGTCTGCTGGCACGAGCTGCCCGGCACCTCGGCGCAGGTCGCCGCGCACGTGTCGGCGTACCGGGCGCTGGAGTCGGAGCTGGGCATCAGCCCGCGTCCCATCTCCATCAACGAGTACGGCTGGACCGACGAGATCGACGTGCCCGGCCGGGCGACCAGCTACATCGCCAAGCTGGAACGGGCCGGCGTCGAGATGGCCAACCGCGCCTTCTGGTACGAGTACGGCACCGTCAACGGACTCGTCGTCAACAACAGCCAGCCCACCGGCAGTTGGTGGCTCTACAAGTGGTACGGCGACATGGCCGGCAACATGGTCACCACCACGCCACAGACGCAGAGCGGGATCGATGGATTCGCGTCCTACGACCCCACCCGCCGGCAGGTGCACGTCATCTTCGGCAACGAGTCCGGCACCAACACCGTGCGCCTGACCGGCCTCGGCGCGCTGGGCGGCACCGTGCGGGTGCGCCTGGAGTCGACGCCGAACTCCGGCCGGTTCACCGCGGTGACCGCACCGACCGCGCACTCGGACACCACCGCGACCGTCAGCGGCGGCGCCGTGAGCGTCAGCGTGCCCAACATGGACGCCGGCCGCGCCTACCACATCGTGGTCGAGCCGACCAGCGGCGTGCCGAGCTACCAGCAGCGGTACGAGGCGGAGAACGCGGCCGTCTTCCACGCCCAACGGCTCAGCGCCGCCAGCGCCTCCAGCGGCGGGTACGTGGGCAGGATCGACAACAGCACCGACTTCCGCACCCACAGCTACGTCGACTTCATCGTCAACGTGCCCACCGCCCGGACATACACCATGGCGATCGGGTACGCCAACGGCACGGGGGCCACGTCGACACAGGGGTTGGCGTACAACGGTGGCGGCTGGTCCACCGTCAGCTATCCGCCCACGGCCGGTTGGGGCCAGTTCGGCAGCACGGTGAGCACCACCGTGAACCTGCGCGCCGGATACAACGTCATCCGGCTCGCCAAGGGTTCGCCGTTCTTCGGCGGCGGCACCGGGTACGCCGAGCTCGACTACATCCAACTCACGTGAGGGGGCCTGCCGTGAAGCGCATCGCCGCCTCCGCGAGCACACTGATCACCGTCGCGGCCGGCCTCGCCGTTCCCGGCCAGGCCGCCGCGGCCGCGGCGGACCGGGCGCCGCTGGTGCTGGCCGTCGACGTTTCCAAGCCGTTCAAGCCGGTCGACCACGCCGCGTCCGGCGGCCTCTACGGCCTGGCCGACGAGGGCTGGCCGGCGGACCGGTGGATCGCACCGACCCGGCCGACGATGTTCACCCAACCGCCACCCGGCGCGACCCACCGACCCAACGGGGAGCCGGCGCCGGTCGGCGACACCCTCAAGGTGTGGCAGGCGGCCAAGCGCAACGGCGCCACCGTCACCATCCGCCTGCCCGACATCTTCCCCACGTTCCCGTACCAGTGGCAGGGCGACGACTACTGGTACGCCCAGGTCGACAGGATCGTGCGCGACACGCTCGCGTCGGGTGCCGACAACATCTACGGCTACGAGATCTGGAACGAGCCACAGTGGACCTGGAACGCGGCCTGGGGCAGCTTCGACGAGATGTGGGCCCGCACCTACCGGCTCATCCGCAGCCTCGACCCGCACACGCCCATCATCGGCCCCAGCCACGACCGGGACTACGAGAACGGCATGCGGCAGTTCCTCACCGCGGCGGTCGCGTCCGGCACCGTGCCGGACATCATCTCCTGGCATGAACTGGGCACCGACCGGGGCGTCGACATCGAGGCCCGCGTCCAGCGCTACCGCGAACTCGAGCGGGAGCTGGGCGTCGGCCCGCTGCCGATCAGCATCAACGAGTACGCGGCGCCGCGCGACGCCGGCGTGCCAGGGTGGCTGACCCGGCATGTGGCCCGCCTCGAACGCGCCAAAGTGGACACCGCCAACCTGGCCTTCTGGCACAAGCCGGGCCGGCTCTCGGACCTGCTGGTGCCCGTCGGCGGCGGGTCCGGCCCGGCGTACGAGGCGCAGCCGACCGGCAACTACTGGGTGTTCAAGTGGTACGGCGACATGACCGGAAACATGGTCGAGACCACACCGCCCGCGCGGGCCGGCCGGTACATCCAGGTCGGAGACCCGGTGCCCGCACCGTCCACAAGGGTCCCCGGCCGGGCCGGGTTCGGCAACGCCATCAAGCTCAACGGCACGGACGCCAACCGGTACGTCGCCATGCCGCCCGGCGTGCTGCGCGGCCTCACCGACTTCACCGTCGCCACCTGGGTGAACATCAGCTCGCCGGCCACCTGGTCGAGGATCTTCGACTTCGGCACCGGCCAGGGCGTGAACATGTTCCTGACCCCCAGTCAGGCAGCAACACCGTCCGGTTCGCCATCACCAACGGCGGAGGCGGGGCGGAGCAGCGGATCGACGGCACCGCACCGCTGCCCACCGGATGGACCCACGTCGCGGTGACGAAGTCCGCCACCACCGGCACCCTGTACGTCAACGGCGAGCCGGTCGGCACCAACCCGAACCTCACCCTGAGCCCGTCCGACCTCAACGGCGGCGACACCGCCAACAACTGGATCGGCCGCTCGCAGTACGCCGACCCGCTTTTGGACGCCACAGTGGACGATTTCCACATCTACGACCGCGCCCTCGCACCGGCCGAACTCGGGGCGCTGCTGAGCGCTCCCGGCAACGGCAACGTCGCCGCGTACCACTTCGACGAGACCGCGGGCACCACCGCGGCCGACTCCTCCGGCAACGAGCGGCACGCCACGGTCACCACCCGCGTCGACGTACCGCGCGTACCCCAACTGGACGGCCTGGCCAGCGCCGACCCGAGCACCCGGACCGTCCGGGTCATCTTCGGCGGCGGCGACGGCGACATCCAGCTCAAGGTCGCCGGCCTCGCCGCGCTCCCGCACTTCGGCGGCAAGGCCAACGTCCAGATCTTCGCCACCGAGTGGACCGGCACCGACGGCGTCTCCGACGGCCCGGCGCCCCTGTTCGAGGGCACGTACCGGGTCCACGAGGGCGCCATCTCGGTCCCGGTCTCGGGCATCGAGGACTCCGCCGCGTACCTGGCGGTCATCCGACCCGAGCGGCAGGCACCACGCTTCCCGGGACCGGTCCGGCGGTACGAGGCCGAGGCCGCCGCTGGCCGGTCGGCGGTGGTGGCCGACCCGCTCGCGTCCGAGAACCGGTACGTGCGGGCGAACCGCCTCGACTTCACCGTCACGGCACCCACGGCCGGCGCGTACGCCCTCGACCTGCGCTACACCAACCCGACCGGGGCGCCGGTCCACGGCGTGGTGACGGTGAACGGACGGCGGCAGACGATCGACCTGCCACCCACCGCGACGGCGGCGCCGTTCTCGACCAACCGCCTGCACGCCGACCTCACCCGCGGCCGCAACCGGATCAGCCTCCGGCTCGGACCCGGCACGGTCGGCGTCGACCACATCGACGTGACCCCGTTCCGGACCCGCGTCGAGGCCGAGCACGGCCAGTGGTCGGGCGCCAACCTCGTCACCGTGGACATGGGCGAGGGCAACTTCTTCGCCCCCTACGTGTCCGGGGACGCGTACGTCGCCAACCTCAGCCAGCCGGACAGCACCCTGCGCGTACCGGTGACCGTGCCGTCCGCCGGGCGGTACCGGCTGAAGATCGGCTACTCGACCGCCGGCACCGAGGAGGAACGGCGGGCCCAGATCAAGGCCGGACACCTCCTGCGCGTAGACGACGGCCCGTGGCAGCCGGTCTGGTACGACCCGACCCAGTTCCGGCAGATGATCCGCCAAACGACCGCGGTCGTCGACCTGCCGGCCGGCACCTCCACACTGACGTTCGCCAAGGCCACACAGCCCGGCGTTGTCGACGTCGACTACGTCGACGTGCTCCTCGCACCCTAGGCGATCCATGGATCTAGACGAGAAATGGTTAGCTCCGAACCATTTCTCGTCTAGATCTGCTCGGACAAACCCCAAGACGCCGCCTGACCCCAAACCCAAAACGTCTCTAGATCCAACTACTGCGCAGATCTTCTACCCTCGGCTGGTGGCCGACACCCTGATTTCTCCCGTGGACACCGCGGACGTGGGCGAGATCCTCACCCTGCAGCGAGCCGCGTACGTCACCGAGGCGCAGCTCTACAGCGATGCCTCGCTGCCCGCCCTCACGCAGACGTACGAGGAGTTGGCGGCTGAGCTCAGCTCAAGCCTGGCGCTGAAGGCGACGATGAGGCATCGCATCGTCGGCGCGGTCCGCGGCCGCCTCGACGGATCGGTCCTGCACATCGGGCGACTCACGGTTGCGCCAGATCTTCAGGGCCATGGCATCGGCACCCGGTTGCTGACCGCTCTGGAGCGCGAGGCCGCCGGCGACGTCGACCGCTACACGCTGTTCACCGGGCATCTCAGCCGCGCCAACATCCGGCTGTACGAGCGGCACGGATACACCGAGGTTCGCCGGGAGGAGTTGAAACCAGGCGTGGTGTTGGTCCACCTGGACAAGCAAGCCGACAAGTAGCCACCGGTGTCCGTGATCGACCTCGACGTCGTGTCCGCCGCGGCGCCCACCGCGCGGTACCGGCCGTGGCACCGCTGGCCAGGGGTGGTCGCGGCCGTTGCCGCGCTGCTTCTGCTGCTGGGCGGCGCCGCCGTGCCGGTGGAGCGCCCCTGGGACCGGCCGGTGGTGCTCGACGGCGTCCCCCTCGGCGGGATGGCCGCGGCCGGCGACACGCTCTACCTGGCTCGGCCCGGCGGCGTCGTGACGGCGCACCCCGCCGGCGGCGGGCAGCGCTGGAGCGCCCCCCTCGGCGAGGCGGACAGGCTGGTAGCCGACGCCGTCGGCGACCTGGTCCTGCTGCAGGGCGTGGTCGCGGACACCGGCCCTCGCAGGGTGTTCACCGCCGTGGTCGAGGCCGCCACCGGCGTGCCGCGCTGGCGCCGGGACGGTACCGTCCGGCTGATCGACCGGGCGGCCGGGCTGGTCGTGCTCGCGGACGATCCGGCGGCCGTCCCGGGACCGTTCTCGTACCGGCTGCTGGAGCTGGCCACCGGGCAGGAGGTTTGGCTGTGGGGCGCCCGTCCCGACGGCGCGACGCTGACGCCGGTGGGCGCGGCCGACGGTGCCCTGGCGGGCCTGCTCCAGCGCGATGCGGCCGGCCGCACGGTGCTGCTCGACGCCGCCACCCGGCGGAGCCGGCCGCTGCCCGACACGCCCCAGGCGACGGACGCGTACGGCACGGACGACGGCCTGCTGCTGCGCGCCTTCGACGACGCCCGCGTGGAGCTGGTCATGTACGACTGGGCCACGCTGCGGCCGCGCTGGCGGGTCGCCGCGCCGCTGAACGGGCTGCTGCTGGGCCGCTGCGGCCCCTGGCTGTGCGTCACGGACGGGGAGGGCACCGCCGCCGTGGACCCGGCCGACGGGCAGGTCCGCTGGCAGCGGCCCGGCGCGCCGAACGCCCCGGGGCAGCCACTCGTGCTGCACGCCTTCAACCCCGCCGCACCCGCCGTGACGCTGGTCGACCCCGTCACCGGGCGGCCCGTGCTGGAGCTGGCCGGCTGGACCGGCGTCGGGGCGCCCGCGGCGGGCCGGCAGGTGGCCACCCGCTGGCGGGTCGACGGCCGGACCCAGATCGTGGCGGTGGAGCTGGCGTCCCAGCGGGTCTACCCCTTGGCGGAAGCGGTGGTCGCCGCCGACTCCTGCGTCACGTCCGAGCGGCTGCTGGCCTGCCGCAGCGGCGCCGGGACGCTGACCATGTGGCGGCTGGGCTAGGTCTTAACTCGAGTACGCGCCCTGCCACTTGGCGGGTTTGCCATCGAAATCTGGGAATTCGTCGCCCGCGTTGAGGAACCTCCGATCGTTTCCGCCGGAACCGACCCGTACCCAGTAGCCCGACGTCGGGCATTCCTCGCCGCTGCCCTTCACTTGGAAGTCGTCGAAGGGCGGGTCATCGTGGCTCGAAGAGTTAGCGGTGTATGTCATGGGACCAGGCTTGCACGGGCCTGGCGGACCCGGGTTGAGTTCCTTGAAGTCCACCGTGGAGCGGCCGGCGTTTGGTAGCTTCACCCGTCAAGAGCAGGGCACCGGCTTCGGCACGGGGGATTGGAAAGTTGTTTTGATAGGTCGACACCAATCGCGCCGGTAAGGTCCGAGTCGCGCAGGTACGTGCCAAGGCTCGCCCCGGTGAGGTCCGCGCCGGCAAATGTCGACCCGGCCAGCAAAGCCCGGTCGAGATTCGCGTTTGTCAGATCGACGCCGGTGAAGTGCGTCCCGGTAAGGTGCGCGCCCACCAGGTTGGCTCCTTGGAAGATCGCGGGCCCCTGCTCGCCGTCGACGATGGCGCCGCCGAGGAACGCATGGTCAAGGCGGCCCGCGAGAAAATTCGCGCCGGTCAGGCGCGCGGATCCGAGTAGCGCACCGGTGAGGATCGTATTTTCCAGGATGGCGTTTTCCAGGTGGGCGCCGCTCAGGTTGACGCAACTGAGATCGGCCCCGTCGAGGTCGAGGAAGTTCAGACAGGTGCCGTGCAGATCAATGACCCGTGACCCGTCGTGCAGGGGATTGCGGTGGCCGATGGCGGACAGCGCCATGACCACGTCGGTGGGGACCTCCCCGCGCGTGCACAACGGTGCCCGGCCCGGTCGCCGGACAAGCGGGGCATGAGTTTGCACGAAGGTGGCCAGCATCTCCATGACGGCTGGGTGATCGTACGACGAGTCGTGGGCGATGCGACCCAACGCGTGGATGGCACCCAGCCTGATCTCCAGTTCGTCGCTGGCGAGTTGGCTGGTCGCGGTGGTGAACCGGTCCGCCATCTGACCGTTCACCGCGATGCGGATCTGGTCGCGTGTCGTCATGAACGACAAACCGGTGAAGGCGAGGGCTACCAGCGCGGTTATCGCCGAAACCGTGGCAGAAATCTGCGGCCAGTTTCCGCCGGGCTGTTTCGGCCAGTGGGGTGGTGGGTTTCTTCCTGGCGACCTCTGTTTCCGCCGAGACTTCGACCGCGTCGGCGACCATTTATCGCTGCTACTGCGGGCGCCGGCGTCCATGTTCGCAGAATACGTGTCCCCCTATCCGTGTCAGAGCGAAGTCATACGAAAGCGTCTCGGGTCAACCGGTGAAGCTGACGTTCTGAGCCAGCCGCAGTTCGCCGGAGTAGTTGACGGTGTTCGTGGCCCGGCGCATGTACGCCCGCCACGCGTCGGAGCCGGACTCCCGGCCGCCGCCGGTCTCCTTCTCTCCGCCGAACGCGCCGCCGATCTCGGCCCCGGACGTACCGATGTTGACGTTCGCGATGCCGCAGTCCGAGCCGTCCGCGGCGAGGAACCGCTCGGCCTCCGCCTGGTCCCGGGTGAAGATCGACGAGGACAATCCCTGCGGTACGGCGTTGTGCAGCGCAATCGCCTCGTCCAGCTCGTGGTAGGTGAGCACGTACAGGATCGGCGCGAACGTCTCCTCGCGTACCACGTCGGTCTGTGCCGGCATGCGGACCAGTGCCGGCTCGACGTAGTAGGCGTCCGCGGCCGTGTCGGCGAGCCGTCGGCTGCCGCCGGCGAGCACCTCACCGCCATCCCGGCGCGCCTGGTCGAGGGCCGCGCGCTGCCGCTGGTAGGAATCGGCGTTGATCAGCGGACCGACCAAGGTCTGCCCGGCGAACGGATCACCGATGGGCAGCGCGCCGTAGGCGACGCGGAGCTTCTCGGTCAACGCGTCCGCGACGTCCGCGTGCACGATCAGCCGGCGCAGCGTCGTGCACCGTTGGCCGGCCGTGCCGGCGGCGGCGAAGACGATCGACTGGGCGGTGAGGTCCAGGTCGGCGGAGCCGGTGACCACCGCCGCGTTGTTGCCGCCGAGTTCCAGGATGCTGCGGCCGAACCGGGCCGCGACACGCGGGCCGACCGACCGCCCCATCCGGGTCGAGCCGGTGGCGCTGACCAGGGCGATCCGGGGCGAGTCGACGATGTGTTGGCCCACCACGCCGTCACCCAGCACCAGCCGGTGAACGTCGTGTGGCGCACCGCTGTCGGCCGCTGCCCGCTCCAGCAGTGCGGTGCAGGCCAAGGCGGTGAGCGGGGTCAGCTCGGACGGCTTCCAGACCACCGTGTCGCCGCAGACCAACGCGATGGCGGTGTTCCATGCCCAGACGGCGACCGGGAAGTTGAAGGCGGTGATCAGGCCGACGACACCGAGTGGATGCCAGGTCTCCATCATCCGGTGGCCGGGGCGTTCGGACGGCATGGTGCGGCCGTACAGCTGGCGTGACAGGCCAACCGCGAACTCGCACACGTCGATCATTTCCTGCACCTCGCCGAGCGCCTCCGAGCGGATCTTGCCGGCCTCCACCGTGACGAGGTCGGCGAGCTCCTGGCGATGGTCGCGGAGCAGTTCGGCGAGCCGGCGGACCAGCACACCGCGTAATGGTGCCGGCACCTTCCGCCAGATCCCGAACGCGTCGTGGGCGGCAGCGACGGCGGCGTCGATGTCGGCCGTGCCGGCCGCGGCCACGTCGCGCAGGTCGCCGCCGGTGATGGGAGTACGGGCGGTCAGCGAGCCGGCGGGGCCGGTGCCGGGCGCCCAGGTCGCCTCGGGCCTGACACCACAGCGCAGGAGCGCGTCGAGAGCGCGCTCCCGCAGGTCGGCGGTGGTCGGCAGGGCGACGGTGCTCGTACTCATGGTCTCTGTCCTCTGATCGATGCGGCGCCGAGCGCGAAGCCGGAAGTTACCCTATCTTTGGCCTCCAAGATCGCTGTGCGGTGCGAAGGAGCGTGTGATGGGCAGCAGGGTCCTGCTGATCGGCGTCTACGGCACGGAGCTGGTCGACTGCGGCGGCGCGCTGGCCGCGAACACCGCCGCGGGTGGCAGCTCGCAGGCGGCGCTGCTGGTCTGCGACGAGCTGATGCGCGCCGACGTCGGAGCCGCGGCCGAGATCCTCGGCGTACCGGTGTATTTTCTCGGCTTCCAGCAGGGTCACGTCGCCGCCGACGAGGCCCACAAACGCGCCCTGGTCCGGGTGATCCGCACGGTGCGCCCGTCGATCGTCATCACCCAGGACCCCGAGCAGTCGCTGACCGACCTCGACCCGGACCGCCGCCCGGCCATGACGCTGATCCTCGAGGCGCTCGGCCTGGCCGGTCGCGGGTACGCCGCCGAGGACGGCCTGCCGCCCCACCCGGTGCCGACCGTCTACTACATGACCCCGTCCCGCCCCAACTGCGTGGTCGACGTCGCCCCGTACTGGCCGGTCAAGGTCGCCGCCATGAACGCCCTGCGCACGCAGCTGGAGTTCTCCGCCGCGCACTGGGAAAACCAGCTCAGCCCGGCCGACCTCGGCGCGCTCGTGCCCGGCTACGCCAACATCGCCGACCCCTACGAGCGCGGCCGCGCCCTGCACGAGGTGCTCGACAGGGCCGCGCACATCTACCACGGAGCCGGACACCACGGCCGGTACGCGTTCGCCGAGGCGTACCGCCGCGACGGCGACTTCCATCTGTCTACCCTCATCGAATGATCATCGAGAACGTCTCGTTCCCCGCCGGTCAGCACTGCGAGACCACCACGCTCGGCGCTCTGCTGCGTCACGAGGGGCTTGACCTGTCCGAGCCTATGCTGTTCGGCCTCGGTGAGGGTCTGGGCTTCGTCTACTGGGACGCCAAGAACATGGACTTTCCGTTCCTCGGCGGCCGCACCAAGCCGACCGCGATCACCCGTACCGTGGCCGACCGGCTCGGCCTGGCGCTGCACATCCAGGAGACCGCCTCGACCCGTACCGCCTGGCGCAACGTCGCCGCCGCCCTCACCGCCGGACGCCCGGTCGGCCTGCAACTGGACTCCTACCACCTGGACTACTTCACCACCAAGGTCCACTTCGGGGCCACTTCGCCGCGATGTACGGCTACGACGACACCCACGCCTACCTGGTCGACACCGCCCAGCAGGGCGGCACCGTGACGACCACGCTGACGAGCCTGGAACGGGCCCGCAACGAGCGCGGACCGATGGCCGCCCGCAACCTCTCCTACACCATCGCCGCCCCCGCCGGCCGGCCCGACCTGGGCGACGCCATCCGGGCGGCCATCCGCGACAACGCGCACGCGTTCCTCAACCCACCCATCGCCAACCTCGGCCACCGCGGCATCGGCAAGGCGGCCGGACGGGTGGCGCGGTGGCTCGACCGCTCCAGCGACCCGTCCCGCGACCTCCCGCTGGCCGCGTCACTGATGGAACGCGGCGGGACCGGCGGCGCCCTGTTCCGCGCCATGTACCGCGACTTCCTCGCCGAATGCGCCACCATCGTCGACGACGACAACCTCCGCCTCGGCCACCGGTTGTACGCCGAGATCGCTCCGCTGTGGACCGAGGTCGCCGGCCACATCACGGCAGCCGGCGAGACCGGCGACCCGGACCACCTGACCCGCGCCTCGGCGATCCTCACCGAGCTCGCGGACCGGGAACGCCACGCCATGCAGACCCTGACCGGCATCCGGCCCTAAGCGGTCAGGTCCGGTGAGGTCGTTGACGTCGCGGTGCGGACGGTTCGGCTCAGCGTCGCCGCGAGCGCGAGGACGGCGAGCCATCCGGCCAGGACGAGGGTCAGTGCCGGCGCCCCGAGCACGGCGATCAAGGCGCCACTGACCAGGGCCCCTATCGCCGCGCTCCCGGTGGTGAGGGCGTCGATCGCGCTGGTGACCCTGCCCCGCAGCGCGTCGGGGGTGACGGCGAGCCGGTAGGAGTCGAGGGCGACGTTGTAGATCGGCGAGACCACCGACTCCGCGAACGCCACGACCAGAAGCAGCCACCACGTCGGCGCCACCGCGTAGAACGGAAAGGCCAACGCTTCGACCCACAGCATCGTGATGGACAGCGCCCCGAGGGGAAACCGGCGGGTGAGCGCCGGTGCCAGCAGGCTGCCGAGGAGCGCGCCGGCACCGGCGCCGGTGAACACGATCCCGACCTGGGTGGGGTTCGCGTCCAGGCGCTGGGCCAGCATGATGATCAGCAGGTAGCCGGCGCCGTACCGCAGGCTGTCCGCCGCGTCGATCACGGCCAGCGTCCGGATCACCGGCCTGCGCCACAGCCAGGCCAGGCCGTGACCGATGTCGGCCACCAGTACGCGCGGCGAGGCTGACGCCGTGGCCCGCTCCTGCTGGAAGTCGGCGCGGATGGCCCGCAGGGCCGCGGCCGACGCCAGGAACGAGGCGGCGTTGAACGCGAACGGGAACGTGCGGCCCACGGCGTAGGCGAGGCCCGCCACGGTGCCGCCGAGGATGCGTAGCGCGTTGGACATCGCCCCGACCGTCCCCAGCGCGGCGGGCAGGTCGGTCTTGGTGACGATGTTCGGCAACGCGGAGCTGTTCGCCGCCCCGAACAGGGTGCTGAGCACCCCGTTCAGCACCGCGACGAGGTACAGCTGCGGCATACCCAGCGCGCCGAACGCCGCGGCGATGGGGACGGTGGCGGTCAGCGCCCCGCGGCCGACCTCGCACCAGATCATCGTGCTCTTGCGATCCCACCGGTCGGCCAGCGCGCCGGCCACCGGCCCGAAGACCAGGTAGAGCACGGTCTGCAGACCGAGAATGACACCGGCCTCGATGGCGGACCCGGTCAGCGTCACCACGAGAAGAGGCAGTGCGAGGAACTGAAGCTGGTCACCCAGCTGCGAGACCAGCCGCCCGCCGATCAGCAGTTGGAAGTCGCGCTGCCGCCACAGGTTCCGGGGCGAGGTCGAAGTGAGGCTGTCCATGGTGAGGTCCTGTCGATATCGCAGCCAGGACCGTAGCCGGGGCGCCGTGCCGACCTCAAGCAAATATCGACCTCAGCTCGTCGCCTGCTTCACGAGCGCGCCGATTCTCGCCTCGTCGGCGGGCGTCAACCGGGTCAGCGCGAAGGAGTTCGGCCACATGGCGCCGTCGTCGAGGGTCGCCACGTCACTGAAACCCAGCGTCGCGTACCTCGTCTTGAACTTCTGCGCGCTCTGGAAGAAGCAGACGACCTTGCCGTCCTTGGCGTACGCGGGCATCCCGTACCAGAGTTTCGGCGTGAGCGTTGGCGCGTTGGCCTTGATGATGGCGTGCAGGCGCTCGCCGAGGGCGCGGTCCGACTCCGGCATCTCGGCGATCTTCGCGAGTACCTCGCTTTCGCCGTCCGCGTTGGCCGCGCGCGCGCCGCGGCGGGACGTCGCCTTCAGCTCCCGGGCGCGCTCTTTCATCGCGTCCCGCTCCTCAGCGGTGAATCCGTCGTACGTCTTGTCCTTCATGGCGGGGTTCCTCTCCTCCGGGTCCTACGAGTTGGCTATCGGTCCTGCAGCAGTCCGAGGACGTTGCCGTCGGGGTCGGTGACGGTGGCCACCAGGCGGCCGCCGCCGACATCCCGCACGGGCTCCTTCACGGTGGCGCCCGCGGCCGTCACCTCGGCGAGCTTCACCTCGATGTCCGGAACGTGCCAGTAGGCCACCGGCGAGGTCATGCCCTGCGGCCCGCCGCCCGGCACCAGGCCGATCTGCTGACCCTCGACCTCGAAGCCGACATAGTAGGACGAGTCGGTCTGTGGCGAGGCGCCGAGCAGCGCCGCGTACACCTCCTTGGCCTTAGCCAGGTCGGAAACGGGATGCAGCACGGTCTTGATCCCCTGGGTGGCAGAGCCGGTCATGGTCACTCCTGATCTCGTGAAGCTTGTCTTGCGAAGAGCCTCTCCCGGCCGCGGCCGGCCCACATCCGTGGTGACCACGGGGACCACCACGGAGCCGACCCACGGGTACGGCAGGATGGAGCCCGTGGTGGCTCAGGCGGGGATTTCGGTCCGGGAGGCTGAGGTGCTGTCCCTGGTCGGGGAGCACCTGAGCAACGCGGAGGTCGGCGCGCGGCTGTACATCTCCGTGCGCACCGTCGAGACGCACGTGTCCTCGCTGCTGCGCAAGCTCGGTGCGCCGGACCGGCGGGCGCTCGCGCAGGTCGCCACCGAGTGGAGCCGAGTCGCCCGCGGCGGCAAGGCGGCCTCGGCGCTGCCCTCGCCGGTGACGTCGTTCGTCGGCCGGGCACAGGAGCGGGGAGCGCTGGCCGAAGCGGTCACCGCCCACCGGCAGGTGAGCGCGGTCGGCCCGGGCGGGGTGGGAAAGACCCGGCTGGCGCTGGCGGTCGCGGCAGCGGCGGCCGGCGACTTCGCCGACGGCGTGTGGTTCGTCGACCTGGTCCCCATCACCGACCCGGCGATGGTCGGAGCGGCGGTGGCCGCGGCGATCGGCATCGGCGAACAGCAAAACCGCACCATGGACGAGTCGGTGATCGCCGCCCTGGCCGACCGGCACGCCCTGCTCGTACTGGACAACTGTGAGCATGTCCGGGACGGCGTGGCACCGTTCCTGGAACGGCTGCTGGCCGGCTGCCCGCGGCTGACCGTGCTGGCCACCAGCCGAGCCCGGTTGATGGTGCCGTTCGAGCGCGTCTACCCGATCCCGCCGCTGTCGTTGACCGGCGACGGCGACTCGGACGCGGCCGCGCTGTTCCTCGAACGGGCCGCGGCGGTCGGCTGGCCGCTGGCGCCGGAGCAGCACCAGCAGGCCGCCGAGATCTGCCGGGGCTGGACGGCGTGGCGCTGGCGATCGAGTTGGCGGCCGCCCGGTTGCCCGCGCTCGGACTGGACGGCCTCGCCGACGTCCTCCCCGACCAGTTGCGGCTGCTGACCGGCGGCGCCCGGGTCGACGACCGGCACCGCTCGGTGCGGGCCATGCTGGACTGGAGCCACGCCCTCCTCGAGCCGCAGGATCGGACGCTGCTGCGCCGGATCGCGGTCTTCGTGGCTCCGTTCACCGTGGACGCCGCCGGACAGGTTGCCGGATTCCCTCCGGTCGAACCGGCCGCGGTCATGGACGGGCTGGCGCGGCTCGCCGAGCAGAGCCTGCTGGCGGCGACCCCTTCGGCCGGCGGCACCCGCTATCGCGTGCTGGAAACCATCCGCCAGTACGGAACCGAGCAGCTGTCCGGCGCCGACGAGCTCGACGGTGTCCAATCTCGACACTTGCGCTGGTGCATATCCAGCGCGGCCGACCTGGTCGAGGGGATACGGGCGGCCGACGGGCCCTGGCGGGTGCGGTTCGACGCGATCGCCGACGATCTGCGGGCCGCGCTCGGCTGGGCGGCCGGCGTCCCCGAGCACCGCGCCGGCGCGTACCAGTTGGCCAGCTCCTTGGCCGCGCTCGCCTTTGCCCGCAACCTGGTCGGTGAGGCGCAGCAGCGGTACGAACAGGCGGCATCGCTGGCCGGCGAGCCGGTCGCCGCGGGGTCGGCGCTCCGGTCCGCCGCGGCGGTGGCCGGTTGCCGGATGCGTGGTGAGGATATGTACCGGCTCCACCGCGCCGCCGCGGACGCCGCACGGAGCGCCGGGGACCCCGCCGGGGCCGCCCGCGACCTGGCCACGGCCGCGGCCACCGTCTACCGGTTCTCCGGCACGTTCTCCCAGCCGCCACCGCCGGGCGAGGCCGCGGCGCTGCTTTCCGAGGCCCGCGAGCTGGCCGGCGACGACCCCGCCGCCCAGGCCGCGATGGCCCTGGCCGAGTGCGGGGTGCTCAACGACGCCGCCGACTCGGATGCGGCAGGGGCGATCGCGCGGGCGCGGCGGGCGGTCGACCTGGCCCGCCGGACCGGCGATCCGCTGGCCCAGAGCGCGGCCCTGGACGCGCTCACCGCCGCCCAGTGCTGGGCGGGCGACACCTTCGCCACCGCGGACACGACCCGCCGGCGGGTCGACCTGCTCGCCTCGGTGCCGGTGACGCCGGCCAGCGCGCATGAGCGGGCGAACGCGCTCTCCGAAGCGGCCGAGACCTGCGTCGGAGTGGGTGACCTGGTGGGCGCCCGCCGATGGGGCGAGCAGCTTCGCGACCTGCCGCTGCTGGCCGAACGGGGTGACTTCGCCACGTCCCGGCTGCTGGTGGCGGATGCGCTGGCGGGCAACGTCGACGACGTGCTCGCCGGCAGCCGGCGGTTCCTGGACGCGTGGGAACGCTCCGAGAGCCTGCACGCGCCCAACTTCGCCATGGCGGCGGCCGCGGTAGCGATGGTCCACGGCCTGCGCGGCGACGACGGGGCGCGAGCCGAGTGGCTGGCCATTGTGGACAAGCTCGGATTGGCACCGGAGCAGAAGGCCGGCCACAGCGCGGTATTCGACGCGATCGTCCTGCTCCACCGCGGGCGGGCCGACCGGGCCCTGGCGGGGTTGAAGGCCGAGCCCGCCGAGATGGACGAGTGGGTCATCTGGGTGTGGCTGCACTGGTACGCCGCGCTGCGCGCCGAGGCGGCCGCGCTCACCGGGACCCCCGACGCGCGCCACCGCATCGCCGCCGCCCGGTCGATCGTGGCCGGAAACCCGATCGCCGGCGCTCTGGTGGAGCGGGCAGCGGCCCTGCTCGACGGCGACCAGGACCGGATGCTCGCCGCCGCCGCGGCATTCGACGCCGCCGGCTGCCGCTACCAATGGGCGCGGACGCTTGTACTCACCGGCGGTGAGTATGCCGCAACCGGCGCCGCGGCCCTTTCCGACCTCGGCCTGGCGCCGACGTACGTGGAATAGTCGTCGCGTGCGCGTACTGTTCGTCTCCACGCCCGGCATCGGCCACGTGTTCCCGATGGTTCCACTCGCATGGGCATTGCGCAGCGCCGGCCACGACGTGCTCGTCGCGACCGCCGGCCCGGCGCTGGCCGTCGAGCGGGCCGGGTTGGCCGTGGTCGACGTGGCAACCGGGTTCGCCGCCGACCGCGCGCGGCGCATGCGGGAACGGCCGGAAGTCATCGAACGGCTGCGGTCGCTGCGCGGGCAGAAGCTGCGTGACCTGCGGCAGGCGATCGACTACCTCGCCGTGCTGTCCAACGTCTTGGTCGACGGTGCTCTCGACGTTGCCACCGCCTGGCGCCCGGACCTGCTGGTGCAGTCCCAGATTGACGGCGCGGGCACGGTCGTGGCCAGCAAACTCGGGATCCCTTTGGTAACACACGGATTCGGCCTCGCCCGCACCGACGGGATGGCTGAGCTGTACCGCGACCGCATGGCGGAGGCGTTCGACCGCCACGCGGCCGCCGACGTTCCCCAACGCAGTGCCACGATCGACGTCGCGCCCCCGAGCATGCTCGACGGCCCGGTGTGCGGCTGGTCGATGCGGTACGTGCCCTACAACGGAGGCGGCGTGCTGCCGGACTGGTCACGCCAGCCGGCCGTCGACCGCCCCCGCATCGCGGTAACCCTCGGCACCCTCGAGCCCGAACGCGGTGGGCTCGACGCCGTACAGCAGATCATCGCCGCCGCAGCGGCACTGGACGTCGAACTCGTGCTCGCCCTCGGCGACATCGACACGTCCACGCTCGGCGCCCTCGCTCCGCACGTGCGCGTGGCCGGCTGGATTCCGATCAACACGCTTCTTCACTCCTGCACCGCGATCATCCATCACGGCGGCGCGGGCACGACGCTGACGGCGCTCGATGCCGGAGTGCCGCAACTGGTCCTACCCAGCGGTGCCGACCGCCACATCAACGCGAGCGCGGTCCACGACAGAGGCGTGGGAATCCACTCGGAGACCGGCAACGTCGACGGCGCCCAACTCCACCGTCTTATCCACGACAGCGCCCTGCGCGACACCGCCGCCGAAGTCCAGGCCGAGATGCGGGCAATGCCCAGCCCCGCAAGCCTGCTACCACGCCTGACCGCCTTGACCGAGTAACTGATTGTCGATAGCAGGGCGGGTCGAGAGGGGAAAATCGAAAGATGTTGAGCTGCCGCGACGCCCGTCGCGGTCCAGGCCGTTGCTCCCGCGGCCGCACCCTCCGCGATCCACAACCAAACGGTCCGGCGTCCGTATTGCGGTCGCTCAAGTGTTTCCTGCAGGGAAGCAGAGCAAAGCGCTTCGGGACCGCACCCCACGTCGTACGCCGCTCAGGTCCAGATGAACTCCTCGCCCAGCAGCGCGCGCAGCCGGGTGAGCGCCCGCGCGCTTTGGGTCGTGACGACCGACGCGGAGACGTCGAGGATCTCGGCGACCGTCTCCACGCTGTGGTCCTCCCAGTAGCGCAGCACGACGATCGCCTGGTCGCGGATCGGTAGTGTGGCCAGCGCCCGCATCAGCGTGACGTGCACCTCGACCGTCGCCTCCCGCGGCCGCGCCGCGGACTCGGGCAGCTCGGCTACCACCACCTCGCCGCTGCTGCGCCGCTTGCGCTGGTCGAAGATGGCGTTCATGAGCACGCGGCGGCTGTACGCGTTGAGGTTGCCGCTGCGCCGGACGCGCCCCCAGGAGGCGTACATGCGCGCGAGCGCCGTCTGTGTCAGGTCCTGGGCGAGGTGCCAGTCGCGGCACAGCAGGTAGGCGGTGCGGCGCAGGCCGTGCGCGGTCGCCGTGACGAACTCGGTGAACTCCTCGTCCCGGGCGGCTTGCTGTCGGCGGCGGGCCAGGCTCCACCGGGCGATCGGACCCTCGGTCACTCGCCTTCCTCCGTCCCCTGGAGACGGTCGCACACCGTGCGGACGACGCCCTCCACTCCCGGCCGCCGCTGGAGCTCCTCCTCCATCGGCAGGCTCTGCTCCGGCTGGGCCAGCGTGACCCGGAACGACTCCGGAATCTGCCCACGCTTGACGGCAGCGAGCAAGTCAGGCGCGTCCCGATACGTCTCCTTGAACTTCTCGTAGGTCGCCTCCCTCGTCTCGAATCGCACCTGCCGGACCCGCGGGTCGGACCGCAGCGACTCGTCGAGGTCGGCACGCTGCCGATCGGTGACGTCCTGTCTCAGAAAGACGGCAATCTCGTCCTGCACCTCGACCGGCTGGCCGCACCCCGACCTGCTCGCCAGCGACATCGCGGTCGGCGCTGAGGGTGGCGCGGTGACCACGTCCACGGCGACGACGGCGGCGAGCGCGATGACCACCCCCGCCACACCGCCTGCCAGCAGGCGCCGGCGGCGGCGACGTCGCCCAAAGGCCATGGCCTCCCGGGCCAGGTCACCAGGAGGCGGAACGGGCTCGTCACTGAGTGCTCGCTCGAAGAGCACCCGAAGGTCCTGGTCCATGGCTCGCTCCTGTCGTGTGGTTGCCTTCCTCCTCTATGACTGGGTGGGCCAGCCGATCGGTCACACACACCTGTCTGCCTCATTGGCGGGTGTCCGGTAGCTGACAGGCCACTCATCCGATCGGCGCCTATCGCTACCCCGCAGTCGGAGGCCACTATCGGACGGCAAAGGGCATATAGGCGTCGGAGGAGCACAGTGGACGAACAGCATGCGGAGTGGGTGAACGGGCCCACCCTCGACCTCTCTGATCGACCGGTCGGCCGGGTGCCCCGCCAGTACGTGCCGCCGGATGCGTCCACGCCGGTGCCGCGGATGATGCGGGCCCGGCCGCTGTCCGACATGGCTCGCACCCGGGTCATCCCCGCCGACCGGCTCGTCAGGGGGTCCCGCAACCGCGGCCAAGGGTGAAGGATCGCTGACGCTTGCATCTATTGATCTGGATGGGTAGGTTCACGTCCAACCCCATGAGGAGTTGGCGAATGTCAATGCCCCGACCCCTCCGCCCGGTCCTCGCCGCGGTCGCCGCGGCCGCCACCGTACTGGTCGGCTCCCTGCTCGCGGTCGCCGTCGCCGACCCGGCCTCGGCCGCCGTCGGCGCGGTCCGCGGCGTCCCGTCCGGCCGCTGCGTCGATGTGCCCGGCGCGAGCAAGACCAACGGCACGCAGGTGAAGCTGTACGACTGCAACGGCGGAAGTAACCAGCAGTGGAACTACACCTCCGGTAAGCAACTGCGGGCGTACGCGGGCACCAAGTGCCTGGACGCGTACAACAACGGCACCACGGCCGGCACGCAGGTCGTCATCTGGGACTGCACTGGCGGCGCCAACCAGCAGTGGAACCTCAACAGCACCGGGACCATCACCAGCGCCCTGTCCGGGCTCTGCCTCGACGCCAGCGGCGGCGGCACCGCCAACGGGACAGCGATCATCCTGTGGACCTGCAACGGCGGCGCCAACCAGCGGTGGAGCAGTACCACCGGCGGCGCCGGCTGCCCGGGGCCGGCGGCATCACCTACACCCTGAACCGTGCTTCCGCGCCGACCGCCGACCAACTGGACTCGTACAACCGGATCACCGAGGCGATGAACCTGGCCCTGACGGTCTACAACTGCTACCTGAGAATCAGCAAGTCGCTGTCGATCTACTACGAGCCCAGCGTGCCGACGGCCGACGGCAACTACAACGGCACCATCCGCTTCGGCGCCAAGTCGACCATGGTGCAGGCCACCGCCCAGCACGAGATCGCGCACACCCTCGGCGTGGGCACGTACGGCGGCTGGGCCTCCCGCGTCTCCAACGGTCGGTGGACCGGCAGCAACGCGATCAACCAGCTGCGCGCGCTGGACGGCAACTCGTCGGCGGTGCTCTACGCGGACGGTGCACACTTCTGGCCGCACGGGCTGAACCAGGCCAGCGAGGCCACATCCGCGGACGAGTACGTCCGGAACGTCAAGATGGTCGCGTCCCTCCGCCAGGACATGGGCCTCTAGATGATCTATTCCAAGGGGTACGGCCCGCCGCCGTCCACCTCTGGCCGAGTTCTTCACCGACTGGCGGCGATCATGGGGCTAGCCGCGCGAAGAGCGCTCTCAGTGCTGCCTAGCCCATGATCACCGCGAGTTGGCGACGTACGACGGGCCGGGCCCTCAGCGCTCTAGGGTGTAAAGGATGCGGGTCGTCATCGCGGGTGGTCACGGCAAGATCGCCCTTAGCCTGGAACGGTTGCTGTCTGGTCGGGGCGACTCCGTGGCCGGCTTGGTGAGAAACCCGGACCATGCCGCGGATCTTGTCGCTGCCGGTGCCGAGGTCCTGATGGTGGACCTGGAGCACAGTTCGGTCGAGCAGGTCGCCGAGCACCTGCGGGGCGCCAGCGCCGTGGTGTTCGCGGCGGGCGCGGGACCGGGCAGCGGAGCAGCGCGGAAGGAGACTGTTGATCGCGACGCCGCGATTCTGCTGGCCGACGCCGCCGAGGCGGCCGGCGTACGGCGTTACTTGATGATCTCCTCGATCGGCGCTGATGCGCAGGCTCCGGACAACGGCCGCGACCCGGTGTTCGTCGCCTACCTGCGTGCCAAAGGCGCTGCCGACGAGGCGGTACGCGGCCGTGCCGGGCTCGACACCACGATTGTGCGGCCGGGCATGCTCACCAACGATCCGGGCACCGGTCGGGTCACAATCGCCGACTCCACCGGGCGTGGCCGCATCGCGCGCGAGGATGTCGCCGCGGTGCTGGTCGCCCTGCTGGACACCCCTGACACCGGCGGCCAGACGTTCGAGCTCGTGGGCGGCGACACCCCGATCGCGGCAGCGGTGGCGGCCCGCGTGCCGGCCCCGTAACGGGCGCTTTCCTGCCGGGCTGGTTTGGACGCCCAGAACAGTTGGTGGCCGCTGTCCGCCTCCGGAACGAACTCTTCGGTGTCGACGCGTAGGCCCGCCTGGTCGATCCATTCGCGGTAGGTGGCCCCGTCGGCGTGGCTCCACCACATGGTGGCGGCGCCACCCAGCCGCCGGGACGCAGCCAGGTGGCGATGCGGGTGATCAGCCGCGGCTGGCTTTCGATCTCCGTGGGGTCGGGCGGGGTCACGCTGACTCGGGCAGGAGCGCCTCACCGAGCATCCGCCAGTACGGCAGCGCCGACTGGTCCGGCTCGATCCCGATCACCTGCACGGCGACGTGGTCCGCGCCGGCCGCGACGTGGGCGCGTAGCTTGTGCACGATGGTGTCCAGGTCGCCCCAGAACACCAGGTCGTCGACGATCCGGTCGCTGCCGCCCCCGGCGATCTCGTCGTCCGAGTAGCCCAGCCGGCGGAACTTCGCGACGTTGTACGGCGTGGTCAGGTACGGGTGCAGGTGCTCGCGCGCGAGCGTGCGGGCCCGGTCCGGGTCGGACTCGAACAGCACCGCGTGTTCCACCGCCAGGAACGCGTCCGGCCCGAGGATCTCCCGCGCCCGCGCGGTGTGCGCCACGTTCACGTGGTACGTCTGGGCGCCGGCCGAGCGATCCCGGGCCAACTCCAGCATCCGGGGCCCGTACGCGGCCAGAATGCGGCGGACGCCGGCCACCGGGTTGGGTGTCTGGAGCGTGTCCAACTGGTCAAGGTATTCGATCATGGCGGCCACGGGCTTGGTCCCGGGCCGCGGCTCACCGCCGAACCCGAGCCCGAGCACGTGCCGGTCCGGGTACGCGTCGGCCAGCAGGAGGCTCGCGCCGTACGTCCATCGGGCACCCCGCGACCAGATCTGCGCGATGCCGTTGACGATGGTCATCCGCTCGGTGCTGGCGAGCAGGTACCCGGCATGCGTGAACGCCTCGCGCCCGAGCAGTTCGGGAAACCAGAACGCCGGCCAGCCCTGCGCCTCAAGCTCCTGGATCGAGTCGCGGATCCGTGCGGCCGGCTGGCGCTCGAAGTCGAACGTGTACACCCCGAAGGTACCTAGATCCATTGGCCCAACATATCGGAGTATCGCGGAATTACGATGTGAGGCTCGTCCTAGAGCGTCTGCCCCAGCTCGGCGACGAGCCGCGCGATGCGCTGTTCGTCCCGCCGGTAGTGGGTCCACTTGCCCACCCGGGTGGCCCGGACCAGGCCCGCCCGCTGCAGCTCGGCCAGGTACGCCGACACCGTCGACTGGGCCAGCCCCGCCTTGGCCTGGATGTGCGTCACGCACACGCCCACCTTGATCGGGTCGGCGATCGCCCCTTGCAAGGAAAAATTGCGCTCGGGCTCGCGCAACCAGGACAGCAACTGCAGCCGGATCGGATTGGCCAGCGCCCGCAGCGCCAAGACCAGGTCAGGATCGGGTACGACCTCGGTCTGCGTCATACGGCCAAGGGTAGATATTGTTCTTGCAGATTGGCCACGGCACACACTGTTGATCGCGCTCACCAGCGAGGTGGTTGATGAATCGTCGGCTCTCATCGGACACCCCTGAGGTCGTCCAGCTGCTGGCCGACGACGGGTTCGCCGGTCGGCTGGCCGAGCTGGCCGGCTCGCTCGGCCGCGACCCGGGCGAGGTGACCGCCGAGGCCGCCGGCTATCTGCGCGAGATGGGTGCGATGCACAGCGCGCGAGCCATGAGCGCCTGGTCCAGGTTCACGACGTGGATGTTCCGTGCGCACGAGCTGCTGGTGGACGAGGAGGCCGCGCGCCGGCTGCACCGGCTGGACCGCAAGTATTCGCTGCTGTTCCTGTTCTCCCACCGGTCGTATTTGGACGGTGCGGCGGTGCCGGTGGCGCTGGACCGGCACGGGCTCGACCCGGCGTTCACCCTGGGCGGGTCGAACCTCAACTTCTTTCCGGTCAACCACCTGGCCCGCCGCTCCGGCATCGTCTACATTCGACGGTCGACGCACGACCAGCCGGTGTACAAGCTCGCGTTGCGCGCCTACATCGGCCAACTGATCCGTAACCGCAAGAACCTCAGCTGGTCCATCGAGGGCGGGCGGACCCGCACGGGCAAACTGCGGCCACCGACGTACGGCATCGTGCGCTACGTGGTGGACGCGATCGAAGCCGCCCCGGACACCGAGGCCCTGATCGTTCCCGTGTCCATCGTGTACGAACAGTTGCACGAGGTCGGGTCGATGACCGCCGAGGCGCGCGGGGCCAGAAAGCGGCCCGAGGACGTTCGCTGGCTGATCAACTTTGCCCGGCTGCAGACGAACCGGCTCGGCCGGGCCTACCTGGACTTCGGCGAGCCCGTACCGCTCCGCGAGCGGATGGCCGAGCTGCGCGGCGCGGACCAGCAGGGGCGGCACGTCGTCGAGCGGATCGCCCTGGACACCTCGCACCGCATCAACCAGGCGACCCCGGTCACCGTCACGGCGGTCGTCTGCCTGGCGATGCTGGCCGCCGACCGGGCGCTGACCCTGGACGGGGTGCTGGACACCGTCGCGCCGATGGCCGGCTACATCGAGTCCCGGCGCTGGCCGGTGGCGGGCGCGGCGAACCTGACCGACCGGGCCACGATCCGCCGTACGTTGCAGGAGCTGGTCGCCTCCGGCGTGCTGACCAGCTACGACGGCGGCACCGACACGGTGTGGGTGATCGGTCCGGGCCAACACCTGGTGGCCGCGTTCTACCGCAACACACTGATCCACATGCTGGTCGACCGGGCGATCGGCGAGCTCGCGCTGGTCGCCGCGACGGAAGGTGGTCCGGACGGCCTGGCCACGGCGACCGAGGAGGCGCTGCGGCTGCGTGACCTGCTGAAGTTCGACTTCTTCTTCGCCCGCCGCCGGGACTTCGCCGAGCAGATGGCGCTGGAGCTGGCGATCATCGAGCCGGGCGGCGGCGACGGGCTGCACGAGTTCACCCCGGCCAACGCGCGCCGCTGGCTGGAGCAGGGCCGGCCGCTGGTCGCCCCGCTGGTGCTGCGGCCGTTCCTGGACGCGTACCACCTCGTCGCCGATCGGCTCGCCGCCGCCGACGGCGAGGAGGTCGACGAGCCGCGGTTCCTCGACGAGTGCCTGCGGGTCGGCAAGCAGTGGGCGTTGCAGGGGAGACTGGCCAGCGAGGAGTCGGTGTCGCTGGAACTGTTCAAACCGGCGCTGCTGCTGGCCCGTCACCGCGGTCTGCTCGATCCGGGCGCACCGGATCTGCGGCAGCGTCGCGTGGACTTTCGCGACGAGCTGCGCGAGACGGTCCGCCGGGTGGCGGTGGTCGCCGAGCTGGCGCAGCAGCGGCCGGCTCCCGCCTGAGCCGTGCCGCGGCGCCGCGGAGCACGCCGGGTACCAGCCGGCGATGGACGGCCGACAACGGTGGCCACACGCCATGGCCCAGGGGCCCGCGATAGTGCACGAAGGTCCGCAGCGTCACCCGTCCGCCGGCGGTCTGTACCAACAGGTTGGCGGTCAGGAACCAGGAGGCGGCCTCGAGCCGGATCCAGTCTTCGCGGCGCGCGCCGATCAGCCATCCGGCCACGGTGGCCGGCGAACGTCCTCGGCTCAGGCGTAGACCGAGCACGCCGCGCCAGATCAGCAGTTCCGCGAGGCTGGGGGTGTCGCCGAACATCGCGCGGGCCCACCGCTCCGGTGTCGCGTCGATGTCCGTGGAGAGGGTGAACTGGTCGGCGTAGTCGATGTCGGGTAGCGAGCTGAAGTCGGTCATCTGACGGCCTCCGTTTATCTATACGCTGCCGTATAAAAGCAGGCTAACCCATGTTGTACGGTGGCGTATATAGGAGAGTGAGGTGAGGCACATCGTGGGCGCGACGCGTACGCCGCGGGAGGGGTGGATCGAGGAAGGGCTGCGGGCGCTCGCCGCCGGCGGCCTGGACGCCGTCCGGGTCGAGGTGCTGGCCAAGAGACTTGGCGTCACGAAGGGCGGGTTCTACGGGTACTTCGCCGATCGTGAGGCGCTGCTGGAGGCGATGCTCGACGCCTGGGAGCGGGAAAGCACCGACGAGGTGCTCGACCGGATCGAGCGCGAGGGCGGCGATCCGCGCACCAAGATCCAGCGCGCCGGCATGCTCACCTTCTCCAGCGACCGCCTGCTGCCGACCGACCTCGCGATCCGTGACTGGGCCCGGCGCGACGAGGCGGTCGCCGAGCGCCTGCGACGGGTGGACAACCGGCGCATGGCACTATTGCGCGAGATGATCGGCACCTTCTGCACCGACGCCGACGAGGTCGAGGCCCGCAGCCTGCTCGCCTTCTGCCTCGCGATCGGCGAGCACTTCCTCGCCGCCGACCACGACGGCCGTACCCGTGCCCAGGTCCTTGTCCGCGCCGCCGACCTGCTGCTCGATCGCCGCACGAGTAGGTGATGTAGGTGGGCGAGACGCGCTTGGACCTCGACCGGATCCGTTCGGCCCGGCAGGTGATCGACCCGGTCTTTCTGGACACACCGCTGTACGAGTGCGGGCCGCTCGGGCGCCGGCTGGGTTGCGCGGTGAGCGTCAAGCTGGAGACGGCCAACCCGGTCCGCAGCTTCAAGGCGCGGGGCACCGAGCTGGTGACGAGCCTGCTGACGGGTAACGGCGCCGGAGAGGTGGTGTGTGCCAGCGCCGGGAACCTCGGTCAGGCGCTTGCCTGGTCGGCTCGCCGCCGCGGCGTCCACGCGACGGTGGTGGCGTCGCGGCAGGCGCCCGCCGCGAAGCTCGACGGGATCCGTGCCCTCGGCGCCGAACTGGAGCTGGTGGATGGCGACATCGAGCACGCCCGCGAGCGGGCGGACTGGATCGCGCGGCGACGCGGCATCCGGCTGGTCGAGGACAGCCTGGACATCGAGACCTGCGAGGGTGCGGCGACCATCGGCCTCGAACTGGCCGCCGGCCCGCCGTTCGACGCGGTCCTGATCGCCCTGGGAGGCGGCGCGATGGCCACCGGCGTGGGCCACGTCCTGAAGGCGTTGCGGCCCGAGGCCGAGGTGATCTGCGTGCAGCCGGCGGGCGCGCCGGCGATGACCCGCTCCTGGCACGCGCGGCGGGTCGTCACCACCGACTCGGCCGACACGATCGCGGACGGTGTGGCCGGGCGCCACCCCATCCCGGAGGTACTCGACGACCTGCTCCAGGTGGCCGACGACGCCGTCCTGGTCCAGGAAGAGTCGATCGTCGCGGGGATGCGGGACCTGCTGGACCTCGCGGGGCTGGTCGTCGAGCCCTCGGCCGCCCTCGGCGTCGCCGCCGTCCTGGAGGACCGCGAACGGTTCGCCGGCCGCCACGTGGTCACCGTCATCTGCGGCGGCAACGTCGATCCCGGCGCCTACCGCCGCTGGGTCCACGCGTAGCGGCATTGCCGGGCGACGATACGGTGGCCCGCGTGGCGGCAGACGGGACCCTCGGCGTCGACTTCGGCACGACCCATACCGTTGCGGCGCTCACCGGTGCGGCCGGCCGCGTGCAGCCCATCCTGTTCGACGCCAACCTGCTGCTGCCGTCGGCGGTCTACGGCGCCGCGGACGGCGCTCTGCTGGTGGGCCGGGACGCGGAGCGCACCGCCCGGCTCGACCCGGCACGCTACGAGCCGAACCCGAAGCGCCGCGTCGACGAGCGGACCGTGCTGCTGGGGGAGCGCGAGTTCCGGGTGGTCGACCTCGTCGCCGCGCTGCTGCGGCGGGTCGGCGACGAGGCGGCCCGGGTCGCCGGCGCATTGCCCGGAAGGCTGGTGCTGACCCACCCGGCGCACTGGGCCGCCAGTCGCCGCGCGGTGCTCACCGAGGCGGCCGAGGTGGCCGGCCTGCCGGCGCCGGCCATGGTGCCCGAGCCGGTCGCCGCCGCGGCCTACTTCTCCACGACGCTGGGCCGGACAGTGCCGCCCGAAAAGCTCCTCATCGTGTACGACCTGGGCGGCGGGACGTTCGACACCAGCGTCCTGCGGCAGCGGCCGGGCGGCGGGTGGGAGGTGCTGGCGAGCGCCGGCCTCGACGACGTGGGCGGCCTGGACCTCGACGCCGCCCTTGTCGGTCAGTTGCGCGGTAGCGTCGGCGGCGCCGACCCGGATCGCTGGCGGCACCTCGTCGAGCCGGGCGGCGACGAGGTCGCCCAGCGCCGCAGCCTGACCTTCTGGCAGGACGTGCGGGCCGCGAAGGAGCAGTTGTCGCGCAGCTCTTCGGCGCTGGTACGCGTGCCGCTGTTCGAGACCGACGCCATCGTCACCCGCGAGGAGTTCGAGCGGGCCGCCCGGCCGTACCTGGAGCGCACCGTCGACCTGACCGCGGCGACGCTGCAGCGCGCCGGTGGCCGTCCGGACCAGGTCGCCGGGGTGTTCCTGGTCGGCGGGTCGAGCCGGATCCCGCTCGTCGGCACACTGCTGCACCGGCGGCTGCTGGTGGCGCCCACGGTGATCGAGCAGCCGGAGCTGGTGGTCGCGCTGGGCAGCCTGGCGGGCGCCAGCGCGGCCGAGCCTGGCGCCGCCGGGTCGACCAATGCCGGGTCGCCGCACCACGGTCCGGCGGCGCCGGACACTTCGCCGCCGCCGAGCATGGCGCCGCCGGTACCGCCGGCGCCGGTGCGGGTGGTGCGGCACCGGGTCTGGCGGCTGCCGGCGGTGTCGGTCGCCCTCGTCGCCGCCATCCTCGTCGGGCTGTACGGCTGGCAAGCGTGGTCGGCGGCCGGCCGGGCCGGCGACGGCAACCGGCCGGACGGCGCCGGCGCCACCAGCGGTCAGGCCGCCGGGCCGGACGGCGAGCAGCGAGTCCAGGTCGACCGGGCGGTGTGGTACACCGGGCTCAAGGTGACCGTCGGCACCGTCAGCCACCGCCCGAACCGCCAGCCGCCACTAGTCGTCGACGTCCGGCTGGACAACCAGTCCGGTGAGCAGTACGACCTGTGGCGGCTCAAGGTCTTCGTGCAGACCGGCAGCCGGTACGTCGAAGGCGCGGTGACCGAGTCGAACCCGGTGCCGTCCGGCGCGGCCAGCGACTACCACCTGGAGTTCCCGGTCGATCGGCTGGACGGCCCGCTCGCCGCCGCCGCACTCGTCTTCGGTCGGGGCGAGGAGGCACGGTCGGTGCTGCCGCTCGGCACCGGCAAGGCGGTCACCAACGAGCCCCGCGTGGTGCTCACCGACCTACGGATCACCCACCGGGACCTGGAGTTGGCGTTCACCAGCTGCGATCTGCGGGCCGACTTCTCCGCCCGGCACCGACAGGCAGCCCGGGGGTACGCCGTCGTCGGTTGCCGGTTCGACGTGCGGTACACGGGACGGGGCCTGCACTGGTTCCGGGTGGAGCATCTGCGGCTCAAGCTGCCCGACGGAACGCTCACCAGCGCCCCCGAGCCGCCCTACGAGCTGATGACCGACAACGTCGTACATCCCGGTGTGTACGTCGGGTTCGCCGTCAAGTGGCCGGCACCCGGCCGGTACGTGCTGCAGGTGGTCGACCCGCACGACGACGAGAAGGCGTCGGCGGCCAACACCCGGGACGTGCCCTTCACGCTGTGACCCCCGGCGCCCCTTTCTCCGCCGATCAAGGGCAAAAGGTCGTGCTTCGATCTCTGATCCACGACCGTATGCCCATGATCGACGTACTTTTCCTTGATCGCCGAAAGGCGATTTGGCGAATGGTTCGTTGGCTCGCCAATTAGTCGCCGAACGGTCGTATGCCCTCCCATTTCTCGGAAAGCGGCATGCCAATATCCTGCGCCGCGTGGACGATGCGCCGCCGGGCAATGATCGAAAGGCGCCCGTAAAGCTCGTCGGCGAACGCTTGGCGGGCCGGCAAAGGCTCGCCTCCCTTGATCACGGCGATCACGGCGTCGCGTTGGTAGTTGGAGTTGTCGATCGACAGGGCGAGCGGCAGCACCAGGTCGGAGGAGATGCCGGCGCGGATGAGCGCCTGGGCGACCCGGTGCAGCCGCTGGCGGGTGATGTTCGCCCGCGGCTCGCCGCTTCGCTCATGCAGCGCGGACAGATCCTCCTCGCGGCCCGCTTTGATCAAGGCGAGGATGACGTCGTCGGGCACCTCTTCGGGGCTGGTTACCAGCCGTTCCAGTTGCGCGTCGGCATCGGCGGCGGCCTGCTCCACGCGGGCCTCGGCCGCCCGCTCGACCAGGGCGGTCGCGAGCCGGTAATTGTCGTGATTGCCCGTCGCGACCGCGTCGAGGAACGCCGTCATGGACGAGCGCGAGGAAAGGTCGCCGATGATTGACGCCCGCATGGGCTCGAATACGTCAGCCAGGGCGACGCCGAGCCGCAGCACGTAGGTGGGCTTTTCCGCCGCCCAGAAGCAGGCCCACTCGGCCGCCATCCACGGCCGGGTGCTGAATTGGGGGGTCAGCACGGTCACGATCGCGGCACAGTCCACGATGGCGGATCGGATGTCCGGCAGCCAATGGTCGCCTGGTCGAAGATCGTCGGCGTCGAGAAAGACGTCCCCGACTCCGGCCCGTCCGAGGATGTCGCGCAGCACCTTCGCCACGATCGTGTCGTACGCGGCATGGCTGAGGAAGATCTTGCGGCCCGCGGAGGTCGTCGGCATGGTCCATTTTGGATAGTCCTGCATGTACCCGCCATCCCCTGATCGGGTTCGGGTCAGTCGCCCGGGTTGTCGGCGAGGCTGGCGTCCTCCAGGTCGAGGGTCCGTTGCAGCCGGCGCCGGGTGGTCTCGGTGATGAGCGCGGTCTCGTGCAGCCTATGCAGTTCCCGGCTCTCCACCGCGATCAGCTCCCGCCGCACCTTGCGGTACGTGGGCTCGATCGAGTCCTCGGCCTCGCCGGATGGGTGGACCTGCTCGACGCGGGCGTTCAGCGACCGTCGTAGCCGGCGGCTGACCGCGTCGGGGACCGCCTGCAGGTCGTCGAGTTCGTCCAGGCGGTCGCGGGCGGCGCGGGCCATGTGCAGCCGGGCGGTGGCGTCCTCGTCGCGGGCGCGCTGCGGGGTGACGGCGATGCCGGCGCGGCGTACCAGCGGGCCGAGGCTGAATCCCTGGACCGTCAACGTCAGCACGATGACCGCGGTGGTGATGGTCAACACCAGCCCGCGATGTGCCAGCGGGGCGCCGTCGTCGGTGGTCAGCGGGATGGACAGGGCCGCGGCCAGCGGCAGCACGCCCCGCGCGCCGGCCCAGGAGACCACCGCGGGCGCCGCCCACGGCGGCCGGCTGCGCGGGCGCATGACCAGGGACAGCGGAAACACCCACAGCGCCCGGACCGCCAGCAGGGTGGCCGCGATCGCGAGCACCTGCCACGGCAGGTCACCCAGCGAGCCGTTCAGGTCGTCCAGGAGCGCCGGCAGCGCCAGCCCGATCAGGCTGAACACGACGCTCTCCAGCAGGAAGACCACGGTGCCGTACACGGCGTGCAGTTGCAGGCGGATGCCGGCGTTCGTCAGGTGCGGTGCGAGGCCGCCGAGGATGACGCTGGCGACCACGACGGCGGTCACGCCGGACACGTGCAACGCCTCGGCGGCCACGTAGGCGGCGTACGGGGTGACCAGCGCGATCACCGTCTCCAGGATCGGGTCCTCGGTGCGCCGCCGGATCAGGGCGACGCCGGCCGCCACGACCGCACCCACCGCGACGCCACCCCCAGCCAGCAGCGCGAACTGCCCGGCACCCCACGCCCAGGACACCGCGCCGCCCGCGACGGCCGCGGCCACCGCGACGCGTACCAGGACCAGGCTGGTGGCGTCGTTGAACAGGCTCTCGGCCTGGATCAGGGTCTGCACCCGCGCGGGCAGCGGCAGGCGTCGCCCGAGCGCGGTCACCGCGACCGGGTCGGTGCTGGCCAGGACCGCGCCCAGCACAAACGCCATCGACCCGGACAGCGGCGTCACCGCCACGGCGATCGCGCCCACCGCGGCGGCCGAGGCCAGGACAAGACCGATCGCGAGTACGGCCACCGGCCGCCACACGGCGCGCAGCTCCCGCCAGGACAGATCCTCGCCGGCGGCGTACAGCAGCGGGGGCAGCACCACCAGGGACACGATCTCCGGGCTGACCTGCACGGCCGGCACCCCGGGCAGCAGGCCCACGACGACGCCGGCCACCACGAGCAGGGAAGGCGCCGGCAGGCGCAGCCGGCGGGCCGACACCGCGACGACGGTGGCGAGCGCCACCAACACCAGAACCGCCTCGAAGCTACGCACCGGAGCCTTCCCGCCGACGTGATCGCCGTCAGGTTAGCCCGCGCCCGGACGCCGGATTCATGGCTTGGCGTGCAAGGCGTCCCGCAGCGTGGTGGCGGCCTGGTTGATGGCGGCCGTGGCGGCGCTCGTGTCGCGCAGGGCGTTGAGCATCACGAAGTCGTGGATGATGCCCTGGTACCGCACCGCGGTCACCGGCACGCCGGCCTGCCGCAGCTTGTTGGCGTACGCCTCGCCCTCGTCGCGCAGGACGTCGGCCTCGGCGGTGATGACGAGGGCCGGCGGCAGGCCGGTCAGGTCGTCGAGGCTGGCGCGCAGCGGCGACGCGGTGATCTCGGCACGCTGCGCCGGGTCGGTCGTGTACTGGTCCCAGAACCACCGCATGGCGTCCCGGCGCAGGAAGTAGCCCTCCCCGAAGCGGCGGTACGACGGCGTGTCGAACGCGGCGTCGGTCACCGGGTAGAAGAGCACCTGCTGCACGAACTGGACCCCGCCGCGCCGCTTGGCCAGCACGGTGAGCGCCGCGCTCATGTTGCCGCCGACGCTGTCGCCGGCGATCGCGATCCGGGCCGGGTCGAGCCCGTGCGCGGCCCCGGACCCGGCGATCCAGGTGGCGACCGCGTAGCTCTCCTCGATCGCGGTGGGGTACTTGGCCTCGGGGGACAGGCTGTAGTTCGGGAACACGACCGCGGCGTCCGCGCCCACGGCCAGCTCGCGGACGAGGCGGTCGTGCGTGTGCGCGTTGCCGAACACCCAGCCCGCGCCGTGGATGTAGAGGATCGCCGGCAACGTCCCGCTGGCCCCGGCCGGGCGCACGATCCGTACCGACACGCCGCCGCCCGGCCCGCCCGGCACGGTCAGGTCCTCGACGTCCACCGCCGGCTTGTCCACCTCGCCGGCCTGCACCTCGTCGACCGTCGCGCGGCCCGCCACCGGGCCCAGGTCGAACAGGTAGGGCGGGTTGGCGGTCGCGTCCGCGAACTCCTGGGCCGCCGGCTCCAGCACGATGTCGCTCATCGTCATCTCCCATCGGGTTGACCATCTGCTGCCGAAACCTAGCCCACGATTACCTCGTGCACAAGATAAACGTGTACGTGATAACGTTTGTCACATGACCACCGAGGTGCACGTGTCCGACTCGCTCGCGCTGGACGACCAGCTCTGCTTCGCCCTCTACGCGGCGTCGCGCGCGGTGACCGGCGTGTACCGGCCGCTGCTGGACGAGCTCGGCTTGACGTACCCGCAGTACCTCGTGCTGCTGGTGCTGTGGGGCCGGGGGAGCAGCCCGGTCAAGGACCTCGCCGCGGCCCTGCACCTCGACTACGGCACGTTGACGCCGCTGCTCAAGCGGCTGGAGTCCGCCGGATTCGTCCGCCGCGAACGCCGCAAGGGCGACGAGCGCACCGTCGACATCGTGCTCACCGCCGACGGCAAGGCACTGCGCGACCGGGCCCGCCGCCTCCCGCCCGCGATCTCCCAGGCGATGGGCCTCACCACCGCCGAGGTGGACACGCTGCGCGCCCTCCTCCGCAAGGTCAGCACCAACATCGCCACCCCGTAGCCCTCGCACCCTCCCACGCGAGCCGTGCGCCCGGCGAGCGGCCCCCGCCGCGGCGCGTCAGCGCCGTGCCGTGGCGCGTCGATCAAGGCTTTGGCCGTCGATCAAGGGCATAGGGTCGTGGTTTGGAGATCAAAGCGCGGCCTTTCGCCCTTGATCGACGGGGAAGTCCTTGATCGACGCGCCGCCGCAGGGCGCTGGCGCGCCCGCGCCCCTGGCGGGGCCTGCGCGGCGGGGCGGCGGGGGAGGCCCTAGTCGTGACCGTGGTCGGGGGTGGGGGTGGCGGCGGGGCCGCGGCGGCCGCCCCCGTGCCGGCCGCCGCGGTGAATTCCGCCGTCCGTACCGTGTCGCCGTGCTTGAAGTCCAGGTACAGCCGGTACGTGCCGGTCGACGGGACTTCGGCGTAGAAGGTGATCGCCGGTCCGGGGTCGGTGCTGGCCTCGTCCGGGTGGACGTGCAGGTACGCCAGGTCGCCGTCGCGCAGCGCGACCAGGTGGCCGTACGCCCCGAGGTACGGCTGTAGGTCGGTCACCGGTTGGCCGGCGCGGGTCACGGTGAGGGTGAGCTTCGAGGACGTACCCGGGACGAGAGCTCCGGCCAGGGTGACCTGGTAGCCGTCGACGGCGGCGACCGGCGCGGGCGCGGGCACCGCGACGGGCCGGTAGAGGCCGGCGGCCGGTACGTCGACGCCGAGCGTCAGGCCGCTGTCCCGGCCGGCCGGCTGGAAGTCGGCGAACACCCGGTACTGGCCGGGCGCGCCGGCGCGCAGCGGGATCGACCAGGTGCCGTCGGCGGCGAGTGTCGGGTGTACGTGCTGGAAGCCGGACAGGTCGCGGCGTACGACGATCAGGTGCAGGTCCTTCTCGTGGGTGGCCGTGTACCGGGTGACCGGCTGTCCGTCGGGGCCCAGCACGCGGAACGCGAACTGCGCCGGTGCGCCGGTGGCCAGCTCGCGGCTGGCCGGGACGAGCCGGTAGCCGTCCTGGGACACCTGCAGGCCACCGGGAACCCCTACGGCGGGCGCGGGATGGGCCGGGGCGGCGCCGCCGGCGACGGGAGCCGGGTCGCCGACCAGGTTGCCGACGCCGAGGGCCGCGCCGAACACGGCCACCAAGCCGAGTGCGTATCCGCCGAGCTTGATCGAGGTTCGCATGGCGTCATGCTACCTATACCGGGTGGGGGTATCAAGTCGGCCGTCCGCGATGCGCCTGAGGACTCACCCCGCGTACCCGTTTGAAGGCGGCACTCAGCGCGAAACCGCTGCTGTAGCCGACCCGGTGAGCCACCGCGGCGACGGTGGCGTCCGGCTCGCGGAGCAGGTCGGCCGCGAGCGCCAGCCGCCAGTTGGTCAGGTACGCCATCGGCGGCTCGCCGACCAGTTCGGTGAAGCGCCGGGCCAGCGCGGCCCGGGACAGGCCGAGCCGGCCGGCGAGCCCGGCCACGGTCCACGGGTGCTCCGGGTGGTTGTGCAGCATCCGCAGGGCCCGCCCGACGACCGGGTCGGCCTGGGCGCGGAACCAGCCCGGCGCCGTCTCGCCGCGCGCGAACCAGGCCCGCAGGACCGCGATCAGCAGCAGGTCCAGGAGCCGGTCCAGGACGGCCGACTGGCCCTGGTCGTCCTTGGTGATCTCGGTGGCGAGCAGCGGGATGAGCGGGCTGTCCCACTCGTCCGCGCGCAGCACCAGCAGCGGCGGCAGGGCGCGCAGCAGCCGTTCGGTGATCTCGCCGGTGCCCTGGTAGGTGCCGACCAGCATCATCGAGGCGCCGTCGTCGCTGTTGCCCCAGGTGCGCACGCCGCGGTCCATCGCGATGGACAGGTCCTCGCCGTACAGGGTGGTGCAGCGCTCGTCCGGGTGGATGATCACCTGCGGCGGCGTGGCCGGGTCGTCGGCCACCGTGTACGGGTCCGGGCCGCACACGACCAGCACGTCGCCGGGGTCCAGCCGGACCGGGTCGCCGGTGTCGGGCAGCACCCAGGCGACGCCACGCACGATCGCCGCGACGGCCAGCGGCGCACGGTCCTGGATCCGCATCGACCACGGCGGGTCGAGCAGGACGCGGAGCAGGAACGCCTGCCGGGCGCGCGGCCCGTCGAGGAGGCCAGCGAGAGCGTCCACCCGGCCAGGTTAGACGATCGCGTATGCGGCCGAGCTTCTCGACCATGGAGCGTCTCACCGGGCCGCGATGGAATCGGTCCATGACTGATAACGGGACCTACCTGGTAACCGGCGGCACCGGCAAGACCGGCCGCCGCGTCCTGAGCCGCCTGGGCGCGCGCGGCCTCGCGGTCCGCGCCGGCTCCCGCTCCATGCGGCCGCCCTTCGACTGGAACGCCGACCCGGCCACCTGGAAGCCGCTGCTGGACGGCGTCAGCGCCGCCTACATCACGTACTACCCGGACCTGGCGTTCCCCGGCGCCGCGGAGTCGATCCGGGCGCTGGCCCAACTGGCGGAGCAGGCCGGCGTCCGCCGGCTGGTGCTGTTGTCCGGCCGCGGCGAGGAGGAGGCCGAGGTCGCCGAGCAAGGGGTACGCGAGTCCGCGCTGGAGTGGACCGTGGTGCGCTCGACGTGGTTCGCCCAGGACTTCACCGAGCACTTCCTGCTCCCGCCGGTGCTGACCGGGGTGATCGCGCTGCCGACCGACGTACCGGAGCCGTTCGTCGACCTGGCCGACGTCGCGGACGTGGTGGTCGCCGCGCTGACCGAGGACGGGCACCACGGCAGGACGTACGAGCTGACCGGGCCGCGGCTGGTGACGTTCGCGGAGGCCGCGGAGCTGATCTCGGCGGCCTCCGGCCGCCCGGTGCGGTTCGAGCCGGTGACGCCGCAGGAGTGCACGGCCCGGATGATCGCCGAGGGCGTGCCGGCCGAGGAGGCGGCGGGCCTGACCGACCTGTTCTCCCGCATCCTCGACAGCCGCAACGCCCACGTCACGGACGACGTCAAGGCGGTCACCGGCCGGGACGCCCGGGACTTCGCCGACTTCGTGCGCGACGCCGCGGCCAGCGGGGTGTGGCGCGCCTAGCGCACGCTCAGCACCGTCACCTGCGGGTACTGCGCCAACTCGACCTTGAGCGACGGGTGCAGCAGGTCCGCCAGGTACGGCAGGTCGGTGACGAAGGGGAGCGGGAGCAGTGAGGCCGGGTCCAGCGCGGTGCGGGAGGCCACCAGGTCGATGCGGTCGGCCTTCCGCAGCCCTTTGGTGAGGTGCAGGCTCAGGTCCTCCGGCAGCAGGAAGCGCCACAGGTCGACGTTGACCAGCACGTCGAACTGGCCGGCCTTGAAGTCGTGCAGCATCAGCCCGACCCGGTGCCAGTTGGTCTCGCCGAGCGGGGCGTCGTGGTCGAACGTGTACGAGCCGGGCCCCAGCGGGAGCTTCGCCACCCCGAAGCCGATCGCCAGCGCGCTGCCGGCGGCGAGGGTCTCCCGCAGCGGCGCCGGCAGGTGGTCGGGCCGGCCCAGACCCTCGCGCCGGCAGGCGGCGACCGCGTCCCCGTACAGGCGGACCCGGCCCATCACCTGCCCGAGCGTGCCCTGGCTGTGCATGGCCTCGAACTCGTACCGGGGGTGTTTGCGGGCCACGTAGCGCAGGTTGTCCATGGTGCCGAGCAGTTCGCCGGTGCGGCGGTAGTGCGGCAGGTGGTACGCCACGGCGTCCCGGTCCACCTCGAACAGGTCGGGCGGCCCGCCGTGGTGATGGAAGACCCGGTAGAACATCTCGTTGTCCTCCAGGCCCCACTTGACCATCGTCTCGTCGAACCCGCCGGCGGCCAGGAAGGTGGCCCGGTCCACGGAGGCGTTGTGGGTGAAGCCGAGCAGCCACGGCGCCCGGCGGAAGTCCTGCCAGTGCTGCGGCAGGCTGCAGTGCGCGTCGCGCGGGTCGCCGCGGTAGTGGTCGACCAGCGGCGCGGCGGGGATCTCGCCGCGGCGCAGCGCGTCGCCGGCCGCCCAGTCGCAGTCGAGCCGCCGGCCCAGCAGCACGCCCGGCCGGCCCGCCCGGCTCGCGTGGAACGCCCAGTGCCGGCGGATCAGGTCCGGGTGGGCCACCGTGTCGGAGTCGAGGAAGACCAGCACGGCGGCGCGGGCGTGGGCGGCCCCGGCGTTGCGGTTGGCCGAGCGGCCGCGGTTGCGCTCGTCGCGTACGCACCGCACGTCGATGCGGTCCGCGTACTTGTCGACGACGGGCGCGAGCGGGGCCGCCGAGCCGTCGTCGGCGACGACCACTTCGAACTCGCCGGGCGGCATGGTCTGCCGGGCGAGGGAACCGAGGGTGACGTCCAACTCCGCGGCGTTCTCGAAGGCGGGCACCACCACGCTCAATCGAGGCGGGCTTGGCACGCGGTCAGCATAGGCAGGAGGACCTTGAAGAGCGCTCGAACCCGGCGTGAGCGGGGCGCCTCGCCCGTACGGCGAGTGCACTATGGACGAAAGGCCGTTAACCTGAATGCAATCGTATGCGTGTTAGTCTGGCGCTGATGTCGCCAGCACGAGGTTCCCGATCGAAGCCGGACGACGCACCCGGGCAGAAAGAGCCGCCGCCGCCCCCGCCGGCCCCACCCGCGGTCCGGCGCTCCGTCGCGACGATGCGTGACATCGCGGAGGCCGCGGAGGTCTCCCAGAGCACCGTGTCCCGGGTCCTGAGCAACGTCCCGACCGCCGTCCCGATCGCGCCGGCCACCCGGGAGCGGGTGATCCAGGCGTCCCGCCGGCTCGGCTACCGGCCCAACCCGCTGGCCCGCGGCCTGCGCGGCGCCTCCACCAACCTGCTCGGCGCCGTGGTACGCGACTTCAGCGACCCGTTCTACGCCGGCGCGGTCGAGGAGCTGGTCGTGGAGGCGATGGCGCACGGCTACAACGTCGTGCTGGGGCACGTGCACGGCAAGCTCGACAAGGCCACCCCGCTGACCTCCGTGCTGGAGACCCGGCACACCGACGCGATCATCCTGCTCGGCGACATGCAGGTACAGCCCCAGGTGGTCGACGACCTGCGGCATTCGCTCGTCCCGGTGGTGGCGCTGTGGCAGGGCACCAGCCCGCTGGAGTTCCCGACCGCGGACACCGACGACCGGGCCGGCATCCAGGCCGGGCTGGCCCACCTCACGTCCCTCGGGCACCGCCGGATCGCGTTCGTCAGCGCCGAACTGCCCGGCGAGTACCGGGTCCGGGAGGACGCCTACCTCGACTTCATGCGCGAGCGGTTCGGCGGCGCGCCGGACGGCTACCTGGAGCGCTGCTCCAACACCCTGGCCGGCGGCGACGCGGCGACCCGCCGCCTGCTGGCGCTGGCCGAGCCGCCCACGGCGGTCGCCACCGCCACCGACCTGGTCGCCATCGGCGTCCTGCACGCCGCGCACGCGCAAGGCGCCACCGTGCCCGACCGGCTCTCCGTGGTCGGCTTCGACGACATCCTCATCGCCAGCCACACGGTGCCCGCGCTGACCACCCTGCGCATGCCGATCAAGGAGATCATCCGGTACGCCCTCGGGCGCGCGGTCACGCTGGCCCGCGAGCCGGACGCGGAGCGCGGCCCCAGCCTGGAGGTCTTCGCCCCCGAGCTGATCGTCCGCGAGTCCACCAAGCCGCTGCGCTAGTTAGAGCCATTTGTTGCGGCGGAAGCCGACGTACATGGTCGCGGCGATGACGAGCATCAGGACCAGGACCATGGGGTAGCCGTAGGTCCATTTCAGTTCGGGCATCTTGTCGAAGTTCATCCACCGCCGTCGGGTGCATAAAACCACGCGCGCGCTGTGGCGGCGGCCGCCGACTCCTTCGGCGTAGCCTCGACCCGGTGACTGCCCCCACCGCGGATCTGCTGTTCACCGGAGGTCCGGTGCTGCGCACGGCGACACGTGCCGGCACGGGTGCGTTGGCGGTCCGCGCTGGTCGGATCGTCGCGGTCGGTCACGACCTGACCGGCCTGGTCGGCCCGCGGACCGAGGTGGTCGATCTCGCGGGTCGGCTGCTGCTGCCGGGGTTCCAGGACGCACACGTCCACGCGGTGATGGGCGGGATGGAGCTTGGCCAGTGCGACCTGACCGGCACCACCGACCTGGACGAGTATCTGCGGCGGGTCCGGCGCTACGCCGACGCGCACCCGAACGCGGAGTGGATCGTCGGCAGCGGCTGGTCGATGGAGACCTTTCCAGGCGGCGTTCCGACAAAAGAACCGCTTGACCGGGTCGTCGCGGACCGCCCGGTGTTCCTGACGAACCGGGACCACCACGGCGCCTGGGTCAACAGCCTCGCCCTGGAACGCGCTGGGATCACCGCGGCCACCACAGACCCGGCCGACGGCGTGGTCAACCGGGATGTCGACGGCAATCCGGTGGGTGCGCTGCAGGAGGGCGCGGTACGCCTCGTCGCGTCGCTGCTGCCGGAGGTGACCCCGGCGGACCGGCTCGCCGGGCTGCTGCGCGCCCAGACGATGCTGCACTCGCTGGGCATCACCGCCTGGCAGGACGCCATGGTCGGCGCCACCAACGGCTACCCGGACATCACCGACGCGTACCTCACCGCGGCCCGGGACGGGCTGCTCACCGCGACCGTCGTCGGCGCGCTCTGGTGGGACCGGGACCGCGATGCCAGCCAGATCCCCGAACTGCTCGACAAGCGGGCCGCCCTCACCCTCGGCCGGCTGCGCTGCGGCACGGTGAAGATCATGCAGGACGGCGTCGCGGAGAACCACACCGCCGCGATGACCGCACCCTACCGCGACGCGTGCGGCCATCCGACCACCAACAGCGGCCTGAGCTTCGTCGACCCGGCCGCGTTGCGTGACCACGTGACCGCGCTGGACGCTCTCGACTTCCAGGTGCATTTCCACGCCCTCGGCGACCGCGCCGTCCGGGAGGCCCTCGACGCGGTTCAGGCGGCTCGGGCCGCGAACGGGTTCCGCGACACCCGACCACACCTCGCACACCTGCAGGTCGTACATCCGGACGATCTGCACCGCTTCGGCCAGCTCGGCGTTTCGGCGAACATACAGCCGCTCTGGGCCGCGCACGAACCGCAGATGGACGACCTGACCATCCCGTTCCTCGCCGCCGACCTGGCCGCCCGCCAGTACCCGTTCGGCGACCTACTGCGCTGCGGAGCGACCCTCGCCGCCGGCAGCGACTGGCCGGTCAGCAGTCCCGACCCGCTCCACGGCATCCACGTCGCGGTCAACCGGCGCCACCTCGACGCGGACACCGACGTGTTCCTAGCCGAGCAACGCCTCGACCTGGGCACCGCGCTGGCCGCGTACACCGCCGGCAGCGCGTACGTGAACCACCTCGACGACACCGGGACGCTCCGGATCGGAAACCGGGCCGACCTCGTCGTGCTCGACAGCGACCCCTTCACGACGCCGCCCGAACAGATCGGCCACACCCGGGTCGCGCTCACCTACATCGGCGGGGCGCTCGTCTACGCCGCCTAACTGCGTAGGCCGGCCTGGTATGCGATGACGACGAGTTGGGCGCGGTCGCGGGCGTCGAGCTTGGTCATCGCGTGGTTGACGTGCGTCTTGACCGTCAGCGGGCTGAGGGTGAAGTGGTCGGCGATCTCGGCGTTCGACATGCCGGTGGCGACGAGGGCGACGATCTCGCGTTCCCGGTCGGTCAGGACGGCGAGGAGGTCGGCGGTCGGGGCCGGGGCGCGGTCGTTCAGCGCGAGGTAGCGGGCGATCAGCCCGCGGGTGGCGGCGGGGGACAGCAGGGCCTCGCCGCGGGCGACGGTGCGGATCGCGTCGATGAGGGCTTCCGGGCGGGCGCCTTTGCCGAGGAATCCGCTCGCGCCGGCGCGCAGCGCCTCGAAGACGTACTCGTCGACCTCGAAGGTGGTGAGGATCAGCACCTTTACCCCGGCCAGATCCGGGTCGGCGGAGATCCGGCGGGTCGCGGCGAGGCCGTCGAGGTCGGGCATGCGGATGTCCATGAGAACGACGTCGGCGCGGGCTTGGCGGGCCAGTCGCACGGCCTGGGCGCCGGTCGCGGCTTCGCCGACGACGGTGAGGTCGGGGGCGCTGTCGACCATCAGGCGTAGGCCGCCGCGCACGATGTCCTGGTCGTCGGCGAGCAGCACGCGTACGGCGGTCACGAGGTCGCACCGGCCGCGGTGGGCAGTTCGGCGGTGACCCGGAAGCCGCCTTCGGGGCGAGGGCTGGCGGAGAGCCGGCCGCCGAGTGCGGCGGCTCGCTCCCGCATGCCGATGATGCCGTGGCCCATCGTGCCGGCCTCGCCAGCCGGTGCCTGTGCCCCGTCGTCCTCCACCGTCAGCGCCAGCGTCCCGGGCCGGAAGGCGAGACGGATGGATGCGGAGGCTCCGGCCGCGTGCTTGGCGGAGTTGGTCAGGGATTCCTGGATCAGCCGGTACGCGGTGAGGTCGACGGCGTCGGGCAGCGGCCTGGCCGGGCCGGTGACGTCGCAGGTTACCCGCAGCCCGGAGGCGGTGAAGGAGGCGATCAGCTCGTTGAGCCGGCTGAGCCGTCCGGCCGGCTCGACGGGTTCGTGCTCGCCGGGCTGGCGGAGCAGGCCAACGGTGAGCTTGAGCTCGGCGAGCGCGGCCTCGCTGGCGTTCTGGATGTGCTCCAGGGACTCCCGGGCCTTGGCGGGGTCCTTTTCGAGCAGGAAGGTCATGGCGCCGGCCTGCACGTTGATGAGGGCTACCTGGTGGCCGACGGCGTCGTGGAGTTCGCGGGCGATCCGTAGCCGTTCGGCCTGGACACGGCGGCGGGCCTCGTCCTCGCGGCTCTGTTCCGCGCGCCGGGCCCGCTCTACGAGCATGGCCCGCTGCGCGCGGTTGGCCCGGATGGCTTGCCCGAGGGCGGCCGCCGCCACGACCCATGCGAGTGCCGCGAGGTTGGCCAGTTCGAGCCTTCCTTCGAGGGCGGCCGTAACGCTGCCGGCCAGCGCGAGTGCGCCACTGACGGCGATGGTCGCGGCGAGCACTGCGGTCTTTTCACTGAGCACGGAGAAGACGAGCATCGCCAGGATCAGGGCGGGTCGGGCGGGGGAGTCGGCTGGTCCGGTCGGCTTCATGGCGATCGCGCCCACGGTCGCGGTGGCCAGAATGAGCCAGGTCGGCCAGTGCCGGGCGGGGACGACGACGAAGCTGGCCGAGACCACCGCGCCGGTGATGTATACGGCGGGCGTGAGCGCGGTCGAGCTCGATGTCGCAGCGGCCAGGATGGTGAGGAGGAAGACCAAGCCGGCCCCCGCCGCGCGGAAGGCGGTGGGATGCGCGGTGGCCAGCCGGCGCATGCGGTCGCCGACTGGTATCAGGCTCGTGGCCAGGTCTTTCGCTCCCACGAGCTGACAGTAGGCAACCGGGTGGCGGGGCGGCAAACAATCTACTGCGAGCGCGGTAGGCAGCACCTGGTCGCCACCGCGATCGCGGTGGGTGCGGTCGCCGCGTCAGGCCGATGACGGGTACGGCCGTGCTGGCGAACGATGCGAGGGTCGCATTTCCGCGGAAGCGGACAGCGACCCCGTACGCCGCAAACAGGGAGAAATGAGCATGGCTTCGTTCCTATACCGGTTGGGCCGGTTCGCGTTCCGCCGCCGGTGGTCGGTGACCGCGGTGTGGTTGGCGGTCCTGGGGGCCGCGCTGATCGGCGCGCTCACCCTGTCCGGGCCGACGCAGGAGTCGTTCAGCATTCCGGGCACGCCGGCGCAGAAGGCGATCGACCTGCTCGCCGAGCGGTTCCCGCAGGCGTCGGCCGACGGCGCCACCGCGCGCGTGGTCTTCGCGGCACCCGCCGCGAAGACGCTCAGCGACCCGGCGTACCGGCAGGCGATCGAGACCGCGGTCGCCGACCTGAAGCAGGCACCGCAGGTCGCCTCGGTCAACGACCCGTTCACCTCCGGCGCGGTCAACCCGGCCGGCACGATCGGGTTCGCCCAGGCCAGCTTCCAGGTACCGTCGGACGACCTCACCGACGGCGCCCGTGACGCGGTCACCGCGGTGGTGGACCAGGCCCGTGCGAGCGGGCTGACCGTCGAGGTCGGCGGTGACGCCCTCGAGCCCCCGGCCAACATGGGCGTCGGGGAGATCATCGGCGTGATCGTCGCCGCGGTCGTGCTGCTCATCACGTTCGGTTCGCTGGTCGCCGCCGGACTGCCGCTGCTGACCGCGATCCTCGGCATCGGGATCGGGATCGGCGCCATCACCATGCTCTCCGGCTTCGTCGACCTGTCGTCCAAGACCCCGATCCTTGCGCTGATGCTCGGCCTGGCCGTCGCGATCGACTACGCCCTGTTCATCGTCTCCCGGTACCGGCACGAACTGGCCGCCGGCCACGAGCCGCACGAGGCCGTCGGCCGCGCGGTCGGCACCGCCGGCTCGGCCGTGGTCTTCGCCGGCCTCACCGTGATCATCGCCCTGGCTGCGCTGACGGTGGTCGGCATCCCGTTCCTGGCCCAGATGGGCCTGGCCGCCGCGTTCACCGTCGCGGTCGCCGTGGTCATCGCGCTCACCCTGCTGCCGGCGCTGCTCGGCTTCGCCGGGCGCCGCATCCTCGGCAAGCGCTTCCGCGACCCGAGGCTTCCGGCGCGACCAGCTTCGGCACCCGCTGGGCCCGCGCGGTCACCCGCCGCCCGGTGGCCGCACTGCTGATCGCCGTCGTCGGGCTCGGCGTGGTCGCGGTCCCGACCCTCGACCTGCATCTCGGGATGCCCGACGACAGCACCGCCGCCCCCGACACCACCCAGCGCAAGGCGTACGACCTGCTCTCGGCCGGGTTCGGCAAGGGCTTCAACGGGCCACTCATCGTCGCGGTCGACGCGCCCGCCGGCACCGTACAGACGGCTGCCGACCAGGTCGCCGGACAGATCCGTGGCCTCGACAACGTTGACGCGGTCACGGAACCGGTGCTGAACCAGGCCGGTGACACGGCCATCCTGACCGTCATCCCCACAAGCGGCCCCAGCGACACCGCGACCGAGGACCTGGTCCGAGCCATCCGGCAACAAGATGGCACCGCGGCCGGCGCGGCCATCGGTGTCACCGGCCTGACCGCCATCAACATCGACATGTCCGCCAAGCTCGGCGCCGCGCTGATCCCCTACCTCGCCATCGTGGTCGGTCTCGCGTTCATCCTGCTCATGCTGGTCTTCCGGTCCCTGCTCGTGCCGGTCAAGGCCACGCTCGGGTTCCTGCTCAGCGTCGCGGCCACCTTCGGCGCCGTCGTCGCGGTCTTCCAATGGGGCTGGCTCGCCGACGTCCTCGGCGTCGACCAGGTCGGACCCATCATCAGCTTCCTGCCGGTCGTCCTGATCGGGATCGTTTTCGGCCTCGCCATGGACTACCAGGTCTTCCTGGTCACCCGGATGCGCGAGGAGTACGTCCACGGCACCCCGCCGCGCGAAGCCGTGGTCGCCGGCTTCGGCCACGGCGCTCGGGTCGTCACCGCCGCCGCGATCATCATGATCAGCGTCTTCTCCGGCTTCATCCTCGCCCCGGACGCCATCATCAAGTCGGTCGGCTTCGCCCTCGGCATCGCCGTGCTCTTTGATGCCCTCATCGTCCGCATGACCATCGTTCCCGCCGTGATGACCCTGCTCGGTAAGACCGCGTGGTGGCTGCCGCGCTGGCTCGACAAGCTACTGCCCAATGTGGACGTCGAAGGCGAGAAGTTGCGTCACCAACTCGACGACGCGCCGGAGAGCTCACCCGTTCGCGCCGCCGAACACGCGTCCGCGTGACCTCTACCGGTGGGCCCGCAGCACGCTCGCTCAACCTGTGCAGTTTCCCGAAACCATACGGCGTGCCGGCATTGCCGATCCAGGTCGGCGGGTCGAGCCGGGCCGCCGCCCGCCGCGCCGGGCGCCGCGCGCCGGAAGCCAAGAAGATCACTGTCCATTGTGCATATTGTGTTCACCTGCGGTCGGCCACGGAACCCTATGCTGCGTGCTTCGTCGAAGGGGAGTTGCCCCCTGATCTTGGACACCTGAGACTTGGATCTTGATGGTCCAGGTGGACAGGAGTCCCTGACAGATGGTGATGAAGCACTACCCGCCCGAGTTCAAGGCCGACGCGGTGGCGTTGTACCGGTCCCGGCCGGACGCGACGATCAAGTCGGTCGCCGACGACCTGGGCGTGAACCCGGAGACGCTCCGTAACTGGATTCGGCTAGCGGATGGGCGGCGCAGCGGCCCGGCGGTGATCCGGCCGGAAGCCGCGCCGGCGCCGGCTGGGTCGGTGGAGGCGGAGAACGCGCAGTTGCGTCGCCGTGTGCGGGAACTGGAGGAGGAACGCGACATCCTGCGTAAGGCGGCCCGGTATTTCGCCGGGGAGACGCGCTGGTGAACCGCTTCCAGTTCGTCGAGGACCACCAGCAGCGCTTCGGCGTGAAGCGGTTGTGCCGGGTCCTGGGCGTGGCCCGGTCCAGCTTCTACCACTGGAAGGCCACCGCGGCGGCTCGGGCGGCCCGTAAGGCCGACGACGCCGCCCTGGCGGCCCGGATCCGGACCGTGCACGCCGACTTCGACGGCACCTACGGCGTGCCGCGGATCACCGCCGAGCTACGCGACCGCGGCGAGCGGGTCAACCACAAGCGCATCGCCCGGGTGATGCGCGGGATCGGCCTGCAAGGACTGCGACTGCGTCGCCGGCAGCGCACCACGATCCCGGACCCGGCCGCGGCGAAGGCGCCGGACCTGATCGGCCGGGACTTCACCGCACCAGCGCCGAACCTGCGCTATGTCGGTGACATCACGTACCTGCCCGTCGGCGAGCGCGGATTTCTTTACCTGGCCACCGTGCTGGACCTGCACTCGCGCCGGCTGGCCGGCTGGGCGATCGCCGACCACATGCGCACCGACCTCGTCCTGGACGCCCTGGCCGCCGCACAGCGCACCCGGGGCAGCCTGGCCGGGCGATCCTGCACACCGACCACGGCGCCCAGTACACCTCCCGAGCGTTCGCCGCCGCCTGCCGTGCCGCCGGCGTTCGCCAGTCGATGAGCGCGGTCGGCAGCTCCGCGGACAACGCCGCCGCCGAATCCTTCAACGCCACCTTCAAACGCGAGACCCTGCAAGGCCGCCGCGCCTTCACCGACGAACGAGAGGGACGCCTGACCGCATTCCGCTGGCTGCACCGCTACAACACCGTCCGCCGCCACTCCCGGCTCGGACAACGATCCCCGATCGCCTACGAGAAGACACTCCGACCAACATCAACTACCCTGGCATCAGCCGCATAACCCCGTGTCCAAGATCAGGGGTCAAGCCCCAAGATCGACTAAGGGGAGTCATGTTGTTCATTCGCCAGCGGCTCGGCCGGGTGGTGGTCGTGTGTGCCATAGCCGTGACCGTGTTCACGAGTTTCACCGCGACGCCCGCGCAGGCGTGGCCAGGCGCCGAACTGAATCGCGCCATGTACGGCGTTAACGGCCAGCTTCTGGGCAGGGCGACCTGGTTCTCGGCCGACACCGGCTACTACTGGAACGGACTGATCGAGGTCCACGACCTGTTCTGCGACCAGGACAACGGCATCATCGCCGCTCTCTACGCGTTCCGCGGCGGTGAGTGGCAGCGCACCACCCTGGCCAGCGTCCGGGGCTGTGGCAGCTCCAACTACGTGGACGTGAAGAAGGCGCCGGCCGGGCCGTACGTGGGTGACCGGATCAGGTTCCGGGTCTGCAAGCTGCTGCCCAACGGCACCTGGATCGACTGCTACGACCAGTACGCCATCAACGAACCGATGTAGGGGCCCCGACGGCTGGACCGCCCAAGGCGAGCACCTTGTTGTCCCGACCGTATCGGATGGCACCGGGGTGCAGCGCCACCGAATAGGTGGCCAACGCCGAGCGGTGCTCCAGCCGTCGCGCCTGCTGGTGGCCCGCGACCAGCCGGTCCTTCGCCTCCAACAGCAGCTTCGCCCTTGTGATCCAGGCCGTTGCCCGCGCGGCCTGGATCACAAGGGGGAAGAGTGGCTAGTTGGGCGGTCCGAGCACCACATTGGTGGTGTTGCCGGTGACCGCGCCGTTGTACGTCATCTGCAGGGTGTACGTGCCGGCGGTCCCGAGGGTTATGTCGATGATCGCGACGTCCTGGCCGAGTGTCGTGCCCGGCGGGTTCAGGTAGGAGTAGGGATTGTCGCCGGGCGGGCCGTGGTACAGCAACCGCTGCTGTGAGCCGCCCAGCCGGAAGCCGACGCCGGAGAAGAAGCCGTTGGTGCAGGCCGCCCGTGGCCCGCCGCAGCTAGCGCCCTCGCCGCCGGTGGTGAGCACCGCGATCCGGTTGGACGTCGGCGCGTATTCCCCATACACCGGGCAGTTGCTTCCGTTGCAGCTTCGCAGGTCGGTGAGCGCCCCGGTCCAGGCGTCGTAGTGCAACCCTTGTGCCTTGTTGGTGCCCGGCTCGAAGAACACGCCAGGGCGGAACGTTGTGGTCGTTAGCGTCGTGCTGGCCGTCGTGCCGTCCTGCGAGGTAATCGTGAATGTGGAGGTGAAGCTCGTCCCGGGCGTGCTGCCCGCGCAGGTGCCGAAGACCTCCCGGGCCGGGTCGAATGAGTTGGGCAGGTAGAAGTTGATCTGGGTGGGCGATACATACAGGATCGGCAGGTACTTCCCGGTGCTGAGCGTGCAGTTGTTGATGTATACCTGCACTCCGCCCGCGTTGGTTGGCCAGGACGGGAACGAGTAACTCTGTGACGGCGAACCCGGCAACAGGAAGCTGCCGCCCGAGCCGAACGCCGTCAGCAGCGCACCGCGGGCCAAAGGGCTGCCCGCGAACGAGGCAGAGTTCACGATGCTTACGGACGTGGGACCGGCATGCGCGGCAGCCGGCGCTACCAGCATTCCGGGTAGGAGTAGGAGAAGCAGAACAGCGAGGCGGCGAGCGGCGGCTCGCATGTCCAATCGGGTCATGTCGTCCCTCCTGACCGTGGCCGTTGGAAGCCTGGCCCGAACGGTAGGGACGCCTCACCGCAGCCGACAGAGCACCTGGACTACCTAGAGTCGGGCCGCGACCGAGGCCTGTACCCACTGCCTCACTCGGTCATCGACATCGACGTGCGGATTGGTCACGCACCGACCCTGACACGGTCTGGCGGGCATGACGCGGTACCAACCCAACCGATTGCTGATCTTGCACCGCGACATGATCCCGGTCCGTGAACCTGCCGCAAAAACGTTAGCGGCCGAGTGGATCGGCACTCTCCTGGCGGCATGCCGGCAGGAGTTGGAGCGGCTGGTGAAGGCCGTTGCCGTGGTGCCCGCGATGGGGGTCGATGTGGCGGTGCTCGGCGGCGGAGTGGCGTTCACGAAGCAGGCAGCCGCCACCCGCCTCAATGGACGTGAACTACAGCGAGATGATGGCCAGCACCGTCGCCTGCGATGTGCGCTGCCTCCATCGCGGCCTGGCTTGCCGTGAAGTGAATGCTGCCAACGAAAGCCCCGACTGTGGAATCCCAGATGGCATAGTAACCGTAGAAATTGTTATATGGGATGGAGGACCTCCGCGCCAGTCTTGAAGGACTCACGAGCTCTTCAAGCGGCAGCTCTTCAAGTGTCTCGACCAGGACTCGGGATCCTCGCCGCACGACAATCTCGCGGTGATCCTCGCCGCGCTCGCCACCCCTAACTGGCTGTGAGTCGATCACGTCGTCGTCAGGAATCCAAATGATAGGACCATTGTCCGGGCACGAGCAGGGCGGCCAGCCACACAAGCAGAACGGATTGTATCCGCTCCTTCCTTGATGGTCCCCTGAAGTGGTAAGCGGGAGAACTGTTAGCAGCCGAGTGCCCGCGAGGGCGAACTGCCGATGCCGGGTCTCCTCGTAGCTGGTCATCCGAGTCTCCTTTGCGACGAGACTCTCTCAGTAGAGCATGATGAAATGATCAAATCACCAAAACGGTGCCGTGCCGTGTGGTTGGCCCCGGGCCAGCGGGTCCAGCACGGTGGGTTGGGTGTCGAGCCCGTACACGGTGTGGCCCTTGCGGGCGGGCGCCGCGGTCAGGGTGAGGCCGACATTCTGCTTGCGGGCAGGATGGGTCAATCCGGTCCAGCGCGCGTCGGTCACGTGGTGGTCAAGCGGTGCCGTAGGCGCGTGACGTCTTGTGCTGGTGGCAGGCCGTAGGTCCGGCGGTATTCGCGGTTGAACTGGGACGGGCTGGCGTACCCGACCGTGCTGGCGACATGAGCGGCGCTGTTGGTACCCGCCAGCAGGAGCCGGCGCGCTTCTTGCAGCCGCAGTTGTTTCTGGAAGCGGATGGGACTCATACCCGTGGCGGCTTTGAATTGCCGGTGCAAGGTGGCGACGCTCATGCGGGCGGCCGCGGCGATGGCGTCGATGCGCAGCGGCTGGTCGTAGTTCGCGCGGATCCAACCGGCTGCGGCGCGGATGCGCGAGAGACTGGAGTCGGCGATGGCGAACTGACGCAGCACCGGGCCGAGTGGGCTGTTCAGCAGCCGGTAGAGGATCTCGGTCTCGATCCGGGCGGCGAGCAGCTTGATGTCGGCGGGGGTGTCGAGCAGGCGAACCCAGCGGGTGAGCGCATTGGTGAGTTCCGGGGTGATCGGTGCGGCGACCTGCCCGCCGGGTGTGGGCAGCGCATGCAGGTCGGTTTCGTCCAACTCCAGAAGCAGGTCTGCGAGCAGGGCTGGGTCGAGGTGCAACACGGCCGAGCGGTACGGCGTCTGTTCGAGGGTGGCGGTGACGGGCACCTCGAGGGAATTGAGGAACATGTGCCCACGACTGGTCAGCCAGGTGCGGTCCCCGGCAGTGGTGCGTTTCGCGCCGTCGGCGGCGAAGCAGATCATCGGCTCGTACAGCAGTTCGGCGTTTCCGCCTAACTCGTCGACACTGATCAGGCTCAGCCGCGGGACGGCCGTGCTGGTCCACAGGGCGTCGCTGTGCCGGGTGACGGCGGCGGCTAGCTGGTCGAGCACCAATCCTCCCGGTGAGATTTTTAGGCAAAAATACGCGACGGCGCGCTCATGACACCAGCTCATATGCGCTCATACCGTTGGTGGCATGACACAGAACGGCAATAGCATCCCGACCCGCCAGCTGGGCGGCCAGGGCCTGGAGGTCTCCGCGCTCGGGCTCGGCACCATGGGTATCACGCTGGCCTACGGCGCGGCGGACGAGGACGGCGGCGTCGCCACCATCCGCCGCGCCCACGAACTCGGCGTAAACCTGATCGACACGGCCGAGCTGTACGGGATGGGGACGGGCAGCAACGAGAAGATCGTCGGGCGGGCGGTGAAGGGCTTCCGCGACGAGGTCGTGATCGCCACCAAGTTCGGCTTCGACCTCAGCGACCCGGCCAAGCTCGGGGTCGCCCTGGACAGCCGCCCGGGGCACATCCGCGAGGTCACCGACAACAGCCTGCGCTACCTCGACACCGACTACATCGACGTGCTCTACCAGCACCGCGTCGACCCTAACGTGCCCATCGAGGAAGTTGCCGGCACCGTCGGCGAGCTGATCGCCGAAGGCAAGGTCCGCTACTTCGGGCTCAGCGAGGCCGGCCCGGACACCATCCGCCGCGCCCACGCCGTGCACCCCGTATCTGTCCTGCAGACGGAGTACTCGGTCTTCGAACGCGCTGTGGAGAACGACGTCCTGCCCGTCGTGCGGGAACTGGGCATCGGCTTCGTGGCGTACTCGCCGCTCGGCCGCGGGTTCCTCACCAGCGAGGTCAAGCCGGCCGCCGAGTACCCCGAGAACGACATGCGCCGACACGACGAGCGTTGGCAACCGGGCAACTATGAGAAGAACGCCGCAGCGATCCGCGAGCTGGCCGCTCTGGCCGACAGCAAAGGCATCAAGGTCACCCAGCTCGCTCTCGCTTGGCTGCTGGCACAGGGCCCCGACATCGTGCCCATCCCGGGCACCCGCAGCCCGAAGCGTCTCGCCGAGAACGTCGCCGCCGCGCTGGTCGAACTAACCCCGGCTGACCTGGAGGACGTCCAGCAGGTTCTGCCCGGCGGCGCCGCCGGCGCCCGGTACAACGAGGCCATGTTGCCCGACTGGCAGTGACACCGCCGACCGCTTACGTACAGCAATGATTGGCGGTCGGGCCGCGCGTTGTCTGCGGCCTGGCGCGGACCTGGTCGCGGTGTGCGCTAGTACTGCGCTTCCCGTTGTGGGTCCGGGGTGTCGGCGACCGCTGGGGTCGGCTGTAGCCGGCGGGTGACTGGCGCGTTCGGCCTGGTGGGTGGTCCGGCCCGCTTGCTGTGCCGGACGAGCGTCATGGCTAGCACTGCGGCGGCGGCCAGCGCGGCGGGCGCCCAGAGCAGGGGGTTGGTACGCAGGTTGGCAGGTGTCTGCTGGGTGAGGACGAATAGGCCCATGACGACGACGAACCAGCCGAACGTCTTGCGCAGCAGGTCCTCTGGGATCCGTCCGATGAGTCGACTGCCGAGCATGCTGCCGGCGACCGCTGCGGCGGTGATGGCGGCGGCCAGCGGCCAGTTGATGGTGATGCTGGACAGGTAGCCGGCGAGTCCGGCGAAGGATTTCATCGCGATGACCAGCAGCGAGGTGCCCACCGCGACCGGCATCGGCAAGCCGCCGAGCAATGCGAGGGCGGGCACGACGAGGAAGCCGCCGCCAGCGCCCACGAGGCCGGTGACCAGGCCGACCACGACACCGTCCAGTACCACCCGGAACACTGGCAGCTCGTGCGGGGCGGGCCGGCCGGCGGCGCGTCGGCCGCGGATCATCGCCACGGCGGTGGCGAGCATCATCAGCCCGAACGCGGTCAGCAGCACACTCGCGGGAATGAGCTCGGCGAGCCGGCCGCCGGTGTAGGCGCCGGTCATGCCGGCGATGCCGAATACCAGTCCGGTGCGCCAGCGCACCCGGCCGGCGCGGGCGTGCGGGAGGACGCCGACCGCGCTGGTAGCGCCGACGACGAGCAGCGAGGTGGCGATGGCTTCCTTGGCCGGAAGGTCGGTGACATAGACCAGCAGCGGTACGGCGAGGATGGATCCGCCTCCGCCGAGCAGGCCAAGGCTGATCCCGATCAGTACCGCACCGGCGACGGTGAGGGCGAGGGCGGTCACGACCGGCTCGCGGTGGGCCTGCTGTTACGCAGCTGGGCGACGACGGTGTCGAGGTCGCAGTTGGCACCCCGGTTGTAGGGCAGCTTGCTCAGCAGCATGCCCATGGCGCAGGTGTTGGTGACCGCGGCGAAGGTCAGCCCGGCGCCGATGAAGCCGGCCACCCACTTCGCGCCCGGCAAGACTAGCGAGGCGAGGATGCTGACCAGGACGATCGAGCCCGCGGCGAGGCGTACCTGTCGTTCCAGATCCCAGCGGGGTCGGCCATGGTTGACCGGCGCGTTCGTCGCCTGCCAGGCGAGGATGCCGCCGGTGAGGACCTTCAGGTTGGGCAGTCCCGTCTGTTCGAGTGCCTGCCCGGCCTGGGCGGCCCGGGCGCCGGAGCGGCAGACCAGCACCACGTCCTCGTCCAGGTGGTCGCCCAGCTCGGCGCGGTGTTCCTTGAGCAGGTCCAGTGGCACGTTGTAGGAGCCGGGGATGTGCGCGGTCTCGAATTCCGCTGGGGTGCGCACGTCCAGCACCCGGGGGCGTGGCCGGAGTTGAGCAGCTCGCGCAGGGTGGGGACGTCCAGCGTGGACGGCGCGGTGGTGTCGGGTGTGTCCATGTCTCCTCGTTGGGGGTATGGGTCAGGAGCCGGCGGTCATCGCCAGGCCGGCCTGCTCGGCCGTGCCGAACATGTCGTCGATCAGGACGACGTCGCGGCCAGCGTTGGTCAGCAGCGACGCGGCGGCGGCGGCGCGATAGCCGGAGCCGCAGTGCACCCACACCGTGCCGGCAGCGACCTCGGCCAGCCGCTTCGGCAGTTCCGGCAGGGGGATGTGCATCGCCCCGTCGATGTGGCCGGCATTCCACTCATTGGTCAACCGCACGTCCAGGACGACGTCGGGGTCGGGTAGGCCGGCCGGGGTGTTCCCGGCTTGGGCGGCGGCCAGCGCAGGGAAGTCGGCGACGGCCAGCGCGCGCAGGTCGGCAGGGTCGGTGGCCCACTGGTCGGGGGTTCCAGCGGCCTGGGTGGCGGGCCGGTCGATGCCGATGCGGACGAGCTCCCGCTGGGCGTCGGCGACTTGCTCTGGCGTCTCGGCGAGCAGGCTGATCGGCACGCCCCAGTCGATCAGCCAACCAAGCCACGTCGCCATGGGCCCGTCGAGGCCGAGACTGACCGTTCCGGCCAGGTGCGATGCGGCGTATGCCTTGCGGTGGCGCAGGTCGACCACCCACTGCCCGGCGGCGAGCCGCGTCCGCAGTTGCATGGCGTCGGCACGGGCGACCGGGCTCAGGTCGACCGGCGCCGGACCGGCCGCGTTGGCCACTCCCATATGCGCGTAGTACGCCGGGTAAGCGTCCAGCCCGGCCAGGATCTGGGTGACGAAGTCGTCCGCGGCCAGCCGTAGCGCGGGGTTGGCGTGCCTCTCCCGGCCCATGGTCGACTCGTCTGCGTCGGCCTGGCCGGCCGAACAGAAGCTGCCGAAGCCGTGGGTCGGCCACACCTGTGTCCCGTCCGGAAGCAGGTCCGCCAGCCGGCGCACCGAGGCGTGCTGGTGGTGGGCGAGGACGTTGGCGTGCTGCTGGCCGAGCAGGTCGGTCCGGCCGGTTGTGCCGAACAGCAGCGACCCGCCGGTGAACACCCCGACCGGAGACCACCCACCACCGCTGGCCCCGTCCACGACGTACGACAGGTGGTGGAAGGTGTGGCCGGGGGTGGCGAGGACACGGATCCGTAGCCCGTCGGACACGCTCACCACGTCGCCGTCGGCCACCGGCACCCGCTCGAAGCTCACCTCGTCGTCAACGCAAACCAGGTACTCCGCCCCCGTCAGCCGGGCCAGCTGCAGCCCACCGGAAACGTAGTCGTTGTGGATGTGCGTCTCCACCACGTGCGTGACGCGCACCCCTAGCTCGCCGACGTGTGCGAGGACCCGATCGATGTCGCGCTGTGGATCGACCACCACGGCCACCTGGCCGTCGGTGGCCAGGTAGCTGCGGTCGCCCAGCGACGAGGTCGCAATCACGGAAACATGGACTGTCATGCGCCACTCCTGTACTAAACCGACATACCCCGGGGGTATGAAAGAGACAGAATCCACCCTTGGTGGAAGTCGACGGCCGCTTACCCGCCCACGCCACGGACCCGCGACGTGGGCTGCGCACAGTCAGCCGGGACGGCTCACGCCAGAGCCAGGAACAACTTCTCCAGTTCCTGTTCGGTCATCTCGGCCTGCTCGCCCCGTTCACGCGCATCCGCGCAGTGCCGCATGCCGGACGCGATGATCTTGTAGCCGGCCCGGTCGATCGCCTTTGAAACGGCGGCGAGCTGGATCAACACCTCCCGGCAGTCGCCACCCTCCTCCATCATCTCGATCACCGCGTTGAGTTGCCCACGGGCCCGCTTGAGCCGGGTCAACGCCTCGCCGGTCATCTCGGGTCGAAGCTTCATCTCGCCACCTCCTACAAGACGCAGCATACCCCCGGGGGTATCCGTCGCCAAACTCATGGAGGGCTGCCGCGGCGTCCGCCGCGCTGCAGACCGTTGCTCCCGCGGCCCCACCCGCCGCGTCTCCACAATCAACAGACGCGGCGGGGTGAGCCAGGATGGTCAGGGGGTCACAGGACGCCGAGGTCCGTCATGGCGCCGCGGTACCAGATGAAGGCGTGCAGCCCCTGCGCCGGATCGTGTGACTGGCCGGCGACCTCGCCGCGGTCGTTGATGCCGTAGGCGTAGCTGTTGGTGCCGCCGAGGGTGCCGATCTCCGTCAGGACGCCCCGGTCCCAGACGTATCCGTGGGTGACGTTCCCGGCGTCGGAGCTGCCGACCACCTCACCACGTTCGTTGATGTCCATGGCGTTGTTCTGGGGGCCATTCAGGGTTTCGATGACGGTTTCCTGGTACCAGCCCTCCGGCCCCCGGGCGAGGTGCCGGCCCTCGTCACCGCCGTCGTAGTAGGTGCCGGCCGCTTCGGATCGGTCGTTGACGTCCGCGCCGTTGGTGACGAGGCTCTCACTCAGCACGATACGTTCGCCGCCGCTCCAGAGCACGAGCTGGCCGTTCCAGGTGCCGAGCACCTCGCCGCGGTCGTTGATGCCATACGTCCGGCTGTAGCCGATGCCAGCGCTCAGGTCGATGACCTGGCCATCGGACCACAGGACCGGGAACTGTGTGGGGAAGCCGTTGATCCGTACGATGCAGTCGCCCACGACCTGGCTACGGTCGTTGATGTCGAATGCCTGGCAGGAAATGGCGCCGGGCAACCCGCCGAGGTCGGTCATCCCGCCGAGCGCGCTCGACCACAGGAAGGCGCGCGGGGCGCCGCCGGTGTCGTGGCTCCAGCCGACGACCTCACCGAGGTCGTTGACCGCGTACGCCTTGCTCACGAGGCCGCCCAGCGTCCCGAGGTCCTGAGGCCGCCCGTACCCCGAACCGGCCGGTGACCACACGACGGCGTGCGTGGGGCCGATGCTGCCGTCGCTCGCCCAGGTGTCCGACGAGCCGACGACCAGGCCGGCGTTGTTGACCGCGCGTGCTTCGCTCATACGCGGGCGTTCGGCCGCGACGGCGGCCGGTCCGGGGACGATGACAACGGCCCCGATGATGGTCAGCACGGCCGCCGTGGCCGTAGATATACGCCGCACAGTTCTCCTTGACTCGAAGGTTATTGCCATCGAGCTTGGGATCGTACAACCGGTGTCCAATATGGTGTGTCGGGGGAGGGTTGTGCGGCTGCCCCTATATTGGGTCGGTGGGTATCGATGGGCCGCGGTTGGGGATCGACCTCGGCACGTCGAACACCACCGCCGTGGTGTCCTGGTCGGATGGGCGAGTGCGGCCGTTGTTGTTCGACGGCTCGCCGGTTCTGCCCTCGGGTGTCTATGCCGAGCCGGGTCATGACCTTGTGGTCGGCCGCGACGCCGCGTATGCGGCCCGGATCCGCCCGGAGTGCTTCGAGCCCTATCCCAAGCGGTGCGTCGACGACGATTCGGTTTTGCTGGGCGGTGTACCGGTATCCGTCGAGGAGATGATCACCGCCGTGCTGCGCCGGGTCGCGGCGCAAGCCGCGCCGGCCGGGGAGGGTCCGCCGGTGCGGGCGGTGATCACCTGTCCGGCAGGCTGGGGGCGGGTCCGGCAGCGCCGGCTGCTCGACGCCGCCGGCCAAGTGTTCGAGGAAGCGGTGCTGGCCGCGGAACCGGTGGCGGCGGCCAGCTACTTCCTGACCATGGCCGGCGATCGGATGCCGGTCGGGGCCCGGCTGCTGGTGTACGACCTGGGTGCCGGCACCTTTGACGTCTCGATCGTGCGCCGCACCGCCGACGGATTCGAGGTGCTGGCCAGCGACGGGCTGCCGGACGCGGGCGGGCTGGACATCGACGCGGCGATCGTGGCGAGCCTGGGGCGCACATACGCGGCTCGGGACGCGGCGACCTGGGCCCGGCTCGTCCGGCCGCAGACCTCCGGCGACCGGCGCGCCAGCCGCGCCCTCTGGGAGGACGTGCGTACCGGCAAGGAGCTGCTGTCGCGCAGCGCGGCGACGGTGGTGCACATCCCGCTGTTCGAGGACGACGCGGCCCTGCCCCGGGAGCAGGTGGAGGAGCTCGCCCGCCCGGTTCTTGCCCGTACCGTCGAGGTCACGCGGTCGCTGCTCGCCGCGGTCGGTGTGGCCGCGGCGGACCTGACCGGCGTGTTCCTGGTGGGCGGGTCGAGCCGGATGCCACTGGTGGCGAGCCTGTTGCACCAGCGGCTGGGCGTCGCTCCGACGGTTGTGGAGCAGCCCGAACTGGTGGTTGCCGAGGGCAGCCTGCGTGCCCAGCCCTTGCCGCTGCCGGTCACGGTATCGCCCGCGTCGGTCCCGGTGCCGCCTGAGGGCGAGGCGCTGTGGCCACCGCCCGCCAGGGTTGTCCCGGCCACCGCGCCGAGGGCGGCGCGGACCGGTCGGCGTACCCGGGTGGCGCTGGCGGCGACCGCGGCGGCAGTGGTCGCCGTGGTCGTGGCGGTCGACATGGTTGGCGGCGGTGGCGGCGACCCGGGCGGCGCGGCGGATCGGAGTACCGGCCCCACCGGTGCCGCGTCGGTCTCGCCGTCGCCGACCGGACCGCCGGTGGTGCCTGAGCCGCGCCGGGTCGACGTGCCAAACGACGGCGGCGACAGCGACGCGGTCCGGTACGTCACGCTCAGCCCCAACGGAAAGCTGATCGCCGCAGTCCGGACCAAGTCGGTGCGGCTGTACGACGCGGTCACACTCAAACAGCTCGGCGACCCGATCGACTCGCCGGGCGACGCGTACTGGACCGCGGCGTTCAGCCCGGACAGCCGTACCCTGGTGACCGCCGCCGACGGGCTGAGCACCGCGGCGGTACGGGTCTGGGACGTCAGCATCCACGGGTACTACGGCACCCTCAGCGACGCGTTCTGGACCTCGTGCCTCACCTTCGGCCCGACCGCGAAGCTCCTCGCGGTCTGCGACGGTCCCGGCCAGACGGTGCGGCTCTGGGACCCGGCGGCCCGCCGGAGTCTGGGCCGGGTCGCCAGCGACGACCCCGCAGCGATCCGGTACGTGGCGTTCAGCCCGGACGGCAGGACAATGGCCACCGACGGCGGCCAAGGCGCCACCCTGCTGTGGGACGTCGGCACCCGACAGCGGCTGGGCGTACTACAAGGATTCCGGCCCGGCGGCGTCCCGATGACCGACCCCGGTGCGGCCCTGGCGTTCAGCCCGGACGGCAAGACGCTGGCCGTCGGTGGCGCCGATGGCACGGTGGTCCTGTGGACCGTGGCCAACCGCCGCAAGGTCGCCGAGTTCACCGGTGCGCACAACAACCGGGTCGCGGCACTGGCCTTCAGCCCCGACGGACGTACCCTGGCCAGCCTCGGCGGCACAACGTTGCGGCTGTGGGACGTCGCCAGCCGCCAGCCCGCCGCAGCCGCCGTGGACGACATCGCCGACTACTACTCGGCCCAGATAAAGCAGCGCAAAGGCCCCGACCTCCGCTTCGGCGCCGACGGCCGGACGCTGATCGGTTGCTTCGACAACCACCTGCTCACCTGGGACCTGACGCTCCTCTGACTTGACGGCGACGGAACCATTTGTGAACGCCGGGCGGAGCAGGCGCTCGATCTCGTCCATTTCCCGTTCAGCGCCCCGTCGTAGTTTTCGCTGGACGAAAGGACGAGAATGGTACGAGAGAATCCGACGGTCGTGCTCGTGCACGGAGCCTTCGCCGACAGCAGCGGTTTCAACGTGATCACCAAGCGGCTGGTCGCCGACGGTTTTCCGGTGATCGCGGCGCCGAACCCGCTCCGCGGGCTCGCCTCCGACGCGGCGCAGGTCAAGGCATTGCTGGCCAACATCGAGGGACCGATCGTCCTGGTCGGTCATTCGTACGGTGGCGCCGTTATCTCCGCCGCCGCCACCGGAAACCGTGAGGTGAAGGCGCTGGTCTACCTGGCGGCCTTCGTGCCGGAGGCCGGCGAGAGCGCGCAGGCACTGGTCGAGAAGTTCCCGGGCAGTACCGTGGGCGAGTCCCTGAAACCCGTTCCGCTGCCCGGCGGACAGGTCGATCTTTACATCGACCCCCGGGTGTTCCATCCCCATTTCGCGGCCGACGTGCCCGCGGAGGAAGCCGCCCTCTTCGCCATCACCCAACGTCCGGCCACCGGCCAAGCGCTCGGCGAGCCGGCCACCGGACCGCAGGCGTGGCAGACGATCCCGAACTACAACCTGATCAGCGGCGCCGACCGGATCATCCCGCCGGCGGCCCAGGAGTTCATGGCCCAGCGGTCCGGCGCGCAGGTCCAGATGGTCGAGGGCGCCTCGCACATGGTGTTCGTCTCTCGCCCCGGCGCGACGGTGGGCCTCATCGAGAAGGCGGCGAACGAAAATGCTCACAGCCTGTGACGCCGTCACAGGGCAGGCTGGTTTCTGGGCCCTATACCTCACAGTCATAAATATGCCTCTTGAGCTTCCCCCCGTAGGCCGGACACCCGAGGTGTGGGGTCAACGGTCGTGATCAGACGGGGTGTGGAGTTTCTCGAACTCGATGGGACTGCGCATTCCGAGGCTGGAATGGCGTCTTACCGGGTTGTACCAGCATTCTATCCATTCGAAGATAGCGTTGGCAAGCTCGTCGCGGGTCTTCCATTTCTTGCGGTCGAGTACCTCTAGTTGTAGAGTTCCCCAGAAGGATTCCATCATGGCGTTGTCGTAGCAGTCGCCGACGGTACCCATCGAGCCGAGCAGACCGGTTTTCCGCAGACGCTGACCGAAGTCCCATGATGTGTATTGGGTGCCGTGATCGGAATGCAGAATCGTTTCCTGCCGGGCTGGTGGGCGGCGGACGATCGCCATCGACAACGCGTCCAGGACCAGCTCGGTACGAAGATGATCGGCCATGGAGTAGCCGATGATCCGCCGACTGTAGGCGTCCATGACCGCGGCGCAGTACAGCTTGCCCTCCTCGGTAGGGTGTTCGGTGATGTCGGTCAGCCACAACCGGTTCGGCGCGTCCACATCGAACTGTCGGTTGACCAGGTCCGCCGACGGCGTGGCCTGCGGGTCACGGACGGTGCACCAGGACCGGCGCCGGTAGTACAGGCCCTGGATGCCCGCCGACCGCATCAGCCGGGCCACCCGTTTCTCATTCACGTGCAGGCCCACGCCGAGGGTCAACTCAGCGTGTACCCGGGGCGACCCGTACGTTTTCTTCCGCGGATCAGCGTGGATTTTCTCGATGTACCGCAGCAGCATCTCGTTCTCCTGCTCCCGCGCCGATACCGGCCGATCCTTCCATTCGTAAAATCCGGAGCGGGACACACCCAGCACTCGGCAGGCCACCGCGACGTCGATGCCGTCATCGGCGAGTTCTCGGACCAACCCGAACGCTACTTTGGGAGCACATTCTCCCGGGCGAAGTAAGCAGCCGCCCGCTTGAGAATCTCATTCTCCACCTCAAGCTGCCGGTTACGGCGGCGCAGCTCGGCCAACTCCTTCTTCTCCGCACTGCTCAACCGACCCGCACCGCCGCCGCCGGCGTCGTCGACGTCGGCCTGGGCCATCCAGTTACGCAGACACGACTCGCTGATACCCAAATCCTTCGCCAACATCGCGACCGGTTTGTCGCCGGTCCGGGCCAACTGCACGGCTCGCTGGCGGAACTCTGCAGGGTGTGGGGCAGGCATGAGACGACATCCTTCCTGGAAGCCGCCGTCCACCTCACCTCAGGTGTCCGGAGAACCGGGGGAAGCTCACTCTCAGGTATGGGGCCTAAAACTAGTCTCTGGAACGGATGCGGAGCACAGACGGCGACGCATACCACCGTCTCCCGGGCGGCGCGCTCGGCCGTTGTCCTTGGGTCTTGTGCGGCGGGGCTGGCAGCGCTGGTCGGGGGTTTCGGCGAGCGCTTGCGAGCCGCCGACCTGCGCGGTGCCCGCGGGAGCGTGCGGTCCGCAGGTGACGCGGGCCGGGGCATATCTGCCTGGACAAACCCCAAGACGCCGCGTGACCCCAAACCCAAAACGTCTCTAGCCGTCAAGCTCCCGCAACAGCTCCTCGGCGCGGCGCGCGAACAGATGGGCTTCGCGTTCAACGGACAACGAGCGCGCTCGTTCGGCGGCGGCTCGGACGACAGCGGCGGGCTCGCCGCGGGCATGCAGCAACCGCGCTCGGAACAGGAGGATCAGTCCCTCGGGGTAGCGCTGGCCGAACGCGTCGAGCGCCCAGTCGGCCCGGTCAAGGGCCGCGGCAGCCTCATCCGGCTGCCCGGCCGCAAGCCACGCCTCGCCGAGCAGCCCGAACCAGGTGGCGACACACGAGCGTGGCGGGTCGAGCAGATTCGTGGTGATCAGTCGCTCCATCTCGGCCGCGGCGTCGGCCGGGTTCTGGCCGGTCATCGCCCGCCCCCAGCCGCGGGCCAGCCGCTGATACGTGCCCTGGAAGACGAACGTGAACTCGGGGTCCACCGCGATGCCCCGCTCCGCCGCACGCAGTGCCCACACGGGGTCACCGATGTTCGCCGCGGTCCTCGCCGCCATCGAGGCCCAGACCGTGACCATGTACGGGTCGTCCCCGGCGGTGACCTCCAGCGCGTCGAACAGCACCCGCGCCGTGTGGAGGTCACCGTGCTGCGCGGTCATCTCCGCGAAGATCGAGGCCGGGAGCATCTGCAGGTCGTGCCGCAGCGGGTCGTCCCCGCGCCGCGCCGCGTCATCGCTCAGCGCCTCGCCGGCCTGGCTCAGATACCTGACCCCTTGCCCGACGTTGCCGATGGCCCACTGATGGATCCCCCAGGCGTTCAGGCCGTAGGCCCTGATGGTCGGGTCGGCGGAAGCCATGCCGTTCTCGAACAGCTGGCGTGCCAGCGGTGCGGCACGGTCGAGCTCGATGCACTGTGCGTGTCCGGCCCAGCGGGAGAAGAGGAAGTCGGTGGCCTCCCGGTGCCTGCCGAGACTGCGTGCGAGGTATTCGCTGCGCTCCAGCAGGTCCAGCGCCGCGGTGCCGCCGTAGACCGATCGCATCCCCACCACCGCGGCGAGCTGCTTCAGCGCGGACAGCTCCAACTCCGCCAGGCCGGCCGCCCGGGCAACCTGCGTGGCGGACCGCAGATGTCGCTCGGCGGCCTCCAGCGCCGACTTCGCCGCCGCGCTGCTGCCCGCGCGCACCAGCGCGATGGCCGTCCGGGCCGGGTCGGCGAGCGGGCCGGCGGCCCACAGATGGTGAGCGAGGCGCTCGGCAACGGCTTCGGCGCCCGCGGCGGTGTGTTCCAGCGCGTCCGCGACCCGCAGGTGCAGCCGGGCAGCCGCCCGGGACGGCGTGCCTTCGGCAACGGATTCGCGGACCAGGTCATGGGCGAAGCGGAGCGAGAACGGATCGTCGGGGGCCGGCCGGAGGAGGTCGAGGGCCTCCGCGGGTTCGAGGCGAGCGAGACAGGTCTGCGCGTCCAGGTCGGCGGCGTCGGCGAGCAGACGGAGTTCGACGTCACGGCCGACCAGTGCGGCGATCTGTAACAGGTCCCGGGCGTCGGTATCGAGCCCGGCCATGCGGTCCCGGACGACGTCGCGCACGGTGGCCGGCACCTCGGCCCGCATCGCGGCGGCCATCGTGATGACGCCCTGGTTGGTGACGAGCAGCCGGGACAACTCCCGGACGAAGAACGGATTGCCCGCGGTGCGGGCATGAATCCTATGGACAACGCCGGCGACGGGTTCTTGGCTGGTCTCGCGGCGGACGAGTTCGGCCACTTCGTCCGGTGCTAGTGGACCGAGCCGGATCCGGCGGTGACCGGGTACCCGGCTGGCCGTGGCGAGGAATCGGGTGAGCTCCGAGCCGGGGGTGGGCGCGCGGTTGCGGAGCGCGCCGATCAGCGCGGTGCCGCCCGGGAGGCGGGCCGCCAAATGGCTCAGCAGCTGCAGTGAGGAGCCGTCGGCCCACTGCAGATCGTCGATCACGAGCACGGTGTGTCGCCGCGCCGCGACCTGGCCGACGACGTCCGCGAACTCCTCGAACAGGCGAAACTGTGCGCCGCTGTCGGGCATCAACGGCCCGCCCGTCACGCCGTGCCACGGCTGCACGAGGCGGCCCAGTTCACCGGCGAGCCGTTGCTGCCGCTCGGCGGACGTCAGGCTGCCGAGCAGCGTGCCGATGGCCTGCACCCATGGCCACATCGTCGGCGTTCCGTCGCCTTCGAGGCAGCGGCCCCAGACGATCAGCGCACCCCTCCGGCCCGCGATCGTGGTGGTCTCCTCGAGCAAGCGCGACTTGCCCACGCCCGGTTCGCCCTCGACGAGAACGAATCCGAGGCCGCCGGCGAACGCGGACTCCAGGCCCTGTCGCAGGATCCTGAGTTCGTCGACGCGGCCGACCGGGCCGTCGAGCGGCTCGGCGTCCTCATCGTCGTCCGGATCGGGAACGGCTCTCGTGGGCCGGGCCGGATTCAGCACCCGTTGATGTGCGGCCCGCAGGGCTGGCCCGGGGCTGATGCCGAGTTCCTCGGCGAGCCGGGCGCGAACCGTCCCGAACACGGCCAGCGCTTCGGCCTGCTGCCCGGCGGCGGTCAGCGCGGTGATGAGACTCGCCTGCACTGGTTCGTGGAACGGTGCCATCGACGCGGCACGCTGCACATGGGCGAGTATCCGCCCGGGCTGGTCCAGCGCCACCGCGATCTCGGTGGCCGCGACACACGTATCAAGGAACTCGCCGTTCAGTGCGGCAAAGATCGGCGTCACACGTGTTCCGTGACTCAGTCCTTCTCCGGCGGGGCCGCGCCAAAGATCCAGGGCCTCCAGGTAGGACTCGAGGGCCCGCTCGCCAGCCCACTCCTGGGCCGTAGTAACGAGTTCCCGGAAGTCGACGACGTCCAGCATGCCTGGGGCCGGGTCGAACAGATACCCGTTACCGCGGCGCAGCAGGTAGGAGCCGCTCCCGCGGGCCGGAAGCGAAGGCTCCAGGAGACGCCGGAGCGCGCCGACGTACTTCTGGATGATGTTGAGCCCGCTGGCCGGGACATCCTCGTCCCAAATCAGGTCGAGCAGCTGGGTGGTGCTGATCGGCTGGCCGGCACAGGTCAGCAGTACGGCGAGGAGTTGGGCCTGCTGTCGGGGACCGGGATCGAGCTCGACGCCATCCCGCCAGAGTCGTAGTGAGCCGAGGATCTGTAGACGCAGTGAGCTGCGCGAATTCCCAGCCACGAAGCGTGAGCGTAGAGGTACTCGCTTCTCGGCACAACGGTCGCGGTGCCGGCTGACCCACCGGGTGTCGCAATCGCGACAGCGTGCAACCATCGGCCACACGCGTGCCCTGACCAGCGCCAACGTGCCGCCATCGCGATCTACGTAACGCGCCTCCCCGACGCGGTACGTACTTTCACCATGCTCCGGCCACCGAGTGCTTGCCGAGCATGTTGGTCAGCGGGCAGCTCAGCCCGCCTGACGATTTCCAGGAGTACCAAATGAAATCAGCTTCCCGCCGCCGGTGGACGGCGCTGGGCGTGCTCGGGTTCGCGCTGAGCACAGCTGTGGCTGTGGCGGTGCCGGACGCTCCCGCGTTCGCGGCGCCCTGCACGCAGTACGTCTGCCCCGACGACCCGGACCCGGAGCCGGCGCCGCCGCGACCGCACCGTCCTGGCAACACGCCGCTGCGACTTGCCGCCATGGGCGACTCGTTCGCCTCGGGCGACGGTGCCGCCAACCACGACCCGGGTGCGCCCTTGTGGCAAGACGACACCTGCCATCGGTCGTCGCGGTCCGGCATCAACCGCGCGTTCACCGCGCTCTACAACACCAACCCGTTCGCCGAGGCGGTGCGGATCGTCAACGTGACCTGCAGCGGTGCGAAGCTCAGCGGCGGCGGCCTGCTCGGCCCGCAGACCGCGGACGGGCAGAGCCTCTCGCAGCTCGACCAGCTCAACGCGGCCTACGGCACCGCCACGCTCGACGCCCTCGTCATCGGCGCCGGCATCAACGACCTGGGATTCGAAAACCTCATCACCTCGTGCGCGACCCCGCTCGCGTTTGAGTGCCACGAGCACTTGGGCGCACAGTTCGACGCCGACCTCGCCGAACTGCCGGGCAAGTACGACGAGTTGATCACGGCCATCCAGGGCGACCTGGGCGGTAACAACCGGAGGTTCACGCCCGCGGTGCGCGACGTTTATCTGCTGACCTATCCGGATCCGACCACCGACGACGGCGGGGCTCGGTGCGCGAACCGACCGACGTTCGACTTCTTCGGCAACATCAGCCGTGGCGAGGCCGAATGGATGTCGACCTCTGCGCTGCCCCGGCTGAACCAGACCATCCAGGAGGCGGTTGCTCGGGCCAACAACACCCTGGCGTTCCGGCCGAACTGGTATGTCATCGAGGCACCAAGCTTCATCGGGCACGGTTGGTGCGCCTCGGACGGGCAGCGCTGGATGAACACGGTCGGCGACAGCATGGTGAGCCAACTCGATACTTCCGGTGCGATGCACCCGGATAACGTCGGTCACCAGGCACTCGGCGACGTCATCTACAGCCGGCTCCGTTACCTGAACGACAATCGGGTGCGGCACGGCGACGTGTTCTACCTGACGGCGGCGCACAGTGCCAAGGTGGCGAGCACGCCGGGCCAGAGCACGGTGGACGGCGCGTACGTCGTCCAGGCGCCGCGCGATCCGGAGGGGTGGGCTCGTTGGCGGGCCGAGGACACCGGCTTTGGCGGCTTCCAACTGCGGCTGGGCGGGAGCCAGAAGTGCGTCGACATCGAGGGTGGGACCAGCGCGGGTGCCGGCGCCAAGTTGGTCCAGCGCGAGTGCGTCGGATCGACCACGCAGCGCTGGTACTTCCTGCCGACCGGTGACGGTATGTTCCAGATCCGCTCGGCGCACAGTGGACAGTGCGTCGACGTGTGGGGCGGCAGTGTCGCCGACGGTGCGAGTCTGGTCCAGTGGTACTGCCACAACTGGTGGAACCAGCGGTGGACGACTCCGGTCTGGTAAGCAAACCCACCCGGGAGTGCCGCACCCGCTATGGTGCGGCACTCTCGGGTGGGCTGAGCGCAAGCGCGACCAGCGCGGCGCGGCTGGTCACCGCGGTCTTTTGGAAGAGCCGTTCGACGTACTTCTCGACGGTGCGCGGCGAGAGCCGGAGGCGTTCGGCGATCTGCTTGTTGGTCAGGCCACCGAGCAGCAGCAGCGCGACGTCGGTCTCCCGGTCGGTCAACGTGTAGGCGCGCAGGGCCGGCGGTGTCCGATCGCGCGGCGGGCCGGCGGTCGGCGCGGGTACGCCCGCCGCGCGCAGCCAGGTGTTGGCCGCGCGAGCCAGCGCGAACAGCCCTTCGCTGGCGAAGAAGTCCGCCGACTCGGCCATCCATTCTGGCGGGAACCGCCAGCCGTCGGCGCGGGCGGCACCGGCCACCAGGTGGCGGAAGACGTGCCGGCACCACGGCGCGTCCGCGAGGATCCGCTCGACCTGCCCGTACGTGTGCAGCGCCGCCTCGATCGCGCCGCCTCGCCCGAGGTCCACGGCCCGCGCGGCGACGACGGCGGCGAGGCAGAGCGGCTGCATGGCGGCGGTCAGACCGGCGGTGCGGACGGCGTCGTCGGCCGACCAGCCCGAGCAGGTGCGCAGCAGCACCCACATGCCCAACACGTGCGAGGTGTTGTCGACCAGAAGCTGGCGAGCCTGTTCGGCGGCCTCGGACGCGGCGTCGAGGTCGTCGGCGGCGAGCGCCCGCACGAGCCGGACGTACCCCCACAGGTACGAGCGGTGCTCCCGGTCGTGGACAGTGCGCCGCTCGAGCTCGGCCGCGATCGTCGAGACCTCGACGGTCTGGCCGCGCACCGCATGGCAGAAGCCGCGCACCACCAAGGCCGATGAGATCAACCCATCGAGTCGGTACCGGTGTGCGTCGGCGGCGATGCGGGCCACGGCGTCGAGCGCGTCGTCGATGCGGTGCCGCACCGCCAGCGCGACGGCCAGTTGCAGGTCGGCCAGCCCGACCAGGGCGAAGGCGCCGGACTGTGCGGCGTCGTCGCGCACCTGCCGCAGGGCCGCGTTGTCCCCGGTCCGGATGTAGTGCAGCTCGGCCAGCTCGAACGAGGCGATGCGCGCCTCGGCGGGCAGGCCGTGCCCCGCCGCGATCCGCTGCGCGGCACGCAGGGACTCCTCGGCCGCCTCGAAGTCGCGCAGCCGGCGGGATCGGCCGACGATGAGGTGGGCAGCGACCTCGATCGCGGGCGCATCGAGCGGCGCCGCCCTGCTCAGCGCCTCGCCGGCGGCGGAGATGGCGTCGTCGAAGCGATGTTGCCCGTACGCGAGTGCGGCGCGCAGCGCGGCGACCTGGGCGGACACGAGCGGGTCGGCGATGGCCGGAAGGCCCTGCAACGCGGTCAGGTGCCCGGCCGCGGCGGGCCAGTCCGCGGCGGAGACGGCGGCGCGGGCGAGCAACAGGAGCAGGCGGGCCCGGATCGCGTCGTCCACTCCGGACTGTCCACTATCGATCAGCGGGTTGCCGATCGCGAACACCTGATCGTTGCGCCCGGCGAGGACGAGGGCACCGAGCAGCTCGACGGTGCCGGCGAGCTCCTGCCGGGGCTCGGTGGCCAGCGCACAGCAGCGCTCCAGGGCGCGTACGGCGTCGGAGATCTTGCCGGCGGCCAGCCGCCGGCGGCCCGCGTAGAGGTACCACTCGGCGGCCTGATGCCGGTCTTCCGCGCGCAATGCCAGGTTTGCGGCGAGCGCGGCGGTCTCACCATCGAGTTCCCCGTGCTGGCGGGTCAGCTCGGCCAGCCCGATGCCGGCAAGCCTCGCCCGCTCCGGCGGGGTCAGGTCGGCGAGCACCGCCTCGCGGCTGAGCGCGTGACGAAAGTGGAATCCGTCAGTGGTGGCCGCGACCAGTTGTCCATCGCGGGCGGCGCGTAACGCCGCCGAAACTGCCAGTTCGTCCACGCCGGCCATGGCCGCCAGCAGCCGCCAGTCGAAGACCGTGCCGAGCACCGCGGCGGCGGCAATGACCGCGCTCGCGGTGGACCCGATCGAGTGCAGCCGTCGGCCGACCGAGACGGCGAGTGTCGCGGGCACGGCGGGCCGCAGCCGCTGCCCGTCGACCCGCCACCCGTCCCCGGTAGCCACCAGGCCGCCGGCGTCGGCCAAGCCGGCGAGCAACTCCTCCACCAGGAACGGCAGGCCGTCCGCGCGCCTCGCCACCGCCTCCACAAGCGCGTCGGGCGGATCCTCCCCGAGGCAGCCACGGATCATCCGGCGGATGTCGTCCGGAGCCAGCGGGCGCAGCGGCACCGGGGTCGCCGCGCGGCTCGCGACGAGACGAGCTGCCCAGTCCACTGTGGCCCAGGGTCCGTCGCCGCGCAGAGTCACCATCACCGCGACCGGTTCGCCGGACAGGTGGTCGGCCAGATACTCCAGCACCGCGACGGAGTCCGGGTCGGCCCAGTGCGCGTCTTCGACGACGAGGAGCGCGCCGCGACCGTCGCCCATGTGCCGCAGGAATCGCAGGATGCCCTCGGCAACGAAGACCAGCGGCACCGCGTCCGGCGGGGCGTCGCCAGTCCACTCCGGCACCAACCCGGCCAGCAGCGGGCGGAACGGCTCGAAGTGCGGGCCGGTCGGCGCGCCGTACGCGCGGACCGCCGCGGTCAGCGCCTCGGTGAACGGGCGCAACGCCCCCGGTAGCTCCACCTCGACGGCCCGTCCACGCATCGTGCACAGTCCGCGCTCGCGCGCGAGACCGGCGATGTGCTCGACCAGCCGAGTCTTGCCGACCCCGGCCTCACCCAGCACCAGCTGCATGGCGCCGGAGCCGGCCTGGGCACTCGCAATCACGCCGACCAGGTCGTCGACCACCGCGTCGCGGCCGATCAGGATCGGGCAGAGCAGCTGCATGGCGGTCTCGACCTGTCCGGGCTCGGAGGTGTCGTGGCCTCATTGTCGGCTGCCGATGCCCGCGCCGGCATCCACCGGCCGTCCCTTCGACTTCAGGCGGTCGATAGACCGTCGGTACCATTCGATGAGCATGACTGCATCCCGGCTTGGCGTCGCTCACCGTCTCGAAATGCCTGAGACGCGGGGCAGCGCAAAGCGCCCCGCTACGAAGCAGCGTCAGTGGAGGTGTCCAGCTGTCGAAGAACGTCCTCGACAAAGGGTGTCTTGCCGGACCGGTACCTCGGTCGGTCGTGGTTGTCCACCGCTGCGAGTTCAGTTTTGATGCGCGCGTACTCGGCGGCGAGGTCCGGGTGGCGTCGTAGGTGGTCGCGGAAGAGCAGCAAGCGCCGCCAGTCCGGGGACCGGGCCTCCCAGATGTGGAGATGATGGGTACGCCACGCCATGTCGGGAAAGCAAAATGACCACTTGCGCCGCTCATGGTCGCCCGGTTCGGGCGCGTGGACCCAGCCGATGTCGCCGAGTTTGGCCACGATGCCGGCGGTCTGGTCGTAGTCATCGACCAGGGCGAGCATGTCAATGATCGGCTTGGCGGCCAGGCCGGGGACCGCGGTACTACCCACGTGCTCGGCGCGACCGACGAGGTAGTCCCGCAGTGCCGACTCGATCCGGGTCTGTTGCTGGGCGAAGCTGCTCGGCCAGCGGGCATCGTAAGGCACGATCTTGATCGGATCTCGTCGTTGAGGCGGTCCGTCGGGACTTCGATCCACCGCCACCTGCCTTGTTCGCTGGGAGGGTCGGTTGTCTATCATCGATAGATGGAGCGCCAGCGTTCGGCGGCCATGTCGCGGACAGAGTTCGTGGCCGTCGTTGTCGTAAATTATCTCGTCGGGGCCTTCTTCTTTGTCATGGCGCTGCTGATCGTCTCTGGTGTCGTCACCGTTGCTGGCTGGGGCGAAGGCACGCTCGTGCAGCGTGTCGTGGTCGGGTTGCTCGCGATCGTTTTGGGTGGGGCGGGGGTGGCTGGGGCCACTATCCAGCTCCTCGAGGGCCGGGCAGGCAACCGCCCGGCCGAGGGTGCGCGCGTCGTGCGGAGTGGTCCGTTCTGGGCCGGCGTCCGGGTCGAGGACGGGTACGGCGAGGTCAGCTTCGGCGTCGGTTCGCCGGATGGCCGGCATGACGGGTCCGGGACACACCCCGGAGTGGGCGAGTTCTAGACCACGGCGCCGCCCGTAGGCGCCATTTCAAGATCGACATCCATGATCTACAGCCGGTCCCACGCACCGATCGACTACGTAGATGGGTAGTGTTCCCTCGATCCCTGCGTTGTCGTGGTCTTGGCCGGGGACCGTTTGGAAGGATCGTCGACTGTGTCCAGTCCGCTGCGGTCGGTGCCGAAGAACATGGGTCGCCGGCTCGGGTGGGCGCTGGCGGTGGTGGCTTGCCTACTTCTCTTCTGCGGGTTGTCGCTGGGGTTGGCTGGGCGTTCTGACGGCGCGGAGTCGCGCGAGGCGGACAAGGAGATGAGTCGCTATCTGAGCCTCGTGCAGGCACGTGATCGCGTGGCCGCCGACGCGATGCTGTGCGGCGCAGACGACACGAGCACCGCTGACCTGCCTGACATGTACCGGCCGGACTGGCACCTGCGACGTGTCGAGTCCTTCGCGATCGTCCGCGCATGGGATTGGTCGTCGATGATGGAGGGCCACGGGAAGGGCTACGAGGTCCTGCTGGTGTTCGCCGATCGATCGACCGCGACGGTCGAACTGGCGGTTGAGGTGATCGCAGACGACCCGTGCATCGCCACGCAGGTTCTGTTCTGAACCAGAGATCTCCCGCTTCCACCACGGAGCGCGCTGGCCATCGCGACGCTCGGGGTGCTGATGAGCGCCGACGAGTACGCCACCGGAACCATCCGCGCCACCCTGGCCGCGGTGCCGACACGCCTGCCGGTGCTGTGGGCCAAGGCGCCATACTCCTCGGTGCCGCGGGCCGTCCTTCTCAAACGCCGCGATGCCTGAACGCCGCCCCCGTTGGCGCTCCGCGCACCCGCACGTTCGCCATGACATCCGGACAGTCACCGGGTACGAACGGTCGTCACCGTCGACGATGTGATCGCCGTCGGTGATGGTGCCGACCCCGGTTGTGAGCGTCCATCGCACCGCGCCAGTCACCGGGACGAGATGGAACAGGAAGATGCGGCTCGCGGCCGAGTACATTTCGACGAACGACTTTTCCGCCCGCACGACCCGGTAGTGCTGGATGATGAGATTGCCGCCCACCGACTCGGCGTTGACCATGCCGCGGCCTTTTTCATCGGTTAACGTGCCCGCACCGTGGTGGCCTCGCGCCTCGTCGATGGAGCCGGCGGCTGAAATCCATCGGCGACAGATGAACCTGCACGCCCAACCTTTTTTTGGCGCCGCGGCTCTTCGCCGATCCCAATTCTCACAGGCTAGATCGAGGCACTTGATGACGACTGGATCGGGTCGTCCAGTGCTCGTTAATTAGCCGGGATCTACATTGACCGTCAAAAGGCCCCCTTCTTCGGCGAGGTGACACCCATGGCCTTGGACGAAGCCACGGCCCAGTTCTTGAAGCAACTGGGCGAGGCGGGCAGCAGCCCGCTGCACGAGTTGACCCTGGCAACGGCCCGCACCATGTACGCGCAGCTGCACAGCCTGTCCGGTCAGGGACCGCCTATGGCCCGCGCCGAGGACGTCACCATCGAATCGGAGGACGGCGCCTCGTTCCCGGCCCGCGTCCTGACCCCGACGGCGGCCTCGCGCGGCGTGATCGTGTACTACCACGGCGGCGGCTGGACCGTCGGCAGCATCGACGACGTCGACGCCGTGGGCAGGCATCTGGCCGAGCGCACGAACTGCACCGTCGTCCTGGTGGGCTACCGCCTCGCCCCCGAACACCGCTTCCCGGCTGCGCCCCGCGACGCCTACGCCGCCCTGTGCTGGGCCGCCGCCGCCCTGCCCGGACAGCCGATCGTCGTGGCGGGCGACAGCGCGGGCGGCAATCTGTCGGCCCTCGTGGCCCGGCGTGCCAGGGACGATGGCGGCCCGGTCATCGACCTGCAGGTGCTCATCTACCCGGCCACCGACTGCGACCTGGACAGAGCCTCCTACCACGACCCGGCCAATCAGCTCCTGCTCGATCGGCACGCGATGGTCTGGTTCTGGGACCATTACGTGCCCGACCCGGCTCAGCGCGCGGACCCGGACGCCTCTCCGCTGCGGGCCGCGGACCTGTCGGGGTTGCCGCCCGCCGTGTTCGTGCTCCCTGAGCACGACGTGCTGAGTGAGGAGGGCGAAGCCTACGCCGAGCGGTTGCGTCAGGCGGGCGTGCCCGTCCAGCTCCAGCGCGCCGCCGGCCAGATGCACGCCTTCTTCCCCTGATCGGCGCGCTGCCTGGCAGCGCGGCGGCGCTCACCCGGGTCGCGGAGTCGATAGACGCGGCCCTGTACACCCGACTGTGACGAGCGAGATGAGTAGTCCCGTTGTCCGAGCCGTCGCGCGGGTTGAATGTCGAATGCGCGCGACGTCGGGGCAATGTCGTGGCCTGGGGGTGGCCGACACGATGACCCACCCACGACGTTCCTGGGTGCGGGGCTCGGCTGTGGCGGCGCTGCTGGCCCTGTTCGCCGTCGAACTGACCCTGGCCTGGCCGTCTCTGACAGCGGCCCTGGCACAACTCCAAGCGCCCGACGCCCGCTGGCTCGCCGTCGCGGTGGCCGCCGAGGTGACCGCGATGGGCGCCTACGCGCAGATGCAGCGCCGCCTGCTGCGCTCGGCCGGGGTGAAGGTGCCGATCCACCGGCACCTCGCCCTGACCTACGCCGCCCACTCTCTCAGCGTCACCCTGCCGGGAGGCCCGGCGTTCTCCACTCAGCTCAACTACCAGCAGATGCGCCGCTTCGGCGCGACCCCCGCCGTCGCCTCCTGGTGCATCGCCCTGTCGGGCATCCTGTCAGCCACCGCGCTGGCCATCCTCACCGCCGTGGGCGGGCTGGCCGCCAATGGCGCCCCCCAATGGCACACCCTCGCGGGCCTCGGCGTGGCCACCCTGCTCCTCCTCCTGGGCGTCCGCCAAGTCACCCGGCACCCCGAGGCGCTGGAGCCCGCCACCCGCGCCACGCTCGCCCGGATCAACCGGCTGCGCCATCGCCCTGCCACCCAGGGCCTGGACGGCAACACGACCGAGTTTTCCCTTACCGAAAGCGATCACCACGACAACGGGTAACCGGAATGCAGAACCGGCAGACCAATGCATGCCCGCCGGCTCGGTGGCGGCTGACCGGGTCCGTCCGGTCCATGCCCGCACGAAGAATGTGAGCCTCTCTGGTCCGCCGACCCGCCGAGGGGTGTCACCGGAACACAGCAGGCTGGCTAGGGCGCCGGGATCATCGCGCCGCCGATCAAACGACGAAAGCGACATCGACCGTGGACCTGCAGGGTTCACACTGCTAGCGTGCGATTTTGACGGTTTGCTAGCTGGCAAATCTGTCGTATCACCCGGGAGTCGGCGTGGCCCTGCCCGTTCGTCCTGTCCGGCCGGGCAACGAAGATCGGCCGGCCGGTGGCACTCTCTTACGCCTTCAGGTCCTTGGTCCGTTGCGGGTGTGGTGCGACGGTGTCGAAGTGGATGCCGGTCCCCGGCAACAGGCTTATCTGCTGGCCTTGCTGCTGGCCCGGGTGGGCAGGCCGGTCAGCACGAGCGAGCTGATGGACCTGATCTGGGACTACGAGGTCCCCAGCAGTGCGCTCAACGTCATCCATAAATACGTCGGCGCGTTGCGGCGACTGCTCGAACCCGCGGTCCCCGCCCGTACACACGGTTCCTACCTGCACCGCCGCGGAAACGCCTACCTGTTCACCGCACCCCCCGGCACCCTGGATCTCGTTACCTTCCGGGAACTCGTCGAGACGGCCGAGGAGGCCCTCGCACAGCAACGCCTTGAAATGGCGCTCGATCGCTATGTCGAATCGCTCGGCCTCTGGCGGGGCCGTGCGGGCGACGGGTTCACGCACAGGTCAACCGCGCTGCCGATCTTCGCCGCCATCGACGACGAGTTCTACGCCGCGTGCACTGAAGCGGCCGAACTGGCCGTGTCGCTGCGCCGACCGGCACGGGTGCTGGCGGCGTTGCAGCTGGCCGCATCGATGGCGCCGTTCCACGAACCCGTCCAGGCCAGCCTCATCTCCACCCTCGGGGCGGCGGGACGTCAGACGGAGGCACTGTCGTTGTTCCGCGAGGTCCGCGCCCGCCTTGCCGACGAGATCGGTATCGATCCTGGCCCGGAGCTGCAAGCCGCACACCTGCGAGTGCTGTCGCAGCCCTCGGCGTCGCCGCTCGTGGCGCGTACGGACGGTGGGGGTGACGGCGCGTCGGTGCGAACGGCAGCTGGGCTGGTCGGCCGGGCCGAGGAACTCGCCCTACTGCGGCAATCCGTCGAGATGGCATTCACCGGCCGTCCAGCGCTCCGCATCGTCGAAGGCGAGCCGGGCGTGGGCAAGACCCGCCTGGTGCGAGAGATCGCCACCGAAGCGAGCCGGCGTGGCGCGCTGGTCGTGTGGGGCTCGTGTCTGGAAGGCGACGGAACACCGTCGATGTGGCCCTGGGAACAGACGCTCCGCCCGATTCTCGACAGCCTGCCCGCGCCGTTGCGGGAGAAGTGGCTCGCCAGTGAGCTCGGCGGCCTCCTCGAATCGCGAGACGACGATTATGCGGCCGCGCCGGCGATTCCCGACAGCGGTGCGCAGTTCCGACTGTTCGAGCAGGTCGTCACCGTCGTCGGGCAGGCCTCGGCGCCACGGCCCATCCTGCTGATCGTCGATGACCTGCAGTGGGCCGACGCCGCCTCGCTCCAGCTGTTCGGCCACCTAACGGGCCGCTTACCCGCCGGCACGGTGGTCATCGGCGCGCTGCGCGATCGCGCACCCACACCCGGCTCCAGCCTGTCGCGGGTGCTGGCTGAGGCCAGCCGGCTGCCCGGCCACCGCAGGATCCGGCTCGGCCCGCTCGGCTTGACCGACGTGACCGAGCTCATCCGCCGCGAAACCGGCCACGATCCCGGTGCCGAGGTCGCCCGCGACATCCATGTCCGCACCGCCGGCAATCCGTTCTTCGTCCAGGAGCTGTCCCGGCTGCTCAGCGACGGCGGCTCGCTCGGCGACGGCGGCGCATCGGCACTGGCCGGGGTGCCGGCCACCGTGCGAGACGTCGTCCGCGATCGGATGACCGGTCTCGACGACAACGCTCACGGCCTGCTGCGCATCGCCGCGGTCATCGGCCGCGACGTGGACCTCGACCTGCTCGCCCGCGCGATCGGCGTCGACATCGCGGACTGCCTCGAACGCCTCGAACCGCTGCAAGCACTCGGTCTCCTGGAGACCAAGCCGGAAGACCCGTTCTCGTGGCGCTTCACGCACGACCTGGTCCGCGAGTCCATCACCGAGACCACTGCGCGGCAGCAGTCCGTCCAGCTGCATCTGCGCGTCGCCAACGCCCTCGAACACATCCATGCGGACGACGAGTCCGTCGCCGAACGCCTCGCCTACCACCTGCGGGGCGCCGGCCCCCTGGCCGACCCGGGTCGCACCGCGAAGGCACTGGCGCGCGCCGGTCGCCGCGCGGCGACCAAGCTCGCGTTCGCAGCCGCCTATCGGAACCTGGAATCGGCCATCCAGATCGCCCGGACGGCAGGGCTGCTGGAGCTGGAACTGTCCGTCCTGTCCCTGCTCAACCTCCTCGCCGTCGAGCCCCCGGGATTTGGCGGCTCGACGTTCGATCTGCTGGAACGGGGCGCATATCTTGCCCGCAAACTCGGCCACGAGACGGCCGCCGCCGAGTTTCTCTTCGTTCGGATGACCGGGGCCTACGTCTCCACCGAGAAAGACCGTGGGATGTGGGCTCGCCGGCTGCATGAGCAAGGCCAGGCGTCCGCGGACCCGATCATCCAGGCGTACGGCCGGCAGGCCTGGGGCCTGTACAATTGGGACATCGGCGACATCGGCGCGGCGTATCAATGTTTCAGCTGGCTAGGCCATACCACTGTGGACGGCGTTGCCTCGCTGCTCGCGAACTCGGCCGACCCGCACCCAGGACCGGCTCAGGAAAGCCTGTACCACCTTGCCGGCCAGGTCGGGGGTGCCCCGGTTCGACGCCGCGACGACCTCGGACGTTGGCGGGTCCCGGATGAGTGGGTCGGCTATCTGGCCGTGATCACCGCGCTGCAGGGCGATGTCGAGACGGCGCGGTCCCTGCTCGGCACGGTGTACCAGGCCGAGGGAGACCCTTTTGAGATGTCGGGCTGGACCAGATACCAAACCATGGCCGCCTCGATGGCCGGTGACGCGGCCTGGGCGATGCACGCGACCGAGCGGTGGGTCGCGGCCGGCGCCGACCTTCCCGGCGTCGCGCAGGAAACCTACATACGGCTGGACTGGTACTGGGCCCGTGCCCTCACCGGCGACGACCCGGCCGGCAACGCGGCCAAGGCCGAACATCTCCTGGCCGCGACCCTGCTCGACCCGCCACGATGGGGCCTCGCCTACTGGCACGGACTGATCGCCGAGATGTGGCTGGCAGCCGAGATGCCCGACAAGGCCGCGACCGCCCTCGACCGGGCCGACCAGGCCGTCAAGGCCCACGGCCAGCGCTACGCCGAAGGACTTCTCCTGTTGCTGCGCGCGCGCCTGCTGCACGCCCGCGGCGAACCCGTCGACGTCGTGCGAGCCGCCGCCGACGAAGCCCGGGTCAGATCCGGCGAACGGGGGGCCCACCTCTTCGCCCGCCGCGCCGAGAGGTTCCTGGCCGATCTCGAGACGCAGACCGGCGTGGCAACCGGATGAAGGGCCGGCTACGCGTCTCGGAGCAGGAGGCGCAGCTGCCGGCCCTGCTCCTGCGCGTGTGGGCCATCCGGTCAGCACGAGAGAATTGATCGACCTCATCTGGGCCGATGATGTCCCCGCCAGCGCGCTCAACATCATCCACAGGTAGGTCGGGGCCGGGATGTTGACTATTTCACCGGATTCCAGCAGCGGTTTCGCGGTCTGATCGCGGAGCAGGAGGCCGGTGTGTGCCATTTTCATGTAGTGGTCGGTAGCTCCGCTGAGCTGGAATTCCGGGCCGCGGAGAAGGCTGCGGGCCAAGGATTGGACACTGCCGCTGGTGCGCCAGGTGTGCACGACCGAACGGCAAGCCAGCTGGGCCACGGCGCGTGGAGCTGATTGACTGCCGCGGTTGATGAGGGCCAGGCAGGTACCAGTTCGATGGGGGATAGGGGTCAACGGCAGCGATACGGCGAGCGGGTGGTTCCAGTGGGTGGTGGTCGTCAATCGAGTGGATCCCTACGTCGGTGGTGGCGCTGGGTTCTATGAGGATTGTTTCGTTCTGGGCGACGGGTTGGGCAGGTTGGGGCTTTCGACGGCCGGTCCGACGAACCGGCCGTCGGGAATGCTGGCGCGCAGGCCCAGAGGCTGCGGGCACGGCTCAAGCTCGCTCAGAGGCAAGGGCATGTTGTCGTGATCGAAGTCGGGTCGGTGAGATCACCTTCCACCTCGGCGCCCCGCAGGGCGACTCTCCCACCAAGGACCCCTTCCCCGACCGGCCCTGACTCTGCGGCCCCCGCATCGATTGATGCGGGGGCCGCATTGCTGTTCATCGGCTACGCCTGCCCGGTGCCGAACAGGTACTGGTTGCCGATGTCGATGAGGAAAGGCCCGTCATAGGCGGGGAAGCGTGCCAGGATGGCCCGCTTGTACGCCTCGCCGTCGTCGCCGAGCAACTCCGCTGCGACCGCGAGGTAGCCGGCCATCTCGGTGAAGACGCCGCGGTCCGCGGGCGCGCCGTGCCCCGCCAGGATGATGTCGTACGCGGGGTCGGCGGCCAGCCGATCCACGGCGGAACGCCAGCCCGGGATGTCGTTGTTGCCCAGGAACCTGATGTTCACCGCCGCCTTCCCGCCCGACTTCAGCGCCGCCAGACGCCTGCTCGCCAACTGGTACGGCCCCACCTGCTGGCAACTGAGCACCGGCCCGCAGTACGCCACCCTCGGCGGACTGTGGGCGCAACTCACCGCCGAATACCACCGCCCGCCCGGCACCGCCTCCCTCGAAATCCTGCAGTACCTTCTCGCCGCCCTGCTGCTGCACATCGGCCGGCTCCCTCGACCCGGCGGACTCACACCCCAGGCCGGCGGCGACGCGTACGCCCGCTTCCACGCCGAGCTGGAACGCTCCTACGCCACCACCCGCCGCGCCGAGGACTACGCCGACCAACTCGGCTACTCCGTCAAGACCCTCACCCGCGCATGCCAGGCCGACGCCCGCGTCATCCTCCAAGCCCAACGCCTGCTCGCCCACACCGGCGACCCGATCGCCACCATCGCCCGCCAGCTCGGCTTCACCGAACCCACCAACTTCGGCAACTTCTTCACCCGCCGCACCGGCACCAGCCCAGGAGACTTCCGCAACACCCACCGCGTCTAGGCGTTGATCGATGCCGATAGTGACGCCAGGACGGTGGCCGCGGCGGCGTGGGCGGCCACGGCCGCGGCGTCGTCGCCTACGGCCAGGTGCATGTCGCCCAGTTGCTGGTACGCCTGCGCCTGCCAGCGCTTCGCGCCCAGTTCGCCGAAGATGCCCAATGCCTGGGCGAGGTCGGCGGTGGCCGCCGTCTGGCGTTGCGCCGCGGCGTGCGCCTCCGCGGTCGCCAGCAGCAGCCGCGCCTCGACCATCCGATCGCCTGTCCGCCGGGCATGCTCGATGCCGCCGCGTAGTTGCTCCGCCGCCTCACGCAGCCGCCGGCGCCGCGCCGTGTCGGCCGTGTCCGCCTCGGCGAACCGGCCCTGGCGCAGCAACTTCTCCATCTCGTCCCCGGCCAGCCGGACCTGGCCCAGCACGGCGACGCCGAGACCGAGCCGGGCGTACGCCTCACCGGTGGAGTCACCGGTCTGCTGGACGAGCGTGAGTACGGCCGCGAACTGCCGCTGCGCGTCCTCGTACTCCTTACGGACCAACTGCAGGTCGCCGATGGCGTGCATCATCTGCGCGATGGCCCGCCGGTTGCCGGTGGCGCGGGAGATGGAGAGCGCCTCATCCAGCAGTCCGTGCGCCCGCTCCGGCTCCCCGCGGTCAAGATCGACGCGCGCCAACATGCTGAGGACGTGCGCCTCACCGCTCCGGTCGCCGACCGAGCGCAGCAACTGCAACGACTCGCCGAACTTGGCGGCGGCGCTGTCGTGCCGGCCCTGCACCCGGTCAATGAACCCGAGATGGCGCAGTGCCAGGCCGCGCCCGTGCGGGAAGCGCAGCTGCGCGAACAGCCGCTCGGCCGCGGTAAGGTGCCGCAGTGCCGGCTCGGGCTGCACCTGATGGACCGCGAGCGCGCCCAGCGTGTAGAGCATCGCCGCCTCGCCGAGGGTGTCGCCGTGCCGTTGAGCGGCGAGCAGAGCCATCTCGGCCGTCTCCCGCCAGTCGTCGTAGTGCACGCCGCGCTCGAACAGGAACACCGCGCTCATCACAAGGTCCCAGGCGTACTCGTGCAGCCCTGCTTGCGTGGCCTGCCCGACACTGTCCACGATGCGGCCGCGTTCCTGCTCCATCCATGCCAACGGCTGGACGAGCAGGTCGGCGACGGTCCGTGGGTCGGGGGTCCAGCGCGGTGCCGGGCTGTGCAGGACGGTGTAGTCGCCCCCGTAGTCCAGCCGGTGCGCCCGCTCGGTGAGATGCAGCTGACAGCCCAGCAGCCGGCGCAACGCCTCCAGCTGTTGTTGGGGCGGCTCCTCGGCGGCGAGCCGCTCCCGCGCGTACACCCGCACCAGGTCATGTAGCCGATACGTGCGCTCGCTGCTCGGGACGACCTCGACAGCACGCGCCTCGACCAGCACCTCCAGCAACTCCCCGGCCGTGGCCGAGTCGAGGTCGAGCAGTGGCGCGGCGGCCCATTGAGGCAGCGTCGACCACGTCGGCAGGCTCAACAGCCGGAAGAGCCGGCGCGCCGGATCGGGCAACGCCTCGTACGTGAGGGCGATGCTCGAACGCACCGACAGATCGCCGTGCACGAATTCGTCGAGCCGACGGTGCTCGTCCTGGAGCCGTTCGAGCAAGTCGCCGACCTTCCAATGAGGACGTGCGGCCAGCCGCGCCGCGGCGATCCGCAGCGCGAGCGGCAGCCCGCCGCAGCACTCGATCAGCGCCCGAGTCGCGTCTGTGGACGCTGCCACGACCTCGGGATCGGCTGTCGCACTCAGCAGCTCGACCGATGCGGCTTCGTCGAGCACGCCGACCTCGACATGCCGCGCGCCAGCGAGGCCGGTAAGGCGGCGTCGTGTGGTGACCACGACGAGGTGACCGGCCGTGCCCGGTAGCAACGCACCCACTTGCTCCTCAGCGGCCGCGTCATCGAGCAGGACGAGCATGCGGCGCCCGGCGACCATGCTGCGGAACGCGCTCTGGCGGTCTTCCAGCGTGGCCGGGACGGCAGCGCCGGGCATCCCGAGCTCCCGCAGGAACCGGCCCAGCAACCGTCCGGCGCCGGTCGGCGACGGCTCGGCGCCGCGCAGGTGGGCGAAAAGCTGGCCATCGGGGAACCGGTCACTGAGCTGATGCGCGAGGTGGACGGCGAGGGCGGTCTTGCCGACGCCCCCGGGTCCGGTGACCACGATGATCCGCATCGCCTGCGCCGCGTGGGCCGGCGTCAGCAGCCCGACCAGCCGCCCAACCAGTTCGTCCCGGCCGGCCAGGTCGGCGATCGCAGGTGGAAGCTGGCGCGGCACAGGCACCGGCGCGATCGCCGGTGCCGCGGCGGGCGGCGGCGCGAGCCGCGGATCGTCGGCCAGGATCGCCCGCTCCAGCTCGCGTAGTTCTGCGCCGGGCTCGATACCCAACTCGTCGACGAGCGTCCGGCGGGTCCGCCGGAACACCTGGAGCGCCTCGGCCTGCCGGCTATTGCGGTACAGGGCGAGCATGAGCGCGCCGGCGAGGCGTTCCCGCAACGGATGCTCCACGGCCAGCAGGGATAGCTCGGCAACAAGGTCGGGGTTGTCGTTGACCACCAGCTCGTAATCGATCTTGTCCTCGATCGCCGCAAGTCGCAGTTCCTCCAGGCGGGCGCCTTCGCGCTCCAGTACGGTGCTGTGGAGCCCGGCCAGCGCCGGACCTCGCCAGAGTGCGACCGCGGCGCGCAACTTCTCCACCGCGTCGGTGACCTGCCCCGCCGCGCCGAGTCGGCGACCTTCGGCGACGAGGCTCTCGAACCGGTACAGGTCCACCTGCAGCGGCTCGACGTCAAGGCGGTAGCCGGCTGGCTCGCTGAGTAGGAGGCTAGCGCCGCCGTGCTGGGTCAGGACGCGACGTAGCTGCCACAGTGCGGTATGGACCTGGCGGCGGGCGGTGGCCGGTGGGTCCTCGTCCCAGGCCGCCGCGACCACGTCGGCGACCGTGACGACCTGGCGTGGATGTAGGAGCAACAGCGCCAGGATGCGCCGCTGGCGCTCACCGGCCAGGTCGACAACGGCGGACCCGGCCAACACTTGCAGCGGTCCGAGCAGCCGGAACTCCAAGATCATCGCGACCCGCCTCGTTGCGCGCATCGGTTGGTCGGTCGCCGATGGGTGGTTCGCGTCATGCCAACCAGACGGATGTGCATGTACGGATCACGTAGTCAGCGTAGCGACAGTACGACGCCGCACAGGACGCCGAACCGGACCGGTCGCGATCCGCCGTGCGATGCCGGCGGCTCGATAACGGACGGCGATTGAGTGCCTACTGTCAGGCGCTCAATCGCGGGCACCACGGCTATGGACCGCCGCCGCAGTACGTAAACCACATGTTCGAGACAACGTCGAGACCAGTGGAAGAGCGCTTCCGCGCAGACTGCTCGGCGAAACGACGCCGCCGTCCGGCGGCGGCTGCAGTCAATTCGGTAGTACGGGGGAGTTGCAGATTTTGGACAATTGTGGGCATCCACAAGCGACTGATATCCGCCGTTGCGCTTCGGTGTTCAGGGGCGCGCTCCTATTCAGGATTGGAGTATTTCCGTGGCTCTGACGCGCAAACAGTTCCTGGCTGCCGTGGCCGCCGGAACCGTGGCATTGGTCGGCCTGGCGGTTCCCGCGCAGGCGGCCGACAGCCAACAGGTGGTTCCCCAATCGGCGATCACCGATCTCAAGCAGATGGTCAAGCAGCATGACACCGCGTACGGCGGGCTGGCCCAGTACCCCGAAACCAGGACGCTGGTCGTCACCTTGGCCAAGCAGGGTGCCGACCCGGCTGCCGCGCGCCTGCGCGTCGCTGAGCTCACCGAGCGCGCCGCGTCTCGTGCGGCCGCCGCCGAACCGGTCTGGCGCGTGGAGTACCGCACGGTGGCACGGACCCTGCGCGACCTGACAACCATCAAGGACGGCGTCCCTACAAGGCAGCCATTCGCCGGCGTGGCCCACGACCGGCTGGCCAACTGGTATGTTGACCCCCGCACCAACACCGTTGCCGTCGGCGTCACTCAGCTCGACAGCGACATCGTCGACGCGGCCCGGACCACCTACGGCGACGCTGTCACGCTGCACCAAGCCGACAGGGCGTCAAAGACAACCCGGCTGGACGACTTCAGCCCGTGGACGGCCGGGCTGCGTATCAACGGTTCGAACGGACTCGCCTGCACCGGCGCCTTTGCGATCTACCACCACGGCGTCCAGTTCATGCTTACGGCAGGGCACTGCGGTGGCCTGAACACGAACTGGTACAACAACGGCATCTATGTCGGCTACACGGATCTGGGATTCAATGGGCGCATGGGCTACGACTCCGCGATCTTGCGCGGTGGAAACTATTCGCCCACAATGTTCACCGGCGGGAACGACGCGATTATTCGGAGCGTCATAGGCACCTATGATCCGCCGATCGGCGGTGCGACCTGCACATCTGGCTCCTTCTCGGTATCATCCTGTGCGAACCAGGTGGTCGCGGAGGACATATGCCAGGGCTTCAGCGACGGGACCACTATCTGTCACCTGACACGGGCCGATTACACCGGCGCGGCCCACGTCAATTTGGGTGATAGTGGGGGGCCCGTATACGCCGGCTTCGGCAGTGCCGTCAAGGCGGTTGGCACCATCGTCGGGGCCAACGGCGACTCTTACTTCTATCACCCGATTGGCAACCTTCTTTCGCTGTACGGTGCGACGCTGATCACCAGTTGATCCGATCACGCCGCATTCTCCGCGGCGTCGGCCGGGCCCTCGCCAGAGGCGGCGACCCGGCCGGCGCCGCAACGGGACGCCAACACTCGTTGATGATCCGCGAGTGGAGTTGCTCGGCGCGGGTGTGGCCGAGGACATCGAGGGCCCGCCTCGCCCTCTTGTGCCACCTGCAGGATGTGCCAGGTTCGCGGTGCCATGTCAGCCAAATGGTTGACGCGGCCTGTTCCGCGACGTTTTGGGGGTGTCTGCCTGCGTTATCTATCCGGTTGACCGGTGGCTGGATCCTCGGTGAGGCGCGGGGGTAACGGCCAGATGGTGGTGAACGCTTCCTCTGGCCATCCGGGGTGCAGGCTGTTTGCAATGGTCACGTACACCGGTCCGTGGTGGGAGGTTTCGATGCGCCAGTTGTCCCACTGATCGAGGTCGTGGGACGCGTACCTGGCAAGCAACTGCGCGAGGTCGCGCAGTTCGGCTTCGGTGAGCCGTCCACCCACGTCGGCTGTCATCTGAACAGCATCCCAGGTATCGGCTGGGTGGTCGCGCCCGTTGCGGGTGCCGGTCCGATGAACCATGCGTCCCCGCCTTCGTGAGACCGTGCTCGGATGGTCCGAGCGCGGGCGGCACGGCGGGGTCGTGTCGGTGCAGTCGCCGCCGTCCTGGTCGTTGTAGGTCTTGGGGGTGCCGTCCTGGGCTGGCTGCAGCAGGTTCACATCTATCGGGGGCTGACCTACTGCCTCGGTACTGAGGACATCCACCAGGATGCCGGTCCCCAGCTCGCCGTGTTGGTTGTCGCCCTTACCCGGATGGCCGTCTATGGCGTTGCGCTGGCCAGCGCGGCGGGGATCCCGTTGCTCGTCACCCGTTACCGGACGGCCTTCCGGCAGGTCGCCATCGCAGCCGTCGTCGCGGTGGCAACCGCCGGAGCGCTGTTCGTGGCCGACTACGCGTTTTTCAACGGCATTGATTTCTACGCTGACTACCACGGTGTTGCTGAGACAGCCACTGCCCGCTGTCCCGACGACAGCCCTCCGTGGTGGCCAGATTGGTTAACCTTTCGATAGGCACAGCTTCGTCCGGTACGCAGCGCCAGGTACGCACTAAACATGCCCGCCGACCGGGCGTCACGGTGCGTCCCGCACGTGCGGCGCGCTCGACGTGCGGCCATGCCAATGAGGGTGTTCGTCGGCCCGGGCTTGCCTTGTTCGCGGGGAGGGATGGTTGTCTATCATCGATAGATGGAGCGCCAGCGTTCGGCGGCCATGTCGCGGACAGAGTTCGTGGCCGTCGTTGTCGTAAATTATCTCGTCGGGGCCTTCTTCTTTGTCATGGCGCTGCTGATCGTCTCTGGTGTCGTCACCGTTGCTGGCTGGGGCGAAGGCACGCTCGTGCAGCGTGTCGTGGTCGGGTTGCTCGCGATCGTTTTGGGTGGGGCGGGGGTGGCTGGGGCCACTATCCAGCTCCTCGAGGGCCGGGCAGGCAACCGCCCGGCCGAGGGTGCGCGCGTCGTGCGGAGTGGTCCGTTCTGGGCCGGCGTCCGGGTCGAGGACGGGTACGGCGAGGTCAGCTTCGGCGTCGGTTCGCCGGATGGCCGGCATGACGGGTCCGGGACACACCCCGGAGTGGGCGAGTTCTAGAGCTGCTCGCTGCCAACGGCCGGCGCCAACGAGATCGAGGGCGTCGTCTTCGACGTCATCGCCAAACGTGAACTGCCGGCCGACGCGCGTCGTAAAGCCGGTTAGGGGTAACCGGAGCTCGGCCAGACTCAGGAGCGATCGCGTCGGTTGCGGTCTTCGTCGATATAGAACTAGACCATCGGGGTTTCTTGCACAGCACGGGCTTCAGAGCAGGCGAAGCTGGGCCGGCCACGAGGATGAAGACCCGAAGCGCCCCTTACTTCCGCTGGTCGTATCGAGGCGCTGGCGGATCTGCCCCGTTCGGGTCGTCCGCCCACAGTGGGATGGGGCGGGTGTTGTGGTGGCCACGCTCAACCCGCCACCGACTGAGTTGGGGGTGACGCACCCAACGCAGGCCGCCGCCCCACGGGTGGCCTATCTGGGTGGGGAAAATGATCTAGCAGGTCCGGCCAAGATCAGCTAGCGCCGACCGTCCATCACGGTACGCCAGGCTGTCAAGGCACGGCCATGCCGGCCGCGGAGCATGTCACCCGGCATCGCGGAGAGATGTTCAAGGGGCCAGCCACTGCCACTGTCCTAGCAACCTGCACCTGCCCCTAGTCCCCGGGTGTCGCCGGCCCGGGCCGGGCACGAGCTGACATTTAGGGGTACCGACGTCGGCCACATTTCACGCCGTCGCCGCGTTCCCGCCGCATGGACGCCGGTGACACGGTCACGCGGCGCCGCTGTCGCGTCGCCTGTCGGCCCGCGACCATCGGCCAACGCGCCGATTCGCGCGGGTCCGCCCGACTGGTGCATGGATGATCTTCAGAGGGCTGGCCGTCGGGTGATCGTGCCGTCTCCGGCTGCTTAGGTTGATCACGGCCGTTGCCAGGGTCACCAGGCCGGCGACGACACCCAACGCGTCACAGACAATTCGGATCACGGCAAGCCCTCCTGGCTCGATACCCGCAGCCTGCGGTGCGGCTACGGCTCAGCGTGAGGGTCAGCAGCAGCCTCGAGGGTGCCTTCGATGTTCCCTACACATCGGTAGGCAGCCGTCACAGGCTTGACCGGCACGTTCGCTGTCACGGACGGCACTTTCACGGAACACCGCCGTCACACTGTCGGTGAGATGCGTGACCTGCCAAGGTGGACCGAGGTGTGCGGACAGCGGCTGGGGGAGGGCAGCGGTGGCGACGGGACGGCGGGTCGACCGCGCGTTGTGGCCGGCCGCTGGCCCGTACCGAAAGCTGCTGGAGTTCCTCGACCGCGTCCACGCGGACAATGGGATACGGAGCCTGCGCACCATCGCCGCCGGCATGAACCTCGAGTCACGGTCGCGTGTGAGCTGCCTGCTGCGCGGCGTCGACGGGGCCCTGCCGGCGGACGAGCGGCAACTGGAACAGCTTGTTCGCGCGCTGGGCGGAGGCGATGACGACGTCGTCCGGGCACGGGTGCTGTATCGGACGGCGCGGGCCGAGCGAGCCGGCAACTCGGTAGACATGCACCAGCCGGCGGGGGCCCGGCCGCGGGTTGCCGACAGCGACCCCCGCAGCCTCGGCGTGCACGCCGCGATCACGGTGCCCGGTACCGCGGCAGACCTTCCCACCTACGTAGCCCGGGACATCGACGCCGACCTTCGCGTGATCCTCACGGCCGGTGCCACCGACGGCTGCTTCGTGCTGCTCGTTGGCGGATCGTCGGTCGGCAAGAGTCGATCCCTCTATGAAGCGCTGCGCCACATCGTTCCCGATTGGACGCTGCTGCACCCGACAGACACTCACGACCTGCGCCGCCTCGCCGATTCCCGCACACCCCACACCGTGGTCTGGTTGGACGAGCTGCAAAAGTACCTGGTGGGCGGCCTCACCGCCGGAGACATCCGCGCCGTCCGTCGTCTCAACCACCCCTCGATCGTGGTCGCTACGCTCTGGCCCGCCCGATACCAGAAGTACACCCTGCTGCCGTCACCACGCGCTATGGAGGACCCTTACCCAGCTGAACGTGAGCTTCTTGACCTCGCCGACGTCGTGAGTTTGCATCCGGAGCTCACAGACGATGAACGCGAACGAGCGCAGGCCGTTGCCGCCTCCGATCCACGGATCCAACAGGCGTTGGGCTCGGCGTACGGCATGACCCAAGCCTTGGCGGCCGCGCCCGCTCTGGTCCACCGCTGGCGGCACGCACCCGACGGCCACATCGAAGCGTTGATCACCGCCGCTATCGACGCACGGCGGATGGGAATCGAGTCACCGCTGGCCGCTGACCTGCTCCGAGCAGCAGTTCCCGGATACCTCACCGCGGCACAGCAGGCGAAGGCGCCCAAGAACTGGTTCGAGGAGGCAATGGCGTACGCCTCCACCGAGCTACACGGCGCGGTGTCCGCGCTCGTTCCGGTCGGCGCCGGCATGGGCGTCGTGGCCGGATACACCGTCGCGGACTACCTGTTACAGGACGGCGTCGATCGGCGCCGCCGCGACATCCCACCCCAAACCGCATGGGCCAGCTACCGCACGTACCTATGCGAGGTCGGCGATCTGCTCGCCGCCGCACGGGCCGCGGACCACCTCTCAATGCCCGACCAGGCCGAAAGCCTCCTGCGTGCGGCGCTGCACCGCGGGAACGACGCTGAAGTCCGCCCCCGGCTGGCACTGCTTCTGCGCCGGCTCGGCCGGATCAGCGAGGCAATCCACGTATGGCGCGACGGCGTGGCCGCCGGCGACCCGGGCGCCCGCCTGCGACTAGCCGTCACGCTGCAATCGCTGGGACGGATGGACGAGGCCATGAACGTGTGGCGGGACGCAGCCGCGACCGGAGATCCCGACGCGCACGTCCGGCTCGGGTTCATGCTCAAGTCTGTGGGCCGAACCGCCGAGGCGATCACACAGCTGCGCCAGGCAGTCACCGCCCGGGTTGACGGGGCACGCGAATGGCTGGCCGCGCTGCTGCACGACGAAGGACGGGTAGACGAAGCACTGGACGTGTGGCGCGACGGCGTCGCCGCACGCGAAGACGGCGCTCTCGACGGTCTGGCCGTCCTCCTGCAATCCGAGGGCCGCCACGACGAAGCAACCGACGAACTGCACAAGGCACTCGCCGCCGGCGTGGTGGGCGCCCGCGCGAGGCTCGCCGAACTGCTGCACTACCGCGGCCGGGTAGACGCCGCCGTCAAGGTATGGCGCGAGGGTGTTGCCGCCGGCGAACCGGGCGCCGCCGGCGGCCTCGCCGTCCTTTTGCAGTTCGAGGGACGCACCGAGGAAGCGATCGCCGTGCGGTGCGCCGCGATCGACCGCGGCGACCGCGACGCGTACGACGGACTCGCCGAAATCTATGAGCGAGCCGGCCGCATCGACGAGGCAATCAACACATGGAAGCAGGCCATCACCGTCCGGGTCCCTGCCGCCCGGCCACGACTGACCGCGTTGCTCCTGCGGGCGGAACGACTCGATGAATGCATCGCACTGTGGAAGGAAGCGGAACTGGCCGGAGAATCGAACGCTCAGCACTGGCTGACCGAACTGGCCCGCAGCAAGACTGCGTGACACCGAACCGCGTTCCTGCCTGTGCTCTGGTCGAGGCGCCGTCCGCAGGCGAGGTCACGCTGGTTCGTAGCGCTTGCTGCCAGCGATGATGCGTTCGATCTCGGACTTCATGTTGCCGACAACCGTTGGCCGGATCAGCTTGTCTGTGCCAGTGTGTCGCCGTCTACCGGTGGGCCGCTCAGCGCAGCAGCCGGGCGAATGCGCGGAGCTCGTCGGTGAAGATGGTGGGTTGCTCGAACGCGGCGAAGTGCCCGCCGTGGGTGGCGTTGTTGAAGTAGATCAGTTGGGACTGGTAGACGCGTTCGGCCCAGACCCGCGGCGTGGGGATGATCTCGTGGGGAAAGGCTGTGAAGCCGACTGGTACCGGGAAGTTGTTGGGAGTGGCGGCGGTGCGCGCGTCCTCCCAGTAGATCCGCGCCGAGGACGCCGCGGTGCCGGGCAGCCAGTACAGCATGATGTCGTCGAGGATCCGGTCGACGCCGAGGAGTTGCTCGGGGTTGCCGTCGCTGTCTGTCCACTCTAGAAACTTCTCGAAGATCCATGCCGCCTGCCCGGCTGGTGAGTCGGTCAGCGCGTACCCGAGGGTTTGTGGGCGGGTGGATTGCTGGTAGATGAACCCGGCGCCGTTGTCGAAGAACCGCTGCAGCTTGTCCAGTGCCGCCTGTTCTTCCGGGGTCGGCGGGTCGCCGACCGGCGGCTGGAACACCGGGAAGAAGTTGAGGTGGACCCCGGCGAGTCCGGCGGGCCCGAGCTTGGCCAGCTCGTGCGTCACTGAGGCGCCGAAGTCGCCGCCTTGTGCCAGCCAGCGGCGGTAGCCGAGGCGCGTCATCAGCTGGCCCCAGGCGTTCGCGATGCGGGGGACGTTCCACCCGGTCGCCGCGGGCTTGTCGGAGAAGCCGAAGCCGGGCAGCGACGGCGCCACGACGTGGAACGCGTCCGCGGCGCTGCCACCGAACGCGGTGGGGTTGGTCAGTGGCCCGATCACCTCGAGGAACTCCACCACCGAGCCTGGCCAGCCGTGCGTGAGCAGGACCGGCATGGCGTTGGCGTGCCGCGACCGCACGTGCAGAAAGTGGATGCCCAACCCGTCGATCCGGGTACGGAACTGGCCGAATTCGTTGAGCCGGGCCTCGACCCGGCGCCAGTCGTACCCGGTGCGCCAGCGCTCGACCAGCGCGCGCACCCGCTGCAGCGGGGCGCCCTGCGACCCGTCCGCGACGGTCTCCCGCTCCGGAAATCGGGTGGCGACCAGCCTGCGCCGCAGGTCCAGCAGCGTGGCGTCCGGCACCGATAGCCGAAACGGGGTGACGTCCGTCGTCGCCGCAGGCAGCGTCATGCCGGGCTCGGCGGACGCCGGTGACGCGTCCACCTGCGTCCAGCCCAGCGGCACCGCGACGGCGCCCGCGGTGGCGGCGGCCTGGAGGACGCCGCGACGGGTAGGGCCACCACTGCTTGCGCTCCGCACGATTCCTCCCGAGGTGTTCATCGATGCGGTACACGGTGGCAGGCCCGCCGGCGAGCGGCCAACGATTCGACCGTGATGGAATCGGGGCCGGGTTCAGCCCGGATCGCCGTCCGGGCCGCTGGCCGCGACGAGCCCGTCGGCGAGCTGGGTGCGCCGGTACACCACCCGGCGTCCGGAGCGCCACGACGTCACCAGGCCGCTGCGCCGCAGCACCGACAGGTGGAAGCTGACCGACGGCGGGCTCTGACCCAGCTCGCCGGCGAGGTCCGTGGTCGACTTCGGCAACGCCAGGCGGTCCAGGATCGCCGCCCGGCTGTGCCCCAACAACGCGCCCAGCGCGTCGCCGTCGCAGCCAGGATCGTCCCTGCCGTGCCCCCACAGCCGGCCAACGCCGCGGCAGGCGTAGACGAGCGTCGCGGGCCGGCCGGGGACCTTGTCCACCATCAGGCGTGGCCAGGCAAAGACCGACGGGAACAGCGTCAGCCCGTCACCGGCCAGGTCGTGCTGCACCGAATGCCGCGGCTTGTCGATCCGCAGCACGTCCCCGCGCACGCTGACCTCCGGGTGCAGGCCCGATAGCAGCGCGTCCACGCCGCCCGCGGTCAACTGGCCCGCCCGGTACGCGACGTCGTCTTCCAGCACAGCGTGCAGCTGCCGCCAGTGCGGCTCGATCGCGACCGACCAGTAGCGCCACAGCGCGTCGGCCAGCCGCCGCGCACCGGCGGCCCCTTCAGCGACCAGGTCCCGTGCCCGCGCCGGCATCGGATCGCGGCCCCACGCCGCCGCCACGTCGGTGCGGATCTCCTCTACGTCTGCATCCGCCACCAGACGCAGCTGCTCGTCGATGCCACCGGCGTGGCTGGCCGCCGAAAACAGGAAGTCGGCCACGTAGGCAGTCGCCGGCAACACCGCGCGCAGCAGCGCCATGTCGACACCGCGCAGGCCGCTTTGGGTCGCCTCCCACCACGGCCGGTGCAGCCTCGACACCCCCGGCGACGACAGCTGATACAGGCTCTGCACCACCTCGGCCAGCGGCGAGTAGCCGAACCGTATCCGCGCCACATCCGCGACACCCATTCGCAGCCGGATCACGCCGCGATCCTAGAGGCGTCCGACCACTTACACACCTCCCACTGTTGCGCCAGAACCGGCCGGCGGCGACGGGCAGCCCGGCGCGGATGCCGCCAGTGCAGCTTGTCCACACGCACCTCGTCTGGTTCGCGGTCGGGAATCAGGCCGCGCCGGGAGCGGGGCGCAAGCGGCCATCCGGCCCTGTTGACCGTGCCGTCCTCGACATCGCCGACCTAGGGTCTAACTCAGAGGGCGTCGCGGGGCGTCTGGCCGGGGTACCGGCCGGTCGAAAGGACGATCTGGTCGAGACGCAGCGGGGCGAGCCGCTTGCCGAGTTCGACGAGCACCTAGATCAGTGGTCGAGGTCGGCTAATCGGTCTCGTCGTCGATAGGGCCGCGGCGACGTTGTTCTTGGTCGACTCGATGTTGTCCAGAGCCGGCTGCTTGTGGGTGTACGTCTCGCTGGTCGCCACGACCTGACCGTTGGAAGTGACCAGGTTGAACCGGAACTGCCCGACCCCAAACAGTGGGTGTGTGACCCGCTTGAGTTCATGCCCGACGCTGACGAGGACGGCACTGGAGATCGGCGCGGATGCGCCCGACGATCCGATGGTCACGGTCGCGAACTGGCATGGCGAGCACTACTTTGACCTTTGCATTCCACTTGCTTTTCAACGCCCCCACAACCATGCGAGTCCTCGTGCAAGGTCAGGGAACCTCACGTGCCGTTCTGGTGGTGCCCGTTAGGGATCTTTGTGTTGACTGGTGGTTGATGGAGGTTGGAGACCGTTCAGTGGTGAGGTGGGCAGGGCGATCCAGCCTTCGGTGCGGGCGGTGGCTAGGTGCTCGTCGTCGGGGCGGGTGGCTAGCCCGAGGGCGGCGGCCCGTGCTGTCAGGGCGGCAATGAGGGCGTCGGTGGCGTGGTCGCAGGCCCGGCACAACGTCTCGTGCGAGCCTAGGTCCAGCCACGGGATCTGTGCCTGTAGGCGGTGGACGAGTTCGGCGAGCCGGGGCAGGTTGGCGGTGCCTTTGTAGCCACGGGTCGGCAGTTCCCAGATGTGCATGCTCGCGGCCGGGTACACCTCGACGACCACGCCGGCGCCGGTGCGGTCGACCGGGTATCCGCGGTCGGCGAGTACCGCGAGCAGTGCGGCGGCGCGCATGGCGGTGTGCCCGATCCAGTCCGCCGCTACGCTCAGCGGCCATCGGCCCACGGCCCGGTGGACGATCTCGTCGGTCACTCGATAGGCCAGCTTGCGACGCCACACCAGGCCGGCGGCATCGTTGGGCACCGTCACGTGGCCGGTGTGATGGGCGGTGATGAACTCGAGGAACGCCGCCGGCCATCCCAGCGGGCAGTCGATGCCGGCCTTGTCGGCCCCGACGACCGCGTCCACGATGGCGTTGTCGTCGACGCCGACGCGCACATCGCGCAACTGGGCCCGACCGGAGGACCACTCGATGACGGCCAGCGCGGTACCCGCCGGCTCAGCGGCGAGATCCACTCCTACGGTCAACACCCCGCCCACCGTAGATGCACCAGCGGCCGACAGTGAACTCCTACCGCGCCAGTCGCGGCAGCCATCACTCTCCGTGTTCCTGACGATCGCGGCGGTTCCTCATGCGCTGTCGTGCCGAAGACAGTGCGGTTGTCGCCGCATTTATGGCGGCATCCCGATGCGTGGTCGCCGCTAGCTCACCGATCTTGGTGGCGCGACGAGGCTAGCCTGGGAGCCAACTACCTTGGGGTTCCCCCAAGCCGTAGAAGCTACTCCGAGCATCGAGGGCAGAGGTTTGGAGGCTACATGGCCGACCGTTGGGATCAGCATCGGATTTCCCGCGACCGGAAGCCTATTCAGGCACTGAAGCTGATGCTGATATTCTTTGCGATCGACCTCGCGTGGGAGGTTCTGCGGGCAAATGTCAATGCATCACAGAAGAGCGATTGGCCTTGGCGATTCACGGTTCTGGACCCGTCAACGTGCGCAACGCTCACGGCTCTCATGGCCGGAATCCTTGTCACCAGAAGCCAGTACGCGCAGGCGACACTGCCAATACTGAATTGGTCGGCGTACCCAGGTGGAAGCGACTTTGTTAAGGGCTCCCTGCGTACCGTGCGCCTGTTCAACGCGGGGGGCGGCCGGGCTATCGTCAAGGCGATAGAGTACCGACATGAATTGACGACGACGGAAGGAGAGTCGCGATCCTCACTCGGGCCCTGGCTCGGCTGGTACGAATTCGTGAAGTCGATCGAAGGTCTCGGACTGAGGCGGCCCGAAGAAATATTCGTTCTTCATCTCGGTATTGGGACCAGCATCCCGCTTACTACGAAGAGTGGGGACGGCATCGAGCTGATCGCTTTTGGGCAAGCGGCGCTAGGTCGTCTCCGTCTCGTTGACATAAGAATCCGAATCGAAGATACGCTCGGCGACATCCACGAGAAGCAGTTACGATGCCTAAGAGGCGATGCCGATCCGGGAGGAGAGTCGTCGTCTTCCCGATTTGCTTATTTCTCGGCCCAGCGTACACCCGACTCGCAGTCTGTCCAGTGAACTGTAACGGGGCCATCGGACTCGTGATCAAGTGAGCGCATTATCATGCCGCCGATAGCGTGCGTTCCTGCCGAGTCTTGCCAGGTCCGCGCTCTGAGGCTGGCGGACGCCGAAGCCGGAACGGAGCGAAGGGTCCGGGATGACCTGGATGGGCGTCGTACCAAACCCGGGGCGGTTCACGGTGCACCGGAGCTGACACTGGAGCTGGTCCTGATAGACATTGCCCAGATCTGCGCGCAGGCCGGCTATTGACCGTCTCGGCGTGTTGCGGCCCGGAGCGGGGCCACCGGCGACCGGAAGACGCGGCTCGTCAGGTACTCGAAGCCGGAGGCGTCGTTGTGGAGTGCCGTCGAGTCGTGGCGCGGGGGTAGGAGTGGGGCCGTGTCTACCAGGCGATGGCCTGCTCCCACATTTGGACATACGCCTCGGCCCCGGACATGAGCTGCTTGCGTAGCAGGGGGCTGTCGCTGCCGGACTGTTGGATGAGGTCGGTGGTCCAGTCGGCGAACAGGCCGTATTGAGCGGCGCCGTCGGTGTTGAGGTCGAAGGTGCGCGATCCGAAGGTCTGCTTGTTCACGGTGGTGCCGTTGGGTGCGGTGAACGGGTAGACGAGCGGGTCGGCCGTCGCGTTCGGGCGCGGGTTTGCCTGGTCGCCGAGGCCGTTGACGTCGGTGCCGTAGCCGTAGCCGACGATGGTGCTGCCGTGCGGTGCGGCGTTGTTGGCGCGCCATTCGCTGAGGAACTCCGGTACCGAGTGCGCGTACGTGGCCACGAACCCGCCCAGTGCGAGAATTTGGTCGATCATCGCCGGATCGGACCAGCTGTGCACTGAGGTCACGCCCGGGTAGTGGGCCGCTGTGGCCATGTCCAGCACGGCCTGCGCGGTCTTCACGCTCATGTGGTCAACGTGGATGATCATGCCGCGCTGCATCATCGTCTGGATGAGGTAGCGGCCGAGGCTGGTCAGCCCGCGGGTGTTGCAGATCTTGCCGCTGGGGTAGATCGGCAGCACCGCGCCGGGCGGCAGGCCCACGGCGCCGAAGCTCAGCAGCCGGACGAGGTCGTCGTTGACCAGCGGCTGCTCGTTGTCGGACGGGCCGGTGCAACTGGTGGCTGTCCACCAGTGCCCGGTGGACAGCAGGTTGCCCAGGTTGACGAACGCCCCGCTGACGCCTGAGTCGAACCGCGTGCCGCCGAAGGCGTTGTCGAACTTGTGTACCGGGTAGATACCGGAGACGCCGAGTGCCTGCAGCTCGTTGAGGCCGGCGTCGATCTGGGCCGTGGTGCACTGCGGGACGTCGTTGATCTCGCGGCAGCCGAAGATCTCCGAGTTCTCGACGCCGATCGTCACGGCCAGCTTGCCCTGTGCCGCGATGTTGCGCACCTGCGCCGGCGTGGCGGCGATGCGGAACCAGCCCTTGCCGGCGCCGCCGTTCTGCGCGTCGATGTAGTCCTGCATCGAGTAGAGATAGCGGGACTGGGTCCGGATCTGGTCCATCTCGTCGCAGGACGTGTCGCGGTAGGGGAACAGCTCGCAGATGGCGCGGTTCGCGACGAGCAGCGCGTTAAGCACCCGCTGGCCGGACCGCCAGGACCGCTCGATGCCCCGGAAGTACGACTGCTCGTGCAGCAGCGAGTTGTGCTGTGGCCAGTCGCCGAACGTCGGCCAGCCGTCCTCTGGCGAGTTCACCGGGTCGGTTCCCCCAATGATCGCCTCGAACAGCGCACCCACGTTCAAGCTGCGGTGCGTGTCGCAGCCAGCGAGTGCCACTTGCACGCCACCGGACGCCCACGCCTCGCCGCAGTGCATCCGACCGCCGAACGCGGCGGCGGCGGTGACGTGGGCGTGCGCGTCGATCGTCCCCACGAGCTTGCCGCTGCCGTCGATGCCCGGCGCGGCAGTGCCGGTGACGCCCGGGTCGATGTCCGGTGGGATGTAGCACCCCGTCGCGGTCGCCAGCGCGATGGTGTACGACGAACTGGCCGCGCCGAGACTCCACAGGAACGAGCCCATGACCTGGCCGGTGGCCGTCGCGGTGAATCGGTACCGGTCGCCGGCCTTGGTCACCGTGAAGTCGGCCCGGTCGCCGTACGAGTCTCCAGCCAGGATGAAACCGACAATGCTCTGGTACGCCGGCTTGCCGTCGGAGCCGATCACCTCGTATCGGCCGAGCTGGGTAGCCTCCAGCCGGAACGACGTGGCACCGGACGCGGACGAGGTGAAGCCGTAGCCAGCCCCGCTGCGCGCCACGTAACCGACCGAGCTGGAGCCGCTGTAGACACGCAGCGAGGCGCAGGTGCCGTCCAGCGCGTCGGCGTTGGCCGTGATCGACCCGGCCGAGGCCGGCGGCGCGGCGACGACCGTGACCGCCGCGAGCGAGACGAGTAAGCCAACCGTGAAGGCGGCCAAGCGGGATCGGCGCGGTCGGTGACACGGCGACAGGGACATGATGGTGCCCCTTCATGCGTGCCGGATCGCCTGATCCGGCGGCCGGTGTGAACTCATTTCAGAGTCTGATAGACGTCGATGACTGTCAACAGGAAGCGAAACCTTTTCGGCTTTCCTGGTCCACAGGGGTCGTTCGCGATCGGCTCACCGGCGTCGGTTGGCCGGGCGATGGCGCAGGGATGTCGGTTGTTGCAGGTGCCCGCGATGATGTGGCGGTGCAGGAGACCGAACGGTTCTCGCCCGGGCAGCGGCTGAGCCGTGGTATCGCGATGGCCGTGGCGATCGTGATCATCGGTTGTGTCGTGGTGTTCCTAGTTGGCGGGCTGGTGGAGGGCCTGGGCTGGTGGGTGCTCGTCGTGCTGGCAGCGCTTGTCGGCGGCGTGGGCTGGTTGAAGTGGCTGCAGGTGCGCAAGGCCCGGGCGTGGCGGCGCGGTGTCGATGTCGTTCATGAGGTGTACGTTGACGCGCTGGACCGCGCTGAGTGCGGGGACCTGACCGGCGCCGCCGAGCGTTTCGAGGAGGCCATTGCGGCGTCGAGTCGGCTGGGTGGCGACGCCGGGCAGTACGTGATGGTCCTCCTGCAGGGGCTCGCCTCGGTGCGCGTGGCTCAGGGTGACCTCGGGCGTGCCGTGGCGGTCTGGCAGCGGGCGCACGCGCTAAGCCGTGCCGAGCAAGGCGACGATGCTGCACAGACCCTCGCCACGGCGAACGGAATCGCGGCGGTGCTGCTGACACAAGGTGAGCGGGAGGCGGCCGGGGAGCGGTACCAGGACACCCTCGCGCGCTGCCGGCGGCTGCTGGACGCAGCCCACCCGGAGACCGTCACCGCGCTGAACGGTGTCGCCAGGAGCGCCCCCACGCCGCAGGTGGGTCCGTTGCACCAGCAGGCTGCCGAGCTGTACGCGCGGATCCTCGGGCCGTCGCATCCCGACACGCTCATCGCGCAGCGGCAGGCCGCCCCGGACGATCCCGCGGCCGCCTGCCTGGCCATCGGTGATCTTGGCGGCGCCCGGGCGTTGTCCGCGCAAGCCCTGGCGGACTGCGTGCAGCGGCATGGCGAGGCCGACCCGCGTACCGTGGCCGCGCTGAACGACCTCGCCATGGTGCTGCGCGAACAGCGGGACCTGACCGCGGCATACCGTATGTACGAACGGGCCGCCGAGCTGTGCGGCCGGCTACCGGGCGGGCCACACCCACAGCAGCTGGCAGCGGGTAACGGGATCGCCCAGGTGATGCTCCTGCAAGGCGACGTGGTCAACGCCGCGACGGAACTGGCCGCCGTCCTTGACGGCTGCCTCACGCGGTACGGCAAGCAGCACCCGGAGACGGCTGCGGCACGGCGGAACCTCGAAAGGCTGGAAGCGCCCAGTTGAATCCCGACGCCTGGGTCGGGCTGACCGCCTCGCTGGACAAGATCTGCGAGCTGCAGGCGTTCAACCGGGGGCTGCGCGAGGTCATGCTCGGCACCGGCGGGCCGGTGGGCGGCAGGCCCTGGTCGGCCGGCGGGTCAAGCCCCTCGTCGGCGGGTTGGTCGAGCGGGCCAAGGCGCAGGGTTCGCTGCGCGAGGACGTCGTGGGTGTGGACCTGCCGATGATCCAGCTGATGGTCGCGGCGATCACCGACCACACTGGACAGCCAGACCTGTGGCGGCGATACCTTCGCCTGCTGCTGGACGGCATGCGACCGGGTACGAGCACCTCACTGCCGCCCATCTCCGGAGCCGGGGGCGGCCTGTTCGCACGCGGCCCCGGACGGCCCCGCCGGTGACTGCTCGACCTAGGTTCGACCGTGACGCACGGCAAACGGGGGATGAGGGGGCGTTCAGTGCGCGAGACGGGCCCGTACCCACTCCGCGATGCGTGCGGTGACCCAGCCGTCGATCGGCCTGGTGAGCTGACCCCGATACCGCCACAATCCCGGCGGGCCGGGGTCGCGGCGCAGCAGGTGGGTGAGGTCGGTCGGCACTTCGGCGTCGAACGGGCCGGTCACGAGCCGGCCGATGCGTGCCACGTCGGCCGGGTCGACCTGGATGTCCTTGCCGCCGGTGATCGCAAGCACCGGCCGGTCGATGGCGGCCAGGTCCGGGCCCGGGTCGTGGGCCATGTACTCGCGCAGCCACCTGTCGGTCAGGCGCGAGCGTGGCATCCGCTCGTGCCGGTCGGCGGTGGACCCGCGGACCCGGTCGCGCTCGCGGGCCTGACGGCGCGCCAGTATCGGGCCTAACGGTCGCAGCGGCCGTGGCAGCGTGGTCGCGATCCGGTCGCTCTGCCAGGCCATCACTCGATCGCCAGGCTGCGCGGCACCCGCGAGCAGCACATACCCGGCTGGCGGTGGAGCGGCCCGTACGAGGTTGGCCGCCAACACAGCTCCGGTCGAGTGCCCGACGACGAAGACCCGCTCCGGGTCTACCCCAGGGTGGGCACGCAACGCGGCGAGGGCGGCTGCGGCGTCGCCGCACTCGGTGTGGAAGCCGGTGCTCAGGTAGTCACCGCCCGAGGCGCCCACGCCCCGCTTGTCGTAGCGCAGCAGGACGCAGCCGTGGTCGGCCAGTGCCACCGCGAGCGCCTGGCCCAGTCCCAGCGCCATCCCGGGCATGGCGGAGTCGCGGTCGATCGGCCCTGAGCCGTTGATGAGCAACGCGGACGGGTGGCGGCCGTCCCCGTCGGGCCGAGTGAGCGCGCCGGCCAACAGCGCTCCGGTTGCCCGGATCTCGACAGTCTGTTCCCGCAACGACCCACCCTTCGTTCTCACTCCTGAGAATAATCGGAGCTCAAGCTAACATTCTCGATTGTGATAATCAACGCCGACCCGGCGCGACCCGGCGCTGGAATCGTGGAGACCGTGCTGCATCCGGTCCGGTTGCGCATCGTGCACGCGCTCATGGATCGCGAGCTGACCGCACGCCAGCTCATCGCCGAACTCAGCGACATCCCGCAGGCATCGCTCTACCGACACGTCGGGCGCCTGGTAGACGCGGGGGTGCTGCGAGTGACCCGCGAGGAGCGGGTGCGCGGCGGCACACAGCGCACGTACACGGTGGTGGAGTCCGCCGTCGCCCTCGGCCCCCGCGACTTCGACGCCGCATCCCCGCCGACCACCAGCGCTACTTCGCCGCGTTCGTCGGCGCGCTGGTCGCCGGGTTCGAGCAGTACCTGCGAACCGCTGGCGCCGCCCCCAACCGCGACGGCGTGGCGTACCAGCAGATTCCGGTCTGGGTCACTCCGGCCGAGTCGCGCGAACTCGCCGCCACGATCACCGACCTGCTACGCCCCTTGCGGGTGCGGACGGGTGGCCGGCGGCGCCGGACGACGTTCGCGATGGTCGTGCACCCCGACCCGGCCACCTAGATCGTTGATCGGTATTTCGGGGGTGGTCAGGGGCCGGGCTAGTGGTCGTAGGTGTCGGGGCGGGGGCGGTTGGCCGTGCCGTCCACAACCCGCCGCCGGCCGCGCCGGCTGACGTGCGTTGTTGGCGCTTCCTCCGAGGGCTCAGCTGGTGACGAGCATGGCGATGCCGCCGAGCAGGGTAAGAGCGGACAGGACGGCGAGGGCGGCGGTGCGCTGGCGAACGCGGGATCCGCCGACGACGCGTAGTGCAAGAGCCAGGGGACCGATGGGAAGCATGGTGGTGGATCCTTTCGAGGAGGGCGCGGCGATTCGCGGTGCGGCGCTCATGGCGCCCAGCGCTAGGCGTAGGGGAGATAGGTCGAAGTCGGCTGCGGCTTGGACATCGGCTCGCCACTGTTCGAGGTAGCGGGCACGCTGTTCGGGGTCGGGGAGCAGCGCCGCCGCGCAGCGCACCACGGCGAGCGCGGCGCGCAGGTGAAGCAGTTTCATTGGGCCACCTGTGAGGACGATGGCCGCCACGATGGCGATCTTTCGGCGGCCCGCGCGCATACCCGGCGTGCCTCGGTGGCCCCTTCGGCCGTCAACCGGTACATGCGCCGCCGCGGTCCGCGCCGGTCGCTGGCGTCGTCCCAACTGGAGGTCGCCCAGCCGGCCTGCTCCAGGCGGTCCAGTAGCGGATAGACGCTTCCTGATGGTCGTCCGGTCAGCTTGATGATCTCCAACCCCCATCGGGGTTGGTCGCTGTCGAGCAGCACGGTCAGCACGTCCACGGTGGCCCTGCCGATGCGCCCGAGCTGCTGCATGGACCGTAGCCTACCTATGTAGTTTAAGGTTGTCCATCGTGATTGTCTGCCTGGCGCTGACGTACGGCAAGCGCTTCGCCGAGCTACGTGTCCTTCGGGTGGTATCGGGAGGTGCCGGTGCGTACGGCGGTGGTCGCCAGGGTGGTGTACTGCATCGTGAAGCGTCCGCCCAGCGTGTCGATGGCGGTCCCGACCGCGTTGAGGATGTCGGCTGTCTTGTCGGGTGGCAGGTGGGTGAGGCCGCCGGTGGTGGGGAGCAGGGCCAGCCATTGGTCGCGCGTGTAGGGCTGCTCCCAGTCGAATCGCCACTGTTCGGGGTCGTGGAACTGTTCCGTCTCGCGGATCTTGTCGGCGATCTTCGCGTAACCCGCTTGGTACATGTCCAGGGGACGTCGAGCCGGCAGATTGTTGAACGGTGAGTCTGGTACCACCCTGCGGTAGGCGGCGGCGAACGGCTCGGCCACCTCGATGGGCGGCTCGAACACGTGCCCGAAGATCGCCAGCCGTCCATCCGGGCGCAGCACCCGGGCCGCCTTGAGTACGCCGGCGACCGGATCGACCCAGTGCCACGACTGGGCGGCGATCACCGCGTCGAACGTCCGGCCGGCCGGCTCCCAGCCTTCGAACGTCGCCACCTCGACCCGTAGGCCGCGGGCTCGCGCGAGGTCGGCCATCCGCGCATCCGGCTCGACGCCGAGCACCGCGCAGCTGGCGGCCTGGAACTGGCGGGCTGCGATGCCGGTACCACAGCCCACGTCGAGCACGTCGGGCCCGGGGCTCCCGGCGACGATCCGCGCCACCAAGGCATCGGGGTAGCCGGGTCGGGCCTGGTCGTAGCGTTGCGCGTCCGCACCGAACGACTCGGCCATCGGCCGGGCATGATGCAGCTCCGCGGGGGACGGCGCTGGCTGCTCTCGCGGTAAAGTGGTCACGTGCCCACCTTAGTGGGCGTGTGCCCACTAGACAACGGGTGCCGACTGGTTGACGTATCGAGAGGATCTGTGAGTGCCGACTGGGGTGCATTTGCGCGATGCGCGGCAGCAGCTGTTCGACGCTGCCGAGCGGGTGCTGCTGCGGGACGGGCCGGAAGGGCTGACCAGCCGGGCCGTCACCGACGAGGCCGGCTGCGCCAAAGGCGTCCTGCACCGGCACTTCACCGACTTCGACGCCTTCCTGACCGACCTCGTGCTCGACCGGGCCGCGCAGCTTGAGACGCAGGCGAGTGCGCTGCGCGAGTCCGCCGGCACCGGCACGGTGGCGGACAACCTGACCAGCGCGCTGATCACCTTGTTCGGACCGGTCCCGGTGGCGATCATCCCGCTCATCACCTTCCGGGACGAGCTGCGCACACGGCTGCGGCGAGCCGCGCCTGGAGGCGGCATCGCGATCCTCGCGCAGGCCACGACCGCAGTCTCCGCTTACCTGGCCGACGAGCGTGAACTGGGCCGCATCGCGGCTGACGCCGACATCGACTCACTCACCCTCTCGCTGGTCGGCGGCGGGCATCTGCTGTTCGCAGACCGCGACCCCGGCCCGCCGACCACGGCAACCGTCAACAAGCTCGTGACAACGACGCTTGCCGACGTTGTGCAACGGCGGCCCGCCGATAACGGGCGCTCGGACTGAGACAAGTTCCGCACTAGCTCGAGGGTGCCAGAGGAATCGATACCCGACAATGGAAGCATGAGTAGGCGCCCGATCCCGATCCCGAGCGATGCCACGGCGAAGGCCACCCACGTACACCGGGCACCGCTGCCCGAACCACAACCCCAGGCCCCGACGGCCGCGGCAGCCTTGCCGCAGCGGTACACGCCGGTGCGGCTGTCGCGGCGCACGGTGCTGCGTGGCGGCATGTCCGCCGGGGTGGCGGCCGTGCTGGGGGCTCACTATCTGAACCGTCCAGCCGGCCCGGGCGAGCTTGACTTGAGCGCCTTCGGGGCCAACAGCGTCGGCCCGAGCTGCCTCATCGAAGGCGACTTCGTCAGCACCGACCACCACAACCTCGAGGCGGTCCTGTACCGAGACGGTGCGCTGCACCATGTGTGGGGTCTACCGGGTCCGTCCGGAATGGAATGGCGTGCCGGGCAGATCCTGCCGGCCTTCGCCTCGGGCCCCGGATCGCTGATCCGCAGCGACTTCGGCTCCACCCCGCACAAGAACTTCGAGGTCGTCCTGTGGAGCGGGAACGAGCTGTGGCACTGGTTTCACGACAACTCCAATGTGGACCTTCCGTGGCAGCAGGCCCAGTTGATCAGCTCCAAGGCGACCGGTCCCGCCAGCCTCATCCAGAGCGACTTCGGCTCGGGCGCGCACAAGAACTTCGAGGTCGTCGTGCTGGAAGGCAGCAATCTGGTCCACTACTTCCACGACAACTCCAACGTCGACCTCCCATGGACACGCGGGCAGACCATTACCACCCGCGCCACCGGACCCGGCTGCCTCATCCAGAGCGACTTCGGCTCGGGCGCGCACAAGAACTTCGAGGTCGTCGTGCTGGAAGGCAGCAATCTGGTCCACTACTTCCACGACAACTCCAACGTCGACCTCCCATGGACACGCGGGCAGACCATCACCACCCGCGCCACCGGACCCGGCTCCATCATCCAGGGGTACTCCGGGGCCGCGCACAAGAACTTCGAGGTCGTGGTGCCGGAGGGGAACACGCTGGTGCACTACTGGCACGACAACTCCAATGTGGACCTGCCGTGGTCGCGCGGGCAGACGGTCAGCGTCGCGACGACCGGGCCGGGCTGCATCGCGAAGAGCTCGTTCGGCCCCGGCGGCCCCGGCAACTACGAGATACTCGTCCAGGAGCTGACCAAGTCGGTTATCCACTACTGGCACCACAACGTGGATGTGGCGCTCCCGTGGTGGCGCAACGGCTTTCACGTACCGGGCTTCGCCGAGGACTGGGCCGACTCGCCCCTGCTGGCGAGCACGGTCAAGGTCGCCCAGCTGACCGGTGAATGGGACCGGCAGCGCAACGCGGCCACGCTCAGCCGCACCGCCAGCCGGTTCGGGGTAACCGGAACCGATCTGGGCCAGTCTTTCCTGTACGAAGGAAGAATTTGTTTTCTCTTTGGCGACACCGAGGTCGACGGCGAAATCCGCGACGACGGCGACGCCGCCAAAACCCTCGACAGCATCGCCTTCACCAGCGACACCTCAGTCGGACCCGACGGGATCACCCTGGAGTTCAACCGGGCCTCCCCCCAGGTCCCCGACATCGACCAAGGCGCGTTCTGCGTGCCGACCGACGGGCTGGAGGCAGGCAACCCAGCCACCGGACCGGGCTGGCTCATCCAGAGCGACTTCACCTACAACGACAGCCACAACTTCGAACTGGTCATGCTCCAAGGGAGCAACCTGGTCCACTGGTGGCGCGACGCCACCCCGAACTCGGGCTGGCGCCGGGGGCAGACCATCACCACCCGCGCCACCGGGTCGGGCTGCATCATCCAGAGCAGCTTCGGCTCGGGCGAGCACGGCAACTTCGAAGTGGTCGTGCTGGAAGGCAAGAACCTGGTCCACTACTGGCACGACAACGCCAACGTGAACTCGCCATGGCGCCGCGGCCAGACGATCACCGGCAACGCCACCGGACCCGGCTGCATCATCCAGAGCAACTTCGGTTCGGATGAGCACGGCGACTTCGAAGTGGTCGTGCTGGAAGGCACGAACCTGGTCCATTACTGGCACGACAACTCCGACGTGAGCCAGCGGTGGCTGCGCGGGCACATCATTACCAGCCGGGCGTCCGGGCCGGGCTGCATCATCCAGAGCGACCTCGGCTCAAGCGAGCATGGCAACTTCGAAGTGGTGGTGCGCGAAGGCAACGCGCTGATGCACTACTGGCACGACAACTCCAACGTCGCCCTGCCGTGGCGGGCCGGGCAGACGATCACCACCCGTGCGACCGGCGGCGCCTGCATCATCCAAAGCGACCTCGGTCCGGGCGCGTACGGCAACTTCGAAGTGGTGGTACAGGAAGGAAAGCGCCTGGCCCACTACTGGCACGACAATTCCAATGTGAACATGCCATGGCGGGCGGGGCAGACCATCAGCACCCGCGCCACCGCCGGCGGCTGCATCGTCCAGAGCGACTATCGCTCCGGGGAGCACGGCAACTTCGAAGTCCTCGTGCTGGAGGACAGCAGGGTCATGCACTACTGGCACGACAACGCCGATGTGGCACTGCCCTGGCAGGGCCCCCACCCGGTCAACCGGGCCAGTATGTACGTCTACTTCACCTCCGACCACGTCGGCGATCCCGGCACCGAAGCCACCTCGATGGGGCGAAGCATCCTGGCCCGCTCCAACGACGGCGGCAACTCCTTCTCCCCGCCGCTGTACACCATGTCCACCGACAAGTTCATCAACCTGTCGATCCAGGTGGTCCGCAACGCGGACTTCCCCGGACTGCCGCAGCGCTCAGGCGACGGAATCCTGTTGTGGGGCAGCGGAGGCTACCGGCGAAGCAACGTCTACCTGGCCCACATTCCCCTCGAAAGCATCGAGCAGCGCTGCGCCATGCGCTTCTACACCGGCACCAACGCATCCGGGCAACCGCAGTGGAGCGGCGAGGAGGCCCACGCGGCGCCACTGTTCCTGTCCGGCTCGATCGGCGAACTGTGCGTGCGCTGGAACCCCTTCCTGCACCGCTTCATCCTGATGTACAACGGCGACAACCCGGGCAACATACTGGAACACCAGAGCCCCACCCCCTGGGGCCGTTGGAGCGAAGCCCAGAACATCTTCGACTACCCCAGCGCCCTCGGGCATTACATGCACGACCCTAAACTCGACGACGGCCTCAGCGACCCGGGCCGCGAGGACATCGGTGGTGGCGCCTACGGGCCATACATCATCGCGCCCTTCACCACGCCCAACCCGGACGGCACGACCACGATGTTCTTTGTTCTGTCCACCTGGAACCCGTACAACACCATGCTCATGAAAACCACCATCGCCCTGCGGCCCGAGGGTCACCGCGGCGCCGCAATCCTTCAGCCCACCGTGCCACCGTCGCCCGGCCCGTCACCGTCGCCCAGCCCTTCGCCATCGCCCAACCCCGGAGGGTGCTGAGCGAGCGAGAGGTGCGTCTTCGAAAGCAGATGACCGCGCACTCCGATGAGCCTCGGCGGCCGCGACGCCGAGCTGTTCACGTTGCGGGCCGCGCCGTACCTGGCGGCGCCGTCACCGGGTCGGATTTGCGCCTCGCTGAATTGATCGCGCCGAATGCGTCTGGTACGCGATAGTCTGCCTGGCGGGGGATCGACCAGGGGAGGGCGCGATGACAATGGTCTGGCGAGGCGTCCTGGTGGCGGCTCTGACGACGCTGGCGTTGGCGGGCCTGGCAGCACCGGCGGGGCTGAAGCCGCCGAGGGTACTCCGCCGACCAGGACCGAGACCGACGTGCAGATCGTGCACAGCGATCCAGCGGCGTGCGGGGACTACGGCGTCGAGTGGAACATCGACCTGCACTCGGTCAACCTGACGTTCTTCGACCAGGCCGGGCGCCGCGTGAAGCTGGTCCAGCACATCACGGAGGACAACACCGTCCGCAACACGGTCACCGGGCTCACCCTGCCGGACAGTCCCGTCGATTTCGTGCAGACGTCGATGTTCAATCCGGAGACGGGGCTGCGCACGCACATCTTTGTCGTAGGCACCTCGGTGAACGTGCGCCGCGGAAGCCAGCACCTGGTCGACCGCGGCCCGATCCTCATCGACGGCCAGACCGGCAGGATTCTTTTTGCCGCCGGCCCGCACCCGATTCGTCGCCTCCTGGACGGCAGCTTCGACATCCGGCGAGCGTTGCCAGGGTTCTGCGACATCCTGCGCTAGCGACCCGTGCCGGGTGGGAGCGAGCGCACGAACGCCACCACGTACTCGTCGTAGCCCTGGACAAGGTGAACGGTCGGTGATGGTGTGGCCGGTCCGTCCGCCTACGGACCATCCGAGCATCCAAGCCGCACCTCCGGTCAAGCCGGCTGCTCCCGGGGCTGGCCGACGGCATCAGCGGCGACCAGCCGGCTCAACGACCTGGCGCAGATCCGGCGCCCTGGTGACCGCGGTCCGGTCATACTGAACGACGCCGCAAGGCCGAAGGGACCTGTGACCATTAAACTGACGACCGTCACGAACGTCTCCCTCGACGGAGTGACACAAGGGCATCGACGGATTGACGCAGGGACACGACCCGAAGCCGGCGCGCCGGACGAGGAGGGTGGCGGCGGATTCGAGCGCTTCGGATGGGCCCCGCCGCTGCTGGACGACGCGGCCTCGACATTCATCAGCCAGGCTTTCCAGCGCGCCGACGCGTTCCTGTTCGGCCGGCGGACCTACGAGATCTTCGCCGGCTCCTGGGGAGCAGGCATGGATCCCGGAAACCCGGTGGGAGAGGCGCTGAACACGCGGCCCAAGTATGTCGCCTCGACCTCGCTCACCGACCCGCAATGGGCGAACACGACCGTCCTGTCCGGGGACGTCGCGACCGCCATCGGCGAGCTGCGAGCCGGGCCGGGCGGTGAGCTGCAAGTGTGGGGCAGCGGCACGCTGATCCGCTGGCTGCTGCACCACCGGTTGGTCGACGAGATCGTACTGCTCACCTATCCCGTGGTCGTCGGTCAGGGCACGCGGCTCTTCCCCGCCACCGGCCCGGACATTGGACTGGAGTTGACCGATCTGCAGTCCACCCCGCGGGGGCTAACGATCCAGACCTACCGCACCACGGGTCGCCCGCAGTACGAGACGGGCACGACCTGAAGCATTTGACATACGAATGGGAGGATTGAATGCGAGCCCTGGTGCCGTTACGCGTTCCGGCTGGCTGGTTGGTTGAGTACAACACGTTCGTCGAGTTCGGCCCCGACCGTCCGCCGACGGTCGATGACTACCGCTGGCACCACACCCAGGACCTGTTGCAGATACGTAGCTGCAAGGTGGTTGACGGCGTCTGGCAGGTCGACCCGGACGGCTTCCTTGTGGATCTTGGCTGGTATCCGGATGGCGAGCCGACCGGCGCCTACCGGTTGGTCGTGGTCCGGCCCGACTTTCGCGGCGATACCGTCATTGAGGTCAGTCATCGGGAGCAGAGCGTCATTTGCCGGGCGATCGAAACCTGCATCGCGGGAATCACCAATGGTGCTGCGGTATCCGCGATCGCCGAAGAGGTCCGCGATGTGGTTAGCCGGTGAAGGCTGGACACCGCGACTACGTTCGGTAATGCGCACGTCGCCTTCGGCTCGTCGTGTGGTAGGTCCAGGCGAGGGCTGCCAGACTCACCGGATGCCCCGCAGGTACGAGCCTCCGGCGCCGGAGATCCTTGCTTTGACCTCGGGCGGCAGCGTTTCATTCCGCGCCAGGTCGCCGGGCGGGCTCCGCTCGACCCGCCCGGGATGCCTGGCCGCGTTGCCGCCGCGATCCGCCACCGCTTGAAGGGGCGATGGGAAGTCAGCGGTCGATCGAGGCCATGTTCGTTTCGTCGTGACGGGCTCCGGCCGCCGGTCGGAGGGCGTTGAGGCGTTCGAGTTGCGTGGTCGTGAGTTCGAGGGCGTCCGCTGCGGTGTTCTCCTCGGCCCGGGTGACCCGGCGGGTGCCGGGGATCGGCGCGATGTCGTCGCCGCGGGTCAGGATCCAGGCGAGGGCGGTTTGCGCGGGGGTGGCGCCGATCTCGGCTCCGATGGCCGTCACTTCGTCGACGATGGCGAGATTGCGGTGGAAGTTCTCGCCGGTGAACCGCGGGTTGGTCTTGCGCCAGTCGTCGTCGGCGAAGTCGTCGACGGTGCGGATCTGTCCTGTCAGCAGACCGTGGCCGAGGGGTGAGTACGGTACGAATCCGATGCCGAGTTCGCGCAGCAGCGGCAGGATCTCCGCTTCCACGTCGCGGGTCCACAGCGAGTACTCCGTCTGCAGGGCCGAGACGGTCTGCACCGCGTGGGCGCGGCGGATGGTCTCCGGCGATGCCTCGGACAGACCGAAGTGCAGCACCTTGCCCTGTGCGATAAGTTCGGCGACCGCTGCCGCGGTCTCCTCGATCGGCGTGTTCCGGTCGACACGGTGCTGGTAGTACAGGTCGATGTGGTCGGTGCCGAGACGCCTGAGCGATCCCTCGACGGCGGCCTTCACGTTCGCCGCACTGCTGTCGATCACCCCGGGGCCGGCTCCGGAATGGGCGACCAGGCCGAACTTCGTCGCGATCTTCACCTGGTCGCGGCGGCCCTTGATCGCCTCGCCGACGATCTGTTCGCTGAGGAAGGGGCCGTAAATCTCCGCGGTGTCGATGTGGGTCACCCCGAGTTCGAGAGCGCGGTGGATGGTGCGGATCGATTCGGCGTTGTCGAGGCCGCCCTCGCTCGTGTAGGTGCCGGCCATGGTCATCGCGCCGAGGCCGATGCGGGAGACGGTCAGACCGCCGAGGTGTGCGTTCTTCATGTGATGACTCCTTGAATGCTCAGGCTGTGGCGTCGTCGTGGGCGAGGTTGCTGGACAGTTCGCGGTAGGCGCCGGCCTGCGTGAGGAGGTTCCTCGCCTTCTGTTCGACGGTGGTGACCGCGTCGGCGCCGGCCGCGAAGCGCTGCGGCGGCTCGTCCTGGCCGGCGAGCTGGATGAGCGCGTCGGCGAGTTTGGCGGGGTCGCCTGTCTGTAGGCCGTTCATGCTCTGCCAGGCGGCGATGGTCTGCTTGGTGCGCGCGGCGTAGTCGTCGATCGCGGGTTCGGCGAAGTTGGTCGACTCCGGTGTGAGCAGTTCGGTGCGGAAGAAGCCGGGCTCGACGAGCATCGTGTGGATGCCGAACGGTGCGACCTCGGGACTCAGTGACTCGATCCAGCCCTCGATGCCGAACTTGGCGGTGGCGTACGCGGTGCAGAACTCTTGGCCAACGATGCCGGCGGTCGAGGAGATCGCGACGATGAGGCCGGAGCGCTGGGCGCGCATGGCGGGAAGTACCGCGCGGGTGACGTTGATCGGGCCGAACAGGGTGGTCTCGATCTGCGACCGGAAGTCCTGCGGGCTGATCTCCTCGAAGAACCCGGCGTAGAAGTTGCCCGCGTTGTTGACCAGTACGTCGATGCGGCCGAACCGGTCCACCGCGGCGGTGACGGCGGCTTGCGCGTCGGCAGGGCTGGTGACGTCGAGCTTGACGACCAGTAGGTCGTCGTGCGCGCCGAGCGCCTTGGTCACGATGTCGGTGTTGCGGCCGGTGGCGACGACGGCGTGTCCGGCCGCGAGGGCGGCCTTGGCGATGTCGACGCCCATGCCCCGCCCGGCGCCGGTGACGAACCAAACCTTTTTGGTACTCATGTCCGTGGTGTCCTTCGTTGTCGTTGATCAAGCAAGGTCAACAATCAGAAAACGCGCCGGGCCGCCGACCAGGAAGTCACGGCTGAAAGGTGTTCTGGCAGGGCACCCCACGAGCGCGGCGGGCTGCCTAGCCTGGGGTTGTGGACAACCGCAGCGAGATCCGCGACTTCCTGACCTCCCGCCGGGCCAAGATCACCCCGAGCGGGCCGGTGTCACGTCGTATGGGAGCCGCCGGGTGGCGGGACTGCGCCGCGCCGAGGTCGCGCAGCTGGCCGGCGTCAGCGTCGAGTACTACTCCCGCCTCGAACGCGGCAACCTCACCGGCGTCTCCGACAGCGTGCTGGACGCTCTCGCCCGCGCACTGCGTTTGGACGAGGCTGAACGCGCCCACCTGTACGACCTCGCCCGCGCCGCCGGACCGGCCGCGCGCAAGCGCCGCCGCCCCCCGCCGCAGGGCGTGCGCGCGAACGTGCAGCGGCTGCTGGACGCGATGACCGAAGCGCCCGCCGTCGTCATGAACGGCCGCACCGACGCGTTGGCCGCCAACCAGCTGGGCCGGGCCCTGTTCGTACCCGTCTACGCCGGCCCGAGCCGGCCGCCCAACTTCGCGCGGTTCACCTTCCTGGACTCCCGTGCCCGAGACTTCTGGGGTGACTGGGACCGCATAGCCGACGACACCGTCGAGATGCTGCGCGCGCAGGCCGGCCGTGACCCCTACGACAGGGCGCTGACCGACCTCATCGGGGAGCTGTCCACCCGCAGCGAGGAGTTCCGTACCCGGTGGGCCGCGCACGACGTGCGCCTGCACCGCACCGGCATCAAACACTTCCGGCACCCCGTCATCGGTGAGCTGCACCTGACCTTCGAGGTGATGGATTTGGCCACCGACGAGGGCCTGAGCCTGGTCGCCTACGGCACCGAACCCGGCACCGCTTCCGAAGACGGACTACGCCTGCTCGCCAGCTGGTCAGCAACCCAGGCCCAGGACGCCGACGCAAACCGCAGCTAGCCGGCGCGGCGGCTCTCGGCAAGCGCGTTGTCCTGCTGGGTCTGGGCGCGGGTGTCCGGCGTGACGCAGACGAGGTCGCCCGGCACCGCCTCCCGCCACACGTACCCGTCGAGGCAGGTATCCGCCCCGTACGGCCCGCCGTCCGGCGAGCGCCGGCTCTGCGCGAGCGCGTTGTCCTGCTGGGCCTGCGCGCGGGTCTGCGGGGTGACGCAGACGAGGTCGTCCGACACGGCTTCCCGCCACACGTAACCGTCCACACAGGAGTCCTGCGGGGGCGCTTCGCCTTCGCCGGTGCCGGAAAGCGCGACCGGTGTACCGGTGTCGGGCGCCGGCAGGTTCTGGTGGATCACGAGGGTCGCGGTGCGCTTACCGGCCTGTGATGGTGTGAACGCCACCGTCATCTCGCACGTCTCGCCGGTGTTCAGCCATCGGTCGGCGCAGCCGTCGTCGGCGCTGAAGTCGCCGCCGTCGCCGGTCACGTCGACGCCGGTGATGTGCAACCGCTCGGTGCCGGTGGAGCGCACCTCGACGGCCGGAGCACAGTGGACGGTTGCGCCGACTGCGGTGGTGCCGCAGTCCACCGAGTTCGTCGCGGTCACCGCCAAGCCGTCCGTGACGGTCAGCGACGACGCGGTCGTGCCGCCGCCCCCGCCGATGACCGCGGAGCCCGGGAACGTGTGTTCGCGTTCCGCGGTGCCCGGCAGCACCGGCTTGCCGGTGGCCTGTTCGGCCAGTGAGATGCCCGCCCAGGTGACCGCGAGCGCGGTCGCGCTGAGGATGAGGATCGCGGCGCGGCGGACCCGGCCCTTCTCTCCGGCGCGTTTGGTGGAGAACGCACTGCTGACGACCGGACCGATGGCGGCGGCGGCCAGGCTTCCCCACGGGCCGGTGCCCGCGGCGCCGCTGAGCGTGGCGCCGACGACCGAGCCGGCGACCGCGAGTAGCAGCGCGGAGGCGGAGAAACCGGGGGCCTCGCGCAGTTCCTGGCGTAGCGACTGCCGGGAGACCGGCGCCAGCTGGGTCGGCTCGTCGGGCCTCCACGGCTCGCCGGTCGTCGGTTCGGAACGGCGCGGGGGCGCGTCCCACGGCACGGTCAAACTGAACTCGATTTCGACGTCGGCCAGCCGCAACCGGTCACCGTCGCGCAGCGGGGTCGGGGCCACAACCGGCTCGTCGTTGCGCGAGGTGCCGTTACTGGAGCCCAGGTCCTCGATCAGGTAACCGCCGGCCCCGGCGCGGACCGCGGCGTGGCGGCGGCTGACGTGCTCGCTCGACAGCGCCAGGTCGCAGGCCGCGTCGCGGCCGAGCACGACGCCTTCCGGCCCGACGGCCACCGACCGTCCGGCCTGCGCCGGCGGCGTGGTGATGACGAGCATGGCTGCGGGGCGCAGCAGCGCCGTGTCGGCGCTCGGCCGATTTGGCCGCCCCCATCGGTCCGCGGGCATGACGCCTCCCTCGGTGTGCTTGCCTTCGGCTCGTGGCTTGACGGGCCGGCGCCTTCCGACAACCTGTCCAGTTCGCGGAAGACGCCGGCGTCGACCTTGGCTCGGCTTACGCCGCCTTGGCCAAGGTCGGGATCATCGCGGACACGGTGTTGACGAGGCCGTACCCGGTGAGGTTCGGCTCGTAGGAGAGCCGCTCGCAGGTGGCCTCGAGCACCTTCTTGACCAGCGCCGGGCGCGCGCCCGGGTTCTGCGCGATCACCAGCGCGGCCACCGCGGCCACGTGCGGGGTGGCCATCGAGGTGCCGTTGAATGCCGCGAAGCCGCCGCCCACCACCGAGGACATGATGTCGACGCCCGGCCCCGCGAGATCCGGCTTGGTGAGCCGGATGGTTGACGTCGGGCTGACCCGGCCGCTGCTCGGGCCTACGCTGGAGAACGGCGCGAGCTGCTTGGCCTTGTCGACCGCGCCGACCGTGACGACCCGTCGGGCGGCACCCGGGTGGCGGATGTTGGACTGGCCCGGTCCCGCCGCGGCGCCCTCGTTGCCCGCCGCGACGACGACCGTGACGCCCAGCCGTACGGCGTTGTCAGCGGCCTGGCAGAGGATGCAGTCGGCGTCCTGGCACACCCAGTTGTGGTAGATCTCGCTCCAGCCGAGGCTGAGGCTGGCCACCTGCGCGTCGCGCCGCACCGCCTGTTCGAGGCCGTCGATGACCGCCTGCGGTGTGCCGGATCCGGCCGCGGTCAGCACCTTGATGTTGATCAGGCTCGCCTCGTACGCGACGCCGCGGTAGACCGGGTCGTTGCTGGCGATCGTGCCGGCGCAGTGGGTGCCGTGGTCGCCGGGGATCGCCACGTCTTCGCCGACCGTGGAGACCTCGTCGACGACCTTGCCGGACAGCGCCGGGTGCGCGCCATCGATGCCGGTGTCGAGCACCGCGACCCGCACTCCGCGGCCGGCCGTCCGGAACTCCTCCCACGCGTCGCGTGCCTCGATCACCGAGGTGCTCTCGTGCATCGTGGTTACCCGGTCGAAGCGTGCCAGCCGGACCAGCTCCACCTCGTCGATCTCGGCGACCCGTTCCATCTGCGCGGGCGTCAGGCTGACCGTCACCGCGTTCGCCAGCACGTGCTGACGGAGGTTGGCGCCCGGCGCGGCCTCGCGCAGCCGCTCCAGGATCGGGTCCTGGCTCCGCACGGCGCGTGCGCGCAGCTCTTCCAGGCCCTCCCGGCCGCCGCCTTCCGGCGCGCCCAGGCGCTCGTGGTGGGAGATCGTGACCTCGAACGTCTCCCCCTCGTCGACCTCCGATGCGCGCGCCCCCCGCGCCTCGGCCCGGACCCGCTGGGCGCCGATCGCCTCGGTCAGCCTCGGCTCGAACTTGTCTCTTGACATGCTTCACTCCATACCGTCAGCGGCCGGCCCCCGCCGGCTCGGACACGGAGTAAGAGCACCCCGACCAAGATCGAGATACCGGCTCAGGCGGCGCCGTGCGCCCCGAACGTGCACCAGCTGACGTAGGCGCCCGGCTCGTCGCGGTCGAGCCCGTCGCGGGCCTCGTACAGCGCGTGCGCCAGCGTGCGGCCGTTGATCAGGCGCTCGTGCAGGGCGCACATCAAGCCGACGGCGGCCACGTCGGGCACCGCGGCCACGCTCGCGACGATGCCAGCGGTGCCGCGGGCGATCAGCGCGCTCACGAAGCCCAACACCTCGTCGCCGGCGTACGTGGTGTCGGCGCCGGACTGGCACGAGGCGAGCACCAGCCGGTGCGGCGCGACGCCACGCGCCTCCAGCTCCTGCACGGTCAGCGGCCCGTCGCTCAACATCAGCGAGGAGAACATCGGGTTGTCGGCGCGCAGCCGGCCGTGGCACGCGAAGTGCACCAGGTCGGCGCCGTCGAGGATCCGTTGGACGGCCGCGGCCGTGCTCGCCGGCGGTACGACGACGGTGGCCCGCGGGTACAGCCGGCGAAGCCGCCGCACCTCGGTGGTAGCGCCGGGCAGGTGCGGCCCTTCGACGAGCACCACCAGCCCGCCGGCGGGGCGGCCCATCGTGGCCTGCCGGGACCGGGCCCAGAAGCGGGCGGAGGGCGCCAGCGAGAGCGGGCCGTCGTACAGCGCCGACCAGGGCACCCCGTGCAGCGGGCCGACCGGCACGACGACCAGCTCGGCGTCGGGCGGCGGCGCGAGCGGCCGGATGAGCAGCTCGCGGAGCCGCTCGACACGCACGTCGGCGCTCTGCCGGGCGGCCGAGAGCGACCCCGGGCGCGGCTGGGTCATCCGGCGCAGGGCGAACAGCAGCGCCCGGAGGTGGTCGAGCACCGGGCCGGTGGGACCGAGCGGCACCACCCGGCTGCGCCGGGGCTCGACGACCACGGCCAGCAGGCGGTCGCCCATGATCCCGTACTCGATCAAGATCCGCCCGGCCAGCAGCTCGCGTAGCCGGGTGGGGAGCGCGGCGGCGGCGCTGTCGCCGGCGGCCGCGGCACTGCCACGGTGCCAGGTGGCCCGCCGGATGCGGCTTTCGATCATCATCTGCCGCGCCACCAGCGACGCGGGCGCGTCGGCACCCCGGTCCGGCTGCTGGGCGAGTACGTCGAGTTCGGTGTGCACCGCGCGGAGCGCCTCCAGGTCGTCCTCGACGTCGGCTGCGCCGGCGGGCTCCACGGCCAGCAGCGCGGCTGCCCGGGTCCGCTCCAGCCACTCCAGGACCCGGCGAGGCGTGCCGCCGCGTACCACTGCTTCGAGGCCGAACTGCCCCAGCTCCTCGCCGTGGCCGGAGGCCAGTGCGCGCAGCTCCACCGACGGCAGTGCGGCGCGGTGCCGGGCGAGGTCGGCCAGGCCACGCCGGCAGTGGGCGAGCACGTCGGCATCTCGGGTACGCAGGCGGGCCGCCAGCGCCGCGGCCACGGCGCCGCGCAGGCGTACCAGGATCGGGGTTCCGCGGGACAGGTCGGCCGCGCGTCGATAGGCCGTCTCGGCGTCGCCGGCGCGGCCGAGGTGGGCCGCGACGCGCCCGGCGACGACGTACGCCTGCACCGCCGCCGACCGGGTCCGCGCCGCCTCCAGCGCGCGCGAGGCGCGGCGGGCCTCGCGCAGGTCGGCGGCGGACGCGGCGCCGCGGCGCAGCCGCGCCTCGACCGCGACCAGCGCGGCGCGGGCCCGCCAGGCGCCGCGGCGCTGCCGCTGGAAGGTCTCCGCGGCGGCCCGGGCGGCGGTCTCCGCCTCGGCCGCGTTCCCGGCGAGCATGGCGAGCTGCGCCACCCTCAGCTCCGCCTCGGCCCCCATCAGCGGTACGCCGTTGCGACGGAAGATCTCGGTGGCGGTACGGGCGGCGGCCCCGGCCTCCGGTAGCAGCCGCAGGTCGATCAGGGCGTCGGCGTACTCGACGTGGTGCTCGCCCAGCGGCAGGCCGGCGGCCTCGTGCGCCCGGCCGGCCTCGTCGAACAGCCGCAGGCCCTCGGCCAACCGTCCGGACTGCACGGTGACCCAGGCCCGGGTCTCCAGCACCATGGCGACCAGCGCCGGTCCCACCTCATCGGCCCGGCGCGCCGCGTCGTCCAGGAGCCGCAGGGCGTCGCCGTGCCGACCGTGCTGGGCGTCGATCATGGCGAGGTTGTTGGCCGCGATGACCATGATCCGCTGCGGCGTGTCGGGCCGGCCGAGCAGCTCGCGGTAGGCGGCGGCCGCCGGGCCGAGCCGCCCGATGTTCTGGTGCAGGACGGCCCGCTGGAACGCGAGCTCGACCGCCTTGCTGGTCCCGCCGCCCAGCTCGCCGGCCGTGTCGAGGTCGCGCTGTGCGGCGCCGAGGGCGCCGAGCTCCTGGTTGACCGCGGCGCGGCTGATCAGCACATCGGCCAGGGACTCGTCCAGCCCATGCCGGCGGGCGATGCGCGCCGCCTCGTCAAGCAGGTGCTTGGCCGCCACGTCCGCGAGCCGGGCGCGCTCGGCCCAGGCCAGCGCCCGCAACGCGAGCACCAGCGCCTCCGGCGGCCCGGTGCGCCGCGCCCGCCCTACCAGATCTGCCGCGATCGGGTGGTAACGCTGCGGATCTGCTACGACGCCCTCGTGTATCTGCCTAGCGTGTATTACGAGGTCTGCGGCGGGCTCTATTTCAATCAACGGTTCAAACTTCCGCGTCGCCTATGAAAGAAGCGGGTGATGGACATGGATCTGTGGAATGCCCCAGCGGGCGAGGCTTTCGAGGGTGACTATCCGGAATCCTATGGGAAATACGCGGCCCACCTTCGCGAAATTGTGGCGCGTCAGCTCGCCGAGCTGAATTCGGTCGGGTCGTCACCGCGCGCGCCTGAGCTCCTGGGCATCCTGCGCGGCCGCCGCAGCGGCCGGCAGGACCTGGCGCAGATCGAGGTGCTGCCGCGCAAGCGTGGCGGCGCGGGGGGCAGCCTGATCGCCCGCGGCGAGATCGTGATGCCGGCCGACTCGTTCGCCAGCCCCGAGGTGAACGCGGTCGTGAAGGCCCGCGGCTTCGACCAGGTGGCCGAGCGCGGCGGGCTGCGGGTACTGCGGCACGGCGGCGCGTTCCAGGCGCGGGTGCGCGAGACGATCGACGAGTTCCGGCGCGAAGGCGGGGCCGGCTGGTTCCACGCGGTCGGCGCCATGGCGGCCGTGGGCAAGGGGACCGGCGGTCCGGAGCCGGTCGACGGGCCCGGCGCGTTCGCGGCGCCGACCGGCGACCGTCAGCCGGGCCCGCGGGTGGCCGTGATCGACACGGGCATTCCGGCGTCCCGTCGCGGCGACGGGTGGCTCGACGCGGTGCCCCGCGACGCCGACAACGTCGACCTTCTCGACGCCTTCCCGTGTGGCCGCGACGGATTCCTCGACTTCCAGGCGGGGCACGGCACCTTCGTCGCCGGCATCGTGCAGCGGGTGGCGCCGGGCGCGGACATCCGGGTCTACCGGGCCGCCGACAGCGATGGGTTCGCGACCGACGCCGACATCGCGGCCGCGCTGCGGCGGGCGTACGCGGACGGGGCGCGCATCATCAACCTGTCGCTCGGCATCCGGACGCCCGACGACGAGCCACCGCCCGGCCTCGCCGGCGCGGTCGCCCATATCCACGCGGACTCGGGCGGCCAGACCGTGATCGTGGCGGCGGCCGGCAACTTCGGCGACGAGGACCCGTGCTGGCCCGGGTCGCTGGCCGGCGTCGAGGCGGTGGCCGGGCTGACCGCCGAGCTGCAACCGTCGCGCTGGTCCAGCCACGGCGACCACGTCCGGTTCTCCGCCGTGGCCGAGGGGATCCGATCCACGTTCGTCCCCGGAAACGAGTCCCCGGTGTTCGACCGGGAGCCCGAGTCGTTCCCCGAGGACGCGTGGGCACTGTGGAGCGGCACATCGTTCGCGGCGCCGCAGATCGCGGGCGCGATCGCCAGGATCTGCCAGGAACTGGAGATGCCGCCGCGGGAGGCGACCGACCTACTCGCCGAACGCGGCCTGGCGATATCGAAGTTCGGGCGCGGAATGCGGATCCTGGAAGGCGTACGCTGAAGTGGAACGGTTCCCCCGGGGCGGGTATCAGCGCCGCGGCGGCCGGTCTTTGTCGAGCAAAGACCGGCTCTGCCGCCAGATCCTCCGGCGAAGGGGGATGTCATGGGAACCGTGCCGACCGACGACCTGGCCACGCTCGTCCGGGCCAGCGTCAACGGCGACGAAGGGGCCTGGAACGAGCTGGTGCGCCGGCACGCCGGCCTGGTCGCGGGCGTTATCTGGCGATACCGGCTCTCGACAGCTGACGCTCAGGACGTCAGTCAGCTCGTGTGGCTCCACCTGATCGAGCACCTCGCGCAGATCCGCGAGCCCGCCGCGCTGCCCGGCTGGCTGGTCACCACCACCCGGCACGAGTGCCAGCGGTACCTGCGGGTGAACAGCCGCAGCGTGTCGGTCGACCCGGCGGCGATGACCCAGCTCAGCGTCGACGCACACGACGTCGACGAAGAGCTGCTGGCGGCCGAGCGGGTCCAGGTGCTGCGCGCCGCGCTGGCCGAGCTGAGCCCGCAACACCGAGAGCTGCTCGTGCTGTTGGCCGCCGACCCGCCCTGCCCCTACGCCGAGATCAGCCGCATCCTCGGCATACCCATCGGCAGCATCGGGCCGACCCGCAGCCGAGCCCTCGACAAGCTGCGCGAAACGGCGGCCGTCAAGACCTACCTTCAGACGAACGGGAAGGCCGCACGGACAGGAGGTGCCCGGCATGCCCTCGCGGAACTGGAATGACGATGACGAGCTCATGCGCGACCTGCGGGAGGCCCTGTGGCCCGACCCGACCGAGCAGCAGGTCATTGACTCGGCAACGGCGGCGTACCGGTGGGGGACCGCCGACGCCGACGTGGAACTGGCCGCGCTGCTCTACGACTCCGACCTCGACCAGAGTGCGCTCGTACGCGGCCCGCTGACCGGCGTACCACGCACGCTCGTGTTCGGACGCGGCCCGCTGAACGTCGAGATCGAGCTCAGCGAGACGGGCATCGAGGGGCAACTCGTGCCACCGGAGCCGGGCGTCGTGCGGCTGGTGAGCATCGCCGGGGCGGAGGCGGAGACCATCGCCGACGAGGTCGGCTGCTTCAGCTTCCCGGCGGGGCGCCGCGGGCCGATCCGGCTGGAGTGCACGCTGCAGGGCGGCCGGTTCGCCACCGCGTGGATTGTCACCTGACCGGGGGTATCACGGCCCGCCCACGGTGGATCTCTCCTTCAAGACGCCGAACCTGGCGCACCCGAGGGGGATCCCAATGGAGACAACGGAACGGAACGCCGACCTCGTGCTCGAAGGCGGCGGGGTCAAGGGCATCGGCCTGGTGGGCGCGGTGTCGGCGCTGTACGAGGCCGGATACCGCTTCGGCAGGCCCGGCCGGGTGGCCGGCACCTCGGCGGGGTCCATCGTGGGCGCACTGGTGGCCGCCGGCATGCCGGTGTCGCAGATGGTCGACGTCATGCGCGACCTCGACTACCGCCGTTTCCAGGACGGGCCGCCGTTCGGCGCGCTCGGGCGGGGGCTCTCGCTGCTCACCCAGCTCGGCCGCTACCGGGGCGACCACCTGCGCGGGTGGATCGCCGCGCAGCTGGCCAGCCTGGGGGTGCGCACGTTCGGCGACCTTCGGCTGCGCGATCCCGGCAGCGACCTGCCGCCCGAGCAGCAGTACGGGCTGGTGGTCATCGTGTCGGACGCCACGAACGGGCGGATGGTGCGCCTGCCGTGGGACTACGCGCGGTACGGCCTGGATCCCGACGAGCAGCCGGTGGCCGACGCGGTACGCGCCTCGTCGTCGATCCCGTTCTTCTTCCGGCCGTACCGGCTCCGGCTGCCGCGCGGGGGCAAGACGGCGATCTGCACCGACGGCGGGATGCTGTCCAACTACCCGATCAACATCTTCGACCGCGCCGAGGGGACGCCGCGCTGGCCCACGTTCGGCGTCAAGCTGTCGGCCAGGCCACCGGACGGCCTGTGGGACAGCACATGGGCGCCGGTACGCGGTCCGATCGGCTTGGGCAAGGCGCTGATGGCGACCATGATGAACGCGCACGACCGCCTCTACCTCGACGACCCGGCGGTCTGCGCACGCACGATGTTCGTGCCCACCGACGGCGTGCGGTCCACCGACTTCGACCTCTCCGAGAGCATCCGCGAGAAGCTGTACGCTCAGGGGCGGGCGGCCGCCAACGACTTCCTCACGACGTGGGATTTCGAGGGCTATCTGCGCAAGTGGCGCCGGTGACTGCGCGGCCGTTCAATGGTGAGCCTGTGGTCAGGTAGCTACGCCATACTTATGGCCATGCGTCGATTGATGGTTGTTCTGTTTGCCGCCGTCGTGGCGGTCGTCGTCGCTCCGGCTCCGGCTCGGGCCGCGACCGGCGGCGGGTGGGTGCCGGCGCCGTCCGCGCCGGTCGACGTGCCGGCGGGCGTGTTGTGCGACTTCCCGATGCACAGCGAGCCGCTCGTCGACGAGGTACGCACCCGGGTACTGGCCACCCATCCGGACGGCTCGCCGAAGCGGCAGGCGTTCGTGGGTGACCTCGTCGTACGGGTCACGAACACGGCGACCGGTGCCTACGTGGACGTGAACGCGAGCGGCAGCGGACTGGTGGTGGTCCAGCCGGGCGGCACGCCGACCAGGAACTCCACCTGGTACGCCGTAGGCCCCGCCGGGTTCGGCTTCCGGGAGGGCGGCGGCGACCACCCGCGCGGGATGTGGGTCTTCGACGGCGTCTACACGGTCGCGTTCGACGCCAACTCCTACAAGAGGGTGACGATCTACCACGGTTCCGAACGGAACATCTGCACCGAACTGTGAAGCGCTTATCCCTCACGTCGCGAACCGTCCGCACGCTGCATCACTATGACGAGATTGGCCTCCTGCGGCCGTCCACGCGGACCGCGGCTGGGTGACCGCGCTGCTGCGTTCACGGTTCGGCTAGTTCGACGGCTATCTGCTGTCTCTGCGCTGCGCCGATTTGCTCGAGGATTGCATGTGCCCGGGCGAGCTGGGTTTGGGCGTTTGTCGTATCTTGCTGGAAGACGATCAGACCAGCGAACCACCTTCGATGCTTGGCAAGCTGAGCCTTTCGTAGGAGGTGCTCAGGCGATGACGAAGCTGGGGTGCAACAGTCCGGCGGGGTCGTACTTACGGGCCAGCTGCAGCAATCGGTCACGACGCTCGGCGTCGAACAGTGCTGCGGCGGTGCGTTGGTCGGGTCGTCCGAAAGTGAAGTTCGGCGAGCTGCCTACGGCGCTCCCGGACCAGCTGGCCAACAGTTCATCCTGCAGCGCCCGCGCACTTGCCGCGTTCGACTTGGTTGTCGGGGCTACCACACACAGCAGGTACATCGCCTCGCGGTGGCTGACTGCGTTCGGCACCCTCGGCGGAGTGGACAGCGCCCCACCGAGATGACGAACCGAAATGATGGAGCGAACCGACCGGCCTGGCGCCGACGCGGCGATGGCGTCGCGGAGGCGTTCCTCGTCGATCGCCCGCAACAAGACGTTGTCGCCGACATACGCATGCGGCTGATCCGGTTCGCTGAAGACGGTGTCGGACCGCCGGTACGGGATCTCCTGCAAACCGTCGTACGCAGGTTTCAACGCCCGCAACGGGGCCACCAACTCGTCTGCCTCCGCAGCCGAACCCAGGTAGGCGATCTGGACATGGGCCATGTGCCGCTTAGAAACTTCAAGCGTGGTCATCGCCGAGGTCATCTCCGAGGGCATTGTCGCCGTCCAATGCAACCAGGTTGAGACCACGTCCGGCGTCTCGCCCAGGTCGAACATCAGACCGCCCCCGACCAGCCTGGCGACCGGCATCAAAGCCATCTCCAGCGCGGTCACGATGCCGAAGCTCCCGCCACCGCCGCGGAGCGCCCAGAACAGGTCCGGCTCCTCGTGTTCCGAAACCGTCAGCAGGGAGCCGTCGACGGTGACCAACTCCAAGCGCGTGACATGGTCCGCGGCGAAGCCGTAGCGACGAGCCATCAGCCCGATGCCGCCGCCGAGCGTGTAGGAGACAGCGCCGACACCGGGCATGCTCCCAGACAGCGGTGCCAGATCGTAGCGTGCGGCGGCCTCGATCACGTCGCGCCACCGCGCTCCAGCGCCCACCCATGCGGTGCCGGCACCGGGGTCGACATCGACGCTGTCCATCCTTCGCGTCGACACCAATACACCTTCACCGGCGAGCGGGTTGGCGAGTCCATGTCCGGTGGCCTGGACCGCGATCGGCATACATGACTCCGCGGCGTGCCGGACGGCCGCCACGACGTCGCCGGCAGCCCGTGCCGCCACCACGTGGGCTGGCTGATGTCGCTCCCGCAACTGGAAGCCGGCACGGTGCTCGTCGTACTCGGCAGACCCTGGGCGGTACGCCACCGGTGATTCGGCGTCGGTCGTGTTGGCACTCAACGCGGGCACCTTTCTGGATCGGGGGTGCGTGCGCGGCGACGATAGCCAGGGGGTACGACATTCCGCGAATAGCCGCTGGTCCGAGTGCTAACTAGGTTGCGGAACCCGCAGCGCTCAGTGGACAAGGGACAGGTCAGGCGGCAAACTCGTTCCAGGTGTGCAGGTCTGGACCCTCGGCAGGTCGTCGAATGGGGACGTCGGTCCGACAGGTGCCAGCGGCCATGAAAGCAGTTTCTCGCTCCCTGTGTCTGGCGACTCGGCTTCACTGTCCTTCAATGAGGTGCTTGTTGCCGCGCAGAGGTTTCTACTGCTGGGGGTCAGTCAAATAGCTGTGGCCGCAGAGAGTTACCGCAAGTACGTCGCAAGGTCTGCGGCGCCGTAGAACCGAACCCGCCTTGCGGCCGAATCCTCGCTACTCATTGCCCTCCACCACTCACAAAATTTGATCCAGGCACCGTCGTTGAAGGTGGTGCCACGGAGAGAATGCTTTCGCGTCGGCCAATTGTCAATCTGGCCGGAGCGGGCGTTCCGCTCATCGGCAGTTCAGGATGCCCACTCAGCCTGACGGCGGCTACGACCGTGATGGCCCCGGCTGCTTAACAGACACGGCTGGCGCAGATACGGACGCGTCGCCGTCACCTACCGAAGCGCCCGGTCGTGCGTTTGGACTCCCACCGGTCAAGCTGGTGGAGTGCGTGCTTGTTGTAGCCGATCTGATACATAGCTTCTTTGATTTGCGCCAGCGCAACTCCGGAGTCGGCGAAGTCCTGAAGCCGTTCCACGTAAAGCCGGCGGGACGTTGAGCCATCCTCCGTACGGTAGTGGGCCAGATATCCCTCGGCAAGGCTTAAGTAGGGGCCCGAGAATTGGGGCGTGGTGCGGCTCAGAGCACTGAGGTTCGTCGGCGAGATCGAGCGTGCACTCAACTCGGCATGACAGAGCGCCGTCAGCGGTGTCTAACGTGTGCTTCGCGCCGAGGGTATGCCGTCGCGCACGTTGGCTATGACGCTCCGGTGGAGCACTACACCTCAGGACAGCCAGCGAGGCCGCCACCCACATCGTCGCGGTCGCCGACTTCCCCGACGACGAGACCGGCACGGCCTTCCTTCTGGCTCTAGGCGGGCAGGGCAACGTCCGGACAACGACGCTGCGCGCGTTCACCGCCGACCAGCTTGGGGAAATTATGAACAAACTCCCCTGACGCCGACCCACGGCGCAGGATTCATGCGACGCACGCACTCACATCGGCAAATTAGGATGGTTCGCCTGCGCGGTTCAGGCGCGTGACGATGGATCGGAGCCAGGCTTGGCTCAGGGCTGGTTCGCCGTCGATCGACCGGGCTAACGCTCTGCGCCCTGCTGTGCTGCGGCCGTGGGCCACGATCGCCACCGCTTCGGCGAGGGCTTGGCGGGTCTTTTCGTCCCGATCGGGGCCGTCAGCCTCGGCCAGCCACCGTTCCGGCCGGTACGAGCGGGTCAGCTTGGTCTGGGTGTTGCCGAGGTAGGACCAGACCGTGGAGTCGAGGGACACGTTGACCACCGATCTGGCCGGCAGGCGGTCAGTCCAGTCTGCGTGCTGCTGCCAGCGGAACGTGTTCGGGCTGGTCTTGCGACGGCTGGTCACTCCCACGAACCGCAGCTTGCGTCGGATCACCGGCCACGTTTCCCGCTCCTGTTCGATCCAGGCGGCCAGCACCCCGAGCAGTTCGCCGAAGGTCGAGCCGGCGTCGACCACATCCACGAACGTGGCGGGGCGATCCCGCCGTGCCAGCAACGACGGAGCCAAACCAAGTTCGCCGAGCACTCGACGTGCCGTCAGCTGCTCGCCGCCAGTCAGCGGGCGTCGACGCCACCGCCAGGATCCGACCCGCACCGCGGGGCGTTGGAACGAGAACGGTAGGCGGAACGTCTGCGGCCCAGACACATCGTCTGCCAGCGCGCCGCTGAGCAGGTCGAACATTGAGTCCAGCGAACGACCTACGAAGAACAGGTCACCGTCGTCGCTGCGAGCGAGCACCTTGCCCGCACAACCAACAAGATCATCAAGGAACCACAGATCCGGCCGTACCGTATCGGCCAGCAACGAGCCCAGCTGAGCAGGCGTCACAAGATCCCATCGGTACGGAACGCCGGCCCCCACAGGCTCCCTCACGCCAAGATTGTGTCAACCCCGGACCCCATCTGCATCGCCAGAGCAGCTCAGGCGCGCATCGCTCATGCTCCTGTTGGACAAGTCCTGGCAGCAGAGGTATGCGCGAGGCTTCGTTAGGGCGGTCCATGCGATGGAGCAGACGGGGGTTTAATGCCCTCGGCATTGCTGCATGTCGAGGTAGCCGACGCCGCGTGGATCGAACACATCAATGAAGGCATGCAGTGGGGCAGCGTGGCCTTCGCGGTAGTGGAGAGGTACAACGACTGCCTACCGTTCACCTTCCAGACGACAGCCGAGGGCTGACACGCGACACTAGCCGCGACGCGTGAATGCTTCCGAGTAGACGTACTGGGTTTCAGCACTTGAGTGACCGCCGGGTCGGGCGGCAGGTCAGTGCCTCCTGGTTCAAATCGGGTTGAGTGGCTATCTCAAGATGAGCGTCGCGGAGTTGACAGGTGGTGGTCTGATCTGCCGTCTGTATCGGTGGCCGGGTAGAGACGAGGTCCGTCGATTCCGAGTTCATTTCGTGCCGCCTCCATGAACTCGGCACGGTACTCCTTTTGCCTGGCTGATGATCCACCTGTCGATGATGTCGCCAAGGTGTGAAGGGTCGACGTGTATTTGTGCGCGACCGAAGCCAAGCGGAAGCTGCAGACCAGTTCAAGCAGCTTCTTGGAGAGCCACAAGGCATTCAGAAGATCGTGCAGGGGCGTGTCATCGGACGAGGCACGATTCATTCGATCGCCCGCAACCTGCTCTACTCGCTGAGCGGCGTCAAGAAAGTTTACGATTGCCTCCTTGCGCTCGGCCCGAGCCGCTGCCGCGCGTTGGTCGGCGTGTCGTCTGGACTCTCCTCGGGTTGCGAGGTACTGGCCTGTCAGCGTTCCCGCGGTTCCCAGCGCCACTCCAACAAGGGGCAGGATTACCGCACCGACCGTAACTCCATCCATGTCGACGATTCTCGACCAGATGCGGCCCGGACGGAACGTGCTGTCTTCGGCATGTTCGGTCATTCACCGTATGAGAAGGGACGTGAACGGCCGCGATCCTCGACTCTTGACCGTTTTGACGGTTAAGGGTGCATGATCTTGTGGAGGATGACGGCCGTTACGGCACTGTCGGGTTCACGGCTGACGTTCTGGTTGATCAAGGATCTTCGCCTAGCGTCAGGACATGTCTGGTAGACGTTGGCTCAGGCGCTTGTTGCCCGCCAGCCTCGTGCTCATCTTGGCCGTCTTCCCCGCCAGCCGGGCAGCCGCCGCACCGTGCACCGGCGTCAACTGCTATCGGTACTACGCGGACATCACGATCACGGCATGGACGGATCCGTCAATTCCGGTCTTCCCGGGCAGCACCCATTACTACACGGTGCGGGTGACCAACACCGGCTGGCGTACCGGCGGAGCCAGCGTGCCCACGCCAGGGCTCGGCCCCGACTCCGGCGACGTGTACGTCGTCTTCCAGCCCAGTTCGCCGGAGGAGTACCCGGTCGCCAGGGCCGACTACACCGGCTACGCCTTCACCGGCGCCCCGTTCCGTTGTTACGGCTACCTCGGCAACGGCCTGGTGTGCCACACCGAGAGCATCCCGAACGGCACGACCAGCCAGTTCACCGTCGCCTTCCAGGCTCCACGCACCGTAGGAAGCCACACCTTGACTACCTACGCCGACACCTACGGGTGGACCGAGTACGACGAGAACAACAACAGCCTGACCCTGACCTACCAGGTCGGCTACCTGGCCTGACCCCACGACACGACACGCCGTCAGCGGCACGATAGTGCGCGGCAGCACGGACAGTAGCGTTCGCGGCGGTCAGCTACGCCGGGCGACCAACAATCCGGCGAGCGTCAAACCAAAACCGACCAGCACCAGCCATAGCATGTCGAAGACCGCCAACCCGACCAGGATCAGCACACCACCCGCGACGGACAAGCCGTACGCCTTGGGATTGCGACGCCACCCCGGTGGACGCCACCCACCACGTCGCTGCGGAGCCTGTTTCACCACGGGCGATCCTCCCCGTCATCTGCGCGGCAACTTTGACCGACCAGGTCATTCGATCAGCAAACTAAACCGCCGCCAACCGCCGACTCGACATTCTGCCAAGCCGGACGCGCGAACTTCGGCACGACCGGGCGTTGAGGCACAGCGGGTAGACGTACGGACCGGCGACGGACGCGTCGGCGGCCTGCGTGTCCGGATCGCGGCGTGACCGGATGCTGTCGGGGTCTGCTCCACGGTCTTGTTTGGCGGCGTGGTCGGCATCCGCAAACACGGCCACGCCGTCCTATCTCGCCGTCCTGTCTTGCCGATGAGCGGTCGCGCGATCAGCCGTCGTCGCGGCAGAGGCAGAACGGGTGGCCGGCCGGGTCGAAGAGCACCCGGATATTGTCCTGCGGCTGGTGGGTGGCGATCGAGGCTCCGAGGGCGACGGCCTCGGCGACGGCGGAGTCGAGGTCTGCGACCTGGAAGTCGAAGTGCATCATCGGGCGCTGCTGCCCGTCGACTGGTGGCCACACGGGGGCCTGGTAACCGGTCGCCTGTTGGAACACGACATAGATGGACCCCTCGGGAGCGGCGAGGACCGTCGTGCCCGGCCCCTCGTGACCGATGGGCCACCCGAGCAGCTCGGAGTAGAACCTCGCCAACGCGCCGGGGTCAGGCGCCTCGATAGCGGTTCCCCACCACATGCCGTTCGTTCGAGATCGCACCCGCGCTCCTCCCAAGGGGTGGTCATTACCCGGTCATGTCGGCACCCTAGAACTCATTGCGGACGTTGTACTTCCGGAATCGATTCCCGCTAACGATCGTCGCGCTGCACCGCACCGCGCCTGCGGCTACCGGGACACCCGCCCGTGCCGCGACCAGGGCGCGGGCTGTCGCTCCGGCTAGTGCGGTGTCCACTGACGTTCAGACCTTCTGTACGAGCGTCAGGCGTCCGGTTTCTCCAGGTCGGCTGGTGCATCGTGGCCGATCAGGCGGCTGGCGAGGGCGATCCGGGAGCGCACGTCGAGCTTGCTGAAGACGCGGGATACGTGAGCTTCCACGGTCTTCGGGCTCAGATGCAGGCGTTCGGCGATCTCCCGATTGGTCAGCCCTCGGACGATCAGGTCGGCGACTTGCCGTTCCCGGGCTGTCAGCTCGGACCGGCGGGCGCCGGCTGGCCGGCGGACCCGAGCGGCGAGCCGAAGTTGTACCCGGGCCAGTTGCCGAGACAGCCAGGTTGCCCCGGCTGCCTGGTACGCCACCTTCGCCCGGCCGAGCTCGGCGTGGGTCGCCTCCACCTCGCCGAGCGAGGCGGAGATCTCGGCGAGGAGCTGGTGGGTCAGTCCGCGATCGACGAGCGCGCCCGCCGTGGCGTAGTGGCCGGCCGCCGCGCGGGCCGACTCCGTCGCGCCGTGCGGGTCGTCTCGTGCGAGCACGCGCGCGTGCGCCTCGTGTGCCGTGCCGAGCGGGTAGGCGAGGCCCGTCGTGCGCGCTTGGGAAAGAGCGTCCGCGGACTGCTCCCGAGCGGCGGGCTGGTGGCCGGCCGCCGCGGCGGCGACCGCCCGCAGCGCGAGCAGGCGCACCTCCATGTCGGTGGGCCACGGGCGTGCCGTGGGCCGTACGTCGAGCAGGTCACACTCCGCGTGGCAGTCTTCGATGCGACCGGCCGCCAGGTACACGCGGGCCAGGTCCAGCCGCGCCAGCCCGGACCACCAGGCCGACCGTGGCCGGCGCGCGGACACCTCACCGGCCACCGTGAGCGCCGCGTCGGTCCCGTGCCGCCACAGTGTTGGCAGCAGCAGCACGGCCTGCGACATGGCCAGGGTCTCGGTGCTCCTGATGTGCCGCGACGCTTCGGCGGCGTGTTCGGCGGTTTCGACCGCGTCGGCCAGGCGGCCCAGCCGCACCCACAGCGTGGCCTGCACGATCAGCAGATAGGGCAGGGCGTGGCTGCGGCCGGCGCGGGTCGCCAGATCTATCCCCCGGGCGAGGTGGCGGGCGGCGTCGTCGTGGCGTTCGAGGGAGGTGTGCGCCCAGGCCAGCGGCGCGACCAGCTCGACATGGGGCAGCAGCGCGGCGTCCGGCCCGCTGTCCACCAGCCAGCCGGCGCGTTCGCTGTGCGTTCGGGCGTCGGTGATCTGGCCGGTCTGCAGGTGGGCCAGGGCCCGCAGCGCGTGCGCCGCCGCGGCCAGTGCGGGGTCCTCGGTCCCGGAGACCAGCCGGATCGCCTCGGTCGCCTGGTGCAGGCCGTCCTGCGGGTCACCGCAGAGCACGGCGGTGGCGGCGGCCTCGGCCCGGAGCTGGGCCCGTACTCGCCGCTGCTGTCCGGGCCGGCGCAGCTCGGCGGTGAGTAGCGCCCTGGCCTCGTCGTACTGGCCGAGAAGCCGCGAGATGACGGACGAGAACGCGATCGCCGCGGCTCGGGCCTGGTCCCGCGTCTGCATGATCTCGTGCAGCAGCCGCCGGCTCTCGGCCAGGTCACCCGCGACACCGGTGCCGCGGGCGAGCGCGACGAGCAATGAGCAGCGGTACGGGACCAGGCCGGCGCGGTCCGGCAGTATGCGCAACGCCTCCCGCAGGAGGCGGACCGCGGTGGATGGGGCGGTGTCCAGGTAGCCGACGCCGGCGTCGCCGAGCGTCCGCGCGGCCTGCTCGTCGCCGTATCGGGCGCATCGTTCGGTGTGGTGGGCGACCAGGGCCACCGGCCCGTCGCGCAGTCTCAGGTATTCGGCCGCGCGGGCGTGCGCGGCGATCCGCCAGCCCGGCCCGGCCGTCCAGTACGCGGCCGCGCGCAGCAGCGGATGCCGGAACGTGAACCGCGCGCCGGTGACCGTGCCCACGGCCCGGTCGGACAGCTCGTCGAACGCGGTGACCGCGCGGCCGTCATCCACCTCCGCGATGTGGGCGACCAGGTCGAGCGAGGCCTGCGCGCCCGCGACGGCCGCGGCGCCGGCCATCAGCCGAGCCCGCGAGCCGAGCCCGTCCAGCTCGCGGCGTAACACGGCGAGCAGCGCGTCCTCGATCGGCTCGGCGGCCTCGGGCGCGCCCTCGGCGAGATGGGCCAGCACCCGGTCCTTTGCGCTCATCAACGCCTTGAGATAGAGCGGGTTGCCGGCGCTGGCCCGGTGCAGCAGCCGTCGCCGGTCCGGGTCGACGTGGGGCAACATCGCCGCGTACGCGGCCTCGTCCAGCGGCCGAAGATTGAGCCGTATCGCCGGTGGGTCCAGCGAGGCGACCGCCTCCGCGATGGGCGGCGGGGTCAGGCCGGTGCGGCTGGTGAGGGCGAGCACCAGACGTCCGGGCGGCGGGCGGCGCAGCAGGTACTCCGTCAGCTCCAGCGACGGTTCGTCGGACCAGTGCAGGTCGTCGAGCGCCAGCACCGCGGCGCGTTCCGTGGCGAGCCGGCCGAGCATCTGCTGGATGCCGCGGTAGGTGTGGTATCGGTCGAGCCGGTCGTCGGCCGGGACCCGGCCGGTGGCCGCGGTGAGTAGCGTCCGCAGGGCCGCGCTGGTGAAGCCGGCGGTCAGCGGGGCCAGCGCGTCGACGTACGTGCCGAACGGCACGACCCGCTCGAACTCGGTGGCCCGGCCCGACAGCACGGTGAGGCCGTGGCGGCGGGCGCGCTCCAGCAGCTCGGTCAGCAACCGGGTCTTGCCCACCCCGGGCTCGCCGTCGATCGTTATCACCAGGAAGCCGTTGCCGGCCTGCTCGGCGAGTGCCGCCTCGATCCGGCTGATCTCGTCGCGCCGCCCGAACATGTCAGCCGCCTGCGACCCGCTCGTGGCGGGGGCATCCGGTCTCGTACGCACCACCGCCGCCCCCGATGTCAGCGGAAGATCGATCGTGGTCTACCACATGTTAGGTGGTGCGCCCACCGGTCGGGCACGTCCAGACGGCCCGTTTTTTAAGGGTGTCCATAGGGGAGTCTCCCGATGCTCGCCGGCCGATCATGCAGCCATACTCGGTGCGTCGCTCGAGCCCGCCGACCCCCGTGTGGCCTGGCCAGAGGGAGAAACACCATGCCGAACGAGCAACGTCCGCTGCGCTCGAGCCGACCCGGCACCAGCCCAACCAATTCTTCCCCGCCGCCGGCGCGGTCCGCGCCGCGGCGCTGGCGCGTGGTCCGCGCGCTGTCCGCGGTTGTCGCGGTCCTCACGACGGCGGCGGGCGCGATCGTCACCGGGGGTGTGGCCGGCGCGGACCCGTTGCCGCCCCGACCCACGTTCACCCTCGGCCGGCCGCCGACGCTCGGCTTCTCGCTGTCCAACCCCACCCCAGCCCTGCGCTCCGGCCCATCAGGGTGGGTGGGGTCGGTGACAGCTACACCGTCGGCGAGGGCGCCGGCATGGGGCGCTACCGGCCTACCATCACCGGCGCCGAGGAATTCCGCCATCAGACGGCATATTCGCAGGTCCATCTGTCCTGGCTCTACCTGATGGCGAAGCGCCGGCCCATCGGCACGCCGTACACGGTGGACTCGCCGCGGCTCGAGTTCGACTGGGGCGGTGACCGCTTCGAGTTCGCCGCCTCGTCCGGGGCACGCACGGAGCACCTCAAGAACACCGAGCAGATGGACCCCGACACCGGCATGCTGCGTAACTGGAAACAGCTCGACGGCATCGACCGGCTCAGCGACCTCATCTACTTCGGGTTCGGCGGCAACGACGCGCAGTACTCGGACGTATTCAAGGTGGCGATCGAGTGGCTGCTGGTCGGCACGCTCGAGGACATCGTGCAGCCGCGGCCCCGCCCGCCCGGCTACGAGAACCTGGGCCGCCGCCTGCAGACCGAGGCGGTCCGGCTCAAGGTGGACGAGATGCTCGCGCTGATGCCGCAGGTCACGGCGAACATCTACACATCCCTCATCCAGACGTGGGAGTGGGCGCCGAACGCCCGCATCGCGGTGATGCTCTACCCCGACGGGGTGAAGCCCACCGGCAACGCGGACATCCCGTTCGTCTACGGAACGGCGCTTGACCAGATAGCCCGCTTCGGCCTGGCGCTCAACGCGGCGATCCGCGAAGGGGTGGCACGCTTCGCCCGCGATTACCCGGCCGCACCGGAACCGCGCATCTTCGACCCCAACACGGCCGGCCCCAACGGATCCAGCGTCATCGCGGGCCACGAGCTCGGCCAGCAGAACTCCTACTTCAACGGGCTCGTCATCCACACCGACGAGTTCCAAAAGGGCCACCGGTTGCACGCCACGCAGGAGAGCTTCCACTACAACCAGTTCGGCACGGTGGCGGTGGGCAAGGCGCTCGCGACGTGGACCGCACAGCAGTACCCGGACCTGTTCCCGGGCGGTCCGGATTTCGACGCGGTGATCACCGACCCGAAGGCGTACGCGCTGTCCGACTACCTGGTCGGCCAGCGGCTTGAGAACTGGCTCAACCTCAACCTGGCGCAGCTGTGTGCGTTTTCCCGCGGTGGCGCCCTGTGCGACCCGCCCGGGTCCGGCGGGAGCGACAGCGTCGGCAACCCGTTGACCGAACCGCCGATCGGCCGCGATCCGGGAGATCCGGGCTGGTTCATGGAGGGTTACCTGTACGGCGTCTACATCGGCGTGGGTGGCACGGGGCACACCACCGGCGGCGGCTGGCCGAACAGCAACCCCGGTAACCCGGGCACCGGGTTCAGTGAATACGTACAGGATCCGTCCGGCGCCTGGTTCGAGATGCGGACGAACGCGAGCGGTCAGCTGGAGATCATCCCGCTGCCGAACGGTCCGCCCTGCGACCCGAACCCGGGGGCGGCGGCGGGGTGCAGCCGACGAAGTCGCCGTGCCCGCTGCGGACGGCCGGGTAGCCGTTCATCGCCGAATAGGAGACTGTCCATGGTGGATGCTCGTGATGGGCGTCGGCGCGGTGGCGTAGCTGCCGCCTCCATCCTCGCGATCGTGGCCGCGGCTCTGGTCGTGCCCGGACCGGCGGCCGGCGCGGATGCCGCCCGGCCGGCCGGCCCGCGCCGCTGCTCGACGTGTCCGACCCCACCGTGCCGGGCAGCTACGTCGTGGTCCTGACCGGGGCGCCCGGCACCGCGCGGGCCGCCTCGGCCGTGGCCCGGGCGCAGGCGCTGGGCGCCACCATCGAGCACCGGTACGACAACGCACTGAACGGCTTCGCCGCGCGGCTCACGCCGGATCAACTCGCGGCCGTGCGGGACGACCCCGACGTGGCGTACGTGGCCCCGACGTGCGGACCACCCTGGACGAGGCCGCCAGCGCCCAGGTCGCGCAGACTCCCGCGGTATGGGGGCTGGACCGGGTGGACCAGCGCGAGCTGCCACTGGACAACCGGTACGACTACCGCCTGACCGGTGCCGGCGTCACGGTGTACGTCATCGACTCCGGCATCCGGACCGACCACACCGAGTTCGGCGGGCGGGCCTCCCCGGGCGTCAGCTTCGTCAACGACGGCTACGGCACGAACGACTGCTCCGGCCACGGCACCCACGTCGCCGGCACCATCGGTGGCGCCACGTACGGTGTGGCCAGGGCCGTCAGCCTGGTCTCGGTGCGGGTGATGGGCTGCATCAACGACGGTTCGGTGGCGGCCGTCATCGCCGCGGTCGACTGGGTCACCGACAACCACGCCGCGACGTCGGTGGCCAACCTGAGCCTCAGCGTCAACGCCTACCAGCCGCTCGACGACGCGATCAACCGTTCGATCGACTCCGGCGTCACCTACGTCGCGGCTGCGGGCAACGACAACGGATCCGCCTGTGCCAAGTCTCCCGGCCGGGGCTCGAGGGTGATCACCGTCGGGGCCAGCACCATCACGGACGCCCGTTACTCCCTCTCCAACCACGGGCCATGCGTCGACCTGTTCGCCCCCGGCGTCGACATCACGTCGGCGGCGAGCTCGTCGACGGTCGCCGGCACCAACAAGTCCGGCACCTCGATGGCCAGCCCGCACGTGGCCGGCGCCGCCGCGCTGTACCTGCAGACGCAGCCGGCCGCGCCCTACTACCTGGTCCTGGACTGGATCACCAGCCGGGCCACGCCGGGGGTCCTGTCCGACATCGGCGCGTTTTCCCCCAATCTGCTGCTGTACGCCGCCACGCCCGCCACCCACGCCGGGATGACCTGGCAGGTCCTGGAGCAGCGCGCCGACAACGTGATCCGGGTGGGCACCGGCGGGCAGACCGACCCGTACCACGGCGACACGCCCGCCAGCGCGAGCCTGCCGCTGCTGTGCCTGCTGCCCAGCAACGCCGGCTCCCTGGCCGAGTTGTTCGCCAGGAAGCCCGCCGACATCACCACCAGCCAGTACGCCGGTTGGACCGATGCCTGGGTGCAGCTCACCGCGCCGGTATCCGGCTCGGCGCTGACCGGCCCCACCGAGGCGAACAGGCTCTGCGCCGCAAGCTTCGGCGCGGGCTGGCGGATGGCCGAGTTCCACGACGGGTGGTACATGGTCAGCGGCGGCCTCCCGCGCCCGCCCGGCTTCCCGCTCCGGGTCTTCCCCAGCGGCTGGAGCTTCTGGGCGTACGGCACGCTCCCCACGACCAACCGCTTCTGGGTCTCCATCAACGACCAGCCAGCCAACTCCTGGGACTGAGGGGCGCAAGCGCAGCGACCGCTCGGTCAGTGGAGGAACTCCTGGACGACGGCCGCGATCTCGGCTGGGTGTTCGAGGAGGAACAGGTGGCCGCCGCCGGGTACGACGTGCAGTCTGGCGTCGGGGATGAGCCGGCGGAGCAGGCGGCCGTTGGTGAGCGGGACGATGGGGTCGTCGTCTCCGGCGATCACGAGGGTGGGCTGGGGTAGCCGGTGCAGCCAGGGCAGGCTGGTCCAGCCGGTGATGGCGTACAGCTGGGCGAGGTAGCCGCCGGCGGTGGGCGTGTGGGCGAACCGGGCGAGTGAGCCGTGCAGCATCGTGTCCGGGTCGCGGCCGGCGGCCCCGCCGTACACCCGCCCGGCGACGCGGCGGAAGTAGTCGGGCTGGTGGTAGCGGCGCGGTGTGGCCAGGGCGAGCAGGACGCGGGGCGATCCGGGTACGCCGCCGAGCCCGGGTCCGGTGGCGGCGAGGATGAGGCGGCGGACCCGGTGCGGGGCTTGGTGGGCGAGTACGCCGCCGAACGACACGCCGAGCACGTCGACCTGATCGTGGCCGAGGGCGTCGAGCAGCCGTTCCATCGTGCGTGCCAGCCCGGGCATCCGGCGCGGCACGCGGTACGGGGTGGAGCCGCCGGTACCTGGCGCGTCCACGGTGATGGTCTGGTGGGCGCGAGCGTCGAGCGCGTCCTCGAACGGCGTCCACATCTCGATGTTTCCGCCGATGCCCATGAGCAGCAGCAGCGGCCGGCCCTTCCCGCGGACCGCCACCCTCAGCCCCACTCCGTCCACGTCGAGGAGGTGGTGGGCCCGCCTATGCGAACGCGGCCACACCGGTGATGTCCCGTCCGACGATGAGTGCCTGGATCGTCTCGGTGCCTTCGTACGTGTGGATCGCCTCCATGTCGGCCAGGTGCCGCATGACGTGGAAGTCCAGCAGGATCCCGTTGCCACCGAGCAGGTCCCGGGCGGCCAGGATGACCTGGCGGGCCTTGCCGGTGTTGTGCATCTTGAGATCCTGCGGCACGTCGCCATGGGCCAGACAAACCCAGAGATCGCCGTCGCGTTGGGGCTGACCCGCAACACTGTCAAGACCTACCTGCAGCGCACCCTGGAAAAGCTCGGCGCCCGCAACCGCGTGGAAGCCCTCGCCCGCGCGAACCAACTCGGCATCCTGTAATGGACATGCCCAACGGACATGGTTGGATCTCCAATCCATAGTCGTACCCGACGCGACACAGCTGCCCGCGTGGACGCTGGAGCCGGGCGATGTGGTGGTTAGTGCTGGGCGGGGACGGACAGCTCGTCGAGTAGCTGCCGGATCCGGCGTTCGATCTCGTCGCGGATCGGGCGGACCTGTTCCACGGTGAGTTCGGCCGGGTCGTCCAGGACCCAGTCCTCGTAGCGCTTGCTGGGGAAGATGGGGCAGGCGTCGCCGCAGCCCATGGTGATGACCACGTCGGCGGCGCGGACGACTTCGTCGGTCCACGGCTTGGGGTACTCGCCGGAGATGTCGATGCCGCGTTCGGCCATCGCGGCGACCGCGGCGGTGTTGATTTCGATGCCGGGTTCGGAGCCGCCGGACCAGGCGATCGCGGCGTCGCCGGCAAGGTGGGTGAAGAAGCCCAGAGCCATCTGGGAACGGCCGGCGTTGTGGACGCACAGGAACAGCACGACCGGGCGGCCGTCGGTGCGCAGCCCTTCGACCCGGGCCAGGGCGGTCAGCCGCTGCCGGGCGAACCGTTCGGCGAGCAGGGGCAGGAAGTTGGGCACGGTGCTGAACGTGGCGAACTGGTCGTAGCTGGAGTGCAGGAACCGTTCGATGGTTTCGGTGCCGTACACCCCGTCGAACTCCTCGCGGAGGCGGGCGGCGGCGGTGCGCAGGGCCAGTTGCTGGTCGACGGACAGGCCGTCGCGGTGGTAGGTGGTTTCAGTCATGGTCGGCTCCCGAAGGTAGGGACGGCGCGAGTCGGTCGATCCGGTCGGCGATGTCGCGGTAGGCGGCCTCGAACGCCGCGTCGGTGTCGGCGGGCGCCGGGTCGGGTACGGACCAGTGCAGCCGGGGTCGCACGCTGGCCGGTAGGTGCTCGTGGGCGTTGTCGCAGACGGCGATGACCAGGTCGTCGCCGCGTACGACGTCGGAGACGTGGGCGGTGCGGGACGGGTCGAGGTGCAGGCCGTGGGCGCGGGCCACCCGGACCGCGCGCGGGTGCACCCGTTTGGCCGGCTGCGTGCCGGCTGAGGCCGCCGGGATCGGGCTGCGCCGCTGCCACAGGGCGGCGGCCAGTTGGGAGCGGGCCGAGTTGTGGGTGCACACGAACACCACCCGGGCCGGCGGGTCCAGGGGCGGGGCGGCGATCACGGCCAGGGTTTCCGGGATCAGCCGCAGGTAGGTGCGGCGCCGGTCGCCCTCCGAGCGGGTGCGTACGACCAGACCGGCTTCCTGCAACACCTTCAGGTGGTGGGCGACCAGGTTGGTCGGCATGCCCAGGGCGGCGCCGACCTCGCCCGGTGACGCGTCCCCCAACGTGAGGGTGTCGACGATTGCCAGCCGGGCCGGGTCACCGAGCGCGGCATGCACCCGCGCCCGCACCATCAGGGATTCATCAGCGTTCATTGAGTCAATGATGGCTGAGTCAGATTGCTGGTGTCAACCGATGGCGGTGGCGGTCCAGGCGAGGGTGGCGGTCTGGACGGCGTCCCAGGGGCTGCCCAGATCGCGGGCCGGCGCTGATCCCGGCGTCGCTGCCGCCGACGATCACGAGCCGGCTCACCCGACTACCGTCCCGGCACCAGGTCGGCGACCAGCTGCTCGACCCGTACACGGATCTCGTCCCGGATCGGGCGGACCGCGTCGATGCCCTGACCGGCCGGGTCGTCCAGCTTCCAGTCCTCGTACCGCTTGCCGGGAAACACCGGGCAGGCGTCGCCACAGCCCATCGTGATGATCACGTCGCTCGTGTACGCGGTGTCGTACTCCAGCAGGGTGGGAATGTTGCCGGTGATGTCGATGCCGACCTCAGCCATCGCGGTGACCGCGACCGGGTTGATCTGACCGGCGGGCGCCGACCCGGCCGAGCGCACGTCGACAGCGTCGCCAGCCAGGTGGCGCAGCCACCCGGCGGCCATCTGCGACCGGCCCGCGTTGTGCACGCACACGAACAACACCGTCGGCTTGCCCTGCGTCATCTGACTCATCCCTTTCTCAGCGCGTCCCGGGTCGGGTCGCAAGCCCATCCTCGTGCGGGACCACCACCTGCTCCACGCCCTTCTCCGGGTGCGGATACAGCGCCGCCAGCAACCCCAGCCCCACCAGCAGGCCGACCAGTTGCGCGACCACGAACCCGGCACTGAGGCCGGCTCGATACCAGCGAAGGTATCGGTGAACGCCCGCCCCACCGTTACCGCCGGGTTGGCGAAGCTCGTCGAGGAGGTGAACCAGTACGCCGCCCCGATGTAGGCACCCACCGCGGCCGGCGCCACCGCCGCCCGCCCCGACCGGGCCAGCGCGAACACCAGCAGTACCAGCCCGCAGGTCGCGACCACCTCACCCAGCCACAGGTACGGCTCGTCCCGGGCCTTGCTCGACCAGTCCACCGCCGCCAGGTCGAACATCAGGTTCGCCAACACCGCACCGATGATCGCCCCGGCGACCTGGGCCGGGATATAGACGCCGAGGTCCCGCGCCGCCAGCCCGGCCCGGGTACGCCGGCCCAGCCACCAATCCGCGAGCGAGACCACCGGGTTCAGGTGCGCCCCGGACACCGGACCCACCACCAAAATGATCACCGCCAGCCCGAACGCGGTCGCGATCGAATTCTCCAGCAACTGCACACCCACATCACCCGGCGACAGATTCGCGGCCATGATCCCGGAGCCGACCACCACCGTCACCAGCAGAGCCGTGCCCACCAGCTCGGCGATCGCGCGCCGCCACAACGCCACGCCCATCAGCACTCCCGCCGCGCGTCCACGCTCGCCCGCGCCTTCTCCGCCAACCCCGCCAAATAGCCCGCCGCGCTGTCGAAGACCTCAGGCCGCAACCGGTAGAACGTGTACCGGCCCCGCGGCTCGGCCACCACCACACCGGCCTGCCGCAATACCCGCAGATGATTCGACACGTTCGACTGCGAGGCACCCGTGTCGGCGACCAGATGACACGTACACGCCGGCCCGCCGGCCAGCAGCTCCACGATCTGGGCACGTAGCGGGTCGGCCAACAACCGGATCACATCATGCTCGGCTGATATCAGCACGGCATGATTCAACTGGGCGGTGGCCCGCTTGTCAACCGCCGGACCAGCCAAAACACACCTGAGGGCGGGCCATGAGGTTCCGGCTGGCCGACCCGCGGCTCGGGCTAGGCGGGTGGGTGCCGGGATGGGCTTCGGGCCGCGTCCGGCTCAGGCCGTCCTTGATGGCGGTGAGCAGGGTGAGGGCGGCGTCGAGGTGGGCCGTGTCGTGGTCGGCGGCCGCGGCGACGGTGGTGGCCCATTCGCCTCGGACGAGGGCGTAGTTGGCGCGTCCGTGGTCGGTGGGGCTGACGGTCACGCCGCGGCCGTCGTTGGGGTCGGCTTGGCGCTGGATGAGGTCTTTGTGTTCGAGGCCGCGCAGGACGGTGGAGAGGTTGGTGCGCTGCAGTCCGGTGGCGGCGGCGATCTGGCTGGGGGCGGCCGGTTCGCTGTGCAGCAGGTAGCGCATCACCATGCCCTCGGACTGGGTCAGCGATTGGGCGCGTTCGTCCGCGTAGCCGCGGTACTGGATCTCCCTGCTGATGATCAGGGTCAGGTCGGCGAGATCGGCCCAGCGCTGCTCGTCTGATCTCCGCCGTGGTCGGTTCTTCGTCACACCTGCAGCATAGGTGGTTGCCGGCTCATAGTTATGGGCACATACTGATTCTGTCTTCATAGTTATCTGGACATAATCAGTAGGGGGAGCGATGACCGTCACCCATCCGTCGCGGCAGAGCGAGTTGCACCCGGTGGGAGTGTTCTTCCTGCTGGCGGGCGCGTTCCTGCCGATCATGGACTTCTTCATCACCAACGTGGCGCTGCCGAGCATCGACGCCTCGCTGCACGCGTCGACGTCTTCGCTGGAGCTGGTGATCGCGGGGTACGGCGTCGCGTACGCGGCGCTGCTCGTCCTCGGCGGCCGGCTGGGGGACCGCTACGGCCGGCGCCGGCTGTTTCTCGGCGCGCTCGCCGGCTTCGTTCTCGCTTCGCTGGCCTGCGGTCTGGCCCCAACCGTCGGGGTACTGATCGCGGCCCGGATCGCGCAGGGCGCGACGGCCGCGCTGCTCATCCCGCAGGTGCTGGCGACCTTCCACCACACCCTGGAGCACGAGCGCAAGGCGCGGGCGCTGGCCCTGTACGGCGCAACCTCGGGCATCGCCGCGGTCGTCGGGCAACTGGTGGGCGGGCTGCTGGTCAGCGCCGACATCGCCGGCACCGGGTGGCGGCCCATCTTCCTGGTCAACGTGCCGATCGGCCTGGTGGTACTCGTGGTGGCGGCCCGGATCGTGCCCAACACCCGGTCCCCGCACCCGGTGGGCGTCGACGGGGTCGGCACGGTGCTGTTCGCCGCCACCCTCACCGCGGTGCTGGTACCGCTGACCGAGGGGCATTCGCTGGGCTGGCCGTGGTGGATCTGGCTGCTGCTCGCCGTCGCGGCCGTGCTCGCCGTGGCCACGTACCTCGTGGAGAAGCGGTCCGAGCGGCGCGGCGAGGTGCCGTTGCTGCCGCCGTCGCTGCTGCGCCTGCCATCGATGTCCCGCGGCCTGGTCATGGTGTTCGCCTTCAGCGCCGGCTTCGGCGCGTTCATGTTCGTCTTCGCACTGATGGTGCAGGACGGCCTGCACGCCGACGCCCTGCACGGCGGCCTGGCGATTCTTCCCATGGCCGTGCTGTTCCTAGCCGGCTCGATGCTCGCGCCGCGCCTGATCGGCCGCTTCGGCCGGGCCGCGCTGTCCGCGGGCGCGGTCATCCAGATCGCCGGCCTCGCCGCACTGGTGACGGTCGTCGTCCAGGACTGGCCGCACGTGAGCCTATGGGCGATGGCCGGGCCGCTGGCCCTGGTCGGCGGCGGGCAGTCGATGCTGTTCGCCGGGCTGTTCCGCAGCGTGCTGGCCGACGTGCCCGCCCACCTCGGCGGCGTCGGCAGCGGAGCGCTGATCACCCTGCAGCAAAGCGGTCTCGCCCTCGGCGTGGCCACCCTCGGCACCCTCTACCTCGCCCTGGCACCGCACGGCGTCCCACACGCCTTCGCCATGGTCGAGTCCGTGCATATCGCCATCGTCGCCCTGCTCGCCGTCGGCGCTGGCCTGCTACCGCGCTTCACCACGGCCGTCGCCACCATGCCCCTGGCCGAAGCCTGAGGAGTCCTGATGAGTCTGCTCGACTTATCGCGGTGGCAGTTCGCCATCACCGTGATGTTCCACATGACGTTCCCCGCCATCACGGTCGGGTTGTCCATCCTGCTGAGCATCCTGTACGGGGCGTACTGGCGCACTCGCAAGCCGGTCTATCTGCAGATGTTCCGGTTCTGGCGGCGCGTGTTCGCGGTCGGGTTCGCGATCGGCGTCGTGGCCGGGATCGTGATCACCTTCGAGATGGGGCTGAACTGGGGCGGCTACGCCGCGAAGACCGGCCCGGTCATCGGTCCGATCATCGGGATGGAGGTGGTCACCGCGTTCTTCGTGGAGGCGGGGTTCATCGGCGTCCTGCTCTACGGCGACGGCCGGGTGCGGCACGGCACGATGTTCGCCTCGACGGTGATGGTGTCGATCGGCACGATCCTGTCCTCCACCTGGATCATCGCGGCTAACTCGTGGATGCAGACGCCGGCCGGGTTTGTCGTGCGGGACGGGCGGTTCGAGCCGACCGACTGGCTGGACGCGATCTTCAACCGGTCGTTCGTGTGGCGGTGGCCGCACATGGTCCTGGCCGTGCTGATCTCCGCCAGCTTCTTCGTCGCCGGCATCGGCGCCTACTACCTGGTCAAGGGCAGAGCGCTGCCGTTCGCCCGCCGGTCGGTGTCCATCGCGCTGGGCGTGGCGGCGATCCTGCTGCCGGTACAGATCTTCGTCGGTGACCACACCGCCGGCGCGGTGCTGCCCTACCAACTGTCCAAACTGGAGGCCCTCGAAGGCAACTGGGCCCAGCCCAACACCGGGTTCGTCCTGTTCGCCATCCCCGACCAGCAGGCCCAGCGCAACCTCGCGGAGCTGAACATCCCCTGCCTGGGCAGCGCGCTCAACAAGGATCTGAGCTGCCGGACCGCGATCCCCGGGCTGGACCTGACCCCGAAGGCCGACCGGCCGGACATGGCCGCGGTGTTCTGGGGATTCCGGGTCATGTTCCTCGGCGGGCTGCTCATGTTCGGCACCGTCTTCTACGCCACGATCCTGCGCCTGCGCCGCAAACTATGGACATCCAAACGCTTCCACCGCTTCCTGGTGTGGACGACACCGGTGGGCATCCTCGCCATCCTGGGCGGGTGGACCACCGCGGAGACCGGCCGTCAGCCATGGCTGGTGTTCGGCCAGCTGCGTACCGCCGACGCCGTCTCGCACCTGGCGCCCGGCGAGGTGGTGTTCTCCGTGGTGGGCTTCTCCCTGCTGTACCTGGCGATGCTGGCCGCGTACATCGGCTACATCGTGCACACGGTGCGGATCGGCCCGGAACGGGACTGGCCTGACGAGCGCCGCCCAGATCTTGATTCGGTGCCGCTGCCCAGCCTGATCGGCGGGGGATGCGCTGATGACCACCGTGTGGTTCGGGCTCATCCTGCTGTGCCTGCTGATGTACGTCGTCCTCGACGGGTACGACCTGGGCATCGGCATCGCCACCCTGGCCGAACGCGACGCCCGGTACCGGCACGAGATGCTCGAACAGGTCGCTCAAGCCTGGGACGGCAACGAGACCTGGCTGGTCCTGCTCGCGGTGGCCCTGTGGGCCGGGTTCCCGGCGGCGTTCGGCACCATCCTCCCGCACGCCTACCTTCCGCTGATCGTCATGCTGTTCTCCCTCGTGGTGCGCGGGGTCAGCGTGGAGATGGCCTCCCAATCCCATCCCGCGCCCCGATGGGAGACAGCGTTCGGGGTCGCGTCGCTGACCGCCGCGCTGTCGCAAGGCGCCGCCGCCGGCACCCTGACCGGCGCCATCGGCGGGTTCTCGGCACTGTCCGCGCTGACGGTGACCTGCGGGTACCTGGCCCTCGGCTACGCATACACCAAGTGGAAGACAACCGGGCGGCTGCGGGCGCGGGCGGGACGCCGCGGCACGATCACCGCGGTGCTGGCGACGGTGCTGGCTGCGGCGTGCCTGGTCGCCGTCAACGTCACCGCCGCGCCGCCGCACCTACACGACCCGGCGCGGACCGTCGCCGCCGGTGGGCTGCTGCTGATCGCCGCGGCCGGGGTGGCGGCGACCCTGGCGACCCTGCGGCGGGGCTCCCCGCACGACGGCCTGCCGCTGGTCGGCCTGGTGACCGCCGTGGTGACGGTTGCCATCGCCCTCGTCGTGACCCGCTACCCGGCGCTGACGCCCGATCTGACGCTCGCGGACGCGGCGGCGCCGCACCACACCATGGCGTTCCTGGCGGTCGGGATCGGGCTCAACGTGCCGCTGATCCTCTACTACACCTGGTTCGCCCACCACACCTTCCACGGAAAGCTCGGAGGCACCCATGGCAACTAGGTCTCGGCTGCTGCGCGGCGTGCTGACCGTCGCCGGCATCATCGGCGGCCTCTTCTGCTACTTCGTCTGCCAAGGCATGTTCGCCGGCTACCCCGCTACCACAGCGGCCTGCTCAGCCTAGCCGGCATGATCCTCCTCGCGGTCACCGGCGGCGCCGCCTGGATCATCGACGAACACCGGATCCGTGATGACGGCTGAACAGTGGCTCACCGGCGCGGCGGAACCGGGCCTTCGCCGGCTGCGGCTGGCCGCCGGCTGCCAGCTGCTGGAGACGATCTTCACCGTCGTGCAGTGGACGGGGTTGGCGTGGGTCGCGCGCGACGTGCTCCGCGGCGGGCGACCGAGCGGGCTCGGACTGGGTGTCCTGCTCGCCGGAGGGCTGCTCGCGGCCGGGGCGGCGTGGAGCGCGACACGCTGGCAGGCGGCTGGACGCCGCCGGATCGCCCACGCCATCCGGCGGCGCCTTGTGGCGGCCGTGCTGCCCACCGGGCAGCGGCGCGCCGAACCGGACCCGGCAACGGCCGCGCTCGCGGCCGTCGAATTGACCGACGACATCGCCGACCACCACGCCCAGACCATTCCCCAACGGCTGTCCGCACCCGCCTGCATGGCCGTCATCCTCCTGACCACCGCGGCCGTACAGTGGCCGGCCGCGGTGATCCTGCTCCTGGCGAGCCTGCTCGTCCCGCTGAACATGCGACTGGCCGGCCTGCTCGCCAAGGAAGGCGCGGACGAGCGGGCAGCCGCCACCACCCATTTGGCCGCCGTCGTCCTCGACAGCTTCCGCGGCCTGCCCACCCTGCGCGGCATCGGGGCACTGACCCGACGGCGCACCGAACTCGCCCACACCGCCGCCGACCTGAACACCACCACCATGGCGGTCGTACGGCGGGCGCTGCTGTCCGCAGCGGTGATGGAGGTCGTGGTCACCTTCTGCATCGCGGCCAATGCGACGTACATCGGGCTGTCCCTGCTCGGCTACGTCCGGCTGGACCTCGCACCCGGGATGACCCTGTTCCGCGGCCTGCTCACGCTGCTGCTGTGCCCGCTGTACTTCCAACCGATGCGCGCCGCCGCCACCGGATACCACAGCCGGCAGCGGGCCCTGTCAGCCGTACCGGTGATCAGCGGTCTGCTCGAGGCAGCCGAAGCGGGGACCGAACCGGTGCGGTACCAGCGCGAACGACCTGCACCCGTCGGAGCGGTCACCGTCGTCCTCGACGACCTCTGGTTCCGCTATCCCGGCGTCGAAGCGCCGGTCCTGCACGACGTGAACCTGACCGTCCACACAGGATCATGGACGGTCGTGGCCGGACCGTCCGGCGCCGGCAAGACCACGCTGCTGTCCCTGATCGCCGGGACTCGCCCGCCGAGCCGGGGAACAGTGCGGTGGCTCACCCCCGGCGGATCGTCGCCGCCGCGGCTGGGCACCTGCGCCTGGATCGGTCAGCAGACGGTGCTGCTGCCCGGCACCGTCGCCGACAACATCCGCGTCGCGCGGCCGGGCGCCGGCCGGGCCGAGATCAACCGGGCGGTCGCCGCGGCCGGGCTGGACGACGTCGTCGCCCGGCTGCCACAAGGACTGGACACGCCGCTAGGGGAAGGCGGTTTCGGACTGTCCACAGGGGAGGCGCGACGGGTCGCGATCGCCCGCGCGTACCTCAGCGGCGCCGGGCTCTGGATCCTCGACGAGCCGACCGCGCACCTCGACCCCGAGACGGAGGCAAGGGTCATCGCCGCGCTGCGCCGCGCAACCCGTCGCCGTACCGTCATCGTGGCAACGCACTCGGCGGCCCTGGCCCACACCGCGGACCTGTTGCTCGAGCTCGCCGATGGGTCCGTCCATCCGGTGCGGGAGGCGACGCGGGTATGAAGACCAGCGCCCTCGCCGCTGCCGGACTGGCCCTCGCCGTCCTGGCCGAGGCGTGCTCGATCGGGCTCCTCGCGCTCTCCGGATGGTTCATCGCCGCATCGGCCGTTGCCGGAGCCGCCGGATACAGCGCCTTCTCCTACCTGGCCCCCAGCGGCGGCGTACGCGCGTTCGCGGTGGGCCGGATCGCGGCGAACTACGCCAACCGCGTCGTCCTGCACGCCGCGGCGCTGCGCCGGATCAGCACCGCCCGAATCGCCTTCTACGACCGCGCTGCCGGATCCGGTGCGACCGCCTGGTCCGGCCAATCCCTCGACCGGGTCATGTCCGACGCCGACACCACCGGCATGGCGCTCATCCAAGCCGCCGCACCCGCGGTCTGCGCCGCGACGATGACCGCGGGTGGTTGCCTCGCGATCGTGCTCGCCGGCTACCCGCCCGTGGCCGTGGTTCTCGCCGTGACGGCAACCGTCCACGCCGGACTCGCCGCCGCCGCGGCGTACCGGACCGACGACGCGGCCCGAACCCGGAGCCTGCTGCGCACCGAACTGGTCACCGCTACCGGCGCCTGGACCGAGATGGCGTCGCTGGGCGCCGCCGGCCTACTCGCCGACCGCACCCTGCGGCGCCTGGCCACCTTCGAGAGCCAGCAGAACCGGCATGCGGTGGCGGCCGCCCGCCTCGCCGCCAGCGCCCGCGCCGTCACCGCCACCGCCATGCCGCTCGCCCTCGTGCTCGCCGCACGGAGCGGCGCCACCGTCGCGGCGCTGGCCTTCGTCGCGCTGCTCGCCACCGGCGTGCTGGCCAACGGCGAACGCCTGCTGCCCGCCGCCATCACCTGGACCCAGGCCCGGCAAGCCAGGAAACGCCTCGCGTCGATCGGCGAAGAAGGGCCGGCCAGACCGCCGGCAGCGGCAACCTTCCGTACCTCGTTCGACCTCCGCGGCCTGACCGTATCCGGATACCGCCTGCCCGAGACACCGACGCGGGCGGCGCGCCAGATCCGGTTCACCGTCACCGCCGGCCAAACCCTGGTCGTGACCGGCGCGTCCGGCAGCGGCAAGACCACGCTGCTCACCAGCGTCGCCGCCGCCCTACAGCGGCAACCGTCAGCCGGAGTGGTCACCGCCGTACTGGCCGACGACTACCTGTTCACCGGCACGGTCGCCAGCAACATCCGGCTGGCCCATCCCGCCGCGACCGACGCCGACATCACGGACCTGCTCACCGACACGGCATTGGACCGCGCCCGGCTCGATCCGCAGACCAGCACCGGAGTAGGCGGACGCGGCCTATCCGGAGGCGAACAGCGTCGCCTGCACATCGCCCGCGCCCTCGCCACCCAACCCGACGTGCTCCTCATCGACGAACCAACCACCGGCCTCGACCCCGCAACCGCCGAACACCTCCTCACCGGGATACGCCGCCGCCTTCCCCACGTGGTACTCGTCATGGCCATCCACGACACACCCGGCGCCCGGCCCGGGGAAACCCCGGACTCCACCTGGTCGAGACTGTCGCTGGACCAGATCCAACTGGGCGACAGCTGACAGCAAAATCCGGTTCGCCCGCCGGGCCGGTGCCCGTCCGAGCGGTGGTGCGGTCCAGCGACCGGGTCGCGGCGATCTACGGTTCAGACTCGCGGCGAAGGGCTGAATGGTTGATCCGGATGTGCCGGGCCGCGTCGTAGTCTGCGCGTGTGTCCAATGAGGAGTCCGGCACACCGGCGCGGCGGTGGCGGGTCTGGCTGGGGCTGGGGTTGGCTCTGATCGCCGCGCTGCCGGCGTGTGGTGAGCGGGGCGTGCAACCGCCGGTGGTCGCTCGTTCCAAGTCGGCGGCCGAGCTGCGGGCCGCCGGCCTGGACAGTTTGCCCAGGCGGATCCAGGCGGCGTTGACGGAGCAGGCTGCGGCCCTGATCGCCGGCGACGAGCGCGGGTTCCTTGCCGCTGCCGAACCGGGCTCGCCGGCCGTTGCGGTGCTGCGGCAGCAGTTCCACTCGCTGCGCGCGTTGAAGGTCGCCATCTGGGTGCCCGAGATCACCGAAGAGCCCGAACAGGACGCCGGCGAGTTGAAGGTCGGCGTGACGGTCAACCACTGCTTTGTCGTTGCGGCCTGCGAGCCGGCACCCGCGCTTTTCGAGACCCGATGGGTCGACCGCGACGGCACGGTGCGGATCGTGGCGGTGCAGGCGTCGCAGCGGGGTGGACCCCGGCCGTGGGAGGTCAGCGCGCTGCGGGCCGCGGTGGGGCAGCGTACGGTCGTCGCGACGACGCCCGCGCAGCGGGGCCAGCTCACCGTCCTGTCGCGCGAGGCCGAGAAGGCGGCGGCCGTCGCTGACAAGTACGCGGTCGGCGGTACGAAACCGGAGCGGTATCTGATCTTCTACGCCGGCGACGCTGAGTGGAAGCGCTGGTACGGCGGCGCCCCGTCGGCGTGGGCCGCCGGTTTCGCCGCCCCGACCGGCATGGGGCCGCACCATGTCGTGATCAAGGCCAAGGGTCTGCATGCCACCGTGCTCGATGACGTTCTGAGGCACGAGATGACGCACGTGTCGTCGCTGCCTTTCGACGGCGGGTACACCCAGTCCAAATGGTGGCTTGTGGAGGGCATCGCCGAGCACGCCAGCCTGGCCGGACAACCGCTGGGCCGGTACAACGATCTGCCCGCGGTCCGCAAGCTCGTCCAGGGCGGGTGGAAGGGGCCGCTCCCGGAGAGCGCGCCGCCTGCCAAGGCCACCCGGGATCAGGCCGGCGGCGCGTACGGCGTCAGCCTTCTGGCCGTGCACCGTCTGGTCGAACGGTTCGGCATGGCGAAGATGCTCGCGTTCTTCAAAGCGGCCGTCCACGACGACAAGGCCCTCGAATCGGCGTCGATGGAACAGTTCGGCCAGCCCTGGAAGGCCGTACACGCGGATTGTGTCTCGTACGTGCGGAATTTCCGCTGAATCTCAAGGAATAGCTGACGAGTTGGCGCCAGGACCAGGGTGGTTGAAGGCCAGAACGGCGAGCGCGATCAGCATCCACGCGGTGAGGTAGCCGAACGCCGCCGTTGCAGACACGGCAGTCCACAGGATGCCGGCGACGGCGCTGGCAGCGAGGTTGCCTGCCGCTTGGATGGTGGCGAGCAGTCCGAACGCCGACCCGCGCAGGTGAGCGGGTGCGAGCGCGGCGACGGCGGAGTGTTGCGCGGTTTCGACGCAGCCGATGGCCAGGCCGGCGGCGATGAACGCCAGGGCCAGCACGGGCAGGTTGTCTCCGGCGGCGGCGAAGCCGGCGTATGCGGCGGCGAACAGCGCCACCCCGGCGGTGAGCACCCGCACCGGTCCGGTGGGTCCGAACCGGTCGGCGAGGCGGCCGGCGGGCAGCGACGCGGCGGTGGCTGCGACGTTGTAGCCGGCGTAGAGGACGAGCGCGACAACGGTCGCCGCGTCGGTGCCTCGACCAGGGGTGAGCAGTTCGGTGGCGCGCAGGATGAGCAGCGTCGCCGCGACGTTGCCGACCTCGAACGCGGCGACAGCGGCCAGGAGCCGGCCGAGCTGACCATGCAGCACGGGGCGGACGCGGATGCGTAGCGGTACCCGGTCGCGCTGCTCGGCGCGGGGGGCGTGGTGGATGGCGTAGACGATCGCGGCAGCGGCGAGCAGACCGGGGATGACGGACAGGCCGATCGCCCAGCGGGTGCCGACGGCGGCGACCAGGCCGAGGGCGAGCAGCGGGCCGAAGATCGCGCCCAGGTTGTCCATCATCCGCTCGAACCCGTACGCCCGGCCGTAGGCGGAGGGGTGGACCACGTCGGCGAGCAGGGCGTTACGGGCGGGTACCCGCAGCCCTCGAGTAGCCCAGGCTCCGGCGCGCAGAACGCCTACCTGCCACACCTGCGTCGCGGCGCCGGTGAGCGAGGCGAGCACGGCGGTGGTGGTGTACCCGCCGACCGCGACGCGGCGGCGCCGGCCCGGGTCGTCGGCGATAGCGCCGCCGACGAAGCGGGCGCCGCCGGCAAGCGCGTCGGAGACGCCCTCGATGACGCCAAGGGCGGCGGCGGGTGCGCCGAGGGTGGAGGTGAGCAGGCTGGGCAGCAGGGCGGTGGGCACCTCGTGACCGACGTCGGCGAGCAGGCTGGCGCTGCCGATCCCGGCGACGCCGCGCGTCAGCCAGGAGCCGCCGCTCGCGGGCTCGGCCGCGGCGGTGGGCTCATCCTGCGGTGTGGCGGTCACGGTGAGCAATCTGCCAACCATCAGCCGACTGAGCGGCGAAGCGGCAGTGTCCGGTGCGGCATTCCTGGATCGTGGTGGTGATCAGCCGGCGGGTGCGGCGCAGTTCGGCGATCTTGGTGTCGATGCGGTCGAGGGCGCTTTCGAGTCGCCACTGTTCGCTGTCGCAGGTGGCGGTGCCGGTGTCGTGGGCGTGCAGCATCTCGATGATCTCGTCGAGGGTGAAGCCGAGGTTTTGCAGCATGCGGGCCATCCGGATCGGCGCGGCGGTGTGGGGCCAGCCGGAGCCGTTCGGTCCAGGACGGGTCATTGATGTCAATGTCGTGACCGCCGCCGATCAGGGTGATGCCGGCGGCGACCGGCAGGTCTTCCAGGTGCGTGGCGAACAGATGGTCGCCGTCACCGATTTGCACGACGATGCGGTCCGTGATGTGCCGCTCGTCGCGCACGTCGGGCGTGAACACGATCGTGCTGCGCAGGGCAGGCCCGTTGACGCGATAGGCGACCACCCCGTCCACTTCGCCGCCGCCGCCGATGAGCCGTGCCTGCTGGCGGTGCCGGCGCCGAGTCCTTCGGCTGCTTGTGAAGCGTCCGGGTCGGTGGGGTCCCCGGACGCTTCAACCAGCCCCGGCCTACGGGCAGGCGACCATGCTGCCCACCGGGCTGGTGCTGACCGTCGCCCAGCCGCCGCCGTCGAACGCCTCATAGAGGAACACCCGGGAGAAGGTGGCGTCCTCCGCGAACACCGCGTTGTTGGTGACTGTCGCGCTTCGGATGCCACCCGGCGGCTGCCCGAGGTCCTCCCAGGCGCCCGGAGTGCCCAGGTACCGGAAGAGGTTGCCGTTGGTCTTGAGCGTCGCGAACAATCCGTGCCCGCCACCGTAGATGGCCCACGCCCCACCGCCGATGTTGGTCCAGGCGGTGCCGGAGCCGTTGTACTGGAAGATTCCGGTACGGTCCGGGTTGAGGCCGTACAGCGCCGTGTTGGTGACGGCGAAGGAGTAGCCCGGTCCGCCGACCACCGACCAGGAACTGCCCGAGCCGGAGTACCGGTAGATGTCGCCGGCACTCGATTGCCGGGCGAACAGGCCGTAGTTGCCGGTGTACATGGTCCGGAACTGTCCGCTGATCGTGGTCCAACTGCTGCCCGACCCGTTGTACCGGCGCACCGTCTTCTGGGTGGGCGACGGGCCTAGCAGCAGGTAGAGGGCTGTGTCGGTCGTCTGATAGTCCCACGCCGCAGGGAGCCCTGGACGGGCGACCATCGTCCAGGTGGACGACGTCGGCCGCTTGAGCCAGGCTTCAGGCACGCTCGGGTTTACGGCCACCACGCCATACCCACCGCCGCCGTACACCGTCGCGGTGGCCGTGGTGCGGATCTGGGTGAAGCCCGATCCGCCCAGGTTGAATCGGGCAACCCCGCCGGTCGAGGGCACCACGCACAGCGTCGGGGCCGGCACCGCCTGCGCCGGCGTCGCGTGCACCGCGACCACCACTGTGCTGAGCACAGTTGCTGTCACCAGGCCCGAGAGGACTGTTCTCGTCGTCGACATGCCCACCTCCGTGTTGGTGTCGGAAACCCCCGAATGCGGCAGGGGAAGCCGCATGCCTAAGGGAAGACCGGACTGCCGAGTTACAGTGTGCACCGGGAGTTCGACTGCTGGGCACCCTCCGCGGCCCGAAAGGACTGCCCGAAAACGCCCCGTCGGCGGTCAGCGGCCCGGCTCCGATCGTGGGTTTGCCGGCGGCGGTCGGGCGTTGGCGGGTGTGATGAGGTGCATCGGTAGTTGCCCACCCACGTGCGTAGTGGTGGGCACTGGTGGATCATGACAGTGTGCGTCGGCGCGCCGCTGCGACTGGCACATCTGGCGTGAACTGGGAAACGCGGTTCTTATTCCGCCACGTACGGTCCACCAGAGAAACGGCAGGTCAGCGGCGGCTCCCCTCAATAAGGGAAGCCGCTTTTTGATGTTGTGGGGCGGCCCTGGAGAATCTCGGGACATGATCTCTGAGGTTGGACGGCTGGTGGTCTCCGTAGAGCCACCACGCCGTGGAATGCGGCATCAACCGCCTCAAACGCAACCTTGCCGTCGCCACCCGATTCGACCAACTCGCCGTGCGCTACCAAGCCACCATTCACATCGCCGCGATCAACGAGTGGCTGTGACCGAGTTTGATACAGGCCCTAGCGCCGTTCCGGCCAGCTCGCTGACCACTTTCCCTGCGATGCAACCGTGGTTACATTGGGGGTATGGAACGAACCGTGGTATTCGTGTGCGCGCACGGCGCGGGCAAGAGCCGGGTGGCGGCGGCGTGGTTCAACGCGGCCGCGCCGGCGGGCTGGCGTGCGGCGTCCGCCGGGCTGGAGCCGCAGGACGCGGTCAGCCCGTACGCTGCCGGGCTGCTCGGCGACGCCGCGGGATGGCTTGACACGTCGGCGCCGCAGGCGTTGGCACAGGTGGGCGGTGACCTGCTGGTCGGGATCGACTGCGAGGTGCCCACCGCGCGCCGCTGGCGGCTGGACGCGCAATGGCCTGACGCCGCGGCCGGCACGCAGCTACGGGCCATGACCGCGGCACTGGTTGAGGAACTGTCCTGATGAGTACGGGGGAGTGGGTGCTGCTGTCGTACCGGGTGCCGCGGGAGCCGTCGACGCCGCGGATCGCGATCTGGCGCAACCTCAAACGGCTCGGGGTCGCGCAGCTCGGCGACGGCCTGGTCGGGCTGCCCGCGGACGCGCGTACCCGCGAGTCTTTGGAGTGGGTGGCCGACGACGTGCTCGCCGCAGGTGGGTCGGCGAGCGTGTGGCTGGCCCGGCCGGCGTCGGCGGCGCAGGAGCGTGACCTGGCCGGGCAGATGGCTGCCGCCCGCGCGAGCGAGTACGAGAAGGTGACCGCGCAGGCGCAGGCGGCCGGGGCGTTGACCGGCAGGGACCGGGATGCGGCGGTGCGGCGGCTGCGGGCCGAGCTGCACCGCATCCGGCGGCGGGACTTCTTCCCGCCCCCGCAGCGGGAGATCGCCCAGCAGGCGATCCGAGATCTGGCCACCGGTGCGCCGGTGATTGGGGCTGTGTCGTGAGGTGGGCGACCCGGGCTGGGGTGCACATCGACCGGGCCGCGTGCGCGTGGCTGATCCGCCGGCACATAGACCCGCGGGCGCGGTTCGTGTTCGTCGCCGATCCGGCCGAGGTCCCGGCGGACGCGACGCCGTTCGACATGCGCGGCGTTGACCTGTCCCACCACGGCGCGGACTGCACGTTCGAGACGATCCTGCGCCGGTACGAGGTGGCTGACCCGGTGTTGTGGAAGCTCGCCGAAATCGTCCACGAGGCGGACCTGGACGACGGGCGGTTCGACGCGCCGGAAGCCGCCGGGCTGGACGTGGTCCTGCGTGGACTGTCGATGGTCCGCGACGACCACGAGGTGCTGGAGCTGACCGGGCCGCTGTTCGACGGCCTGTACGAGTACCACCGCCGGGCCACGCTGTTGGGCCGGGAGCCGGCATGACGAGCGTGGAGCAGACCGACCGCGATGTGGTGCCGCTGCGGCACGCGGTCAAGGCGTGGTTCGCGATTTCGTTGCAGACGTTCGGTGGTCCGGCCGGGCAGATCGCGGTCATGCAGCGGCACCTGGTCGACGAGCGTCGCTGGATCGGGCAGCGCCGGTTCCTGCACGCCCTGAACTACTGCATGCTGCTGCCCGGCCCGGAGGCCCAGCAACTGGCTATCTATGTGGGCTGGCTGCTCAACGGCGTCCGCGGTGGCCTGATCGCCGGCTCCCTGTTCGTGTTGCCCGGGATGGTGGCGCTGCTGGCCCTGTCGGCGATCTATGTCGGGTACGGCGAGACCACCGCGGTGACGGCGGTGTTCGCCGGCGTGGCCCCGGCCGTGGTCGCGATCGTTGCCCAAGCCGTGTGGCGGGTCGGCATCCGGGCCCTGACCAACCCGGTCCTGGTCGGGTTCGCCGTGGCCGCGTTCGCGGCGTTGGCGGTGTTCGGCGTGCCGTTCCCGATCGTCATCGCGGCCGCTGCCGCGGCCGGCTGGGCGCTGCACCGCTGGCGGCCCGCCCTGGCCGTCACCGGCGGGCACGGCAACGGCGGTGAGAGCGGGCCGGCGCCATTGGTGGCGGACGACGCGCTGCACCACGACCAGCCCACCGCCCGCCGCGCGGCCACGATCCTGGGCGTCGGGTTGCTGGCCTGGTTCGTCCCGGTCGCGGTGGTCGCCGCGACCACCGGCGTGGGCAGCGTCTACACCCAGCAGGGTGTGTTCTTCTCCGGCGCCGCCGTGGTCACCTTCGGCGGCGCCTACGCGGTGCTGGCGTACGTGGCGCAGCGCGCCGTCGAGGACTTCGGCTGGCTGTCGGCCGGTGACATGGTCCGCGGCCTCGCCCTCGCCGAAACCACCCCCGGCCCGCTGATCATGGTGGTGCAGTTCGTGGCGTTCCTCGGCGCCTACCACCATCCCGGCTCGCTGAACCCGTGGCTGACCGGGGTGGTCGGCTCACTGCTGACCACCTGGGTCACATTCGTGCCATGCTTCCTGTTCATCCTGCTCGGCGCCCCGTACGTCGAGCGGCTGCGCGGCAACCGCACGCTGTCCGCCGCCCTGACCGGCATCACCGCCGCGGTCGTCGGGGTCATCGCCAACCTCGGCCTCTACTTCGCCGTCCACACGCTGTTCGCCGACAGCCACACCATCACCGACGGACCGCTGCACCTACAGGTACCCGACGTGGCCAGCCTTCGGCCGGTACCCGCCGCGATCACCGCGATCGCCGCCGTACTGATCTTCCGGCTCCGGTGGTCTGTGCTGCGGGTCCTCGGAGTCAGCGCCACGCTCGGCTTGGCCGCCGGCCTGGCCGGGCTATCCGTTGCCTGACGCGGCCCCTTAAGACGCCGTGCTGGGGCTCCAAGCAGCGGCATTGGCCGGTGCAGCCAGGCTCGCGCCATCTGCACAATGGTCGCCATGGACGAGAGCATCGCGAACGAAGCGTGGTGGAAGCGGCGGGCCGCCGCACAGGCGGAATGGTGGCGGAAACGGGCGGCAGCACAGCAGGAGGAGTCCCTCCGGCAGAACAGCCTGATGTACGGCGGTCTGATCGCGATCGGAGCCGTCATGGTGCAGCCGTTCCTGACCCCGGGGCCGCTTCCCTGGATCTGTCCGCCAAGATCTGCGTGATCGCGTTCTCCTTGGCTATCCCACTCTTGTCAGCTCTTATCATGTTGAATCGGCATGAGACCTATCGCCGGCGCATGACGAGTTCCGTTGTCGTGCTGGTGGCGCAGCAGGTGGCGCTCGGGCTCGGGTTCGTCGGGGTGGTCGGCGGCTTCTGGCACATCATGCCGATCGCCGGGATCGCGATCCTGGTTGGCACGGGCTTGGGTGTGGCCGTTCATAGCGCGGGCTATATCCGGGTAGAGGAGGAAGACGCCCAAGCCACACAAGGTGCGGAGCAACCGCCCCAACCGTAAGTAGCCTGGTCGCTCATCTGTTCCGCTACCTGTTGCTCGGACGAGGTGACGCGCCCCCGGTCGTCCGCGAGATCATTCGCAAGAGCGAGCCGCGCACGGACCGCCGCCCCCGCACCCACGTGGGCGGCTGACAGGGGTAGGCCATGGACGTTCGACTGATCACCGAGGACGGGATCGGGGCCCGGGCGGTGGGCGAGCTGCCCGCGCTCCTGGCCGACGAGAAGGCATTGGTCTGAGCCGACGCGGCCGTGGCCGGGGTGTACTCAGGCTCGTGGCGCTGTCCGGCGGTGGTGGCGTTGTTGCGGTCTGCTGTGGAGTGCCGGACGACCAGGGCCAGCCCGGCGAGGACGATGGCGGCGGCGGCCAGTTCGGTGGGGCCGATGGGCTCGTCGAGCAGCAGCCACGCCGAGCTGAGCCCGAAGACCGGCACCAGGAGGCTGAACGGTGCTACCTGTGCGATCGAGTATCGGACGATCAGCCGGTTCCAGATCCCGAAGCCGACGAGGGTTGACACGTAGGCGACGTATGCCACGGCGAGCAGCCCGCGTCCGGACAGGCCGGTGATCGCATCCAGCACCGCCTGTCCGCCGTTGACCACGCCGGCCAGGCCGAGCAGCGGCAGCGGCGGCACCAGGCTCGACCAGGCCAGCAGCGAGAGCGGTCGCGTCTCGCCGCTGGCCCGCATGACGAGGTTCGCTACGGCCCAGCAGGCGGCCGCGAAGAGTGTCAGCGCGAAGCCGATCACCGTGGTGTGGCCGCCGCTGCCGACCGCCAGCACGCCGATCCCGACCGATCCGACCAGTACGCCGGCTACCTGCGACCGCGCCGGTCGCTCGCTGAGTACCGCCGCCGCCAGTAGCACTGACATCAGCGCCTGCGCCTGCAGCACCAGCGAGGCCAGGCCGGCTGACATGCCAGCGGCGAGCGCCGTGAACAGCGCCCCGAACTTCAGTACTCCGAGCACCAGCCCGTAGCCGACCACGTAGCGGAGCCGGGCGCTGGGGCGCGGCACGAGGAAGACCAGTGGCACCGCCACCGCGACGAAGCGCAGCGCGGTCAACACGAGCGGCGGCAGGTCGCGCAGGCCCAGTTCGATGGCGACGAAGTTGACGCCCCAGATGGCGGCGACGAGCACGGCGAGAAGTCGGTGTGACGCTTTCATGCCGGCAACGCTGCCCGACGAAATGCTTAAGGACCAGTTCAAAGCTCTTCATCGGCGTTGTAGCGTCGCTACATGGACCTTGACGTACGCCGGCTCCGCGTGCTGCACGAGGTGGCGCTGCGCGGCAGCGTCACCGCCGCCGCCGCGGCGCTGCATGTGACCCCGTCGGCGGTCTCCCAGCAGCTCGTCCAGCTGTCCCGGGAGGCCGGGCACGAGTTGGTCGAGCGGGCCGGGCGCGGGATCGTGCTCACACCGGCCGGCCAGGTACTGGCCAGCCACGCCAGGGAGGTGCTCGGCGCGGTGGAGCAGGCAGTGGCCGGGCTCGCCGCGCTTCGCGACGGGGTCAGCGGCACCGTGCGGGTCGGCGCGTTCGCGTCCGCGGCCGGCGCGTTGGTGGCCCGGCGGCCGCCCGCGCCCGGGCGAAGCACCCAGAGCTGGACGTACGGGTGATCGAGGCCGAAGACCAGCAGAGCCGACTCGACCTGCACTCCGGCACCCTCGACGTGGTGGTGCTGCAGGAGTACGACCACGTGCCCGCGCCGCTGGTCGACGATCTGGACCGGCATCCGGTCACCACCGACCCGATGCACCTAATCACCCCGATCGGATGGCGCCGGCACACCGGCCGGCTCAGCGAGCTGCGGGACATGCCGTGGATCGCCAGCACCGAGCACACCCCATGCCTGCGGTCCACATTGCACGCCTGCCGGCTCGCCGGCTTCGAGCCGGACATCCGGCACCGCGCCGTCGACTTCGCGCTCACCCTCGACCTCGTCGCCGCCGGACTGGGCGCCGCACTGGTGCCTGAACTGGCCCTGCGGCACGTGCCGCCCGGCGTACACACCGCGCCTCTGGCCGAACCGGTCACCGAGCGGCGCATCTTCGCGGTCACCCGCGCACTCGGCGGCACGCCGCAACGACCCGCGGTGCACGCCCTCCTGGCCGAGCTGACCGGCCGGGCCAGCCTCCACCATTGACCACTTCCGTCGATGCCGCTTGATCAGTTACACGCTCATGCCGCAAGACCCTTCGTCGGCGAGACCGCATGGGAGGTGGCGTTACCGCCCCAGCTCGGCGGCGGTCTTGGCGCCCTGTTCGCGCAGCCAGGCGATCACGTCGGTGGCGCCGCTGCGGGTCGCGGCGTCCAGCGGGGTCAGGTTCTCCCAGTCCGGAATCCAGTCGAGATCGGCGCCGTGGTCCAGCAAGAACCGGCAGGCCCGCTGCTGACCGCCGTGACAGGCTCCCCAGAACGCCCCGTTGACCTCGGCCTGCGTCGGCCGGGTGGTGCCGGTGAAGTAAGCCTGCAGGCGGTCGAGCAGCCCCAAGGTCGCCGTGTGCCACAACGACGTGCGCGCGCCGCGTTCGACCAGGCGGCGCGCGGCCTGCCATTGCGCGAACGCCGTCGCGTCATCCAGCGGGGTGCCGCCGCCGATGACCGCTCCCGGCGCGTCGATCTCGGCGCCGGCGTTCAGCAGCGCATCGAGCGCCTCAACGTCGTCGTTGCTGGCTGCCCAATGCAGCGGCGTCTCGGTATGCGGGCCGGTGAACCGGGCGTTGACGTCCGCGCCGGCCTCGACCAGCGCGGCCACGGCGGCGGCCCCGTTCGGGTAGTGCCCGGGCCAGTCCGTGACCACGTGCAGCAGGGTCCGCGACGTGCCACCGTCGGGCCGGCCGTCGTAGTCCCCGATCCGGGCCGTCGAGAGGCCCGGGTGCTCGGCCAGCAGCCGCCGCAACGTCGCGATCTCTCCGCCATGGATGGCCTCGGCCGCGGCGACCGCCAAGGGATCCTCGGTGGCGAGGACGAGCACGTCAGCTGTCACAACACACACGCTAACCTGGCGGTCTTGTCGGTCGGCGCCGGTCAGTGATCTGCGTAATCACTGACCGGCCCCTACGACGCGGCCCGGGAGCGAGAGTTATCCGTGGCCCGGGGCCCGGAGAGGGCCCCGGGGACATCCATTAAGCGGCGTCGAGGGCTGCGGTGATCTTGCGGGTCATGTCGGCCATGGTGGGGCTGGGCTCGTCCTTGTGGGCCCGGGTGGCTGCTTCGATGGCGACGATGACGGTGCTGCGGAAGTTGTCGGCCTCAGCTGGATCCTGCTGCTTGAGCAGGCTCGTGGCTGCCGTCAGGGCCGGCAACACGCGGTCGGCGATCTCGGCCACGGACTTGCCGTTCAAATCCTTGCCTTTGGGATATTCCGCGAGCACGTGCCCGACCAGGCCGGTGGCCGAGGCCAGCGCGATGCTGCCGTTGGTGGCGATCTTGTGTGGCGAGCCACCGGCCGCACCAGCGGCAGATAGCAGCGTGATGGCGCCGTAGGCGGCGGTCCGCAAGGTGGTCTTGTCCTGGTCGGAAAGGGTGATGGACATGGTTGTGTACTCCTCGAAATCTGGTGGTGAGATCGGTGTGCCGTGTTCTGTTATGCCGCTACTGTCGGCGTCCGGCCTGACGCGACCCTGACGCCGGCCTGACATGACCGCTGACACGGTCCGCTACGCGGTGTCAGTCGTCGATTGCCTGGTAGAGCGTGGTCCAGAAGTCGTGGAAGGCCCATGCCGAATTCGGGACGGACGTTCCGATCTGGGTGAGCAGGATTCCGACCAGTTGGTTGTCTGGGTCGGCGTAGGTGGAGGTGCCGCTTCCGCCGTCCCAGCCGTACTGGCCGATGGGCGCGTAGTCGCCGCGGTAGGTGCGTACCGCCATGCCGAAGCCCCAGCCGCCGTGTTGGCCCTGGCCGAACGAGATGTGGACGTTGTTGCGGGCCATGGCGGTTCGGGCGGCTTGTTGTTCGGGGGTGAGGCGGTTGGTGGTCATCAGCGCGACGGCGGGTCGGGACAGGATCCGTTCGCTGCCGTGCATGCCGTGGTTGAGCAGCATCTGGAAGTAGGCGTGGTAGTCGTCGACGGTGGAGACCAGTCCACCGCCGCCGCCCGGGAACGCCGGAGGCTGGCTCCACCGTCCGCCCGCGGGCTCGTCCCAGACGTGGAACTGTCCGGTCTGCGGGTCGGGGGCGTAGAGGGCCGGCAGCCGGTCGATCTTGTCGGCGGGCACGTGGAAACCGGTGTCCTTCATGCCCAGCGGATCGAAGATGCGCTCGCGCAGGAACGTCTCGAACGACTGGCCGGTGACCCTGGCCACGAGTACGCCAAGGAGATCGTTGCTGATGTGGTACTGCCAGTGCTCGCCGGGCTGGTGCATCAGCGGGAGCGCGCCAAGGCGGCGCATCCACTCATCCGGCTCGGGCATCGGCGTCGGCAGGTTTGGGGTGAGCCCTTGCTCGAAGACGGCAGCCATGATCGGAGTGCCCAGCGCCGAAAAGTCCAGGCCGAGCCCGAACGTCGAGGTCAGCAGGTCCCGTACGGTAATCGGCCGCCGCGCCGGCACGGTGTCGTCCAGCGGGCCGTCGATCCGGGTCAGTACCTGCCGGTCGGCCAGTTCCGGCAGCCACGGGTCTACCGGGTCGTCCAGCCGCAGCCGGCACTCATCCAGCAGGACCATCGCCGCCGCGACCGAGACCGGCTTCGACGTCGAGGCCATCCGGAAGATCGTGTCCCGGCGCATCGGCGGGCCACCGTCATGACGCATCGTCCCGATCGCCTCGACATGTGTCTCATCACCCCGGCTGACCAGAGCGACCAGACCGGGAATCCTCCCGGACTCGACATGCCCGGCCAGCACCTCGCGCACCCTGTCCAACCCCGTTTTGGAGAAGCCGCTATTGCCTTGTCCCATCATGAATCCCCCTTGCGTACGGCGTTCGACCCTCAAGACCCGTCCGGCGTGGCCGTACGACAGGCCAGCGCCGCCCATAGCGTGCGGTGGGCTTGTCTACTCGATCAACGACGACTTGTGTATCGACTGATAACGCGTTGGTTATCGCGAGTCGCCAGAAGTGGCCGTGGAACGGCGTTGCGAGTAATAGCGCAGGACGCGGCAAAGCGCGCTATGTGGTCTGCGCGTCCTCGGCGGCTTGGACGAAGGCGCGGACCAGCGTCGTTTCGCTGGTTATGCGCCACACCGGCGCGTACCGCAGAATCGGTCCATCGGTGATGGGCACAAACGTGATGTCGCCGCGCTGCCGGGTGGCTGCCGCGTCTGCCCCGACGGGGGACACGACGCTGCCGCCGGCGATCGCCGTGAATGCCTCCTCGAGGGTGGCCACGGCGATTCCGCGCCGGATGGGCCGCCCGGCCGGTGTCACGGACGGGGTGTGCGCCTCCCACACGTATTCCGGGATAGGCCCGTCCGGATACACCACCGGGTAATCGCCGAGATCCTCCATCTCGATCCGCTCCCGACTGGCCAAAGGATGATCGGAGGCGACGGCCAGCACCAGATGCTCGGTGTGCAGCGCCGGCCCAACGGCCAGGTCGGGCTCGCGGACAGGTAGCCAGACCAGCCCGATGTCGACCCGGCCGGCACGCAGCCAACCGAACGGGTCACTGGGGAGAATCTCGCGCATGCGCAGCTCACACTGCGGATACCGCTGCCGGAACAGATCGAGGACGGCCGCGATCCCCTGGTGCTGGGTGGCCATGGTGCCAACGGTCAGGGTGCCGACCTGTCCGCGAGCGGTGGCGGCAGCTTCGTCGATGCCTGCCATGATCTCGCCGTAGCCCGCGTCGAGCCGGTCGCGTAGCCGCTCGCCGAGCGGGGTGAGTCGCACGCTGCGGCTGGTCCGCTCGAACAGGGCACCGCCGATCCGGCGCTCCTGCTGCTTGATCGACTGACTGACTCGTGCCTGCGAGATGCGGAGGCGTTCGGCCGTACGTCCGAAATGGAGCTCTTTTGCCAGCGTGAGGAAGATCTCGATGTCTCGCAGCTCCACCAGGCCATCTCCCTCCGGTCACGACGCACGCGAATACCCGCCCCTGGCGGCGAACGATAACCGGTAGCTTATGCGGCGATTCGATCTTTCGCATTGTTCCGCACAACGGTCGGGGCGATCGTGGGAGCCATGAGCCAACCCTTGATCGACATCGTGAGGGTGTCGGATCACCTCGAGGGTTCGCGGTGGCAGGCTGTGTCACCGGGCGGCTCTGTGGCCGGAGTGGCCACCCTGCGGACAATCACCCCATTCGGGCACGCCCTTCTGCTGCCACCGGCCCCGGCCACGACGCCGGGCGCCCCGGAGGTGAGCCTGTACGTCGAGCCGCAGTGGCGGCGGCGCGGGATCGGCTCCCGGCTGCTGGCCACCGTCCGGGAACAGACCGCCGAGCCACGCCTGGTCGCGGACGTGGCCGAGGGCACGCCGGGCGAGGCATTTTGTCAGCGGCACGGCTTCCGGCACACCCGATCCCGGCGCCACGACCTGCTCACCTACTGCGATGTTCACCGGGCCTGGCTCGGTGAGCTCGTCGACGCCGAGCATCCCGGCTACCGCCTGACCCACTGGACCGGCGACCTGCCCAACGCGCCCCGTGTCGAAGAACTGCTGCGCAGCCCGAGCCGCCCCGGTAACGCCGTGCTGACCGCCGCGGACGCGAACGGCGACCTGGCGGCCTACGCCGTGGCGGTCGTCGGCGCGCTCTTCGAGCCCCGCGCTCGGCAGTACGGACCGGCCGTGCTTCCCGACCATCGCGGACAGCAGCTGGGCCGCTGGGTCAACGCCGCTCTGATTCAGCGCCTGCGCGAGGTCCACCCGCACGTCAACGAGATCGAAACCGCCGCCGCCGAGGACGATCCCCACCTGCTTGCCGTACGCGAGCACCTCGGCTTCCGCTTTCTCCGGCGAACTCACCTCTACGAGCTCGCCCTGCCATAAACGCCCGCCTCGGCGCCGGCAGCACTTGGCCGACTGGAGACCTTTCGGGGTCAGGTTCAGAGTCAGGATCGAGTTCTGAGCTGCCGCGGCGCTCGTCGCGGTCCAGGCCGTCGCTCCCGCGGCCGCACCCTGCGCGGTCCACGACCAACCCCGACGGGCGATGCCTGCCGTTGTCCTAGGGTCTTGTGCCGCGGGGCTGGCAGCGCTGGTCGGGGGTTTCGGCGAGCGCTTGCGAGCCGCCGACCTGCGCGGTGCCCGCGGGAGCATGCGGCCCGCAGGTGGCGCGGGCCGGGGCATATCGGGGGTTGATCGGGCATCGCACAATTCAGCGATGAACGGTGATCTCATGGTGCTGAACGGCGCCGAGCCCTTTCCGGAGCGTGTACGGCAGGTGTGCGCGGCCTGGCTGCGCGCCGGACGCGACGGTGATCTCCTGGTCACTGACAAGGCGTTCTTCACGGTGTACTGCTGGAGCCACAACCATGGGATCCGCGACCCGGCTGGCCCGGAGTACGACCCGGAACTGGCCGAATACGTCACCGCCTCGTACGAGGCTCTCGGTGGGCGAGCCGGCTGGAACGCCATGTTGTGCCAGCGCACGCTGTGCCGCGTCTGTGGGGACAGGTACCTGCTGGAGAACCTCGGCGTGTGCACCGGGTGCATGGCGTACACCTGTTATCGCTGTGGCCCCCACGCCCACTGCACGGGTGAGCTTGTCTGACGGACACGCTGAGGTATCTGCTCGACACGCTCCGGCGTAGTATCGATGGCCAGAGATGTTCGTCGTCGCGGCGCCCGATCCCGTTCGGCGTCAGGGAGGCGCCGATGACAAACCGGGTCGACGGAGCCCCCACGACGGGCGCCTCGGACAGGCCCGGCACCGCCCCCGCGGCGGCTCGCCGGGCGTCTGTGCTCATCGGCCTCGTGGGCATGGCCCGGCTCCGACAGTGGGGGCGAAACGTCCTTGTCGCCGGCGCCGCGCTGGCCAGCGGCGAGATCCTGCGTCCGGAGGTGTTCGGCGCGGTCGTTGTCGGCTTCGCTGCCTTCTGCCTGACCGCATCGGGCGTCTACTTCGTCAACGACATCCTCGACGCCACGATCGACCGTAACCACCCCGCGAAGCACCTGCGCCCGGTGGCCGCGAGGTTGGTCCCGGTGCCGCTGGCCGGGGTCGTGGGTGCCGGCCTCCTGGTCGCCGGACTGGCCGTGGGCGCAGTACTGGGCGGTCTCGGGTTCGCCGCGCTCCTGGCGACGTACGTGGTCCTCATGGTCCTGTACTCGCTCCATCTCAAGCACCAGCCGCTGGTCGACATCGCGACGATCGCGGCCGGCTACGTGCTGCGGGCGTTCGCCGGCGGCGTGATCGCCGGCGTGCCGATGTCACCGTGGTTCCTGGTTGTCGCCGCGTCAGGCTCGCTGCTCGTGGCGGCCGGAAAGCGGTACAGCGAGGTGGTCCAGGTCGGCGAGGGTGCGGCCGCCGCCCGGCCGGTGCTGGCCCGGTACAGCCCGTCGTACCTGCGTTTCCTGTGGGGGACCGCCGCCGCGGTGACCATCATGGGGTACGTCCTGTGGGCGTTCGACGCGCAGCGGCAGGGGACCTGGGCCGCGGTGTCGGCGGCGCCGTTCGCCTTGGCGGTGCTGCGGTACGTGTCCTTCATCGACCTGGGCGCCGCGGACAGCCCGGAGGCCGCCGTCCTACGCGACCGGAGCCTTCAATTGTGGCTGGTCGTGTGGTCGACATCGCTGCTGTTGGTCGTTGCCGGATGACGAGGTGGGGGCTGTTGACCGGTTGGGGCCGTACGGCGGCGACCGGGATGACCGTGCTGAGCGGCCGCGACGACGCGGCGCTGTCGGAGGCGGTGCGTAACGCGGGCGCCCGCGGCATCCTGGCGCGCGGGCTGGGCCGGTCGTACGGTGACGCCGCCTGCAACGCGGGCGGTGCGGTGGTGGACATGACGGGCCGCGACCGCATCCTCGGCTGGGACTTGGCGGAGGGCACGGTCAGGGTGGAGGCGGGGGTGAGCCTGCGCCGGCTGGTTGACGCGGCGCTCCAGCGTGGATGGTTTCTCCCGGTCCTGCCCGGCACCGGGTACGTGACCGCCGGCGGCGCGATCGCGGCGGACGTACATGGCAAGAACCATCCCGCCGTAGGCTCCCTCGCCCGGCATGTGTCCTCTGTGGACCTTCTGACGGCGGATGCCGTGGTCCGCACCGTGGGGCCGGCGGACACCCCCGAGGTCTTCCACGCCACCTGCGGCGGCATGGGTCTGACGGGGCTGATCCTCAGAGCGACGCTGCGGCTGGCGCCGGCGCCCAGCGCCTGGCTGGTGACCGAGACGGAGCGGGCGCCCGACCTGGACGGGCTGATCGCGCGGCTCGCCGACGGCCGCGGGTATCCGTACGCCGCGGCCTGGCTGGACCTGCTCGCGCGGGGCGGTACGACCGGGCGCGGTGTCGTCGTTCGGGGACGGCACGCCGCGCGGGGCGAGGCCCCGGTCGGGCCCGCGCCGGCCCGGCGGCGACCGGGCGTACCGGCGGTGGTTCCGGGCGGCACCCTCAACCGGGTCAGCGTGCGGGCCTTCAACGAGGCGTGGTTCCGGCGCGCGCCGCGCCGCCGGGCCCGCGCCCTGGCCTCCGTGCCGGCGTTCTTCCACCCGCTCGACGCCGTCCCGCACTGGAACAGGCTGTACGGCCCGCGCGGCTTCGTGCAGTACCAGGCCGCGCTCCCGTTCGGTGCGGAGCCCGCGCTGCGCCGCCTCGTCGACCGGGTCGCCGCCTGCGGACACGCCCCGTTTCTGGGTGTGCTCAAGGTCCTCGGCGCGGAGGCCGGCGGTCCGCTGTCGTTCCCGATGCCGGGCTGGACCCTCGCGTTGGACCTCGCGGCCACGCCTGAGATCGTCACGTTGCTGGACCGCCTCGACGAACTCGTCGCCGCGGCGGGCGGCCGGGTCTACCTGGCGAAGGACGCGCGGCTGCGCCCCGACCTGTTGGCGGCGATGTACCCGCGGGTCGACGCCTTCCGCGAGACGCGCGAACAAATGGATCCTCGCCGCGTGTTCATGTCGAACCTGGCCCGGAGGCTGTCCCTGTGATTGACGCCCTCGGCATCCCACAGTCGCTGCTGCTGCTCGGTGGCGCGTCCGACATAGCGCTCGCGATCGCCCAGCGGTATCTCACACACCGTCCACTGCGGATCGTGCTGGTCGGCCGTCCGTCGCGGCGCCTCGCCGAGGCGGTCATCGATCTTGAGGCGGCCGGTGCGACGGTGCAGACGGTGGCGTTCGACGCCGCTCAGCCGGCCGACCATCCGGCGGTCGTCGAACAGATCTTCGCCGGTGGCGACATCGATGTCGCCGTCGTCGCGTTTGGCGTGCTCGGCGAGCACCCGGTGGCCGCGCTCGACCACCGCGAGGCGGTCGCGCTGGCGCAGGTCAACTACGTCGGCGCGGTGAGCGTCGGGGTGCTTCTCGCCCGGCGGCTGCGCGCGCAGGGGCACGGGCCATCGTCGCGCTGTCGTCGGTGGCCGGCGAGCGGGCGCGGCGGGTCAACTTTGTGTACGGGTCCTCGAAGGCCGGCCTGGACGCGTTCTACACCGGTCTTGGCTACTGGCTGGAGGGCAGCGGGGTCCGGGTCGTGGTCGTACGCCCCGGGCAGGTGCGCACGAGGATGACCGCGGGGCTTCGCGAGCAGCCGCTGACCACGACGCCGGAGGCGGTGGCCGAGGTGGTCGTTCGGGCCGTCTGGGCGGGCCGGCGCCAGGTCTGGGTGCCCGGTCGTTTGCGCCCGGTCATGGTGGTGCTGCGGCACCTGCCCGGCCCGCTCTTCCGCCGCCTGGGGCGCTGACGCGTCAGACCTCGGCGGTGCCTGCCCAGGGGTTGAACAGATGCAGGATGAGCGCGAGCACCGCCCAGTCGGGTGGCAGGACCGTCATCGCGCCCAGGATCACCGGTGGCGCCGCCCATTGATACAGGCGGATGGTGTCGGTCGCGATCACCAGTTGCCCGTACGCCAGCGCCGCGGTCACGGCGAGCATCGCCTGCACCTGCCGGTCGGTGGCGAGCGCGGCCAGGATGCCTGCGCCCCAGGGCAGGATCATCGACCGCGCGTCGAACCACCGTCCAAGGTGGTGCACCCGGCTGGCCAGCACCGGGTATCGCGTGACGTGCGGCTGTGCCATCGGGTCGACGCCGATCCGCACGGTCAGCGCCCGGATGAGCGGAACGGTGAGCCCGATCAGCGGCAGCAGGTGCCAGGCGAAGCACGCGGCGAAGACCGGGCCGGACTCCTTGACGGATCCCGCAATCACGGCGAGCGCCACGCCGAGCACCGGCTGGTCGTACTGGAACGCGACGGCGCAGCCGAGCGCCCACGTCATCGCCGGGCCGTCGACGAGCACCGGCCACCGGATGTGGATCCGCCACACCCCGGACAGGCCGCAGACCAGCAGCGCCCCGACGACCTGGAGCCGGGCGTCGTCGACCCAGGGGCGCAGCCATATCGCGAGGAGCGGCGGCAGCGCGAGCAGGTGCAGGTACGCGCTGAGCCGCCACCGCCACACCGCGTCGCCGAGCATGAGCGGCAGCAGCCAGCGCAGCGCGAACGGCATGGGCACAGGCTCGCGGCGGCCCAGAGCGCGGTAGCGGTGGCCGTCGGGGCTCACCGCCTCCGCGAGGTTCAGCCGATGCAGGACGAGTAACGCGGCGCCGAGTGCCAGGGCGACGAGCGGTGCAACCACGGGTTTCCCCCTGACCGAACGACGCATTGCTCTTGATCAATGGATGGTACCATCGGTGACATGCCTGATACGGAGCGTCGAGGCGGCTCGGTGATCGTTGGCTTCGGTGGCTCCATCCACGACTTCGCGACGTGCCTGCTGACGCCCGACGATCGGGTGGTGGCGGTGGAGGACGAGCGGCTCAGCCGGGTCCGGTACGCCTACGGCGAGCCCGATCCCTGCCGCGCGTCGCTGGCGTACTGCCTCGACGCGGCCGGCCTGGACGCCGGCGCGGTGCGGGTCTTCGCCGCCAACGACATGCTCGACCCGGACCTGCGCCTTCCCGGCGTGGCGCCGACGTGGCTGAACCATCACCACACCCACGCCACGAGCACCTTCTTCACGAGTCCCTTCGAGGAGGCGGCGATCCTGGTCGCCGACGGCGCCGGCAGTGTGATCGACGCCGGCGGTGGGCGGCCGGCCGCCGACCATCATGAGCGCGAGACCACGACCTGGGCGTTCGGCCGCGGCAACGACATCGCCGTGCTCGGCCGGGTCATCGGCGGCAAGGCCGGTGCGGCCACGTCCAACGACCCGGACGCGTTGATGTCCAACTCCCTCGGCGACTTGTACCGCGCGGTGACCGAGGCGATCGGCTTCGGCTTCCTCCAGGCCGGCAAGACGATGGGCCTGGCGCCGTACGGCGACGACCGCTTCGTGGATCGCCTGATGGAGCCGGTCGACCTCGGTCCGGACGGAACCTACGCGATCCGCATGTACGGCCCCGGCGGCATACTCGACCAGCTTGCCGGCATCGAGCGCGGCTCACTGGCCGATGACTTCATCACCAACGCGTGCGTCGCGGCGGCAGGGCAGGCGGTGCTGGAGACCGTCCTGCTGCACGTGCTGCAGGAGCTGTGGGACCGCACCCGCTGCCCCAACCTGTGCCTGGCCGGTGGTGTGGCGCTCAACTGCACGTTCAACGGGAAGATCAGCGAGCTGACGCCGTTCGAGAACGTGCACGTCGTCTACTCGCCGGGTGACAGCGGCACGGCCATCGGCGCGGCGGTAGCCGCCCGGCTCGCCGCCGCGGGCGCCGGTGCGACGTGGCGGATCGATGCGGGGCCCTACCTCGGCCGGCCCTATCCAGACACATTGGACGGTTATGGCGAAGTCCTCACCGAGGACCAACTGTGCCAGCGGGTGGCCGGGCTGCTGCACCAGGGGCAGGTGGTGGGCTGGTTTCAAGGCGGTGCCGAGTTCGGGCCGCGGGCGCTCGGCAACCGCAGCCTGCTCGCCAACCCGACCGACCCCGAGGTACCGGCCCGGATCAACAAGATCAAGGGACGAGAGTGGTTCCGGCCGGTCGCGCCCGTGGTGCTCGCCGAGCACGCACAGCGGTACTTCGACGCCCGGGGTCCGGCGCATTACATGCAGTTCTCCTGGCCGGTACGGGAGGCGGTGCGCGCGGCCGTGCCGGCGATCTGCCACGTCGACGGCTCCGCCCGCGTGCAGACCCTCGAGACCCGGCACAACCCGTTGCTCGCCGGGCTGATCAACGAGTTCGCCCGGCAGGGCGGCCCGCCCGTGCTGGTCAACACCTCGCTGAACGTACGCGGTGAACCGATCGTCGAGACGCCCGCCGAGGCGATGCGGGTGCTGGCCGAGGCCGACGTCGACGCGATCGTGGTCGGTCACCGCATGATCAAGCGGTGACGGCGCCGGAGCCGCGAGTGGCGTCAGCCCATGCGCAGGAACCGGTCGTACAGCCGGCCGAGCAGGCCACGGCCCGCCGGCGTGCCCACCTCGTGCGGCCGCGCGACGCGGTCCGAGGGCACCTCCTCGGTGGGCAGGGGCCACTGCGCGGCGATCCTGCGGTCCTCTTCGTCACGCATCGGATCGCAGGCGGGGAGCCGGCCGAACAGATGCAGCCGCGCGCGGACCACGGCCGGGTGGCGGCGCAGCAACTCGGCGATGTCCGTGATGCTCCAGCCGTCGTCGAACCCGTTGACCATGGCCGACTCCTCCTGCGCCGCCCACGGGTCCGCCGAGCGCGGGTATCCGAGCGGGAGGTGGGTGAGATCTGACTCGGCCATGACGTGCCCTCCCTTGCCGGAGCGGACCGGGTCCACTCTGGACTAACGACGCTCGGGTGGTGGCTCGGCCGGCGAGCCCTCCGAGCCGACGGTGGCGGTGCCGGAGAGGTCGAGGTCGCGGCCGGCGACGAAGGTGCCGCGCAACTCGACGTTGCCGCCGACGGAAACGGCACCCGCGTCGGTGATGTGGACCCGGTGGCCGCCAGCCGGCAGCTGCCGCTCGATCTCGCGCACCAGGCTGGCCAGCTCGCCGGCCAGCTCGGGGTGCTCTTCGACGAGGTCGGCCAGGCGGGTCTGCCACGCCTGTGCCTGGGCCTGCCGGGCCTGCTCAAGCTCGTCACCGGACAACCCGTCCAGCTGCGTGGCGGACCGGTCGAGCCGCTGCTCCGCGCTGGCTTGCCGGTCCTGGTCTCCGCGGCCGAACAGGCGGGCGAACCCGGCCCGCGCCGCGGCCCACGCGTCAGTCGCGATGGCGCTCACGAGGACGCCGCCACCGCTGATGATCAACGCCTGGCTGACCGGGTCGAGCACCATCCTGAACCCCCTTGTCGCCAGCCAGATACTAACCGAGTCGGCGTCGCGACCGTACGCTTTCGTCGCTGGTTCACCGTCCGGACATACGGGCCACGACCGGGGCGAACACCCGGTACGCGTCAGCGGTCACCACCACGTACGAGACGCCGAACTCCGCGCGGTGCCGTTCCAACGCGTCCACCAATCGCTCGATGTCGCCCACGAGCAGGTGCGGCGAGGCGAGCACCTCCTCGACCGGTAGCCGCATCTCCGCGGCGACCCCGTCCGCCGCGGCGCGCCAGTCGCGCGCGACGACCGTGCGATAGGCCCGGATGTTCAGCTCGACCCGGTCCAGCCGCTCACCGGCCGCGGCGCGGATCCACCCGACCTTCCGCCGGGTCGCCGCGGCCGTCAGGTCGGTCGGTACGCCCTCGGTGGCCGTGTGCACCGGGTTGAGGCCGACGATGTCCGCCTCCCGCGCCGCGAGCGTGAGGACCTGCCGGCCGCCGCCGCCTACCAGGATGGGCGGATGAGGGCGCTGCGCCGGCGCGGGCAGGCCGTCCAAGTCATGGACGGTGTAGTGGCGGCCGGTGATGCTGACCCGTCCGCCGCTCAGCAACGCTTTGACGATGGCCAGCGCCTCGGCGAGCCGTTCCACCCGTTCGGCGCCGCTCGGGAAGAGCAGGCCGAGGCGGTCGTAGTCGGTACGCCGCCAGCCCGCCCCGAGCCCCAGCTCGACCCGACCATCGGTGAGGCGGTCGACGGTCGCCGCCTCGCGGGCGAGCACGGCGGGATGCCGGAGGCCCTCGGCCAGCACGAACGATCCGACCCGCAGGCCGGGCGCGGCGTCCGCGGCGGCCATCATCGCCGGCAGGGGAGCCAACTGGTCGCCGGCATGGTCGATCACGAGCAGGCTCGCGTACCCGAGGTCGGCGACGTCGCGGCTCAGCGACCGCCAGGCGAGCCGGTCGTAGGAGTCGGACGCTTCCACGCCGAAACGAAACGGTCTCATCCCGTAAGGCTGTCAGGCCACGGTGGACGGTCATAGAATTCCGGCATCGTCGATGTCGAACCGTTCTGTGGGCGGCCGCTGGCTACGGCCGTGATCGGCTGTGGCGACGTTTCCCGCAAGTACGCGGCCACGTTCGCCCGGCACCCGCTGGTCCACGTCGCCCGGTGCGCGGACCTGCTGCCCGTACGGGCAGGGGAGCTCGCGGCCCGCACCGGCGCGGCGCCCGGCACCGTCGATGAGATCCTCGACGATCCCGGCATCGAACTGGTCGTCAACCTCACCCCGCCGCAGATGCACGCGCGCGTGACCGAGCGCGCGCTGCGGGCCGGCAAGTCGGTGTACACCGAGAAGCCGCTCGCGGTCGACGCCCCCACCGGGGCGCGGTTGCTCGCCGAGGCCACCGCGGCTGGGCTGTGGCTGGGCTGCGCGCCAGACACGTTCCTTGGTCCGAGCGCCCGGGTCGTGCGCGGCCTGATCGACGACGGCGAGATCGGCACGCCGCTCGGCGCCGCCGCGGCCATGCTGGCCGCCGGGCACGAACGCAGCTGCGCCACCCCCGACGCCTTCTACCAGCCGGGCGCCGGCCCGATGCTGGACATGGGCGTCTACTACGTGACGATGCTGGTCAGCCTGCTCGGACCGGTGCGCCGGGTGACCGGGATGCGGGCCAGCCCCGCGCCGCTGCGCACCATCGACGTGGGTGCGCGCGCCGGCGCCACGTTCGAGTCGACGGTGCCGACCCACGTCACCGGCCTTCTCGATTTCGCCAGCGGCGTGACCGGCACGATCACCGCGAGCTTCGACGTCTGGGGCAGCCGGACGCCGCCGCTGGAGATCTACGGCACCCGGGGCGCGCTCGTCCTACCGGACCCGAACTTCTTCCGCGGCCGGGTCCAGCTCCGGCGAGCGGGACAGCGGCGCTGGATCGAGGTGCCGGTGCCGCAGCGTTGGCCGGCGGGGCGGGGCATCGGCGTCGTCGATCTCGCACACGCGATGCGCGGCCGTGGCCCGCAGCGGGCGGGCGGAGCGCTGGGCCGGCACGTGCTCGAGGTGATGACCGGCATCGTCGACGCCGACGGCACCGGCCGCGATATCGGCTCGACCTGCGCACGCCCGGCCCCATTTCACCCGATGGTGTCAGACGACGGCTGCGCGTGGTGCGAGACGTTAGGCTAATGGCACCGAAACGCTGCTCGCCGCCATCGACTGGACGCCATGACCGAGACGCCTGAGGGGACCGGCGAGCCCGTGCCGCCGTCTCCGTCCACCGTGTCCGGCAGCGGCCTCGTGGCTGGCGGCGACGTGCGGCTGGTCGGCACGTACGTGGCCGGCCGGGACCTGATCATCCACCAGCACCCGCAGCAGCCGGTCGCCGCGCCGAGCGGCATCCACATGCTGCCCGCCCACGTGATCGACTTCGCCGGTCGCGACGACGACATCCGGCAGGCACTGTCCTGGTTCGAGGCCGGCAGCGGCAGCCGGCAGGCGGTCCCGGTGCTCGCTATCGCCGGCAAGGCTGGTGTCGGCAAGACCACGCTCGCCGTCCACCTTGGACATGAGCTGGCCGACCGCTACCCGGATGGCCAGCTCTACGTCAACCTGCGCGGGGTGGAGGCCGAGCGGCTTGACCCGGCCGAAGTGCTCAGCGGGTTCCTGCGCGCCTTCGGCGTCGCGGGCGCGGCGATCCCGCAAGAGCTGGAAGAGCGGGCCAGCCTGTACCGGCAGTTCCTGTACGACCGGCGGATGCTGGTCCTGCTCGACAACGCCGCCAGCGAGGCCCAGGTGCGGCCGCTGCTGCCGGGCAGCCCCGGCTGCGCGGTGATCGTGACCAGTCGGCCATTGCTGACCGCATTGCCCGGCGCCCGCCTGCTCACCCTCGATGTGATGCCGCCGGCGCAGTCGATCGACCTGCTCGCGAAGATCCTGGGAGAGTCCCGGGTGGCCGGCGGCGAGTCCGCCGCGGCTGAGATCGCCGAGCTCTGTGGCCACCTGCCACTGGCGCTGCGGATCGCCGCCGCGCGGTTGGCCGCCCGTCCCCGCTGGCCCTTGACCCATCTGGCCACACGGCTACGCGACGAGGGCACGCGGATCGCCGAGTTGAGAGCAGGTGATCTTGAAGTGCGTGCCGCCTTCGCGCTCAGCTATGAGGGCCTCGCCGAAGCCGACCGCCAGGCGTTTCGCCGGCTCGGCCTGATCCGCGCCTCCGACTTCGCCGCCTGGGTGGCCGCCGCGGTCCTCGACACCGACGTCCCAACCGCGGAGGAGGCGCTGGAACGACTGGTCGATGCCCAACTGCTCGAATCGGACGGCTTCGACGCCACCGGCCAGCCCCGATACCGGTTCCACGACCTGCTGCGCTCGTTCGCCCGGGAGCGGATGCGCGCCGAGGAGGAGCCGGCCGAGCTGGGTGCGGCGAGCGGCCGGTTTCTCGGCGCGTACCTCGCGTTGTCCAAGCGCGGCCTGTACCTGCTGGCCCCCAACAGCAAGCGCGATCCGCTCGCCAGCCGGGCGACCCAATGGCCGCCACCCGGGCTCGACATCGACGAGCTGATGCGCCCCACCCCGTTCAGCTGGTTCCTGGTAGAAACGCAGGGGATCGTGGCGGCGGTGACCCAGGCGTACGAGGCCGGCCTGTGGGACATGACCTGGGAACTGGCCGATCCGCTGCATTTCCACTGCCGCGTGTTCGCCCTGTGGAAGCCTTGGACGACGACTCACGAACTCGCCGTCGAGGCCGCCCGGCGGGCCGACAACCCCCGCGGCGAGGCGTTCATCCTGCGCAACCTCGGCAACGCCTACCGCGATGCGGGCCTGCCGGCGAAGGCGGTCGCCTGCTACGAGGCCAGCCTCGACCTCGGGCGCCGGCTCGACAGCCGGCTGATCCAGGCGGCGGCGCTCAACGGAGCCGGCGAGGTCACCCTCGACCGAGGCCGGTTGGTGACCGCCCGCTCATACCTCGAGCAGGCGCAGGCCGCCTGGACCGATGCCGAGGACTGGACCGGCGTGGCCTACGGGCACACCCACCTCGCCGTCGTCTACGCCGACCAGCGACTCCTCGACCAGGCCGAAGAGCACGCCGCCGAGTCGCTGCGGATGCAGACACAGTTCCGCGACCGCAGCGGCGAAGCGTACGCGCGGATGACCCTCGGCCGGATCGCCCGGCTGCGCGATCGGCCCGCGGACGCCGTCGCGGCGTACGAGCGGTGCCTGGAGATCTACGCCGAGATCGGCGAGCGGCTCGGCGCGGCCGACGCGCGGGTCAGCATGGCGCAGGCACATCGCGACCAAGGCCGCCACGAGGAGGCCGCGCGGCGGCTGGACGAGGCGATTACCACCTACCTCGACTTCGGCGGCGGCAGGCGCCGGGCCATCGCGTTCACGGTCCTGGCCGCCCTCGACCGTGACGAGGGGCGACTGCAGGCGGCGGCGGAACGGCTCGCGGAGGCGATCGCGGTACTCCGCGGCGCCGACGACATCCTCAACGAGGCACGCGCCCAACTGGAGTTGGCCCGGGTGCGGCACGCCGCAGGCGACGCCGGAGCGCAGGAGGCAGTCGCGGCGGCCATCAGCGGGTTCGAGCAGGCCGGCTCGCCCGAGGTGGACGAGGCCCGAGCCCTGGCCGAGCGGGTTTGACAGCGTCCTTCCAGGGTTTAGCTGAGGTGGAGTACCTCGTCGGCCACGGCGACGAGCACGGCGGGAGCGACCGCGGCCAGGGCATGCATCGGTGTCGCGTCGTAGAACAGCATGCTCCGCGTCGGGTAGTCGTGGAACAGCGCGGTGGCCAGCAGGCGGTGCGCGTTCTCGGGTCCGGCGGCTATGGCCAGATCGAGCAGTGCGCGCAGCCGGAGGTCCGGCTCGCCGACGAGTTGGACCTGCGCCTCGGCCAGCCCGAAGAGGCTGCGGGCCCGGCCGGAGTCGCCGGCGGCGGCCGTGATCTTGAAGATCTTGACCAGCAACCGGAGACGGTCCAGGGGGTCGGCGGACGAGACGGCGAGTGCCACGGCGCGGTCGGTGTCGCGCGTCGCGGTGACCGCCGCGAACGCCTGGCGGATCACAAACTGCCGTTCCCTCGGGTCCGCCGTGGTGTCGATCAGGGCCACGACCTTGGTCGCGAGGGCCTTCGCGGCGTCGCCATGGGCCAGGCGTACCAGTTCGACAAGCGTGGTGGCACGCCAGTACGGGTTGTCGATCAGGTCGGCGGCCGCCTCCGCGCCGTCGGCGAGGGTTCTCGCCCGGTCGGCGTCTCCCGCGGCGGCCGCCGACTCGGCCAGCGTGGCAAGCGTCCGGGCCCGCTGGCGGGGGTCGGAGATGGTGGCGGCGAGTGCCTGCGCCTGGTCGACGTCGGGAGCTGCCTCGGCGATCCGGGTCAGCGCGCGGTCGCGCGCGTCGGGGTCGCGGATGGTCCGGACCAACGCCTCCGCCCGTGGCACGTGGTCGAGGTCGGCGAAGGTCTCCGCGACAGCGGTCAGCGCGCTCGCCCAGTGGTTTCCGAGCGAGCGGGTCAGGGCCTCCGCGCGGTCGAGGTCGCCCGCCTCGGCGACGGCGATGGCGACTCTCGCAATCGCCCCCGCACGGGTTTCGCTGCCGGACAAAGTACCGGCCAGCTCCTCGGCCCGGTCGAGGTCGCCGGCCCGGATCGCGGCGTCCACCAAGCTTGCGTGATCGCTCTGGGACGCCTTGCCGCTCGGGTTGGTCGACCGGGACGCGGCCTGGGCTCGGGCCAAGGCTTCGGCGACGTCGGCGACCGCCTTGGCCCGCGTCTCCGGGTCGCGGATAACGGCGGCCAGTGCCGACGCCCGGTCGAACTCGCCCAGCCCCGCCAGCGGTCGGATCAGGTCGACGACGACCTGTGGGGCGGAAGTGGCGTCGGATCGAGCGACTCGCTCCGAGTCCGCTGCCAGCGCGGCAGCGCGCGGTTGACCGGCCTTGGCCGCGTACTCGGCGATTTCTGCCAGGGCTTGTGACCGGCGGCGCGGGTCGCTGGCCGCACGCGCCACCTCCTCGGCCCGGTCGATGTCGCCGATCCTGGCCGTGGTCGCCGCGAGCCTGGCTAGCGCGTTCGACGCGGTGTCCACGCTCCACCGCGAGGACTCGACGGAGCGCGCGGCCCGGTACGCCCGCTCGGTCAGCCGTGCCACCCGTTCGGTGTCACCCGCCGCGGCCGCCGGCGGGATCAGGTCGGTCAGGGTCCAGGCCCGTCCGTACGGCACAGGGATCGAGTTGGCGACGCGCTCGGCGGCATCGAGATCACCGAGGTCGACAAGGACCGTGACCAGCTCGTTCAGCACCCGCGACCCGGGTATCTCGCCGGTCTTCGGATCCCACAGCATCCGGCGCAGGCCGGCCGCCCGTCCGATTTGGCCCGCGCGGGCGTACACCCGGACCAGGTCGTAGAGGACGGCCTCCTGAAGCTTGGGATGGATGGACTGCTCGGCTCCGGCCGCGGCCGCGTCGGCCAGCGTGACCGCCCGCTCGGTCTCGCCAAGTGCCGCGAGCGCCAGGGCGAGGCCCGCCTGGGCCACCGCCCGCCAGTCCCGGTCGGTGATCCCGCCGGCTATCGCCTCGGCGCGTTCGACGTCGCCGAGGCCGGCGATGGTCCGGGCCAGCGTGGCGTACACGCCTTCGCGGTCGTCCTGGTTTTCGATGGTCGCGGCCACCGCCTCGATACGCGCCACCAGCGCGGCCACCTCGTCGGCGTCGCCGGCACCCGCGGCCCGCTTCACCAGGTCGATCAGGGCGTCGACGCGTTCGCCGGCGTCGCTGATCGAGGACGCGGCGGACTCGGCGAGACGGGCGAGCCGCGTGGCGTGTCCGGCGTCGCCGGTCGCCGCCCGCATCCTGGTGAGGGTTGCGAACCGCACCGCCCGGCTGCCTTCGTCCGAGATCGAGACGGTGAGCCGCACGGCCTGATCGAGGTCGCCGCGCCGGGCCCAGGCGCCGGCAAGGTACGCGAGCGCGGCGTCGCGGTCGGAATCCGTGATCGACACGGCGGCCGCCTCGGCCAGGTCGGCCAGGGACGCCGCCCTGGCCTGGTCGCCGGCGCGTGCCGCAAGCGTCATGAGGTCGGCCAGGGCCCGTGACCGCCGGCCCGGTTCGGTGATCGACCGGGCGAGCGCCTCGGCCCGGTTGGGTTGCCCGAGCCTGGCCCACACACTTGCGAGCGCCTCCGGGATGCCGGTGTTGCGGCCGGCGAGGTGGTCGCGGTGGACCATCAGCCTGGCCATCGCCAGTAGATCGCTGCCACCGCCGGCGAGTACGGCCTCCTGGGCGCTGGTGACTTCGGCGAACGCCGCGCTGTCGCCGCCGGTCAGGTCCAGCATCCGGTCGTGCCGGTCGGCGTCGGTGCCGCAGCTGACCATCCGCGGCAGATCTGCGGTGGACCGCAGCAAGGAGTGGTAGCCGCCCAGCAGGTACTCCGGTGTCGTGGCCGGCCAGCCGGCGTCGCGGTACCGGTCGGCCCAGGCGTGGATGGTCTGCCGGTGCGCGGCGAGCTCGGCCTCGCCGAGCCGCCGCACCGCCGTCTGCTGGAGCTCCTCATGACCGAACAGGTAGACCTCCGGCGCCGTACCGGCCTGCCATAGGCTCAGCCGCCGGGTGAAGACGCGTCCGGCCCGTCCTTGCAGGTACGACTCCACGTCACGCCTCCGCCGGCCGGTCAGGTCGGCCAGGTCGGCGCAGCTGAGACCGCCCCCGGCGGCGGTGATCAGGCCGAGCAGCTCGGACCCGACCCGGTCGCCGTGCAAGACCTCGTCGAGCTCCCGCTCCGCCCCGGCGCGGATGTCGACCACCGCGGGGGACTGGTCGAGGCTCCGTACGACGGCGGATGCTCGGAGGGCGGCCTCGACGGAAGGATTCGGGCGGCTGCCGACGACGACGCGCATCCCGGCCGGCACCCGGTCGGGCAGCAGGTTGGCGATGCTGTGCGCGGTGCCGACGCCGGCGTCTTCGTCCAACCCGTCCACGACGAGGACGAGCCGCTTCCCGAGGCGCCGGCACGCCTCGGCCGCGTCGGTGAGCATGCCGAGCAGGTGGGCGTCCTTTGTGGACTGCGTGAGGAACACCGGCATCGGCTGTCCGAGCAGCTCGGCCAGCTGCTCGAGGACGACGTCAACGAAGGCGTCGCGGTCGTCCTGATGCGCGAGCCGGCCGGTGACGAAGAACGCCACTACCCGCACGTGCGCCGGCGGGTGCAGCACGAACCAGGACAGCAGGGCCGACTTGCCGGTCCACGCCGGAGCCCGCCACCACAGGTACGGATCGCCGTCCGACCCGATGCAGAACCGGGACAGCTCGGCGAGCTCCGCCTCCCGATCGACGAGGGTCTCCGGCGCTATCCGCCGCACCTGGTGGACGTACGCCGACCGGACCACCGGACCGGGCGAGAGGCTGATATCGGGAAGCGTGCGCTCGTGGCGGGGGACCACCACGGCCGGCGCGCCGGTCACCGCCGCCCACCCCGGGAGATAGCGGTGGACGCGGCGAGCGCGGCTTCGAGCGGTACCACCATGAGGCGGCGTTGCTGGCGGTCGGCGTCGGCGCCGACCACCACGCCGACCAGCTGCCCCTCCGGCAGCAGCACCCCGGCGCCGGACATCCCGCCCCAGCCGCTCCGCGCCACCGGTGTGGCGGTCGAGACGTCCAACGGCATCCACTGCCGGGGCAAGGGATGTCCCTGAGCTGCCGGTGGCTTGGCCTGCCCCATGGGCAGCAGCGTCCCCCAGACCTGCTCGGACTGCCGGACCGTCGCATGTGGGCCGGGCCGCCGGACTGGCGGGCCTCGTCCGGGAAGCCGACCGTCTCGCAGCCGTGCTCTACCGTGCTTCCCACGGCCACCACCCGGGCTCGGCCGAGGGCGGCGCCGCCCAGCCGGGCGCGTCGTCCGCGTCCGGCTCGACTTCAAGAATGGCCAGGTCCCAGGCGGAATCGGCGGCCAAGACCCGGGCGTTCACCCATCGGGGCGCCGGTTCACCGCGCCGGATCAAGCGAACCAGGACGCCCCCGGGACGCGGCTCCCGCGACGCTTGGGCCACCACGTGGTGCGCGGTCAGGACCCCGCGCGCGCCGATCGCCACGCCGGAGCCTGCCCGGCCGGGCCAGGCCCAGACCTCCGCGAGCCGGCTGTCCCACAAGCGCTGAGCCACGGCCGGCTACCCGTCAGCCGGCTACCGGCCCGGTGCGGGCTGGTCGCCTGAGATGTCCAAGGGACCCGGCGAACCGTCGTCGCCGTCGTGCAGCTGCGGCGTCATCGTCAAGACCAGGGTCTGTGTCCGCTCGTTGCCGGAACGCACGCCAGCGCCGGCCTCGACCACGTACCAACGGACCTTGCCGGAGCCGTCCCTGTCCAGCCTGGCCACGGTCTCCACGGTCAGCGTCACCTCGCTGGCGCGGAACCGCACGCTGCGCCCCTCACCCGATCGCCACGCGGACTCCAACTCGTCGCGCAAGGCTTCCAACGCCGCCGCGAGCCCTAGTTCCTCCACAGGAGGAGTCTACTGTGGAGGACCGCTCGGCAAGACCCGTCGCGAGGTCGTGAAGCCGACACTCAGGCGCTATCGTGAGCTGCGGCAGGCACGTCCCCACGTAATGGCGACAAGAGGCGCCGCTGGGCAGCCGCACCCCGACGGAAGGGAATGGCGGCGTGGCAGTGCGGTTGCTGGACCGCCTGCTACAGCGTCGCGTGCAGGTACTTCGCGACGGACTCCGGGCCGACCGAGGCGCAGCGGCACCAGTCGACCAGTGTCAGGTCGTAGGCCCGCATCAGGCCGGCGAGACCGGCCGCCGCGTTGCCGACGGCGCCCGACTCGCTGGCGTAGCGGCAACAATGTCGTGGCTGCACGGGTTGGCAAGTGTCCGGTGTGGGCTGTCGTCGGTGGTGCCGTCGGCCGCCGTGCCCCGCACCCACCAGACGATCCGTACGTGGCGCAGGCCGGTGCGGCTGCCGCTGGCGGTGCTGCGCGTGGTCGCGGTCATGGCGGCGCTCTGGGGGGCGGACTCGGTGGCGGGCCGCCAGTAGAGACGACTCGAGGTCATGGTGCGGTTGGCGGTGGCGTCGGCGAAGAGCGTGTACGTCGCCCCGTCCGAGCCGCACCGTACGTCCCCGCTCGCCGTGACGGCGAACGCGGGCCGGCGTTCGCTTGTGGATGGTGTCGGGCTGTCGGGCTCTGGTGTGGACAGTGGACCGGTCGGGTCCGGTATGGATGATGGGCCGGATGACGAGGCGGCCGGTGAGGGCGGTGCGGCCGAGGGCGCGGTCGACGGCGGGGGCGCCACGGGTGCGACCGGTAGTGTCGGTGGACCCGCGGACGCCGATGTGGACGGTGCCGGCGGCGCGGATCCGCTCGCCAGGTCGGGCGGTGGCGTGGTCTTCCCGGGCCGGGTCAGCACGATCACGACCAGCATCGCCATGGCCGCCGCGGCTCCGGCCGCCGCCAGCGTGCTTCGCCGCCGCCGCGCCGCAAACCCGTCGCGGTCGAGCCGGACATCCGGCGGCCCGGCCGGGCGCCACGAGGCGGCGGGCAGCACCGCGAACGGCGCCGCTACGTACCCGGTCAGCAGCGCCGCCGGGCTGAGCAGCGCGGCACGGCTCGCCACGCAGCGGGCGCATCCATCGACGTGGCGGCCGAGCCGCTTGCGCAGCCGCGGGGTGAGCCGGCCGTCCCACCCGGGGACCAGCTCCCGCAGCCCCGGGCAGGCCGCCGCCCGCGCGACGAGCAGCACGCCGAGCGCGCGCTCCAGCTGGGAACGGGCCCGGGACAGGCGGGCGTGCGCGTGGTTGGCGGAGACGCCGAGCACCGCGCCGATGTCCGCCGCTGACAGTCCATGCCGAAGCGCCAGCTCGATCACCTCGCGGTCGCCGTCGCCGAGCCCGGCCGCCGCTGCGTGCACGAGCTCGCGCACCTCCGCCGCCCGCACACCCGCGCCGAGATCGGCGGTGTCCGCGGTGGTGTCGTCGAGCTCGGCGGGCGACTCGCGCCGCCGGTCGCGGATCTGGCGCAGGCACTCGCGCCGGGCGATCGCGTACAGCCACGGCAGGAGCCGCTCCGGCTCGCGCAGCTGCCCGGCCCGCCGGCCCGCGATGACGAACGTGTCCTGCACCGCGTCGGCGGCCGCGTCCGCGTCGCGCAGGGTCGCCCGGCAGTACGCGTACAGCCGGGGCGCATAGCGGCGGTAGGCGCCGTCGAGACCCCGCGGGTCGCCGGCGACCATCGCCGCCACAAGCCCACGGTCGTCCATCTCCGGCACGGTAGCTCCCCTCGCACCCGAGCCGTGGCCCCGAAGATCACGCCCCGGGGCCACCCTGCCTATGGAATGCCAGAGGGTACAGAAGCGGCTGTCGCGATCCCGACAGGTGGAAGTTGTTGGTGGTAGCGGCCGGCATATCTCTCACCGGTGTCCGGCACCACACCCGGGCACCGACAGATCGGAGAAAGTCATGCCTGTCATCCACGCTCCTTGGGCCCTGCGCGGGGCGGCCCGAGCCGCGGCAGCCGCCGCGTTCGCGATAGCCCTGCTCGCTGGCATCCCGCCTACGGCGACGGCTGCACGCCCGACGGCGGCGGCCAGCACGACGGCGACCGCGGCCAGCCCAACCGAAGTCCAGGCGACCAAGGCGAGACTGCTGGCCGCCATCGAGCCGTGCGCGACCCGAGTGCCACGCAACGACGTCGTCGCGTTGGGCCAGTGCACGCGGGACCTCGCCGTACCCAACGCCGAACCCAGCCAGGGCATCATCGACTTGATCTACACCTTCCTGTACTGCCTGTGGTTGCAGTGGGACGACGGCACCTGGGACGGCCCGTACCCGACCGTCGGAGCCTGTATGGAGGTGCACGGGTACTAGGCACAGGTCGCTGGCGGACTCGCTCGACGAACGTTTCGGCATCCTCCATACGGCCAGCCAGTCGAGCGTCCTTCCCGATCTCCTTTGCAGGTCGAGCGCCGCCAACCGAACGGCTGGCACATGTGGGCCGCGTCGGCCGCTGCCTGGCCACGGATACCAGGCGGCGGCCGGCAGCGGACCCGGCCCACACGTCAGGCTCACGCTCAACCCAGACCCGGCACCTACACCCTGCCCACCAACTACTACGACCGCACCAGCCGAATCCCTCGCCGGCACGTCCAGCCTTCCCAACCGGGTCGTAGCCCGCGGAGCCTCCCGTCAAGCTCATACAGGAAGATCGGACGGTGTGCGTGGTCCGGACACCTGCTGCGCCACACATGCGCCCAGCACGAGGAATCGGTGCGCACGTCGACAGCTCACGCAGGCCGGCGGGTTGCTGCACTTCACGACTTCACCGGTGCGTACGTGCACGTGGCGGGCGCGTAGTCACGCCTGTCGGGCCTGGTTGGTTAGTGCGCGACGAGGTCGAGCCGGGGCTAGGTAGCGGGCGGTGCCGCGCGGCGGGCGAGGAATGCCTCCACAGTCGCCGCGAAGGTGGCTGGGTCGTCCACCCAAGGGAAGTGCCCGGCTCTGGGCAGCACCGCCAGGTCGGCGTTGTGGAGAAGGGCGGCCAGGTCGCGTACGGCCGCGGACGTTGGCCAGATGTCGTACTCACCGACCACCAACAGCACCGGCACCGTGAGCGCCGCGAGCCGTTTCGGCAGCGTCGGGTCCGGTTCGAAGCCGGTGTAGAACCCGTCCGTGGCCGGCTGGGCGAATTGGGCGGGCTCGGCGGCGGCCTGCGCCTGGGCCGCGGCGTCCCACCGCCCATACAGCAGCGGCGCCGACAGCCAGCGGTACCGCTCCAGGTCCTGCGGCGATGTGGCCTCGGCGCGCAGGGCGGCGACCGCGTCGGCGTACCACGGCTCATGCTCCCGTCGGGCCAGCACCTCGTCCACGCCAAGGTCGGACTGGATACCAACCACGCGCAGGGACGGATCGATCAGCACAAGACGGTCGAGCCGGTGCGGATGCTCGGCCGCGTACAACAGGCAGATCCCACCGCTCGCCGAGTGTCCAAACAGGTCAATCCGATCCAGCCCAAGGTGGCCGCGCAGCGCCTCGACGTCCTCGACGAGCCGGTCGACCTGGTACGTCGTGGGATCCCGCGGGGCCCGCGACGCGCCCGTGCCGCGGTTGTCCAGCAGGATCAACGTCCGGTGATCGCTGAGACCGCCCAACTCACCGAGGTACTCGACGGCCTGACCCGGACCACCCGGGACGCACACCAGGGGCGGACCTGAGCCGACCACCCGATATGCCAGGTCCGTGCCGTCCCAGGAGCGAAAACGCAGCATGCGACCCAAGTCTGCCACGAACCCTGGCGAGGTAAGACCACGTTGGCTACGGTCACCGCGCCGACAGCTCCGCGCACGATCAGTGCCAGCAGATGCCGCCAGCCGGCCGCCTCGGTGTCCTGACGGTCCGCGTGGAACACGACGCTTGTCGGCCGGGTCGCGACGGAATGGCCGACGCGGCGGCAACGGTCGCGGGCCGGACCGCCCGCACTGGGTCCGACCGCTTCCGCGAAGACCCTGAAGGTGGGTTATGAGGGACAGAGCCTTGCAGGCTGTGGTCCTCAACGCCCTGGAACTCAGGTGGGAAAGCGCGGTTCGAGTGTCGAGCCGAGAAGCTACGGCTTCCTTGAGCGACGACAATGCCATCATGCTCATACATACCGGCCGCACCCCGCACCCAAGAGGTTCAGATGCTCTACCAGAGCCCTGCTGACTATTGCGCCGAGTACGCCAAAGCGCATAACCGCAACAAAACTGATGAATTCGGCGCCGTGTCCACACTGGAAAAGGTGACTGTCGTCAGCGAGACCCCGGACACGGCGCGGGTCGAGGCGCTCTGGTTCACATGTGGCCACGACCCGGATTCCGGGTACTACGACGTTTTTGAGCGCACCGCCTTCGTCCTGGTCAAGCGGTACAACGGGTGGCGCCTGCACTCCGAAGAAGATCTCGGCTACGAGTGACAACTGATTAGCATCTCCGACCCTGCACTCCCCGCCTGTCCATCCTCTGACCAGGTTTCTTCGCGGCTACCTCGTACGGAGCCTGTCTTGATACTTCGGGTGGGGATGGCACGGGCACGGCAAGGTTGGTGAGTGTGTAGCCGAGGGCTCTGTGTTGATGTCCAGAGTGGATTCGACGCTAGTACGGCAGCCCGGGATCGTTATGTAGATGATCGACGATGTAATGGGTGGAGTGGGTGCTGGTCAGCCGAGTGACCGTCGGTATCGCACGATGGTCCGTAGGACGCCGCGTGTCTTGTCCTGCTTGACTGCCTTGTCCGCCAGCCAGCCGTTCGCTTCGTAGAAGCGCCGAGCCCGGTGATTTGTCTCCAGTACCCACAGGGTCGCCTGTCGATAGCCAGCCTCGCCCAGCGCGTTGACGGACGCTGTCATGAGCAGCGCGCCGACGCCCGCGCCCCAGACGGCCGGCAGAAGGTAGATGGCCGTGATCTCGCCGACCGTGAGCGGGTCGGCGTCCTGGTCTCGTGTCGGGCACAGATCGGCGAACCCGACGATGCCATCGTCGTTGTCAGCCACCAGCGTCGCGGAGCGTGGCCAGTCCGCTTCGGCCAGGATCCGCTCCCATACCTCGCGCCGCCGGCCTGTTTCCTGACTGTCCGGATCGTCCTGGGGCAACAGTCCTTGATACGCCGCCCGCGATGAGGCCACGTGTACCACGGCTATCGCCAGCGCGTCGGTGACATCGGCACGACGAACCCGCATGACTGCCATCCTGGCGGACCCGCCCCGCCGAGCAAACTGGTTACCGGACCCGCCTTGACAACGACCAGCCTCCGTGATGAGTGCTGCCGGCCCAAGGTGACCGCCGCCCTGCTCAAATCAACAGCCTGACCATCGCAGCCGACCTCCCCGCCGCCGAAAACGTGGCCCGCGTAGCGGCCCCGCGAGAGGGGACCGCTGGCCGACCGAAACGTCGGCCGACGAGGCGATCATTCAGGAGCCACGCCGAGCTCGGCGAGCTCGGCGTGGCCCAGTTCCGCTTACCTGATGCGGGGTGTGCCGAACCAGCCGGAGAGTGCTTCTCGCAGCGCGGGCGCGGCGGTGTCGTCAGGTTCGTCGAGGGTTGCGGCCCAGGCGATGTGGGCGTCCGGACGGATCAGCAGGACGTCAGCCGGTCGCTGATCGGTTTTGGCGGTGTGGATGTCGACGCGATCCTGCCAGTCTCGGGTGGTCCGGCGAAGGTCTGGGCGGTCGGCGAGGTCGAGGAGGATGGGCCGTGCGGGGTGCATGAGTTCCGCGACGCTGGTGATGCCCTGGTCGGTGTGCAGGGTGAGGTTGGGGGTGAAGGTGCCGGCCAACGCGTGGTGGTGGGAGCCGGGCATCGGGTAGCGGATGTCGGTGCCGGCGACCAGCGCTCCCATCCGGCGCAGCGGCTGCTCGTCGGCGAGCAGTTCCTGGAAGACTTCCCGGAGCGCGTCAGCGGCCGGGTCGTGCCCGCGCCGCAGTGCCACCTGAGCTCGGGTGTGCAGCATGGTGCGGGTGCCGGCGAAGTGGCGTTCGTCGTGGTAAGTGTCCAACAGGCCGGCCGGCGCCTGGCCGTGGATGTCGGCGGCCAGCTTCCAGGCCAGGTTGACCGCGTCGAGCATGCCGGCGTTGAGTGCCACACCGGTGGCGGGGAACAGATGCGCCGCATCACCGGCCAGCAGGATGCGCCCGTCACGGTATCGTTCGGCCTGCCGAGCCTTGAAGGTGAACCGTGACAGCCGAATCGGTTCTCCCACCGGCAGATCCGCGCCGAGTACCCGGCGGATGCTGTCCTGGAGTTCGGTTACGGTCATCGGTGTGTCGTCGTCGTATTCGGTGGTCTCGTCTTCGATCGTGTAGAGGGAGACGACCTTGGAAGCCGGCGATGAGCCGACTCCGAGCAGACCCTGACCGGTCCGGGTGAAACCCGCGCGGATCGTGCCGAAGCCGGGGACATCGAGATCACCGTTGCCGCGCACGCTCACCGTTTCCGGCAAGGTGACCTGGGCCAGCCGGTTGACCTCGGGATAGGTGGTGCCGGGGAACGGAATGCCGGCCCAGTCACGGACCCGGCTGCGCGCGCCGTCACAACCCACGAGGTAGCGGGCGATCACCCGGTACGGCCCATCCGGTCCCCGCACGTCCACGGTCACCGCGGCGTCGTCCTGGCTCACCCCGATCACCTCGTGCCCGCGGCGGATGTCGACACCGAGTTCGTCGGCGCGTTCGCCGAGCAACTGTTCAAGCTGCTGTTGCGGCAGCGGCAGGGCGTGCATCGGGGGATCCGCCAGCTGGGTGAAGTCCAGATGCACACCGCCGAACGGGAATCGGGGCGCCGGAACGGGGCCGGTGCAGGCTGCCTCGAATCGTTCCAGCAAGCCCCGGCAGCGCAGCAGCTGAAGGATCTGCCCGCCGAGACCACCGGCCTTCGGGGTGTCCCGGCGCTGCGGCAGCCGCTCCAACACCAGCGGTCGCACACCGGCCAAACGCAGTTCAGCAGCCAGCATGAGACCTGTCGGGCCAGCGCCCACAATGATCACGTCGGCCTCTATCACTTGCCACTCCGTTCGCGGTCGTTCGTCGGCTGAGCAGACACGGTCGGTCTATCCTGCCCGCCGCAGAACACCTCCTTGACAAGCCTGTCCACCAGCGTCGGGAAGTCCTTCGCCGGGCCTCTTGTGGCCTCGTCCACCCAGGTCACCGATGCGGTCAGGGTCGTGCTGCCGTCGGGTGAGCTGTACATCAGCGCCCCGTAGCCGTGCGGGGGCTGCCGTTGTGCTGGTAGACGGTGCCGCAGTTCGGGCCCAGATCTTGCACGAACAGGCCGAATCCGTAGTTGTACTTCCCGTACGGTTTGCGCATCTCGGCCAGCAGCGGGGCCGGCAGGAGCTTGCCGCTATTCAGCGCGGAGATGAACGTGTGAAGGTCCTGGGTGGTCGAGATCAGGTCACCGGCGCCGGCCAGGAGGGAGAGGTTCTGGCGGGAGATGTCGACTACCTTCTGCTGGCCGGCCTCCTGGTAGCGGTAGTAGCCGTGGGCGTGCGGCCCGGGCAGTTGCGTCCGGTTGCCCGGCACGACGGTGCCCTTCAGGCCGAGCGGCCGCAGGATCCGCCGCTGCATCTCCTGGGCGTACGAGCGGCCGGTGACCTTCTCGATCAGCAGCAGGGCCAGCGTGTAGTTGGTGTTGGAGTAGCTCTGGTCCGCGCCCGGCTCAAACCGTGCCGGCTTGGACAACGCCAGCCGTACCAGCTCTTCTGGCCGGTAGCTGTGGAACCTGTTTTCCAGCCACTCGTCGCCGGTGGCCGGGATCCCCGGCACGACCGTCCCGTCGTCGTAGTCCTCGCCGGTGTAGTTGAACAACCCGCTGGTGTGCTGCAGCATCATCCGCACTGTGATCCGCCGGTCCAGCCCGAGCGCGGGCAGGTAGCCAGCCACCGGGGCGTCCAGCGCGATTTTGCCCTCCGCCACCAGTTGCAGCACCAGGGTCGCGGTGAAGGTCTTGGTGACGCTGCCCGCCCAGAACCGCCCGTTCGTCGGCGGCTTGGCGCTCTGGCCCAGCGTGCGCACACCGGCGCTGCCAGCCCACTCGCCCCGCTGATCGTGCACGCGCAGCTGCATCCCGGCAAAGCCGGCATCGACGAACTCCTGGATGGCCTTCTGCAGCTCTGGGCGATCCTGCACGGCAGCGGCCTTCGGCACGGTCACGCTGCTGTCCGCACTGGCGATCCCGGGTGTGGCCGCCGCGGTCAGGAGCGCGGCGGCCAGCGCCGTGACCGCCACCGGCCGCAAGACCTTGCCGCGGATGACCGAACGCTGATGCACGCCGTAAACGCGCGCCCCGGTCTCCGTGGTCGCGGGGGATTGGGTTCTCATTCCTCGTCCTTAGTGTCGCGCTCAGGCGAACAGCTCGCCGAGCGATTCGGGGGTCGATGGGGATGGGCCGGGATGGTAGGCCGGCAGCTGCGTGCCCATCAGCTCGCCTACCAGGAAGTCGCAGGCGCGCTGGCTATAGCCGCGCACGTCGATCTCCCCTCAGCGGCGTCGATGGCCGCAGCATCAACTCGAACTGCCGCGAGCCGGTCGACGCCCGCAGGACGGGCCTGGGGCCGGTGCCGATCCGGGCGGTGACGCGGGCGATGGGTTCCAGTTCCCGACGCAGCGCGCCGGGTACGGCGTACCTCGCCGCCATGTCCAAGGGCATGCTCATACCCTGCTTGGACACCGGACCCCGATCAACGACAACTTCGCACGCCGTGCGATAACGCGCGAGTTATCAAAGGCGAGGGCCGCGAGCGCGACGCCACGGACCGGCCCGGCCGAAGCGGCCATCGCGGGGAAGGCTGATCATGCATACCGAAAGTGCCTATACGTCTTTGACGTTTTCGTAAGGGCAGTGCTCTACTTCCTGCCGTGACGACCCTGACGAAGCTTCAGCCTGCCCCTGTCATCGACGAGATAGCCAGGCTGCTGACCGAGCACTACGTTTTCCCTGAGATAGCCGAGCAGCTCGCCGGTCTGCTACAACGACGCCTCGCCGAGGGCGCCTATGACGTCGACGGTGCCGAGGAGCTCGCCCGTCTGGTCACCGCGGACCTGCAGTCCGCCAACGACGACAGACACCTGAGACTGAAGCACCACGCCGACCCGGTGCCCTCCCAGCAGGGGCAGCCACCCTGGCCTCCATGCGCCGGGACTTCGACACCTCGCTGGGCGGTGCGCCCCGGGTGGAGTTGCTCGGCGGAGGGGTCGCCGTGGTGGAGCTGGCGCCGATGCTGTTTCCGCTCGAGTGGGCCGCCGAACCGCTGAGCGCCGCGCTCACCCTGGCCTCCCGCGCCCAGGCGCTGATCGTGGACCTTCGCGCCAACCGGGGTGGCGACCCGGACACGGTCGCCTTCATCTGCAGTTACCTATTGGACGAGCGCACTCACCTCAACACCATGTACTGGCGCGACGGCGAGCGCAGCGAGCAGTCCTGGAGCCTGCCGCACGTTCCCGGCGCGCGCTTCGGTGGCAGCAAACCGTTGTATGTATTGTCCAGTGACAACACCTTCTCTGCCGCTGAGGAGCTGGCGTACGACCTGCAGCAACTCGGCCGCGCCGTGGTCGTCGGCGAGCGCACCCGCGGCGGCGCCCATCCGTGCAAGGGCTGGACCGTGCACCCACACCTGGAAACCACCGTCCCCACTGGCCGCGCCATCAACCCCGTCTCCGGCGCGAACTGGGAGGGCACCGGTGTGCAGCCGGACGTCCCTTGCACTGCTGCTGAGTCCCTCGACCAGGCGCACGCACTGGCCCTCGGTCGACTGGCAGGCTAACGCATCCAGCTCATCGACAGTGTGGTACCCAAAGTCGTTCGAGCTTGGCGCGCACGCCTTCGGTGTCCTTCGCGGCGGATGATGTCCACAATGGTCGCAGCGCCGGTGTGTGGACCAGCAGCGGGGCCGGTCAACTGCAGCGGCCGCGCCGCGAACGCCAACGACCCTTGTACCAACGAAAGTCCCGCACCGGGCCAGCTATGGAGATTTTGAGGTTAGGTTCAGGATCGAGTTCTGAGCTACCGCGATGTCCGTCGCGGTCCGTGCCGTCGCTCCCGCGGCCTCGCCCTGCGCGGTCCACAATCGACAGACGAACGGTGCCGGTGGGTATGCGGACGGCGGACCGTTTCCGATAGGGAGGAAGAGCCGGTCAGCTTGTTCGCGGTAGCACTCCACCTCTGGCCCAGGGGCTGTGGGTTGTGGGACGCGGAGGGTGAGGCCGCGGGAGCAACGGCACGGACCGCGACGGGCGTCGCGGCAGCTCAACATCTTTTGATTTCCTCACCCTCACCGCGAGAGGTCTCTAGAGCCGTTCTCGTCGACTTGGTAGACATCAACTGGGCGCTGGCCTTTCGGGAAGCTGCACGTGCGTTGCGGCAAGGGGTGCCCGCGGCGCCGGGCCGCGAGGGCCGCCGGTGTGGGTAGTGGGCCGGAATCCGCGGCTGGTTCGCGCGAGCGGCATCCGTCTCCGAACGCCACGGTGTTACTCATCCCTCCGGTGCGGCCGGCCTCGACAGCCAGCTGACACAAGATTTGGTGGCCCGGCTTGGGGTGGAGACGCTTGGGTTCGCGGGAACTCATGGAACTTGGTCAGCGGGCGAGGGCGGGCGACCTTCTCGCTGTGTAGCAGTGGGGCGCCGCCGATGCACTTTCTCCGTATGATGAAGATCACCGATTGTTGGGCCGTGAGTCCCGTGGTGCGGTCGCAGCGCCGTGCCTGACGCTGGCCACGGGTCACCGGTGTCCACCGTGGTCTCCTTCATGGCTGGTCGCTGATGGGCGCGCATAGGCGGCGCGTGGGCATGCGCAATCCTGCCCGCGGGATGGCTGGGGTTCTGGTGGCGAGGGCCCGCAGCGGGCGCGGGCAAGGATGTGGGGCACGCTGGGCACGCGCGGTGGCCGTGGCGGCCTGCGGGCTTCGAGGTCAGGACCCGGGTCGGTGGTTCAGCGCGTGCGGCCGCCCGCGCAGGCCCGGGTGGGTGGCGGGTGTAGACGGCGTCGCCCCGGCGGATCGCTACCACGGCGGCGGTGTCCGGGTCGGTGACGATGTCGTCGTAACAGACCGCTCCTGCCGGTGGCTGACACATACTGCCGGGACGGACGATCCCTTTTGATCGAACACCATCTATTCTTACCTCCGTCGTTCTACCGATGGAGGCAAGATGCGCAGACTCAAGATGGCGATCGTGGCGACGATCCTGGTCGGCTCGACGGTGTTCGTCGGGGCCGCGCCCGCGCACGCCACACCCATCCTTCGTGGCGTCGTCTACGACTACTCGGAATGTGTCCGGATCGGCAACTACGGCATCCAGAACTACGGCTGGACCGGCCCGCTCCAGTGCGTCTGGTATCCGACTGGCAGCAGCTACCCCCGGGCTACTGGTTCATCTACGCCTGACGCGCACCGTGCGCAGCAACGGACCGAGCGGGCGGCAGCCTGGAGCGTCTGTTTCTGCTCAGGTACCACACGTAGGCCACCTGATAGACCACTGTCCTCATGGGCCGGTGCAGCCCTGGCCGGCCTATGGGGAATGCTCACGAATTTCACCCAAAGAGCAGAACCCCCACACGTGAACCTAATGTGGTGTCACATTCAGGTCTTGCCCTCCCAGCCGTACCCCACACCACGCCGACGGCCACCGCGGTCGGATACGCGCTCGCACCCGCCAGCAGCGCGTCGAGGCTGGCGAGCCTGCCTACAGCATCCCTACCTCACTCTCCGCGCTGGTGGTTTTGTCGTACCGGGCTCCTACGATGTGCCGGTGACGCGATTCGTGCAGCAGCCCGACTACGAGGGTGCGGAGTTCATCGACCTGTCAATGGCCAGCGCGACCTTCCGCGAGGTGGATCTCAGCGGCGCCCGGATGCGTGGCGTGCTGCTGTTCAACGCCGACATCGACGGGGCGATCGACGGGCTGCGCGTTAATGGCGTGGAGGTCATGCCGTTGATCGAGGCCGAGCTGGATCGCCTGCATCCCGAACGGCTGCGACTGCGGCCGACCACACCCGAGGCGATGCGCGATGCGGTGGATGTCGTCGAGGAGCTGTGGCAAGCGACGGTCCGACGTGCCAGTGGGCTGCCGCAGGAAGCCGTCTACAGGGCAGTGAACGACGAATGGTCGCTCGCCCAAACCCTTCGCCACACGATCTTCGTCGTGGACGCGTGGTACGGCCATGCGGCGGCCCTTCGCCCGAATCCGTTCCATCCGATCGGGGTGCCCGCATCGTTCATCACCAACGGCGCCGAGTTTGGCATCGACGAGTCGGCCGCGCCCACCCTCGGTGAGATCCTCGCCGTGCGCGCCGAGCGGATCGCTGATCTGCGCGCGTATCTGGCGAAGGTCACGCAGGAGGAGCTGGACCGGGTGCGGGGGCCGAACACCACGATGGGCTGCCCGCGGCCGGCCGAGCGTACGGCGGTTGAGTGCCTGCAAGTCATTTTCAGCGACGAGTGGGCGCACGTGCAGTTCGCCAACCGTGACCTGGCCATCCTGGAACAGGAGTATGCGTGATGTTCGACGCCCTGCATGGCCTCGGACGGGGATGTGTAGGTGATCAGGAGATGGTGATGTGTACCCAGGCGTTCTCGACGTTCTTGCACTGGTCGCCGGTACCGTTGTCATGCGCCGAATACCCGTTGTCGGAATAGCCGTCGTCCTGGTAGCCGAGTTGCAGCGCTCCGCCGTTCGCGCCCACCAGGAGCGGCCGGTTGATGACATTCTGGATCACCACTAGGCCGTTGGTGGCGCCGGGAATGGCGATTGTGCCATGGTAGAGACCGTTGTTTGGGCTCGGGTTGACGTAGCGCTTCCAGGTCAGGCCGCGGCCGCCGGTCTGCACACACCCGCCTGCTTCGATCACCACGCGCTGCCCGGGTTGGAATTGGATCGCCGGGTAGGTGGTCGCCTCCTGGGTGACGGTGGGTTCGATGACGAAGCAGTGAACCGGAAAGGACTGCGTCGAGCACGTGACCGACTGGAGGTTCGGGTCGACCCCGGCGCGAATGAGATCGGCGTATGTGCTGATGGTCGTGCCGGCATCTGTGCTGGTGGTCGTGTCGGCACCGCCGGGAGAGACCGGCGCATTGCCTGCGCTTGCGGGCCCCGCTAGAGCGACCGCAGCGACCAGCGCCGGCAGGATCAGCGTTGACGCTCGCATGAGCAACCTACCTTTTACCACTTGTCTTTCCTCCTTGCTGGTTATCGGGATGAGTACGCCGACAGGTGCCGCCGCGTGAACGACGTATCCTCGCCTCCCGGAACGGTTTGTGCTGTGAGTGCGGTGGCTGTCGTAAGCGTTCAGCGGCTGAAGCTGGGGTGGGGGAATCCCGGACGATTCCGGATGCGTGGGCATCGAGCTACGCCGTTAGATCCGGCGAGCCGGATCATGGACATAGCCCCTGACCTCACCACCGGCTCGTGTTTAGGTGGATCTATGGCTGTGCCGCGATCGGATGGTGGGTTCGTCGGGCTGCCGGACCCGGGCCAGGCCGGCAGTCTCGACGAGCTCACCGAAGGGTTGCGGGTGTTGAAGGTCTGGGCCGGTGATCCGTCCTACGAGACGATCAAACATCGCATCAACATGTCCTGGAGAACGACCGGCCGGCCTGGTGGCGAGTTGGCGAAAAGGGCGACGGTCGCGGACTGCTTCAAGAACGGCCGGCGACGCCTCAACACCGACCTCGTGATCGCGGTGGTCCAGGCGTTGCACCCGGACGTGGGGTACGTGACCCAATGGCGGCAGGCGTTGCAGGTCATAGGCGGGGAGGCCCAGGCGGCATCGCAGGTCCGGGTCCAGGACACGCTACCGCCCGACCTGGCCGGGTTCACCGGCCGCGCAACCGAACTGGATCAGCTCCGCGAGGCACTGCACCACAGCCAGCAGAACGGTGGCGCGGTGGTGATTTCCGGGATGGCCGGGGTCGGCAAGACCCAACTCGCAGTCCACGCCGGGCACCTCCTGGCCCAGGACGAGACGTTCGACCGGATCCTGTTCGTCAACCTGCGCGGATTCCACCCGGGCTGTGCCCAACCGCCTGCTGACCCCGCCGCCGTCCTGGACGGCTTCCTTCGCCTGCTCGGGGTGCCCGGCCAGCAGATCCCGCATGACCTGCCCGCCCGCGCCGCCGCCTACCGTGACCGGCTCGGTCAGACCCGTGCTTTGGTGGTGCTGGACAACGCCGCCGAGGCGGATCAGGTCCGGCCGCTGCTCGCCGACGCACCAGGCTGCCTCACCTTGGTCACAAGTCGACGAAGCCTCACCGACCTGATCCCCGCAACCCACGTCGCGGTGGACGTGTTCACTCCCGACGAGGCCCTGCGATTGCTGTTCCTGGCCGTACCCGACGTACCCGTCGGCTCCGACCCGAATGCTCCGGCTCGCATCGCCCGCCGCTGCGGCTACCTACCCTTGGCCCTGGGGCTGATCGCCGGACACATTCGGGAACACCCGGCTGGACATTAACGGACCACGCCGACCGGCTCGACGAACGGCACCACGACCGGCGCCTGGACACCGACGTGGAACTCGCACTCAGCCTGTCCTACCAGCGGCTACCCGCCGACCGACAACGGCTGCTGCGGCGACTGGCGCTGCACCCCGGGCAGGACCTCGACGCCCACGCCGCCGCTGCCCTGGCCGGCCCCGACCTTGACACCACCTGGACCCACCTGCGCTACCTGTGCGGCGACCACCTGCTGCAACAGGGCACTGCCGGCAGGTACACCCTCCACGACCTGGTCCGCGCCTACGCCGCCAGCCGGGCCTGCGACGAAGATCCCCCACCCGAACGCCGCGCCGCCCTGACCCTCCTCTTCGACCACTACCTGGCCACGGCGGCCACCGCCTTGGACGCCCTCTACCCGGCCGAAGCGTACCGGCGGCCCCACATCCCCCACCCGGCACGCCCACCCCGAAACTGACCGACCTGGACAACGCACGCGCCTGGCTGGACACCGAACGAGCCAACCTGGTCGCTGTCGCCGCGCACGCCGCCACCCACGGCTGGCCGTCCCATGCCATTCGGCTGTCCGTCATCCTGCATCGCTACCTCGCCAGCGGATACTTCACCGACGCCCTGGCCATCCACGACCACGCCCACCAGGCCGCTCGCCGTACCGGCGACCCGAACGGACAGGCCCGCGCACTGACCAACCTCGGCGCCATCGACCTGCAAATGGGCCGGTACCGACAGGCCACCGTGCATCTGCGAGAAGCCCTGCGTCTGTTCCGGCGTGGCGGCGACCGCGTCGGCGCATCGCCAGCGGGTCGCGCCCGGCCGGCCACCGGCCACGCCCGGACCCGACAGCGACAGGCCCGCGACCACATTGGTGAAGCACGTGCCCTCAACGGCCTCGGCATCGTCGACCGGCGGCTGGGGCGCTATCGGCAAGCCACCAACCACTTCCACCAGGCCCTGACCGTATACCGACGGGCCAGCGACCGAACCGGCGATGCCTGGGTGTCAACCAACCTCGGCGACCTCGACCTGGAACTGGGCCGCTACCGTCTGGCCGCCGACCACTTCCAGCGAGCCCTGGACCTGTTCCGCCAGACCAGCAACCGCAGCGGGCAAGCCTGGGCGCTGGACGGTCTCGGCCGGGTCCACACCCACATCGGCCAGCCCAGTCAAGCCACCAAGCACTACCAGCGGGCACTGACAGTCTTCCGCACGACCGGAGAGCGCGACGGCGAAGTGTCCGTACTCAACGGCAAAGGCGAAGCCGCCCACGCCGCCGGCCGGCCCACCGATGCCGTCACCCACCACGCCGCCGCGCTCAGCATCGCCACACATACCGGCGAGGGCGACCAGCAGGCCCGCGCCCACACCGGCCTCGGCCACGCCCACCGCACCCTCGCCAACTCCGCCCGCGCTCGCCAGTACTACCAGCAAGCCCTGACCCTCTACACCAACCTCGGCATGCCGCAGGCCAACCAGATCCGCACCCACCTCGCAACCGTCGACGACAACAGCACGAACAACAGTTGAAGGGCGCACCTTATGGTCGGGTGAGGATGGTGGACACCGAGCTGTAGCCCGTCGCGCTGAGGGTGTACACCGTGGTGGCTGGCGGTCCGACCGTGGCCGTGCACGTGATGACAACCCCGGTCGACCAGTTGGTCGGGGTGAGCACGATCGTGGTCGGTATGCAGGTAATGCCAGGGTCCCCGGTCCGGGTCAGGAAGACGATGACGGCGCTCGGGGGCGGTGCGGTCATCTGGACCACGAAGAACGATTGGCCACCATCGGGAACCACCAGCGATGTCGGAGTGACGACGAGGGCTCCGGTCGGGGCGGCCACATGGAACGGGACCCGGGCCGACGTCCGCAGCGGTGGCTCGCCGTTGTCGATCGCTGTGGCCTCCAGGACGTGGTCGCCGGCCGGGAACCCGGTGAGGACCCCCGCATAGGGCGCGGTGGTGTCGGCCAGCACGAGGGTGCCGTCCACCCGGAACTCAACCCGGGCCACGCCGTGGTCGTCGATCGCGGTCGCGGCCAACTGCACCGGGGCCGGCGCCTGGATGAGCTGGCCGGACTGCGGGCTCGTAATGCTGATCGCCGGCGGCTGGTTGGCCGCGGGGACGCTGAGGCAGGTCGTTCCGTTGACGGTGAACACGGTCGGATCGGTGTTCGTGCCGCCGTGGGTGCCGTAGAAGCCGAGTGTGATGCTGGCCCCGGTGGCCAGATTGTCGCTCCAGGGCGCGTTACTCGCGGCCGTCACTTCGTTGCTGCCGAGCGCCTGGCTCCAGGTCACTGGCCAGCCGGCGGTGACCCGTTGATCGCCCGGGAAGGCGAACTGCAGCTCCCAGCCGTTGAGCGCGTCGCCGGTGTTCGTGAACAGGATGCTCGTCCCGAACTGCGTACCGGTCGCCCAGGTCGTGCGGTACTCGACCCGGCAGCCCGACGCCGCATAGGCGGGCGTGGCGGTCGCGCCCGCGAACGCGACCATCCCGGCCAGGGCGACCACCGTCGCGACCACCGCGGCCGACAGACGCGGACGAATCGAATGAAGTGTGCGCATGCCACGGTCCCCTCGACTCGCGGGCGACCCGACGCGCAGCCGGCGTTCCCGCCCAACTCCAGCACGGCGTGGAACCGCGGCGCAGGATCACCTTCGAGCCTGCCACATAAATAGACCAGAATCAATGCCCATGCGGGTATCCGCGCGGGCGATACGGATCCGCCGTGAAGCGCACCAGGGGTCGGTGATCCAACTCTACCCATTCAGTCACGTAGAACTATATTTGCCGTTTCCGTCCCGCTGTACAGAAAGGCTCGCATCTGAGGGTGAGACATTGGATGTCCTGGGCGGCGGTCCTTCGCGCTGTTCTCCGGCGGCGTGGTCACGGAACAGTTCCCACCAACGACGACGGTGACGCCGGCCCGCCCGGTCGGTGGATCGTGCGGTTCCCCGGTCAGGTCGTCATGGGCGGCGTCGTGCATGTGACGGCCGTCCACAACGCGGTCGGGTCGCCGCCGGCGCGGTGGTGCCAGGCCGACGGATGGGAACCGACGAGATCGTCGGCGTGAGCTGCTACGCGGTTGGCGGGCGGCGTCTCGTCGCCTTCGCCGCTGTCGATACCGGGTGGCGGCACGCGGCCACCGCCGAGCAAACGAACGTCCACAGTGGTCTGCGCGGTCGTGTTGGTCGAGGACCGCCGACAGTGAGCTGGGCCGGTGCCGGGCAGGTCCAGCTGACTGGGCAGTGGCCGTGAGGCTAGCGGCGGGCCAGGGTCAGCAGGCGCCGGGGATGGCAAACAAATGGCGTCGCGCCACGGTTTTCGTAGATCGCTCGCAGCCGAGGATTTCGAGGAGTCTCGTTTCCGAATCGCGTTCTTGTGCGGGTCGGTGGAGAACGAGGCAGACGTCCGCGATCTTTTCGACCTCGTCGTGTGCCTGGTGATCGACGAGGACACCCTCCGCCACCGGCTCGCGACCCGACGCCAGTCGGCCGGCACCGGCCGGATCTCGATTCGGCCGGATTCGACGTCGGCGAGCGCTAGCGTGGGGATCCGACCGGGACCGATGTTCACCCCACGCTGATCGATCACGACCAGGAGCGCAGGAGTGCGCACCTCCCGCCCATTCAGACGGACCGAGTACGGGACGAACACCGTCGGGTCCGACTCCAGATCCACCGTGCCAGTCTGGCAGCACTGGCACGCCGCCGAATACAGCGCACCGTCGTGTGTTCGCGTCGATCGCGACCTCATTCCGCTTCGCCGTTCCTCATCGTCCATGCGATCAGGGCGAGCTCGGAGTTGGGTGGTCCGAGCAGGCAACGCCCAACGGGGCCTTCTGAGGTCGAGCTGCCCGGCGTAACCAGAGCGGGCCTGCCGGTTATCCCCGCGATGCAGGTCAGCTCGAGTGTTGCGCGGCGGGCCCGCTCGACCTCGCGCGGTGACGTCCACAGTCGCGGTGCGGGCCCAGCCGCAGCGGGAAGGCGTAGGACGGCCCCGCCAAGGAGGCCGTCGATGGTCGAACGTGCGCGGTCGAGCACTTCACGCGCCCGTGCGTCCTCGGCCGAGGTGATCCTGGATGCTGCCGCGAAGCGCTCGCCTGCCGAGCCGAGGACGGCCCTTGGATGCTCGGCGATCCAGGCGCCGTGCACAGACCAGGCTTGGAATGCCTGGTGTACCCGGAACGCCTCGGCGTACGTGGCGAGATCCGTGAGCCCGAGCTCATCGAGATCCACCACCGCACCGCTGAGCGCGAACGCCGATTCAGGCGCCAACGCCATGGCGGCGGAGCGGAGCAACTGCGGTGTTCGGGTGAGCAATCCGACCGTGTCGAAGTCGGGTGCGAGCGGGACCATGCCGTCCACCGGTACCGACCCGTGCGTCGTCCGCAGGCCCCACAGCCCCTGGTAGGAGGCCGGAACCCGGATCGATCCGGCGGTGTCGGTGCCCAGTCCGATCGATGCGGCGCCGAGCGCGACGGCCGTCGCGGGCCCGCTGGATGAGCCGCCCGGGAGGGCGCCCGGCACGAGGGCGTTGACCGGCGTGCCGTAGTGCGGGTTGTCACCGGCGAGCGAGTAGGTCAGCTGGTCGGTACGGGCGATGCCGCGAATGGCGGCGCCGGCGCGGAGGAGCCGGGCGACGGCCGAGGCGTGCGTCGTGGCGTGCGGCTGCCCGTCGAGGTACGTCGGTACCCCGGCTCCGATCGCATGGCCAGCGACGGCGAAGACGTCCTTCACCGCGACCGTCTGGCCCTGGAGATCCCCGGTACCCGTTGGCGGGACCAACGGATCTCCCACGATGCGCCAGACCGCCGGGTCGAAGGTCGTGGGCGGTGCGCTGACATGCGCCGCGGTGACCTGCCAGCCGGCGGTTGTCCGTCGCCACAGCTGGGTCTGGAGCCCGTGTCCACCGCGTCGCGCTGCGGTCACTGCGACGATCAGGGCAGTGTTGTCGTCGATTACCTGGATCTGGACATCGACGAGCTCGCGGGGGAGGGCTCCGCTTCGGCCACGACGGAACGCGTCGATCTGCTCGTGGCCGATCAGAAGGCCGCCACCGTCGCCGCGCAGCGTCGTCCCTTCGTCCGCGAAGAGCCGTGACATCGTCTCGAGGTCGTTCTGCATCAGCGCGCGTTCGTAGGCTTGGAAAGCGTCATTCAGACCGGCGGGGATGCTCATCGGGTGTAGTCCGCCTTCCGGATGCGGCCGCGGACGCCTTTCACCACGTCGACGGCCGGGGAGATGTCGAGGTCGGTCGCCGCCCTGAGACAGGCAAGGCCAGCGCGCGGCGGCGTCACCGGGCGACGACCGATCCGGCGCGTACGGTCGTCAGGACGGGGACCGTCTGGGTGACCGCGACGTCCGGTTCCTCGGCCGCGACGAGGGCGAGATCGGCTACCTGTCCCACCGCAGGGCCATGAGGTGGCAGGCCCATCAAGCTGGCCGGCACCGTGCTGATCGCCTCGAGAAGATAGCGACGCTGTGCCGGTCCCGATGCGCGGTGGGTGACGCCGGCCAGGGCCGCGGCCTGGAGCAGGCTCGCATTCCCGAACGGCGCGAACGGGTTGGCGATGTTGTTGCTGACCACGGCGACGGCGACTCCCGCGCTGATCGCCTCGAAGACCGGGGCCAATGACCTGAACCCCGGCTCGCCCTGTCCGCCGAGATACAGGTCGGTCGCCGGCGCGGCGGCGATGCCGATGCCCGCCTCGGCGAGTGCGTCGAGCCGCTTGCGGCGGCTGTACTCGTCCATCGTCGCCAGTGTCGTCACGTGGCCCAGCAGTACCCTGCCCTGCAGCGCGTGCGTGCGGGTGCGCTCGACGACGAGGTCGATCTGGGACTGCGCCGGATCGTCGCTGAAATCCAGGTGCAGGTCGACCGGGCGGCCGTAGAGTTCGGCGAGGCTGAACACGAAGTCCAGGTGAGCGGCCGGGGCGGCGTCGACGTACGGGCAGCCGCCGACCACCTCCACGCCGTCGTCCAGGGCGGCCCGCATCCGGGCGCGAATCTCTGGATCGGCCAGCCCGAGCTGCGGAAAGGCACAGAGCTGGAGCTGACATGCCTGGTGGTGCTCGCGCTGCAACTCGAGGTGGACTTCGACGATCCCTGGGTTCGTGCTCGCGGAAATCTCGACATGGGTCCGGGCGGCGACCGTCCCGTACGCGACCATCGTCCGCACCGCCCGGGTGGCGCGAGCGTGGACCTCCGCGAGCGGGCGTCGTCCGAGGCGTTCGACCGCCCCGATGGCACCGGCGAGAGTGGCCTCCGGTATGCCGTGTTCGCGCTCGGCCTCGGTGAGCAGGTATGCCTTGTCCAGATGCACGTGCGCGTCGACGAATCCGGGGAGCAGGAGGTTACCGCCAGCATCCAGACCGGGTTCGGCTTCCCGGTCTGTGTTCGACTGCGGTGCGTCGCGGCGTACGCGCCCGGCTTCGATGTGCAGTTCGCGAAGCCCGTCTGTTCCGGGCACCCGCGCTCGGCGGATGGTCAGCTCGTTGCGAGGCGTCCCGTCGATCGGCGCCACCCACGTGCGTTCGGCGGTCATTGCCCGGACAGACACGCGACAGCACCCGCCGCGACGGGGGCACCAGCACCTGGGATCCGTCGCAGCGGACGATCACGAACGCGACGACCTGTCCGTCGTCGGAGACCAGGTAGTTCTCGATCCAAAGAGTGGGCCCCGCCCCGCTGTCCGCTCGGCGCCGGCAGGCACGCTCGCGATCCGGACCCGAAGATCGGTGGAAGCGACGGCGACGGACCTGAGGATGTCGCCGAACAGCTGTTCAGAGGAGTTCTGCGGGAGCGTGGGGGAGCCCTGGCATCCGACGGTCACGTAGGCGGCGAGGCTCCCGATCCGACGATCCTGAACCCGGAGGTCGGCCTCGATCAGGACCGTGCGGTCCTCGGAGGAGCACCGCAGAGGATGCCCGATCAGCGGTGGTGACTGCAAGGTCCTGATCGTCGGCTCACCCAGGGTCGCGCCGCCCCGTGCCGCGCCCACCCGGAGCGCGCGCAGGTCGGGGTCGAGGAGGACCTCCGGGCGATGTACCACCGTCCCGACCCTGCGCTTGCGCTCCAGCAGACCCTGCTCCGCCATCAGCGTCAGCACCTTGCGCACCGTCGTCCTGCTGGCGGAGAGCCGTCGAGCCAGGTCACCCTCGTCCAACTGGGTTCCGACGGGCATCGAGGAGAAGAACGCCGACAGCAGCAGCTCGTAGGACCGGTCCACGGAGTTGTTGTGCAGCGCCGGCTTCGGGCGCCGCAACGCGAACTGGCGAGCGCGCTCGGCCTGTGCGTCCGCGAGTCGATCACGTCGTTCGCTCATCGGGCCTGACACCTCCCGTGGTCGCCTATGCCTCTGATTGTATACACGTCGGGGGGAGGCGAAGGCCGACTCCGGGGGAGGTTGTCGTCACAAGGGACGGATGCTCCCCGTGCGGCCAGGCATCACGCGGATCACCACGCAGGACGGCAGAGAACACGATGATCCGGCAATCCTGGCGTTACGCGACCGAAACCAGTGCCTTGTATACAAGGTTCAACGCTCTTCCCGGGGAGTGAACGCAGAAGGAGACAGCGGCATGTTTCATCTTGGGTGGTTCCTGGGATCCGGCTACAGCCTGCAGTGGTGGAGTCGGGACTCGTGGTCCGGTTCTCCGTGGGCGGGCTCGAACCGGTGGGATTGGACGAAGCCGGACATGTATGTCGACTTGGCTGCGTCGTTGGAGCGTGGTGGCTTCGACTACATCTTGGTTGAGGACACGTTGATGTTGGAGGACACCTACCGGGGGTCGTTGGAGCCGACGTTGGCTCATGGGCACATGGGTCCGAAGAATGATCCGGTGCCGTTGATTCCGTTGATGACGCAGCGGACGAAGCACATCGGGGTGGCGGTGACGTTGTCGACGTCGTTCTATCACCCGTATCACGCGGCGCGGACGATGACGACGTTGGATCATCTGACCGGGGGTCGGGTGGGGTTGAACGTGGTGACGTCGGTGAGTCATCGGTCGGCGCAGAACTTCGGGCTGGATCAGCACTACCGGCACGCGGAGCGTTACCGGATGGCGCACGAGTGGATGGACGCGGCGAACGCGTTGTGGGAGTCGTGGGAGCCGGACGCGGTCAACACCGACGAGTTGGTGGAGGTCTACGCGGATCACACGAAGGTGCACGTCCCGAACTTCGAGGGCGAGTACTACAGGACGCGTGGCCCGTTGAGCACGATCCCGGGTCCGCAGGGCAAGCCGGTGATCGTGCAGGCCGGCAACTCCGATCCGGGGCGTGAGCTGGCTGCGCGTTACGCCGAGACGATGCTGGCGCACAGCACCAGCATCGAGTGGATGAAGGCGTTCCGTGCGGACATCCATCGCCGGATGGAGAAGTACGGGCGTAAGCCGAGCGAGTGCAAGGTGATGTTTCTGATCGATCCGATCCTGGGCGACAGCGATGCGATCGCGCGGGAGCGGCAGAAGGACATGCACGCGGCGGCGAGCACGCCGGAGGCGATCGAGGACCAGTTGTGGGGGCTGACGTATTCCACTGGTGGTGAGTACGACTTCTCCCAGGCCGATCTGGACGCCCCGGTCGCCGACATCGTCGGCAACGGCGAGACCAGCACCCTACGCGCCTTCATCCAAAGGGCCGAGGGAAAGACCCTGCGTGAAGCGCTCACGTCCTACCGCATGCACGGCGCGCTGGACTTTTGTGGGTCTCCGGACACGGTCGCGGCGATGATGGGCGAGGTGATGGCAGAGGTCGGCGGGGACGGCTTCCTGCTCTCGCCCTCCGTCACCCGCCGGCATATCGCCGAGATCGCCGACGGACTCGCCCCGCCCTGCGCCGCCGCGGACTCATCCGCGACGGCTACAACCACACCACATTCCGAGAGAACCTTCTCGACTTCTAGAGCTTCTGACCACCACCTGAACGACCCGCAGGAGGGGATCGGCGCGCTGGGAAGGCGGAGCCAACTCGTACGAACACAACTCAATGCGTCGCCAGGGCCGATGGATGCCGGGCGCGCAGAAAGGGTGGGTGAGCATGTTTCACCTGGGTTGGTTCCTCGGCGAGGGCTACGCCGTACAGCGTTGGAGTCGGGACTCGTGGTCCGGTTCTCCGTGGGCGGGCTCGAACCGGTGGGATTGGACGAAGCCGGACATGTATGTCGACTTGGCTGCGTCGTTGGAGCGTGGTGGCTTCGACTACATCTTGGTTGAGGACACGTTGATGTTGGAGGACACCTACCGGGGGTCGTTGGAGCCGACGTTGGCTCATGGGCACATGGGTCCGAAGAATGATCCGGTGCCGTTGATTCCGTTGATGACGCAGCGGACGAAGCACATCGGGGTGGCGGTGACGTTGTCGACGTCGTTCTATCACCCGTATCACGCGGCGCGGACGATGACGACGTTGGATCATCTGACCGGGGGTCGGGTGGGGTTGAACGTGGTGACGTCGGTGAGTCATCGGTCGGCGCAGAACTTCGGGCTGGATCAGCACTACCGGCACGCGGAGCGTTACCGGATGGCGCACGAGTGGATGGACGCGGCGAACGCGTTGTGGGAGTCGTGGGAGCCGGACGCGGTCAACACCGACGAGTTGGTGGAGGTCTACGCGGATCACACGAAGGTGCACGTCCCGAACTTCGAGGGCGAGTACTACAGGACGCGTGGCCCGTTGAGCACGATCCCGGGTCCGCAGGGCAAGCCGGTGATCGTGCAGGCCGGCAACTCCGATCCGGGGCGTGAGCTGGCTGCGCGTTACGCCGAGACGATGCTGGCGCACAGCACCAGCATCGAGTGGATGAAGGCGTTCCGTGCGGACATCCATCGCCGGATGGAGAAGTACGGGCGTAAGCCGAGCGAGTGCAAGGTGATGTTTCTGATCGATCCGATCCTGGGCGACAGCGATGCGATCGCGCGGGAGCGGCAGAAGGACATGCACGCGGCGGCGAGCACGCCGGAGGCGATCGAGGACCAGTTGTGGGGGCTGACGTATTCCACTGGTGGTGAGTACGACTTCTCCCAGGCCGATCTGGACGCCCCGGTCGCCGACATCGTCGGCAACGGCGAGACCAGCACCCTACGCGCCTTCATCGAACGCTCTCACGGCAGGACGCTGCGGGAAGCGGTGACCGGAGGGTATCGGACCCATGGGGCGCTGGACTTTTGTGGGTCTCCGGACACGGTCGCGGCGATGATGGGCGAGGTGATGGCAGAGGTCGGCGGGGACGGCTTCCTGCTCTCGCCCTCCGTCACCCGCCGGCATATCGCCGAGATCGCCGACGGACTCGCCCCCGCCCTGCGCCGCCGCGGACTCATCCGCGACGGCTACAACCACACCACATTCCGGGAAAACCTTCTCGACTTCTGATCGAGGGGACGGCGAGCACGCGGGCGTCGCCGCCGCGCGACTGCGGTGCGGGTCGGCTTGCTCTCGACCAACCTGGTCTCCGTCTCGTAGGTGCCCACCCATACGGCTGGCCATTGTCGACAATTCGCGTGCTCGCCGGCACCTCGCGCGTTGTTCTCCGATGACCCTGCGAGGGCCCGCGGCCGGTCCGCTGCCGGAGTCCCGAGCCGGGCAATAGACAGTTCACCTGCGTAGCCGGGCTCCGTAACATCCGCCAAGTTGTATACAAAACATGTAGGCAGTGCTTTACGAAGGAGTCAGTTCAATGCATCGATACAGAGGAATCAGGAGGGGCGGCGCCGGGCCGAGCGCGATCCGCGGACGGCGCCTGGCGCCGGCCGCGCTGCTCGTCACGATCGCCCTGGCGACCGCCGCGTGTGGTGGCGGTTCCGAGCCCAAAAGCGACACCCTCGACCAGTTGGTGATCGTCTCGTCCGACGACCCGGCCACCTTCGCCGCCGACTCGGGCGGATACAGCGGCAAGACGCAGACGTCGGTCGTGATCAACACCCAGGCGACGCTGGTCCGCAACCCGTACATCAAGGACGCCACGACCGGCGTGCTCAAGCAGGACTGGTCGGCCTTCGAGGGCGTGCTCGCAACGTCCTGGGACGTCGGCGAGAACGGCCTGACCTACACGTTCCACCTGCGGGAGGGCGTCAAGAGCCAGGCCGGCAACCCGTTCACCGCCGACGACGTGATCTGGTCCTTCGAGCGGCACTACAGCGCGGACACCAGTTCCACCCAGTTCGTGTTCGCCCCCTACGTATCGGGCCTGGACGCGTGGAAGAAGATCGACGAGCACACCGTGAGCCTGACCTTGCAGCACGCCGGCGACGGCATCACCGTGTTGTCGCTGCTGTCCAACCTGGACGCGCAGATCTTCGACTCGACGTTCCTGAAGACGAAGGCGACCCCGGACGACCCGTTCGCGGTGACCTGGTCCAAGACCGAAGGTGGCTGGGGCTACGGCGCGTACAAAATGGTCTCGTACACCCCGGGCGAGTCGGTCGTGCTTGAGGCGAACCCGAACTACCCGCTCGGGGAGCCCGAGATCAAGAAGCTGACCTTCAAGGTGGTCCCGGAGGCCGGCACCCGCGCAGCCGCGATCCAGGCCGGCGATGCCGACGTGGCGCTCGACCTGCTCCCGTCCCAGATCGCGGATCTGACCGGCGGGTCGGTGCAGACCTACAAGCAGCCCACCAACCAGCACATCAAGATGCCGCTGATCACCACGAAGGCCCCGTTCGACAACATCGCCGTACGCCAGGCATTCGCCTATGCGATCCCCTACGACCAGATCATCGAGAACGTCTACCTGGGACAGGCCGCGCGGATGAGCTCGGTCCTGCGGCCCGACAGCCCCAACTACGTCGGCACCGGTCTGGAGACGATCCCGTACGACCCGGCGAAGGCGAAGTCGATCCTGGCCGAGGCCGGTGTGCAGACGCCGGTCGCGGTGGAGCTCACCGTCAACAGCGGGATCCCCGACGCGGTGGACACAGCCATCCAGATCCAGTCGTCCGCCGAGGAGGCGGGCTTCAACGTGAAGATCCGTGAGATCGCGCCACCCGAGTTCTCCGCCGGTCGCAACAGCGGCAAGTTCCAGGCATTCCTGGACCGCGACTCCGCGTTCGTCATGACGCCGGCATACCAGCTGCGGCTCTGGACCGACAAAGGGTCGCCTTTCAACCTCGCGCAATGGGAGTCGAAGGACTTCTACGCCGCCATGGCCACCGCGCTCGCCGTCCCGACTCGCTCGGTCCGGAGGGCATGCAGAAGTGGAACGCCGTCGAGCAGGTGTGGCGCAAGGAGGCGCCGATTGTCTTCATCGCCAACCTCTTCCCGGCGGATGCTCTGCGCGATGGGATCGAGGGCTTCGCGACCCGAAGTGACATGGGCATCGACTACGGGAACCTGACCGCCGGCTAACTCGCTGGACGCGGTTGCCCGGGCTGACGGACCCCGGGGCAACCGCACGGGCCGATCCGATTTCACCTGCCGAAAGGAATGACGAGCATGTACAGCGAAGCCGAACTCAGTGGCATCGACCGCCGCGGCTTGGACCGGGCCATCCAGGCCGCGGCCGATGCCAAGGCGACCGGGAACCTCGCCTTCGGTGCCGTCCTGTTCGACGCCGACGGCCTCGAACAGGGCAGTGCCTACAACACAGTGCTCACCACGGGCGATCCGACCGAGCACGCCGAAACCCAGCTCGTCCGGCTGGTCGCGCCGCGGATGACCCGCGAGGAGCTTGAGAAGTCCACGCTGTACGCCAGCTGCGAGCCGTGCCCGATGTGCTCCGGGGCGATCTTCTCCGCCGGGATCCGGCGGGTGCTCTACGCGTTGCCGTCTGCCCGGTTACGCGCCATCGTCGACGAGGCCGGCGGGACACGGATGCCGTCTCTGCTCCTGACCACGAAGCAGGTACTCGCCGCCGGTGAGGTTGAGTCCTTCGTCGACGGCGGCTTCCCGATCCCGGCGGGAGAGGCACTGTTTCGCTAACATGGCGCCCACACAGTCCGCGCGTCATCGGACGACCGCGGTCCGGCACTTGGCGTCGTTGGTCACCGGCGAGCTGATCACCCGCGGTCGCGCGAGTACGACCAGGTGCGTCGCAACCACGACGGATATCCGCCTCGGTCACCGGCGGTCATCGTGCGCCCACGGACCGAGGCCGAGGTTGGCAGGGTGGTCCTGTGGGCGCAGGAGTACGCGTTGCCGCTGGCGGTCCGCAGCGGTGGTCACTGCCAGGCCCGCACCAGCGTCATCGACGGCGGCGCGGTTCTAGATCTTGCCGCTCTGCGTCGCATCACGGTGGACCCGTCGACGCGAACGGCGAGCGCCGGCACGGGGCTACGGGTGGGGCAGTACGCGGCAACCGTCGACGCGTTCGGCCTCGCGACCGGGTTCGGCGAGGCCGGCGGGGTCGGGCTGGGTGGGATCACGCTCGGCGGCGGGATCGGCCACCTCAGCAGGCTGAACGGCTTGACGGTCGACCATGTGCTGGCGGCACGGATCGTGACCGCCGACGGCGTCGTCCGGGAGATCGATCAGGAGACCGAACCCGACCTTTTCTGGGCGGTGCGTGGAGGCGGCGGGAACTTCGGCGTCGTCACGCGGTTCACCTACCGCTTGCACCCGATGGGCCCGTTGACCCAGGTGCGACTGCGGCTGCCGCTGACCGGCTCGGTCCTGCGTCGCCTCATCGACGCCGCCCTCGATGCGCCGGAGGAGGTGTTCGTCATGTTCGACGCGGCGCGTTCGACCGGGGCCGACGGTCGACCGGCCGTCGAGGTCACCGTCTGCTTCGCGGGGGTGCAGTCGGAGGCCGGCACGGCGCTGCGGCCCTTCCGGGCCAACCTCCCGATCATGGCCGAGTCCGTGGCGTGTCTGCGCTATCCCGACCTTCTGGCACGCGGCGATCGCGCAGATCGGCCGATCGAGGTGGGCCGCGCGCTTCTGGCCGACGCCATCGACGACGACGCCATCGACACGATCGTCGAGGGTGTGGCAGGAGCCGTGGCCCGGACCGCCCGGTTCAACCTGCGCCGACTCGGCGGCCGGATGGCGCGGGTGCCGGCCCGGGCAACGGCGTTCGCACACCGGAACCGCGGATGGACGGGTTGGGTCTCGGCAACCGGTGCGACCCCAGACGAAGCGGCCGACCACGAGCCGTGGGCCGCCGACCTGGCGGAGGTCGTGGCCACCGACCGCGCCGCCTACGTGAACTCCCTGGGCGACGAAGGCCCCGATCGCGTCAGGGCCGCGTATCCAGGATCGACGTGGGATCGCCTGCGCCTGATCAAACGCGTCTACGACCCGGAGAACGTCTTCCGCCACAACCAGAACGTCCCGCCCAGGTAGCCCACGGTAATTGTATACGGAGCTGGATAGATGGATCGGTTCTTAGCGGTCACTTCTAGAGAAGTCGACCAGGTCGGCGGCTCTGTTGTCTACAGTCGCGAAAAACACTCCGCACAGTTCGGACACGGTTCTGAAACCGATCGCTGGTTCCCTGAAGCCGCGAGCACCCCGATCAGCGGGCGCGATCCAGCGAGCCAGAGATCGGAGGTGACCATGTCCGAGATGGTGGCGACCAAGCCGGCGATCCCGCAGAGCGGGGGCAGCGAGCCGCTGCTGGAGGTCGCCGGCCTCCGGGTCAGCTACCCGTCGCGAAACCACGAAGGTGAACGCGTACCAGCGGTGCGGCAGTTCGACCTGCGCCTGGCAGCGGGCGAGCGAGTCGCCATCGTCGGCGAATCCGGCTCGGGCAAGTCGACCGTCTGTCTGGCACTGGCCGGGTTCCTGTCTGGTCCCGGCGTGGCCATCGCCGCCAACACGTTCACAGTCCTCGGCGTGGACAAGACGATCAGCACCACCTCCGGGGGCCTGCCTCGGCGCCGCGACGGCGTGGCAATGATGTTCCAGGACGCGATGACCTCGCTCGATCCGGTGTCGACGGTCCGCAGTCAGTTCGGCGCGGTGCTGCGAGCGGCGGGATTCGCGAGAGCCGAGCGGGACGCGCAGGCCAGATCCTGGCTGCGACGGGTGGGCCTGGACGAGGCCGAGCGCGTGCTGCGTGCGCGGCCGTATGAGCTCTCCGGGGCATGCGCCAGCGCGTGATGCTGGCCCTGGCCATGGCCAGCCGCCCACGGGTCCTCATCGCCGACGAGCCGACCAGTGCGCTGGACGCCTCGCTCGCGCGCGAGATGATGCGGCTGATCTGCGACGTCGTCAGCGAGGCAGGCACCGCCCTACTCGTCGTCACCCACGACATCAGTCTCTCGCGCGAATTCTGCGACCGGATGCTCGTGATGTACGGCGGGTGCGTGGTCGAGGAGGGCAGATCGACGGAGCTCGCCGCGCAGCCGCGGCACTCCTACACCGACGCACTGCTCAAAAGCGTGCCCACGCTCGCCCACGCAGCAGCCTGGAGGCTTCCCACGATCAGCCCGGCGCCTGTCCCGCATCCGGACATCGCGGCTGACGGGTGCCCGTTCAGATTCCGCTGTGCGCGGCGCACCGCGCTGTGCGAGACCATGCCGGACACGTCGGTCTGCCAGTCGGACGGGGCCGACCATCTGGTCCGATGCTGGCACCCCGCACATCATGCGGCGGCCTAGGCGGCCGCGATGAGGAAGGCTAACTACACCCTTTTGCAGGCCGAGGAACTGGCCAAGGCATACGGGCACGGGCGCTCGAAGGTCGCCGCCCTGCTGGCGTTCACCGGCGAGGTCGACAGCAACGGACGCGTCGGCGTCATCGGAGAGTCCGGCTCCGGGAAGAGCACGTTGAGCCGGCTCCTGGTGGGGCTGGAGCGACCGAGTAGCGGCGCTGTCTTCTGGAACGGCCGCAACCTGGCCTCCCTGACGCCGCGCGAGTGGCGGGGCTTCCGTAAGGAAGTCCAGTACATCGCTCAGGACACCTCCTCCTCGTTCGACCCGAGGCGCTCGCTGCTGGACAGCCTCCTACAGCCGATGCGCTGGCTCACCGACCTGGACCACGGCGCCGCTCTGCAACGGGCCGAGGCGGTCTTGACGATGCTCGGACTCGACATCGCCGCCGCGCGCGGTCGGCCGTACGACGTGTCCGGAGGGCAGCGCCAACGCTTCGCGATCGCACGCGCACTCGTCGTGCAACCATCGTTGCTGATCTGCGACGAGGTCGTCTCCGCCCTGGACGTCTCGGTTCAGGGTTCGATCCTGAACCTGCTGGTCGACTACTGCGCGTCCAACGATGCCGGCCTGCTGTTCGTCTCGCACGGCATCCCGGCCACCGCGTTCATCTCCGACGAACTGATGGTCATGCACCGCGGTGCCGTGCTCGAGCGTGGGCCGGTCGCCGAGGTGCTCCGTGCTCCCGCCGACCCCTACACAGCGGGCCTGCTCAAGGCGGCGTCGTGATCAGGCGCGACAGGGCACGCCGCGCACTCGACCGACATCGGTGGTGGTTCACCCGGCTGCTCTGGCTCCCGGTGCACACCATCCTCTTCGCGGCGGCCGTGTTCTTCCTGGTCTTCGCCCTTCCTGGCGACCCCGTCCTGTCGATGACCAACGGGCGCCTGACCGGAGAGCAGTTGGAGCAGGCCCGGGCGAGGTTCGGGCTGACCGACTCGATCTGGGAGCAGTTCGCGCGCTTCATGAGCGATGTCCTCCATCTCGACCTGGGCACGTCCATGGCCTCCGGCAAGCCCGTGCTGGGCGAGATCATCACGGTGCTCCCAGCCACGATCGAACTGGCGGTCATCGGCCTCACCGTCACGGTGCTCATCGCGCTGGCCGGGAGCTTCGTCCTGCTGGCCCGCCCGCACGGGTTCACCTCCCGGGTGCTTCGGCGGTACATGGATCTCGCTGGTGCGCTTCCGGACTTCGTCGTCGGCATCCTGCTCATCGTCGTCTTCTACACGGTCCTGCACATCGCGCCAGCGCCGATCGGGCGTTTCGACCCGCTGCTTGAGGAACCGAACCGCATCACCGGTTTCCCGCTTCTGGACGCGGTACTGGACGGCAACGTCGCGGTCGCGACGTCCATGGCGGGGCATCTCGTGCTTCCGGTCCTGGCCTTGGCGCTCTACCAGTCACCGGTCCTGATGCGATTGCTTTCCCACGCCATGCACCAGGCCGCGCAGGCACCACCGACGATCTTCCGGATCTCCTGCGGTGTGCGCCGGCGGGATGTGTGGCTGAGCATCCTGCGGCGCTCGCTGCCGGCCATGGTCTCGATGCTCGGGACCATGCTCGGCACCCTCCTCGGCGGGGCGATCGTACTGGAGCAGTTGTTCGGCTTCGGAGGGCTCGGCAAGTACCTCGTGTCGGCGGTGACCTTGGCCGACGCGACCGCGATTCGCGGTTTCCTCATCGTCGTCGGCGCGTTGACGCTGGTGCTGTTCGTGCTGGTCGACCTGACGAACATGCTCCTCGACCCGCGCCGGCGTCCCGGATCGACTGGAGCGGAGCGATGACTACTGCGGTGCCGGTGCAACTGCCAGCCTGGCGGTCGCGTAGCCGGGCAGAGCTGAGGCTGTGGTGGGCCCGCTGGTGGCCTTGGGTTCCCTTGGCAGCGGTCGCCCTGTTCGCGATCATCGGCCCGCTACTGGTGCCGTTCGATCCAGAGAAGGTCGTAGCGAAGCCTTCGATACCCCGGGCGCCACTCACCTGATGGGGACGGACTCGGTAGGACTCGACGTTTTCTCACGGACCGTTTCGGCGACCCGTCTCAATCTCGCGATCGGGCTCTCCGTGGCGTTGCTGGCCTCGATCGCCGGGGCAGTCACCGGGGTCCTGATCGGGATGGGGGAGGAGCGCGGGGGCCTGATCGGGCGCGGAGCCCGGGCGATGGCACGGACGATCGAACTGTCCAGCGCCCTGCCTCCGATGCTGGTCGCGTTGGCCGTCGTCGCGATCACCGGCCCAAGCGTCACGACGCTCACCGTGGTCATCGCCGCATCGCTGACACCCAACCTGACCAGGCTCACCCGGACCGAGGTGCTCAAGGTGCGCCGCGATGCCTACCTGGACGCCGCTCGCCAGGCGGGCCTCAGGGAGTTCCGGGTGATGGTGCGGCACGTCTTCCCGAACTCGACCTGGCCGGTCGTGGAGACGTTCTCGATCACCTTCGGTTCGGCCATCATGATGACCGCTGGCCTGGGCTTTCTCGGGGTTGGCGTGCCCTCTCCGACACCGGAATGGGGAGCGATGATCTCCCGCGGCGTCGCGGATCTGACGTTCGGCCGATGGTGGGCATCGGGCTTCCCTGCCCTGGCCATGGCGTTCACGGTGGTCCTGGTCGCGCTCCCGACCACACGGCGGAACAGTGCCTCGGGCTAGGAGGGGTGCGAGAGCCCTGCTGCCGTCCTAGCCGTTGTAGGACATCGAGACGTCCGCCCGATCGGAGCTGTGCGCCTTCGCCGAAAGCTGCCGGTAGCGCTCCTCGTCCTTGGCGACGTGCTCGTTCATCAGGTGCCCGGCCTGGACCGGAGAACCCTCCAGGATCGCGGCCGCGATCGTCGCATGATCGGACCATGCGGTGCTCACCTGGTACTTGAGGTCGAGCCGGAAACCCCAGGAGATGCGTTTGAGCAGCGTCTCGAGCATCTGGCGCAGGCGCTCGTTGCCGGAGGCCGCGTAGACGAGCCGGTGGAACTCGATGCTGATGTCGGGCAGTTCCTCAAGCTGGTTGTCCTGCGCGGCCTCGAACCCGCGTTGGACGATCGCCTTCAGATCCTCGCGCACCTCACCCCCGCGGTTCCGCGCGGCGAGCTGCGCGGCGAGGACCTCCAGGCCCCGCCGGATCTGCATGTGCTCGAACACGTCGGCCTCGGAGTTCTCCGAGACCGACGCGCCGCGGAACGGCACGATGGTCAGGAACCCCTCGCTCTCGAGCCGGCTCAGTGCCTCACGGATCGGGACCCTG